>CACNCV010000001.1 GCA_902619105.1 uncultured Pelagibacteraceae bacterium
GATATTTCAAAAAAAATATCAAATTATGAAAACAGGAAAATTAACCTTAAGAATAAAATTAAGGAACTTGAGAATGATAATTCTGATCAAGCAATGAAAGAGTTAAAAAAACTTTATAAATTGGATACCTATGGTGAACTAGATTTTGAAGCGTTGTTAATTTTTACACAAAGTTTTGATGAGTTATCAAACCTTAGCTCTATACTTCCATATTACGATGTTGATCCAAAAAAAATACAATATGTAGGAAATTCGCTATGGGCTCAAAATTTGTCGTTGAAAGAACCTGGTTTAGATAATAGTTATTTCACATCACTTAATATAAATAACAAAAAAAAATTTGAAGAGGAATATTTCAATTTTTTTAAATCTCAACCTCATTCAATATCAACTTTAGTTTACGATATCGTTGGACTAATAAGTAAACTTCATTCAGAAAAAAAGATATTTAAAGTTGACCGACTATACACAAATAGTGGATTTATTGGCATCAACGGATGGTTTAAAATGAGTGCAAATGGGAAGGTATTACGCAATCCGAATATATATAAAATTAAAAATCAAAAGTTTATTCTATTAAATTAAAACTTATACTGCTTTAAAAATCTTTTCATTTTCTTAAACGCAATTGATCTATGACTTATTCTCTCTTTATAATTAAAGTTCATCTCACCAAATGTCTTCTTGTACCCTTTTGGAATAAAGATTGGATCATATCCAAATCCGTTTATTCCTGATGCTGGGAATTGTATATGTCCATATTTTTTACCTTCAAATACCCTGAAATAATTATTAGGAAAGTAAATTGACAAAGCGCAACAAAAAAATGCTCTTCTGGATGACTTATTAAATAATTTATTTTTGATCATCTTTTTTTCTATTTTTTCCATAGCATGATTAAAGTTCTTTGATTTACCTGCCCAACGTGCAGAATAAATTCCTGGATCGTTGTTTAATGACAAAACACAAAGACCACTATCATCAGCTATAGCAGGAATACCAGATTTTAATGAGGCATTTCTTGATTTAATTAGAGAATTTTCACTAAAAGTTTTACCATTTTCTATAGGTTCATTAATTTTAAATTTTTTTGCTGAATAAATTTTAAAACCTAGCGGCTTTAAAAGTGATCTTATTTCTTTTACCTTACCCTCGTTATGACTGGCAATAACTATTTCCTTAATAATTTTAACCACTAACTATTTTCTTTTGCATGTGAATAATTTCTTTAACTCCTGATTTTGCAAGTTGTAACATGGTATTAAAAGATTCCTCAGAACAAAGTTGTTTTTCTGAAGTCATTTGTACCTCAACCAATTTACCAGTTTCCGTGATCACAAAGTTGGCGTCCACCCCTGCATTTTGATCCTCATCAAAATCTAAATCTAAAAGAGGCTCACCATTTATAATACCACAACTAATTGCGGCAACACTTTCTCTTAGTGGATTTTTTTTTATAATTTTTTTATTTAACATCTTGTATATACAGAGTTGAAGTGCAACAAATGCTCCTGATATTGATGCTGTTCTAGTCCCTCCATCTGCTTGTATAACATCACAGTCAATTATGATTTGTAAGTCTTTTAACTCCTCTAAGTCAATTACAGATCTAAGAGACCTTCCAATCAATCTTTGAATTTCTTGAGTTCTGCCTGACTGTTTACCTCTTGCAGCTTCCCTAGACATTCTCTCTGAAGTAGATCGAGGTATCATTCCATATTCTGCAGTAACCCAACCTGAACCTGAATTTTTTAACCATCTTGGTATATTTTGATCTAGTGAAGCGCTACAGACGACATGGGTATTACCACACTTAATTAGACAGGAGCCTTCTGGATAAGGGGAGAAATTAGGGACTATTTCTATATCTCTCAGTTGATTGATATTCCTATTTTTTCTCATTTGAATTTAAATTATACAATGTATTGACGAAAATAATATAGATCATTACATAGACAAAAAATGTGTTTTTGCTATGGCTAAAAATAAAAAGACCTTAAATCAAAAATCTACAAAGGTGGATGTTTCTACTGAACAAAATGACGATAAAGAGACTATTAGCCCTGACGATAAAATTAAACAACTAGAAAGTAAGCTTTTAACTAGCCTCGCTGATAATGAAAATCTCAGAAAAAGATTTGATAGAGAAAAAGAGGATCTTAGTAACTATGTAATTTCTGAATTCGCTAAAGAAATACTTTCTGTACTTGATAATCTACAGAGGGCAATGGCAACAGCTAATCTTGAAGAAGTGAGAGAAAAATCGAGTGAAATATCACAATTATTAGAAGGTATAGAACTTACTGAAAAACAAATTATTTCAACTTTTGAGAAATTTAAAATTGAGCAAGTTAAATCTATGGGTGAGCAATTTGACCCCAACATACACCAAGCAATGTTTGAAGTTCAGAAAGATGAGCAAGAACCGGGTACAATAGCAGAGGTAGTTCAAGAAGGTTATAAAATAGGTGAACGACTACTAAGACCAGCGCTGGTTGGGGTTATAAAGAAAAAAAACGACTAAAATCAATAAGATAGCAAAAAAATGATTTTTTAAATCTTTATACACTTTTTTTTTGGAAGGGGTTGTATGAGTAAAACAACTACCCATATGTATTTCAAATATTTATTTAAAAATGGCAAAAGTAATAGGAATAGATCTAGGTACAACAAATAGTTGCATCTCAATAATGGACGGCAAGGACCCTAAGGTTATTGAAAATGCTGAGGGTTCACGCACGACGCCATCTATTATTAGTTTCGGTGGTGATGACGAAAAATTAGTTGGTCAGCCTGCAAAAAGGCAAGGTGTGACAAACCCTGAGAATACGTTCTTTGCGATCAAGCGTTTAATTGGAAGATCTTTTGAGGATCCAATGGTCAAAAAAGATGCTGATATGGTACCATTTAAAATAATTAAATCTGAAAATGGTGATGCTTGGGTTGAATCTGGCTCTGAAAAATACTCACCATCACAAATTTCTGCGTTTGTATTACAAAAATTAAAGGAAGATGCAGAGCGATATTTAGGAGAAAAAGTTGAGAAGGCTGTTATTACAGTGCCTGCATATTTTAATGACGCCCAAAGACAGGCTACAAAAGATGCTGGTAAAATAGCTGGTCTTGAAGTTGAGAGAATTGTTAATGAGCCAACAGCTGCAGCACTTGCCTATGGTCTAGATAAAAAAGATGGTAAGACAATTGCTGTTTATGATTTGGGCGGTGGAACTTTCGATATTTCAATTCTAGAAATTGGCGACGGTGTTTTTGAAGTTAAGTCAACAAATGGAGATACCTTTTTAGGTGGAGAAGATTTCGATACTCGCCTTTTAAATTACCTTGCTGAAGAATTTAA
Source organism: uncultured Pelagibacteraceae bacterium (assembly GCA_902619105.1). GTDB lineage: Bacteria > Pseudomonadota > Alphaproteobacteria > Pelagibacterales > AG-422-B15 > CACNXQ01. The sequence goes on from CACNCV010000001.1 coordinate 3,356, forward strand.
AAAAGAAAATAATATTGATCTTACTCAAGACAAGTTAGCGCTCCAAAGATTAAAAGAGTCAGCTGAAAAAGCTAAAATTGAATTATCTTCAACCTCTCAAACAGAAATTAATTTACCATTTATTACAGCTGACCAGTCAGGACCGAAACATTTAAATATCAAAGTAACAAGAGCAAAACTTGAAACACTTGTTGATGATTTAATTGAAAAAACGATTAAACCATGTGATGCGGCTCTCAAGGATGCAGGCTTAAGTGCAGGTGAAATTGATGAGGTAGTGTTAGTTGGTGGGATGACAAGAATGCCAAAAGTAATAGAAACTGTAAAAAACTTTTTTGGTAAAGAGCCTAATAAAGGAGTTAACCCGGATGAGGTTGTTGCGCAAGGAGCAGCGATACAAGCTGGTATTCTCCAAGGAGACGTTAAAGATGTATTATTACTTGATGTTACACCTCTTTCTCTTGGTATTGAAACGCTCGGAGGAGTCTTCACAAAATTAATTGATAAAAATACAACAATTCCAACAAAGAAAAGTCAGGTATTTTCTACTGCTGATGACAATCAAACTGCTGTAACAATACGAGTGTGCCAGGGCGAGAGAGAAATGGCCGCTGATAATAAATTGCTTGGAAACTTTGACTTAATAGGTATTCCACCTGCGCCCAGAGGTGTTCCTCAAATTGAAGTAACATTTGATATTGACGCTAATGGAATTGTAAATGTATCTGCAAAAGATAAAGGCACAGGCAAAGAACAACAAATTAAAATACAAGCATCGGGTGGATTGAGTGAAGAAGAGATCGACAAAATGGTCAAGGAAGCTGAAGCTAACGCGGAGGCAGATAAGAAGAAACGAGAAGGTGTTGATATTAAAAACCAAGCAGACACAATGATACACTCTGCTGAGAAAAATCTAAAAGAATTTGGTGATAAGGTTTCTGAGCAAGAAAAGAATACAATTGAAAATGATATCAAGACCTTAAAAGAAGCTGTTACTTCAGATGACACCGATAAGATTAAAATTGGACTTGAAGCATTAACTCAATCATCTATGAAATTAGGTGAAGCAATGTATAAGGCTCAACAACAGGATGCTCCTAATCCAAATGAGCCATCTGACAAGACAGCTGCTGGATCTGACCAGAATAATGAGAAAGTTGTTGATGCTGAATTCGAGGAAGTCAAAGAAGATAATAAGCAATCGTAAGCAGGTAAGCTTATGTCAAAAAGAGACTATTACGAAGTTCTTGGCGTTTCCAAGTCAGCTGATGACTCCGAAATAAAAAAAGCCTATAGAAAATTAGCAATGAAATATCATCCTGATCGTAACCAGGGTGATGCAGATGCAGAGGTTAAATTCAAAGAAGCTAGTGAGGCATACGCTATACTTCATGACAAAGAAAAACGTTCAGCTTACGACCAGTTTGGTCATGCAGCAGTCGATGGTAATACAGGCCAGGGTGGTTTTGGTTTTGATTTTAATTCATCAGCTTTTCAAGATATTTTTGAAGACTTTTTTGGAGACTCATCCTTTTTTGGTGGTGGAGTAAATCGTAGAAGAAAAACAAATAATCGTGGCTCAGACTTAAGATATGATATTACTGTTAGTCTTGAAGAAGCGTTTAATGGTAAAAAATTTAAAGTAAAAATTCCAACTCAAGTTCAATGTGACTCTTGTTCAGGTTCTGGTGCATCTCAAGGAAGTCAGCCAGTAACTTGTCAGTCATGCGGAGGTAGGGGGCAGATTCGCTCACAACAAGGTTTTTTTTCAATTCAACAAACTTGTCCAACCTGTCAGGGAAGTGGTTCAACTATTTCAGATCCATGCAGACCATGTAGCGGATCTGGGAGAACACAGAAAACAAAGAGTTTGATGGTGAAAATACCAAAAGGTGTTGATGACGGTTCTAGAATAAGACTATCTGGAGAAGGCGAAGCTGGTCTTAACGGCGGGCAGAAAGGGGACTTGTATATATTTGTAAATGTAAATGAGCATGAAATATTTGCTCGTGAAAATGAAAATTTATTTGCTGAGGTACCAATATCTATGGTCGATGCTGCTGTTGGCGGCGCCATTGACATACCGACAATAGATGGCGGTAAAGCAAGGCTAAAAATACCTCAAGGTACTCAATCTGGTGATCAATTCAGATTAAAATCAAAAGGCATGCCTAATGTTCGCAACGGTTATTTAGGTGATTTGTATATTCAGGCAAAAGTTGAAACACCAGTAAATTTAAGTAAGAAGCAAATTGAAATATTGAAATCCTTTCAAGAAACCAGTAATCAAAATGAGAGTCCTTTAGCATCGGCATTTTTTAAAAAAGCTAAGGATTTTTGGAAAACAAAAGCTTAAAAAACTTACTTTTTCAATTATTTCGATTATCCTAAATTAATGAAAAAAATAAAAATTGTCATAACTGGCGTAACCGGACGCATGGGAATGCAAATTGCTAAAAGAGTTTTGAAAGATAAATCACTTGTTTTGTATGGTGCAACCGAGAGAAGCGGGCATAAAGCTATTGGCAAAGATTTAGGTCAACTACTCAAAACAAAAAAATTAAAAATTAAAGTCACAGATAATATAATTCCATTATTTGCTAAAACTGACGCTGTTATTGACTTCACAACTCCTGAAGCAACTATCATGCATACAAAATACGCAGCTCAAGCAAGAATAGTGCATATAATTGGAACTACAGGTTTTAATAGCTCTCAATTAAAAAAAATTAAACTCGCTGCGCAGCATGCAACAATCATAAAATCAGGTAATATGAGTTTAGGTATAAACCTAATAAATAAATTAATTAAAATAAGTTCCTCAAGTTTAAAAAATGATTTTGACACAATAATAAACGAAACGCATCATCGACATAAAGTTGATGCACCTTCAGGCACTGCAGTAATGATGGGGCAAGCTGTAGCAGAAGGTAAAAATAAAAAATTTGAAAAAATTAAAAAAATCTCTCGTCTAAACATAAAGGCTAAAAGTACTAAAGATAAGATTGTAATCTCATCCTTCCGCAAAGGTGAAGTAATTGGTGATCACGAAATTATTTTTTCAAGTAGGGATGAGGATATTACTATTAAGCATACAGCGAAAGATAGGGGTATTTTTGCTAACGGAGCAATACAAGCTGTGAAATGGGGCATGAACAAAAAACCTGGCCTATTTGACATGTCGGATGTGCTAAATATAAGTTAGGTTGAAAAAGAACCATAATGTTAAAGGCTGATAAGGCAAAAAAAATTATTAGTATTTTAAATAAAATTTATCCCGAAACCCCAATTCCACTAAATCATAAAAATAATTTTGAATTATTAATTTCTGTTCTTCTAAGTGCGCAGTGTACAGATAAAAGGGTCAATGAAGTAACTCCATTGCTTTTTAAGAAAGCAAATAATCCTGCGAAAATGGAGAAGCTGCCAGTCAAAACCATTTATAATATTGTGAGACCCTGTGGTCTTGCTCCACAAAAATCGAAAGCTATCTCAAAGCTATCAAAAATATTAATGAAAAATTATAGTGGTAAGGTTCCAGAAACTTTTGAAGATCTAGAGGCGCTTCCTGGAGTAGGGCATAAAACAGCTAGTGTTGTAATGTCACAAGGTTTTGGTCACCCAGCATTTCCTGTTGATACTCATATTCATCGACTTGCCCAAAGATGGGGGTTAACAAATGGTAAGAGTGTAAAACAAACTGAACATGATTTAAAAAAAATATTTCCCGAAAAACTATGGAACAAGTTACATTTACAAATAATATTTTATGGAAGGGAATATTGTGAAGCTCGAAGTTGTTTTGGAATAGAGTGTAAAATATGTAAAACTTGTTATCCAACTAGAAAAAAGCCAATTAAAACAAAAAAAGCATAAATGGTTATAAAAATAAAACACCTTTAACTGTCTATTGTTTGCTGATAACTTTATTCATTATGATTAATAAAGAAGTAGCACTCATTATTGGTGCGGGTGACAGCCTTGGTTCTGCGGTAGCGAGAGTATTTGCACAAAATAACTTCATTACAGTAGTTGCTAGAAGGAACGGGGATCAATTATCACCACTTAAAGAAGAGATAGAAAAAAATGGTGGAAAGTGTTTCGCATATAGTTTAGACGCAAGAAAAGAAGAAGATGTAATTAACTTTATTAATAAGATTGAAACAGAGATTGGTGAAATTAATGTGGCCGTATACAACATTGGAGCCAACATTCGTTTCAACATTTTAGAAACAACCTCAAAAAAATATTATAAAGTATGGGAAATGGCGACTTTTGGAGCATTTCTAATGGGAAGAGAAGTAACAAGAAAAATGATACCAAGAAAAAAAGGGACAATCATATTTACCGGCGCGACAGCAAGTATAAGAGGTAAAGAAGGATTTGCTGCATTCTCCGGTGCTAAACAAGCGAAAAGAGCTTTGGCGCAAAGTATGGCGAAAGAATTAGCACCAAAAGGTATTCATGTCGCTCATGTTATTGTAGATGGAGCAATTGATACGCCGTGGGTGAATAAGCTTTTTCCTGAGTATGTCAAAGAAAAGAAAAAAATTGATGGTTTGATGAAGCCAGATGATATTGCGCAAAACTACTTGATGATACATAATCAACCAAAAAATGCGTGGACGTTTGAGTTAGATTTACGTCCTTGGGTGGAAACATGGTGAATCAAGAATTTGACATTGTTGGTATAGGAAATGCAATTGTAGATGTAATCACCGATGTCAATGATGAATTTATAAATCAACAAGAGCTAAGAAAAGGACTTATGTCACTTGTAGATTTAGATACTATCAAATCCCTATCAAACAAAATTGAGATAAAAGCTAATGTCTCTGGGGGATCAGTCGCAAACTCAATCGTTGCATTAGCTCAAAATAATATCAAATCTGCTTTCATCGGCAAAGTAGGTAAAGACGAAGTTGGAAATTCGTTCATTCGAGGTCTTGAAAAAGAAAAAGTTGTTTTTGCAAATGAAGCCCGATCAGATGAAAGTGAAACTGGAAGATGTCTAGTAATGGTAACGCCAGATGCACAACGAACAATGAGTACATATTTAGGAATTTCTCAAAAACTAAAATCAAATGATATCAATGAGGATGTTATAGCACAGTCAAAAATTACTTATCTTGAAGGATACCTTTGGGACCTTGATGATGCGCAAGAAGCAATTAAAAAAGCAATAAAAATTTCTAAAGAGGCAAACAGGTTGGTTGCATTTAGTGTGTCTGATGTTTTTTGTATTGAACGTTTTAGAGAAAGTTTTTTAAATCTAGTTAATAATGAAGCTGATATAATTTTTGCAAATGAAGAGGAAATTAAATCGCTTTATCAAAAGGATAGTCTTGATGATTGTCTCGAAATTATAAGTCAGCATGATAAAATATTTGCTATCACACTTGGTGAAAAAGGTGCGATGATTGCTAATAAAGATCAGCTTATACAAATAAAAGCTCAACAAATTGTAAATTTGGTCGATACTACTGGAGCAGGAGATCTATTTGCTGCAGGCTTCTTACTTGGATACATAAATGGTGAAAATTTAGAACAGTGTGGGAATGAAGGTGTAGCATTCGCCTCTAAAATAATTCAAATCTACGGAGCAAGGTTATGAGCAAAAAATCTATTATGATAACAGGTGTCTCTACTGGTATTGGACTAGGAACACTTAGTTATTTTGTGAAAAACGGTTTTCACGTTTATGGAAGTATTCGTAATTCAAAAGATGCAAACAGATTAAAAAAAATTTATAAAGATAATTTTACACCTCTAATCTTTGATGTAACAAAAGAAGCTCAGCTAAAAAAGGCTTTCACATTTTTGAAAAAAGATCTCAAGAGTTCAAATCTTCTTGCTTTAGTTAATAACGCAGGTGTAGCAATATCTGGCCCCTTATTACATCAAAGGGTGAAAGATTTTGAAAAACAAATTGATATTAATTTAAATGGTGCATTTAGAGTCATAAGATATTTTGCTCCATTGTGTGGAGCGGAAAAAAATAATAGTTCGAAGAAGGGTGTAATTTTTAATATAAGTTCAATTTCTGGAAAAATTGGAATGCCTGGCGTTGGAGCCTATACTGCATCTAAATTTGGTTTAGAGGGCTTAAGTCATAGTTTAAGAAGAGAATTGATTAGATACGGAGTTGATGTTGTAGTTATTGGACCAGGCCCAATAAAAACTGAAATTTTTGATAAAATTGATAAAAAATTTTTAAACAGCCTCAAAAAAACTGATTATGCAAAGGCAGCCAAAGGAATACCTAAAAGAATGAAAAATGCCAAAAAGATAGCTTTTCCAGCTGAGGAAGTTGGAAAATTAATATTTAATGCGCTTCATAATCCAAACAGAAAAACACGGTATGCCATCACGCCAAGTAGAATGATGTATTGGACACTTCCAATGTTATTACCCGACAGAGTCTTAGATCAATTAATCAAAAGACGATCGGGAGAATTGTAAAATTTTATTTGATTCTTTTATAACATCATCCGCTGAAATTAAATTAATATTACTACCACCAAATTTGACCGATGAAATAAAATGAATGTTTTCAAATTGATCATTTAGAAACTTAACAGCGCTGGTTGGACCACATATTTTCAGCAATGGACATAGATTTGTTGATAGCATTTGCCCAGTGCCACTATCATTAGTAATTGCCATACTTAAATATTTTGTAGCACCCATTACTACCTCAAGTCCCGGAAAATTAGATAGTTCCTCCTCAGGAAACATTGGTTTTTTAATTTGATTAATTATATCTTCCTTTAAATGAGTCTCTTGTGGGCCAAGAAAAAAAACTATTTCGAACCCTTTTGCTTCAAAATATTTAGCCACATCTATGAATTTTTTGTAGTCCCATATCCTCTTTGGCGTATTAGAGCCAAGTGAAATGCCAAAATACTTTTTATCTGCTTGGAAAACTTCTTGTAATTCTTTTAGTATTTCTTTTGGAATTGTTATAGATGATGCTTGTTGTTTTTTATAACTTGATACTAAATCAAGCATCTCAATAATATTATTTACATAAAATTCCCTTTTTGATTTTTTGTCCTTGGGTTTATAGTTTGAAAATATCCAATTAGCAGAGGCGGAGATGAATTTTGAACATTTAATTCTTCGCAACGCAATGGTGCGTAAAACCGCTTTTTGTGTATCAATGATTATATCAAAATTTATATTTCTAAGATCATATTTTGAAGATATTCTTTTCCAAAAAAAAGGGCTTAAATTTACTTGCTCCCAAATTTTGTCAATATATGGCTCAGTAAATTTTTTTAAACGGGAATTATATTCAGTATAAATAGTATCAGTCATCCAATGGATTTCTGATGTTGGGAATCTTTCTCTTAACTGGTGGACAATTTGAAGTTTTAATATTCCATCCCCAATTTGTTCACCATTACTGAAGATAAGAATCTTTTTCATGAAATTATGCGTTAGCTTTCTTCAGATACTTTTATAATTAATTTACCTTCGTTTTCGCCAGAAAATAACTTTTTGATTGCAGTGCCAGCATTTTCAATCCCTGGAATAATATGATTTTTATACTTAATTTTGTCTTCTTTTAACCATTGTGTAATATCTTGGTAGGCTTCCATATATCTTTTGAAGTAATCAAAAACAATAAAGCCTTTAAGCTTAATTCTCTTTATCAATAAATTTCCCCAAGCAGGTCCCGGAACAATTGACTCAGCATTATATCCTGAAATCAAACCACAAAGACTTATTCTTCCATTGATATTCATGCGAGTTAATACTGCCTCAGTAATGCTACCACCTACATTTTCAAAATATATGTCAACTCCATCAGGACAAGTCTCTTTTAATTTTTGTCTAAGATTTTCAGACTTATAATTAATAGCAGAGTCAATACCTAGTTTATCAACAAGCCATTTACATTTTGCGTCTGAACCTGCAATCCCTATTACCCTGCAACCTTTAATTTTTCCTATTTGACATACAATTGATCCAACAGCACCGGCTGCTGCAGAAACAACTAAAGTTTCGCCAGGTTTTGGATCAGTTATATCAAGCAAACCAAAGTAAGCTGTGAGGCCAGTCATTCCTAAAATACTCATGTAACAATCAAGAGGAAAACCTGTTCCTTGAGGAATTTGCCTTACTCCTTTCCCATCACTTACACAGTATTGCTGCCATCCGCCCATACAGTTCACAATTTCACCTTTTTTAAATTTTTCATTTTTACTCTCTTCGATTATGCCTATTGTACCACCTCTCATGGTGTCTCCAATTTGCATAGCATCAACATAAGATTTTTGTCCACTCATCCACCCGCGATTTGCAGGATCCAAAGAGAGATATATGTTTCTTATTAATATTTGACTATCTGAAAGACTGGGAACTTCATTTTCCTCCAAAACTAAGTCCCCTTCACTAATTTCACCAACTGGAAATTTTTTTAAAATCCATTGTTTATTTTTCATTATTATCTCCAATCATTTTTTTAAAATTCACCTGAGGCATATCAACACTTACACAAGTTGATGTTGAGGTAACAATAGTCCTATTGTTTTGCTCCAATCTACCTTCCAAGAATACAATATTTTTTCCAGATTTCACCACTCGCCCATATCCTGTAACTTTCCCCGGTTTAGTTGGATACAAAAAATTTGTTTTCAGTTCTATTGTTGGCGGTCTTTTTTTGAAATGATTTTGAAATATAAACGCTAATGCAGATGCATCATCTACCATTCCACTAACAATACCTCCTTGGACGTCACCTGCAGGATTACAATATTTTTTATCAATATCAAACTCAACTTTGATATCACCAGCTGTAGTATCAACTTCTAAAACAGTCATACTAAAAAGATCGAATAATTTATTCTGATTAAACAGCTTGATGAGTTCAGAGTCTGAGATTTTTTCACTCATATTGATTATTTGTATTCAGGTTTTTCAGGAAATACCATTGGTCCCAATGGTCTTCCCGCGAGTAAATGAAAGTGTAAGTGAGGTACTTCTTGATGCGCATCCTTACCAGCATTTGCAATGAGCCTATATCCTCCTCCTCCAGATTTTTCACTTATACCCAACATATCTGCCACGTTTGAAATAGCCCGATTGAAACCAACTATTTCTTCGTCCGAAGCATTCGCACTAAAATCATTTATGTCTATGTATTCCCCTTTTGGAATTACTAAGGCATGTGAAGGTGCTTGCGGACGAATATCTTTGAATGACAGGACATATTCATCCTCATAAATTTTATCACAAGGGATTTCACCTCTTAAAATCTTAGCAAAAATATTTTCTTTATCATATGACATTAATCTCTTAGTCCTGTTTTACCCTCTCTTTTTTCTAACTCTTGATAGACTTGATCAGGAGTAATATCAAATTTTTTCAACATGACTAACAAATGATAAATAAGATCTGCCGATTCATAAATTATTTGCTCTACATTATCTTCTTCAGCGGCTTCCACAGTTTCAAGTGATTCCTCTTTTAACTTTTCTATACATTTACTTTTACCTTCTGATATAAGTTTTGCCGTATAAGATTTTGAAGGGTCTTCATTTGCATGTGAAATAATTGTATCAAAGAGCCGAGCTAATACATCAACTTTTTTACTGCTCATTCCACTCCCTCAACAATTGCAAAAATTCTATCCTTTTCGTCTCCCAAGATTTTTTTTGCATTTTGATATTCTTCTGAGTTATAAGCCTGTTTAGCTATTTCAATTGTCTCATACTCAACTATGACGTTTCTTTCAAACTCTTTACCTTCCGTGGTTGTTTGTTCGCCACCCCGTACTAAAAATTTACCATTGTATTTTTTGACTGCCTCAGTTGCATACTCTGCATATAATTTTTGCTTGTCCGGATGTAACACATTGACTTTTACTACCCAATAACCTTTCATAATTAAATCCTAACTGCTATATTTTGTTCAGCAAGATAAGTTTTTACATCTTTAATACTATATTCTCCGAAATGAAAAATAGAAGCAGCTAATAGAGCGCTAGCTCCCCCCTTTAATACCCCTTCAACAAAGTGCTCTAGGTTTCCAACGCCACCTGAAGCAATAACAGGAATATCAATTGAGGATGAGACAGTACTCAATAATTCAGTGTCAAATCCTATTTTTGTTCCATCTCTGTCCATTGAAGTTAATAATATCTCACCAGCTCCTAAATTAGCTACTTCAATGCAATATTCTATTGCATCAATATCTGTGGGCTTTCTTCCACCATGGGTATATATATTCCAACTTTTATCTCCATTTTTTTTTGCGTCCACTGCTATAACTATTGTTGAGGAACCATATTTCTTTGCCGCTTTTCCAACCAGGTCAATGTTTTCAACTGCAGCTGTATTTATAGACACTTTATCTGCTCCATGGTGAAGCAAACGAGATATATCATCAATGGTCCTAACACCTCCACCTACAGTGAGTGGTATGAAACAATTTTCAGCAGTTTTTTTAACCACTTCAAAGAGGGTTTCTCTATCGTCACTTGATGCAGTTATATCTAGAAAGCATAGTTCATCAGCTCCCTCAGAATTATAGATTTTTGCTTGTTCAACAGGATCGCCAGCATCAATTAAGTCAACAAAATTGACGCCTTTGACAACTCTCCCTCGATCAACATCTAAACAGGGTATGATTCTTTTTTTTAGCATTCTATCTAACTATCTTTAATGCCTCAGCAATATCAATATTTTTGTCATAAATTGCTTTACCTACAATCACACCTTTTATTTGCGAGTAATTTTTTTTCTTTAAGTTCATAAGGTCCGAGATATTTGATACCCCGCCTGATGCAACACAGTCAATTTTTGTTTGAACCATTACATTTTCTAGCATTTCAAAGTTGATTCCTTGCTTCATACCATCCCTCATAACGTCAGTAATTATTATTGAGTTGATATTAAGATCTTCTATACTTTTTAAAAAATCAGAAATTTGTAAATCTTTTACCTCTTTCCAACCTTTTGTAGCAATTTGGTTGTGCTTAATGTCAAGAGCAATTGAAATTCTATCAGGATAATTGCAAACTGATTTCTCAAAAAAAGTTTTATTTTCAAACGCTGATGTTCCAATAATAACATTATTAACACCAATATTAATGAGTCTTTCAACTCTTTTTATATTCCTTACTCCGCCACCGAACTGAATCTTAAGATTTGTATTTTTTTTTATTTGCTCAATAGATTTAATATTTTCAAAATTGCCCTTAAGGGCACCATCTAAGTCAACGCAATGCAAATATTCCACTCCAGAGTCTTCAAAAATTTTAGCCTGTTCTAACGGTGACTCATTATATGTTGTAGATTGTTTAAAATCACCTTGTATTAATCTTACACATTTACCGTCTTTTAAATCAATTGCTGGAAATAAAATCATGAAGGTTCCCACTCGAGAAAGTTTAAAATTATTTGTTTTCCGTTTATATGACTTTTTTCTGGATGAAATTGTGTACCAAAAATATTTTCCTTGAGTACTGCTGCAGTAATTGGATTTGGATATTTTGTAGTTGCTATACAATTTTGATTTTTTTGAGTTCTAAAGTAGTAACTGTGCACAAAATAAAAATCAGTATTTTGTGAAATATTATTCATTAATTCATGTTTGCGAAAAGTGACTTCATTCCATCCCATGTGTGGAATTTTATAATCAGCTGGAGCCTCGATCTTGATTACTTCTCCGGGTATCCATCCAAAGCCCTCACATTCACCAAATTCTAAAGATTTTTCTGCTAGTAATTGCATTCCAACACAAATGCCCATAAAAGCTTTTTTTTCGCCAATTACCACTTGTTCAAGACTTTCAAATAGACCGTCTATTTTGTGAATTGCGTTCTTACAGTCTTGAAAAGCTCCAACTCCAGGAAGAACTAATTTATCGGCGTTCAATATTTCAGATGGTGTGTTTGTAACAATAATTTCATATGGATTTTCTAAGTTATTGTTTACGGCTTCAAATGCCTTGTGTACTGAATGTAAATTTCCTGAGCCGTAGTTGATAATTACTAACTTCATTTATTCATCTGTTTAATAGTATCAATAACTTCCTCTACATGATTATTTACTTTCACTTTTCTCCAAACCTTTACGACCTTGCCTTTCATAATAAGAAATGTAGATCTATCTATTCCCTTGTACGTTCTGCCATACATACTTTTTTTAATCCATACACCAAATGTTTCACAGATTTTATCAGTCTCATCAGAAAGAAGATCAAATTTTAATTTGTATTTTTCAGCAAATTTATTTTGTTTTTGAACGGTATCTTTGGATATACCATAAACTCTTACCTTTAGATTGTTAAACTTTCGAAGATTGCTTTGGAAATCACAAGACTCTTTTGTACAACCTGGAGTATCCGCTTTAGGATAAAAATAAATTACCGTGTCCTCTTTTGTAGGAAATTTAACTTCTTCATTTTTCTGATTTTTAAGTTTGAATGAAGGTAGTTTTTGGCCTTCTTTTATCATTGTTAAAGTTGTCCTTTGGTAGAGGGAATGTTCATTCCCTCTCGCTCATTAATCGCAACAGCATTTCTTAAACTTCTTGCCAAAGCCTTAAAGCAAGATTCAATTATATGATGGTTGTTTTCTCCATAAATATTTTCCACATGTAATGTTGTTCCACTTGCTTGTGCAAAAGCTTGGAACCATTCTTTAAATAATTCAGTATCAAAGTCACCTTGAGAAGATGTTATCTTTGGAGCACTAAATTGTACTTTCCAAATTAAATAAGGTCTATTTGATAGATCAAGCGCGACTCTTGATAATGTTTCATCCATCGGAATATATGAGTGCGCATAACGTGTAATACCTTGTCGATTACCTAATGCTTTTGATAAACATTCGCCAATTGCAATGCCTGTATCCTCAGTTGTATGGTGATAATCAATGTGAGTATCTCCTGTTGCTTTTATCTTCATATCAATCAGTGAGTGCTTTGACAATTGTTCAAGCATGTGGTCAAGAAATCCAATGCCAGTCTTGATATCGTACTTACCTGTTCCGTCGATATTAATATCGACAGAGATAGAGGTTTCTTTCGTGTCTCTTTTATACTCTGCTGTTCTCATAACAAAATCCAGTCGGTTTCTATCAATAAATCACTGAATTATCTATAAAAAATGTAATTTTTAATGAAAAGTCAGGACTTGAAGTTAATAAATAAATAGCCACATAACACTCAGCATGGAAAATCAACAAAGCCAATCATGGCACGGTACAACTATTATTAGTGTAAGAAAAGGCAATCAGGTTGTTGTCGCGGGAGACGGTCAAGTGAGTCTTGGAAATACAGTCATTAAAGGCACTGCCCAAAAGGTTAGAAAAATAGGTGATGGTAGTGTTATTGCTGGTTTTGCCGGAGCAACTGCAGATGCATTTACTTTATTTGAAAGACTGGAAGCGAAACTAGAAAAGCATCCTAAACAGCTTACCAGAGCATGTGTTGAACTGGCGAAAGATTGGCGCACCGACAAATATTTAAGGCGCCTAGAAGCACTTCTTACAGTTGCAGACTCTTCTACATCACTTCTGATTACTGGAATGGGTGATGTGTTAGACCCTGATGGGTCAATTATTGGAATTGGTAGCGGTGGTAATTATGCACTATCCGCTGCTAAAGCCCTTATTGATACTGATCTTACCGCTGAAGAAATTGCTTTAAAGTCACTAAAAATTGCTGGCGAAATTTGTGTTTTCACAAACAACAATGTTACACTTGAAAAAATTGAGTATTAGATAATGCAAGCGTTTTCACCAAGGGAAATTGTCTCCGAACTTGATAGATATATTATTGGACAGGATGATGCGAAAAAATCTGTTGCTATCGCATTAAGAAATCGTTGGCGACGTCAGCAATTGCCAGAAGATATGAGAGAGGAAGTTCTTCCAAAAAATATTTTAATGATTGGCCCTACTGGGATTGGTAAAACTGAAATTTCTAGAAGGCTCTCAAAATTAGCACAAGCACCGTTTATAAAAGTTGAAGCAACAAAATTTACAGAAGTCGGATATGTAGGTAGAGATGTGGAGTCGATTGTTCGTGATTTGATTGAAATAGCAATTACAATGGTTCGTGAGATAAAAAGAAAAGAAGTCAAAGCAAAAGCACAATTAGCTGCTGAAGAACGCGTACTGGATGCTTTAGTTGGACCAGGTTCTGGGCCTGCTACGCGAGAAAGCTTTAGAAAAAAACTCAGAAATAACGAACTCAATGAAAAGGAAATCGAAATAGCTGTTCAAGACACTGGATCATTTCCAACAATTGATCTTCAAGGTGGACAAGGTGGGGGCGTAGGAATGATAAATCTTAACGACATGCTTGGTAAAGCAATGGGACCAAAAACTAAGAAGAAAAAAACAACAGTTGCAGACTCCTATGAGATATTGGTTAATGAAGAGTCAGATAAGCTCATTGATACTGACCAAATTGTAAACGAGGCAAAAAAAGCTGTAGAGGATAACGGAATTGTATTTATAGACGAAATAGACAAAGTTTGTGCAAGAAGTGAAAGAGTTGGTGGTGACGTTTCAAGAGAGGGGGTGCAAAGAGATCTGTTACCTTTAATTGAAGGAACCACTGTTAATACAAAACACGGAACGATCAAAACTGATCATATACTTTTTATAGCTTCTGGAGCATTTCAGCTATCTAAGCCATCAGATCTATTACCAGAATTGCAGGGTAGACTTCCAATAAGGGTAAATCTCAAAGCACTTTCACAGGAAGACTTTAAACGTATCTTAACAGAACCCAAGTATAGCTTGATAAAACAGTATGAGGCACTGATGGGTACTGAAGATGTAAAAATTAATTTCAGCGAAGATGGAATTGATGCAATAGCAACCTTGGCTGTAGACATTAACTCAACTATTGAGAATATTGGAGCTCGTCGTTTACATACAATTCTTGAGAGAGTATTAGAAGATATAAGTTTTTCTGCAGCTGATAAAAGTGGAGAAAAAATTACAATTGATGCAAACTATGTGAAAGATAATGTAAATGAATTATCAAAAGATACAGATCTTTCTAAATTTATTCTTTAGTTTATATGTCATTAAAAACTAAAAAGACTCATTTAAATAAAATAAAAGTACGTTACTCAGAAGTCGATTGTCAAAGAATAGTCTACAACTCTCATTACCTAACATATTTTGATATTTCTTTGAGTGAAATGCTTGAAGATTGTTTCGATCAAGATGAATATGTAAAAAATACGAACAATGATTTTCATACAGTTGGCGTTCAGATGGATTTTAAAAGTCCTGCAAGACTAAATGATCAGCTTGAGGTTTACACAGGCGTAAAAAAACTTGGAAACTCAAGCATGACATTCATGCAAGAAATATATAAGGCAGGTTCAGACGAAGTTTTAAATTCAGCTAATATTACTTGGGTCAACACAAATCAAAAGAGTATGAAGTCCGAGACTATTCCAGATGATATTAAATCAAAATTGAATAAATATTTAATTGATTAATCGGAAGTCGCTGCTAACAGCCAGTTTGAACTTTTCTTATCTTTTATTTTTTCAAATGTCCAAACATCAGTAATTTTTTGAACCTGATTCAAGCTGCCTGAAACAACTTCGTCCTTACTGTTTTTAATACAGGTGATCATTTCAGATATAAATCTAACCGTCACCTCCATTGGATTTTTCTTTAAATCTTTATGAACAATCTCTGACTTTTCAATTCCTATAAAATTAAATTCTACTGTTTCATTTTTACTATTTCTTTCATCAATAACTGATGAAAAACTAATTAATACATCGTCAGAGAGTAGAGGCTTTAAAGCATCTTTATTGCCATTCTCAAAATTCGTAACAATGGTTTCATAGGCGTTAGCTGCGCCACGCAAGAAGTCGTCATTATTAAACCAACCTTCCTCGCGCGCACTAGACGAAGTTTTTTGTTCAATTGGGATGACTTTTTCCTCTTTAGAGGTTTGTGGTGTCTCATAATTATATGAGGTTTTGTCTGTTTTTTCGTGACCGGTGCGTCTTCCTAGGACACTTCTAAGACGCAGAAGGACGATGCCAGCAATAATTGCTAGAATCAAAATGTCTATGTACTGAAATGCTTCACTCATTTATTTAAATATTATAGAGTCCTTATTTAGGGATTTAAACTAAACTTTCAACATTTACTTATATTTTGTTTTTTATATTTATTGCAATTTTCATACTTATTCCGATCATTGAAATTAGCTTATTTATTGAAATTGGAAGCATTATTGGTTCCTTTTATACAATTATGCTAATATTTCTTACAGCTATAGTTGGTGTATTCTTTGTCCGCCAGCAAGGTATTAGTACATTTCAGAAATTAGCCTCACAATTGCAAAACCTTGAGGCACCTGTTCAAACAGTTTTTGAAGGGCTTGTTATCCTTATTTCTGGAATTCTGTTAATTACTCCCGGGTTCTTCTCAGACTCTTTAGGTTTTCTAGGTTTAATACCTGTTACGAGGGTGATTTTTATAAAGTTAGTAGCAAGTTACATTCTTTCTCGATATGGTGTGAAACAAAATCACGAAGATCATACATTAGAGGGTGACTTCGTCGAATTGGATGATGAGGACAAAATAAAATAATGGATGTAACCGCGAAAATTATTACTCAATTTATTAGAGATTTATCATTTGAAAATCCACATGGACTTGAGTCTTTTAAGCCGGGTAGTGATCGTCCCATGATCAATGCTAATGTAGATGTAAAAGCAAAAAATAGAAAAGATACTGAAATTTATGAGGTAGAATTAAACATCAGTGTCAATGCTATTCGAGATGAAAAAAAATTATATATAATTGATCTCAAGTATATAGGAATTTTTGAAATAAAAAATTTGACTGATGATGTTAAGGAGCCATATCTTTTAGTTGAATGTCCAAGGCAATTATTTCCATTTGCAAGAAGAATTATTTATGACATGCACTCGGATGGGGGGCTTCCGCCTTTAATGTTGGATCCAGTAAATTTTGCTGACTTATATGAAAAAAGAAAAAAACAAAATTAATAACTAATTAATTTTGCCTCACCATTTACCATTTCAAATATTGGCTCAACTTTAGGAATTGCATCTTTTGTTTTATTATTCATATCATCAAGAAGAGCTGATGTGTTTGTATACTCACTTATCATTTCTAGATTTTTAATTGTTGGCATTATCATTGGAAACTTTCCATTTTTAGACTTTACTAGAGCATCTTTAGGATTAATCCATTTACTTTCTACACCTTCAGTGCCATCGTGAATTGCTTCTTGTGCTGTCGTGCGTGCGATAAAAAATCTGGTGCTATATCTTCTTTTCTCAATTTTTGGAGTTATCCAATGAGAGATGTAAGCGAGTTCACTAGTAGCAAGTTCTAAATTTAATTTATTAATCATTTCGTAAAAAATATTTTCACCTTTATGAATTCTATTTTTGTAATGGTTTATGATTTTAAGGTCCTCGTCGTTAAAAACTGTATTTTTCAAATTTTCTCCCTTTTTATTCGCGAGAAGTATTCCACTTTCCTCGAAGCACTCTCTTATACATGCAATCCAATATGACAATCCGTTTTTATCTATGCCAAGTCTAGCTGAAGCTAAACAATCATCTAATTGAGGACTATATTTTGAATAATTATTTGAAATATCCTCATTATCTATCTTGCCTCCTGGAAATACCCATGCACCCCCAAAGTTAGTTTTCATAGATCTTTTGATCATAAAAACCTCTAATTGATTATTTGTGTCTCTTATAAGTAAAACTGAGGCGGCAGGTGTTGGAACTTTCTGATAATTGTCGCCATCACTGAGTGTATGATTGATTTGATTACTCACTAGATTGACTAATTTTATTCCAAATAGAGTTCTTGCCTAGCGTTTGTATAAACGACCGATGCAACTCTTTTTCTTTTTCTGAAAGTCGAGAAGGTAGATTTCTATTTTTAATTTTTTCAGTATTAAAAGTTACAGGTGAATTTTTTACTTCAACCGAGTTATTTAGATCTAGACTCAACTCTCTAGCATCCATCAATTCTATGTATACTCGTGCTAAAAGTTCAGTATCTACTGTTGCTGAGTGTTTTTCTCTTTGTGTATTATCTATTGCAAATCTCTTACAAAGAGCATCTAAAGAGACACTTTGACCAGGAAACTTTTCTCTTGCTATTGAAACAGTGTCAATTTTCTCATTCTTTAGAGGCTTCTTGCCACATGTGTTGAGTTCGTAATTTAGAAACCCAACATCAAAATCAACATTGTGAGCTATGATAGGGTCATTACCCACAAATTCTAAAAATTTATTTATAATATTTTCAAACAAGGGTTTGTCTTTCAAAAATTCATAACTCAAGCCATGAACTTTGAAAGATGCTTCAGGCACATCCCTTTGGGGATTAATATATTGCTGATATATATTACCAGTAGGCAAATAATTAACTATTTCAATTGCAGCAATTTCTATGACACGGTGGCCCTCTGATGGTCTTAATCCTGTAGTTTCTGTATCAAGAACAATTTGCCTCATTTATTAAAAAAGGTATTCCAAGCTTTTGGATTAATCAATTTAATTTTTGCGGCAACTTCTTTAACCTCGGATTTTGTTTTCTCAATATCACTCTCTGTGGAGATAATGTAATCAGCTTTCTTCAATTTTTCTCTGTCTGGCATTTGTTGACCCTTGATTGCATTAAAAATCTCTAAAGGAACTTTTCTTTCCGAAACGACCCTGGACTGCTGAATTTCCTCAGAGGCAGTAACGACAACTGAGACGTCTACATATTTTTCTCCACCTGTCTCAAAAAGCAATGGTATATCCAAAACGCAGCCTGTCTTCCCCTCCTCAATTAATTTATTTATATACATAATCTGATAA
The DNA here is from genome assembly GCA_902619105.1 of uncultured Pelagibacteraceae bacterium. GTDB lineage: Bacteria > Pseudomonadota > Alphaproteobacteria > Pelagibacterales > AG-422-B15 > CACNXQ01. The sequence goes on from CACNCV010000001.1 coordinate 22,214, forward strand.
TTCCTTGTAACAGGATGAACAATTTGCTCTAAGTCTCTAAATTTTTTTGGATCTTTATTTAAAATATCCCTTAATGCAATTCGGTTTACAACCCCATCTTTAATAGAACCTGGAAACTTAGCTTCAACTTTTGCAATCACTTCTTTATCTTTTTCATAAATATAATGCACCGTATCGTCTGCGTTATAAACGCCGTAACCGTGCTCTTGAAACATCTTAGCGACGGTTGATTTTCCCATTCCAATAGACCCCGTTACACCAACCAACAGCATTATTTTACTCCTAATGCCAGCATTAAGTCTTTATCTATTGCAGGAGTTTTGTTATGCCACATATTGAAAGATTCTGCAGCTTGATTGACCAGCATTTGTAATCCATTTTGAACCGAACAACCATTTTTTTCAGCGTGTTGTAGAAAAGTTGTTTTACTTGGATTGTATATAAGATCGTAAACATGTGTGGATGAGTTGAGGTCATCAAAATTTATAAGATTATTCTCTTCGCCTCTTTGTTGTCCAAGGCTTGTGGTATTAATAACCATACTTGAAGATCTAACAAAGTCCTTTAACGACAGTTCTGTTAAAATTGTTGCCTCCACACCCAGATCGTCGCACAGAGCTTTTACCTTTTCTTTGGTTCTATTAAATATACCAATTTCACACTTCATTTGTTGTAATGCATAAACAACCGCCCTTGCTGACCCTCCAGCGCCTAGCACTAGGCACCGTTTATTGGTTAAATTTCTATTTTGAATTGATTTTTGGAAACCGACTGGGTCGGTGTTTTCACCGTAAACACCATCTTCGTTTACGATTAGTGTGTTCACTGCTTTAAGAGCCCTAGCAACATCAGATGTCTTGTTACAGTATTTGTATGCATCTTCTTTGAGAGGGACGGTCACATTTAAGCCGCTAAAACCCTCTTCTATTAAACGATCAAGTTCTTTATTAAAGTTTTCTTTCTTTACATTTATTTTTTGATAAGCGTTAGAGTCAATACCTTCTCGTTCAATCCAGTGATTATGAATTTTAGGAGAAAGACTATGATCTATCGGATCTCCAATTACTGCTGTTTTTTTATGTATCATTTTTTTCAAATAAAAGATTATTGTCCCAAAGAAACTGAGTTAATTGAATTAATGATATCCCTTGTATCGAGAAAAGGTCGCTTCCAATACTTTCAAAAAGTTTTATTCCTTCCTCTTCAATTGCATAGACTCCTACGAGACCAAGAATATTGTCATCGACATTGTTTAAATATTCATTTATCAATTTCTCGTTTAAGTCTCGCATTTGCATTTTAGACCTGTCTACATGTTTCCAGATAATGTTGTTGTTTTGGGCAACTACTGTAGCGGTTATAAGTGTGTGAGTAGATCCGCTCATTTCCATTAACTGTTCTTTTGCCTCATCTCTGTCTCGAGCTTTATTAATCAAAGTACCTTTCAGATCTAAACCTTGGTCTGATCCAATAACAAATGCGTCTTTGTTTGACATGGATGGTTTTAAGGCTTTCATTTCAGCAAGCTTAACTACGACTTCCTCTGGCGAGTTTTTGCTCATTGATAACTTTACCTCATCTTCATCCACGCCGTGAGCAAATATCTCAAAGGTAATGCCAGCACTACGCAACAATTTAACCCTTGTTTCACTTTTAGATGCTAAAATTATATCTCTGTTCATAAATATGTATAAATATCCTGGGGCCTGTGAGTACTTTTATTGTCTTCTACCATTTTTAATTTTTAACTCATTTTTCTATCTTTATTGAGAAATTTTGCAAACTTTGTTCACCTGTTGACAGTATCCTGGTTTTCTTTCACTGCGGTGGATAAGGCTAAAACCCATATAATTCAAAGCGATTGTTATGTGTATCGAATTGTGGGCAAAAGGGGACTTTTTATATATACACAATTCCACAAAGACATAAACAACTACAACTATATATATAATATAATGAGTATATTTATAAATACACTTAAAAGACAAAAAACAAGCCCAACACCAGTTTGGCTAATGAGACAAGCAGGAAGGCATTTACCTGAATATATAAATATCAGAAAACAGTTTGTAAATCTTATGGATATGTTTCTTGATCCTTTGACAATATTTGAGGTTTCTCTACAGCCCGTAAACAGATACGGCATGGATGCCTGTATTGTGTTTTCAGATATTTTAATAACCCCTTTTGCTGCGGGTTCAAGCGTTAGTTTTATTGATGGACAGGGTCCCGTAATAAGGTTCAATGAGAACATGAATTATAACCTTGAAAAAACCCTACCCCTTGCAACAGGAATAAAAAAAATAAAAGAGAATACAGATGTCCCCTTAATAGGATTTGCCGGCGGAGCATGGACGACACTGTTTTATTGTTTATATGAAAAGAATGAACGTCAAAATCTAAAATTCGAAGATGTTGTAAAAAAAACTTCACGAATAGACAATTTAATCGAGCAAATGACACGTGCGATTATTCAACACGCAGAAATGCAAATTGATTGTGGGATTGACGCTTTTCAAATATTTGAATCAGCAGCAGAACACTTGAATGATGAACGGTTCAACAAATGGTGTATTCAACCTACAAAAAAAATTATTGATAGTATAAAAAAAATAAAAGACATTCCTATTATTGGCTTTCCTAGAAATACTAATCTTGCGTGTTATAAAAAATATTCAAATATAGATAAGCTTGACTGTATTACATTAGACTATAATTTTCCTCTAGATAAAATTAATGAGCTAAACGATAAAATTGTTTTTCAAGGAAACCTGGATCCTAAATACCTATTAAAAGACTCCCCAAACCTTAGTCAGAAAATTGAAGAAATATTATTTGCTTTTAGAGAAAGACCACATATTTTCAATTTAGGACACGGGGTTTTACCCGAGACATCAATTGAGAAGGTTGAGCAAATGCTCTTACAGATAAGGTCAAAATGAAAACAGCGGTCGTTTTATTTAACTTGGGCGGTCCAGATAAACAAGAAAGCATAAAACCTTTTTTGTTTAATCTCTTTAATGATCCCAATATATTTAGACTTCCAAATCCCCTAAGGTACTTATTGGCAAGGCTTATATCTTCTCGTCGTACCAAAGAGGCTACTGAAATTTATGCAGAAATAGGCGGTAAATCACCTATTCTTGAAATTACAAACTCCCAAGCAGAGGCCCTTCAGAAAATGTTAAAAAACAAAGGCATCGAGAACAAAGTATTTGTTTGCATGAGATATTGGCACCCAATGACAGCCGAGGTTGTTTCAAAAGTCAAAGACTATAACCCGGACAAAATATTTTTGTTGCCCCTGTATCCACAGTACTCCACCACGACAACAAAATCATCTTTGGATGCTTGGTTTAAAGAAGCCCAAGATCAGAAATTAAATGCAAAAACAAAATATACCTGTTGTTACCCGTATGATACAAAGTTAATCAAAGCTCATCAAAAACTAATCCAGGATAAAATAAATCACGTAAAAGATAAGAAAGTAAGAGTTCTGTTTTCCGCCCACAGTTTACCTGTATCAATAATTAAAAAAGGAGACCCTTATCAGTGGCAAGTGGAGCAAACAGTTAAGGCGGTTATGCAGGGCATTCATGGCTATGAAGATCATGTCTTGGCTTATCAAAGTAAAGTTACCCCAGTTAAATGGCTTGAACCAACAACACCAAGTGAAATTGAAAATGCAATTAACGAAGATAGGGCGCTGGTTATAGTGCCAATTGCATTTGTCTCGGATCACTCAGAAACACTTGTTGAATTAGATATCGAGTACCAAGAACTCGCGAGTGAGTTGGGTTGTAAGCACTATTATAGATCTGAATCTTTAAATATTGATCAATTATTTATAGAGAGCTTATCTGAAATAGTTAGTGAATCAGAAAAAATTGAGAGTGGTAATATAAGGCAAAAAATATGCCCAGCAACGTTTAAACAATGTGATCAAGAATTAAGATGAATTCAATTTTTTTATATAACTTATTTCTTAGTTTACACATCATCAGCGTGATAGCATGGATGGCGGGCTTATTATATTTGCCAAGATTATTCGTGTATCACTGTAGTAAAGATGTGGGGTCTGATTCATCAGAAACTTTTAAATTAATGGAACTACGTTTACTTAAAATTATTATGAATCCAGCAATGATATTCTCATGGTTGTTTGGTTTAGCGTTGATATCAAATTTAGGTGTTGATGCGCTGTCTCAATTATGGCTTCAATTAAAAATCATATTTGTGATCCTTATGTCTGGAGTTCATGGGTATTTCTCAAAACTAACAAGAGAGTTTCAAGAGGATAAAAGGCCAAAATCAGAGCGTTTTTTTAGAATTATCAATGAATTTCCAACAGTTTTGATGATAATTGTCGTATTTCTCGTTATTTTTAAACCAATATAAAACTTGCTAAATTTAACAATTACGGTTAGAAAGCACCTTCCAAACTATTTTCCACATTATCATCATCATTAAAACTAATGGCTAAAAACTTAAAACTAAGGGACCTTAAGAAAAAAACTCCACAAGAACTTCTTGTTTATGCAGAGGAACTTGGCGTTGAAAATGCCAGTTCAATGCGTACACAAGATATGCTGTTTGAAATACTCAAAACTCTTGCAAGTGACAGCAAAGATATTGACGGTGAAGGAGTCTTAGAAGTTTTACAGGATGGATTTGGTTTTTTAAGATCAATGGAGGCCAATTATCTTCCAGGTCCTGATGATATTTATGTAAGCCCAAGTCAAATTAAAAGATTTGGATTAAGATCAGGAGACACTGTTGAAGGTCCAATTAGAGCACCAAAGGACGGTGAACGTTATTTTGCATTATTGAAAATTGATACAATCAACTACGAAGCAACCGAAAAAAGTAGAAACAAAATTAATTTTGATAACCTGACACCTCTTTATCCAGATGAGCAAATCAGATTAGAAACTGAAAAACCAGCAAGCGATCAAAGTTCAAGAGTAATTGACCTGGTGGCGCCAATTGGTAAAGGTCAAAGAGCACTTATTGTCTCACCACCAAGAACTGGTAAAACAGTCTTACTTCAAAATATTGCACATTCAATTACTGATAATCATCCAGAATGTTATTTAATGGTTCTACTAATTGATGAGAGACCAGAGGAAGTTACTGACATGCAACGCTCTGTAAAAGGAGAGGTTGTCAGCTCAACATTTGATGAGCCTGCATCACGTCACGTGCAGGTTGCTGAAATGGTGATCAATAAAGCAAAAAGATTAGTAGAGCATAAAAAAGATGTCGTTATTCTTTTAGACTCCATTACAAGATTGGGTCGTGCTTACAATACGGTTGTTCCAAGTTCAGGAAAAGTATTAACAGGTGGTGTTGATGCCAATGCACTTCAAAGACCAAAGAGATTCTTCGGTGCAGCTAGAAACATTGAAGATGGTGGCTCATTAACTATTATTTCAACTGCTCTGATAGATACAGGAAGTAGAATGGATGAGGTAATTTTTGAGGAATTTAAAGGTACTGGAAACTCAGAAATTATATTGGATAGAAAAGTTGCTGATAAAAGAATATATCCTGCAATTGATATTACTAAGTCTGGTACTCGAAAAGAAGAGATACTTCTCGATAAAGACGAGCTTCAGAAAATGTATGTCCTCAGACGCATTCTCAACCCAATGGGAACAATGGACTCTATCGAGTTTTTATTAGGTAAACTTAAAGAAACGAAGGATAACGCAGATTTCTTTCAATCAATGAATAAATAATATTAAAATTTAGTATTAAAAATTTAGTATTAAAAATTTTTCAGTCCATAATTATTCTGCATAACGAATGAGACGCGTCCTATTCATTATCACACTTTTTTGTTCATCCATTGCTTTTGGAAGCGAGGTTACAAATACACTTTTGAAAAAAGTGGCTAAAACGGCTGAGGAAAAAGCTGAATTAGCAGTGAATGATATTTTTAAAAATGTTGATGTTGACCTCTCAGGCTTTTACAAAGGTAAGCCGTCATACGGTATAAGTACCATTCTTCCTTTATATGAAAAAAATAATATCAATAATTTCTTTCAAGGTCATTTATCGACGCAAGCGGATATAGAAATATTGAACCTTGGTTTTGTTCAAAGAAGAAGTCTATTAGAAAATAAACTGATTGTTGGTTATAATTTTTTCTATGATCTTGATTTAGATAATTCTCATGAAAGATTTGGTATTGGAGCAGATATGCTAACCAGTCTTGGAGATGTACATTTAAATTATTATGACGCAATAACTGACTATGTAGTTGTGAATGGCTTAAAGGAGTATACGCTAGATGGATATGATGCACAGATTGCATTTCCCCTTCCGTATTTACCCTACTCAAAAATTTATGCTGAAGTATTTTCATGGAATGGCATTAACAGTTCAAGAGATCTTGAAGGCGAAACATTTAGTATAAAAAATAAACTTCCTTTCGGAATGAGTTTAGAATTTGGAAAAACGAGTTTTGATCAATTGTCTCGTGACGAGGAGTTTGTGATTTTAAATATTAATCTTTTTGAATTTAAAAAAACTAAACAACCATTATCAAGTGAATTGAGAAAAATGTACTCAACCGTACCATATGAATTGTACAATTTTACTGATGTGAGTGACCGTAAGTATGAAAAGGTCAGAAGAGAAAATAAAATAAAAAAACAAACAAACCGAACTGGAACAGTTAGAATTGTAGGATATTAAAATGCAGAAAAAATTATTTTTCATAATATCCTTGTTAATTTTTTCAGGAATGTTTAACGGCAACCTCTTCGCTATAAATGGATATGAAAACTGCCCTATGGTAGATGGAAAAATTGATGTATCAGAACTTGTAAATATCGTTCCTTTTTCTGGCAATTCAAGGACCTGCGATGCGCCGGTCACAAATTACATTTTAAATTTCAACAAACTTGCTGTGTGTACTTCCGATCCTAATGATTATATTTTAGGCAATTCAACAGCTGACCCGTGCTATTATCTCTGGAATACAGCTGAGGGGAATGAAGCCATTTCTGTTGGCATAGACAAACTAGGTAATGAATTTAGCTTTCCTGCCACTCTTCCACCATCAGGAACATATACTTCGGGTTATGCTGAAATTTCAGCCACAATTCCAATTTATGTGGAACTTGAATTTGACGAAGAATTGATGTTTGGTGGCAATAGCGCAGGAACAGGCTGGAGTATACCTTCTCCATCAAAATTTATTGGTGGAGGTGATCGCAACATGTCTATGCAGGATGGTATTAATGGAAATTTGTTTGGTTTTACAGAGGCATTTTCAGAATCACAGCCGTCATTTAATGATTATAGTTTTACATACAACTCTTTATCAACAACTGAATTTCTTAATACACGTATTAGTTACACTGCCCTATCTCATAACGGTAATTATCGTTCAGTTTTCTTACTTAATGACAGTGGTAGACTTGCAAGCACATATAGTGATGTCTCGTCATTAATTATTAAAGATGAATTTTCCACACCTATAACGATTACTGACCGAACAAGCACAGTTACCTATAAATATTCAACTGATTATGCGGCAAGAATTACAGTTGTGCCTTCAGGATCGGGCGGATGGTTTGTTACATCGATTTTATTTGGTGATACGCAATTTAGGATGGAATTTGAATAATTATCCCTTAGCCTCTACAATTGAAGTAAGTTTATAATTCTTTCCTATTTTCTTTGACCCTCCAATATTTTTTAGATCAATTATAAAATAAAACTCAATCGATTTAGCTTTACACTTCCTAACTAATTGTGCTGATGCGAGTGCAGTACCTCCTGTTGCAATCAGATCATCAATTATCAGCACTCTATCTTGTTCATTGATAGAGTTTTTATGAATTTGTATTTCATCTATGCCGTACTCTAGTTTATATTTTTGTTTCAAAATTTTTCCAGGAAGTTTATCTTTTTTTCTGATGGGAACAAATGGGATCTCTGTTTTAAAAGAAACTGCAGAACCAAAAATAAATCCACGCGCTTCAACTGCAGCAATTTTCGTAAACTTGTTTTTCTTAACATATTTGGAAATCTCAAGAACAACTTCTTTGAAAAGTTTCTTATTATCTGTAATAGATGTTATATCCTGAAACAGAATTCCCTTTTTTGGAAAATCAGGAATTACCCTAATTTTCTTCTTGAGTTTATTTTTTAGTTTTTTGTTCAATGTTCAGTAAATTTCTTTTGGTACTTAACCCGCCCACTGATGTAAATCCAGTGAGTTTGCCATCACTGCCCACGACCCTATGACATGGAACTGTCATCATCAGATTGTTTCTTCCCAATGCGCCCCCAACAGCTCGAGGCGAAGTTCTTAATTTCCTTGCAATGTCTCCATAAGTTGTTGTTCTACCATAAGGTATTCTTTGTAAATAATTCCAAACACGGTTTTGAAATTTTGTGCCCATTTGTCTAGTTGGAAAATTAAGGGATCGTCTTTTGCGCGCAAGATACATTTTAATTTGAAGCGCAGATCTTTTTAGAAGCTTATTTTCTGTCTTGTTAGGCTTTTTCCTTGTTCTATGAACTGCAATTATTCTATTTTTGCTTGAGACAAGCTCAATATTGCCAATGATTGATTTGAAAACGTAGCTGCTCATATATATAAGATATTATAATTTTTTGACCTTATGACTAACAAATTTTTTGAAAGACACGTATTTTTTTGTACAAACCAAAGACCTGAAGGTCACCCAAAAGGTTGTTGTGCTTCTAAAAATTCAACAGTGCTTCGAGCCTATATGAAGAAAAAAACAAAAGAATTAGTCTCCGATAAGAAAATAAGAATAAATGCATCAGGCTGTTTAGATCATTGTGAATTTGGTCCCACACTTGTTGTTTATCCAGATAATGTTTGGTACTCGTGTAAAACAGAAGGAGAGGTGGACCAAGTAATCAATGAACATCTTATTAATGACCGTATCGCTGAAAACCTCCAAATAAAAAAATGACAATTTTTGCACTATCGACTGCCAGTGGTGTTGCGGGGTTAGCGGTTGTAAGAGTCTCTGGACATCTAGCGCTCACAGCTCTTAAAACCATTTCTAGAAAGAGTCACTTCGATCCAAACGTCTTAACAAAATCAGAATTTTATGATCCAGAAAGCGGTAACTTAATTGACAAAGGTCTTGCTGTGTTTTTCTCAAAACCAAAAAGTTTCACAGGTGAAGATGTTGTTGAGTTTCATGTTCATGGCGGCCATACAACTGTTCAGCTTTTACTTAAATCGCTTTCTAATATTGATCAGTTGAGACTTGCTCAACCCGGTGAATTTTCAAAAAGAGCATTTGTGAATAACAAAATGGATCTTACAGCAATTGAAGCTATGGGTGATCTAATTAATGCGCAAACTGAAATCCAACATAATCAAGCACTGTCTCAGATGAATGGCTCACTGAATAAATTATATTTGTCATGGAGAAAGTCTCTAATAGAGTTAGTAGCTTATCTTGAAGCGGATATAGATTTTGCAGATGAAGACATTCCTGAAAATGTTCTTAACAACATCAATTCGAAAATTGAAAAAGTTTTAGACGAAATGAATGAGCACTTAAAACAAAGTAATCAAGGAGAAATATTAAGAGACGGTTATAAAGTCGCCATCATTGGATCTCCAAATGTTGGCAAATCAAGTTTGATAAATTCACTTGCCAATCGTGATGTTGCAATTGTGTCTGATAGGGAGGGCACGACCAGAGACGCGATTGAAGTAAGGCTAAATATTGCTGGATTTCCAGTCATTTTAACAGACACTGCGGGTTTAAGAGACACTGAAGACGAGATCGAAAAAAAAGGAATTGAAATAACTCAAAGTAAAATAAAAGAAGCAAATTTAGTTTTGGAATTATTTGATGATCCAAATGATGTTGAGTTACATCAGGATCGACTTACAGTTCTAAATAAATGTGACTTGTATAATAATTATAAAAAAGAAGGCTGTATCAATATCTCAGTTTCAAATGGAAGTGGTATTGATAATTTAATCAATAAAATTGCTGAGCACGTATCAAGCAAATTCATAAGTTATACCGATACAATACCAACAAAGACTCGATACATTCTAGGTGTTCAAAATTCAATACAAAGTTTACTCAGTGCAAAAAGTATAGATTTAAAAGTTAATTCTGAACTTATGGTTGAAGAGTTAAGATTAGCCATTCAAGAAATCGGAAAAATAACTGGTCATGTTGATGTTGAAGAATATTTAGAAGTTATTTTTAAAGATTTTTGCATCGGTAAATAAAAAAATAATTGATTGCAATTAGTCTAAGTTAATTTAATTAACTTAATCATGACTAGTTATGATGTTGTTGTAGTTGGAGGAGGGCATGCTGGCTGTGAAGCTGCGACTACTTCTGCACGTGTTGGTGCAAAAACCCTCTTAATCAGCCATAAATTCTATACCATTGGTGAGATGTCCTGTAACCCTGCAATCGGTGGTCTTGGTAAGGGCCATTTAGTAAGGGAAATCGATGCCCTGGATGGAATAATGGGGCGTATAGCTGATTTATCAAGTATTCAATATAGATTACTCAATAGAACAAAAGGCCCTGCAGTAAGAGGACCAAGAGCTCAATCGGATAGAAAGCTCTATAAAAAACACATGCAGGAGGAGATTGAAAATACACAAAATTTAGAACTTTTGTTTGACCCTGTAGAAGATTTAATTTTTGATAATAATAAACAAATTGCTGGTGTGATTTGCGCAAGTGGTAAAAAAATATCTACCAAAAAAGTTATTATTACAACTGGTACATTTTTGAATGGTTTGATCCACTTAGGTGACAAAACTATTCCTGCTGGAAGACATGGCGATTCTCCCTCAATAGGACTTGCAGACTCACTCTATAAAACTGGCTTTAATATTGGACGTTTAAAAACCGGGACACCTGCGAGACTGGATAAAAATACAATAGACTTTTCTAAGCTTGAAAAACAGGAGGCTGACGATGAGCACTCTTACTTTTCGTTCTTAACCACAAAAACTCATAATGAACAATTACCGTGCCACATGACGTATACAAATGATGCAGTTCACAATATAATTCAAAAAAATATAACAAAATCAGCTATTTACTCAGGTCAAATCAGCGGTACAGGGCCAAGATATTGCCCTTCTGTAGAAGATAAAGTTGTGAAATTTGCAGATAAATTGAGGCATCAAATTTTCTTAGAACCAGAGGGACTTGATAGTGATTTAATATATCCAAATGGCATCTCAACTTCACTCCCGCCAGATGTACAGGACGAATTCATAAGTAAAATCAATGGTTTAGAGAATGCTAAAATAGTAAGGCACGGTTATGCAATTGAATATGATTTTATTGATCCACAAGAACTTTACCAAACATTGGAAACAAAAAGAACAAAAGGTCTTTATCTTGCTGGGCAAATAAATGGCACAACAGGTTATGAGGAAGCTGCTGCGCAAGGGCTTGTAGCAGGTTTGAATGCTGCAATCTCCCTAAGTAATAAAGAACATGTTTTTTCAAGAAACGACTCATACATTGGTGTAATGATTGACGACTTAACTCTAAAAGGGGTTACTGAGCCCTACAGAATGTTTACTTCTAGGGCAGAATATAGATTGTTATTAAGAGCAGATAATGCAGATTTAAGATTAACAGAGGTTGGGTACAATTTAGGGTTAGTTGAAGCTGGCAGATATGAAAAGTATTCAGCTAAAAAAATTGAACTAGAAAAAGTCAATAAAATTGTTAAAAATCAATATGTTACGCCTAATGCACTTTCAAAGATTGGAGTTAAAATTAATCAAGATGGCAAAAAAAGATCAGCTTTTGACTTATTAGCTTATCCTAATATCGATATTGATAAAATAGATGAGATCTTTGACTTAAATCTAAAGCAATATAGCACTGAAATTCTTGACCAAATAACAACAGAGGCTCATTACAAAGGCTATCTTAAGAAGCAAGAAAGTGAGATCATTTCACTTACTAAAGAGGAAAAAGTTGAAATCCCCACTAATCTGAATTACGAATTAATTCCCAGTTTATCAACAGAAATCGTTGAAAAATTGACAAAAATTAAGCCTAAAAACTTATCTCAAGCATCAAGAATTGATGGAGTTACGCCTGCAGCTCTCAGTGTTATTTTATCATATATAAAAACCAAAGCTAAACCACAAAAATTAGCTTAATATCAAAATAATGATTGATTCGCCTGATGCTCTAAAAGAGCTCTTGCCAAATGTTTCACGTGAAACAATAGAGAAATTGGCTGAATTCAGGGAAATGATTTTAGCAGAAGACCAAAACTTAATATCAAAGAATGATAAAAATTTTATCTGGATAAGACACTTTTATGATTCTTTAAGATTAGCTCAGTTTATAACTAGCAATGGAAATGATATCATTGATATTGGAAGTGGTGCTGGCCTTCCAGGTATACCAGTTTCGATAATATTTGGCCCAAAAAATAAGGTTTTTTTATGTGAAAATAGACCTAAAAGAGTATCGTTTCTTAACAAATGTATTGTTAACTTAGATCTTAAAAACACTGAAGTGATTCCCATTAAAGCAGAAAAAATTGAAAATAAAAAATTTGATATCATTTTAGCAAGAGCTGTTAGCCAATTAAATCACTTATTATCAATTAGTTATAATATATGCAAAAAAAACACTACATTGCTTTTGCATAAAGGTGTACATATAGAAGAAGAGATCGTGCAAGCTACTAAATGTTGGGATTTTACTCATATATTGCATGAAAATGAGAGAGAAAAGGGTTCTTTTATTTTGGAAATAAAAAATATAATAAAATCAATAACTTAATGAAAAATAAAATAATAGCTATCTCAAATCAGAAAGGTGGAGTGGGAAAAACTACAACAGCAATAAACTTATCCACAGCCTTAGCCGCTATTGGGGAAAAAGTTTTAATTATTGATCTCGACCCTCAAGGAAATGCTAGCACTGGCTTAGGCATAGATTATCAAAAGAGATCAAACTCAATTTATGAAGTTCTGGCATCTCAAAGCAATTTATTTGATGCAATTCAAAATACTGAAATAGAAAATTTAAAAATCATTCCATCCACAGTGGATCTATCAGGCATTGAACCTGAACTTGCTGAAGTAAATGATAGAGCTTTTACACTGAAAAAAATTTTAACAGACCAAAACTCATTAAATGATTTTAGTTTTGTTTTTATTGATTGCCCACCAGCTTTAAGTCTTCTCACTGTCATGGCAATGACCGCAGCTGATTCTGTCATAGTCCCACTTCAATGTGAATTTTTTGCTTTAGAAGGTCTTAGTCAACTAATAAAAACAATTGATAGGGTTAAACAAAATCTAAATCAAAATTTAACAATCGATGGAATAGTGTTAACAATGTTCGATGCAAGAAATAAACTTTCCTCACAAGTTGCTGACGATGTTAAAAAACATTTAAGTCAACAAGTATATGAAACCATAATACCCCGTAACGTAAGAGTTTCAGAAGCTCCTTCATTTGGTATGCCTGCATTAATTTATGATCAAAAGGCTGCCGGTAGTCAGGCATATTTAAGATTAGCGGATGAGATCATAAGACAAAACAAAGAACAGGAAGCAGCTTAATGAGTTCATCAATTTCAAAAAAAGGTTTGGGTCGTGGACTTTCATCACTTATGGGTGATACTAAAGATGTCTCAATTCAAAATGAAACTTCAAATCAAGAAACAAAAATTTCTATTTCAAATTTAAAACCAAGCCCGTCACAGCCCCGAAGGCTATTTGATAAAAATAGTATTAATGAACTGGCTGAGTCAATAAAATCAAAAGGACTGGTACAACCCATATTAGTTAGACCTTCACCAACAGAGTCTGGAACATATGAAATCATTGCAGGTGAGAGAAGATGGCGAGCGGCCCAAATTGCACAACTTCACGAAATTCCTGCAGTTGTTAGAAAACTAGATGATGTAGAAGCGTTAGAAATCGCAATTATAGAAAATGTACAACGTTCTGATCTATCACCAATTGAGGAAGCTGCGGGATATAAAAGATTAATTGAAAACCACGGCCATACTCAAGAAGCACTTGCAGACATCGTTGGTAAAAGCAGAAGTCATATTGCAAATATCATCAGATTACTTGGCTTACCTCAGTCCATTCAAGACATGATTTCTGAGGGAAAAATTTCATCAGGGCATGCCCGCGCTATTATGAATAGTGCCTTCCCAGAACAACTAGCAGAAAAAATTGTTAGCGAAAATTTAAGTGTAAGGGCCGCAGAAGACCTTGCAAAACAAAGAAAGCAAGGTGTAAAGAAAGTTAAATTAAAAGATCCTGATACGATTGATCTAGAAAATAATTTAACAGCAAAGCTTGGATTAAACGTTTTGATTGATCACAAAGGAAAAAAGGGCGGTTCAATTAAAATAGAATACAAGTCTCTTGATCAATTAGAATTAGTGACTGCTAAATTAAAAAATTAATTTTTAAAATATTGTTTAGCACTGCTTGCAACAAGAAGTATTGTTTTTTCGCAATTAAGGATTGCTAGTTTACTATTTAATTTACAAATAATTTCTGCCTCTAATAGTTTATTCAAATTATGTTCGATACTTTTTAAAGGCCATTTAAGACAATGTCTTTGAAAACTTTCTTTGTCCTTCCAAAACAAAGGGGGCTTGAGATCTCTCACTGCATTCTCAAAATTGTTACCTTTTTTCATTTCAATTTTTGTTTTTTGTATTCTAATAATATAATTCATTAAACTTCGTACCAAACTTATTGGATTATTGCCCTCAGATAAAAGTCTACTAATTATTTTAGAGCTTTTAGAGGTGTTACCATACATAACAGCTTCATTCATTTTATTCAAATTTTGTGAACTGGAGTCATTAAGTAAAAATTTAGCATCATCTAGAGAGAGTGTTTTATCTGTATTTCCTATAAAGAGATTAATTTTTTCAAGTTCATTATTGTTAATCATTCGATCATTACTTAAATTTTGCATGAGATAATTTTTAATATCTCGGTCTATATTTAAATTATTTTTAGAAATAAAATTTTCCACATGTTGCATTAGGGCTTTCGCATCATCATCATAACATGCAAGCGAAAAACATGATTCATGACTCTCAAAAAATTTCCTTATTTTAGATGATTTAGTTAGGTTGCCCGCTTTGATTATAAGAACTGAGTTTTGAGGAGCATCATTAATGACAGGTTCAATAAATGTTAAGTGTTTGTCTTTGGGTGTGTCGACGATCAAAATCCTTCCCTTAAAAAACATTGATACTGTCTTTAAATTACTATCTACAGCATAATTGTCTTCATCCAATTCTCTACTGCTCAGGGCTAATTCTTCATATTCATTTTTTGAAGTTATGTTATGGATAATTTTTTTTATTTGATCTCTTACTAAGCCCTCATTTGGTCCATAAACCAGAAAACTTAAAAAGGAGGATTTATCAACATTAATTCTATCCAATTGAAATTCTTTAATCAGCATTTGATTCTGCAATGCTACTTTCTACTTTTGATGTCATAATTTGAAGAGCATTTTTAGTTGCATTTTGGGTCATGCGCTTTTTTATGTCTTCATTGTTGAACTCAGACTCACCAACATCATATTGTGCAAAGCCTCGACTTATACCTGAGGAAATCATACTGCCGTTATCGGTCTGAATAATCTCGAATTTTATGGATACTTCGATTCTATATTTAGCTACAGTTCCGTTCGTATTAATAATCAGAGGTGTTTGTTCCTCTTGAACGTTCAATAAAACTTCATAGGGAGGATTATCTTTTGAATAAACAGATTTACTGACTTCATCCTGTATTTCTCGTGATACCTGATTAACAATTTTAAAAGTATAGTTTCTTACACCTAAGTCGCCATCTGCAAACTTATACATTGGTTGGAAACCACAACTATTTAATAAAAGAAATGCTGTTACAACAAATACTATAGAAATACCTTTACCCATTTTTATCTAATATCTCCATCATTTCTGTCAAATGTGTTTTGTAATTTACCCAAGCGCCAATTGACTTTTTATTTATTGGTTGCCTTACTTGCTCTAAACTAGCTGTCCTTACCTGTCGTCTGTTTTTGTAAAATTCCATACAACTATCCTCCCAATCTAAACCACAAAACTTTAGTAATTCAATTGTTATATTTTTTTGATTATTGACTAATTCCTCATTATCAAGAATAAAAATCTCTTGGTTAAACCTTTTTAACCATACATTCATTAGGTTTTCATGAAATTGATAGTATTTAGCAAGAGTTTTCTGATTATAGCAATAAAGGTGTCTTCCTTCCACAAACCTTTGTGTTAGTAAAGAAAAACAATTGTCTGCAGGCTGCCTTTTGCAGTAAATTATTTTTGATTCTGGAAAAATATATCTTATCAAATCTATTAATAGAAAATTATGAGGCATTTTATCACAAATGTATTTTTCACCATGCCTATTTATATTTGTTATTGAGTTAAGATACTCTCTTCTAATATCTACAAGACTTTTACTCGATTCTAAGCTCTCAAAGTATTTCCTTATATTTTCTGTACTGGGCATGTTTATTACATCCTGTAATTTTGTTAAATGTAATAAATAGCGTAGTTCACCAGCTCCATATACCTCGGAATGAGCTGACAAAATTTGTTCACATAAAGTTGTGCCTGACCTAGGCATACCGCAAATAAATATTGGAATTACGGAATTTTTTTTTATTTGGATTTTGGGATAACTTCTGTTTTCTGCAAGCTTTTCAAATAAAACCTCATCTTTTTTGATATCAAAATCTACAATTTGAAAACATAATTCATTCATTATTTCTAAGTATTTATATGACTCATCAAAATTTTCTATATTTCTAAAGTACTCAAAGAATCCTCTAGCTATAGTTATTTTTTGATCAATATTTAGATCAGAGCTAGCCAACCTATCTGAAAAAAATTTTATTTCTTGAGCACTCAATAAATTTTTTTTGTCACTTGCGTACTGAGCAAAAAATTGAATGAGATTTTTGACTGGTTCATTATTCAAGCGTTTTTTGAATAGGTTTTTAAATCCAACATCAATAATTTCTTTTGATTTTTTGAAATCCCCAATTTCTTTGTAAGCAGTACCTAAATTAATTTGAAACTCTTCATTATTTGGATGTTTTTTTACAAGTCTTTTCATCAAATCAAGAGCTTTATCAATTTCATGATTAAGAACAAGTGCTTTAGCATGAGTACTAATTGTATTTGGATTATCAGGATCAATTGCAAGTAGTGTGTTTGAATACTTTAGGGAACTTTCGCCATCACCTCTTCGCGCATATAATTCAGCAAGATTCTTTACTGCGGGATAATAATTATCTGATATTGATAATGCTTTATTAAAACATTTTACAGCAAGCTCATATTCCTTAGCAATAATATAAGATGTACCCATATTGTTATAAGCTTCAAAACCATTTGGATTTTTTTTTAAACACTTAACAAAGAAATTAAATGAGTCTTCCACTCTACCGGTGTCCTGATAAAGAATACCTATATGTCTATTTAATTCATAACTTTCAGGGTATGAAATGAGAAGTTTCTTATATAATTTTTCAGTTTCAGTAAAATTTTTTGATTTATGAATATCTATTGCTTTAGCTAATTTATTATAAAATGTTGCATCCTCTAACCCTTTAGACTTATTCTTTCTTCTTTCGTGTCTATTCATTTTTTTCTATTACGATATTCAAAATTTTATTAGGCACATAAATCCTCTTTATAATTTTAGAATCTTCAACATGTTCACTAACATTTTTAATATTTTTTATTTTTTCTATAACCTCTGCCTCTGTAGCCCCTAAATTTGTTTCTATTTCCGCTCTTCTTTTTCCATTTACTTGAATTACAATTGTTGCTTTTTCTCTAACAATAAATTTTTTATCTGTTTTAGGCCATGGCTCAGAAGTAAGCGAATTTGTATTGCCACATAAATTCCAACATTCTTCAGCTAAATGCGGAACCATTGGTTCAATTATGCGGATTAATATCTTTAGTGATATCTTTAAGGCATGTTTTTCACTGGACTGGGTTGGTTGAAATTTTGATATGTGGTTGATGAGTTCATAGATTTTTGCAACACCGACATTCATTTGAAATTTTTCTATACTATTTGTAACAGCATCAAGAGATTGATGTGTTTTTTGAAGTAGTAATTTGGCACTTGTTGAGTACTCATTTGTGTCATTCTCCGTATCATTTTCTCTTAATAAGTGGATATTTGAAGTAATTGTGGTCCATATTTTTTGACAGAATCGCCATGAGCCATGAATACCAGAGTCTGACCAATTTATATCTCTTTCTGGTGGACTATCAGATAACATAAACCATCGTGCGGAGTCTGAGCCGTAGTTTTTTATAATTTCTTCAGGGTCTATTACATTTTTTTTTGATTTAGACATTGATTCGTTTGGACCCATCGTTACTTCTAAACCATTTGAAGCTTGATACAGCTTTCCATCTCTATGTTCAACATCACTTGGAAATACCCATGCGCCCTCTTCGTTCTTAAATGTCGCATGACATACCATTCCTTGAGTGAAAAGAGATTTAAATGGCTCTTTAATGGCCTCTATGTTTAATGCCTTAGAGAAAAATCTTGAGTACAACAAATGTAAAATAGCGTGTTCAATACCTCCCACATATTGATCAACCGGCATCCAATAATTTATTTCATTTTTATCAAATGGGTTTTCGCATTTCGGAGAACAAAATCTTAGAAAATACCATGCGGAGTCAACAAAAGTATCGAGTGTGTCAGTTTCCCTTATGGCTTTCATTCCAGTCTCAGGGCAAGTGGTATATTTCCATGTAGGGTGATTTGCTAGTGGATTTCCAGATTTAGATAAATCAACTTCACTTGGTAACTCAATGGGTAAATCCTTTTCAGGTACAGGAATTATTTCTCCATCTTCTCGATACAATATGGGTATCGGGCAACCCCAATAGCGTTGTCTTGAAATGCCCCAGTCCCGAAGTCGATAGTTTATTGTTTTTTTTCCAATTTTCTTTTTTTCTAATTCATTAATCACTGTTTCTTTTGCTTCTTCAATTGTTTGCCCATTGAGAAAAGAGGAATTAATTATTGAACCTTCACCGGTATACGCTTCATCAACATCAGTGTTATTGATACCATCGGGTTTTATAACTTGAATTATTTCAAGGTTATATTTTTTCGCAAAATCCATATCTCTTTGATCATGTGCAGGACAGCCATAAATTGCTCCTGTCCCATAATCCATTAATATGAAGTTTGCAATAAACAAGGGAAGTTTCTTGTTTTTTAAAAAGGGATGAGGCACTTCGAGTCTAGTTGAAATACCAATTTTTTCATTTTTGGAAATACTCTCCTCGTTTAATTTTTGTGATTGTAATTTTTTTACTTCATTAGAAATATCTTGATCATTCTCTAAAATATCCTCAACAAGGGGGTGAAAAGGAGAAATTGCAATAAATGTTGCCCCAAAAATAGTATCCGGCCTCGTTGTAAAAATTTTTAATTGCTTTGTATTAAAGTTTTTATAATTTGAGTGAATATCAAAATTTATCTCGCAACCAAGAGATCTTCCAATCCAGTTTTTTTGCATTAACTTTACCTTTTCAGGCCAATCTGGCATTTCCTCTAAGCACTCTAGTAGTTCGTTTGCGTGAGAGGTAATATTAAAAAACCACTGCGATAGTTTTTTTTGTTCCACTTCGACTCCCGATCTCCAGCCTCTACCGTCAATCACCTGTTCATTGGCCAGCACAGTGTTTTCAACTGGATCCCAATTTACCATTGACTCTTTCTTGTAAATTAAATTTTTTTTATAAAACATCAGAAATAGTTTTTGTTGCTGGTGGTAATATTCTTTATCACATGTTGCGATTTCTCTTTCCCAGTCTATTGATAAACCCATAGACTTAAGTTGCGATCGCATTGTGCTGATATTTTCATATGTCCACTTACTAGGAGAAATGTTGTTTTCAATTGCTGCATTTTCAGCTGGTAAGCCAAACGCATCCCAACCCATCGGATGCATTACATTATAGCCTTTTGCTCTTTTGTATCGTGCAATGACATCTCCAAGAGTATAATTTCTAACATGGCCCATGTGAATTTTTCCAGACGGATATGGAAACATTTCCAAAATATAATATTTCTTTTTTTTAGGATCTAGTTCACTGTGAAATGTTTTATTCTCACTCCAATACGACTGCCACTTAGTTTCAATTGTTCTCGGATTATACTTTTCTGACATAAAAATAAACTAAGTTATTTACTATGATAAGTCGACAGCGGTTTTCAGTGAACGAGCTTTAGTTAAAATACTTTCTTTTATTTTATTTGCCTTTTCATTATCTTGGCCTTGATCGATCCAATTTGAACCATCAAATTTTTGAGTAAACATTTGAACAGAGATCGAATTGTCGTTAAGTTCATTGTCTAATAATCTGACATTAATCTTAATTCTTAATTCATTTTTATTGATTGTATGCCAGTCGGTTATAATGATGCCTGATGATGAATCAACAGAGGCCAACGGCATAAAACTTAATTTATCTAAAATGACATTAAAAGTTAGACTGTCCAATGAAGCTTGATAATTTGAGCTATCCTCGCCTAATACTAATTCTCTAAGCGTTGGAGTTTTTCTATCTTCGTCGAAAAGCGTCGTATGATTTGCTTGACCATCTCTCATGTTATCTTTCACTAAATCTTCATGAGTGGTTCTATTTGGTTCAATATCGAGTTGGCTGCAACCTGTCAAAATTAACAAAGCTAACGTTAATAAAGATGGTATGGTGAAAATGAGATTAATTTTGTCAAAAACAATGGTTTTCATAGAATTTTTAATGATATTTAGCATTAATATATTGAAAAAGAATAATAATTCAAATTTACTGAAAAATAATGATTTTTGAGAGATTATCTTATGTGATATAAATGCAACATATATAATTAAAAATAGTGTCATTTATACAAAATCGTTAATTTTTTGAGCTTTTTTGGTTATATTACTGTCAGTTAAATTTAACTATGATCAACTATCATAATGAAAGGAAAAAATTTATGAATAGATCAAAAATCTTAGGCGCATCTGCGTTGGCATCTTTGATGGCCGCTGGTGCAGCACAAGCAGAAATGTCCGTGAGTGGATATTTGCTAGGTGCTTTTGCTGATAGTGATGGTGGTGGATTAGCGGTTTCTAATACATCAGAAACAGTTACAGTATCATACTCAGACTCATTAGATAATGGTATGGGACTTGCTGTTGGAATGGATATCACTGACTCATTAGGCACTGTAGTAACAATCGACACTGGCATGGGATCAGTAACTTTTAGTGCAGATGGAAAAGGAGACTCAGCTCTTGATAAAGTTGACGGGTCTACTGTTTGCTTCAGCATGTATTACTGTGGAGCTGCTTACAATGCGTCATATAACGATGGTGATACTGTATCAGGTAATTCAATCAGATATGTATCTCCAGCAATCAACGGCTTTACTATCCAAGCATCAATGGGTCTAGAGGGTACTTACGATAACTCTGGCAAAACTGGTGCTGGTGGAACAGCTGCATCTCCTGCTAACGGATCTGCGACTGAAAAAGTTCTAGGAACTGATTCAATCGGTATTACTGGTTCAATCATGGGTGTAACTGTAAAAGCTGGTATGGCTGACATTAACTATGACCAAGGTGGAGGAAGTACATCAGTTGACCAAACTCCATCTATGTACGGCTTGGGTTATTCTATAGCTGGATTAGATCTTGGTTATAATGTCTATGACTCTGATGACACTGCAAGTTCTGAGGAAACTCAGTACGGTGTAGGTACATCGATGATGGGAGTGTATCTAGGTGCACAGTTTGCTACACACGATACTACTGGAAACGACACAGATTACATGACTTTGAGTGCAATCAAAAGCATGGGAGCTGCATCGTTCTCATATGAGTATGTTGAAGTAGATGAAGCTGGTGGTACGAGCAATGACTCTGATGCTCACTACCTCGGTTACTCAATCGGTTTCTAAGTTAATTTAATTTAACTTAAGCCTATTAAACACCCTACGCATTGTTGCGTAGGGTGTTTTTTTATGTATAGACTAAAATTATGTATAAAAGTTTCTTAGTTCAATTTAACAAAGCCGTATTAGAAGCTGGGCGTGATATTGATGAAATTGAGTTGATTGCAGTAAGTAAAAAAAAGCCACTCAATGATATCGAAAAAGTATTTAATGAGGGGCAACTGTCTTTTGGTGAAAACCAAATTCAAGAGATTGAAACTAAATGGACTAATTTTAAAAAAGAAAATAAAAATATTTCTCTTCATTATGTTGGATCAATACAAAGTCGTAAAACAAACTCCATACTTAAGCATTGTGATGTAATTCACTCTGTAGACAGAATAAAGATTGTAAAACTTATTAGACAATTTGAAGAAGAAACAGGTATCAAAAGAAAATATTTTCTTCAAATCAATACAGGAGATGAACCACAAAAATCAGGAGTACTATTAAAAGAATCGGATAGCTTTATTGAAGAGTGTAAAAATATTCATAATTTTAATATTTCTGGTTTAATGTGCCTTCCTCCAATTGATGAAGATCCTGCTAAGCACTTTAATATTTTGAAGAGTCTTGCTAACAATCACAAAATATCTTCACTCAGCATGGGCATGTCCCATGATTTTAAAACTGCTATTAAGTGTGGTGCAACGCACATTCGAATAGGAACCTCAATATTTGGTGAGAGGACTTAGTTTTTGATATCAATAATCGTATCTTTATTTATTTGAGGGGCAATTTCTAGCAAATCATTTTTAGATACTGCGACACAGCCCTGAGTACCCCTATAATCTTTATGAGCGACGTGTAAAAATATCGCGCTTCCTTTACCAGGTAAAGTAGGATTTAAGTTATAGTCAATAACACAGATGATGTCGTATAAATCATCATCTCGAAATAGTTTTTCTGCACTTTGCGTAAATGGAAATTTTACGAATTTATTATAAAACTTGCTTTCTGGGTCATCACACCAGCCGTCATCTGGTTGGATTTTTATTGATTTATTAAAAAAATTGATTTCACCTAACTTATCTGCTCTATAGTAAATTTCTTTAAATTTAAACTTCCCATATGGTGTACAGCCGTCACCTTCCACTTTACTATTTGTAATACCATTACTTCCAATCGCGCAGGTAAATCTCTTTCCATTTATATTTAAGAAGTTTTTTTGTACTAAGAGTTTCATTCAATGTTATATTATTAAGTTAAATGCAAAATGTACCAATAATTATTTCTGAAAAGGTATTAAAAAGAATATTTTTTGAAGTAATTGATGAAATAAATAATTTATATACTCATAAATATGAAATTATTGATCAATATACAAAACAAATTCAAAGCTCATCTACTTTAATTATGGATACCGAAGCTTTTGAGAAAGTCGGGATATCAGAAATAAAAAATCAACAATTATTCATTATCAATGATAATTCTAAGAATATGTCTGTCAATCAAAGCAATCAAATCTTGATTAATACACCATTTAAAATTCATGACCTATTTCTCGTTGTTGATAATAATATTGTTCAATCAAAAAAGAGGGAGCAAAAAAAAATTAAATTTAAACAACATATTTTTGATCCTTTGGGAAGAATATTATATCGAGGTCAAAAATTTATTCGACTGACAGAAAAAGAATGTGAAATATTTATAAGTTTAGTGGAGAATGAAAAAAATTATCTGAGCAAAAAATTTTTACTCGAGAAAGTATGGCAATATAATCAAGAAATAGATACCCATACCTTAGAGACTCATTTGTACTCACTTAGAAAAAAAATTGATAAAAATCTTGGTACTAAAAATTTGATAATTTATGAAGAGAAAAAAGGTTATTTAATTAACCGAGAATTATTATAATTTCTTATACATTCAATAACAAATGTTCACGTTCCCATGCGCTTATAACGTTTTGATAAGCATCATGTTCTGTTTGCTTCACTTCAGTAAAGAGTGTAACAAATTCCTTTCCAAGTGTTTCAGAAAGTTCATTACTAACTTTTAGTCTTTTCAAAGCATCGGGAAGATATTTTGGAATATTATGTCTTCTTTCAAAGGCATCTCCTGCAATAGGTTTTTCTGGTTCTAGTTTTTCCTTAATGCCTAGCATACCGCATGCAAGTGAAGCAGCGATTGCCAGATATGGATTAGTATCAGCGCCAGGGATTCTATTTTCAATTCTTCTGGCATTACTTTGGGAAGTAGGAACACGAAATGCAACTGTTCTGTTTTCAATACCCCAGTGGGTGTTTATTGGTGCCGATGCATCAATTACAAACCTCCGATAAGAATTGACATATGGCGCAAACAATAGCATTGCATCTGGAAGGTAATTTTGAAGCCCACCAATAAAGTGTAAAAATTCTTTTGTATTATTCCCACCTTCATCTGAAAAAAGATTTATGTCTTTTTTTGTGCATACAAGGTTTTGGTGAATATGCATAGAGCTACCTGGTTGCCCCTGATATGGTTTTGCCATGAAAGTTGCGTGTATTCCATGTTTCAAAGCAACTTGTCTAACAGCACGTTTAAACATAAATGCCTGGTCAGCTAATGCAAGTGGATCGCCATGATTTAAATTAATTTCTATTTGAGATGGACCTGACTCATGGACTAAGGTATCAACACCAATATCCATTAATTCGCAGTAATCATAAATATCATCAGTAAGAGCGTCAAATTCATTAACAGCATCAATGCCAAAAACTCTACTGCCAGTTTCACGTCTCCCAGATTTTCCAACTGGTGTTTTTAACGGCAGGTCTGGATCTAAACTCTGTTCACATAAATAAAACTCTAATTCGGGAGCAACTACTGCCCTTAGATTTTCCTCTTTTAATTGATTGATAATATTATTTAAGACTTGTCGAGGTGCAATTTCAGATGGTTCTCCTGTACCATAATTTAAATCACATATAATTTGCGCAGTAGGTTCTTTGTTCCATGGAATTTTTCTTATAGTAGACAAGTCGGGTGTCATGAAAAGATCTTCCTCTACATAATTAATTACTTCACTTTCGTAAACCCACTTACCAGAAACTGTTTGACCAAATACTGAGTCAGCAAGCTTCAAACTTTGGTCTTCAATTGATTTGATAAAACGCTGTACTGGTAAAATTTTTCCTTTAGAAGAGCCTGCCATATCTGGAAATATACACTCGACTTCTGATATTTTATTTGACACAAGCCATTGCTTGAGCTCGTTAATTGAACTAACAGTCATATTTTTGTGAAGTTTTTTTTATTAACCTGCCTGTGGCTTAATTTTGTTTGTATTTAACCACGAATAATTTCTCGCTTATAAATATATTTTTTTTAATCTTTGTAAACTCTAAAACTGTTTTATTTTCAAATTCATCTATTAATTCCCATTTTTTTAAGTCAAGCGTATTCTTATCAAAGTATAATATTGCACGACCAGTCTCATCTTCCCTATCAATGAACAAGTCGAGTTCATAAAATTCACTATTCTCCCTGATATCCCTGATATCAAACACTTCATTGATATTAATCTCATGAGATAAGATTTTTTTTATTATATTGTTGCCAATTGGATAGCTATCAATTTGGTAGCCTTCGCTATCAACAATTCTGAGTAAACTCTCATTAGTAATGATATTTTCTGGTTGATTATCATATTCAAACTTTGACTGATAAGGTTTTAAAAAATAAAATTTACCTGATACAACATTTCCTTCAAGGTCAGTTTGTTGAAATGTACCAGACATCGTTTTTATCTGGTTCCAATTTTTTGAAATCTCAAAAGTTATTTCATCAGTTAACGCATGACTTAGCAGAATAAAAAATAAAAATAAGCCAATATAAATGTTTTTCATTATTTATTGAACTTTTCAAAATTAATCTCTCGTTTCCCTACATGGTTTGCTTGACTAATGTAATCTTGCTCCTCTAGTTGATCCATAATTCTTGCAGCTCGGTTGTATCCAATTTGTAGTTTTCTTTGAAGCAAGCTCGTAGATGCTTTGCCTTCTCTTTTTATTATTTCTAAGCACTCTTGAAATAACTCATCTTTTTCAGCATCAGAAATTAAGTTATTTTCACTTTCTAAGTTTTCTTCTCTTAAAATATCATCATCGTATTCTGGGTGACCTTGCTTTCTTAGTGATTTAACAATATCTTCAATTTCTTTATCTGAAATAAAAGGCCCGTGAATTCTTGTAGTCATACCTCCAGCAGTCATCATCAACATATCACCTTTACCTAAAAGTCTCTCCGCTCCTTCGTCGCCCAAAATAGTTCTACTATCAAATTTTGAACTTACCTGAAAACTTATTCTACTTGGAAAATTCGCCTTAATGGTTCCAGTAATTACATCAACGCTTGGTCTTTGTGTGGCCATCAGCAGGTGAATGCCAGCAGCTCTTGCCATTTGAGATAATCTTTGAATTGCATGTTCTATTTCTTTTCCAGCCACCATCATCAAGTCAGCCATTTCATCAACGACCACAACAATGAAAGGCATTTTTTTATTCTCAATTTCCACGTCCTTTGATTGAGGTTGACCAGTTTCAGGATTAATCCCGGCCGGGATAGATCTGACTATTTTTTCAGATTTATTAATAGCTTCCGTTATTCTCTGGTTGTAATTTTCAATATTTCTGACCCCTAATAAAGACATTTTTTTATAACGAGCCTCCATCTCTCTGACTACCCATTTAAGTGCAACGATTGCTTTTTTAGGGTCAGTTACTACGGGAGTTATAAGATGCGGTACACCTTCATAGACTGATAACTCAAGCATTTTTGGATCAATGAGAATAAATTTACAGTCCTCTGGTGAATGCTTGTATAAAATTGAGGTAATCATCACATTTATTCCAACTGATTTTCCTGAACCTGTTGTACCTGCGATTAATAAATGAGGCATATTTTCTAAATTTGCAAAAATAGCATTTCCACTGATATCTTTTCCAAGTGCAAGAATAAGATTTTTGTCATTATTAATAAATTCTTGATTTTTAAAGAGTTCGCTTAAGTAGACGGGATTTTTTATTTTATTAGGTATCTCAATCCCAATTACATTTTTTCCAGGAATAATCGCCACACGTGCTGACATTGCACTCATATTCCTTGCTATATCATCAGAAAGAGAAATAATTTTAGAAGCCTTGATACCAGGCGCTGGCTGCAATTCATACATAGTAACAATTGGACCAGGTGAAACTTTTATAATTTCTCCTTCTATTTTAAAGTCAGTTAATACACTCTTAAGTTGCTCAGCATTTAAATTTAATTCATCTTGGTCAACTATACTTTCTTTACTCATTTCAGGTTTTGATAAAAAATTTATGTCAGGAGCTCTATAAGAATTATCTTCAAAATATATCTCATCTTGAAGATCTACTTTTTTACTAATCTCATTTTTCTCAATAAATGACGATACAGTTTGATTTTTCAAATTATCAAAATCAATTTTAGGTTCTAGGTTTTTAGAATTTATTGTTTCTTTTAAATTAGATTTTTTATTTAATATTTTGCCTAAATAAAACTTTATTAAATATGTTAATTTGAAAATAAATAAAATACAGATTTTAGTAAGTTTCTTTATAAATTGAAAAATATTATTCCACTCATTTAACTTTAATCCTACTGTGAAATAAAATGAGATAAGAAATAAAATAAAAATTAAAAAAACAAACAAATAATTAATATAACTATTTGAGATTAAATTTAATTCACTAATAAATATAAGAGATTGGGATGCGAGAAAGCCATTTGATAAAGGAACATTTAATGTCCCAAAAAAAAGAGCAAGTAAATAAATAGTTAATGGCATTAATAAAAAATTCAGTCCAAAAAGCTCTAAATTTTTCGAAAAAAATAATTTATAAGACCAACTGGTTAAAATAAAAAAAATTAAAATACTACTGTATCCAAAAAATTGTATCAGAATTTCAGAAATATTTGCTCCAAGACGACCACCTAAGTTTTTAGGTTCATAATTGTTTAAATTGAAAACATTTGGATCATAACTTGAATGGCTTACTACCGATATAAGAATGAATAAACCCAACAAAACTAAGCTAATACCAATTATTTCAAGTAATCGATTAACTATAAAAAGTCTGATGGAGTCGGGTACAATCTTCATTATCTATCAAAAAAAATAAAATTTTCAGATTCTATTAGTATTTGATTCATCATGTATTATATAGCTTCTTATAAAATTAACTGACTAAATTATTGAGTTAGCATATGAAATATGAATTTACTATATTTGGGTCTGGTATTTCAGCCAAAATAACATCTTACCTTTTAGCAAGTGAAGGCTATGAGGTATGTTTAGTTCTAGATAAAGAAAAAAACCAGGGTACGCCAAGTACAAATCTAGTTACTTTTTTATCTAACGGATCACTAAATTATTTATACTCAAAATTTCCAAAGATGAGTTCTTTATTTGCTAAATACTCAGATATTGAAACAATTAATTGTCAACTAATCAGTGTAAATAAAAATAAAAGTGAGTCGATTTATTTTGAGGATGATAAAAAAGAAACTTTAGGAAAAATTGTTAAAAATATAGAGTTGGAAGATATTCTTAATGAATACATTAACCAATCAGTCAATTTAACTATTATAAATTCTAACCCACTCAGTTTAATTGAAAATACTACTGATGGTGTTACTTTAAAACTTCAAAATAGTGATCGTATATACTCTGATCTATTTATTCTATCATCCTCACAAGCAAATATTACAAAACAGCTGAAAATTAAATTTATTAATAAAGATTTAGAACAACACGCATTATCCATAGATGTAAAAGGTAATATTAAAAATAAATTTTCTGCATTTCAAAAATTTACATCTGATGGCCCGTTGGCATTATTGCCCTACTCTGATGATGAGGCTTCAGTTGTGTGGTCACTTAGAAATAATTCTCAGATATTACAAAAAGATAATGATGAGCTTGCTAAGATTATAAGCAATCATCTAAATGAACATGTTGCTTCATTACAGCTAATAAATATCGAAAAACACAGACTGCAATTTACTTTTGCAAAAAATCTGTTTTATAAAAACACTGTATTGATTGGAAACATTGCCCATAATATCCATCCTATTGCTGGGCAAGGACTCAATCTAACTATTAAAGATATTGCTGAATTTATGAACCAAACATCAAAATATACATCTCTGGGATATAAATTTAATGATCAAATGGTTTTGAAAGAATTCGAAATGAAAAGAAAAATAGATAACACCGCTTTTTCTTTTGGAACTATTTTACTTGATGATATTTTATCGAGTAATAACAAGTTTATAAATTATTCGACACGCAAAGGTTTTGGCTTGATTAAAAAAAGTGGAGCCTTTAAAAAGTTTTTTACTAGAAGAGCTACAGGAGAAAATTTTTTTCGATCATTTTAATGAAGCTGATCGCTTTTTTCTCCAGAAAGATCAAAAATGTATGATTGATAGAGCGCTTCAAGTGCATGACCTCTTGTAATTAGTGTTTTTGCTTCAAGAAGAAGTTGTTTTTCTTCTGGAGTAAAAGGAACCAATATTCCTGAATAATTTATCAACTGCTCAGTTGGAGTTTGTTTAATAATTTCCCAGTCAGCTAGGATCTTTCTATGTTCTAGATATCTTTTAACCAAAGCCAAAAGTTTTGATCTATCGATACTGTCACTGTTTTGATTTTCAGTATCTGTCTTGTAGTTATCGTAATTGGCTAGAACTTGCCTGTAAGGCGTGGTTACATCTAACTCCTCATCAACTTCAAATCGTACAACACCAGATAATGTAATTAAATATCTGTTGTCTTCAGCTTCATTAAATGACGAGATACGACCAACACACCCAACTTTTTTTAGAGATTTATTACCAGCTTCTTGACTTTGCGAAGCGGGCTGTATCATACCTAAAAGGCGGCCTGGGCTTGCAAGTGCATCATCTATCATTTGAACATAACGTGGCTCAAAGATATTTAGGGGCAGCTGCGTGCCTGGAAAAAGAACTGCTCCAGTAAGAGGAAATATTGGGATTTTTCTTGATAGTTCCTGAATATTGATGTTTTTCATATTATTTTTGATAGTACATTACTTATTAAGATAATGAAATAATCCGCTTATCTTGAAAAACAAGGGATTTTCTATTAGAAACTTGTCTATTACGCGAGTGTAGCTCAGTGGTAGAGCGAAACGTTGCCAACGTTTAGGTCGAGGGTTCGACTCCCTTCACTCGCTCCATGAGTCAAATTTTGTGAGAATTCATCAACAGAAAAAATTAGAATTTCTATTTAAAAAGCTATTCGGCTTTTCAGAGCCTTATTTATTAAAGCGAAGAGCAAAAAGATTTTTAAGAAAAAATACTGAAAAAGAAATAAAACTTTTAGAGAAATTAGTAGATCATTCAAAAGCTTCTATTGATATAGGTGTTTATAGAGGAGTATATTCTTATTTTTTATCACACTTATCTGAATACGTTTATGCTTTTGAGGCAAATCCACTTTTACATTCAAAATTAGTGAAAGGTTTTCAAAATAAAAAAAATATCAAAATAGAAAATATGGCAGTTTCTTCAGAAAGTGGTGAAACCGAACTCAGAGTACCTATTAGGGACATAAAAGCCAATTTCGATTATGAAGAGAAGTATAAGTTAGGCACTGCTACAATTCATAAAACCAATAATTTAAATAATGAAAAATTTGAGACTATAAAATCTATAAATAAAATTTCATTGGATGAGTATAACTTTAAACATCAAATTGGTTTTTTAAAAATCGATGTTGAGGGACATGAATTGGATATTTTACGTGGCGCAAAAAAATTTATCTCAAAAAATATGCCAACAATGTTAATTGAAATTGAGGAGCGCCACTCTGGTGTTCGGCCTGATATTGCAATTAATGAAATAAAACAATTTGGATACGATTGCTTTTTTGTTGATGATAATTTTGGTCTACAGCTTGTTCAAAACCCTGTAGAACTAATAAATAACAACTTTATTTTTATTCCATACAAAAAAAATTAACATACAGAATTACTTTAATTGTGTATCTTATAAATTATGAGAGCCTCAAAACTAGGACGATATTCATGGACCATGTTTGATTGGGCAAATCAGCCTTTCTATACATTGATCATGACATTCGTTTTCTCTGTCTACTTTACAGATGTCTTTATTACTGGTGATGACGGTGCTCAAAAATTAACACTCACGCAAACAATTTCAGGTCTGGCTATTGCTCTTTTAAGTCCCGTTCTTGGGTCAATTACGGATATAAAAGGAAACCGAAAACTATTAATGGGAATAACATCTGCACTGTTTGTGCTTGGTATGGCGTTGCTTTGGTACTCACCTCCAGGCGCTCCTGACGGTATTTGGCTTGTTATGTTTGGATTAATACTTGCGTCTGCAATGGTTGGATTTTCAGAAGTCTTTAATAACTCAGTTCTAGCAACGATTGAAACTCCTGAGAATTCTGGTTGGTTAAGCGGTATGGGTTATGGAGTTGGTTATATTGCAGGTCTTATCGCATTAATTTTATTTTTAATAATACTTGTTTGGCCTGGTGGTGAAACTGAAAATTTATATGGTTTGAATACGAGTGAATATGAACACATAAGAATTGTAGGACCACTATGCGCAATATGGTATGCTGTTTTCATTATTCCTTTGTTTTTATTTACCCCAGATCTTAAAAAAAATGACGTTACTGTTATCAATTCAGTAAAGATTGGTCTTACAAATTTTATTAATACTTTTAAAGAAGCTAGAAAGTATAGAAATATATTCACGTTCTTAATAACAAGAATGTTT
The DNA here is from genome assembly GCA_902619105.1 of uncultured Pelagibacteraceae bacterium. GTDB lineage: Bacteria > Pseudomonadota > Alphaproteobacteria > Pelagibacterales > AG-422-B15 > CACNXQ01. The sequence continues at coordinate 54,063 of CACNCV010000001.1, forward strand.
TATCAGGATGCTTTGAATGCCCTGTTTGTAGTGGGTGGGGTTTACGCAAGCCTTGTTGTTGGAATGTCGCTCACACAGGTTTTAATACTTGGTATCATCTTAAACATATTGTCGGGACCTAGCTCAATTTACGGAGGCTATTTGAATGATTTGATTGGTTCAAAAAATGTAATAATTCTATCGCTATGGGGGTTATTGGTCTCGGGACTTTTGGGGCTATCAATTGATAAAGATACAATATTTTATTTCTTTGCAGTAAGTGAATACTCAGCGGGTGTAGAAGAATTAACATTTGGTATCTTTAATTCTGTAAGTCAGATTACATACATTTGTGTTGTTATTGGTATTTCAATTTTCTACGGCCCTGCACAAACCGCTTCACGGGCATTAATGGTAAAACTTTCCCCCCAAGAAAAGATGACTGAATTTTTTGGTCTTTACGCCTTTGCCGGAAAGTCAACAGCTTGGCTGGTACCAGGATTAATGTCACTAATACTCGCTTTCACTGATAGTCTTCAATATGCAATGATCTCAATAGTATTTTTTAATTTGATTGGCATAATTGGCATGTATTTTGTGTCAGAAAAATGATCAAAAAATATCTTCACCTAGTTTCTTCCTCTAAATCCCAAATTATCATATTTTTACTACTTAATATCTGTGGTCTAGTTTTTCTTTTTCTTCCACACAACATTTTTGCAAATATGCTCGATCTTGAGCTTTATTACGGAAAAGAGAATGTTGTCAGAAATTTCAATGCAATAGGTTCTAATGGTCGAAGTGTCTATGTTCTCTCCTCACTTATACTGGATACACTTTATCCTATTTTATATACTTCATTAATTCTTGGGGCTTACGTCAAATTATTCAAAAGTCCAGGAGTAATTTTATATATACCATTAATAGCTTTTAGCTTTGATATCTTAGAAAACCTTCAGATTACGAGATTAATTTTAAACTTTCCAAATGTAAACGAAACACACGTGTCTCTGGCTAGCACAGCTACTTCATTTAAGTGGATTGCTATTTTAGTAACTATTTCAGTTTTAATTTATGGAATAATAAAAAAAAGAAAGAAATAGATTTCTCAATGTTTAAAAAACAAATCCAGAAGTTACGAAAAAGTTTTTTAAGACGATTTTTATTTTTAACAAATAAAGAGAAATTGTTATTTAAACTAAATGATATTAAACTTAACCTTGATATAAGAGACTCAATCGACCGTGAAATTTATTTTACTAATCGCTATGAGGAAGAACAAATAAAACTCTTAATAGATAGTATTAAAAAATTTAAAATTACACATTTTATTGATGTTGGTGCAAATATTGGAATTTATGCATTAAACATTGCAAAGAATTTTCCAAATATAAAAATAGATGCTTTTGAGCCGCACAAAGGGGCCTTTGAGAGAATGAAAGCAAACATTCATCAAAATGGTTTTTCTCAAATTATTCAATCTCATAATTTGGCTTTATCAGTCGAGAACAAAAATGGTTATTTGCAAGCTAGTACAAGATTTGGCACTTATCAGTCTGGTGGTGCCAGCATTTCTCCTGAAGGGGAGATGAAAATTTCACAAGTGCGAGGGGATGATTTAATTAAAGATGTAGATAGTTTCATTGCTATAAAAATAGATGTTGAGGGTTTTGAATTGTCTGTACTGCAAGGTATTGAAAACTTAATTAAAAATAATAAAATCTTCTTACAAATAGAAATTTTTGATGAAAAGCTGAGTGAGACTTCAAAATTTCTAGAAGACTTTAATTTCAAATTAATTGAGAAGGGTACGTTCACTCATCAGGATACAGTAAAGGATTACTTCTATATTAATTTTTAAAGTAATAACTATACATTGAACAAAATTATACCTCAGTTTGTTTTTTTTATTCCTGTATTAACAGTTATTATTTCATATTTTATTTCTTCTTTTGGGGGATTTGTTGATTGGTGTATGCCGTTACTAGATGGCTGCACATCAATCAGTAAGGTTGGTAGATATGGTATTTCTTTCTATCTATATAAAATATTTATTATTCCATCAGTCATCTTAATGATAATTTTTTGGTATCAAGTAAATAAGTATATTTATAAAAGTAACTTACTTTTATTTCTAGGCATCACTTCTTGTATTTTTTTAATTATATATCTTTTTGCTTTAGGATTTGATGGAAAAATTTACCGGTTTATGAGAGAAATTGGAATATTTATATATTTTATACTCACACCGATGTGTCAAACTTTTTTAGCATTTTCAATTTCTAATAACAAAATAAGATCAAAGTTTTATCTTTACACACTCCTTTCTATGTATCTTGTTTGTGTTGGAGGCTATTTATTTATTTTACCTCTTGATAACTCTAATTATGAAAATGTGATTGAGTGGAACTTCGCACTTTTAATATTTTTATTCTTCCCTTTATTTTCAGGTTTATTAAAGAAAAACTAATGTCTGAAGTGACGAGTTCCTGTAAACACCATTGAAATACCAGCTTTATTCGCAGCTTCAATCACTTCATCATCTTTCACAGAGCCCCCAGGCTGAATAACTGCTTTAGCTCCAGATGAAATTGTAACCAGCAATCCATCGGCAAATGGAAAAAACGCATCTGATGCAACTACTGAATTTTCAAGCGAGTTTTCTTCAGACTTTTCCATTTCGCTATTTTTTTGCGAGGCAATTTTAGCACTATCAACTCTGCTCATTTGTCCGGCACCAATACCAATTGTTTTTTTGTTTTTGACATAAATAATCGCATTTGATTTAACGTGTTTACAAACTTTAAAAGCAAATAACATATCTTCAATTTCACTATCACTTGGTTTTTTTTCTGTAACAACTTTTAAGTCGGATTTGTTTGTATCCTTATCATCGTTTGATTGGATTAGAATCCCCCCTTCAATACTTTTAAAATTTTGCGAGCTATTTTTTTCGTGTAATGAAGACAAAAGTAAAACACGCAAATTATTTTTTGTTTTGAGAATTGCTTTAGCTTCATCTGTAATACCTGGCGCTATAATAACTTCGGTAAATATTTTTATGATTTGTTCAGCGGAGTCTTTATCAATTTTTTGATTGAGTGCTATGATGCCACCAAATGCACTCGTCGTATCACATGAAAACGCTTTTGTGTACGCCTCATGCAAAGTCGATCCACTAGCAACGCCACATGGATTTGCGTGTTTGATAATAGCGACAGTTGGAGTTGCTTTCTCAAATTCTTTAATTAATTGTAAAGCAGCATCAGCATCATTAATATTGTTATAACTTAATTCTTTTCCTTGCAGCAATGTTGCTTGAGGAATACCCGAATTTTGCATTGATGACTTGTAGAGACTTGCAGATTGATGCGGATTTTCACCATATCGAAGCGTAGATGATAATTTTCCTGCAGCTGAAAATTTTCCTACCTCTTCATTTCTATCTTGATAAAACCAATTACTAATAAGAGAGTCGTAGTAAGCTGTAGTTGAAAAAGTTTTCGCTGCAAGTTTTTTTCTAAATTCTAAAGTTGTCGATCCTTTATTTTTCTTTATTTCATCAATTAGTTCGTCGTAATCGTAAGTATCAGTTACTACTGTGACAAATTTATGGTTTTTAGCAGCTGATCTCAACATAGCTGGGCCACCAATATCAATATTTTCTATACAAATTTCATCATTTTTCTCTGATTTTATCGTTTCTTCAAATGGGTAAAGATTTACAATTATTAAGTCAATATCTCCTATCCCATGTTCCTCTTGAGACTGTACATGGTTCTTGTTATCTCTTATTGAAAGCAAACCACCATGCACATTTGGGTGTAAAGTTTTAACACGCCCATCCATCATCTCAGGGAAATTGGTTAAAGAAGATATATCCGTCACATCAGCATCCATGGCTGCAATTGCTTTTGCGGTACCGCCTGTTGAAACTATTTTAATATTATGCTCTTTGAGAGATTGAACAACTTTATCTAAACCTGATTTATCTGAAACAGAAATCAGTGCAGTTTTAATTTTTATGTCCAATTTAATGGCCTCTTAGTTTTTCAATGTTATTTGCATACTCACTTGGGCCACCTTTAAAAGTTGTGGTACCTGCCACAATCATATTGGCTCCTGCATCAATTACGGATTGCACATTATCAAAGTTAATGCCGCCATCAATTTCTAAATCAATTTCTCTACCAGACTTATTAATTTCTTCTCTAAGTCTTGATAATTTATCCAAAGCAGTTGGAATAAATTTTTGACCGCCAAAACCTGGATGAACACTCATGACTAAGATGAGATCAAGTTTGTCCATAAAAGGTTTAACAACTTCCCATTCTGTATCCGGATTAATGGCCAGTCCCGCTTTCACATTTAAAGATTTAATTTTACTTAAACATGCCTCCGTATCATCATTTGCTTCTGGATGAACTGAAACAATGTCCGCTCCAGCTTCGATAAATTTTTCAATATAGGGTTGTACAGGATCGATCATTAAATGAACATCGAAAGGCAATGAAGATTTATCTCTTATAGACTTAACAACATCTGGACCTATTGTGAGGTTAGGAACAAAGTGTCCATCCATTACATCTACGTGAATGTAGTCAGCTCCAGCTTGAGTGATATTAATGACCTCATCTCCTAATGATGAAAAGTCTGATGCTAGTATAGAAGGTGATATTTTAACCGACATTATTGTGAAGCATTATTTCCTTGTATAACAGAAAGGTTTGTTGTTTCCCACTTTTTTCATACTTTGATTAGCGATAAATAGAGATTACATTATATATATGAAAGATGAAAAAACAGAGGTCGTCGAAGACAAAGAAGGCAAGAAAACTGACTCAAAACTGCCTAAAAAGAAAAAAGAAATAGGTGGCGCAGATGGTCCAGAACCGACCCGTTTCGGAGATTGGGAAAAAAAGGGAATTACCTCAGACTTTTAGAATATCTTAGAGCTCTTGATCAAATTTTGATGGTTTCCAATCCTTTGGAGCCAGTTCTAAATCTTCAAATTCAAAAGCGGGTGCAACGCTGCATCCAATTAAGCTATATGCTCCAGTAGATTTCAAAGCAAACCAAGTTCCTTTTTCTACAGTGTACATAAAATTATTATTAGATCCTATCTGATCAATTTGGAATCCTACGCCGTCCTTTGATGTATATACGTTTAATGGACTGCCTGAGTAAAAATGTAAAGTTTCAGTTTTTGTTATTCTGTGCCAGTGAGAGTTTTCGTGTTCTTCAAGTAAGAAATATATATGAGTGACATCACCATTTCTAAAAATTTCAACGTAATGACCACCCTCAGGATGTGGAGTCATTTTGTGTTCTTCAATTAAACTTTTAATAAGATTTTTATCACTCACGGTTAGTAAGCTTACACAAGAGATATGATTTATCCAACCACCTTTTCTATAATTAATTTAATGAACATAAAGAAACCATATTCTCAACAAAATAAAGGCGGGTATATCACTTAGAATTTCTCTAACTGAAAGGAATCATAATGAATCAAAAAAACAAATCTAATCATCCAAAAATAGTTTTCAGTTTCTTTATTGTTCTTATTTTCTTTTTGCTCATGTTGAGTTTTACAGCAATTGCTGAAACAAAATCTAAAGGGTGGGAAGTATGGAATGATGATAAAAATGAATACATATACATAGATAAGTTTGGATCTATTTCACAAGCAGATTTAATGGCTTTAACATTGAAGCGTGACGATTGTGATACGATAAAAGCAAATATTTACATTACAAGTTTTGGCCTTCCAATTGCTGAAAACGGAAGAAGATTTAATGTAGAAATTACAGAGACGGACTATGAAGATAATTCGGAAGAATATAAAAACGAAGTTTATATAAGCTACTCTGAAATGCATCATGGCAATATTGTCTATGTTTTATCCTTTGATGATGAATGGAAAACTCAAGATTGGATTAATCGACTTGATGAATTTGGACCCTACTACTTCCACTTAGAACTCTCTGAGCATACTGAAGAAGAATTAGAACCATCTATATATTTTGAACATACTGCAAACCTATGGGATATGGGTGACCTTCAAAAAATATTGGTTAATGAGTATCGAAATTGCCGATTTAAAGTTAACGAAAACGAATCTGTTTGAAATTTATAATATGTCCGAAATTATAGAGCTACTAAATATTGTTTTTATTATTTCATTATGGAGCAACTGATTAAATGATAAATAAAAATCCCATTAGTTTTCTACTTCTCTTTGCTTTACTTTTATTTTTTAATACTACAATATTAATTGCCCAAGATAAAAATGACTTTCCATATTTTTGTGATCTTTATATCAGTTACTATCCTGGATTTGATGGACAATCACACGAAGAATTTCATAAAATCAGCAATTCGGTAAGAGCTAAGACTGTAATCTTTCATGGAGAACATCCATCGCACGGCCCGTTTGAGCAACTGGGAGTAAAACTCATGGCTGATGTTTGTTATAAAAATGAAAACACAGGTCAGGTATATGTTGAGGATCCCGATGATATATGGATAAAGCACTCAAATATAAATGTTAAAAAACATCAATACTCCCTTACAGATTTTATTTTAATATTCCTTGATGATAATAAAACAAATGAAGAAAATGATGAATGTAAAGATAAATGGTGGACTTCTTTTGAAGAAGATAAAAGAGTCATAATTAAAGTTGCAGATATTTGGCAAGGAACGACCGCCCATTACTCCACAGCTTATGCTATCTCACCCGAGGACATCATGATCAATGGAAAGTGGATTTGTTCTTAACATGGAAGAATTAGATGCTGTTTTAAACTTAGTATTTTTTATAATGACAATTTTTGATCTAGTAGATGTCAATATTTATACAGTTCTAGTATAGAAACATACGGGAATAAGATAATCTATGTCCAAACTAATTATTAAAGTGATTTTTAATATAAGTATAAATTTCTTGTCCTTTTAGTTCGTCTGTAGCTACACTCTCTCTGACATAAAACTTATCTTCAGTGAATATTGGTTCTTTAGATTTTTCACACTCAATCAATATGATGTCTTTTCCATCAATATTAATAATCCGAGTACTGTATAAGTCATAATTGCCAGCTCCTAATTTTGCTTTAAATTTATTTTTCATATGATTTAAGAACTTATCATTACTCTTCTTGTGCAGCTTTTCTACTTCTTGTTCAATACCTAAGATTTCCCCATTATCATTAACACCTATTAAAAGTTTCCCACCTTCACTGTTAAAAAAGCCGGCAAGAGTTTTTATGCATCCTTGCTGAAGATATTCACCTTGTTCCTTTTTAGCTACATCCCAGCCAAATGTTTCTTTAAATTCTAAAGTTTGGCTCTCACCCCATTTCCTTATGAGGCTTTTAATTTTGTCAGCTTCAGTTAATTTTCCTAAAGCATCAATTATTGAGTCTAGTCTATCTATGTCTTCTTTTGATGTTGGATTCAACAGTAAATTTTTCTGAAATAATCCAAACTCTGAATATGCTTGAGAGATTTTCTTAACCGTTTCTAATATTTTAATTTGTTCATTTATATTAGGTAGTGGTACTTGAATTTTTGTTAGATTAGATTTGATAATTTTTGAAATCAGAGAGCCAGTCTTTATTGAATTAAGAAGGATTTTGCCTGTTTCACTATTAAGATAAGCTACTAAGTATTCAGGCTCGACTTTCTCCTGAATAACATTAACTTGAAAAATATTTTGTGATTTAAGTATTTCTTTATCAAATGGCAAGCTTCTACAATCTTGAGTTCCTAAAGCTGGTATATAAATTGAGTTTTCTTTATGAATAAATTCCTTTTCGAATACACCTTGTCTAATTTCATTACTTATTTCATCAAGAAAGACGTGATCATACTTATTGTAACTCGTTTCAATGCTTTTCATGTCATATAAACCGTTTATTAACTCAAACGATTGGAACTCACTAAGTTCCTTGTGAATTCCATGCCGTAAATCATATTCTATATTTTCTCCTAATCTTTTATTATTAGTTTCACTACTTTGACTCTTCGATATTCTAAAACTAGATACATTCTGATTTACTATCTCTTGCGAAACATGTTGCATTTGATCGTCATGTGGGTAAATTTCACTAAATTCTGCAAAATAAGACTGATTGTGTATTTTTTTATCTACAAAAATTATAACTCCATCTATTCCGGTAATTGGCTCTCCAAATCCTTTAGGTAATTTAATGATTGAATTTATTGAGTATCCTTTCTCTCCAATCATATTTTGCAAGTTGTCGATTTTATTTTTATAAAAATTTGGGTAGTAAAATATACCCAATCCTGAATCGTTTATTAAGTCTACGCTGTCAAAGATAAAATTATTATCTGACTGAATACCATTTTTTTTTAATCCCCAAGGAAAAAACTTTATTAAAAGATCCCATTTCGTTTTTCTGTAGAGTTCTAAATCATCTTCAACTTCAATCAAATCAAAATCTATATTATGAAGAAGAACTTCAGGTATGAATAAATGGGCATAATTTAATAATAGTTTTGATTTGGGTTTCTTTATTTCAATTAGTTTTTTAAAAAATTGATAGAGTAATCTGTGTGCATCAAATCCATATTTATAGGTATGATAAAATAGTTCCTTAGGATCCGAATATTGTTTTTGTTTATCAATTATATTTTCTTTTAATCTTTCTAAGTAAAATAAATTTAATTCTTTCATAGTTACTAAAAGTTTATAATTTAATATAAATACCTCTGAAAATTTATAAAACTTTCCTTTATGTCTTCAGCATTCCCCATTTGAACTTGAGCGTCATGGATACTTTTATATTTAATTATCAATAATTCACTCAAACGGTCCAGATCAAGCTCTTCAATACCTGACTCAACATATTTGCCTAAGACAAAATCAATGAACTCTTTGTGTTCAGGATTTAAATTATCTTTCATTAATTCTTCTGATTGTTCAACTCTCTGTGTTCTTGAAATAGGTTTCTTTGTGTAGGCAATATACTCTAATACATCATATATATCACTGTCTTCTGCTTCTATAAGAGATTGTATAGACCTCAAATCACTCAGAGTGAAGCCGTTCTCCTTAAGTTTCTTTAAAAGTTCATTTCTGGTAATTGGGGAGCGCCATAGTTCTCTTAATTCTTCTTCACTTTTAAGTATGTTCGGTAATGTAATAGTATTAAATAATTTTTTAATAAACTCTTCAGCTGTTACTGGTTGGCCTTGAAAATAAAAAAGAGATGTGGACATAGATTTAATTGTAAGTTCTTTTCCTTCAGCCAGTTTGATTACTATTTTTTCTTTAGGCTCTTGGGGTTCTGGATCTTCTCCTGGATCATCAATTAGTCCTTGATCTGGTTCTCGATCATCGCCAGGTTTTGTGCCAGTCTCGTCTTCTGGAATTGGATCTCCATCCCACTCAGGATCGGAAAAATTAGCTGAAGCACCTACAAAATCAACAACTGTGAAATAGAATTTATCCTCAAATAGCCTTGTGCCTCTGCCTATGATTTGTTTGAATTCAATCATATTGTTAACAGGTCTCATTAATACGATGTTGCGAATATTAAGCGCGTCCACACCTGTGCTTAGTTTTTGACTGGTTGTTAAGATTGTTGGTAAAGTTTTTTCATTATCTTGGAACTGTCTAAGATGTGTATCACCTGTTTCAGTATCTTTAGAAGTTACTCTGACACAATAATCAGCAGGAGGATTAACTGATAATTGATTAATTAAATCTCTAACCATTCCTGCATGGGCAATACTTGCACAAAAAACGAGTGTTTTTTCTTTTGTATTTATACTGTCCAACATTAGTTGAACCCGTTTTTTTTCTCTCTCTTCAATAACAATTTTTTTATTAAAATCCTTCTCTTTAAATACTTCGCCTTCTTCAAGTTGTTCCTCACCCGATAAGACTTCATCATCACCTGTATATACATACTCATCCATTGTTGTTTGAATTCTTTTGACTTTAAATGGCGTTAAGAAACCATCCTTGATTCCATCTTTAAGTGAATAAGTGTAAACAGGTTCTCCGAAATAAGAGTAAGTATCAGCATTAAATTTTCTCTTTGGAGTTGCGGTTAATCCAATTTGAACAGCCGAAGCAAAATAATCTAATATTCCTCGCCAACGACTTTCATCTTTAGCCCCACCTCTGTGACACTCATCAACAATAACCAAATCGAAAAAATCTGCAGGATATTGTCCAAAATAAGGTTTGTTTTCAGGACCTGACATGAAGCTCTGGAAAATTGTGAAGAATACAGATCCATTCGTTGGGACACGGCCTTTATCTTTTACATCTTTAGGAGTAATCCTAACCAAAGCATTTTCATCAAAAGCACTAAATGAATTAAAAGCCTGATTAGCAAGTATGTTTCTATCTGCAAGAAATAGAATACGCGGGATTCTCTTACCATCTCTTTGCATATTCCATCGTGCTTGAAATAATTTCCATGCAATATGAAATGCTATGACTGTTTTTCCAGTTCCTGTGGCTAAGGTGAGTAATATCCGTTGTTGTTTGTCAGCTATAGCATCTAGCGCGTTATTTATTGCAATTTCTTGGTAATAACGTGGTTCTCTCGTTCCCTTGAAAGGTTCAAATGGTATTGCATCAAATTTACTGGACCATTCATTTTTATCTTTAAATGTCTTATCCCATAACTCATCAGGTGTTGGATATTTATCTATTTCACCCTCAGAGGTAATGAACATTTCACCTTGCTCATTTTTAGAATAATTTATGCAATAAATTTTCTTACCATTTGAAGAATATGTCGTAAGAATTTTTAACTTTTGAGCGTAGTCTTTTGCTTGTTGAACTCCATCACTCACAGGCAATTCATCGCTTTTAGCTTCAATGACTGCTAATTTTCTATTTTTGTAAATTAATACGTAATCGGCTCTGATAATTCCTGCGCGAATGCCGCCTGGCTTAATCTCACCATTTGTAATTTTAAACTCTCTTCGGACCAAACTACCTTCAACAACTCCCCATCCTGCATCTTTTATCTTAGGGTCAATCAGCTCTGCACGGGTATCTGCTTCGTTCATGCTGCCTCGCTTTGTAATTCTTTTGCGAGGATAGCTGACTTTAATTTTTGGAGGTTGTCTATTTTTTTGGCCTTATTGGCAATAAGCTTTTCTGTCTCTGTATTAAGCTCTCTTAATTGCTGTCTAATTTTGATCTGCTCATCTTTAGATTGGGGTAAAAAAATAGATAGGTTTTGCCATTTTGATTTATTTATTATTGGCAAAGTTGCCTGTCCTGCTTTGTAAAGTACATCACTTTGAAAGCGCCTCCCCCGCATTTGCCAATAAATTAACTCCACATCAAATTCTTCTGATGGTGTTAGAGAGTTTATTTGCTGGTTAAAGCAAGCATCGACGTCATTAACCCCAACTTTGCCAATTGTTGCGCCAATACAGACCATTAGTACTGAGTTAGCTGCTGCGATGCGAGATTGTTTAGAACCTTTAGGGGTTAGGCCATCATCAACAATTGTAATTGTACCATCTGAGTTAAAATGTGGTGGTTTAATAAATGGAAATCCTTCACCATAATTATCCTTTTGAGAAGTTTTTGGCGTACTGCCCGTTTGAATAACACCTAAATCCATAACTTTAAACTCTGTCCAATTACTATCACCTGCGGTCTTAGCATCAATGAAATTGGATAAATTAGTTTCAGATAGTGTAATTGTTTTTTTTGCAGTTTGAATTTGTAATTCAATCTCAGCAAATGCTGCATCAATTTTGGCTACGATGCGTTTCTGCTCTACAAGTGGAGGGAGTTTTATTTCTGCTGAAAGAATATCTTTTTTGCTGATATTTATTTGTAACCCACCAGCTCCCAAGCTCTTATAATAATCTTTAAGGGACGTAAGATAGTAACTTATAAAAGGCACAAAAACTTTTTCTGAAAAACTATGCAGTTTGCCAACCCGCTGATTGAGTAGAAATGTCCTTTCTCTTACTCCTTCTACCAATGTCGGTTTGCCCAAAATCTTTGGATCCCCAGCCATATCGGTCATAGCGATTATTAAATCGCCATCAAATAATCTATAACTCGCATAGGTTTCTGAATAATCATCTGGTAAATATTTTACATTATGAAGTGGATCAAAATTGCCATTTGGACGTATGTTACTCATTCGAATGTTAAGAGTGTTAGAATTTTCAACATAATCTTTTGATTTGAATGCAAATCCATTTTGCAGATCACAAATGTCCCCTAATTTTAAACTCTCCCACATCACAGCAGCTCCTTAATTGCCTTCAATGCTTGGGTGGCTTGTGTATCTAATTCTTCAATCTCTGCGATTATTTCTGCTGGGGTGCGATTGTCAACTTCCTCAACACGATTAGGATTGTTGACTGATAAATCCCATGTGTCTGAGTTAATGTCTGCGATATCCATCAGCCAGCTGTTTTCAGTAAGTTCTTGTGACTTTGACGTCTCAACAAACTCATTTAAGTCTTTTTCATTCAATGGGTTTGTCTTACCCATGTTTCTACCAACATTAAGCTGATAATACCAAATTTTATCTGTTGGTTTTCCCTTTTCAAAAAATAGCACAACTGTTTTAACGCCCGCACCTATAAACGTTCCACCAGGCAAATCAAGAACGGTGTGAAGGTTGCATTCTTCTAACAACTGTTTTCTGAGTGCAATACTTGCGTTGTCAGTATTGCTTAAAAAAGTATTTTTAATAACAACACCGCATTTGCCTCCCGCTTTTAACTTTTTAATAAAATGCTGCAAAAATAAATAAGCTGTTTCCCCTGTCTTAATTGGGAAGTTTTCTTGAATATTGATTTTCTCTTTTCCACCAAATGGTGGATTGGCTAAAATTACATCAACCCTATCTTTATTTTGTATCTCTTGAATATTAGTTTCCAAAGTATTTTGATGAACAATGTTCGGACTCTCAATGCCGTGTAAGATCATATTCATAATACCTATGATATATGCGAGCGTCTTTTTTTCAGCCCCGTAAAAACTTTTAGTCTGAAGCTTAATGAGTTCTGATGAAGTCAGAGACTTTGACTTACTGATATATTCAAATGCTTCGACTAAAAAACCTGCACTGCCTACTGCGCCATCATAGATTGTATCGCCAACCTTAGGGTCTACAACTTTTATAATAGATTTAATAAGTGGTCTTGGTGTGTAATATTCTCCACCATTACGGCCCGCATTACCCATGTTTTTAATTTTTTCTTCATAGAGTGCACTTAATTCGTGCTTCTGTTCGCTGCTTTTAAATTCAAGGTTATCAACTTCATTGATAACGTCCCGAAGAGTGTACCCATCCTGTAGTTTATTTTTTAATTCGGAAAAAATCTCACCAATCTTATACTCCAAAGAGTTAATACTTTCGGCTTTGTTGCGAAAAGATGATAAATACGGGAATAAGTCATTATCAACAAAACTCTTTAAGTCAGGGCCTGTTTTAATATTATTGAAATCAATATCTCCATCATCTTTTCTGTTAATTGCCCAAGAAGACCAGCGATAATCTTTTTCCAAGATAGCTCTAAAGGTCTTGTTCTCAAGGACAGATATTGTTTCTTTCTCTTTTTCATAATCGTCCAGCCACTTTAAAAAAAGTATCCAGGAGGATTGTTCTGCATAGTCTAATTCAGTGCTACAGCCAGCATCCTTTCGCAAAATATCATCAATATTTTTAAATACCTGTTCAAACATTTACGTTACAGGCCATTGGAGGTTCATTTGTTCATTCGATTTTCAACAAGATCATTAACCACAGCTGGTTCTGCTAATGTAGATGTATCACCTAAATTACTGTAATCATTTTCAGCAATCTTTCTTAAAATTCTCCTCATAATTTTTCCTGATCTAGTTTTTGGAAGACCTGGTGCCCACTGTATTAAATCAGGTGATGCGATTGGACCAATTTCTTTCCTAACCCAGGTAACAAGCTCTTTATATAATTCATCTGATGTTTCTTCTCCAGCGTTTAGCGTAACGTATGCATAGATGCCTTGACCTTTTATATCATGAGGATAACCAACGACCGCTGCCTCACTAACTTTAGGATGAGCAACGAGAGCTGACTCTACTTCCGCTGTTCCCATTCTGTGACCAGATACATTTATAACATCATCCACTCTTCCAGTGATCCAGTAATAACCATCTTCATCTCTCCTGCAGCCATCACCCGTAAAATATTTTCCATCAAATTGAGAAAAATATGTTTCAATAAATCTTTTATGATCCCCGTAAACTGTTCTCATTTGCCCTGGCCATGAGTCTGCTAAACAAAGTGAACCCTCGCAAGCGCCATCAAGAATTTTTCCTTCTGCATCTAAAATTTCAGGTTTGACTCCAAAGAAAGGTTTTGTTGCTGATCCTGGTTTTTGAGCAATAGCACCTGGAAGAGGTGTAATTAAAATGCCACCTGTTTCTGTTTGCCACCATGTATCAACAATTGGACATTTTTTGTCACCAACTACATTATAATACCACATCCACGCTTCTGGATTAATTGGCTCGCCAACCGTCCCAAGTAGTTTTAGAGATGATCTGCTGGTTTTCTTAACAGGTTCTTCACCTTCTCGCATTAATGCTCTGATTGCAGTTGGTGCAGTATAGAAAATATTAATTTTGTGTTTATCGACCACTTCCCAAAACCTAGAGGCACTTGGATAGTTTGGAACACCTTCAAACATTACAGTGACGGCGCCATTCGCTAACGGGCCATATACAATGTAACTGTGCCCTGTAACCCAACCTACATCTGCAGTGCACCAATAAACATCACCCTCTTTATAATCAAAGACATATTGATGTGTCATTGAGGCATAAACCATATACCCGCCAGTGGTATGCATAACCCCTTTTGGTTTTCCAGTTGATCCAGATGTATATAATATAAAGAGAGGATCTTCTGCTGACATTTCCTCTGGTGGACAATCATCAGATTCTTTTTCAGTTAGTTCGTGATACCAAACATCTCTGTCATCAACCCAACCAATATCTCCACCTGTTCTTTTAACAACAATACAATGACGAACTCCACCCGAGATCGAAATTGCTTCATCTGTATTTTTCTTCAATGGAATTGCTTTGCCCCCTCTTACGCCTTCATCCGCAGTGATCACAATATCTGATTTACAATCACTTATTCGTCCAGCTAATGAGTCTGGAGAAAAGCCTCCAAAAACAACCGAATGAATTGCGCCAATTCTTGTACAAGCAAGCATTGCATAAGCTGCTTCAGGAATCATTGGCATATAAATAGTTACTCGATCGCCTTTTTTAACACCAAGAGATTTCATGCCATTAGCAAGTTTTGATACCTCACTGTGTAATTCTTTATATGTAACGTGTTTTGAATCTGCTGGATCATCGCCTTCCCAAATGATAGCGGTTTGATCTGCTTTATCTTTTAAATGTCTATCAATGCAGTTGCTTGATGCGTTAAGTGTGCCATCGTAATACCACTTGATTGAAAAATTATCTTTATTGTAAGAAACGTCTTTTACTTTTGTATATGGTTTAATCCAATCAATTCTTTTTCCGTGTTCACTCCAAAACTCTTCATTGTTATTGAGAGAATTTTTATACCATTCATTATATTTATCAGTATTAATTTGTGCTTCTGCAGACCATTCACTGCTTACTTCAAACTTTTCATTTTCACTCATAAGAAAATTATTTTATTTGATACCACCGAGATTGCAAATGATTGTCCACGACTTTTTGTCAATTGGCATAACCGAGAGACGCGACTGTTTAACCAAGGCTAAGTGATTGAGTTTTGGATGCTCTTTTATTTGAGTCAGGTTTACTTTATTTTTTAGGGCTTTTACCGCCGCTACAGATACCATTCCAAAGCGTTGTGATTTATCTGTAGGATCAGGATGATATTTCCTCACTACTTTTACTATGCCAACAATATCCCTTTCTTTGACTGAGTGATAAAAAAAACAAAGGTCTCCTTTTTCCATTTTTTTCATATTGTTGGATGCTTGATAATTTCTCACACCATCCCAACCTTCGCCTTTGCTTCCAGCTTTTACTTGTTGTTCCCAAGACCATGTTTCAGGTTCTGATTTCATTAACCAGTAGTTCATGTTATTCCTTTGTGATCGGCCTATTTAAAAGTTCTTGAATTGTAACATCAATATTTTTCTTTCGGTATAAAACTTTATAAATAGCATCATTGATTGGCAAATCTAATTTTTTTTCAATCGATAGTTTCTTGAGTGCTCTAACAGTGAATACCCCTTCAGCGACTGAAAACTTTTTTTCAATGATTTGATTAAGTGTTTTACCTTTAGCAAGATCAATTCCTAAAGAAAAATTTCTAGACTCTTTTGATGAACACGTAAGAAATAAATCTCCCATACCAGACAGTCCGGCAAGTGTACTTTTTTTGGCATTCATAGATTGTGCTACAATTTTTATTTCAGCAAAACTTCTTGATATGATTGAAGCTACAGCATTCTCACCGTATTTTTTTCCAAAAACAATACCACTAGCTATGGCATAGATATTTTTAAGTGCCCCTGCAATTTGTGATCCAATAATATCCTCCGATAAGTAAGGTCTTAAAGTTGGAGATTTTATTAGCTGAGCAATTTTATTTGCAACTCGATCACTTTTCGATGCAACAACAGTTGCAGCTGGAAGTCCTTTTGCTATCTCGACAGCGAAATTTGGTCCTGAAATAACTGCGATTTTATTTTTTGGAAAAATAGAGGTTACTATTTCACTTGGTAATCTTAAACTATTCATTTCAATCCCTTTGGAACAGCACACAAAAATTGTTTTAGTTTTAATGTTTTTTTTTAGTTTTAATAAATTTATTGATAAATATTGAACAGGTGAAACTAAAAATAAAATCTCACATTCAGCCACATCAAGAACCGATGTTGTACATTTTATTTTTTTACTTAGTTTTATTTTGGGCAAATATCTTTTATTTTCTGATAATTTATTAACATTATCACAAACACTTTTTTCTTTTGCCCATAAAATAATTTCTTCTTTTTTTGCAATGATATTTGCAAGCGCTGTTCCCCATGCACCAGCTCCGATCACTCCAATCCTAAACTCTTTTTTATTCGCCAACAATTCTCTTACCCTTCATGAATAAAGCATTTTTATCGAGCGGCCATCTTGGTCTTGGTTTGAAATCTAGTTTGTTAAATATATTTCGTTCAAATCTCTCTATTCCTGCGAGCGCAATCATGGCTCCATTGTCTGTACAATATTTTATGGAGGGAAAAAGAAATTCACATCGATGAGTTGATTCTAATTTTGTAAGCGCACCTCGCAGACTTTTATTCGCTGCTACACCTCCAGCAACTACAATTTTTGTAGTTTTTGATTTATCAATACTTTTGAAATGTTCTATGGCACGTTGAGTTTTGATAGATAAAATTTGGTTAATGGTTTTTTGAAAAGAGGCTGACATATCTTTCTTAAATTTCTCAGTACATTTATTTTTTGCAACTATATTAGCGACCGCGGATTTGAGCCCAGCAAAGGAGAAGTGGCAATTCTTTTCGTTAATTAGGGGTAAGGGCAGCTTGTATTTATTTTCATCTCCTTCTTTGGCATATTTCTCTATCTCTGGTCCTCCTGGATATCCCATCTTTAAAAGACGTGCAGTTTTATCAAATGCTTCACCCAGTGCATCATCAATGGTTGTGCCGATACGTTTATAGCTGTTAAATTTTTTGATTATTGTAAATTCAGTGTGCCCGCCCGACACTAACAGTAAAAGATATGGAAACTCAATTTTTTGTTCGAGCTTTATGGATAAAGCGTGACCTTCTAGGTGATTGACAGCGATAAATGGTTTTTTTAGGGATGAAGCTAAAGTCTTTCCAGCAACGACACCGACCAACAGACCTCCAAGTAAACCAGGACCTGCTGTTGAGGCAATTGCATGAACGCCTCGAAATGTAATTTTTGCTTTATCAAGAGCCATTTGAATTAATTTATGAATGACGTCTGAGTGAGCCCTGGCTGCAAGCTCTGGGACAACCCCTCCATAATCTTTGTGAATATCGAGCTGGGATTTAACAATATTTGAGAGGACTTTGGTCTTATCTCCTACTTTCTCTACAATTGATACTGATGTTTCATCACAACTAGACTCAATGCCAAGTACCCTGATTTTTTTCATAGTCATTATTAATAAGAATCCAGTTAAATTAAGTTTTTAAGTGTTATATCTTTAATTATAAACCTAACGTTGAAAATGTTCGATATTATAATGTATGTCTGAAATCCAGAAAATTGTAGTAGGTATTCGTAGCAGCAACTTATCTAAATCTCAAACCAATCTTCTGATTCAGGAATTGCTCAATAAAGACCAAAACTTGAATAAAGATATCTTTAACATAAAGACAATCAAAACAACCGGAGATGTCCATAATACTCATCGATTAGATCAAATAGGTGGAAAAGGTCTTTTTATAAGAGAAATTGAGGAACAAATTATGTCAGGCAAAATTGATATTGGCGTACATTCTATGAAAGATGTGCCTGTTAAGGACACTTATCCAGATCTAGACATTATTTGCTGGATGCAAAGACATAAAGCAAATGACGCTTTAATAAGTAATTCAGGAAAACGTTTTATGGATTTGCCAGCAGGTAGTGTAATTGGTACCAGCTCTATTCGTCGACGTTCACAAGTTTTAAATATTCGAAAAGATTTATCGATCAAACTACTGAGAGGCAATGTTGATACACGAATTCAAAAACTTAAAAATCATGAATACGATGCTGTGATATTAAGCCTTGCAGGATTAGCTCGATTAAATTTAGATCATTTAGTTACAGAAGTATTAGAGCATGATTTATTTTTGCCGGCTGCTTGCCAGGGAGCTGTTGGGGTTCAGGCTCTTAAAAACAGCAATGTAGAAAAAATATTTACTCCCATCAATGATCTTAAGACTCAAACAGAATGTATGGCTGAAAGAAGAGTTTTAAAAAATATAAACGCAAACTGCAACAGTCCGGTGTCAATTTATGCGAGTATTGATAATGATAATATAACGCTTAAATTTGAAATTTTTGACCATCAAGGAAATAAAATTTTCAAAAAATTAAAAGAAGATTTAAAAGAAAACTATTTGAAGTTATCTGATGAACTAAGCAAGGAGATTATTAGTACAATAGGTCAAACAAAAATTAATGAATTGGACAATTTAAAAAGTGATTTTGATTACACGCCCTAGAAAAAGCTCTTTAGAGTTTCAAAAAAAATTAAAAAAATTAAATATTAATTCAGATATTCAAGAACTGTCAAAATTTAGAATTTTTAAAAACCAAATTTCTTTATCTAAATCTGTAATACTAATTACTAGTCCAAGATCCTTGGATTACCTGATCAATACTAAAATCATAGAAAGCTGTAAAAAAAACGAATTTATAGTCATTGGAAAAAAAACAACTCAACGTCTGAAACAATTAGGATGTCAAAAAATACTTATTTCTGCAAAAGATAGTAATGACTTAATCAGTAAATCTAAGGGTATATTAAATGAAAAAAGTGAAGTGCGGTTTTTATGTTCTAATGTATATAATAAAGAGCTTGTTAGAACGTTAAAAAATAAGAAGTGTAAAATTATATTAGTTAGGGTCTATGAAACGATCAAAATTAACAAATTAAAAAAATCAGTTATAAAGAATTTAAATTCTAACAAATTTTCTGCAGTTGTATTCTTTTCTAAGTTTTCGCTTACGGTTTTCCTAGAGCTTTGCAAATTAGAGAAGATTTCAAAATCTTCTCTGAAAAGAATACATTATATATGTGTCAGTCAGCGTGTTGGTGAATTTGCCAAAAAACAAGGCTATAAAGTCCATTTTGCCCCAAATCCATCAGAACAAGCAATGCTTGGTTTAGTTAAAAATCTGAAGTTTAAATAATAAATATCATTAAATTACAACAATTAAGCTAAAATTTACCTATCCATAAACAATAATTATACGTTATAAAAGCACCTTTAATTGCTTGACTAAACTTGTTTTTTTCAGTTGAATAGGCAAATTATTAAATTGTAATAAGTACATAAGAGGGGATTTCATATGTCACGAAACACTATTTTTAGTTCGTTTGTAAAGTGTCTATTTGCACTATCACTTTTCCAAATGACTACAATTGCCGTAAAAGCACAAGAGGTATCGCTTGGTGGTTTTACAGGAACATTAACAACAACATTGTCTTCTGGTTTTGCTGTAAGAACTGAAGCGAATGATTGCAAACTTATTTCTGGGGACGCATTAAGTAAGGACGGTTCTGCTGCTTTTGATAGATCACCATACACTGCTTATGTCGGATATGCTCCTGATAATGGAAATGGTGGTTGTAATGTTTTAGAAACTGACAGCTATGGCAATACATCAACAAAAACTATTTCAAGAGTTAACGCAAACCAAGATGACGGTAAGTTAAACTTTACCAGAGGTGATGTGTTTGATGCTGGTAATACTCTTTCACTTAGTTATTTTGGATCAAATAGCGAAGGTGTGAGTCTTAATTTATCAGGTACAGTTTATTACAATGGTGCATTAAGTTTGAACGATGCGAACTTCAAAGCATTCACTGCTGATCAAGAAGACTATTTCGAAAACCAATATAAACTTGGTAATGCTTATATCAGTGCCCCTCTCAATGATAATTTAAGTATTACATTTGGTAATTATATTCAGTCACAAGGTGTGACAGCTCTTTTACCTATTGGTGTGAATGTTGTTAACCCAGTTAACTTACCCCTTTTACGTTCACCGGGTGCACAATTAAAAGATGCATTGCTTCCTCAAGCTATGGTCGGTGTTTCTGCTTACCTAGATGGCGGTGTAACTTTAGATGCGTATTATCAACTTGAACAAAAAGAAATTGAGCTCGATGCTTCTGGATCATTCTATGGTAGTGATTTTGTTGGAAAGTATTCAAGCACAGACTTGCTGAATTCTGCAAACTACAGAGAAAACAAATTCGCCCCATTTGCTGGAAACTATCATAATGCGGCAGCATGTTTTGCTGACGGTATAACCGGTCAGTGCGTAGACTCACAATTATTTAATGGTTTCGGACCTACAGGTGATGGTATAGCTACTTATAACACAGAGTATTATGGTTATTTAAACCAGATGCAACTTGGTGCTGGTGGTTCAGCATTGTTATTAGCAGGTTGGAATGCAACAAACAATTATCCAGTATCAGATGTAGGTGATGCAACTGACCTTGATAGTTTAATTACAAATTCATTAGCTTCTGCAGCTGGTAAAACGACTTTGATTGCTGGACCAGGCGCTCAGAATATTGGTGTTACTTTAACTGATGCCCAAATTAACGGTTCACTAACAAGACTATGGACACAATACAGAGGTGTTAACAACTCTTCTGGTTTAGTTTCTGTTGCTCGTGCTGCTGACATCGAAGCTGATGACAGCGGACAATATGGTATAAACTTATCAGGATATATCGATGATCTTGGTTCAGGTGTTGAGTGGGGACTATATTTTAATAACTCACACTCAAATGCACCAAGAGTTCGATTCTTAACAATTGCCGATGGATATGCTTCAACACTTTATTCAATGTATGCCATTCAAGATGGAGCTAAAAACTACACGGACCAAAGTGTGAGCACTTTTGAAATGTATCAATCTGGTGTTGCTTACGGCTCATTAATCTGTGGAGTTGTATATAAAGCATTAGCTGGCTCAGCTGCAGTATACGACACATTCGCAAATGCTGCTGCCGGAAATTCTTCAAAATCATACTTACATGATCCTGAGAAATGTTATGCAACTATAAATACTCTAGGTGCTGCTGGTGGAACAGCTGCATGGGGGGCACAACAACTTGGCCTAACTAGTACTACATATGCCAGTGAAGCTGCTGCTCAAGCTGCAATAACTGCAGCTGCGCATGCACAAGGAACAGGCGCAACGAATGGTGCAATAGCAACTCTTGGATTTACTAACGCTGCTAGATTCCAGCTTTACTATCCTGAGGACATCCAAACATTTGGTGCTTCACTGTCGACTGGATTAGGTAGTTGGGCAACAAACTTAGAAGTTGCTTACAGACCCGACTATCCATTCCAAGTCTCAGTACCTCAATTATTGCTGAATGTCATCGACTCAACTGGTGGTACAATGATTCAGAACTTAACTAGCTATGCTACAGCTGGTGCTAACCAAGGAGCAATTGCTGCTGCTAATGGAGTGGCACTGAACAAATGGTCTTCTCAACCTAACTGTAATATCTCATCTGCAACAGGTGAAATGTCTACAGTAATGAGCGGATATGCAGTTTGTGATGGAACAGCTGAGTTCGATGCTTACTCGTTCGATATCAACGCAGTCAGATCTTTCACCGCTTCAGACCCAATCACTGCAAACGCTGGTGCTGACAGTGGTTTTGTTCTTGTTGAAGTGGGTGGAGTGTACATACCTGGTTTAAACTCAGATCAAGGTTTAATTGCAACAAATCATCAAGCCTTTGGACATGATACTTATGGCGGAGGATGTAAGGATATTGCAGGAACAACTTCACTAGCTGTTCAAAGCAACGCTCTTTTTGGTGATGGTTATTGTGAGGACTCCTCAGAGGCCGATGACTTAGCAATGACTATGCGAGTAAGATCTGGTTTGACTTACTATAACTTTAATAATTCTCCGTGGACTTTCTCACCATCACTCGGCTTAAACTATGACTTCTATGGCAATGGAGCGTCATCTTTAGGTGGTTATGTTGAGGATAAAATGAGCATGACTTTTGGAAGTTCATTTAATAGCGGTGGAACAACTGTAAGTCTAAATTATGTTGCTGAACTTGGTGATTATACTGATAACGCTCAATCAGATAGAGATTATGTCTCAGCAACTGTTTCACATGCATTTTAATTTAGGAAAGGTTAAAAAATGAATAAAATGAATATAAAAAAATTAATTATATCATTGGTGTCATCAGTGATGATAACCTCTTCAGCAGCACTGGCTGATGGTCATGTAAAATATTCGGTTACAGCGGATAATGTATCTGAGTATTCAAGCATGCTGACACCAGGCATGTTGAATATGTTTTCTGCTTACCCAGAAACATTCCGAATGGATGTTTATGAGAATGGCGGTAATTGTACAATAGCGCCTGATATTGCTGCAATCAGTCAAACTAACGGCACAATGATAAATGATAACGAAGGAATAGAGGTTCCTAATGCGGGTCAAGTACCTTTCCCTGACCCTTCTCATCCTCAACACTACGTTTGGAATTATCGAATGTATGCGGGAACAGTGAGTGCAGTTGACAGGGTTCAAACATCTGTAACTGTGAAAGCGGATGGTTCAATTACTGTAGGACAACAAGAGACATCAATATCGTTTCCGCCTAACCCAAACACAAAAACAATGTATGCGGATAAAAATTTATTTGCATTGTTCATGCAGAAAAACCTTGGGCCACCAAGAACTGCTGGAACAGTTACTTTAGTTCATGACTTTATTGATAGTTATATGCAGCCTCGTAAAGCTTGGCAGTATAGCCCGGCAACAAGACGTGTAAGAAGAGCGCCTGATATTACTTATGACACATTAACTACTGCTGGTGGTGGTATTGTAACAGTTGACTCATATGGTGGCTTCAATGGAGCGCAGGACAGATATGATTGGTCATACGAAGGCAAGCAAAAGATGATTGTGCCTATGAATAATGATATGCTATCTGAAACAGCTGTTAAAGATACATTCACACCAAGTCATCCAAACCCTGATGTAGTCAGATTTGAAGAAAGAGACGTTCATATTGTTCATGCACAATTAAAGCCAGGACAAAGACACCTTTACGCTTCAAGAACTTTCTATTTCTTAGATGGTCAACCTGGAATGCTTGTTTACCATGATGCGTATGATGATAATCAAGACCTTATGAGAGCCATGTATCAAACGACGGTGCAAGGTAACATGGGTGGTACAGGTTTAGGTGATACAGATTGTAACGTCCAAGGTGAGTATACTATGGACTTTGCTACAAGAACATACTCTGGAACCAACCTATTTGGACCAGCCCTATCTCCAAGGCCAACTGTCTATAATGGTGAAGAAAAAGCTGTAAGCTTTTATACACCTGATGGCTTAAGAAGGTACGCAAGATAAAAACTTAAAATACTTCAGGTATTTTATAGAACCCGACTTGATTTCTTTTAAGTCGGGTTTTATTTTAAGTAGGGCTTATGAGATATTTTATTCTATTATTTTCTTTGTTGTATTTGCTTACTTTTAATGCCACAGCCAGTAATTTTAATTATGCAACTGGATTTGCCGCTATAAACGAAATGTCTTCAAAGGCCCTTATCAACGCAATGGAAAGAGTCGATGACCGCATTTATGCCGTTGGTGAACATGGTATCATTATTTATTCAGATGACCTTGGAGACAACTGGACTCAATCTGAAAGTGTCCCTTTCACAAATACACTTACAGATATAGACTGTATTTCAAAGGAAGAATGTTGGGCCACAGGTCATGATGCCACTATATTGCATTCAAATGATTCTGGAAAAACTTGGATAAAACAGTATGAAGATATTGATTTTGATGCTCCTTTGCTCTCAATTCATATGTATGAAAGTGGTGAAGGAATAGCAATTGGTGCATTTGCATTATCACTGAGAACAACTGACGGCGGACAAACTTGGGGTTACTTGTTTATGGATGATGACGATTTCCAACCTCATTTTAACTATGCATATGGCGATTCACAAGCTTGGAGGAAATCATCTGCAAATGAAGCTTATGCAGTAGGTGAAATAGGTAAATATTATATTTCAGATGATAAAGGTTTAAATTGGCTAGTGGTCTCCACTGGATACGATGGCTCATACTGGTCTGGAATCAAAGTTGATGATGGAAAGTCTCTGCTTTTAGGAATGTCAGGAAATCTTACGTTAATAACACGTTATGGGCCTGAGGACATTGTTCCTCCAGAAAAATTTACCTCAATTGCATGTTATGAGGCTGGATATTTCAAAGACGACTGCAAGCTGTTTGCATTTGATAATATATTTATAGGAACAAAAAATAGTTTAACAAATGCCATTATGATGGATGACGGGCGCATCGCAATCAGTGGTAATGGTGGATCTGTGACTATTGTAGATCTCTATAGAAAAAAAACAGTTGAGACTTGTGTCCGATCTGATCGACTCAGCAATACCTCAATAGTATATCTTGGTGGTGAAGAATTTTTATTAGCAGGGGAAGATGGTTTCAGAAAGCATAGCATGGAAGCATGTTATGATAATTTTGTTTCTGCAGACTCACAGTCACAAGATACTTACTACACTGTTGATTTAAATATGGTTCAGTTTTTCTAAATTCCTATGGGCCGAGTAGAAAATAAAGTAGCGATTGTTACAGGCGCAGCTTCAGGACTTGGTTTTGCCGCAGCGCAGAAACTTATGGACGAGGGAGCAAAAGTTTTACTAACAGATATTAATGAGGAAGTTATCAATTCAATGCCTGAGAGACTTTCCACTTACAGTGAGACACAGTTTCATGCTGCAGTTCATGATGTTGCAAATGAAGAGTCATGGATTAATGTTATTGAAAATGCTGAAACTCACTTTGGTAAAATTAATGTTTTAGTCAATAGTGCTGGAATAAGTTTAGGTGCAGATGTTGTATCTACAGATTTCGAAATCTGGAAAAAGGTTCATCAGGTTAATTTAGATAGCGTCTTTCTTGGATGTAAATATGCAGTGCCAATAATGAGCAAAACAGGACAAGGTTCAATAATAAACCTATCATCAATATCTGGGATTGTTGCAGGGTGGAATACAGCAGCATATAATTCATCAAAAGCAGGGGTTCGCTTACTGAGCAAATCAGTTGCTCTCTATTGTGCAAAGAAAGGTTATGATGTTAGGTGCAATTCAGTTCATCCAGCTTTTGTAGATACTCCAATACTTGACCCTTTAAAACAGGCCTTTGGTGAAGAAAATGCCGTTGCCAAACTGTCTCGCCAAATTCCAATGAATAAAATTGGTGACACAGACGACGTATCGTACGCAATTTTGTATTTGGCGTCTGATGAGAGCAAGTTCATGACAGGTACGGAAATTGTACTTGATGGCGGATTAAGTGCAATGTAGTTTCATTCTTGAGACTATGAAAACAAAAAAAGCATTAATGATTGTACACCAGCCTCGATCCAGTACTGGGGATGTAGGAATGAAATTACGTGAAAGAGGATATGAACTTGACGTGAGAAGACCGGTCATAGGTGAAAAGTTACCTCAATCAATGGACGAACATGATATTGCCGTTATTTACGGTGGACCTCCAAGTGCCAATGATGATTTGGATTATATCAAATATGAAATTGATTGGATTTCAACAGCTTTATTATCTAATAAACCTTTTCTTGGAATTTGTTTGGGCGCACAGATGCTTGCTAAGAATTTAGGCGGCACTGTTCAACGTGCTAAGGATCAAAAATTTGAAATTGGTTTTTATGATATAATGCCGACAGGAGATGGGCATAAGATTTTTCAAAAACAAAAAACTTTTTTTCAATGGCACAAAGAGGGATTCACTGTGCCAAAATCTTGTGACATTCTAGCTTTGGGAGAAACATTTCCTCAACAAGCTTTTAATTATAAAAACGCAGTTGGAATACAATTCCATCCTGAGGTTAATCTTAAAATGCACTTGAGGTGGCTATATTTTGCAGGATATATGCTTAGAGAAAAAGGAGCGCAAAAACGCCATTACCAAATGCAGCAACGACTTAGTCATGGAAAAAAAATCAATATGTGGTTAGACTCTTTTTTAGATAATTACTTTTTTATAAATAAATCATGAACTCACTCATCATTCTTGTTGATCAAATTATAAATCTTTATACCTGGGTGTTGATCATTAATGTGATATTCAGCTGGTTAATTGCTATGAGTATTTTTAATACTCAGAATAGAATTATTATTGCAATATATTTTGGAACAAAAAGATTAACGGATCCGCTTCTTAACCCAATAAGAAATTTCCTTCCCAATCTTGGAGGGATTGATATATCTCCGGTGGTCTTAATTCTGATACTTTACTTTATAAGAAACTTACTTTACGAGTATTTTTATGCAGGAATTCCAATCTAAAAATGTCTAATACAAAAATTATTGATGGTAAAGTAATCGCAGCTGATCTTAGGGCCGAAACCGCTATCAAAGTTGAAGACTTTAAAAATAAATTCAATAAAACTCCAACTCTTGCAGTTGTGCTTGTTGGTGAAGATCCAGCCAGTCAAGTTTACGTTAATACAAAGTCTAAAATGGCAAAAGAGATTGGAATGGATGTCGAGGATCATTTTTTGGATACTACTATTTCTGAAAAAAAGCTTTTGGGATTAGTTGATAAGCTAAATAAAGATCAAAAAGTAAATGGGATCCTTGTCCAATTGCCTCTTCCATCACACATTGACTCAAGAGCCATTATAGATGCAATTGATCCAGTAAAGGATGCAGATGGGTTTCATGCCATTAATGTTGGTAGAAACTCAATAGGAGGTGACTTACTGGCTAAAACTTTCACTCCTTGCACACCTCTTGGTTGTTACTTAATGTTAAAAAAAAGTATTTCTGATTTGAAAGGTATGCATGCTGTAATTATTGGACGATCTAATATTGTTGGTAAACCAATGGCACAACTATTACTTGAAGAGTCATGCACTGTAACAATTGTTCACTCTAAAACTAAAAATATTGAGGAAATTACAAAACAAGCTGATATTGTTGTAGCTGCAGTTGGAAGGCCATTAATGGTTAAAAAAGATTGGATTAAAGAAGGAGCTGTCGTGATTGATGTTGGTATTAACCGTGTTGATCATCCAGATAAACCTGGAAAAACAAAACTTGTTGGTGATGTAGATTACGATGATGTATTTAATATAGCTTCAGCGATTACACCTGTCCCAGGCGGTGTGGGTCCTATGACAATTGCATGTTTATTAAAAAATACAGTAGATGCTGCATTTAGACAGCAGTAGCTTATTTTTTCTCTCTTAATCTTAAAGCGTTTAATTTTATAAAACCTTCAGCATCTTTTTGAGAATAAACTTGATCTGACTCAAATGTTGCAAGATTAGGATTGTATAGGCTCATTGATGACTCTCGCCCTGTAATCATCGTATTACCTTTAAAGAGTTTAATTCTTACTTTGCCCTCTACTTTTTCTTGTGATTTATCAATCATTGATTGCATCATCTCTCTTTCAGGAGAGAACCAATAACCGTTATAGATAAGTTCAGCATATTTAGGAGCCAACTCATCTTTCATATGTGCAGCTTCTTTATCGAGTGTAATACTCTCAATGGCTCTGTGTGCGTGATATAGAATGGTTCCCCCAGGAGTTTCATAAATTCCTCTGGATTTCATTCCAATGTATCTATTCTCAACAAGATCAACTCGTCCAATTCCATGTTTTCCACCAAGCTCATTAAGAGATTTTAATATTTCAAATGGTGTTAAAGCCTTTCCGTTTAGTGCGCAGGCATCCCCTTTTTTAAATTCAATCGTTATTTCTTCTGCTTTGTCAGGCGCCTCTTCAGGTGAAACACTTCTAGTATAAACATAATCAGGCGCTTCGACCCATGGATCTTCAAGAACTTTTCCTTCTGCTGAAGAGTGCAAAATATTTTCATCAATACTGAATGGTTGTTCCCCTCTTTTATCTTTTGCTATTTCAATCCCGTGCTTATCAGCGTATTCAACAAGTGACGTTCTTGATGATAAATCCCATTCTCTCCAAGGACTGATTATTTTTATATCAGGCTTATGATAATAGTATCCAAGCTCAAATCTTATTTGATCGTTTCCTTTTCCTGTTGCACCATGGGATACCGCATCGGCTTTAATCTGATTTGCAATTTCTATTTGTTTTTTTGCAATTAGAGGTCTTGCGATAGAAGTACCGAGTAAGTAGTAGCCCTCATAAAGTGGATTAGCTCTAAACATTGGGAAGACATAATCACTTACAAATTCTTCTTTAAGGTCTTCGATAAATATTTCTTTTGTTCCTTGCTTTTCAGCCTTTGCTTTTACTAAATCATAGTCTTCATCTTGACCTAGATTTGCAGTGAATGTTGCTACTTCACATTGATACGTTTCTTTCAGCCACCTTAAAATGACTGATGTGTCTAAACCGCCTGAGTATGCAAGAACAACCTTATTTATTTTATTCATTCGCCCTGAGTTCACTTTTTCTAATTTTTATACTAGAGGATTTTAATTGACCACACGCAGCCATAATATCTTGTCCCCTTGTTTTTCTAACTGGGCTTGCATAACCTGCATTTTTAATTATGTCACTAAATTTCTTGATTTCTTCTTTACTAGAACATTCATAAGGTGAATTAGGCAAAGGATTGAAAGGGATAAGATTTATTTTTGCTGGAATTCCAGAAATCAGCTTAACAAGTTTACGGGCATCTTGCGCTGTATCATTTACTCCCTTCAACATGACATACTCAAATGTTATGCGTTTAGAATTTTTTGATCGAGGATATTCTCTACACGCCTTTATAAGATCCTTAAGAGGAAATTTCTTATTTATTGGAACAATATCATTTCTTAATTCATCATTTGTTGCGTGTAAAGAAATTGCCAATCTTGAGTCAACTTCATGACCCCATTTAATAATTTCAGGAACGATGCCTGAAGTACTTAGGGTAATTCTCTTAGTAGATAATTGAATGCCTTCTTTATCTCCCATAATTTCAGCAGCATTTTTAACATTCTCATAATTATAGAGAGGCTCTCCCATTCCCATAAATACAATATTTGAAATTTTACGATTTTTTCCATTCGGCCAATCTGAAAGATTGTCCTTTGCTAAAAGAAGCTGTGAAATAATTTCACCTGAAGTTAAATTTCGAACTAGTTTTTGAGTTCCAGTGAAACAAAACTTACAATTAAGTGTGCAGCCTACTTGAGATGAAACACATAATGTTCCTCGATTTTCTTCGGGAATAAAAACCGTTTCAATAAGATTATTATCATTTAATTCCAAAAGCCATTTCTGTGTTCCGTCTTTTGATATTTGATGTGATTTTATTTTTGGCCTTTGAATAATAAAATGATCTTTTAGTTTTTTCCTAAGGCCTTTCGAAACTGTTGTCATTTTGTCAAAATCAGTTTCACCTCTAAAATAAAGCCAATGCCAAAGTTGCTTGGATCTGAATTTTTCTTTAGATTGTATTAAATCTTTATTAATTAAAGTTTCAGATATTTCTTTAAGACTTAATCCTATTAAGTCGAGTTTATCTTCTGTCATTGTATTTTAAGAGCAGGCTTTATCGATTGCCGCCAGTGCTTTTGTAAATCCGATTAAAGAATATGTATCTGTAATTTTTGTTCCACGGCTTGAAGTGCTTTTAACTTTCACGCGCGCTCCATTTTTCATATCTTTAATGAGTTGTTTGCCGTTCTCTCCATCTGCTAACCAAGCTCTTGATTCAACTGTAAAAAATTTATACTTACTGCTACCAATGCTCACCTCAACCATACTTTTGGGTTTAAATGTGAAGCCAGTATCCACACTCGGCTCATGAAAAGTCTTATCATCTTTGAAATTCGTAATCATCAGAGCATGCTCGCCTCGATTAAGATCGGACGGGTTCGTCGCTATTGGCTCTGAAATGATATAACAAATTTTTGCCGTGCCATCTTTAAACTCTTTAGCTTGCCATGCGCCACTTTTGCCAAATGAGCCCAGATGTACGACATCAATTACTGCAAAAGCACTTATTGAACTCAACAATAAAATTGATAAAATAAGTTTGAAATTTACTAATTTCATAATCGCTAATTTATATCGAGATTCACAATTATGAAAGCAATTGTTTGTAAAGAATTTGGCCCTCCAAGCTCGCTTGTTTATGAGGATGTTGAATTACCTGAACTTAAAAAAAGTCAAATTCAGATAGATGTGCATTCTGCTGGAGTCAATTTTCCAGACACTTTAATTATTCAAGATAAATATCAAGTTAAACCCCCTCTTCCTTTTTCACCAGGCGGTGAAATCTCAGGAGTCATTAGTGCGACAGGTGAAAGCGTTTCTGATTGGAAGGTTGGTGATGAGGTCGTTGCTATGATAGGCTTTGGTGGTTTTAGGGAACAAGTAATAACGAGTCCATCCAATATATTTCGAAAACCAAGTAGTATGGATTTTACCACCGCCTCTTGTTTTACATTAACTTACGGCACATCACACTACGCTCTTAAAAATCGCGGTCAACTTAAGGAGGGTGAAAATTTACTTGTCCTAGGGGCTGCAGGTGGTGTTGGTATATCAGCTGTTGAAATTGGAAAAGCAATGGGTGCCAGAGTTATTGCCGGTGCATCTTCTGATGAAAAACTAGAAGTATGCAAAGAGTATGGAGCTGACGAAGTTATTAATTATGGAAAGTATGATTTAACCAATAGAGATCATGTGAAAGAATTTAGAGCAGAAATTTCAAAAGCAACAGGTGGTAAAGGACCAGATGTAATCTATGACCCAGTTGGAGCAGATTTCACTGAGCCCGCTTTACGAAGCATTGCATGGAATGGACGCTTCTTAGTTATAGGTTGGGCGGCTGGTTATATTCCAAAAATACCAATGAATTTGTATTTAATTAAAGGTTGTTCCGCTGTTGGTGTATTTTGGGGTCAATTTACAGCTTTAGAACCACAGGAGCATCTTGCCAACATGAACCAACTTACTGGTTGGTATGAAGAGGGAAAATTAAAAGCCCCAGTAACTGAAGTATTGCCGCTTGAAAAGGGTCAACAGGCTTTGGAGACAATTCTAGCCCGTAAGGCTACTGGAAAAATAGCACTAACAACATCTTTTTATAAATCATAGGTATCTAACGTAGACACGCTGGTTTACTAAATGACACATCAAAATAATTATAAAATAAGCAAAATTATATTTTTCTCATTTTTATTTATTTTTTTATTTCTTATTTCTAGTGCAAATGCAGCTGACAGGTTTTGGGTTGCTAGTGGGAGTGGAGATAAGATTTGGTGGGATAATAATAACTGGTCCAATCAATCGGGGGGTACCCCAGGGGCAAACCCACCGTCAAATTCCGATAAAGCCTATTTTGATGCCAATAGCACACTGGATGTTAACGTAACCACTAATGTCACAGTTAACAAATTAATTATGCGAGGTGGATACACTGGTACAATGAATATCAATATACCGAGTGGACAATTCACAGCTAAACAAGGGGTTACTCACAGTGGGGGGCATATAATAGTTTCAGATGGACTATTTAAACTTGGAAAAAAACAATATACCTTAGGTGCTGGCGGCAATAATCCTACACTCACTTTTACAGGTAGTACTAGTACATTCAGATTAGATCACAATTTTGTAATGTATAACGGATCTACATTTACTGCTCCTGGAGCTGGTGCCTCTCGTTTTATTTTAAAAGGTGGCTTTCGACTTATGGGGGGAACATTTAATCATAATAACGGCACACTAAGGATGAACCCTAGATACGATGGTCCGGGTGAAAGTGCTTTAGGTGCAGGAATTACAATCTCTGGTGGTCCTGGTCCTAATAAAAATTTTTATAATTTAACTAAAGGCAATAATAAAAACGTAACTCTTTACACCGATATTGAAGTAGAAAATAAATTACAGGTTGTTGGAACAGGAAGGCTCAGGGCTAATGGCCACGATATAACCGTTGGTGGTGATTGGGATATGCAAAATAGCACAAATTTTGTACCAAGTACTGGACAAGTTATTTTTAATGGATCCTCAGCGCAAACTATTGATATGCCAGATAATTTTAGCAATTTAACTATAGCCAATACTGCTGGGGTTGTATCGCTAACAGGAAACAGTCAATTAAGAGTTAGTGGAACACTTACCATAAACAATGAAGCTAATTTTGATATTAACGGTAAAAATTTAAGAAAAAATGCATCAACTACTAACCCAGTTACGCTTGTCAATAACGGTAACTTGCAACTTCAAGGAAATGAAACCGTTTATATTACACCAGACACTGATAGTGGAACTGTAACCTATGATGGTTCCGGGGCTACTGGCTTAGCAGCGGGTAACAGTTATTTTAATTTAGTTTTTAATCAATCAGGTACATCGACACTTGATGCTAATTTAGATGTTAATGGCGACCTCACCATAACAAGTGGAACATTAGATGCGAGCACTAGTAACCATGATATTGCTGTGGGAGGCGACTGGACAAATAATGGTAGTTTTATATCTCGCTCAGGAACAGTAACTTTTGATAATAATTCAAATGTATTTTCTGGAGGCACTGGCGCAAGTAATGATTTTAATGATGTTGTTTTAAGTGGTTCAGCAGGCAGCCAATCAGATAATATGAAAGTTAATGGAGATTTTACTATATCTTCTTCTGGTACTTGGTCAACGAACTGTAACACACTCACAGTTGATGGAAATCAGGATGCAGGAATTGGTACAATAGCAAACTCGCTCACTCCGGATGTTGACTCATTTATCCCAGCGAATGGAAACTCAACACATGCTGCAGGAGATAATATAACAATTAATTTTAATACAGGATTAAGAAAAGCTAGTGACGATAGCGACTTAACTAATTCTAATATCGATGCCCATATTACACTAAAAGATACAAACTCAAGTGGAGCAGATATTTCTTTTGATGCAACAATTGATGCTTCTGATCAAGTCGTAACTATTAATCCTGACGCTAATTTTAACAGCTCTCAAGTTGTGTATGTTGCTGTTACTGATAACACTCTTGAAAACGCTTGCAATACAGCTTTGCCTGCCCACTCTGCAACATTTACAGTAGCTGATACTGAAGGTCCTACATTAAGTTCATCGAACCCTGCTGATGGGGCTACGACTATGGGAGTCAATTCAAATATAGTACTCACATTTAATGAATCTGTAACTGCTATCGCAAATAAAAATATTACAATTTATTCAGGAGAAACTCTAATTGAAACTATTGAGGCAACAGACTCAAAAGTAACAGGTTCTGGATCATCAGAAATTACAATTAATCCTGCTACTACTTTAGATGAAAAAACTGATTATTATATTAAAATTGATTCAGGGTCATTTGAAGATAGTTCAGGCAATCTTTATACCGGAATAACAAACGTTACTGACTTAAATTTTACAACTGCTGATACGACAGCCCCTGTTGTAACGATCACTCCATCAAACGGCCAAACAGGAATTGGAATGGACACCAACATTACGATCGAATTTGATGAAGCAATTAGAAAATCTGATGATAGTGAAATAACTGATACAAGCGTGGATGATCACATCATTCTCAAAGAAACAGATTCTAGTGGAGCAAATATTTCTTTTGATGCAACAATTAATACCGCTAAAACAATCATAACGATTGATCCAACAAGTGATTTTTCAAGTTCACAAACAATATATGCAGCCATTAAAGCCGAAGTTGAAGATTCTTCAGATAACACAATAAGTCTATCTGAAACATCATTTACAACTGCTACACCCACTAATCCTCCAACAGTTTCTATAAGCGCTGAAGCAGGCGTTCCTGTGAATACTAATATTACAATTGAATTCGACAAATCAGTCAGGTTGCTAAGTGATGAGGAATTATTAGATACCAATGTTGGCAGCTTAATATCTCTTAAAGATACGGATGTTAATGGTAATAATATTAGCTTTGTTGCAACAGTTAACTCCGCTAAAACAAAAATCACCATCAATCCAGTAGGTAATTTTACAAGTGGGCAAACAATTTACGCTGCAATTGGAGCAACCGTTGAAGATTTTTTCGACAACGCTATTAGTGCTGCATCAGCAACATTTACGGTTGCAGACAATCTACCACCTACATATGTATTTAACCCTCCAGATACTGAAATAAATGTTGCAGTAAGTTCAAATCTGACAATTACTTTTAATGAAGCTGTAAGAAATATTAATGATACAGCTTTAACCGATAGCAATGTGGACAGTTTAATAACATTAAAAGATACCGACGCAAATGGATCGAATATTGCATTTAACGCAACAATTGATGCAGATAAGAAAATTATAACAATAAACCCAACTAGTAATTTTTCTAGTGAGCAAGAAGTCTATTTAGCAATCGGTGCAACAGTTGAAGATTCTTCAGATAATGCAATAACTTCGGGAAGTTCATCATTCACGGCAGTTGATTCAAATCCTCCTGATGTGGAATTCTTTCCAACCAACTCATCAACTGGTGTAGCAGTTAACTCTGATGTGACCATTTCTTTTTCTGAACCTATTAGAAACACAGACGATACACCCGTTACCGACTCAAATGTTGATGCTTTAATCACATTGAAACAAACTAATTCTTCTGGGTCGGATATATCATTCTCAGCTGTTATTGACGATGCAAAACAAATGATAACAATTACCCCATCAAGTGAGTTTTCAAGTGAGCAAGTTGTCTATGTGGCAATCGGTACAACTGTTGAGGATGAATGGGATAATGCAATAAGTGCGTCTTCGTCGACATTTACTACGGCAGATGCAACTGCACCAAGTGTAAACTTTGATCCTGAGGATACCGCAACTGGAATTCCCATTGAATCTAATGTTACACTTACATTTTCTGAAGCTATTAGAAACGTCGATGATACGGCTATTACAAATTCTAATGTTGGTGACTTAATTACTCTTGAATATGCATATGACGGTATACCTGTTGCTTTTTCAGCCACTATTGATGCGACAAAAAAAGTAATCACTATTAATCCTGATAGTGATTTTATAAGTGGTGAAGTTGTATTTGTGTCAATTGAGTCTGTAGAAGATAATTCAGGAAATGCAATGAGTTCCACATCTGGTACCTTCAGTGTTACGGATGTCACTCCTCCAGTTGTTGCCTTCAGCCCTGCAAACTTAGCAACCAATGTATCTGTTGATACAGACATTTTCATACTATTTGATGAAGAAATAAGGCTTATTGATAACTCCGATATAAATAATATCAATGTTGATAATCTCATAACTCTAAAAGATACTAATTCTAGCGGAGCCGACATATCTTTTGATGCAACGATTAATGCCAATAACAAACTAATAACAATCGATCTAACGAACGATTTATCTAGTGAGCAGATTGTATATGTTGGTATTGGTTCAACAGTTGAAGATTCTTATGATAATGCCATCTCAAATTCTTTTGCAATATTTACGGTAGGAGATTCTCTTCCTCCTACGGTAAGTATTGATGCTGTTATTACCGCCTCTATTGCTACCAATTCTGATATTACATTTACATTTAGTGAGCCTGTTCGAAATCTTGATGACTCTGAAATAACTAATTTAAACGTTGGAAGCTTAATTGCTCTTAAAGATACCGATGCCAATGGTACAGATCTTTCATTTACCGCTTCAATAAATTCAGCTAAGACTGTAATTACGATTGATCCAACAAATAATTTTACAAGTGGTCAAATAATTTATGCCGCTATTGGTGCAACAGTAGAAGATTTTAATAATAACGTTATACCCGCCACTAGCAAAACTTTTACAGCAGAGTACTTAGTTGAGGATTTAACAAATCCCATGAGTGATAAGGATTTTGTTGGACTTCTGAAAGCTCAAGCTGAAACAGCAAAAAGATTTATTCAACAAACTACTTCTTCAATATTTAAACGTATAGAGTGGTTAAGAAGAAACAAAGATAAAAGTGAGTTATCCCATCAGGGTGTAAGTGTTAATTTTAGTAACTCAGATCTGAATGGAATTTCAAACGCACTGCAATTTTCAAAACTCGTTAATCAATCTGGAGATTTATTTTCAAACAATTGGTCCGTATGGAGTGAAGGAAATATTTCCGTCGGTGAGATTGACTCTGATGGTATTTCTTCACTTAGAGACATTACAACAAACGGCATAACTCTTGGAATAGACAATAAAATTGATGATAATCATATTTTGGGGGCTGCATTAAGAATCGGCAAAGATGATGTTAATGTTGGATCCTCAGGCCATTCTTTGGATACTAATGCATACAGCTTATCGTTTTACGCTACTGCGCCACACACTGATCAAACATATATTGATATAAATGTTGGGCTTGGATTATTAGAAATGGATCTTATTCGATCTCACGCATCTGGAACTATATTAGGTAATAGAGATGGAAAGCAATTGTATGGCTCTATAGTTTATAGTGCAGAGCTTGAGAAAAATGATATTAATTTATCGCCTTATGGCAGAATTGATGGAGGTTATACTAAGTTATCCAGCTTTAGCGAAAAAGGAACAATTGCTGCCTTAAGATATGACGAACAAACAATTAAAACAGCCATTATCTCTCTTGGAATATTAGCTGACGACGAAATAAAATTTAATGACTTAAATCTTAACACATACGGTCGACTTGAATACGGAAGAGATGTCAGCTCTTCTTCAAATGCCAGTGTTTCTTACATAGCCTTGCCTAATACAATTTATTCTCTCAAGGTTGAAGATGAGAAATCTAGTAATATTAGAGCTGCACTTGGAACAGATATAGAAACCCCGAGCGAATGGTTTTATCAATTAGATTATGAGCTTAACTACAGACCAGGTTCTTCACAAATGAATAGCTTTAGCGTTTCGGCTTCTTACGAGCTAGATTTAGAAAGTATGATAAACCTATCTTTAAATAGTGAGCCATCGTCATATTCAACAGCAAGAATTGAGCTTGATTCAAGATTGATGAATGGATGGTTTTTAAATGGATCTTACGAATTCATAGATCGTTATGATCTAAGTAATGAAAATTCAATAAGTCTAAAAGCTGTAAGATATTTTTAATTAATTATCTATGGTGTCCACTTACTGTTTTTGATTCATTTCTCTGGCCATATCTAAGTCCAGATTTGTCACTCCACCAGCATCATGAGTTGATAAAGTAACTTCGACCGTACTGTAGACATTAAACCATTCTGGATGATGATCTTTTTTTTCTGCATAGATTGCCATTGATGTCATCCAACCAAAAGCTTCTTGAAAGTTACTAAACTTAAAAGTTTTTGTAATAGCACTTCGCCCTTTGACCATCTTCCAACCAGACAATCTTTTTAATTTTTTAGTAAGTTCAGCTTTAGATATTTTTTTCATTATGGTGCGGGATTTGGAATTTCTTTATGAATACTTCTTATCTCATTCATAATTTCTTTTGTAATATCAAGATCAACACTGTCTATACAGGTTTTTAATTGTTCCATTGTAGTCGCTCCAATAATTGTTGATGTGACAAATGGTTGAATGTTACAAAATTGAATAGCTAGTTGAGCAGGGTCAACTTCGTATTTTTTTGCAAGATTTACATACATTTCAATTGCCTGCTGTGTCTTATCTCCTTTATATCTCATCATTAAAGGACCATCGCCAAATAATGCAAGTCTCGAGCCTTGAGGCATCTGTCCACCTAAATATTTTCCAGTTAATGTTCCTTGTGCTAAAGGCGAGTAAGCTAGCAAGCCCACTTGTTCGTGCATTGCAACCTCAGATAAACCAATTTCAAAACCTCTATTAACCAAATTATAAGCATTCTGAATCGAGGCAACACGTGGAAGAGACTTTGTTTCAGCGAGCTCTAAATATTTCATAGTTCCCCACGGTGTTTCGTTAGATAAGCCAATCTGCCTGACTTTGCCCTGCTTGACTAATTCGCCAAGAGCCTCAAGAGTTTCCTCTAATGGAATTGAGTCAGATGAGTCCATATGTTTGTACTCAAGCCTTCCTGAAAATGCACCAAAAGGCCTATCAGGCCAATGAACTTGGTATAAATCAATGTAATCTGTTTGCAGTCTTTTGAGACTTTGCTCAACTGCATAGAAAACATGTTCTTTGGACAAACGAGGTATTTCCTCATTTTCTCTAAGCCACGACATTCCAGAACGACCAGCAACTTTAGTTGCAAGAACAACCTTATCTCTGTTGCCTCTCGCTTTGAACCAAGTTCCAATATATTTTTCAGTTAAACCCTGAGTTTCAGCTTTTGTGGGAACAGCATAAATCTCAGCAGTATCGATAAAATTAACTTCGTGGTCTAAGGAGTAATCCAACTGATCGTGAGCATCAGCTTCAGTATTCTGTTCTCCCCAGGTCATTGTACCCAAGCATATCAAGCTTACGTCAATATCTGATCTACCTAATTTTCTGTATTCCATTATTTTGTAATAAGTCCAAGTTCTTCAAATTGTTTTACAGTTTGAATAATTGCCTCATCAGCACTTTCAAAATTAAATTTTAAAATATTTTTAGCGTTTTCGGAATTAGTAAATTTTGTTTTACCAACAAAGCCCGATATTGCTCCAGCTTCTTTGCTAAATAAGCCAAGAAATTTCATTAAAATATTTGGAGCCTCGATTGAGGGGGCTTTTTTATAGCCATGTTCTCTTAAAAGCTTATTCATGTCAGATAGCCACATACACTTTTCAGCGAGTATGAATCTTTTTCCATTTGCATCTGGATGTATCATTGCTTCAACATGTGCTCTTGCCGTATCTTTAACAGTAACCCATCCAAAATGAACTTTTGGCACAACGGGATAAGAGCCGTCCAACATTCTCAGAATAAAAACATTTGAAGTTCCAACATCATCAGATAACGATGGGCCTACAACTAAAGTAGGGTTTATTGCAACGGCTTCTATTTTTTCATCGTCACTAAGACTGTTCAGGTAAGACCACATCTCTTTTTCAGCAATTGCCTTACTCTTGTTGTATGCGCCAATATTCTGACTTGGATCAGTCCAATGACTCTCATCATATATTTTTTCTTCATTCCCATAGCCCACAGCTGAGAACGATGAAGTCATAACAAATCTTTTAATCTTGTTCTTTATCGAGCTTTTAAGCGCCCTTAAAAGACCTTCCTTAGCCGGCTGAATGATCTCATTTTCATCATCAGGTGCCTTGTCGGTCAGTGGAGATGCAACGTGCAATACATATGTACAGCCAGCAACCGCCTCATCCCATCCTTCATCCTTTAGCAGGTCTAATTTACAAAACTCTAAATTATTCTTTGCATCAACTTCTTTTGCTATTGCCTGCCTTACTTCTGCTTCACGATTTTCAGAACGTAATGATGTTTTAACTGAGTATCCTTTTTTGAGTAATTCAGCTATACAATGCTGAGCAATGTAACCTGATCCTCCCGTAACTAAAACTTTTTCCATATATTATTCTACTTTTTAAGTATCTTACCCATGGATAGTGCCATGTCACTTATTGTTTTTTCAACTGGTGTAGGTTCCCAATTAAAAATAGAAACTGTTGAGCTGTTATCAGTTTTATAACTACCTCTTCTGATATTTTTTAAAATACCTTTCATTTGTAAATTGAACAATGCAAAAACTCTTAATAAAAAGGTTGGCATAACTTTAGTTGAAACTTTTTCAAAGCCACTATCTTTCACAATCTTTGCAATTTTTGTAATATGATAATCATTTGTTGAAGTTGTGAGTATTCTTTTACCATCGCTGGCTTCTGATTTAAGAGCTTTCACATGCAACATAGCTGTATCTCTTACATCAGATATATGCATATATACATCTGGTAACGCAGGAATTTTTCCAAGTATCAGTCGAGCCATAAAACTAGCAGACGCACCCATGGTATCATTACTTAATAGTGGACCCATGACAAAACCTGGATGAATAGTTGTCATTTTCAGATCTTTGTTTTCTGGTAAATTTATAAATTCCCATGCAGCTTTTTCAGCTAAAGTTTTACTTTTATTATATGCGCCGACGTCTTTATCTGCGTTGGTCCAATCATGACTGCTACAAATTTTTTGATTATGTCCGTAGGCAATAGCAACAATTGACGACGTAAGAACAACTTTTTTTATACCAGCTTTCTTTGCAGCTTTAAGAGCTCGCATCGTTCCTTCTGTGGCTGGCTTTATGAGCTCATTTTCATTTTTTGGTTCTCCAACAATAAAAGGCGAAGCTAAATGCATCATATAATCACAATCAGACGCACAACTGTCCCAACCTTCATCAGACATTAGATCAAGTTTACAAAATTCTAAATTATTATCTGGTATTTCCTTTTTTACTGCTTCTCGTACTTCATTTTCTCTATTCATATTTCGTAGAGAACCTTTAACAGCATATCCATTTTTCAATAATTCACTAATACAGTGAAGTGCTATGTAACCTGATGCTCCTGTGACTAAAACCTTCTCCACTTGAACTCCTAAGT
The DNA here is from genome assembly GCA_902619105.1 of uncultured Pelagibacteraceae bacterium. Lineage (GTDB taxonomy): Bacteria > Pseudomonadota > Alphaproteobacteria > Pelagibacterales > AG-422-B15 > CACNXQ01. Next base: position 95,292 of record CACNCV010000001.1, read on the forward strand.
ATTTGTATTCATTTAATAAAATCTTGATAAATAATTACTTGTATTGATTACCTTTATAATTATGTATTAAAATACATAAAGCAATTTTTACAAGAGGTTTTTAAATATGGATTATCAAACTAGAGCTCAATCAACGCCAGCAATCGACGAAGGTCTAAGGCAATATATGATGAGTGTTTATAATTACATGGCATCTGGTTTGGCCTTAACAGGTTTAGTTGCATACATGTTATTTCAAGCAACGGCAGTAATGGGTCCAACAGGAGAAATTGTTGGTCTCACAAACTTAGGCGTGACCCTTTATACTGGTCCAATGATGTGGGTTGTTGCATTAGCACCTCTTGGAATTGTGATGTATATGAGTTTTGGAATAAGAGGCATGTCTGCTTCTAGAGCTCAGACAATGTTTTGGATATTTGCATTTTTAATGGGTTTATCACTTTCTACAATTTTCCTAACCTACACTGGTGCAAGTATAGCTAGAGTGTTCTTCATTACTGCAAGCACCTTTGGCGCAATGAGTATATATGGTTATACAACAAAAAGAGATTTAACTAATTTTGGATCATTTCTATTTATGGGACTGATTGGAATTATAATTGCATCAATTGTAAATATCTTCATGCAATCACCTGCATTATATTATGGAATATCTATCCTTGGAGTACTAATTTTCGTTGGTTTGACGGCTTACGATACTCAAAAGATAAAAAATATGTATATGGCATATGATAGCGGTGAAGTCGCTGCAAAGAAAGCTATTATGGGTGCATTAACACTTTATTTAGATTTTATAAATCTATTTATAATGTTGTTAAGACTTTTTGGCCAAAGAAGATAAGTTCAGGCTATACGTTTTACAGAAACTTTAAGGTATCGAGTGATATCTGATAGACTCTCGCTTACCTTAATTTTTTTGTTATTAAAATCGATTAACGTAAATGATATACGCTTTCCCTTATTTTTATTTTTAATTATTCTTAAAAAAGCATTCTCGAAAGTACTTCGATAAATTGAAAAGACTGCAGTATATTTACCGTGATCTATTGCATAGTCTTTCCAATGTCCTTGGCTGACTTTTTGTGCGTATACGGAAAGTATCAGATTAAGCTCGGTTTTATGGAAACTCGTAAATTTATTTCTTGATTGATTAGAGCTTTTGAAGGTTTGACCGGTACTGATGTAATGTATTGTCATTGTTATCTTATGTTATCTTGAAAAATACCTAAAAAACACAGAAAATAGGGAAAATTTTCGAGATAACCTCACTTAAATTGCCTTGAATTTCGATGGATAATTCCAATATAGATTTTGAGAGTAAATATTATGCCTAAATCAGAAAAATTAGAGTTCCAAACAGAAGTCAGTCAGCTGCTGAAATTAATGATCAATTCTGTTTATTCAGAAAAAGAAGTATTTGTAAGAGAGCTTGTCTCCAATGCCTCAGACGCATGTGATAAACTTAGATATTTGGCTAATACTAAAGAAAAGTTAATCAAAGATGATCCAAATTTTAAAATACAGATTGCAATTGATAAAAAGAATAATTTGATATCAATTTCTGATAACGGAGTTGGTATGAATAAAAAAGATCTCGTATCTAATCTAGGAACTATCGCTCGTTCTGGTACTGCCCATTTTTTGAAAGAATTGTCTGAGTCAAAAACTAAAGATCTATCTCTCATTGGTCAATTTGGTGTTGGATTCTATTCAGCTTTCATGGTTGCTTCCCAAACTAAAGTTATTACAAAAAAAGCTGGAGAAAATAAGATATGGGTATGGACTTCTGATGGGGAAAGCAGTTTTACGATTGAGGAGACTGAAGACTCAAGTCTTCTTGCTTCAAATAGAGGAACAACAATTGAACTAACTTTAACAAAGGACTCAAAAGAATATTTAGATAAAGATAGAATTCAAAATATTATTAGAAGGTACTCTGATCATATAAGTATTCCAATTTATATTAGTGATGGTTCTGAAAAAAAAGATGAAACTTTGGAGTCGGTTAATTCTGCGTCAGCAATTTGGACAAGACCTAAAAATCAAATTTCAGCAGAGCAATACAAAGAGTTTTATAATCATACAGGACAAATGTTCGATGATCCTTGGATGACATCACACTACAAAGCTGAAGGTAAAATTGAGTATACAGTTTTAAATTTTATTCCATCAACAAAGCCTTTTGATTTATATGACCCTGCTAGAGAAAATAGATTAAAACTCTACGTCAAAAGAGTATTTATAACTGATAATTGTCCTGAACTTATTCCTCCTTATCTTCGCTTCCTTCGCGGCATAATTGACTCGGAAGATCTGCCATTAAATATTAGTCGTGAAATGCTTCAAAATAACCCTGTAGTTACTAAAATTAGATCGTCACTGGTCAAACGAACAATATCTGATCTAAAAAAGAAATTAGCTAAAGATAGAGAGTCATACGAAAAATTTTGGGAAAATTTTGGCCCAGTTCTAAAAGAGGGTATTTACGAGGATTTTGAAAGAAAAGACTCAATCCTAGAAATTTCATTATTTAAAAACTCCAAGTCTAGCAAACTTATATCATTAAATGAGTACATAGAATCAATGGGAAAAAAACAAAAAGATATTTATTTTATGACAGGTGATAATTATGAAAACATAATTAATAATCCAAGCTTAGAGGGCTACAAGTCAAGAGATATTAATGTCTTGATATTAGATGATCCTGTAGATAGTTTTTGGACATCATCAACTCCTTCGTATCTTGAGAAAAATTTTAAATCAGTAACAAGAGGTACTGACGATCTTGAAAAAATTGATGGTGAAAAAAAGGACAATAAGGAAAATAAGTCTACAGAACCACTTATAAATTTATTAAAAGAAAAATTAAAAGAGAAAGTAAAAGATGTCAGAATTTCATCAAGGCTTACAGATAGTGCGGTATGCTTAGTCAGTGATGAAGGAGCAATGGACCCTCAACTCGAAAAAATCCTTCAACAGCATAATCAACTAAATCAGGGTTTATCATTAAAAGTTATGGAAATAAATCCAAATCACAAACTTATAAAAAAACTATCTAAAATGAGCAAAGATAAGAACAAGATTGGTGAAGTAGAAAATATTTCTATTTTGTTATACGAACAATCAAAAATTCTCGATGGTGAAAAACCGTCGGATCCAATTGAGTTTTCAAAAAAATTGATAAATACAATTTATAGTGCAATTGAAAATTAGATCTGAAATTAGTACTATTTTAATGTTTATTTTGAAGTATAATTTAAAGTCAAACAAAAGGAAAAAGTATGTTTAAAAATATTATTATCTCACTATCTTTACTGCTAATGTCAATTTCTTTTAGTAATGCCACAGAACTTAACGAACAAGTTTTTTATAATGGCGAAATAAAGAACGCTTATAATCAAAATGATCTTCCTATATTACCTGGTAATTGGAAAGTATATGATTTAGAAAAATCTGGTAGTGTTCCATCAGGAAATTTCTATGTATATGCAACTTTAGTTCCTGAAGAAGTCGGCCCTACCGATAATGCATTTAATTTTGATGGAATTAATTATGCAGTCTTGGGTTCAAAATCTGAAGAGACTTCATATAGAAAATCATTCTATGCTTGTGATGCAGGATGGATTACTGATGCTGATGTGACAACCTCAAATATTGACTCCAGAGGCTCTGGAAATTTTGAAGAAACATGCTCAGTGATCGGTGAAATTAACCCTTTTTATACTTTTTTTTATACAGATTGTGACGAAATCTGTGTAGAAGTAAATTTTACATTACATAGACAAAACTACAGTATAAGTGATGGTGATTTTGCATCAGCATCTGATCAAATTTTTAAAGCAATTAGAAATACTGTAAATGGTCAGGGGTCAAGTGACCTTAGTCAAATTTTGTCAAATTATAAATCCTAATTAGGTTTAAGAATTTACTAATTCTTTTAAAACATATTGTAGAATGCCTCCGCTGTTGAGGTATTCTACTTCTGTAGAAGTATTTACTAATAATTTTATCTCAGTGGTTATATTTTTACCATTTTTATAAACTATCATTGCATTATAAAAAGATTGAGGTTTTAAATTATCTTTGATCCCACTTATTGTTATTTTTTCTGGGCCTTCCAATTTTAGAGATTTTCTATTCTCACCATCTTTGAATATAAAAGGGAGTACGCCCATTCCGATTAAGTTAGATCTATGTATTCTTTCATAAGATTCAGCAATTACCGCTTTAACACCAAGCAAATTAGTTCCTTTTGCTGCCCAGTCTCTTGATGAGCCCATTCCATAATCTTTTCCCGCAATGACAACTAATGGTGTTTTTGATTTATTGTATTTTATTGAGGCGTCATAAATTGACATTTGTTTTTTAGATGGATAATGAATGGTATATCCACCTTCAATGTTATCTAACATTTCATTTTTTATTCTAATATTTGCAAAAGTACCCCTCATCATTATCTCATGATTTCCTCTTCTGGCACCAAACGAGTTAAAATCAATTTTTTTTATTTTCTTTGATTTAAGATAATCACCGGCAGGACTATCTTCTTTAATGGCTCCAGCAGGGCTGATGTGGTCTGTTGTTACAGAATCACCAAATATTCCAAGAATATTCGCACCTTTAATGTCAGAGATACTATTTAATTCTGAATTTTTAAAAAATGGTGGATGTTGTACGTAGGTGGATTTTTTATTCCATTTGTATGTTAAACCACTTGGAGATTTTACTGTATTCCATTTCTTGTCACCTTTAAAAACATTCTTGTAACGTTGCTTATATAAATTTGAATTAATAATTTTATTCATTACCATTTTTATCTCTTTTGATTTTGGCCAAATATCTTTTAGATAGACAGGTTGGTTATTTTTTCCATAACCTAGTGGATCCTTTGTTAAGTTAATCTTGGTTGAACCGGCCAGGGCGTAGGCAACAACAAGAGGGGGTGATGCGAGGTAGTTAGCCTTCACGAAAGGATTAATTCTACCTTCGAAATTTCTATTACCTGATAAAACACCACTTACAATTAAGTCATTTTTTGTGATAGCGTCAGAAATATTCTCATCGAGTGGGCCAGAATTTCCTATACATGTTGTACAACCAAAGCCAACCAAATTAAAACCAAGTTTATCAAGATATTCTTGAAGTCCTGATTTCATTAAGTAATCAGTTACTACTTTTGATCCCGGGGCTAAAGATGTTTTTACCCAAGGCTTGCTTTTAAGCCCCATCTTAATCGCTTTTTGCGCAAGAATTCCAGCCCCAATCATTACACTAGGATTAGAGGTATTGGTGCAACTTGTAATAGCTGCAATAGCGACATGCCCATTGTCAATTTGAAATTTTTCATCTTTAACATGTATGGGGTTGTCAATATGCTTTTGACCAAACTCTTTTTTAAAAGATTTTATAAATGTATCAGATACATTTGATAATAATATTTTATCTTGTGGTCGCTTTGGACCAGCTAAACTTGGCTCGATACTAGATAAATCTAATTGCATAGTTTCTGTGTAAACTCTTTTGCTTTTTTTGTAGTCTTCCCATAAATCTTGAGCCTTCGCATATTTTTCAACAAGTTTAATTTCTTCGGAGGATCTACCGCTTACTTTTAGAAATTTAATTGTTTCTTCATCGATCGGAAAAAAACCACAAGTCGCTCCATATTCAGGAGCCATATTTGAAATTGTTGCCCTATCAGGAACTGATAACTCTTTAAGGCCAGCACCATAAAATTCTACAAACTTTCCTACAACCCCTTTTTGTCTTAGTTGTTCAGTGATTGTTAAAACCAGATCTGTGGCTGTAATACCTTCCTTTATTTTTCCTTTTATTTCAAATCCTATAACTTCTGGAACGACCATTGAAATTGGCTGGCCTAACATCGCAGCCTCAGCCTCTATTCCGCCTACTCCCCATCCAAGCACAGATAAACCATTTATCATAGTCGTATGGCTGTCTGTTCCAACCACAGTGTCTGGATAAGCTAAATTCAAATTTCTATTTTTTATTTTTTTCTTCTCAGACCAAACAGTCTTGGCAAGATATTCCAGATTTACCTGGTGGCAAATACCTGTACCAGGTGGTACAACACGAAAGTTGTTGAAGGATTTTTGCCCCCATCTCAAGAATTCATATCTTTCAATGTTTCTTTTATATTCTAAATCTACATTTGCTTTGTAGGAAGTTGCTGAGCCGTACTTATCAACCATCACGGAGTGATCTATTACTAGATCAACTGGCGATAAAGGATTTACTTTTTTAGGGTCTCCTTTCTCACTCATAATTGCAGACCTCATAGATGCAAGGTCAACAACAGCTGGTACACCTGTAAAATCTTGCATTAAGACTCTTGCAGGTCTAAAATTGATTTCTCTATTGATTTTTTTATTAGTTTTCCAGTTATCAAAATCTTTGATGTCATCCACACTGACAGTAGTGCCATCCTCGTTTCTTATGAGATTCTCCAAGAGTACTTTTATTGAAAATGGCAATGAAGAGATGTTTTTAAGACCATTTTTTTCAGCAGCTTTGAAGCTGAAATAGGTGTAGGTTTTTTTTCCTATTTTTAGTGTTTTTTTTGTCTTAAAGCTGTCGTACATAGAGGTTTACTGCTGCTATATTTAGACTAATTTAACAAGCTATCAACATAAAGTTTATAATGAACGTACTAAAAATTGAGGATTTGAGCTGTAAAAGAGGAGAAAGCAAAGTTCTCAATAATATTAATCTTACTATTAAGTCTGGTGAAACATTGGTTATAAAAGGACGAAATGGTTCTGGTAAAACTACCCTCTTAAGAATTTTATCCAATTTTATCACATCCTATCAGGGCAAGGTATCATTGAATGATCTGAATATACTTGAGGACAATTTATATAATAATAAGTTTAACCTCATTGGCCAAAAGAACTCTCTTAAAGATAATCTTTCAATAAAAAAAAATTTAGAGCTATGGGATATTATCTTTAATGAAACTCTTGATCATGCAAAATTACTGGAACACGATAATCTGGATCATTTAATTAATAGAGATGTTGGCTCATTAAGTGATGGTCAAAAAAAATGTATTTCTCTCCACAGACTAAACTATAATAAATATGAATTTTGGTTTTTAGATGAACCGTTTGTTTATCTTGATGAAGTCAACACAAACTCACTAATAGAAAAAATTAATCGGTTTAACAAAAATATGGGAATAGTTATACTTACTTCTAATATTAACTTGCCAAAAAAATTTCATAAGGAAGTTAATATCTAATATGTTAAACTTAATTAAAAGGGATCTATTATTATCGTTTTATTCAAGTGCTAATTTCTTTTTCACAGTATCTTTCTTTGTACTAATTTTAATATTAATTCCATTTGCCTTTGGTACTCAAAGTGATCAGCTTAAACTTTTGTTTAAAGGTGTAGTTTGGATTGCACTAGCTTTATCAATCATAATTACAGTTGATAGAATTTATAACGCTGATTATGAAGATGGTAATTTAGATATTATTATGCAGAAAAATAGGACGATAGAGTATTTAGTAATCAGCAAATATGTTACCCATTGGTTTATTTACTGCCTTCCACTCTTAGTAATCCTACCAATATTGAGTTTTCTATTTTATTTGGATTATTTAGAGACTATACAAATATTTATAAACTTATTCATAGGTTCATTTGGCATGGTTTTCATTGCGAATTTTGTTAGCGCACTAACGCTTGGTGCCAAAAGAACAATTTTTTTGAAAGCAATTATAATGATACCGCTATTTGTACCTTTTATCATTTTTGGCTCTGATGCTGGTTCTTGGTCAATTCTATTAGGATTATCAATGCTTTCTTTTGTTATCTCTATATATGTAACCGCTTATGGTCTGCGTCTTTATGGAGAGTAGGCAATGCCTCAAGTCGTTATATATATATTAGAAAATGTATATCAAAATTAATAATAATCATATTGAGCTTATCAAGTCTGCAAATCCATACTTAATTTTTGCGACAACTTTTGTATTTATTATAGGTTTATACTATTCACTTTTTCAGTCTCCTCCAGATTATATTCAAGGAGACTCGATGAGAATTATGTATATTCATGTTCCTTCTGCATGGTTTGCTCTTATGACTTACTCAATTTTAGCTGGTTCATGCGTTCTTTGGTTTATAACCCGAAACCCCCTTTTTAATGTTGTTGCAAGATCAATTGCTCAAGTAGGAATGGTTTTTACTTTAATGTCATTGATTACTGGAAGTATATGGGGCAAGCCTACATGGGGTGTATGGTGGGTATGGGACGCAAGACTAACTTCTATGTTAATATTATTTTTTCTTTACATCGCTTATATCTTTCTTTGGCAGGCTATATCAAATAAGGAGCTTGCTTCAAAAATATCAGCGGCACTAGCAATAATAGGTTTTATCAATATACCAATAATTAAATTTTCAGTTGATTGGTGGAACACTTTGCATCAACCTGCTTCAATTTCAAAACTTTCTGCACCAAGTATTGATGTAAGTATGCTAATTCCATTATTTTTAATGACAGCTGCCTGTTTTTTATTTCTAGTAACAGTATCATTAATTAGATTCAGACTTGTTCTGATTGAAAATAAAATGTTAAGGACCAGCAACTAATGAATGAATTATTAGATATGGGTGGATACGCAATCTTTGTTTGGTCCTCATATGGTATTTTTTTCTTTTCTTTAATTATATTTCTTTTAATCAATATATTAAATTTAAGGAAATACGAAAAAATTTTTAATAAAACAAAAAAGAAAATTGACTAGTTTAGTAAAAAGCAGATTAATTAAATTCCTCTTAAGTTTAATTATTGTTTTAATTGCAGTATTGATAATTATTTTTAATTTAAGGGATAATATAATTTATTTTTACGGCCCAACTGAACTTTTGAAAAATCCAGATAAACAAGGTCAAATAATGAGGTTGGGTGGCCTTGTATCTGTAGACTCCGTTCAAAACGAAACTGACAGCATCTTTTATTTCAGTATTACTGACGGTGATAACGAAATTGAAGTTAAATACGAAGGTATTCTGCCAAATTTATTTGCTGAGGATAAGGGGGTAGTTGTTGAGGGGGTTTACATGAATGATGGTAGATTTATTGCAAATAAAGTCTTAGCTAAGCATGACGAAAACTATATGCCTCCTGAAGTCATGGAAACACTTAAAAAATCTGGTAAATGGCAGGGTGAATGAGTTTATATATTTTTTATATTTCAAATTTTTTACTACTTCTTTGTCTAACTGCATCACTAATGCAGTCTAGTAAAATTATAAATAATAAAATATTCACTAGACCTAGTGTTATTGTGCTGGCCTATGTACAGTTAATCTCAATACTATCTTCTTTTTTAATTCTAATTTATCTTTTTCTCATTTCAGATTTTAATTTTGATTTAGTTTATTTCAATTCTCATTCTGAAAAACCACTTATATATAAATTCTCTGGCGTTTGGGGAAATCATGAAGGAAGTATGCTTTTATGGATATTAATTTTGGTCTTATTTAATTTTTTATTTGCCCTTTCGAGAAGAACTTCAGAACGCTTTAAAGAGATAACAGTTGCGATACAGAGTATTATGATCTTTGGATTTGTCGCATTTTTATTTTTTTTATCAAATCCATTTACATTAAATCAAAATAATTTTTTTGACGGGATTGGTTTAAATCCTATTTTACAGGATCCACTCTTAGCAATACATCCACCTGTATTGTATGTAGGCTATGTTGGTTTTTCTCTGGTATTTAGTCAAGCAATCACAGGATTAATTACTAAAGAAGTTGATCAGCAATGGGCTTCAATTGTTAAACCTTGGGTTTTTTCTGCATGGGCGTTTCTTACAGCTGGGATAGCCTTAGGCTCATTTTGGGCATATTATGAACTTGGCTGGGGTGGCTACTGGTTTTGGGATCCAGTTGAGAATGCATCGCTAATGCCGTGGATAGCTGCAACTGCATTAATTCACTGCGTATTGATACTTCAGAAAAGAAATGTAATGCAATCCTGGACTGTTATTTTAGCCATACTTACATTTTCACTGAGTTTAGTTGGAACATTTCTTGTCCGGTCTGGAATTCTAAACTCAGTTCACACCTTCGCTAGTGATCCTGGAAGAGGTTTATTCATTTTATTATTTATTTTTCTTATACTTGCCTTTTCTTTTAGCTTATTTGCCTTCAACTCTGAAAAAATTAATAAGACAAGTAGTATGGGTTTGATCAGCAGAGGTACAGGCATACAAGTAAATAATTGGCTTTTGATAACCATATTAACAATTGTTTTTTTGGGAACCATGTATCCTCTTGCAACGGATTTATTACTTAATAAGAGCTTAACTGTTGGACCAAAATATTATTCAACGACTATTGCCCCCATCATAATACTTTTCCTCTTTTTTATGTTTATTTCTCCACGTTTAGGATGGACTGACACAAAACTCTATAAAATAATAATTCAATTGCGATATCTCATCATTACATCATTAACTATAACATTGATAATCAGTCTATATTTTGAACTATTTAATTTGACTGAAATCCTAATTATTTTTTTTAGTTTACTTTTAATAATTTCTTCTATGACAGCTAGTATAAACTTTAATAAGCAAAATATTTTAGTAAGAACTAACTTAGGCCAAAATCTTGCACACGCTGGATTTGGTATCTTGATGATGGCAGTTGTAAGTAATGCTGTATATTCTGAGGAGAGAATTTATAACGCTAAAGTTGGAGATAATTTACAATTGAAAAAATATATTTTTAGTTTTGATAAAATAGAGCAAATTGAGGAAAGCAATTATAATTCACTAAAAGCATATTTTCAGATGAAAAAGGATGGTAAGTTAGTAGATACATTCACTCCTGAAATCAGATTTTATTCAAACCCACCTACAATTACTTCAGAAGCAAGTATTTTGCATAAGTTTTTTTCTGATATTTACCTTGTCATGAATGTTCCTCAAGATCAGCAGTCAATAAGTGTCAGAATGCATATCAAACCTTTCATGACAATACTTTGGTTAGGTACATTAATGATAATCATTGGTGGGATTATATCTGCTTCTATAAGAATCGGACGTTTCGATGAAAAGTAACCATTTAAAATTTTTACCTTTGGTTTTAATAATATTATTAAGTATATTCTTATTTTTTTCTTTAAATAATGACACATCAAAACTTTCAAGTCCTCTTGTTGGAAAAAAAGTGCCAGAATTTTCATTACCGAACCTTTTTGGGCAGAAAGAGCTTACAAATTTAGACTTAAATAGTGAAAATCCAATTTTATTAAATGTTTGGTCTTCTTGGTGTATACCATGTCGAGCAGAACACGACATATTAATGGTTTTGTCAGAACTGTATGAAGTAGAAATATTTGGTTTGAATTACAAAGATAATAATGAAGAAGCAAAAAATTTCATAAATGATCTTGGAAATCCATTTGTCAAAATTGGCTCAGATAATTCAGGAAGAACCTCTATTGATTTGGGAGTTTACGGAGTTCCTGAGACTTATATTATTGCCAACGGTATAATTATTTATAAACATATTGGTCCAATTCATATGAATGAGATGGAAGAGAAAATTCTTCCAATAATTAGGGATAATTGAAGTATGATAAAGATAATTAAGATATTTTTACTCCTTTTTTTGCTACAAATTAATGCTTTAGCTGAAGATCCTAGGGCAATTGAGCTTTTTAAAGAGGTAAGGTGTCTTGTGTGCCAGGGTCAAACAATACACGAGTCTAATGCTGAATTAGCAGAGGATTTAAAAAAACTTATTCGTGAAAAAATTAGTCAAGGTGAGACCGATCAGCAAATTAAAGTATATTTAGTCGAAAGATATGGCGATTGGATTTTGATGACACCACCATTTAACAGCTTAACTTATATATTATGGTCTCTTCCGTTCCTCATAATGTTAATTGGAGCTATTGCAATTTATAGACAAAAAAGAAGCCACGCCTAATTTTCGACAATTTGTAGATATCTTTTAAACAATTTGAAATTTTATATTATAGTGTAATTAAAAGAGGTGTTTATGAAATCAAAAATTTTTGCGTTTTTTCTATTTTTTTTCTTAGGTCTGAATTTTACTTTTGCTGGTGGAATTGATGATGAAGCAAAAGATTATGAGGATGTTGAGCTTACAACAAGGGAAGATATTTCTGAATTTCAAGAGTTACAAGAGCCATTATACGAGAAGCTTGAAGAAATAACTGCTGATGGATGCGATGGTGAAGGCAACGTTGTTAAATGGTCAGGTGGATGTGTAACTTGGTCAGGTGGTTATATACAAGATGGTGAAGAGGCCGATAGATTTGTAAGATACGGATCATAAAAATCTTTTTATGAAAAAATTATTTTTTACAATTTTAATTTTAATATCCTATGGATTTAGTTCCCAAAGTAATGAAGAAAACATGTGGTCTATTTCATTAGGTCAATTTGATGTAAACGATACAGTTGACTCATTAGAATTAAGATTTGAATATTTGTATGGAAATGACTTTTTAAAAAATAATTATGATCTTAAACCTTTCTTGGGTGCTATGAGAAACGGAGATAATGGAAAATATATTTATTCAGGTTTAAGAAAAGATATTGGAATTACAGAAAAATGGTTTTTTACTCCAAGCTTTGCGTTGGGATATTATGATCGAGGAGATAGTAAAGATTTAGGATATAATCTTGAATTTAGAAGTCAAATTGAGTTTTCATATAAACTTAAATCAAGTCGAATAGGATTTAATTTAAATCATATATCCAATGCAAGTATTGGTGATACGAATCCTGGCACAGAAAGTGCAACGATCTCACTCATAAGACCTTTTTAATTTTTAATAAAATTATTGGAAAATTGCTCAGGATCAAAATCAATAAGATCACTGATTTGCTCACCACTACCAATTGCTAAAATTGGTATATTTGTTTTATTTGAAATTGATACAAGTGTCCCTCCTGCTGCATTGGAGTCAAATTTCGTCATAATAATCCCAGTTATTTTGGTAAATTTATTAAATTCTTCCACTTGTTTTAAGGCATTTTGCCCTGTAGTGGCGTCAATCGAAATTATTGAATCATGAGGAAGTGTTTCATCGTATTTTTTAAGCACTCGGTCAATTTTTCCTAATTGATCCATTAAATCAGTTTTGTTCTGAAGTCTTCCAGCTGTATCAATTATAACTACGTCAATATTATTTTTATTTGCATATTCAATTGACTTAAATACCACACTTGCTGGGTCAGATTTATCAGCATCTCTCATAAAGTCCGTTCCTATTTTATCAGCCCATTCATTCAATTGTTCTGCAGCCGCCGCTCTAAAGGTATCAGCAGCAACCAACAGAACATTCTTTTTTTCTTGTTGAAATTGATTTGCCAATTTTGCAATTGTTGTAGTTTTACCTGAACCATTTACTCCTACCATCAACATAACGTAGGGTTTTGTATTATTTTTATAGTCAATTTTATTTGTATTTGTGGATACAATTTCATTTATAATTTTACTAAGAGACGATTGAATTTCTTCCAGAGAAGGAGCATTAGAAAATTTTTCTTTTCCTAATTTTGTCGTAATGAGTTCTGATGTTTCAACATCAACGTCAGAAGTAATAAGAAGATCCTCAAAATCCTGTATTGTATTTTGATCAATTTTTTGATTTGCAAATACTTTTGCTAGGCCAGATTTTAAACTCTTAAACAATTATATTTCCAATTAAGCCTTCTCGGCGCTTTCCAGTTACAAGCATTTTTATTATTTTACCCGCCTCAAAATTATCATCGAGGCAGACCTTGGCAAATGTATCTGACCTACCCTGATTTTGACTTTCCACAATAAGGTTGATCTCTTTATTCTTAAGCTTATCGTAGTGCTCGATAATCTTTCTCTCGCCAATATTTCTGAGTATTTTTGCTCTTTTTTTTATAATTTCTCGATCTATTTGAGGCATTCTAGCAGCGGGCGTTCCATCTCTTGGTGAAAATGGAAATACGTGCAAAAAAGTAATATTACATTCATCTATAAGTCGCACTGAATTTAGAAACATTTCCTCCGTCTCTGTTGGAAATCCAGCAATTAAATCTGCACCAAATACAATATCAGGTCTAACAGTTCTGATGCGTTCTATTGCATTAATTGCATCTTCTCTTGAATGTCTTCTTTTCATTCTTTTTAAAATCATATTATCGCCAGCCTGCAGAGATAAATGAATATGAGGAAGTAAACGTTTCTCACTTCCGTATAGATTTATTAATTCATCATCTATTTCTGCAATATCAAGTGATGATAGTCTAAGTCTATTAAGTTGAGGCAACTTATTAAGAATAATTTTTACTAATTTTGATAATGAAATTTTTTTCTCTAAATCACTACCGTAGCTTGTGAGATCAACGCCAGTTAGCACTATCTCCTTGTAGTTCTTCTCTAGAAGTAACTTTATTTGTTTTATAATATTTTTTGGATCTACACTTCTTGAATTACCGCGTCCATATGGAATAATACAAAATGTACACCTATGATCACATCCATTTTGTATTTGCACAAATCCTCTTATTCTGTTTTTAACCTTACTTATAATTGGTGAAATTGCCTGTTCATTTTCAAATATATCTCCTACTAAATTTACTGGCTTATTACTCTCTCTTATAGTTTTATAGGTTAAGGATTCTAATTTTTCTTTATTTCCAATGACGGAGTCAACTTCTCTCATTGCTTCAAAATCTTTTTTATGTATCTGTGCAGCACAACCAGTAAGAACAACTTGACTTTGTTGATTTTCTTTTTTTACTTTCCTAATTTCATTTTTCAGATCAGCTATAGTTTTATTTGTAACTGCACAACTATTAATAAAAATGTGGTTTTGAAGATTGTTATCTTTTGCGTATTTTCTTATAACTTCAGACTCATAAAAATTCAGTCTGCACCCGTAAGTTTTAATTTCTGGATCTTTCATTACTTATTTGATTTCGATTTTTTAAATATAAAGCAAATGCAAGAACTTCATACAATATATGACTCATATGATAGATAAGAGGTAATTTAATAAAATTATAAAGCCATCTATACCTTGGAAGTTGAGACCATATCAGTAAAAAAGCATCAATTCCTTCTAATATCTTTCCATCATGTTTAGCATGAAGACGTCTTATCAATTGACTGGGTTCTTTTGAGGTTTCCTTTTCAGCAACTTTATTTTGAGTAATATCGACCCAATCAATAACATTATTAAGTTTCTTATAGTGGTTTATTTCAAACCTACAGATACTGCATGAGTTATTGAAGTATATTTTAGTATTTTTATTTCTCACAGCTTATATTTATCAGTAAAATTTATCTCAGTTGGACCCGTCATAATAATATTGTCACTACTTTTGTAATATATTTCTAAATCACCCCCTGGCAATGTTACTGTCACCTTATTTTTTATCAATCCCATTTCAATTCCTGCTACAGCTGTTGCACAAGCAGCCGTACCACAAGCATTTGTTTTTCCTGCACCCCTTTCCCATACGTTTAGTACAATGTGATTATCACTTTTTAACTTTGCAAAACTCACATTTATTTTTTCAGGAAATAAATTATCATTTTCAATTAATGATCCAAAAATTTCAACATCATATTTCTCGATTTCATCATCAAAAAAAATAATATGTGGATTACCAATGTTAACTAAAAATGGTTTTTTTAGAGTAAGGTCTCTGATTGAAAAATTTATATCCAATGGATCGATATCTTTAGTTAAAGGGATTTCGTTCCATTCGAATTTTGGCTTACCCATATTTACACTTACTGTGACATCATCAATCTTTTCACATGCAATTGTTCTTTCACGTGTTGTCAAGTTTATTTTATTACTCTTTGTTTCTTTCATTAAAAAGTTTGCAACACAACGCGAACCATTTCCACAAGCATCTATTTCACTTCCATCTGAATTAAAAAATTTAACCAGTGGATTGCTGTTATCTTGCGACTTCCTAATCATGATTAGTTGATCGCAGCCAACGCCGTCTGTTCTGTTACAAATTAATTTTATTTGTTCTTCTGATAAATCAAATTCAGATACTCTTTGGTCAATAACAATAAAATCATTTCCCAGACCATTCATCTTTACGAACTGAAACTCGTGCATAAACACTTTATATTGAGCCAATTTTGATTTTTCCAGTAAATAAGAAATTAAATGAATCTTGACATTAACCTACTGAAGTAATAAAAAACTCACGTTTTCCGTCAGAAATATTATTTCTGCGGTGCCATAAATAAAGGTATCGACACCAGTCAGCGAGTTTCGCCCATTGGTGCACTACCTGCTGAAGGAGAGTTTATTTTGTTTGAAAACCTTAGTAATCGGTTTGAGGAAATATTTAAGAGTTTAAAAAAAACAGGTTCTATTGATGAGGCTTCTCTCGATAGTACAATGAGAGATATTAGAAGAGCTCTTCTTGAAGCTGATGTTGCATTGCCAATTGCAAAAAGATTTATAGAGGATGTCAAAAAAGAGGCGATCGGAAAAGAAATCATTCGATCAATAACGCCTGCACAAATGATTACAAAAATTGTGAATGATCAATTAATTCAAATTTTAGGGCCAGATTTATCTGAATTTCAAATAAATGATAATCGAATTTCATCTTATTTATTTGCAGGACTTCAAGGTTCTGGAAAGACAACGACTGTTGGTAAAATCGGTAATTATCTCAAGAGTAATTACGATAAGAAGATTTTATTTGTTTCATTAGATACCACAAGACCAGCTGCTTTTGATCAGCTAAAAAAACTTTCTGAGTTAATTAATGTAACAATTTTACCCAAACTCGAAAATCAAATGCCTATTGATATTGTATCAAGAGCAAAACAATTTGCAGAATTACAGGAAATTGATTGTGTTTTATATGATACAGCGGGGAGAATGAATGTTGAAGAAGGGCTAATGAGCGAATTGAGTTTGCTGGAAAAAGAAATTAACCCTTTAGAAACGATACTTGTTTTAGACAGCCTAACTGGCCAAGAGGCAGTGAATGTTACAAGCGATTTTGCAAAAGCAATCAATATTACTGGTTCTATCCTTACTAGGATTGATGGTGATGCTCGAGGTGGGGCCGCATTAAGCATGAAGTACATTACTGATTGTCCAATTAAATTTATGGGAGTTGGGGAGCAAGTCGATGACCTTGAAAAATTTCACCCAGAGCGAATTGCCAATCGTATTCTTGGAATGGGAGATATTGTAACCTTAGTTGAAAAAGCTGCTGAAACTGTTGATCAAGAAGATGCCCAAGCAATGGCCAAAAAATTACAAAAAGGAGAATTTGATCTTGAGGATTTGCTTAGTCAAATCAGACAGATGAAAAAAATGGGTGGCATTTCGGGTATGATGAAATTCATTCCTGGACTAAGTAATCTGAGCGACAAGATCCCACAAAATACTAATCCTGACAATTCAATCGCTCAACAAGAAGCAATTATTCTCTCAATGACAAAATACGAGCGAAGCAAGCCAAAGATAATTAATGGATCAAGAAAAAAAAGAATAGCGGCAGGGTCGGGGACTTCAGTATCCGAAATAAATAAAATTCTTAAACAACATAGAAAGATGTCAGACATGATGAAGAAGTTATCTAGAAAAGGGGGAGGATCAATTGATCCAAATATGTTAGCAGGCCAACTTGGAAGTGGCATGCCGAGTGATTTTTTAAAAAATAAATTTTAATTATTAACAAATAAAAGGAGAATAAAATGGCGTTAAAAATAAGACTATCGAGAGCAGGTTCAAAAAAAAGGCCTGTATACAGAGTTGTAGTTGCAGATTCAAGAAGTCCGCGAGATGGTAGATTTATTGAAAAGGTAGGATTGTATAATCCTCTTTTACAAAAAGATAATAAGGATAGAATCCAACTAAACTTAGAGTCAATAAAAGAGTGGATTTCTAAAGGAGCAAAACCAACAGATAAGGTTGCAAGATTTTTGGGAGAAGCCGGAGTAATACCAATGCCAGCACAAGGCAATAATCCTAAAAAAGCTCAGCCAAAAAAGAAAGCACAAGAAAGATTAGCTGCAGCTGAGGAAGCAAAGAATCAGCCTACTCCTGAAGCTCCAGCAGAAGAGACTCCAGCAGAGGAAGCTCCAGCGTCAGAAGCAAAAACTGATGAAGCTCCAGCAGAAGAGACACCAGCAGATGAAGCTCCAGCAGAAGAGGAGAAAAAAGACTAAGCTTATTAATTATGTCCCAATTGATAGTTATTGGAGAAGTAAGAGCAGTTCACGGTTTAAAGGGTCATTTCAAGATTACATCATATACAGAAACGCCAGACGATGTATTTAGATATGGCCCCTGTAGACTTGGGAAAAAATATTCAAATATCACTCTTAAAAAATTGAAAGAGTTAAAAACTGGTTATATTGCTAGTTGTGAACAAATTAAAACAAGGGAGTCGGCTGAAAAAATTGTAGGGCTTACAATAGAAATCGAACAATCGTATTTACCAGCTATAAAAAAATTAAACCAATACTATTACCATCAATTAATTAATTTAATTGTAAAAACTAATGATGGAAAAAATATTGGAAAAGTAATATCAGTTCAGAATTACGGTTCATCTGATTTACTAGAAATAAGAAAAAAAAATGCTAAAGACTACTTTATTCCAATAAGTGAAAACACAATTAAAAAAATTGATCTTATTAAAAAAATTATTATTACAAAAAATATCAATGACTATATAGGCTAATAATGTATCGAGTAAAAATTATCACACTTTTCCCAAATAGTTTTCCTGGTCTTTTAAATACAGGAGTCGTGGGTAAGGCATTAAAGAAAAAAATATGGTCATTAAAAACAATTGATCCGAGAAAATATTCAAAAGGTAATTACAAAAAAGTAGATGACACCACAGCCGGTGGCGGTCCTGGTATGATTTTAAAAGCAGATGTAATCGGAAAGTCTATTGATGCTTGTTACAAGAATATTAAATCTAAAGATAGTTATCCAATGATATATTTAAGTCCTCGCGGTACTCCTTTAACTCAAAGTAAAGTAATTAATTTTTCTAACATGAAAGGAATTAATATTCTCTGTGGTAGATATGAAGGTATTGATCAACGCATACTCGATTTCTATCCTATTGAGGAAATAAGTATTGGAGACTATATACTGGCGGGCGGTGAAATAGCGTCCCAGGTTTTAGTGGAATCAATAGTGAGACTATTGCCAGGAACACTTGGTGACATGAAGTCTGCTAGTTCAGAGACCTTCTCAAAAGACCTTCTTGAATACCCTCAGTATACAAGGCCTAAAAAATGGAAAAATTTGACAATTCCAGACATATTGCTCTCTGGAAATCACAGAAATATTAGTGAGTGGCGCTTAAAACAATCTGAAAAACTGACACAGAAAGTTAGGCCAGATTTATGGAAAAACTATAAAAAAAGCAAGACAAGGAAGAAATAAAGTATTAAAACACGGTGCGAGGCTACCATGAACATCATAGAACAATTCGAAAAAGATCAGATAAAGTCACTAGTCAAAGGTAAGAAAATACCACAATTCCATCCGGGAGATACAGTAAGAGTGAATGTAAAGGTACGTGAGGGCACTCGTGAGAGAATACAGGCATTCGAGGGCGTTTGTATCAGAAAGAAAAATAGAGGTCTAAGTTCTTCATTTACAGTAAGAAAAATTTCTTTTGGTGAGGGCGTAGAAAGAGTGTTTCCAATCTTTAGTCCGTCTATTGACTCCATCTCGATTGTAAGAAGTGGACAGGTCAGAAGAGCTAAGCTTTACTATCTTAGAGATTTAACCGGTAAGAAAGCAAGGATCGTTGAGAGAATTCGAAAGAAGCAACCAGATCTTGCTAGTTTATATATTGATGAGAGTGAAGAAGTTGTTGAAGAAGAAATTGTTGCTTCTGATGAGCCTGCTCAAGATGAGAATGTTGAAGTTGCAGCTGATGCTTCTCAAGCTGAGGAAAAAACAGAATCTGAAGTTGATGAGTCTGCTCAAGAACAAGTTCCTGAAGATAATGCTGAAAGTTCAGAAGAATCAGAAACAACAAAAGAATAATTACTTCTTTCTCTTTTTTTTTGTTAATCAAAGTTATTTATGAGTACTCCAAAGACATTATACGATAAAATATGGAATGATCATTTAGTGTCAGAAAATGAAGATGGAACATCAATCATTTATATTGACAGACATCTTGTTCATGAAGTTACAAGTCCCCAAGCATTTGAAGGGCTAAAAATTGCAAATAGATCAGTTAGAAAACCTAATTTTACATTAGCCACTGCTGATCACAATATTCCTACAACAAATAGAGATGAGGGAATATCAGATCCAGAGTCTAAGTTACAGGTAGATACTCTTGAAGAGAATTGTAAGGAGCATGGAATTACTTTTCTTTCTATGTCTGATAAAAGACAGGGCATAGTTCACATTATCGGACCGGAGCAAGGTTTCACACAACCAGGAATGACTATCGTTTGTGGCGATAGCCATACGTCAACACACGGTGCCTTTGGTGCTCTTGCATGGGGAATTGGAACTTCTGAAGTAGAACATGTTCTTGCAACTCAAACATTAGTGCAAACTAAAGCTAAGAATATGCAAATTAATATACAAGGTGAACTGCCACTGGGTGTCACAGCAAAAGATATTGTTTTAAAGATTATTCAAACAATTGGAACTGCTGGAGGTACTGGGTATGTTATTGAATACACAGGTGATGCGATCAAATCCCTAACAATGGAGGGAAGAATGACTGTCTGTAACATGTCAATTGAAGCAGGAGCAAGAGCTGGCTTAATCAGTCCTGATGAAAAAACAATTGAATACTTAAAGGGAAGACCATTTTCTCCAGCTGAAAATGAATACCAATCAGCATCAGATTATTGGTTATCGCTAGCTTCTGATGATGGTGCAGCTTATGACAAAACAGTAAATATTGATGCAAGCGACATCATTCCACAAGTCACTTGGGGCACAAGTCCTGAGGATGTAGTTTCGATTGATGGATTGGTTCCAAACCCTGAGGATGAAAGCGATGAGACAAAGAAAAAATCAATGATTAGAGCTTTGGAATACATGGGTCTTGTTCCGAATACACCACTTAAAGAGGTTAAAGTAGATAAGGTATTCATTGGTTCATGTACTAATGGACGGATTGAAGACCTGAGAGCTGCATCAAAAATTGCAAAAGATAGAAAAGTTGCGGACCATGTAAATGCAATAATCGTTCCTGGGTCTGGTTTAGTTAAACAGCAGGCAGAAGAGGAGGGTTTGGACAAAATATTTATTGAGTCAGGTTTTGAATGGAGAGAGCCTGGATGTTCAATGTGTCTTGCAATGAATGCCGATAAACTTAAACCTCAAGAAAGATGTGCTTCCACTTCAAATAGGAACTTTGAAGGTAGGCAAGGAAGAGGGGGTCGTACTCATTTAATGAGTCCAGCTATGGCTGCTGCTGCGGCTATCAATGGAAAACTATCAGACAGTAGAGAGATATAATGGAAAAATTTAAAAAAATAGAAAGTAATGCAATTCCTTTACCAATGGTGAATGTTGATACTGATATGATTATTCCAAAACAATTTCTCAAAACAATTAAGCGAACAGGTTTAGGTAAAAATTTATTTTATGAATTAAGATATGATGAAAAAGATGCACCTATAGATTCGTTTGTCCTTAATCAAGATAAATATAAAGACTCTCAAATTTTGATTACTGGTAAAAATTTTGGCTGCGGATCATCCCGTGAACATGCACCCTGGTCAATCTTAGATTATGGTATTAAATGCATCATCGCTTCGAGCTTTGCGGATATCTTTTATAATAATTGTTTCAAGAATGGTATTCTTCCAATCAAATTAGATGAGTCTGAAGTAACTAAATTACAAAAAGCAGCGGAAAACAGTCTTAGTTTTACAATTGATTTAGAAAATCAGATGATTTCTTATTTTGATAAAAATATAAATCATGAGGTAAGTTTTGAACTTGATAAAGCCAAAAAAACTAGCCTATTAGAGGGTTTAGACGATATTGGATTGACACTAGCTAAAGATAATCATATTTCTGATTTTGAAAACAAGCAAAAGTCAAGAACACCCTGGTTATATAGCCAGCAAATAAAATGAGCAATTCTTATAAATTATTAGTCTTACCTGGCGACGGTATAGGGCCTGAAGTAATGAAGGAGGTCATAAAGGTTGCTAAGAGTATTGGTGAACTTAGTAAAGTTAAATTTGAGATAGAAGAGGACGATATTGGTGGATCTGCCTATGATCGCTATGGCACCCCTCTATCTGATGAGACTCTTGAAAAAGCTAAAAAATCTCACGCAGTTTTACTTGGTGCTGTGGGCGGAGAAAAATGGGATAATTTAGATTTTTCTCTTAAACCTGAACAAGGCCTTTTGAGAATTAGAAAAGAATTAGACTTGTTTGCAAACTTAAGGCCTGCTCTATGTTTTGAGTCAATGGTTGACGCCTCTTCTCTTAAACCAGACTTAGTATCAGGTCTCGATATATTAATTGTTAGAGAGCTTACTGGTGGTATTTATTTTGGTGAACCAAGAGGTATTGAAGATAAAGGTAACGGAAATCGTGTTGGAATTAACACTCAATCTTATAGCACTGAAGAAGTTAGAAGAGTTGCACGTATAGCATTTGAACTTGCAAGCAAAAGAGGTAACAGGGTTACTTCTTGTGAAAAATCAAATGTAATGGAGTCTGGAATATTGTGGAGAGAAGAAGTCTCTCATGTGCATGAAAATGAATATTCAAATGTCGAATTATCTCACATGTATGCAGATAATTGTGCCATGCAATTAGTTAGAAACCCTAAACAATTTGATGTTATTGTCACTGATAATTTATTTGGAGACATTCTTTCAGATGAGGCGGCCATGCTCACAGGGTCGCTTGGAATGTTGCCCTCTGCTTCTTTGGGTGCAGTCGATAGTAATAATTTTAGAAAGTCTTTATACGAGCCAGTTCATGGGTCTGCGCCAGACATAGCAGGTAAAGGAATAGCAAACCCAATTGCATCTATTCTTAGTTTTGCGATGTGTTTAAAGTACTCATTTAATATGGACAAGGAGTCAGATCTCATAAATAAGGCTGTAAATAATGTACTTGCCAGTGGCTTTAAAACTGCGGATTTAATAGGCAATGATAACAAAAACCTATCAACAGTTGAAATGGGTGATCAAATATTAAATCAATTAAAAGAAAACTTTTAAATTATGAATTTTAACATTGCTATAGTGGGTGCCACAGGAAATGTCGGAAGAGAAATGTTAAATATTCTCTCTGAAAAAAAATATGATGTGTCAAAAATATTTCCTGTAGCTTCTAGTAGAAGTGAAGGCATGGAAATTGAATTTGGGGAGGATAAACTAATTGTAGAATCTATTGAAAAGTTTGATCCTTCAAAAGTAGAATTGGCACTCTTCTCTGCAGGAGCTAGTGCCTCAAAGGAATGGGCACCAAAGTTTGCAGAAAAAAACTGTATTGTTATAGATAACTCTAGTCAATTTAGAATGGAAGAAGATATTCCTTTGGTCGTGCCTGAGGTTAACCCAAGTGATCTAAATAATTATAAAAAAAGAAATATAATTGCTAACCCAAACTGCTCAACAATTCAATTGGTGGTTGCCTTAAAACCATTGCACGAAATTTCAAAAATAAAAAAAGTTATTGTATCAACTTATCAATCTGTTTCGGGTGCAGGTAAGGCTGGTATGGACGAGTTGTTTGAGCAAACAAAAAATATGTTCTCTGATGATATTAAAGATAATGTTAAGTTTACAAAACCAATTGCCTTTAATGTCATACCTCATATTGATAAATTCATGGATGATGGATACACAAAAGAAGAATTAAAAATGAGACAAGAAACTCATAAAATTTTAAGTAGTGAGATCAGCTTTAGCGCTACATGTGTTCGCGTTCCTGTATTTATTGGTCACTCTGAAGCTGTAAATATTGAGTTTGAAAACAAAATTTCAGTAGAAGAAGCACGTGAAGCTATTAAAAATGCTCCTGGGTGCACGCTACTTGATGAAAGAGCTGATGGAGGTTATGTAACTCCAAAAGAGTGTGCTGGAAATGATGACACTTACGTATCGCGAATTCGAGAGGATACGTCTACAAAAAATGGATTATCTATTTGGGTAGTTTCTGATAATTTAAGGAAAGGTGCTGCTTTAAATACAATCCAAATCGCTGAAATGCTAATTGAGGAACATTTATCTAAATGAGACAAGATGTAAGAAAACCAAGAAGAAGCGTACTTTATGTTCCTGGATCTAATCCAAAAGCATTAAAAAAAAGTAGTACTCTTGATGTAGATGCAATTATTTACGACTTAGAAGACTCAGTAGCTGCAAATGCCAGAAATGATGCACGCACAGCAATTATCGAAATTATAAATTCTGGTGTAAACAAAAATAAGGAACAGGTGATAAGAGTAAATGCTTTGGATACTGATGATGGTAAAATAGATATTAAGGTCTTGGACAAATGTAATCCCGATGCAATATTAATTCCTAAAGTAAATGAAGCTAATGATGTTAAAGCTTTTGAAAAATATCTTAAAAATAAAGAAATTAAAATTTGGGTTATGATGGAAACAGCTTTATCCATTGTAAACGCGTATGATATCGCAAAATCATCAAAATACTTAAAATGTTTTGTAATGGGAACTAATGACTTGTCTGCAGAGTTGGGTATAGAGGAAGAACTAAAAAGAACTGCATTAGTCACAAGTTTTGAGAAATGTATGATGGCAACAAAAGCCTACAAATTATCACTACTTGATGGAGTTTTTAATGACATCAGAGATGCTAATGGCTTTGAAGAAGAGTGCATCTATAGTCATGGTCTCGGATTTGATGGTAAAACCTTAATACACCCCGGACAAATACAAATATGCAATAAAATATTTACCCCTACGGCTGAACAACTAGACAAAGCAAAACGAATTGTCGCAGCCTTTGAGGATGCAAGAAAAAAGGACCCAAATGTTGGAGTAATTACGTTTGAAGGCAGTCAGATAGAGGAATTACACGTAAATCATGCAAAACGAATTATAGAAGCAGAATTGCTTGTTTCAAAAGTTACAGAACTAGATCAATCGGAAGTTATACAAACTTCTTCAAGTAAATATAAAATTGGTAACTTTTTTGAAAATTTTAAGCTAGGACAAAAAATAATACACGCAACTCCACGGACAATAACATATGGAGATTGTGCACTTTATACAGCTTTATACGGTTCAAGGTACGCCCTGCACTGCTCAGATGAGTTTGCAAAAAAACTCTCATTAGAAAAATCACCAATTGACGATTTTCTTTTATTTAACATAGCTTTTGGTAAAACTGTCCCAGATATCTCTTTAAATGCAATTGCCAATTTAGGTTACGCAGAGTGTAAGTTTTTAAAGCCAGCTTATCCAGGAGATACAATTAGTTCAACTTCAGAAGTGATTGGCATTAAAGAGAATTCAAGTGGAGAAAATGGAGTAGTCTATGTCCACTCCGTAGGTACTAACCAGCATGACGAACCAGTTATTGATTATAAAAGATGGGTTATGGTTAGAAAAAAAAATAGAAACCTAAATAAAGCGGAACCGTCTATACCGGAATTAAATAAAGAGCTTACAAGTGAGGAGGTTGTAGAAATTGCAAAAAAATATGATTTTGATTGTACAGGATATGATTATAAAGCCTCTGGCTCTGATCTTTGTTATGAGGATTATTCTATTAACGAAAAAATAAATCATATTGATGGTATGACAGTTGAAGAGGCTGAACATATGATGGCAACAAAATTATACCAGAACAATGCAAAAGTTCACTTTAACCATTTTGTTGAAAAAGGTGGCAGGTTTGGAAAAAGAATTGTTTACGGTGGTCACGTTATAAGTTTAACAAGAGCTTTATCGTTTAATGGACTTTCAAATGCTTTTAAAATTATTGCGATCAACGGTGGAACCCACGCATCACCGTGTTTTGCGGGAACAACTGTTTTTGCTTGGAGTCTGATTTTAGACAAAGTCGAAGTATCAGAGTCATTAGGTGCTATTCGAGTCAGAACAAATGGAATTGGTGATGCGCAGGCTTATCAGTTTCAACACCAAGATAGTAACAAGCGTTTTGATCCGTCCGTTTTGTTAAGTCTTGATTATTGGGCTTTAATTCCAAGAAAAAAATAATTTACTGTCGTTTAATCACCGGCAATTTGGTATATATAAATATTACTAATGAGCAGTCCCTTATCACCACATTTGCAAGTTTATAGATGGCAAATTACATCAATACTATCAATTCTTCATAGAATAACGGGTATAGTTTCATCATTAGGTGTAATCATATTAATAATATTTTTATATTCAATTAGCGCTGGCGAAGAAACTTTTCAATTTATAATTTCCTTATCAGAAAATATTTTTATAAGAACAATATTAATAGGTCTTACGTTTTCATATTTGTTTTATTTTTTAAATTGCTTGAGGCACTTATTCTGGGACGTTGGCATTGGGCTTGAATTAAATACTGCCAAATTGACAGGTTGGATTACAATTTTGTTTACTGTTTTGCTCACTGTTCTATTTTGGGTTTTAATTATGATTGGATATTAACTCTATGTCTGCCAAAAATACTTGGAAACTTCATCGATGGAGCACGATTTTACTGCTACCACTCATTGTTTATTTATTTATAAAAATAATACACCTTTCCACTCTGCCATATCAATTAATTTTGAGTGAATTAAGCAACTTATGGGGTGTAGGGTTTATATTGATTTTCACGGTCTTAGGATTAATTCATATGAATACTGGTGTGCATGAAATCCTTGATGATTACGTTCACTCTGATGTGGTTAAAAAGATATTAAATGTAATAATTTCAATATTTTTTTTACTAATACTAGTTTTTGTTTGTTTGTCTCTACTACTAATTTTTATAGGTTAACTTAATGAATTACGAAATTGAATATCACGATTACGATGTAGTTGTTGTCGGTGCTGGTGGATCTGGTTTGAGAGCGACAGTAGGCGCTGTTGAGAATGGTTACAAGACTGCTTGTATTTCAAAAGTATTCCCAACTAGAAGTCATACGGTTGCAGCACAGGGAGGCATTTCTGCTGCACTTGGAAACATGGGTGATGATGATTGGAGATGGCACATGTATGATACTGTGAAAGGCTCTGATTGGCTTGGGGATCAGGATGCAATTGAGTATTTGTGCAAAAATGCACCAAAAGCTGTTTTAGAATTAGAGAACTATGGAGTTCCATTTAGTCGAACAGAGGATGGAAAAATTTATCAAAGAGCCTTTGGAGGGATGACCAAAAATTATGGCGAAGGTACTGCACAAAGAACATGTGCTGCTGCTGATCGAACTGGCCATGCAATAATTCATACTTTATACGGGCAATCATTAAAACATGACGTTGACTATTATATTGAATATTTTGTTTTGGACTTATTAATGGTTGAGGGTGAATGCAGGGGTGTTGTTGCATGGTGTTTAGAGGACGGTAAATTACATGTATTTAACTCTAAACAAACAATACTAGCGTCTGGTGGATATGGCCGTGTTTATTTTTCTGCAACTTCAGCTCACACCTGCACAGGTGATGGTAACGCAATGGTTTTAAGAGCTGGATTACCTCTTCAAGATATGGAATTTGTTCAATTTCACCCAACAGGTATTTATGGCGTCGGTTGTCTTATAACAGAGGGCGCAAGAGGAGAAGGCGGTTATTTAGTAAACAGTGAAGGCGAACGTTTCATGGAGAGATATGCACCATCAGCGAAAGACTTAGCTTCAAGAGATGTTGTGTCTCGTTCTATAACAAAAGAAATTTTAGAGGGTAGAGGCGTTGGCAAAGATAAGGATCATGCTTATCTACATCTTGATCACATAGACTCAGATATATTGGAAGAAAGATTGCCTGGTATTTCAGAGTCCGCAAAAGTTTTCGCAGGAGTTGATGTAACCAAAGAGCCAATTCCAATTATACCTACAGTTCATTATAATATGGGTGGAATTCCAACAAATTTTCATGGAGAAGTAATGAACCTCGAAAAAGGAAATGAAACAGTCGTACAGGGTTTGATGGCAGTTGGTGAAGCTGCTTGTGTGAGTGTTCATGGTGCAAATAGACTCGGATCAAATTCTCTAATTGATTTAGTGGTTTTTGGCAAAGCAGCAGCAGATAGAATAAATGACACGGTAAATAAAGATGAACCCAATAAGGAAATTCCAAGCCATGTAATCGATGAAGTCATTGCAAGGTTTGATAGTACACGATCTTCTGATGGGGATATTTCAACTTCAGAATTAAGGTCTCAAATGCAGAGAGTTATGCAGAAACACTGCGCTGTTTTTAGAGATGATGAGATTATGTCTGAAGGAAAAAAACTTATCGAAGAAACTTGGTTAAACTCAGAAAATATTAAAATTAAAGACAAATCACTAATATGGAATACTGATTTGTTAGAAACACTTGAATATAAAAACCTAATTGCACAAGCTGTAGTTACAATGAACTCCGCACTAAATAGAAAAGAAAGTAGAGGGGCTCACGCTCGAGAAGACTATAAGGAAAGAGATGATAAAAATTGGATGAAGCATACAATGTCATGGCTGAATGATAAGAGTTGTGAACTGGATTATAGATCAGTTCACGAATACACATTATCAAATGAAGTTAAATATATTGCGCCAAAGGCCAGAGTTTATTAATGGTCCAGTTTAATCTTCCCGACAATTCTAAATTAATAGACGGTGATTATTACAAGTCTGAAAAAAGCAATGGGAATATTAAAAAATTCAAAATTTACCGTTGGTCTCCCGACGATGAAAAAAACCCAAGGATGGACACTTATGAAGTTGATCTAGACGATTGTGGTCCGATGGTATTGGATGCAGTTATGAAAATCAAAAGTGAAATTGATACTTCATTAACCTTTAGACGATCATGTCGCGAGGGCATATGTGGTTCTTGTGCAATGAATATTGATGGGACAAACACACTCGCTTGTACCAAAGCAATTAGTGATATGAAAGGTGACATAAAAATTTATCCTCTGCCTCACATGCCAGTTATAAAAGACTTGGTTACAAATTTAAAAACACTCTATAAGCAATTAAAGTCCATCAAGCCATGGCTTATGAATAAGAAACAAAACGCAAACGATACTGAAAATATTCAATCAAGAAATGACCGTGAAAAATTAGATGGCTTGTATGAATGCATCTTGTGTGCATGTTGTTCAACTTCATGCCCAAGTTATTGGTGGAACAGTGACAAATATTTGGGCCCTGCGGTCCTGCTTCAGTCATATCGCTGGTTACAAGATAGCCGTGATGAGGAAAGAAAAGAGAGATTAAAAGAATTAGATGATACGTTTAAAGTTTACAGATGCCACACAATAATGAACTGCACTCAAGCTTGTCCAAAAGGTCTCAACCCCGCAAAGGCTATTGCTGGTATCAAACAAATGATAGCACAGCAGTAATCAAATTACTGTAAAATCAAAAAGAATACTTACCAACAGAACTAAAATAATAATTGTAACTACGATAAAATAATTAACCACTATAAATCTCAATGGCGGGCAGTTGATTAGGGGATTTTATGAAAATATTACGTACCCACCATTGAGCTATTTATATAAGTGTAAAACTTTCTAATTAAACTCTAATAAGTTTGCCAAAATGACAGAGCTCGAGTTCAATATTTTTTCTGGATTTTGACAACAAAACTGCCTTCATGCCAACTCTGTTCAATGTACTGTATTTGGTGACTGCTTTCTGCCCAATGAGGAAACTCTTTTCTGATTTGTCCACTTTTACCTGTTATGACCTCTACTTTGGGTATACTTCCTTGATAAGCTTCGTAAATAAAGTCAGTGAATTCTTGATAAGCATCCTCAAGTGTAAATCCATGAAGGTCAAGTTTTCTCATAATTTTCAAACATTGCCATTAGTTGTATTTAATCTAGAATATTTCATTATATGAAAAATTCTTATACTAAACCTAATCTCGATACTAAGTATTTTGATGATTTATTCAACTCACTACCTTCAATGGAAAATAAAACAGTTGCTATAACAGGCACAACTTCTGGGCTTGGATTTTATGCTGCTGAGTCAGTAGCTAAGCTTGGTGCTAAAGTCCTACTATTGAATCGTCCTTCAACTAGAGCTGAGTCATCTTTAAATTTACTTAGACAAAATTGTGCAAATGGAAATTTCCACAGAGTAGATTGTGATCTACAAAGTTTTGACTCGGTAAAAACTGCATTTTCAAAAATTAATGAAATATGTAGCGATGGCCTTGATGTATTATGCAATAATGCGGGCGTAATGGCTCTTAAAGATAAAGCCACAATCGACGGCTTTGATGTACAAATGCAAACTAATCACTTGTCCCATTTTCTTCTAACTAAATTATGTATGCCCTTACTAGAAAAAGCATCACAATTAAGGGATGAAGCAAGAATAGTTAATCATTCTAGTATTGCACGCTTTCAAACAAAAAGACTTAAAGAAAAGTTTCTTGAAAAAAAAGGCGGCAACTTAGGTGGAGATGGAGGTAATTTGATGTTTGGTGGTGGCCGATGGGAGCGTTATGCCCAGACAAAGCTTGCTAATGCTGCATTCACTGCATGTTTGCATGAAAAGTTGCAAAAAAACAATTCAAAAATTAGAGCGATGGTTGCTCATCCGGGTCTTGCAGAAAGTGATTTACAATCTACAACAGTAGAGGATGGCGGAATGGGCAGTTTTTTTACAAAATATTTAATGAAGTTTGGGCAGTCTGAAAAAGATGGAACTTTGGGTCTCCTAAGATGTATTGCAGATCCTAAAATTAATTCAGGCTCAATGGTAGGGCCTGGTTTAAAAGGAATGAAAGGTAAAGCAAAATCTTTTTCACTTGAGTCTTTTTATGATAATCCTAAAGTCAAGAGCATGCTGTGGGCCAAAAGCTGTGAGGCTATAGGCGAAAGTTTTGAAATTTAGGTAATTTAAATGAATATAGTGAATCATTTTATTAATGGTAAAGAGTACGTGAGTAAGTCAGATAGATTTGGTGACGTATATAACCCTGCAAATGGAGAAAAAATAAGAGAAGTTAACTTTGCTAACAAAGAAGATGTATCCGTAGCAATAAGTTGTGCAGTCAAAGCAGGTAAAGAATGGGCTGCTACTCCATCACTGACTAGATCTCGAGTTTTATTTAAATTCAAAGATTTAATTCTCAGAGATATGGACAAATTAGCTCTGGAATTAACAACAGAGCATGGAAAAATTTTATCAGACTCAGTTGGCTCAATAACAAGAGGCATGGAAGTAGTTGAGTTTGCTTGTGGTATTCCTCATTTGCTTAAAGGAGAATATTCTGAAAACGTTGGATCAAATATCGACAGCTGGAGCATGAGACAGCCTCTCGGGGTTTGTGTGGGAATTTCACCTTTCAATTTTCCTGCTATGGTTCCAATGTGGATGTTTGTTATGTCTATTGCATGCGGAAATTCATTTATTTTAAAACCGAGTGAAAAAGATCCAACGGTTCCATACATGATGGGAGATTTACTTAAAGAAGCAGGTCTGCCAGATGGAGTTTTCAACGTTGTCAATGGCGATAAAGAAGCAGTAGATCTTCTGATTACCGACCCTGAAGTTGCATCAGTTAGTTTTGTTGGCTCGACTCCAGTTGCTGAATACATTTATCATACATCTTCTAAACATAATAAGCGCGTCCAGTCATTAGGCGGTGCAAAAAATCATATGGTTGTAATGCCTGATGCAGATTTAGACCAAGTTGTTGATGGTTTGATCGGCGCAGGTTATGGATCTGCAGGAGAGCGATGCATGGCTCTCTCTGTTGCTGTAGCTGTTGGTGATGTGGGTGATAAATTAATTGAAAAGCTTACCCCTCGCGTTCAGGGACTTAAAGTTGGCCCTGGAACAGATCCAGAAGTTGAAATGGGTCCACTCATCAGTGATGTACATTTATCAAAAGTAAAAAGCTATGTTGACTCTGGAGTTGCTGAAGGAGCTGATCTTATAGTGGATGGAAGATCAATATCTCTTCAAGGTTATGAAAATGGATACTTCATCGGAGGCTGTTTATTTGATCATGTTAAGGAAGATATGAAGATATATAGAGAAGAAATATTTGGACCTGTATTATCTGTTGTGCGTCAACCTACTTTTGACGATGCTTTAAAAATGATTAACGATCATGAATTCGGAAACGGCACCACTATTTATACTCGTGATGGTGACACAGCTAGAGCTTTTGCTAATCAATGCAAAATTGGAATGGTTGGAGTGAATGTTCCCATACCAGTACCCATGGCTTTTCATAGCTTTGGTGGTTGGAAAAGATCTTTATTTGGGGATCATGCAATGCATGGTATGGACGGAGTAAGGTTCTTTACGCGTCTCAAAACTGTTACTTCGAGATGGCCAACTGGTATTAGAAAAGGTGCTGAATTTACCATTCCAACAATGAAGTAAATATTTAATTTATCTTGATTTTAATCGCTATCTAGTTAGTTTACCGAGCTATAAACTCATCATGACAAATAAAAAAATATCACTTATAGGAGCTGGACAAATTGGAGGTACACTTGCCCATTTAGCTGCCATGAAAGAGCTTGGAGATGTAGTTCTTTTTGATCTGATGTCTGGACTGGCAAAAGGTAAAGCTCTTGATATAGCGCAGTCCTCAGCCATAGATGGTTTTAATGTTTCCTTGTCTGGCACTGATAATTATGAGGATACAAGTGACTCTGATGTTATAATTATAACAGCTGGAGTTCCTCGAAAACCAGGAATGACTAGAGACGACCTTTTGGGAACAAACTTAAAAATTATCAAGCAAGTAGCTGAAGGTATAAAATCAACATCCCCTAATGCCTTCGTTATTTGTATTACAAATCCATTGGATGTAATCGTTATGGCTCTTCAAAAATATTCAGGACTTCCAAAAAATAAAGTTGTGGGTATGGCTGGAGTTTTGGATACTTCACGTTTTAAATATTTCTTATCACAAGAATTGAATGTTCCAATTAGCGAAGTAGACTCATTTGTTCTTGGAGGCCATGGTGATACAATGGTACCAGTTCCAAATAGAACTATTGTTAGTGGTGAAAACCTGACTGATTTAGTGAACAAAGGAAAAATTTCAAAGGCTAGGCTTGACGAGATCATTGATAGGACGAGAAAAGGTGGAGCCGAAGTTGTTAAGTTATTAGAAACCGGATCCGCCTTTTATGGGCCTGCAGCCTCGGGAATTGAAATGGCCGACTCATATCTAAATGATAAGAAAAAAACGTTACCATGCGCAGCATATTTAAATGGTGAATACGGTATTTCAGACTTATATGTTGGAGTTCCTGTTGTTATTGGCTCAGCGGGAATTGAAAAAGTTGTTGAACTTGATTTAGACGAAGAAGAAAAAAAATATTTTAAAACTTCAATCGAAGCAGTCAGTGAGCTATTTGAGGCTGCAAAAAATATTGATTCTTCACTTAAATAAATGAATATACACGAACATCAAGCAAAGGAATTATTTGACGGTTATGATATACCTGTGTCCATAGGAAGTGTTGCATATGAAAAAAGTCAGATAAATGAAGCAGTGGGAAAAGTTAAGGGTCCAATTTGGGTTGTTAAAGCACAAATTCATGCAGGTGGCAGAGGTAAAGGTGGAGGCGTTAAAGTAGTTTCTTCAAAAGAAGAAGCTGTAAATGAGGCTGAAAAAATGTTTGGTATGAATTTAATAACGCCTCAAACAGGCCCAGCAGGAAAAGAAGTAAAACGTATCTACATTGAAAATGGGTCGGATATTAAAAAAGAATTATACCTTTCTTGTTTATTAGACAGAGCGACAAGCAAAGTTGCCTTTATTGTATCTAAGATGGGAGGTATGGACATTGAAGCAGTTGCAAAAGATACCCCAGAAAATATAACAACAGTTCAAATAGAGCCTTCAATAGGTGTTACTGAAAATGATGTAAATACAATTAGTAAAGCTTTTGAACTCAAAAAAGATCTTGAGGGCCAACTTTCTGATCTTATAAAAAATATGTATAAATTTTTTTTAGAAAAAGATGCTAGTCTTGTTGAAGTTAATCCTTTGATTATAACTGAGACTGGCAAACTATTGTGTCTCGATGCTAAAGTTAATTTTGATGATAATGCTTTATACCGCCATCCAGAAATTGAGGAATTAAGGGATGAGAATGAAGAGGATGAATATGAAAGAGAGGCATCAAAATATGATCTCGCATATATAAAATTGGATGGGAATATAGGCTGTATGGTCAATGGCGCAGGCTTGGCAATGGCTAGCTTAGATATTATTAAAATGTATGGCGGTGAGCCCGCCAACTTTCTTGATGTTGGTGGTGGAGCTTCTAAAGAAAAGGTTTCGAGTGCATTTAAAATTATTCTTTCTGATAAAGGTGTAAAAGGCATCTTAGTTAATATCTTTGGCGGGATCATGAGATGTGACATCATTGCTGAAGGAATTGTTGCTGCTGCAAAAGAATTAGAAATTTCTGTACCGCTTGTAGTTAGACTTGAAGGCACAAATGTTGATGAAGGTAAGAAAATTTTAGATAATTCAAGTATCGAAATTATTTCTGCCAATGATTTAGATGATGCAGCAAAAAAAATAGTCAAGCTAGTTTAATGTCAGTAATAGTTAATAAAGATACAAAAGTTATTTGTCAGGGTTTCACTGGATCACAAGGTACCTTTCATTCAGAACAGGCAATTAAATACGGCACTAACATGGTTGGTGGAGTTACTCCTAAAAAAGGAGGAACTGAGCACTTAGGGTTACCAGTATTTGATACAGTAAAAGAAGCTAAAGATAAAACGGAAGCAAATGCCACTGTAATTTACGTTCCTCCCCCATTTGCCGCAAAAGCAATTTTAGAAGCAATAGATAGTGAGATGGAGCTAATAGTTTGTATAACAGAGGGAATTCCTGTTATGGATATGCTAGAGGTCAAAGATAAGTTAAGATCTTCCAAATCACGTCTCATTGGCCCCAATTGTCCGGGAGTCATAACTCCTGATGAGTGTAAGATTGGTATAATGCCAGCGCATATTCATCAAAAGGGAAACGTAGGAATTGTATCTAGGTCTGGAACACTAACTTATGAAGCAGTTTATCAAACAACAGTGGAAGGTCTTGGACAATCCACCTGTATTGGAATAGGGGGCGATCCAGTGAATGGAACAAACTTTATTGATTGTTTGGAACTTTTCTTATCTGATCCGGAAACTGAATCGATAATCATGATTGGTGAAATTGGTGGTTCAGCTGAGGAAGAAGCAGCTGAATTTTTGAGAAAAGAAAAGATAAAAAAGCCAACCGTTGGATTTATTGCAGGAACTTCAGCCCCTCCAGGAAGAAGAATGGGACACGCTGGAGCAATTGTATCTGGAGGGAAAGGTGGAGCAGAAGATAAAATTGAAGCTATGAAGAGTGCTGGGATTCAAATTTCAAATTCTCCAG
This sequence comes from uncultured Pelagibacteraceae bacterium, assembly GCA_902619105.1. Classification (GTDB taxonomy): domain Bacteria; phylum Pseudomonadota; class Alphaproteobacteria; order Pelagibacterales; family AG-422-B15; genus CACNXQ01. Next base: position 130,852 of record CACNCV010000001.1, read on the forward strand.
CAGCTTTAGGATCAACTTTACTTGAGGTATTAAAGAATCAAAACTAAAATTAAGCTGCTTAATGACAAAGTCATCCATAAACGACATTTTTGATAAAACATCTTTCCTGCACGGTGCAAACGCAGTTTATATCGAACAAATGTTCGAAAGATTTCAAAATAATCCCGCTGATATACCAGATGATTGGAGAATTTTTTTTTCTGGCATTACAGATAACTTAAATCAACAAAATATTCTTCGTGCTAGTTGGGCATCTCAAAATGTAGAAACCAAAAATGAAGAAGATACTTTAGAAAATATTAATGATAGTGAAATCAAAATAGAGTCCCAAACATTAAATAAAGATAACATTGTTACGAGTGAAGCATTTAAAGAACAGGTTTTTGACTCAATAAGGGCAATAAGACTTATCAGAGCTTATAGAGTTAATGGTCATCTTGCATCAAATCTGGATCCACTAAATTTAAAAGAAATTAAAACATATTCTGAACTCGATTATAGAAATTATGGTTTCAAAGAAAATGACCTTGATAAAGAAATTTTTATTGACGGTAGTCTTGGTCTAAACTTTGCTAAACTCAGAAATATAATTGACATACTTAAGGAAACTTATTGCGGATCTATAGGTGTTGAATTTGTTCATATTCAAGATGCTGATCAAAAGCAATGGGTTCAAGAAAGAATAGAGGAAGTTAGAAATAAAACACAGTTTACCTCAAACGGTAAGAAAGCAATATTCAAACGTTTGCTTGAAGCTGAAATGTTCGAGCAATTCCTTGATAAAAAGTTTATAGGTACCAAAAGGTTTGGGCTCGTTGGCAGTGAGTCGACTGTCCCAGGCATCGAGCAAATAATTAAACAAAGCTGCTTAGCAGGAGTCGAGGACATATACATAGGAACCGCACATCGTGGGAGATTAACCCTTCTTTCATCTGTTATGGAAGTTCCCTTGCGATCAATTATGGCAAAATTTGAGGGTGGAGGAGAGGATCCCAATGAAGTTTTAGGATCCGGGGACGTGAAGTACCATTTAGGGATTTCAAGTGATAGAGAGTTTGATGATAAAAAAATTCATCTTTCCTTGACGCCAAATCCATCACATTTGGAGGCAGTGGATCCCGTAGTGATAGGAAAAGTTAGAGCTGAGCAAACATTGCTTCAAGATAAAACAAACGACAGAGTAATAGGACTATTAATTCATGGCGATGCTGCTATGGCTGGGCAAGGTGTTGTTGCAGAAACTTTTGCGATGTCGCAATTACGGGGTTTTCGCACAGGAGGTACAATTCATTTTGTTATTAACAATCAAATAGGTTTCACCACAATGCCCCATTATGGTCGTTCAGCTCCATACTGTACCGAAATAGCAAAAATTATACAGGCGCCAATATTTCATGTTAATGGAGATGATGTTGAAGCAGTCGTTCATGTATGTAGACTAGCAGTTGAATTTAGAAATAAATTTAAAACCGACGTTGTAGTAGATATGTTTTGTTATCGTCGATCTGGCCATAATGAAATGGATTTACCAGAATTTACACAGCCACTAATGTATCAAAAAATTAAATCTCACCCGTCTACTCTTAAAATTTATGAAAAAAAACTTATTGAAGAAGGTGTTTTAACTAATGACGATGTTGAAAATGAAAGATCAATTTACGCCAGTAAATTGAATGAAGAGTTAAAATTTGCAAAGTCGTATAAGCCAAATAAAGCTGACTGGCTTGAAGGTTCATGGAAAGGTATAACGGTAGCGTCAATCGATGCAAGAAGAGGTAAAACAGCTATTACTGAAAATGAGCTATTAAAAATTGGGAAAGAAATACATACCATTCCAGAAAACTTTAACCCGCATAGAAGAATAAAAAAAATTTATGATGATAGATTATCAAGTATACAAACAGGTAATGGAATTGACTGGGCAACTGCTGAGTCTCTTGCATTTGCTTCATTGTTATCAGAAGGTTATGGAGTAAGGCTTTCAGGTCAAGACTCGGGCAGAGGCACTTTTAGTCAAAGACATGCAGTTCTTTATGATCAAGTAAGTGAGAAAAGATTTGTACCATTGAGACATTTTAGAGAAAAACAAGGATTTTTTGAAATCATTGATAGTTTTTTATCTGAGTATGGTGTTTTGGGTTTCGAATATGGTTATTCACAAGTTGATCCAAGAACTCTAGTGCTTTGGGAGGGTCAATTTGGTGACTTTGCAAACAATGCTCAGACAATAATTGACCAATTTATAACTACTGGCGAGAGAAAATGGTTAAGAATGTCAGGTCTGACATTGCTTTTGCCACACGGCCATGAAGGCCAGGGGCCTGAACACACAAGTGGAAGATTAGAGAGATTTTTACAAATGTGTGCCGAGGACAACATTCAAGTTGTTAATTGTACTTCACCCGCAAATTATTTTCATGCTCTTAGAAGACAGCTTCATAGAGATTTCAGAAAACCACTAGTTATCATGACACCTAAATCTACATTAAGGCACAAAAAAAATACATCTAGCATTGAAGAATTTACAAATGGATCAACCTTTCATCGAATTTTAAGAAAAGAACTGACTTCAGAACAAAAATCAAAAGTAAATAGATTGCTTTTATGTTCTGGAAAAATATATTTTGAGCTTGATGATCATCTTGAAAAATTAAAAAAAGATAATGTACACATTTTAAGATTTGATCAATTGTATCCATTTCCTTATGAAGTTTTAAAAGAGGAATTAATACAGTTTCCAAATGCTGAAATATTTTGGGTTCAAGAAGAGCCATCAAATATGGGAGCATTCAGATTTGTTAAACATCGAATTGAGTCAGTATTACAGGGAATAACAGGAAAATATAAAGAATTACTATTTATAGGTAGAAAGGCATCCGCATCTCCTGCTACTGGTATAGCTAATCGTCATGCAGAAAACCAAGCCAATATTATAAAGCTAGCTTTAGAGAGCGATATAAATGAAATTAAAAAACACAAGGATGGCGTAACATTAGTTAAATTTAAACTGCCGATTGAATAATAATCTTAAAGTGTTAAATATTAAATATGTCTGTTAAAATCAAAGTTCCTTCTCTCGGAGAAAGTGTTGTAGAGGCAACGGTTGCAAAATGGTATAAGAATGAAGGTGACTATGTATCCGTCGATGAACCATTGCTTGAGCTTGAAACAGATAAAGTAACTCTTGAAGTTCCTTCGCCATCAAATGGCTGTATACAAAAAATCAATGTAGAAGAAGGTTCTACTGTTGAAGTTGGTGCAATCTTAGGGTCTATTGATGAAAATGCATCTATAGACCAAAAAGTTAAACAGTCAGAACCAGTAAATGAAAAATCAGTTACGACTCCAGAAAAAATTATTCCTGAGGAAGTAGAGTCTCCACCAAAAGAAGAGATGCCCATCCAAATTGATAATTTAAATAATCAAAAATTATCCCCTGCTGTAAGAAAAATTGCTGCTGAAAAGAATATAAATATTAATACTGTAACCTCCTCAAGAGAGGATGGTAGAATTACTAAATCTGACGTCATAAATTATCAAAATATAGAAAAACAAGAAAATACTCCTCAAACAATTAGACAAACCGATAAAAGAGAAGAACGAGTGCCCATGTCGCGTTTAAGGCAAACCATAGCGAAACGTCTAAAGGATGCTCAGAATAATGCTGCCATGCTTACAACATTTAATGAGGTTGATATGAGTGAGCTTATAAAGACACGCAATGATCATAAATCAGAATTTGAAAAAAAGTATGGCGTGAAATTAGGCTTCATGTCTTTTTTCGTGAAAGCATGTATAACTGCGCTGAGAGATATTCCTGAAGTAAATGCTGAAATTGAAAACAACGACGTCATTTATAAAAACTTTTACAATATTGGTGTTGCTGTTGGAACTGATCAAGGCCTCGTCGTACCCGTTGTTAAAGACGCCGATAAAAAATCTCTTGTTGAAGTAGAAAAAGAAATCTATCAACTGGGACAGAAAGCTCGTTCTGGCCAATTAAGTATTGAAGATATGCAGGGTGGCACATTTACAATATCCAATGGTGGTGTTTATGGATCTTTAATGTCAACTCCAATATTAAATCCACCTCAATCAGGAATATTGGGAATGCATAAAATAGAAGAAAGACCCATAGCTATTGAAGGTGAAATAACAATTAGACCTATGATGTATCTTGCCCTTTCATACGATCATAGAATAGTAGACGGTAAAGGAGCCGTAACTTTTTTAGTCAGAGTTAAAGAGGGTCTAGAGGATCCAAGTAGATTATTATTAGGAGTTTAATTTGGAACAATTTGATATTACAGTGATTGGCAGCGGACCTGCTGGTTACGTTTGCGCAATTAGGGCATCACAACTTGGATACAATGTTTGTTGTATCGAAAAGGGACAAACGCTTGGCGGTACCTGCTTAAATATTGGATGTATTCCCTCAAAATCTCTATTGCATTCTTCTCATTTATTTCATCAAGCTTCAGAACTTAATCAATTAGGCATTAATTTTGATAACGTATCGTTTGATCTAAATAAAATAATGAAATCTAAAAATGAAAGCGTCGAGTCACTTACAAATGGTATCGATTTCCTTTTTAAAAAAAATAAAGTTACAAGAAAATTGGGATTTGCGAAGTTCATTGACAATGAGCAAATTGAGATTTTAAGTGGCGATAATTCCGAGGTTATTAAATCATTTAAAACAATTATTGCTACAGGTTCAGAAGTTGTTTCACCTGAGGGAGTGGTCATTGATGAAATTGATATCTTATCATCCACTGGAGCTTTAAGTTTATCGTCTGTTCCAAAGCACTTAATGGTTATTGGCGCAGGTTACATTGGTTTGGAAATGGGATCTGTTTGGTCAAGACTAGGGTCAAAGGTAACTGTTATTGAATATGCAGACCGAATACTCCCTGGAATGGACCAAGAAATTTCTGATGCTTTTCAAAAAATACTCATTAAACAAGGATTTGATTTTAAACTTTCTACTGCTCTAAGAAAGGTAAATAAAAGCAGCGGTTCGCTTTCTGTTTCGGTTGAAAACAATGGTCAAACTCTTGATATGGATTGTGACAAAGTTTTAATATCGACTGGTCGAAAACCTTACACTTTTGGTCTGAACTTAGAGAAGATAGGGGTAAAAACGAATGATAAAGGCTTTATTGAGACTAATCAGCATTTTAATACTTCTATTGAAAATATTTATGCAATCGGTGATTGTAAAATAGGACCAATGCTTGCCCATAAAGCTTCGGAAGAAGGAACTGCTGTAGCTGAGATTATTGACGGTCAGGCTGGACACGTTAACTATAATACAATTCCATCAGTTATTTATACTGCCCCAGAAGTTGCATCAGTTGGAAAAACAGAGGAAGAATTAAAGAGAAACAACATCACATACAAAATAGGTAAATTTCCGTTTTCAGCAAATGGTAAAGCTAAAGTGATGAATGAAACAAGTGGGTTTGTGAAGATCTTATCTGATAAAAATACAGATGAAGTATTAGGTGTTCATATCATTGGAGCAGACGCCGGCAACCTTATTGGCGAACTCACAATTGCAATGGAATTTGGAGCATCAGCTGAGGATATCGCAAGAACGTGTCACGCACATCCAACTCTAACAGAATCAATAAAAGAAGCTGCGTTAAACGTGGATAATCAAGCTATTCATATTTAGCTTTCTTTTTTGTTATTAGTAAAGTCATCAAGTACAGCCAGACTGCTACAACTACATGATAAAAATGCCAGCTAAGATTTGGTTCAAACAGCTGAACCTGTCTAATAATAAAATTAACCAGTATTATTGAAAAAATGAAGCTTGATACGAAACGAGAAGAAATTTTTTCTCTTGGTATCAAAAAAGAAAAAATTATTCCAAGAACAAGCCACATAACAGCATACATAATGATTAAACTCTTTGCTTGAAAGAAAATATATATACTTATCAATGCCATTATCAGTGCAAAAATTAAAATTATCTTTTCATTAAGGAACTGACTTTTTTTAATGACGTCTATCGTGATGAGTGGTACTCCGAATAGAAGTGATAGAGCTGTGAACAATTGGTGTGAAGACTTCAGCTCGGTATGCATGTTCAAGCCAAACCTAAGGGTTGCTAAAAAAGCTGCGACTGCCAGTACTAAAACTCCAGCAGCAGCAAAGTTTAGCTTATGTTGCAAAAAGACTCTTATTGAGTATGCACCAGCTATTACAATCAGTATTTCAGAAAGAGCAAAATGAGCTGGAGGTGTCATTAATGACTTTTAACTGCCCTGTTATAGTCTTCTTTAATTTGAGTTGAAGTTTTTCGAGTTCCGTCATGCGACCATCCAGGAGGGCCGAAAAGATACATAAATCTATCTTTAAGCGAAATACCCCGCATTGAAATGTCTTTAAATATATTTGCATATTCTTCAAATAATATCCTGAGAGGATTCAAAGATGTCATTGGAACCACCAATCCATAGTCACAAGGTTCTTTTGGATCTTCAGCAACAAATGTTCCAAACATTCTATCCCAAACCATTAGTGTTCCAGCATAATTTGCATCAAGGTATTTCGGATTTCTTGCATGATGAACTCTATGGTGTGAAGGTGTGTTAAATAAATACTCATACCAGCGTGGTAACTTATATATAGTTTGAGTGTGGCATAAATATTGGTAGTAACCGTTTATAAACACACAGAATAAAACCATTACTGGATCAAAGCCAATGATTACAAGTGGTATTTTGAGCATTCGAGTGCCAGTGAAGTGTTTTGTAAATGGTTGTCTTGCACCCACATCAATGCCCATTCTTTCTGAAGAGTGGTGAGTTCGATGCAGCCCCCAGCCCCATCGCCATCGATGACAAATTCTGTGATGTAAATAAAAAGTTAAATCATCAAGTATGAAGCATAAAACTAAAGCACTTAAAGTAAATGGGAATGTATAAATCTGAAATTCCTTAGCCCAAAATAGAGCTCCTAGTGTTATAAACGCAAATATCCCATTAACGGGGTAACTCAAAACTCCCATGGACATATTTAATATCCATTCTTTAAAATCATTTTTACCTTTCAATTTAAAGAAATATATAGCTAATGTTTCTATAACTGCAATTCCAATTAAAATTGGTACCAATAACCAAAAAAGCTCTAGAGCGGAATATTGGAACAAAAAATCAACTGACATTTTTAAAACTCTCTAACATGTTACCCATCATCTTGTGTATTATATTAACACCCTGGAGTGGTCTGATAAATACTTTAAATTCAGTAATAAGTCCAGCTTCATTCCATGTGATAAGGTCGATTCCATTAATATCAGTATCTTCAATAGTCAAAGTAAATTCAAGGCTTGCGTTTGTTTTTCCAATTATTTCTTTATGATATTTAAAATTCGATGCATTAAATACTTCTGATGCAGCCATTAAATATTTTAATGTGATATCTTTTCCTCGCTGAGGTGTGTACACAACTGGAGAATAAAAAATAACATGCTCATCTAATATCTCTGTCAGAGCATTATAGTCTCGAAGATTAACAACATCATGCCATCTTGATATTGGGTTTTGCATATATATTAATATATAATTTATTTATTTCTTAGCAAGCGGATGGGTTTTTGAATATGCTTCATATAGTCGCTCAGTCTCAACTTTGGTATATCTTTGAGTTGTGGAAAGACTGCTATGTCCCAATAATTCCTGAATTGTTCTCAAGTCTCCACCTGAGTCCAGCAAATGTGTAGCAAAACTATGTCTCAACGCATGAGGGGTTGCAGTTTCAGGTAAAGACAAATTATATCTAATTTTTTCCAAAGTATATTGAATAATTCTCGGACTAAGACGGTTCATTCTTTTACCTAAAAAAAGTGGATCACCATTTTCAAAATCTTTTGGACACTCTTTTATATATTCCTTTATTTCGCGCTTAATAAATTCCATTATAGGCACAAGTCTTTCTTTATTACCTTTTCCTTTAATAACCAGATATTCATTTTCATTAATATCATCATAATTTAAATTTAATGCCTCAGATATTCTCAATCCACATCCATATAAAAGCATAAGGATTGACTTATTTCGTAATCCTACCCATTTCTCTTTTTCAATTTCTTGCGAATATTTAATAGCTTCAATTGCAAGATCAGCTGAAATTGGTCTGGGCAAAGACTTTTTTGCTTTAGGAGATTTCAAGGATTGTATCGTACTATTTTTTATTTTTTCATTCTTTACTAAGAAATTAAAAAAAGATTTTAATGATGATATCACTCGTGCAATTGATGTAGTTCCAATGCCTTGATTTCTTAAAAAGGATAAGAAACTTCTGAAGTCAGAAATTTGCATACTATCAAGATCACTCATTGATAAGCTACCCCCAAAATGATCCTTTGAAAAAATTATAAATTTTTCAATGTCATTTTTGTAGCTTATAAGCGTGTTGTCACTTAAGTTTCTAACTTTCTGTAAATTCTCAATCCAATCGTGAAAGCATTCTTTAACTTGATTATTCACACACTAAAGAATTTTTTGATTTGTTTTTTTCCAATCATCAAGAAAAGCTTTTAAACCCTTATCTGTTAAGGGATGCTTATATAGCTTTTCAAGCGTTGCAGGCGGCAAGGTAACTACGTCAGCACCAATCATTCCAGACTCAATAACATGATCAACAGTTCTAACTGAAGCAACTAATATTTTTGTTTTAATATTTTTATAATTTGAATATATCGCTTTGATTTCTCTAATTAGGTTCATTCCATTTTCACCTATATCATCTAACCGTCCAACAAATGGAGATATATATGTTGCTCCACATTTAGCAGCAATTAATGCCTGTGCAGCTGAAAAACATAGGGTTACATTGGTCTTGATCTTTTTGCTGCTTAGTATCTTACAAGCTTTAAGTCCTTCTTCTGTTAAAGGTAACTTAATAACAATATTTTTAGATATCTTTGATAGTATTTTTGCTTCCGCAATCATTCCCTTGCATTCTATGGCCGTAACTTCAGCACTAATCGGCCCTTTTATCATTTTAGAAATTTCTTTAAGTATTTTTTTAAAATCTTTTCCTGATTTGGCCACTAATGATGGATTGGTTGTAATTCCATTAATCAAGCCGGTTTCTTTAAATTTTCTAATTACTCCTACATCTGCTGTATCTAAAAAGAATTCCATAACAAATAATATTTTGACTGATATATTTATATCATAGTTAGAGATTCAAACAAAATTTATGAATAAAAATATTTACTATATAGATGTCTTATTAGCTCACAATGTAAGTGCAGAATTTACCTATAAACATGAAACGATTGAAAAACCTAGAGTTGGAATGATTGTTTTAGCTCCTTTGCGCTCAGGAGAAAAAATTGGAGTTATCACCAAAGTAAACAGTGTTTTGAATGATTCAAAAATAAAGTTGAAATTTATAAAAGAAATTTCACCCGAATATAGACTGAGTCCAAAAATGATAAAGTTTTTAAATTGGGTTAGTAATTACAATTTAATTGATAGAGGGTTAGTTCTCAAAATGATTTTGTCGCATAGTAAATTTTATTTTAAAAAGAAAAAAACAAAAGAACTCACTTTGAATATTAAAAAAAATGTTAAGACAATAAAGCTAAGTTTGGAGCAAAAAAGGGCTTCTCAAGATATACTAAAAATTTTTCAACAACGAAATTTTAAGCCTGTCCTACTTGATGGTGTCCCTGGATCAGGAAAAACAGAAGTCTATTTTGATGTTATAAAAAATTTTGTTAAAGACGGTGAACAAGTTTTAATTATGTTCCCAGAAGTTTCATTGACAGGAGATTTTGTAAATAGAATTGAAGAAAGATTGGGGTTTTCACCAGTAGTTTGGCACTCAAAGATAAGTACTGCTTATAAAACAAAAGTATTAAAGAGCATTATTGATGGCACTTCTCAAATTATTGTTGGTGCTCGTTCCTCTTTATTTCTACCATACAAAAACTTATCAATGATTGTATTAGATGAAGAACATGACAGCTCTTATAAACAAGAAGAACAAGGTATATACCACGCACGGGATATGTCAGTCGTTAAGAGTTCAATAGAAGATATTCCAATTATTTTAGCAAGTGCTACCCCATCACTCGAGACAATTTTTAATGTGACGAATAAAAAATATAATAAAGTTTCGATCAAAAATAAGTATTTTAATCAAGAAGAAAATGAAATTTTCATAGTCAATATGAAAAAGGAAAAATTAAAAAAAGATCAATGGTTATCTGAAAGACTCATTAAAGAAATCAGTCAGACATTGAAAAAAAAACAGCAGACATTGCTTTATATCAACAAAAGAGGATATGCACCCGTAATTATTTGTAAGTCATGTGGGCATAAAATAACATGTAAAAACTGCTCCAGTTACTTAGTAGAACATTTAAATAATAAAAAATTACTATGTCATCACTGTGGTCATAGTATTTTAACTAAGGGCTTAGAATGTCCTTCATGTCAAAATAATGATAGCCACTTTATTGATTATGGAGCCGGCATTGAAAAAATATTTACAGAAATTTCAAAAACTTTTCCTTTGGCAAAGATATGTCTATTCTCTAGTGATCATATAAAATCCCAAGATGAATTAGAAATTAAGGTAAAACAAATTAAAGATCATGAACATGATATTATTATTGGAACTCAACTTATAACTAAAGGTTATCACTTTCCTAACCTTGCATGTGTTGGAATAATTGATGCGGATATGACATTGAAAGGTGGTGATCTGAGGGCTTCTGAAAAAACTTATCAGGCCTTATATCAAGTATCCGGAAGAGCGGGACGGGCTCAAACAAAAGGAAGAGTGATTATTCAAACATATTATCCTGAAAACGAAACTATTCAGTCTCTTGCACAATTAGATCGAGATGCATTTTATGAAAATGAAATATATTATCGCAAGCTTAATAACCTTCCACCCTCAGGAAAAATGGCAGCAATAATTGTTAGTGGAAATAATATTGCCAAGGTGAGGGAGCAATGTAGTATCATGTTTGGTTCTATTCCAAATATTTCAGAACTTGAAATATATGGTCCTGCGCCAGCCCCATTATCCAAGTTAAAAGGACGCCACAGACAGAGATTTTTGATACATGACAAAAAAGCCAGAAATATGCAAAAAATAGTCAATGCTTGGCTCAAGAATTCCAAATCATTATCGAGCGTAAACATATCTGTGGATATCGACCCATTTAGCTTTGTATAAAATTCGAATTGCGACATTCCAATACTTGAAAAATATGAGAGTTAATGGTACGGAAAGAGTGAATTTTTAAGGAATTTCCACATAATGGCTAACGCAAGTACAAGACAAATCGCATCAGTTGATAGATATGCTAATGCATTATTTCAGCTGGCAAAAGAGGCCAAAGTACTCGAAACTGTTTCCAGTGAACTTTTAAATTTAAAAAAAATATTGAATGAAGATGATACTTTATTATCCATGGTTAAAAACCCTTCAATCAGCAAATCTAATAAATTCAATTTTTTTAATTCACTTTCTGAGAAAATTGAAATGTCTAAGCTGGCAAAAAATTTTATTGGAGTAATAATTAATAAAAACCGAATAAACTACTTAATGGATATAATAAATTCATTTGAAAAATTAATGTCTGGACTTAAGGGTGAGATGTCAGCAACAATTACTTCAGCTAAAGTTCTAAAAGAAGAAGAATTAAAGCATATTAAAGATAAACTCAAAGATAAGTTTAGTTCAGAATTTAATATTAACACTATAGTTGATGAGACTTTAATAGGGGGTCTTAAAATACAAGTTGGCAGTCAAATGATTGATAGCAGTATTAAAAATCAACTCCAAACATTAAAAGAAAAAATGAAAGAGGTCGCTTAATGGACATACAACCATCAGAAATATCAAAAATACTCAAAGAAGAAATTAAAAATTTTGGATCTGACTCTGAAATTACAGAAGTTGGTCAAGTTCTTTCAATTGGAGATGGTATCGCAAGAATTTATGGACTTGATAATGTTCAGGCCGGTGAAATGGTAATGTTTGATGATGGTACAAGAGGAATGGCCCTTAACCTGGAGGATGATAATGTAGGTGTTGTACTATTTGGAAGTGATGCAAATATTAAAGAAGGTGATACGGTCAAAAGGACAAATTCTATTGTTGATGTTCCTGTAGGTAAGGAGTTGCTTGGAAGAGTTGTAGATGCACTTGGAAATCCAATAGATGGAAAAGGAAACATTGAGTCACAAAATAGAAGTCGTATTGAAGTTAAAGCGCCAGGTATAATACCAAGAAAATCGGTATCTGAACCAATGCAAACAGGTCTTAAAGCGATCGACAGCTTGATTCCAATTGGTAGAGGGCAACGTGAATTAATTATTGGTGACAGGCAAACTGGAAAAACAGCAATTGCTATTGATACTATCATAAATCAAAAATCTATTAATGAATCTGGCGATGAAACTAAGAAACTTTATTGTATTTATGTAGGTATAGGTCAAAAAAGATCTTCAATTGCTCAAACAGTGAAAGCCTTAGAAGACGCTGGTGCCATGGAATATACTACAGTTGTTGCAGCAACAGCAAGTGACGCTGCTCCACTACAATTTCTTGCTCCTTATACTGGTTGTTCAATGGGTGAATATTTCCGCGATAATGGAATGCATGCTCTAATAATTTATGATGATTTATCAAAACAAGCAGTAGCTTACAGACAAATGTCATTACTTCTTAGAAGACCTCCAGGACGTGAAGCATTCCCAGGAGATGTATTTTATCTTCACAGTAGATTACTTGAGAGAGCAGCCAAGATGAATGATGAAAATGGAGGGGGTTCATTAACAGCTTTGCCTGTGATTGAAACTCAAGCAAATGATGTTAGTGCATTTATACCAACAAACGTTATTTCAATCACTGATGGTCAAATTTTTCTAGAAACTGAATTGTTTAACCAAGGTATCAGACCTGCAGTTAATGTAGGTTTAAGTGTGTCCCGAGTTGGTTCTGCAGCACAAACCAAGGCGATGAAGAAGGTTGCAGGCTCGATAAAACTTGAACTAGCCCAGTACCGTGAAATGGCAGCATTTGCCCAATTTGGTTCAGACCTAGATGCCTCGACACAGAAGCTATTAAATAGAGGTTCTAAACTTACCGAACTATTAAAGCAAAACCAGTATTCACCGATGACAATTGCAGAGCAAGTTGTCTCAATTTTTACTGGTGTGAACGGTTACTTAGATGATCTGGAGTTGAATCAGATAAGGGATTTTGAAAAAGATTTATTTGAACTTATAAAATCATCTCATTCAGATATTATTGAGTCTATCAATTCATCTGGAGACTTGAACGAAGAAACTTCCAGTAAATTAACATCAATAATTGAAGAGTTTAAAAAAAATAGGTAAATGCCAAGTTTAGACGATCTAAAAAAACGAATTGGTAGCGTTAAGTCTACTCAAAAGATAACTAAAGCCATGAAAATGGTTGCGGCTGCAAAATTACGGCGTGCCCAAGAATCTGCTGAGTCAAGTCGTCCTTATTCTGAGACCATGGAAGATCTTATATCATCTATATCATCTGGGTACTCTCCAACTTCAAATGAAAGAAATTTATTAACCGGAGATAATAAGGACTCAATTCATATGTTGATTCTCTTTACATCTGAGAGAGGACTATGTGGTGGATTTAATTCAATTGTCACTAAATCACTTCGAGATAAAGTAGCAAGTCTTGAGGAGTCAGGCAAACAAGTAAAAATTATTTGTGTCGGAAAAAAGGGTTATGACATTATTAAAAGACAGCATGAAGAAAAAATTGTCGAAGTTGTTGATATGAGATCTGTTAAGTCTGCTTCTTATCAGGATGCAAAAAATATAGCCGACAAAATAATAAAAATGTATTTTGACGAAGAATTTGACAAATGTTCTATCTTTTATAATAAGTTTAAATCAGTAATATCACAGATTCCAACTGAACAACAAATTGTTCCAATTGATATTCCTGAAAATGAGTCAGATACAACGAAAAATGATAATACTTTTTTTGAATTTGAACCTGGTGAGAGTGAAATACTCGATGAACTACTCCCGCTGAACTTTACAATACAAATATTTAAAGCTTTACTTGAAAGTGCAGCCAGCGAACAAGGTGCTAGAATGAGCGCTATGGATAATGCATCAAGAAATGCGTCTGATATGATTGATAATTTAACACTATTTTATAACCGTTCCAGACAAGCTGTTATTACTAAAGAGCTTATTGAGATAATTTCTGGAGCAGAAGCAGTTTAATTAAGGAGTAAATATGACAACAAATAATAAAGGCACTATATCACAAGTTATCGGAGCTGTAGTTGATGTACGCTTTGAAGAAAACTTGCCACCAATTCTTGCAGCATTAGAATGTAAAGTTGGTGATAAAACTGTGATCCTTGAGGTCGCACAGCATTTGGGTGAGTCCACAGTTAGAACTATTGCTATGGAGTCGACTGATGGAATGACTAGAGGTGACGATGTTGTTGACACCGGTAATCAGATACAGGTTCCAGTAGGCCCTGAGACTTTGGGTAGAATTATGAATGTTGTTGGCGAGCCTGTTGATGAAAGGGGTGAAATTAAATCTACGGATAAATGGTCAATTCATAGAGATGCCCCTGACTTTGTTGATCAAGCCACAGAAACAGAGATTCTTGTTACAGGTATTAAAGTTGTAGATTTACTAGCACCTTATTCTAGGGGAGGAAAAATTGGTCTCTTTGGAGGAGCAGGAGTTGGTAAAACAGTTATTATCATGGAACTAATAAATAACATTGCAAAAGCTCATGGCGGTTATTCAGTATTTTCTGGTGTCGGAGAAAGAACTAGAGAAGGTAATGACCTTTATCATGAAATGATTGAATCTGGCGTTATTGATTTAGAAGGTAAAGAGTCAAAATGTGCATTAGTTTATGGACAAATGAACGAGCCTCCAGGAGCAAGAGCTCGTGTAGCTTTAACAGGCTTAACAGTTGCTGAGTATTTTAGAGACATGGAAGGTCAAGATGTTTTATTTTTTGTAGATAATATTTTTAGATTTACTCAGGCTGGTTCAGAGGTATCAGCCCTGCTTGGTAGAATTCCATCTGCCGTAGGTTATCAACCTACTCTTGCAACTGATATGGGATCACTTCAGGAAAGAATTACTTCTACAAATAAAGGTTCAATTACATCTGTGCAGGCAATATATGTTCCTGCTGATGATTTAACCGATCCTGCTCCTGCAACCTCGTTTGCACACCTTGATGCAACAACCGTGCTTTCAAGACAGATTGCAGAGCTTGGCATTTATCCTGCTGTTGATCCGTTAGATAGTACTTCGAGAATATTAGACCCTCGCGTTGTTGGAGATGAACATTATCGAGTTGCAAGAAATGTACAAGCTGTACTGCAGACTTATAAGTCTCTGCAAGACATAATTGCAATTTTAGGTATGGATGAGTTATCTGAAGAGGATAAATTAACAGTGGCCAGAGCACGTAAGATTCAAAGATTTATGTCCCAACCGTTCTTTGTTGCCGAAGTCTTTACAGGAACTCCGGGAAAATATGTTGAATTAGAGGATACGATCAAAGGATTTGATGCGATCTGCAAGGGTGAATATGATCATCTACCAGAGGCAGCTTTTTATATGGTTGGTACAATAGAAGAAGCTATTCAAAAAGCAGAAAAAATGGCTGAAGAAGCCGCTGCGTAACTTGAATGTCTGATCAATTTAACTTTAAATTAGTAACGCCAGAAAAAATATACCTTGAGGGTGATGCTCAAATGGTTGTCTTGCCTGGCGCGGAGGGTGATCTTGGAGTACTTCCAAACCACTCAAATATTATTACATCTCTTCGGCCAGGAATCATAAAAGTAACTAATTCAGATCAAACACAATCATTGTTTGTTGAAGAGGGTTTTATTAAATTCTCTAACAACGAACTACTTGTTATAGCTGTAGGTTTGGATGAAGAAGCTGCTCTGAGCAATGATTTTATTAATGATAAAATTGAGAATTATTCATCAGCTCTTGATGCCGCTGATGAAGCTCAAAAAATGAAAATTCAGAGAAAAATTGATAGTTTAAAACTTCTTTTAAATTAACCATCAATATTATTAATCTCTTTAAATATGCTTGTATAAAGCCTTCTTTTAAAGGGAACAATTTTTTTAAGTATATTATCTTGTGTAGACCATTCCCATTTCTTAAATTCTGGTTTTTTTGTTTTAATATTTATATCTTCATCTCTTCCAGTAAAATTTATTATAAACCATTTTTGTTTTTGACCAATAAATCTACCTTTCCAAAGTTTTTTTCTTAAATAAGAAGGAAGTTTATAAAAATACCAAGTTTTACATTCATATATAATTTTATAATTTTTTTTAATTCCAGTTTCCTCTTTCATTTCTCGTATAACAGCTTTTGCAGGGCTTTCCCCTTTATCAATTCCACCTTGCGGCATCTGCCAAGCTGATTTATCTTTATCAAATCTCTGTCCAATAAAAATTTGCTTCTTAGAGTTGAGAATGATCATTCCAACTCCTCTTCTATATCTTGGTTTTTGATCCATTCTGTTCTGTTGCTGAAAATATTATATTTATTCAACCATCTTTTCTTTATCAAAAAGATCTAGAGCATAATTTAATTGATTATCGGTTTCTTCGTCTTCATCATAAATATATTCAACTTCAATATCTGGAGTTATTCCAACTCTATGAATAGAGTCACCAGAGGGTGTATAATAAAGCGCTGTTGTCATTCTGATGGCACTAGAGTCTTTTAATGGAAAGATCGTTTGAACTGACCCCTTTCCATATGATTGTTCTCCGAGAATAATTGCGCGTTTATGATCTTGAAGCGCACCCGCAACAATTTCGGATGCTGATGCGGATCCCTGATTTATAAGAACAATAATTGGCTTATCGTTAGCAATATCCCCACCTGACGCTGTAAATCTTGATATATCATTTTTATCTCTTCCCTTTATTGATACGATTTCTCCAGATTTTAGGAAGTTATTTGTAACTTTTGCTGACTGATCTAATAAACCACCAGGATTATTCCTTAAATCAATTATGTAGCCTTCAACATTATTTTTTCCGATACTGTTTGATAATTCTTTTACAGCATTTCTAATGCCTTTATCGGCTTGTTCGCTAAATGATATCAATCTTATATATCCAATATTACCTTCAGCTCTAAATTTAACTGCCTGTACAGTTATAACCGCCCTTTTTAATGTCACATCTATGGGGTCTTCTTCTCCGATTCTAACCACTTTTATTGTTAACGATTTACCTACAGGCCCTCGTAAAAGCTCAACAGCTTCACTTAGCGTTAATCCAAGCACGTCAATTTCATCAATGTGTGTAATATAATCACCAGGGCGCATTCCTGCTCTCGCAGCCGGAGTGTCATCAATTGGGGAAATTACTTTTACATACCCGTTTTCCATTGTTACCTCAATTCCAAGCCCCCCAAATTCGCCTTTAGTTTCTTCTTGCATATCAGTATAAATTTCTGAATCCATATAGCTTGAAAATGGATCCAATGATTGAAGCATGCCGTTAATTGCGTATTCAATTACCTTTTCGTCATCTATATCCTCAACATAATTACTTTTTATAATGTCAAAAACATCCCCAAAGACATCCAATTTTTTATAAAGATCTTGGTTATTTGCGGAGATATAATTAAAGCTAAAAAGTGATATAACAAACGATAGCGTAATAAACAAAATTTTCATTTTTAAACTCTATGATATGGATGATTAGATACAATAGTAGCAGATCTATATATTTGTTCTAATAAAATTATTAGTGCAAATGAATGCGTTAATGTCATTTTACTCAAGGAAATAACCTTATTACTTTTTTCTAGTATACCTTTCTGAATACCATCAGTACTGCCAACAATAAATTTCAAGTATTTAAAATTATTATTAAATAAGAATACTTTTAAGTCTTCAGTTGAAAAATGCTCACCTTTCTCGTCAAGGCTTACAAAATACTCATTGGCCTTCTTTTTAACAATTCTATTTTCAATTCCTTTATTATTAATTTTTACTGTTTTTATATCAGTTATAATATTTCTAAACTGTGAAATACGTTTTATATAAATATCATGAAGTTGCTCTTCATGATCAAATTTAAATTTATCAAAATGTAGAATTTCAATTTTCATTTAGGAATCAATTATTCAATTTCTGCAGACCACATATTTTCTAAGTTATAAAATTTTCTAATTTCATCTTTGAATAAATGTATAATAACGTCACCACTATCAATTACTATCCATCCGCTGTCTTGATTTCCTTCAATTGATGGCAGTGTAATATTTAGACTTTTAAGCATTTTATGAACTGATTGGGAAATCGCGTTTATATGTCTATTTGATGTTCCGGTTGCAAATACTAGGTGGTCAGCTAGTGAGGTTTTTTTAGATATATCAATTGAGACTATATCCAGAGCCTTATTATCCTCTAAATCACTTAATATTTTTTTTAGTATTTGCGTCATTTATTATTTCTAATGGCAGTTGATGACTCACTTACATTGAAGTCACGAATAAATATCCAAGCAGGTGATTTGGTAAATATTAACTTTGCATCAGATAATTTTATTTGGTTGTTTTTAAATTTTTCCGCAGCTATGGAAGTAAGTGGATTATATAATTTTTCATTACGATTAAATACAGCAATAGGCATTTGATTAAAAATATCTAAATAATTTTTCCATTTATCCATTTCTTCAAAAGAGTCACTGCCCATTAAAAATATGAACTCATCCTTGGTAAAGTTAGATTTGATATATTTCAAATTATCAATTAAATAATTTGAGTTAGTAATATCCTCAAAAAATTTCAGTTTAATATTGTTATTGCCTATTAGTTTTTTTGCTTGATTATTTCTGTCTTCAAAGGACATATAATCATCCTTTTCCTTTAATGGATTTTGCTTTGTGATCATCCACCAGACTTCATCAAGATCAAAAATTTGAATTGCCTTGTCTGATAATTTTAAATGTCCTAAATGTGCTGGATTAAATGAACTTCCTAAAATGCCAATTTTCATTTACGGTCTAACCTGTCCATTTCCTCTCACTATATATTTATAAGTTGTCAGCCCTTCTAATCCAACTGGCCCTCTGGCGTGCAATTTGCCGGTAGCAATTCCTATTTCAGCACCTAAACCAAACTCGCCTCCATCTGCAAATTGGGTTGAGGTGTTATGCATAACAATTGCACTACCTACGGTATTTAAAAACTTTTCAACTTTCTCTTTATCTTCAGAAATAATACTCTCTGTATGACCTGATCCATATGTAGCAATATGTTCTATTGCTTCATCTACTCCTTTAACAGTCTTTATAGATATTATTGCATCCAAATATTCTGTACCCCAATCTTCTTCGGATGCTTTTAGAACTTTGTCTGAGATTTTCATACATACATTATCTCCTCTTACTTCACAGCCCCCATTAATTAAATCAGTAATAATTTTTGGTAAATGAGTGTCGACACAGTTTTCATCAATTAATATAGTTTCAGCTGCACCACAAATTCCAGTTCTTCTCAATTTTGCATTTTCTATGATTTTGCTTGCTATTTCTGTATCTGATGTTTCATCAACATATAAGTGACATATTCCATCGAGATGTCCAATAACAGGTATTTTTGCGGTGTCTTGAACTTTTTTTACTAAACCTTTACCGCCTCTAGGTACTACAACATCAATATATTTTCCCATTTTAGCAAGCATGTAATCTACTGCCGCTCTATCTGTGGTGCTTACATATTGAACAATATGTTCGCTAACAGAATTTTCCTTTAAAGCCCCTTGTATCGATTTTACCATTTCTGAGTTAGTGTTAAAGCACTCAGATCCTCCTCTTAGTATTACACTATTGCCAGCTTTTAGACATAAAACTGTCGCATCAACTGTAACGTTTGGTCTGCTTTCATAAATAATTCCAATAACACCAAGAGGAACAGACACTCTTTCAACTAACATTCCATTTGGCCTTTTATTAGAATAAAGTTTGTTTCCAACTGGATCTTCTAAAGAAATAACATTTTCAATTGACGACAATATTCCATTAAATCGTTCGTCATCTAACATAAGTCGATCAACCATTGCTTTTGAAAGACTATTTTCAGAGTTACTAATATCTAATGTATTAGCATCTAGAATATTTTTTTTATTCTTTTCTAAACTTACTATAATTGATTTTAAAATATTATTTTTATCTCTTTCGTTCAAAGACCTAATGTCTTTTGAGGCCCTAACACTGTTTTCACCCATTTTTTCTAATTCTAATTCAATACTCATAACAAAACTAAATCGTCCTTATGTATCATTTCTTCTCTGTAAGAGTAACTTAGAATGTTAGCTATTTCATCACTTTTGTGTCCCATAATTTTAATACTTTCTTCCGCAGCGTAACCTGCTAACCCTATACCTATTTTATTTTGGTCAGACGACAATACTTCAATAACATCTCCTCTCTCAAAGTTTCCCTCTACTGACTTTACACCAGCTGGTAAGAGACTGCTTCCTTTTTTAAGTGCATCAACAGCTCCATCATCAATTATTATTTTACCTACAGGCTTCATTGTTCCCGCGATCCATTGCTTGCGTGCTGCCAAGGGGGTCTTAGTTGGTTCAAACCATGTACATGGACGTCCCTCAAATAAGGACTTTACAGGTCTCATTATAGAACCATTAGTAATTGCTAAGTGACAGCCTGATAGCATAGCTGTCTTTGCGGCTTGAATTTTTGTCTTCATTCCACCTTTTCCGTAATCCGAAATTGATTGCCCAATCATTTTTTCAATATCTTTATCAATTTCACTTACCTTGTTTATCAATTTTACATCCTCGTCAGTACTAGGATCAGCAGAATAAAGGCCATTAATATTAGATAATAAAATAAGACAATCTGCACTTGTTATTTGAGCCACTCTTGATGCAAGTCTATCATTGTCCCCATATCTTATTTCACTTGTCGCAATTGTATCATTTTCATTAACGACTGGAACAATACCCAATTTTAATAATGTATCTATTGTTCTTCTGGCATTTATTGATCTTCTTCTTTGTTCAGTATCATCTAAGGTAAGAAGAATTTGGGAAATTTTAATTTCATTTTTTTCAAAGGCACTCTTAAATGAGCCCATCAAATGTATTTGGCCCACAGCAGATACAGCTTGATTCATATCCATCTTCATATTTTTCATATCAAGATCTAAATCTTTTGCGCCCATCGCAATCGCTCCAGAAGAAACAATTATAACCTCTTTATCATTTTCTCTTAAATATTTAACATCTTCAGCAAGACTATTAAGCCATTCTTTATTAAGACTTCCTGAAGTTTCATTGAATAGAAGTGCAGATCCAATTTTGATAATTATTCTATTTGTTTGTTCTAATTTCATTTAATTTTTAATAATTAAAATATGATTTATTAAATTACTTACTCCTTCACCTGTAATAGTTGAAATTGTGTATACTTGTAACTGTGTTTCATTTTCAAGAATATTCTTTTTAATTTTTATTTCTTCTTTTTCAATTAGATCACATTTATTTAATACAACTATTTTATTTTTCTTTGTTATACTACCATCATAATTATTCAACTCACTGGTAATTGTATTATAAGATTTTTTTACATCTTCGTCAGTTACATCAATTACATGAATAATTGAATGGCATCTCTCAATATGTTTTAAAAACTTAAATCCCAAACCATCGCCTTTGTGAGCATCTTCAATTAAGCCGGGTATATCTGCCACCACAAGTTCTTGGTCGTCTTTTCTTACAACTCCTAGCTTTGGATCGAGAGTAGTAAAAGGATAGTCAGCCACTTTGGGTTTAGCAGCAGATATCTTTCTCAAAAGACTTGATTTTCCTGCATTTGGAAATCCCACAAGCCCGGCATCAGCAAGAATTTTTAACCTTAATACAATTTCAGCTTCATGGCCTTTTTCTCCATGTGTTATCTTGCGCGGCGCTCGATTAGTTGATGATTTAAAATTAATATTTCCTAACCCTCCTTTTCCTCCAGGGAAAAGAGTTACTTTTTCATCATTAATTATATCAGCAATTATTTCTTCATTTAATAATACTTCAGTTCCAACAGGAATCTTTAAAATTAAGTCTTTACCTGACGCGCCTGTTCTATTCCTGCCAGCCCCACCTCTACCTTTTTGTGCTTTAAAGTGTTTTTGAAATCGAAAGTCTACAAGTGTGTTTAAAGATTTTGTTCCTTCTAGAATAATATCTCCACCTTTTCCACCGTTGCCGCCATCGGGCCCACCGAATTCGATATATTTTTCTCTTCTGAAGCTCAAGCAGCCATCTCCACCATCACCGCTTTTTACAAAGATTTTAGCTTCATCAATAAACTTCATTTTAAGGGAATATTTTTAGAAAAAAGATTTAGATTTACTGTTTGGGAACAACAGAAATAAATGTTTTTCCGTTTTTTTTCTTACCAAACTTTACAAAGCCATCAACAAGCGAAAAAATTGTATGATCTTTTCCAAGGCCTACATTATCACCTGGGTGCCATTTAGTACCCCTTTGTCTAGCTATGATGTTACCAGGTATTACAGTTTGACCACTGTATTTCTTTATTCCCAATCTTCTTCCAGCTGAGTCTCTTCCGTTTCTCGATGAGCCGCCAGCTTTTTTAGTTGCCATTATTAGCTATCCTTTTTTTTCACAGTTTTCTTTTTAACTGTAGTTTTCTTTTTTGTAACTGTTTTCTTTTCAGTTTCTAACTTCGTATCACTTGCTTTCTTCACAGCTTTTTTTGAGGAAAATCCAGGTATATCAAGAGAATTAATTTTTAAAAACGTTATATCCTGTCTGTGACCATTAAGCCTTCGATAGTTTTTTCTTCTTTTCTTCTTAAATACTAAAATTTTTCTATCTCTGTCTTGTTTAACAATTTCAGCATTAACTTTCGCGCCACTGATTTGTGGAGATCCCACAGAAAATTGTTCTTTATCACAAGCGAAAAGGACATCATCGATAGTGATCTTATCACCATCTTTGCCATCAATTTTGCTCACACTCAACATAGTGTTTTCGCTAACTTTATACTGCTTTCCGCCAGTTGAAATAATCGCAAACATAATAGAAATTACTATTTGATATTAAAAGTGGCCTGAATATAAACGTCACTTTTCTTATGTCAATAGCCATAATTTCAGATAAAAAAACTTAAAATCTGCGAGATTTATGCATAAAATATACATATAAATACCCTACTTAATCAGCGTTTTATCAAATAAATAAATATGACCTTATCAATAAAACCATTCAAAGCCTTTAGGCCTTTACAGAAAAGAGTAGAGGAAGTGGTATTGCCAACTTTTGATAATTTAACGAACAAACAGTTAAATAAAATTTTAAAAGAGTCAGAATATAATTTCTTAAACGTAGTAAGCCCAAAGGCATTTTACCCTAACATTACCAAAAAAAATTCAAAAAAGCACGCATACGAGCACTTAGAATCTATGATTAAGAATAATATTATTTTTCAGGAGAAGGAAGAATGTTTTTATATATATTGTTTAGATAAATATAATAAGAAGCAGTTTGGTATAGTTGCATCAATAGAGTTTGAGGAAGGGAATAATAAAATTCTGAAACATGAAGCAATATTCAAAGCACGATCGAATTCTATCATGGAAACAATTGAACACACAAAAATGCAAATAGGTCCAGTTTATTTATCCTATAAAAATCAAAATAGCAGACCCATTGATTTTAAAAAATACGAAAGAAAAAAACCTCTTTATAAATTTAAGTCGCCAGGCGGTACAACTAGATCTCTTTGGAAAGTAAGTGAAAAAAATGAAATCCGATCTTTGAGAAAGAAATTATCAAAAATTCGAAAATTTTATATTGCTGATGGGCATCACAGGTACTCCGCTATTGAAACTTTAAATAAAAAGAAAAATATTAATAAAATTAAAAAAGAAAAAATAAATCTTCTTGCGGCAATATTTGATGAGCATTCTGTTAATATATTGAGCTTTCATCGACTAGCTAAATTTAAAAACTTTAATCAACAAAAAATAATTCAGGCCTTAAAGAAAAAATTTAAGCTAGAAAAAAAATTAAAATTTAAAAATCCGTGTGACCCAGGCAGTGTGATGATATATTTAAATAAAACTTGGTACAATGTTTCACTCACATCAAATAAAAAACTCTATACTAAATATGAAACTGACACTGACATAGTTGAGAAAATAATGATAAATAGTATCATTAAAAAACAATGTAATTGTTCTTTAGTAAATTTGTCGAATATTCCTGGTAAATTTGATCATAAAAAGTTAGCAAATGAAGTGGATAAAGGTGTGGCAGATATAGGATTTTTTATTTGCCCTTTACCGATGAAAAAGATAATGTCCATCGCAGACAAAGGTAAGATTGTCCCTAAAAAGTCAACTTACTTTGATCCGAAGCCTGCTGATGGCTTGGTTAATTTGCTTATGGATATTTAATTTAATGGAAAAGCCCGCTCAAAAGCCTCATTATCCTTA
The DNA here is from genome assembly GCA_902619105.1 of uncultured Pelagibacteraceae bacterium. Lineage (GTDB taxonomy): Bacteria > Pseudomonadota > Alphaproteobacteria > Pelagibacterales > AG-422-B15 > CACNXQ01. Next base: position 155,410 of record CACNCV010000001.1, read on the forward strand.
TTTTTCATCCGGTCCCTGCGCCAAACCTCCTGGATGGTCGTTTGATAATTTAAAAAATGCAGCTCTTTCAAGGTCTCACAGATCTGGTGCAGCTGTTAAAAAACTTCAAGAGGTAATTGATAAGTCAAGACAACTGTTGGAAATTCCTGATGACTACTTAATTGGTATTGTTCCCGCATCTGATACTGGCGCTGTTGAAATGGCTATGTGGTGTATGCTTGGTCAAAGAGGAGTTGAAGTTTATTCATGGGAAAATTTTGGTCATGACTGGAATATTGACGCAGGAGAACAACTGCCTCTAAAAGATAAAAAGTTAATTAAAGCAGAATATGGCGAACTTCCTGATTTTTCTGATAGCAATTCTGACAACGATATTGTTTTTACATGGAATGGTACTACCGCAGGTGTAAGAATAAAAAATACTGATTGGATAAGTGATCAAAGAAAAGGATTAACAATATGTGATGCCACATCAGCAGTTTTTTCAATGCACATGGATTGGCATAAATTAGATGTTATTACTTACTCATGGCAAAAAGTTTTAGGAAGTGAAGCTGCTCATGGTATGTTGATTTTATCCCCTCGTGCAGTTGAACGACTTGAAACTTTCACTCCACCATGGCCCATCCCAAAAATATTTCGTCTAGCAAATAATCAAAAATTAATTTCAGGAATATTTTCTGGAGCAACAATAAACACTCCATCCATGATCAGTGTTGAAGATGTATTAAATTCCCTTAACTGGGGATTAGAGTTAGGCGGTTTAAATAAATTAATTGATATATCAGAAACAAATTTAAAATTAGTTAATAATTGGATTGATAAGCACGATAATTTTGAATTTCTAGCTAAAGATCCAGAGACCAGATCTTGTACTTCAATTTGTATACTTCCAAAGGATGAGTGGTTTAAAACTCTTAATGACGAAGACAAAGTAAATTTTATGAAGGAAGTTTGTTCATTGCTTGAAAGCAATGAAGCAGGATATGATCTAAACTCCTATAAAACGGCGCCACCGGGAATTAGAATATGGGGCGGTTCAACAGTTGAAAATAAAAATGTTGAACTTGTTCTACCTTGGATTGACTGGGCTTATTTAACAACTAAAGAAGCCTTTAAAAAGTGAATAAAGTACTTATTGCCGATAATGTTTCTGACGCTGTCTTTAAAGTATTTGATGAAAATAACATTGAATATGTTCAGAAAACAGGTCTTAGTGAAGACGAGCTTTCAAGAGAAATCGTAGATTACGCCGGGTTAGTAATTAGATCAGCAGTCACTGTAACTGACAAAATAATAAGCAGCGCTAAAAATCTGAGAGTTATTGGTAGGCCAGGCGTAGGGGTTGACAATGTTGACCTTGACTCAGCTACCAAAAATAACATCGTAGTCATGAACACTCCTCTTGGAAATGTTCAAGCAACTGCCGAACTTACATTTTCTATTATACATGCATTAATGAGAAAAATTACAGAGGCAAATGAGTCAATGCACAGTAAAAAATGGGAGAAAAAGAATTTCATTGGATCTGAGATGTTGGGCAAAACTATTGGCATCGTAGGATTTGGGAATATAGGAAAAAAAATTTCTGAAATATCACACGCATATGGAATGAATGTTCTTGTTCATAGTGCTTCATTAAGTGATACAGAACAAAAAAAATATAAAGTTGAAAAAGTATCTTTTGAAGAAATTTTGTTACACTCAGATATTATAACTTTTCATAATAAACTATCAGATAAATCAAAATATATGATTAATAAAGACACTCTTAAAACGATTAAAAAAACAGCAATTATTATTAATTGTGCGAGAGGTGGAATTGTAAATGAAAATGATGTTAAGAATGCAATTGATAAAAATGGTTTAGGAGGATATGGCTGCGATGTTTACGAGAAAGAGCCACAAACTGATAGTATATTCTCAGGTATGAAAAAAGTCGTAATGACACCTCACATCGGCGCCAGTACTGCAGAGGCGCAAGAAAAAGTTGCTATACAAATTGCAGAGCAAATGGTCGATTATCTTTTAAATAATAATGTAGTTAACCAAGTAAACAAATAAATGTCTAATACTCTGATATTAATCAGACACGGTAAAAGTGTTTGGAACGTAAAAAATATTTTTACCGGATGGGTTGATGTAGAATTAGACGATTTAGGAAAAAAAGAGGCATTAAAGTCAGCATTGTTGCTCAAAGAAGCTGAAATAGTTCCTTCATTCGCATTTACATCATTTTTAAAAAGGGCACAAAATACGCTTCAAATAATTCTTGAGGAATTAAATATATATAATCTTAACACAGAAACTGCCTGGGAATTAAATGAAAGACACTATGGAGCACTGCAAGGATTAAACAAAGATGAAGTTAAAAAAAAATATGGTGAAGATCAGTTTTTAAAATGGAGGAGAGGTTACAGCACACCACCACCTGCACTACCAATTGATAGTGAAATGAATCCTAATAAAGACGATTTATATAAAGGAATAAATAATTTACCCCTAACGGAATGTTTAGAAGATACGTATGCGAGAGTAATTCCTTACTGGGAAAATTCTATAAAACCTTTAGTACTAAAAAATACCACTATTATTTCAGCACATGGAAACAGCCTAAGAGCTCTATGTAAGTACTTGTTTGATGTATCTGATGAAGACATAACAAGCTTAGAAATACCAACTGCAAATCCACTAGTTATCAGCCTAAATAATAGTTGCAAAATTCACTCCGCAAGTTATCTTGATGCCTCCAGAGCACAAAAATTGCCAATAATTGGCTAATAAAAAGGGAAAGTTATGAGTGAAGTATTTATTACATCTGCCGTTAGAACAGCCGTTGGTTCTTTTAATGGATCTTTATCGGGTATGCCAGCACACGATTTAGGCACAATAGTTATAAAAGAAACGCTTAATAGATCAGGCATTGAAGGTGGTGATGTGGATGAGGTGATACTTGGACAAGTACTAACTGCAGCAACCGGTCAAAACCCTGCTAGACAAGCATCAATAAATGCTGGTTTAAATAAAGAAACCCCAGCATGGCTAGTTAATCAAGTTTGTGGATCTGGCTTACGAAGTGTTGCTTTGGCCTACCAATCTATTATGAATGGCGATGCAAATATTATTATTGCTGGTGGACAAGAAAGTATGAGTCAATCCCCGCACTGTATGCACCTAAGAAATGGTACCAAAATGGGCGATGATAAGATGATCGACTCAATGATCAAAGATGGTTTGTGGGATGCTTTTAATGGATATCACATGGGAACAACTGCTGAAAATGTTGCTCAACAATGGCAAATTACTAGAGATCAACAAGATGAATTTGCTTTTAACTCACAACAGAAAGCAAGTAAAGCTAAAGCAGATGGAGTATTTAAGGATGAAATTGTTCCAGTTGAAGTTCCATCAAGAAAAGAAACAGTAGTTTTTGATAGTGATGAATATATTAAAGACAATGTTCAATTAGAAAAAATTTCATCTTTAAGACCTGCATTTGCAAAAGAGGGAACAGTTACAGCGGCAAATGCAAGTGGTATAAACGATGGCGCAGCTGCTTTGGCAGTAATGTCCTCAGATGAAATGAAAAAAAGAAACCTTGAGCCTATGGCAAGAATTGTATCGTGGTCAAGTGCTGGGGTTGATCCGTCTGTGATGGGTACAGGACCTATACCTGCAAGCAGAAAAGCTCTTGATAAAGCAGGGTGGGATGTTTCTGATTTAGATTTAATTGAGTCAAATGAAGCATTTGCCGCTCAATCTTGTGCAGTAAATAAAGAAATGGGATGGGATGTCTCAAAAGTTAATGTTAACGGGGGAGCGATTGCCATAGGACATCCAATTGGTGCGTCAGGAGCTAGAATTCTTGTAACATTATTAAATCAAATGAAAAGACAGGACGCTAAAAAAGGACTTGCCACATTATGCATTGGTGGCGGCATGGGTGTCGCTTTGTGCGTCGAACGATAGGAGAAAACTATGTCTAAAGTAGCATTAGTAACTGGAGGAACAAGAGGAATAGGTGCTGCAATATCTCTTGCTTTAAAAAAGGAGGGGTGCAATGTTGCTGCAACCTATAGTTCAAATTCAGATGCAGCAAATAAGTTTTCATCCGAAAACGGTATTGAGGTATTTCAATGGAATGTTGCTGATGCAACTGCATGTGAAGCGGGCGTAAAGCAAGTTGCTGATAAGCTGGGCACTGTTGACATTTTAGTGAATAATGCCGGCATTTCCAAAGCTTCAATGGCTCATAAAATGTCAGTTGAACAATGGGATGATGTAATAAGAACTGACTTAGACTCAGTTTTTTATATGACAAGATGTGTACTTGAAGGCATGAGAGAAAAATCCTTTGGAAGAATAATCAGCATTTCTTCTATTAACGGTCAAAAAGGTGAGATGGGTCTAATAAATTATAGTGCTGCAAAAGCTGGTTTATTAGGTTTTACCAAAGCATTAGCGCAAGAAACTGCTAGAAAGAATATTACAGTTAACGCTATTGCACCTGGCTATATCGATACTGAAATTCTAGCGGATGCCTCTGAGGATTTTATGAAAAGTTTAATTGGAAAAATTCCTGTAGGAAGACTTGGAACAGTTGATGAGGTTTCGCGAATAGTTACATTCCTTGCTAGTGATGAAGCGGGCTTTATAACAGGTTCTACGATATCTGCAAACGGTGGACAATATTTTACTTAAAAAGAATCTTTGAGATTTCTTATATGACCGAATACTTCTTCTGGACTTTTACCCGTAAGCCCCAGAGAGTTGATCAAATCTTCATCATCTGCCTTTAAGAAAATATTTAATCTCTTTTCATCCCCAATTGTTGATGGAATAGATGGTATGTTTTGTTTATCTAGGCTTTTCAGACGATCCATTTTTGATTCTATTTCATCCGACGGGTAAATAGAGCTTATAAAATTTCCATTACTTAAAGTATATTCATGGCCACAGTAAATTTTTGTTTCATCAGGTAGATCCCTTAGTTTTGTGAGAGATTTCCACATCATTTCTGGTGAACCTTCAAAAAGTCTACCACATCCAAGTGAAAATAGTGTGTCACCAGTAAAAACAAGTTTTAGGGATTTAAAATAAAAAGCGATGTGGCCCGTAGTATGCCCAGGTATTTCAATTATCTGAGCATTGTGTTCATCAAAATTCCAAATATCACCCTCTGAAACTTGTATATCAATTCCTGGTATTCTCTCAAAATCTTTTTTGCTGCCAACTATTTTGCATCCATACTTTTCTTTGAGTTCAAAATTTCCTCCTACATGATCAAAATGATGATGAGTATTAAGTATGAATTTTAAATTAAGTTTGTATTTATTTAGAACATCAATTACAGGATCTGCTTCAGAAGGATCAACAACAAATGCATCCCCATTTTTATTTGAGTATATATAAGCATAATTATCGCTTAAGCATTTAACAATAAGTATTTCATTCATATTTAATCCTTTGAAACTAAAAAAAGTCCGACTTCATTAAAGTAGCTATCAAGAAAATTTTTTCCACTAAAATTGGAAAGTTTTTTATTAGAAAGATCACCTTTCTTTTCAATTTTGATTTCTAACTCCTCACATAAATCAATAAAATCATTAATTGTACAAAAATGTAGATTTGGAGTTTCATGCCATGAATAACTTAGTTTCTTGCTTACTGGCATTTTTCTATTCAACAATAAACTAGCCCCAATCTTCCAGTGGCCAAAATTCGGAAAGGATATAATTGCTTTTTTAGAAATTCTAACCAATTGCTGCATTACTGTTTTAGGACTTTTTGTAGCTTGTAAAGTGTAAGTAAGTATTGAATAATCAAATAACTTATCTGGATAATCATACAAATCAGTATCTGCATCTCCTTCAATTACTGAAATGCCTTTGGCTAAACAAAGCTGAACCTTTTTTTGATCAATTTCCATCCCGCGACCATCAATATTTTTATACTCTCTCAAATACTCCAACAAAGACCCATCATTGCACCCAACATCAATAACAGAAGCATTGTTAGGAATTAGCTCAGCAATTACACCAAAATCTTTGTTCTCGTTTATTAAGCTCATAAATTTTCAAATGTTGAATTAATGAATCCTTTTATCGCCTCAAAAAACTTTGGTTCATCCAATAGGAATGAGTCATGACCGTTTTCAGTTTCAATTTCAATAAAACTGACATTAAGCCCAAGAGAATTGAAAACTTTTACAATTTTTTTGTTTTCAGATGTTGGGTATAGCCAATCACTGGTAAATGACACACAAAGAATTTTAGATTGCGTATTTTTAAAGGCCTCTATTAAGGAGCCATTATTTGATGAGGAAACATCAAAATAATCCATTGCTCGAGTGATATACAGATAACTGTTTGCATCAAAGCGATCAACAAAAGTAAATCCTTGATGTCTTAAGTAACTTTCAATTTGAAAATCGGCATCAAAAGAATAATCCAAGCTATTTTTATCTTGGAGATTTCTTCCAAACTTACTTTGTAGAGCTTCTTTAGATAGATATGAAATATGTGCTGCCATTCTAGCTACTGAAAGCCCTTTCATGGGTTTTTTATCAGAATGATAGTAATTTCCTGATTGCCAGTTTGGATCAGCCATTATGGACTGCCTTGCAAGCTCATTTAATGCAATGTTTTGAGCCGAATGGTTTGTTGCAGTTGCAATAGGAACTGCTGAATGTACCATTTCAGGAAACTTTGAAAGCCATTCGAGTACCAACATGCCCCCCATCGATCCGCCAGTAACGCAAAATATTTTCTCAATTCCCAAATAATCAATTAATAATTTTTGAGCTCTGACCATATCTGCAATTGTAATTACAGGAAAATCAGTCGCGAATTCTTTACCGTTTTCAGGATTTATTTCTTTTGGACCCGTTGATCCCATGCACCCACCAATAACATTAGGGCAAATGACGAAGAATTTGTTCGTATCAATTGGTTTATCGGGCCCTACAACCATCGACCACCAGCCATTTTTTTTTGTAATGGGATGATCACTTGCCACATATTGATCGCCAGTCAAGGCATGACAAACCAAGATTGAATTATTTTTTTTATCGTTAAGTTTGCCATATGTTGTATATGCAGTTTTAAATTTAGATAAACTTCCACCTCCATCCAAATTTAATGGTTCATCTTCTGCTAAAGTAACAATTTTATTTTCACTCATAATTTTTTCCAAAAAAAAACCGCCCAACAACTAAGTTTGGCGGTTTCAACTACCTCTTTAGCTGCATTTTTATTGCGCCCGCAAGCTGTGCTCAAATCGGCGCAATTCATGTATTATATATTCAATAGGATATTGTCAAATTAGAAGATTTATTTATTTCAAAGATTTTCTTTCAAATTTAGCTATATTCACCTATTTATAGCCAATTGAAATATGAAAAAACTTAAAAATATAAAGCTTTACGAAGGAGGCATTTCATCAATTCCTGGCAAAAAGCAAGTTATTAAGGTGTCCTCTAATGAGTCACCATTTGGTCCGAGCTTGCGAGTACAAAAGGCGATATCAACGGCAAAGTCAAAAACTCACAAATATCCTGACGGAAATAGTCTGGAATTAAAAAATGCCTTATCAAAAAAAACCAAATTAAATATCAACAACCTCTTCGTTGGAAATGGATCAGACGAGATACTAGGCCTGGCTTGTCAACTTTTTCTAAATAAAGGAGACGAAGTTATTATTCCTAAACACAGTTTTTTAATGTTTGAAATTTACTCTAAAATCAGTGGGGGCGTTGTTAAACGTTCATCAACAAAAAATTTACGTTTTGATGTAAAAAGCATTTTAAATAAAATCACAAAAAAAACTAAAATTATATTTATTGCGCAGCCCAATAATCCAACAGGATTTTATCTATCCAAAGAAGAATTAAGATTGCTTATCTCACGTGTCCCTAAGAAGATATTTATAATTATTGATTCTGCCTATGCAGAATATGTAACTGATAAAGATTACTCTAATGGCATTAACTTTGCCAAAAAATATAAAAATATCATTGTCACTAGAACTTTCTCAAAAATTTATGGTTTGGCGTCCTTAAGATTGGGTTGGTGCTATGCCCATACAGATATAATAAAATTAATGAATAAAGTGAGAGGGCCATTTAACGTAAATCAAATTGCCCAACTTGCCGGCGTTGAGGCATTAAAAGATAAAAAATATGAAAAAAATGCAATAAACCATAACAAATTTTGGCTAAAAAAAATGAATAGTGAACTAAGTAGATTGCCAGTAAATGTTTATGATAGTAGAGCAAATTTTCTGCTCATTAATGTAGGCAAATCTGTAAAAAAACTAAATCAGTATTTATTGTCAAAATCAATTATTGTAAGGTTAATGGATAAGTATAATCTTCCAGATTGCATTAGGTTATCTATTGGTAAATCTACAGAAAATAGAAAAGTCCTTAAAGCTATGAAAGAGTTTTATAATGCCAAGTAAGAAGAGACCATTTAAAAAAATTAGTATAATTGGTTTGGGTTTAATAGGTTCTTCTATTGCCTTAGCTATAAAAAAGAAAAAACTAGCAGAAATTACCTCTGGTTACTCCAGGTCTTTAAAAACAAGAACTATCGCGAAAAAACTTAAATTAACAAGTGAAATAAAAAATAATATATCAGACTGCGTAAAGAATTCAGATTTGGTTATTATTTGTACTCACTTAAGCAGTTACAAAAGTATTTTTAAAAAGATATCACCACATCTTAATAAAGATGCCATTGTAACAGATGTTGGATCTGCGAAAGAGTCTTCAATTTCAGAAGTCGAGACTTTAATTAAAAAAAAGATAAATTTTGTACCTGCTCATCCTATTGCTGGTACTGAAAAAAGTGGGCCAAAAGCTGGCTTTGCTGAACTATTCGAAGAAAGATGGTGCATAATTACACCTTTAAAAGGCAATAAAACCAGAGACATAAATAAAGTAAAAACTTTTTGGAAAAAATTGGGAAGCAAAGTAGAAACTATGACTCCTTCTAGACATGACAAAGTAATGGCAGTGACTTCTCATTTGCCCCATCTAATTGCTTATAATATGGTACATACAGCAGCTGATTTAGAAAACTTTACAAAATCAGATATTGTTAAGTATAGCGCGAGTGGATTTAGAGATTTCACAAGAATTGCTTCCTCAGATCCTACTATGTGGAGAGATGTAATTTTGGCAAACAGAGAAGCTGTATTAGAAATGATTGGTAGATTTTCTGAAGACCTGAGTGCTATACAAAAATCAATACGGTGGGAAGACGGAGATAGTTTGTATAAGTTATTTTCAAAAACTAGAATTGTGCGTGAGAAAATAATTAAAGCAGGTCAAGACACTTCTGATGCCGATTTTGGTAGATCAAAAAGAAAATAATTCCTTTAAATCGATCAAAGGGATGAAAAGCACAGAAATAATTCCATTTTTAATTACCAAAGGGGTGCTAAACAAATTATCATTGTTTTCAACATTTGATACGTTTAGTTGAATATTGCCATTTAAATTTGTACTTAAATCAGAAATTTTTCCCTCTAGCAAAATTCTTGTTTCATTTTTAAATGAGTCTAAAACATTTGATGCAACGGCTGTAAAAAAAACGCGATAGCCATTCTCATTAACTTTATTCATTTTAAAAATAATTTTTTTTATATTCTCTATATTGTAATTACCTATATTCAGACTCATATTATTTGAAATTGAATAAATCTCATAAATTTGTCCTTTATCCATCGACAATCTGAGCTGAATATCATTCAAAAAAAAATTTAAAGAGTCGTCTTCATTAAATGAACTATTTATTTTATCCGTTCTCATCATTAGTTTACTTATATCGAAAGGATTCATATCAATTTTTATATTTCCTATTTCTATATTAGATAGGCTATCTGATCTGTTGAGATTAGGATTTACAATCAAACCTGATATTCTGTAAGGATACCCCGTCACCTTCAAGTCGTTATACTTAATGTTGTATCTTTCAAGGTTACTTGATAATTGGGATTTCAACTGAAAAGAAATAAACATCCAATAAATTGAATAAATGAGCAAAATAGCCAATACCAAAATGATTATTCTATTAAATGAAAATATCTTCATTTTGGATATTTAATCTTGGCCTCTTCAAGCAGTTTATCAGACTGATTTTCAATAGAATTATATAATTTTTCTGTAAATTCAGTTTTATCTAGCCCTGGCTCAATTGGTTTTAAAAATTCAATTACCATTTTACCAGGATAACGAAGAAATCGTCTCCTTGACCAAAAGTAACCACAATTAATTGCAACTGGTAGACAAGGAATTTTGAGACCATCGTACAAAGCTGTAACGCCATACTTATATGGGCGACGTTCACCAACTGGTGTTCTGGTCCCTTCAGGAAAAATTAATAAAGGACGGGGATCATTGTCCATACTTCTTTTTGCAGAATTCACCATTGCCTGAATATTTGTTTCCCCTTTTCTCCTATCGACATATATGAAATTTGCTTTCTTAAAACAAAGTCCAACAATTGGTATGAATAATAATTGTTTTTTTGCAATTATTGATGGTGTTTCAATCGCTTCATTAAGAAAAATAGCTTCTGCAAGAGATTGATGTTTAGCAGCTATGAGATATTTTCGAGTGCTTGGAATGTTTTCTAACCCACGGTACTCAACTTCTAGATTTGCAAATAGCTTAAGGCTTAATTTCGTATGTGTTGATTGAAAACGTATGATGCCAAGCATATGTATTTTAGGTAAGAAAAAAAGTATAGGTGCAAAAAAAATACAAATTAATAATACAATATAAAATGCTAAATTTGCTAAAAGAGATCTTACATAAATCATAATTTAAAGTCCTATACTCAAACTTATTTTTGTCCTTAAATATTTTATATACTCTACAATTAATTTCTTCATACGAATATTTATTTTTTGATTGTCATATTTTACACCATAATAGAAAGTTTCTTTATCTAATAAAAGTCGATTTACCTCGAGTTCAACTCTGGGTAGATGGTAATCAGATGTTATTAATAGAATATTTTTAATATTATTATTCTTTTTCCAAAAAAAAATTTCTCTAATATTTTCGAAGGTATTTGTTGAAATGCTCTCAAGTTCAACACAACAATTAAATAGCTGATGAAATTTTGGAAATTCTTTTTTTATTTCCTCAATAGAAATTTCTTTATTAACTCCTGATATTAAAAGCTTGTACCCAATCTCACTATTAAGTATTTTAAGTCCCTCTAATATTCTAAATTTATCACCAGTTAGTACGACTATTCCTTCGATTTCTTTTTTATTGAGGTCTATATTTTTATAGTTTTGAATGTTGAAGAGAAAGAAATTAAATTGTAAGAGTACGATAATTACAAATAAAAGTAGAGAAAAATGAATGTAATGTGATTTTAATTCATTAATCATTTTAAATAAGTTACACTATTTTACTGCTAATAATTACAATTAATAAAATTAAGTAAGACTATGATAATATCCTGTCCATCATGTTCGGCAAAGTATCTAGTAAATATAGAGGATATTGGCTTTGGCAGACAGGTTAAATGTACAAGATGTAACCATTCTTGGTTTCATGAAAATAAGAATTATGAAAATGATAAAAAGTTACAAATAGAGGAAATTATTAATACTTACGCAGAACGGGATCATTCAAAGGATCAGAATTTACCAGTTGTTTATGAAAAAAACAAAACAAGTATTCCACTCCCATTTCTACTTTTATTGACCCCAGTAATTTTCATATCAATCGATGCGGTTATACAAAACTCTAGTGTAAATGCATTTGAATTGAGCAGGTCAATTAACAGTTATATTGATTATATATTAGAACAAATAAGAAGCTTCTTTTCTTATTAAATTTCATTTTTAATAAAGTCTTCGTATGACTGAGTTTTTCTAATTATCCTTATTTGAGATCCATCTACCATGAGCTCTTCAATAAGTGGTCGAGCATTATAGTTTGAACTCATCGTTGAACCATATGCCCCAACATCTTTTAATATGACGTATTGACCACTCTTTACTTTATTAAATTTTTGAATATTAAGAAATACGTCAGAACTCTCACATATTGGACCAACTATATCTGTATTTATTTCATCATATTCACTTGTCCTAACATCTGGCATTATTTCGTGATGAGCATCGTATAATGCAGGTCTCATCATATCGTTCATACCTGCGTCGATAATGACAAATTTTTTTCCAGTTATATTCTTTGTATAAAGTACTTTTGATACTAATATTCCTGCATTTGCAGCTATAAGCCTACCTGGTTCAAAGATAAATTTAAGATTTTCTGTATCAAAATATTTTACGATTAAGTTTTTATAGTCTTCAAAAGTAAAATTTCTTTTTTCAGGACTAATTCCCCCACCAACATCAACGGTATTTATTTTTTTTGTTTCACTATTTATTTTAGCAACTAATTCACCAATAATTTCAAATGTTCTTTGAAATGGTGTTAGGTCTTTAATATTGCTACCTATATGAAAAGCTATAGATGAAATCTCTAAATTTGGATAATTTTGTCGATTCTGAAAAATTTCGTAAGTTTGTTCTATACTGATTCCAAATTTATCCTCGAGACTGCCTGTGCTAATTTTTTTGTGCGTTTCTGATTGTATATCTGGATTAATCCTAATACCTACTTTCTGAATTTTTCCCGACACAGAAGCTGTTTGATTTATATGATCAAGTTCATCGAGTGATTCTGCATTGATTTGTAAACAATTATTACTGATCGCAAATTGAATATCGCTAGCAGTTTTGCCAATGCCTGAAAAAACTATTTTATTTGGTTTCATCCCTGCTTGTAATGCTTTTCTCATTTCCCACTCAGAAACAACATCTCCTCCCGCTTCGAGTTCGGTTAGAGTTTTTAGTATTGTTAGATTTGAATTTGATTTGAGAGAAAAACACACCGTTGCATCAAGTGAAGTAAGTGAATCTGAAAACTCTCTAAAATTATTTGTGAGAGTTTGTTTGCTATAACAGTAGAATGGTGTAGCTCTACCTTCAGCAATTTCTCTTATTGAGATATCCTCAAATTTAAGGATATCATTTTCATATTTTAGAAAGGACATTTTTAAGCCTTATAGATCTCTATTTTATAATAGCTTTTTGATTCTGTTGGGGGAAATTCAAGAGAGCCTTTTTTCCCACAACCAAGAATACATAAGAAAATAATCAAAATACTAATATTTTTCATTACTTAATTCTTTCCTAGCTTGACTAATCATTTTTCTTATCTCAGATATTGCTGTTCCGCCATAGCTTTTTTTATTGTTAATACTATTTTTCAAATCTAAAAATCCATACACAGATTTGTCTATATTTTTATCAAATTTTTTATAATCCTTCATCGATATCTTATTTAAACTTATTTTCTTTTTTTCTGCAAAGTTGACAATTTTAGCAGTTAAATTGTGCGCACTTCTAAAAGAATAACCAAGATTTATAACTAGCCAATCTGCTAAATCAGTTGCATTGGCAAAAGAAGATTTAAGCTTTTTCTCGATGTTTGATTTTTCAATTTTAATTGTAGAGATTATTTCGATCATACAATCGAGACAAAGATGAATGTTTTTACTTGTTGAGGTTACAAGCGCCTTATCTTCCTGAAGGTCTTTGCTGTAAGTTAGTGGAAGAGATTTAAGCAAGTTAAGCATAGATGATAGATTTCCTGAAATTGTCGAAGATTTTGCTCTAATTAATTCAGCGCCATCAGGATTTTTTTTCTGAGGCATAATTGAAGAACTCGACATTAATTGGTCTCCGATTTTAAAGAAACCCACTAAATCGGAATTATAAAGAGTAATTTCCTCGGCTAACCTTGATAAGTGAACAGCCATTAAGGATGAACTAGATAAAAAATCTACCACAAAATCTCGATCAGAAACTGTATCCAATGAATTTTTTGTAGGTTTTTTAAAGTCAAGCATTTTTGTTGTTTTGTTTCTATTAATTGGAAAATTAGTTCCCGCTAAGGCTCCTGCACCAAGCGGATTTTCGTTCATTCTTCTAAAAGAGTCGCTGAATCGATTCGTATCCCTGTTAAACATTTCAAAGTACGCCATAAAAAAATGTCCCACTGATATTGGCTGCGCAGTTTGCAGGTGAGTAAGGCCTGGAAACGTAATCAAAATATTTTTACTTGCAACCTGTAGTAACGCAGATTTCAGTTTTTTTAATTTTTTTGAAATCAGTATATTATCTTTTTTCATCCATAATTTTAAATCTGTTACAACTTGATCATTTCTAGATCTACCAGTATGTAACCTTTCAGCGGCATCACCAATAAGCTCTTCAAGTCTACTTTCAATATTCATGTGGATATCTTCAAGATTATCATCAAATATAAATTTATTATTTTTAATTTCAGTCCTAATTTTTTTTAATCCGGAAATAATTTTTTTTGAGTCTTTATTAGAAATTATTTTTTGAGACGAGAGCATTGTAGCGTGTGCAATAGATGCTTCAATATCCTCTTCAAATAAAAATTTGTCATTTTCCAAAGACGAATTAATATTTATAAAAGACTCACTCGATTTTTTATTAAATCTATCTCTTAACTTATTTTTTTTAATGGACATTTTACTAAAACTATTTATTTCTCAAATATAATGATTTCTTTATGTAGTAGATTTATAATTTTGATGGTATATGCCACAATCCTTATCTTTTGCAACAGTTTATATACTTCAAATTCATACGCGAATGAGTTGATAATAGAAAAAAAACAAGGTTTTTTGAGTAAATTCGAAGATATCAATAGCAATGATGTCACTTTAAATGATTTTAATGGCAAGTTGCTTTTAATTAATCTCTGGGCAACATGGTGTGAGCCTTGCAAAGAAGAAATGCCGTCACTCGATAGATTGCAACAAAAATATGATAAACAAGATTTTCAGATACTTGCAATAAGCGTTGATCGTGGGCCGAAGAAAAAGTCAGTAAATTTTTTTAATGAATACGAAATCCAAAATATAGATTTATTCTTTGACGATAAAAATAATATACCACGAGAAGTAAGAGCAGCAGGACTGCCATTTTCATTTTTTATTGATCAAGAGGGAAATCAAATAGCAAAGTTTATTGGTCCAACTGAATGGGACAGTAACTACTTTCAAGATTATATTGATAGTAATTTATAAATAATTATAAGGCTTGTTCTAATTCGGGAAGAACTTGAAACAAATCTGCTACCAAACCATAGTCTGCCACATCAAATATAGGAGCTTCTTCATCTTTATTTATGGCAACTATAATTTTTGAGTCTTTCATGCCAGCCAAGTGCTGGATCGCTCCAGATATTCCGACCGCTATGTACAGTTCGGGTGCTACAACTTTACCAGTTTGTCCGACTTGATAATCATTTGGAACAAAGCCTGCATCAACGGCAGCTCGAGATGCTCCAACAGCAGCTCCAAGTTTTTCAGCTACTTTATCCAAAAGTTCAAAGTTTTCTCCATTTTGCATTCCACGTCCACCTGAAATAATTGTCTTTGCAGAAGTAAGTTCTGGCCTATCAGATTTTGTTAGCTCTTCGCCCACAAATTCTGAAATTGATGGAATATTCTCAGCATTTATCTTTGCAACCTCGCATTCAGCAGAGTCAGTTGTTGCAGCTTTGAAAGCAGTTGGTCTAACCGTGAGAACTTTCTTTGCGTCAGATGTTTGTACAGTTGCAATAGCGTTACCAGCATAAATTGTTCTAATAAATGTATCTGCACTTTCAACAGCAACGATCTCTGATATTTGAGAGACATCAAGTTTTGCAGCAAGTCTAGGCATCACATTTTTACCAGTTGTTGTTGCTGCAGCCAAAAAGTAGTCATAATCGCCGGCAATATTAAAAATAACTTGAGTAAGTTTTTCAGCCAAAACATTATCAAATGCTGCATCATCCAAATGGAGTAATTTACTCAATCCATTAATTTTTGAAGCCTCCGCAACAGCTTCATCAATATTTGAGCCCACAATAAGTCCGTGAACATCGCCTTCAATTTGAGACGCTGCTGTTATAGCTTTTAAACTTTGATCGCTGACCTTTCCGTTTGCATGCTCGATATAAAAAAGTGATGTCATATAACTCCTGCCTCATTTTTTAATTTTTCTACAAGATCTCCAACATTCTCGACTTTGATTCCAGCCTGACGCTTTGGAGGTTCAATAACTTTTAAAATACTTACTCTAGGTGTAACATCAACTCCATAGTCTTCAGGAGATTTTTGATCAATTGGCTTCTTTTTTGCTTTCATTATATTGGGCAGAGAAGCATACCTAGGTTCATTCAATCTTAAATCGGTGGTAATAATAGCGGGCATATTCAGATTTACAGTTTGTAAACCTCCATCTATCTCTCTGGTGACTTTAACCTTGTCGCCGTCGATTTCAACTTTTGAAGCAAAAGTTCCTTGAGGCATATCTGTTAGTGCAGCAAGCATCTGACCAGTTTGATTGTTATCTCCATCAATCGCTTGCTTTCCGGATATCACTAGTCCAGGTGACTCGCTTTCACAAATTTTTGCTAGAATTTTTGCAATTGAAATGGGTTCAACTTTTTCTTCTGTGAGCACATGTATTCCTCGGTCAGCTCCCATTGCAAGAGCCGTTCGAATAGTTTCTTGACAAGATTGATTGCCGATTGAAACAGCGATGATCTCTTCAGCTTTACCAGCTTCTTTCAATCTAATTGCCTCTTCAACTGCAATTTCACAAAAGGGGTTCATAGACATTTTTACATTCTCAGTTTCAACACCAGTTTGATCAGATTTAACTCTGATGTTAACGTACGGATCAATAACTCTTTTGACAGGGACTAAAATTTTCATGATTTATGTGTTATAATATCTTTTTTAGTTGAGTAAACATAAATTATACATTCTTACCAGGTTTCCACAAAATATCTTTTTTGCCATTGTTGTTTTCAACTCTTGATAAAACAAAAAATAAATCAGATAACCGATTGATATATTTAATTGCTTCTTCGTTGACCTCTTCTTTTTTTGCAAGTGCGACAATCTGAGTTTCAGCTCGGCGCGTTACAGTTCTTGCGTTGTGTAAAAATGCCGCAGACTGAGACCCTCCCGGTAGCACAAAAGAATTAAGGGGTGCTAACTTTGCGTTATATTTGTCAATTGTTTTTTCAATTCTTGTAACCTGCTTGCTTGTAACGCGTAGCGGTTTATATTTTGGTTTTTTTTCAACTGGAGTTGCGAGATCAGCACCTAAATCAAATAAGTCATTTTGTATTTCTGAAATTATTTTTTTCAGAGATGATTTGGCACTCGTGTTTAAAATTCCAAGTATAGAATTCAGTTCATCGACAGTCCCGTATGCTTTTATTCTTATATTATCCTTAAATACACGTTTACCAGATACTAACCCTGTCTTGCCTTTATCACCGGCCCTTGTATAAATTTTATTGAGTTTTACCATTAAGAACTAGTTGAAAAGTAAAGAGCACTCATAATTATTACAATCGCAATAAACTGCAGAGTAATTCTAAGTCTCATAAGTTTATTTGAGTACTTTTTATTAAAATCTCCACCTTTAAACATAGCGTAAATACCTGTTCCTAAAACCGCTAAAACAGCAAGAAGTGATATAGGAATTAATAAGTAATATAAAAAACCTGGCATATAAAACTAAGCAGGGTTCGTAGAAACAAGTCGACGCGTTACAATGTCGGCCTGTATCTCTGCAGTTCCTTCAAATATATTTAAAATTCTGGAGTCACATAAAATTCTACTTATTGGATACTCAAGCGCAAACCCATTACCTCCATGAATTTGGACTCCGTTATCTGCGCATGCCCAAGCAACTCTAGCAGCCAACATTTTTGCCATTCCTGCTTCCAAATCACATCTGTGTCCTTTATCTTTTTCTCTTGCAGCATAATAAGTTAATTGTCTTGCAGCCATAATCTCAGTAGCCATAGAAACAATTTTCGATGCATTTCTAGGTTTGTCATACAGCGAACCGCCATTTGTATCTAGCCTATCTATTGCGTATTGCATTGCAGTTTCAAAAGCTGATTGTGCTACACCCAGTGCTCTAGCTGCAGTTTGTATACGAGCTGCTTCAAAAGTTTCCATCATTTGTTTGAAGCCATTTCCTTCTTTTTCACCAAGTAAATTTTCTTTTTTAACTTTAAAGCCGTCAAAAGCCATTTCGTACTCTTTCATGCCTCTGTAGCCTAAAACCTCGATTTCGCCACCACTAATTCCCTCATCAGGGAACATATTATCGTCATCACCCCTCTGTTTTTCAGCAAGGAACATTGATAAACCTTTGTAGCCTTTTTCATCAGGGTTTGTGCGTGCTAATAACATCATCACGTCACTTCGAGCTCCATGTGTAACCCATGTCTTGTTTCCTGTGATTGTATAGTGCTCTCCATTTGCAACTGCCCTTGTTTTGAATGAGCCCATATCAGATCCTGAATGAGGTTCGGTTAAAACAGCACATGGAAGCATTTCACCAGATGCAATTTTCGGTAAATATTTATTTTTCTGTTCTTCGGTGCCACCTGTAATCAATAATTCGGCAGCTATATCGCCGCGTGTACCAAGTGAGCCAATGCCAATATAACCCCTTGCAAGTTCCTCAGTTACCACACAGTCAACAAATCTTGTCATTCCAAGTCCACCGTATTCTTCAGGTATCGTCAGACCAAATACACCAAGTTCAGACATTTTTTCAATTACAGACATCGGAATAAGGTTATCTTTAAGATGCCATTCATGAGCGTTTGGCGTCACATCATCTTCAACAAATTTTCTAAATTGTTCTTGAATTATTGATGTAGTTTCATCTAGGCCGCTATTACCAAAGTTTTTACTTGAAAATCCATCTTTTAATAATTGAGCAAGTTTCATGCGATCTGCAGTACTATTGCCATTTAAAATCAGATCATTAAATTCTTCGGTCCCTGTTTCTTGAAAGAGACCATTTTTTAATCCTAAATCTTGAGGACGAACATACTCAAGTTGTGACATTGGTATCCCAGATTTAATTTGCGCACAGTATTCCGAAAAAGTAATTTGCAAAATTAATTGCTCTGTTTCATTAAACGTCCCGGTCGAGTCTAGGTTTGAGGCCCAATTAACCATTTCTTTCAAAGTAGCTCTATATGCAGCAACCCAAGATAAGCCATGTGCAGCATGTTGTTCCCTATCTAGATTATCACGAGATAATTTTCCATTAACAATTAACTCACCTCTTACATGTTGCAGGGCAGCATCGTAATACTTATCGACAGTAATAAGGGATTTTTGACATTTAGAAATTAGTTCGTGCATATTTAACTTTCTAGTTTAGAGATTTTTGTCCTTCTTTTGCAGCGCCAACAAGGACAGCCATATTTCCACCTTTATGTTCATTGTTAAGCATCTTTTCATGAGCATCAGGAATATTGTTCCATGCAAAAAGCTCTGACATACAAGGATCTAATGTACCGTCAATAACAAGTTCATTCGCTGCATTCGCTTGCTTTGAATTTCCAAAGTGTGAACCTTGAAGTCTTTTACTTTGCATCCATAGATATCTAGCATCTAATGTGAGATTATATCCTGTGGTTCCAGCACAAATAACAACCATTCCTCCTGGTTTTACTACAAAACATGAGACAGGAACGGTAGTTTCGCCCGGATGCTCAAATACCATGTCAACATTATTACCCTTGCCTGTAAATTCCCATAGGGCCTTTCCAAATTTTCTAACTTCTTTCATATAGTTTGCATATGTTTCAGCGTCATCAATATCAGGATGTTCACCCCAACAATCAAAATCTTTTCTGTTTAGAACACCTACAGCTCCAAGATCTTTTACATAATCAATTTTAGAGTTATCAGAAACAATACCAATTGGTTTAGCACCAACAATTTTTGCAAGTTGTACTGCCATGCTTCCAAGACCACCCGATGCGCCCCATATTAAAACAAACTCACCTGGCTTTAATTCATTTGGAGCGTGGCCAAATAGCATTCTATATGCAGTTGCAAGAGTTAACATATAACAGCCACTTTCTTCCCAAGATAAATTTGGTGGCTTACGTAAAACTTGGTGCGCTTGAACAGCTGTGAATTGAGCAAAGGTTCCATCTGCTGTTTCGTAACCAAAGACCTTATTTGTTTTTGATATCATTGGTTCACCACCATTAACCTCAGCATCCTCATGATCCCACTGCATACCATGAATGATTACCTCGTCGCCCACTTTCCATTTTTTTACACCAGAACCAACTTTCCAAACTATCCCAGAACAATCAGAACCGGCGATGTGATAATCTTTTTTAGTCATATCAAGCGTAGATACAGGTTTTCCAAGACCAGCCCAAACACCGTTGTAGTTTACGCCCGCGGCCATTACGAATATCAAAACGTCATTGGATCCAACTTCAGGAACATCAAATTCTTCTTCTTTAAATGATTGCATTGGGTTTCCATGACGATCTCTTCTGATTACCCATGCGTGCATTTTCTTAGGGACAAAACCAAGAGGTGGAATTTCACCTATTGCATAAATATCTTTTTCTTCAGTGGTCATAAATCAGCTCCTGTAGTGTAGATTATATAAAACTAATGTTTCTTTTTTCTAGGTTTATAGCCATTTTAGCTAGATTAGTATATACATTTTAAAAAAAAGGATTTAATAAAACCAAAAAAAAACGTTGAAAAACAATGGATAAACCTTGGCTCATAAGAACTTACGCAGGACATTCGTCTGCCAAAAAGTCAAATGAACTCTATCTTAAGAACCTATCAAAGGGTCAAACAGGTATCTCAGTAGCGTTCGATTTACCTACTCAAACTGGGTATGACAGTGATCACATTCTCGCTAAAGGGGAGGTTGGCAAAGTTGGCGTTCCAATCTGTCATATTGGCGATATGAGATCGCTTTTTAATCAAATTCCATTAGATAAAATGAATACATCAATGACCATTAATGCTACAGCTGCATGGTTGCTGAGTTTATATGTAGCCGTTGCAGATGAACAGGGCATAGACAGAAATAAATTACGGGGAACAACTCAAAACGATGTTTTAAAAGAATATCTCTCACGAGGAACATATATTCTTCCACCTGATCCAAGTTTAAAAATAATATCTGACGTGATTACGTTTACTTTTAAAGAAATGCCAAATTGGAATCCAATCAATGTATGTCCTTACCATTTAGTTGAAGTAGGCGCGACTCCTGAGCAGGAATTAGCTTTTGGTCTTTCAATTGCAGTAGCGTATCTCGATAAAGTTAAAACCTCAAATGTGTTATCCGAGGAAGAATTTGAAAATGTAGTAGGTCGCATAAGCTTCTTCGTTAATTCTGGAATCAGATTTATTACTGAGATGTGTAAAATGAGAGCATTTGTATCTTTGTGGAATGAAATTACAAAAGAGAGATATAGTGTTAAGGATCCTAAAAACAGAAGATTTAGGTATGGTATGCAAGTAAACAGTCTTGGATTAACTGAGCAACAACCTGAGAACAACGTATATAGAATATTAATTGAAATGCTAGGCGTCGTTCTCTCAAAGGATGCAAGAGCAAGAGCAGTTCAGTTACCAGCTTGGAATGAAGCAATGGGATTGCCAAGACCATGGGATCAACAATGGTCCTTAAGATTGCAACAAATTGTTGCGTATGAAACAGATCTCCTACATTTTGACGATATATTCAATGGCTCTGAAGTGATTGATGAAAAGGTTAGAAATCTTAAAGAGACTGCGATGAAAGAATTTAATCACATTCAATCAATTGGTGGTGCAGTAGCTGCAGTTGAAAGTGGTTACTTAAAACAGGAATTGGTCAATTCTCAAAAAGAAAGGCTTAAAAGAATTAATGATAAAGAGCAAATCGTTGTTGGAGTTAATGAGTTTGTTGAGACCGAAGAGTCACCTCTTGTATCAAATGATGGAGGCATAGAGACAATTGATCCAAAAATTGAAAATGAACAAGTAAAAGCAGTTATTGATTGGAGACAAAACAGAGATCAAAAACAGGTTGATAGCGCTTTAAATCAATTAAGCGAAGCGGCAAAATCTGGAGATAACATAATGGAAGCTTCTATTACAGCTGCAAAAGCAGGTGTAACAACAGGTGAATGGTCTCAAGTACTTCGGGATGTTTTTGGTGAGTTCAAAGCACCGACTGGTATAACTAACATTCAACCATCCAATAATGACGATTACAGCCCAATACGTAAAAGAGTTGAGTCATTGTCAGATAAGATGGGAAGAAGAATAAAATTTCTTGTAGGTAAACCTGGTCTTGACGGGCATTCTAGTGGAGCAGAACAAATTGCTGTAAGTGCGAGTGATTGTGGAATGGATGTTTTGTACGAAGGAATTAGATTAACACCAGAACAAATAGTAAAATCATCTGTTGAAGAAGATGTACACATCATCGGACTTTCTATTCTATCCGGTTCTCATGTGCAGCTTGTCGAGGAAATTATGAATGAAATGAAAAAAAATAAAGTAGACGATATCCCGGTAATTGTAGGAGGTATAATTCCAACAGAAGATGAAAAGATCTTAATTAAAAATGGAGTTCAAGCAGTTTATACTCCAAAGGATTATCAGCTGAAAGATATAATGAGTGACATTGTGAGCATAGTTGAGAGAAAAGTATCTTAATGCCAATCTTAAGTGGACCAGTTTTAGAACCCCAAGACTCTTCAAAACCTTCAAAACTAGTAATATTTTGTCACGGATACGGCGCAGATGGCAACGATCTGATTGGCCTTGCTAATTATATTCAGCCTCAAATGCCCGATGCGGTTTTTTTATCACCTAACGCACCAGAAAAATGTGGATTAAACCCAATGGGATATCAATGGTTTGATTTTCAATCGGGTGACCCTGCAACTATTTGGAAAGGTGTATTAAATGCAGCTGATACACTTAATGGTTTTATTGATGAACAACTTAAGAATTATGAGTTAAGTGATGATAATTTGGCGCTCGTAGGTTTCAGTCAAGGCACAATGATGAGTTTACATGTCGGCCTTAGAAGAGAAAATTCAATGAGAGCAATTGTTGGCTTTTCAGGAAGGTTAATTGCTCCAGAACTTCTTAAAAATGAATTAAAGTCTAAACCTCCAATTTACCTAATTCATGGAGATATGGACCCTATGGTTCCTTATCAAGAAACTATTGAAGCTGAAAAAAAGTTATCAGAATTAAGTTTAGATGTTAAAGCTCATATTTCCCCGAACACTCAGCATTCGATTGCTCAAGACGGCTTAGACATAGCAATTAAATTCTTAGTAGAAAAATTTTCAAATTAAAAAATTTTTTGAAATTTTTATACAATTGCATATATTAATTACTAATGAGTATCGCAGTTCCTTTAGAAAAATGTCCAGCTTTGGTACTAAATTCGGATTTCAGGCCTCTTAGTCATTATCCTCTGTCTTTGTGGTGCTGGCAAGACAGTGTAAAAGCCGTTGTTCTTGGAAGAGTAAATATTGTATCCAATTATGAAAGAGAAATTAGAAGTCCAAGTTTTCAAATGTTTTTGCCAAGCGTTATTAGTCTAAAAACGTACATCAAGCCAAATAGAAATCCAATATTCTCAAGATTTAACGTTTTTTTGCGTGATAAGTTCAGTTGTCAATATTGTGGTTCAAAGAAAGATTTAACATTTGATCATCTTATACCTAGATCACACGGCGGTGAAACAACTTGGGAAAATATTGTAACAGCATGTTCAAGTTGTAACGTAAAAAAGGGAGGAAAACTTTTGAAAAACTCGGGTATGAAGCCTCTCAATATTCCAAAAGTACCTACAATGGCTGATTTAGATAAATGTGGCCGATCTTTTCCTCCTAACTTTTTGCATGAAAGCTGGATGGATTTCTTATATTGGGATATTCAACTAGAAAGATAATTAAATTCTCTCAGCCAAAAAAATAGCAGCTTTTGTTGTTTCATTGATTGTTTTTCTTAAAACAGAATAACCAAAGGCTTCTCGCGACCCTTCATCAATAGCGGTATTTTTATGTTCAACTTCATCATCGCGAAATTTTACTAATTTTTTTCTTAATTCTTCGTCCACTCCCTCTAGTTGATCAATTTGTTTTTGATAATGTTTTTCAATAATTTCTTCAACTGCCTCAGTGCACACATAGGCTGCTTTGGGGCCCATGAGGGCAGTACCTACACCCATTGCGTAAGCACCTAAACCAAAAAGGCCTTTCAGTTTTGTGGGTCTAATCTTTTTTTCTTTAGCGATATTGTCAAAAAAGTCTAAATGTTCTTTTTCATCTGCAGCCATTTTTGATATTTGGTCAAAATCTTTTTTATTCTTCTGCAGTTTGAATATCATTTTTTGCCCTTGATATATTTGCTGAGCACCAAGCTCACCCGCTTGATCAACTCTAATGATCTTTTTTAAAATATTTTCTTTAACGTTCATTTTTTAAAAACATAAAATACAAAGTTATAGATAATAATAAAAAAGTCATAATCAAGTTAGCTTCTGCAACCGAAATAAAATTAAATAAATACGTAGGTTCGTCACATCTTACCAATGGAGTTTGATTAAGACTTTCCAAAAGTTTAGACTTGTCAGATAAGCCTGACAAATTGGAGGTACATCCTGAATTTAAATTAATCAATCCTCTTTCGACTAATACATGTCTTAAGGTATACAAAAATCCAAATAGTAAAATCAGAATTGAAGCATAGTTTGCGATCTTTTTAATTGTTGCTCTTTTTTCAAATTTAAAAATAATTGATGCGAGACCTATTATAATTAATAAATAGTAAGGATACCTTTCAACAAGACACATGTCACAAGGAGCCATATTAAATACGTATTGCAGTACAAATACAGCAATTATTACTAATGCTGAGATAATAAAGTTGATGTTAATAAGACTCATAATTCTAGTATGTAATATATAAAATACCTAAAATCACTAAAGTAATAAGAATAAATGAATATAAATTTATTCTCTTTTCAAATGATTCAAGCGCAATACTTCCAAATCTATAGATTAAATAGCCTATAAGAAAAAATCTCACTGATCTTGAGATCACACTCGCAGCTAAGAAAATAAAAAAATTTATGCCTAAAAAACCACTTGTCAGTGTAACAATTTTAAAAGGAATGGGAGTAAAACCACCTATGAAAACGTAAAGGAAACCATAATTATCTATGTCATTAACGAATGAATTAAATGACTCAACCAAATTTAAACTTTGAAGAATAAAATTTCCTATACTATTGAAGAAATATACACCGATAAAATATGCAATTATCGCTCCAGTGATTGAGCCAAGAACTGATAGTCCAGCAATTTTAAATATTTTCTTTTTGTCTAATGCCATCATTGGAACCATGAATATTTCTTGAGGGAATGGAAAAATAATTGCTTCAACTAATCCCATCAAAAAGATAAACGGATAAGCGAACTTAGTTTTTATAAAACGCTCACCAAGTGAGACAAAATACGCTTTTAAGTTATGATAAATTGAGACTAACATACCATTGCTAATATATATATTTGCATACATAATTCTACTAAGCCTTTATGACGAATATAAGTAAAGTATAATAAGTCTTTAAGAATGGGGATATGGCGGAATTGGTAGACGCGCCAGACTCAAAATCTGGTGCCTTCGGGCGTTCCGGTTCGACTCCGGATATCCCTACCAGTATTTTATATGAGAGAAAAAAAGATAAAGATAAATAAACTTGATTACATTAATCCGGAAGAGGTATTAATAAGATTTCAAGATAAAAGAAATTTAATTTTTTTAGATAGTGCAAATAAAACGATATCTGAAAATAATCGGTATTCCTATATTGCATTTGATCCTATCTATACCATTAAGTTCAATGCAAGCAAAAATCATTTAAATTCAAAAAAATTTGCAAGAATAAATAAATTAATATCAAGTTTTAAATCAAAAAAAATTAAATCATTACCAAAGTTTCAGTGTGGTTTAGCAGGCTATGTTTCTTATGAAGCAGGCCTTGCAAAGGAAAAGATTAAAAGTGCAAATCCATTAGAAAAAATATTGCCAAATTTATTTTTTGGTCTCTTCGATATAGTGATTGCTTTTGATAACAAATTGAAAAGAACTTATCTTTTTTCAATTAATTTAGATAAAGAATTTAAAAGTGAACTATCACATCAAATTCGATTACAAAATGCAAAAAACTTATACTCGGTGCCACGGATAAATAATCCAATTAACAAACTACTTGGTTTTCAGTGGAAAAAAGATTTTGATAAAAGAAAATATATTTCAAAAATTAATAAAATACTAAATTACATAAAAAATGGCGACATATTCCAAGCTAACTTCACTCAACGTTTTTTATCTAAGATTCCAAAAGACTATGATGTCGTTCGGTACTATTTGCATTATCGAAAAAATACAGAGACACCTTTTTCATGCTTAATTAGAAGTGAGGATTTTAATATATTTTCTTATTCACCTGAAAGATTTCTAAAATTAGAGAATAACAAAATTATGGTTTCGCCAATAAAAGGGACAATTGAAAGGGGTGAGAGTGAATTCGAAGACGGAAAATTAAAAGAACAATTATCTTCAAGTGAGAAGGATAATGCTGAAAATTTAATGATCGTTGACGTTTTGAGAAATGACATTTCTGAAGTTTGTAAACCTGGAACGGTAAAAGTTTCTCGTTTGGCTGAACTAGAAACCTATAACAATGTTCACCATCTTGTCTCTGACATTGAGGGTACGTTATCTAAAGGCATGAATATATTTGATGTTATAAAACACTGTATGCCTGGAGGATCCGTAACTGGGGCACCAAAAGTAAGAGCAATGCAAATTATTTCAGAATTAGAAACTTTCAAAAGAGGTGTGTATTGTGGAGCTATAGGTTTCGTCTCAATTAGTGGTCATGCAGATTTTAATATCCCAATCAGAACTATTACGGTCAATAATGAAAAAGTCTTTCTAAATTCAGGGGGAGGTATAGTAGCAGACTCAAAACCTTTAAAAGAATATCACGAACTGAATAAAAAAGTTGAGAACCTATTAGAGATAAATAAAAAGTCACTGAATAAGTTTATGTCTAAGAAGAAACAAATATAATGAAAGTTTATCTCAATAATAAATTTATAGATGAAGAAAAAGCAACTATTAACATAAAAGACCGTGGATTACTTTTAGGAGACAGTATATTCGATACTTTATTATATAATGAGAACAAAATAATTTTATTTGATTTTCATTTTGCTAGATTTAACAAATCAATAAGAGATAATTATTTTAATTTCGATTTATCAAAAAAAAATTTACAAAATATAATTTTAAAATTAATAAAAAAAAATAATCTTTTAAACAGCAAACTCTCAATAAGATATACATTGACCAGAGGTTATGCAAAGAGAAGAGGG
This sequence comes from uncultured Pelagibacteraceae bacterium, assembly GCA_902619105.1. Taxonomy (GTDB): domain Bacteria; phylum Pseudomonadota; class Alphaproteobacteria; order Pelagibacterales; family AG-422-B15; genus CACNXQ01. The sequence goes on from CACNCV010000001.1 coordinate 182,807, forward strand.
CTAGACATTGAAAATAATCAAAAGTCAAATTTTCTTATTACTATTTCCAAATTAACCAGTAATCAAACAATCATTAAGCCAGTGAAACTTAAAGTTTCAAAAATTAAAAGATTCTCAAATTCTTTGTTATCTAGGAATAAAACAAACAATTATTTTGAGAATATCCAATCAAAACTTATTGCGCAGAAAAATGGCTATGATGACGCATTATTGCTTAACGAAAGTGAAAAAATTTGCTGCTGCTCGAGCTCAAATATTTACTTTGTTGAAAAAAATAAAATTTTTACCCCTCCAATTAATGACGGCGCCTTAGATGGGACTGTAAGGCGTTTTTTAATAGAAAAGAAAAAGGTTGAAGTTAGAAGCATATCATTGAATAATCTCTCCAGTGTAAGTGAAATATTTCTTACAAATAGCATTGGTTTGCGGTCAGTTAGTAAAATTAATAATCGTTTTTTTAAAAACGGACCAATAACTGAAAAAATTAGGGAATATTTGAATAAATTAGGTATTTAAAATGAGTATTGTAAGTGCAGTTTCAAGAGAATTTAGTTATTTTAAGTTTTTTTTAAAACTAGTTGGACGATCAAGAAGTTTCGACAAAAAAAAATACACAACTGTAGCTGATATTATGGAGGAGCAAGTTGATAAAACTCCTGACAATATTGCTATTGAGTTTGAAGACAAGAAATATACATATCGTGAGATGGATGCTGAAGCGAACCAGATTGCAAACTGGGCAATCAATAAAGGTTATAAGACAGGAGATGTAATATCTCTTTTAATGGAAAATAAACCTGAGTACATATTTACGTGGTTTGGACTTGCTAAGATCGGTGTTACAGTTGCTTGTCTCAACAATAATATAAAGAGTAAATCACTCGCTCACTGCATTAAAAAATCAGAAAGTAAAAGTCTAATCATAAGTTCTGACTTAATGGAAAATCTTGCATCAGCTCAAGAATATATTGAAGGCAATTTAGATGTTTATGTAGCAGGTCAGGATGTTCAAGGTTATGAAACTTTAGATGGCTCGCAAATTGAAAACAGTAAAGTAAGACCCGAAACTTCTTTGAGAGAAGAATTATCAAATAGTCAATCACTGTTTTATATTTATACAAGTGGAACCACAGGCATGCCTAAAGCTGCAAACTTCAGCCATCAAAAATTTTTAGTTGGATGTGGTCTACAAATGTTTTCACTTGATATGAAACCGACTGATAAAACTTACATGGTCTTACCACTCTATCATGCAACGGGTGGAGTTGTTGGTGTTGGTTCGACATTTTGTACGGGTGGAACATTAGTATTGAGGAAGAAATTCTCAGCTGCTAGTTTTTGGGAAGATTGTGTTAAACATGATGTAACAGTAATTACATATATAGGAGAACTGTTTCGTTATTTAGTAGCCACCAAGAAAAGTGAATACGAAACAAAGCATAAAATTAGAGGCATCTATGGTAACGGTCTCAGACCTGAAGTTTGGAAGATTGTTCAAGAAAGATTTGGTATTGATAGGATTGTTGAGTTTTATGGGGCCTCAGAGGGAAATATTTCACTAACAAATGTTGATAGTAAGTTCGGTTCAATCGGAAGAATACCCCCATATTTAAAAAGTGTATTACCAACTAAAGTGGTTAAATTCGATGTAGAAAATGAGGTAGTGATCAGAGATGAGAATGGGTTTTGCATAGAATGTGAAGACGGTGAGGCCGGTGAGGCGATTGGATTTATACCTGATGATGATAAGTTCACAGGTAAATTTGAGGGTTATACAGACAAAGAGGCAACTAAGAAAAAAATTCTCGAGAATGTCTTTGAAAAAGGCGATCGATGGTTCTCTTCTGGGGACTTGCTTAAAAAAGATAAGCAGGGATATTACTATTTTGTTGACCGTATAGGCGATACTTTTAGATGGAAATCAGAGAACGTATCAACCAATGAAGTAAGTGAAGCCATCTCTGCGTATAAAGGTATTGATGAAGTCAACGTTTATGGAGTTGAAGTACCAAATCAAGACGGCAGAGCCGGAATGGCTTCTTTAGTTGTAAATGATGAATTTAAATTAGAGCAGCTTTATGAATATCTGACTGAGCAATTGCCAGCTTATAGTGTGCCAGTATTTATTAGGATAAGTCCAGAAATAGAAAAAACTGGGACATTCAAGTATAAAAAAACTGACTTAGTAAAAGACGGTTACGACCCAACAAAAATTAAAGATCCTATTTACTTTGCTTCAGGTGATGAAAAAAAATATTTAAATTTAGATCAAGATTCTTTCAATAAAATAAATAGCAGAGAAATTCGAGTCTAAAAATACCTTGCTAACTTAATTGAAAATACTGAATCCTCCTCAAAAGCATATGTAAAGTCTTGACTGTCAATGCTTCCATTAAATGTAGCATCAATAAACAATTTTACATTATTATTAATTCTTTGCTCATATTCAGCAATAAATCTATTTGAATTTCCTCTCATGTCGATAAACATCCCAGCTAAAAGAGATGTCGAATTAATATCATTTTTAGTCCATCTTAAGGCTGCAACGCTGTCATTATTAAAGGGATTACTATTTCTATCATCAAAAGAGTATTCGATGACAAGGCCAAGATCACTTTGAGAATCTCTAATTCCGTAAAAAGTATATTCAAAGCCTCCTGCAACACCTAGATGTCTCTCGTTCCCATCTTTTGCACTTAAGGCCTCTAATTTATATAGCCAAGCACCTTTTGTTGCTTGAATGTCAAGGCTGGTTTGTGAGAGAGTTGTATAGTGGGGATTAAACTTAAGAGTTGAAGGATTAATATTTAGTTGCGGTGCGCGATTATTGCCATGAAAATGTGCAATACCAATATCATAATCGTCATAAACCATTGAATATCTTAGGGCAAAATCTAATTTTTGTTCCTTAGAAGATGACTCATAAGTTATTGAGTTTTGATCCACTTCGAGGGCAAGTCTGGGTCTACCATTTTTACTGGGAAACTTTCTCTTAATGAAATAAGGCATTAAATAAAGGTCAATTGTTCCATAATTATTATCATAAGCTAGTGAAAGCAAAGGTTGGCCAAGCTTTTTAGTGCCAGTTATATCCTCAGCGAGGTTTGATTGATTGATTATATCAATAATGTTAAAACTTTCGTTTACTCCCCAAAAAATTATTTCATTACCGATTTTAAAAGTATAGTTTTCAAAATACTGCTCATATTTCAATTTTTGAAAATCAATATAACGTCTTTCACTATCTTTCTCATCGTACCTAGCAATTGCGCTGATAGTTATTTTCGCATCCCTTTCGTCCAAATAGGAGATAAAATTACCTTTGGTAAACAAAGAATAGTTATTTTTTGATTGATGATGTTTGCCGTCACCATTTGTAAATATTGAAAATTCAGGCTGGACTAGTCCGTATAGTTTGTATTCAAGGGCATTTACATTAAATGAAAAGATAAAAGTAACAATTAAAGTAAAGTTTAAAATTTTTATATAAATCACTTATTAATCTGCTAGTCGCAACAAACTAGATTTTTCAAAGTCTTTTTTATTAATTCCAACGTTAAGTTCACGATTGATCCACTTGTAAATAGTTTTATTTTTATTTTGATGATTCACAACTCTAAAAGTGTCAGCATTCCAGATTTTATCATTATACAGTTGATAATCTTCAAAATATAATGTTTTCAACAATTCACCTTTCCTATCAAAGTATTCTATCATTCTTGGTCTCAGCAACTTGTCAGTAAAACTAATTCTTTTTGTATAACCAGAATTTTTATACTTTGGTATTGAAACAAGTTTATAGCAAATCTCTCCTTCATATTCTTCCTCTCCAATAAACTCCCATTCATACTTTCTATAATCATTCCCAGAGAAGTCTTCAAAAGCTATTTCACTACCCATAAAAGATCCCGATTTATTACTAGATGAGATCCTCTTCACTCTTCCTAAAGCAGGCAAATACAACCATTGATCATCATCATCATTTACATGAGTGTGTGAAAGCATTACCGTTCCTTCAACATCCTTAGGTTTATTAAAAAATATTATAGATTTATCCCCATCATTGGGATCATCGTTCTCTAGTGTTTTTCCTGAAATCTCCCTTATCACTTCATTTCCTTTTGGATCAACAAGTATCATCAGTTGATCAGACTCACTATCAACATAACCACGGGTACTTTCATAAGACTCTTTTGCGATTCTCAAACCTTTTTCAAAATTATCCTCACTTAAAAGGTTGGTATTAACAGACATCACAAAAAATAAGATTAATAAGAATTTATTCATAATTTAATTATACCACATTCCTTCTTCTAAATATTAACAATAATGCAGGTAATAAGAATAGATCAATAATTAGTGCGATGAGAATAATGAGTGCGCACATACCACCAAGAACAAAATTTGTTTGAAAACTAGACTGCAGTAGGAATGCAAAGCCACTAAATAAACATATTGATGCAACAATAATAGGAAAACCTACATATTTGAAACAATATTGAATTGCGTCAGAAGCATTTAAGTTAAGTGACTCAGCCTTTTTATATTTGGATAGAAAGTGTATTGTTGCATCTACGACTAGTCCTAAAGATACTAAAATAGATAAAGTATGACTAAAAGTTACGATGTTTGTAAAAATTGCAAGTATTCCATAAGACAGAATAAACGGCACAACATTTGGAACTATACTAATTAACCCCAACTTTAGACTTCTAAGTGTAATTCCAATAACAATTACGATGAATGAAAATGAGAATAAAAGCCCTCTCATTAGGCCATTCGTATTTTCTTGATATACATATGGCATCATTATAGGTATACCAACTACCCCATCCGTTTGATATCCTTGAAGATTATTTTTAATCCAATCATCAGTTCTTTCGTTAAATTCTATGGACTCTTTTGAAGTAGCCATATTAAGTCTAATCAGTAATCTTGACTCTGATTTGTCTGCAGTCATTTGATTTTTTAAATCCATTCCATACGGTACAGAAAATTCATACATGAGAAGATATTGAGCATTAAGAGGTTTATTATCTGGGATTGAATAAAACTCATTATTTCCACCATTCATATTTTTATTTAATGTTTTAATGATGTCGGAAACAGTGGTTACAGTAACAACTTCATCTTGTGTTTCTAGCCATCTGGCAAACTCATCAATTTTTTTTAGATATTCAGGACTTGTTATTCCATCTGTTTCTTCTGAAGATAAGTTTGCGAATATAAAAAATGAGCTGCCAAATTCATCATTGACAATATTTTTTACCTCAACCCAGTCATCCACTCTGTCAAAATAACTATCAAAATCATCATCAAAATAGAGGTTAGGAATAAGATTAATAAGCAATAAGGATGCAAGCCCTATGAAAGTGATTATATAAAGCTTAAATCTATAAATTAGATCACCCAATTTACTTAGAGCATTTAGTACTACTGAGGATTTTCCATCGGTCTTGATGGGCATAAGCATGAAAATTATTGGTAGTATTGTCACAGATAAAATAAAGCTAAAAGTAGATCCGATAACAACAGTATTTGCCATTTCACTAAAAGCAGGAATTTTTCCGAAATTGACTCCCGCCACTCCAACTGCAGTAGTAAAGCTTGTAAGAAATACTGGAGTAAAATTTATTTTCATGCTTTCGACAATTGATTTTTTCTTATCCATTCCTTCATTCATATTTGTTAATGCAATAGACAAAATATGAATGGCATGCGCTAAGGCTATAGTTAGAATCAAAATAGGCGCAATAATCAATGGTGGCTGCGCTTCAAAACCAAGCCATCCAGCCATTCCCATTGATGGAAGAATAGATAAAAAAATCACAATTAATGAAATTGCTGAAGCTGTAATAGATCTTAATAATATGTATGACAGAATAATAATAAGTGCCAAAAATCCTGGGTACATTGAAGTAGCATCCGATCTTGCTGTTGTTTGAAAGTTATTCGAATACATTGCTGAACCAGCAACTGTTACGAAAATATCTGGATATTTGGTATTGAAATACGCTTTTTGTTCATTGGCAAATTCGATCGGGTCTTCAAAACCTGTATCTTCAGGTACATCAAGACTTATATTTACGAATGATACTCTAGCACTTTCAGACAATATGAAATTTACTATAGTTCTTTCTTGAAGCGCTAAAGATTTCAATTCCTGAAGGCTGTTTTCATCTATCAAGTCAGTATCGCTTATGAAGTCAGATATATTAATGTCATCACCATCTACGGTCGTATACTGAAAATTTGTTAATGAACTTACTCTTGAAGAAAAAGGTGTTTGCCAAGACACTTCAGTTAATTCATGTATTAATTGAATGACATCTTTTTGAAAAATATCGCCGTTGTTTGGTTTAATAACGAATGACAATGTGTCTATCATTCCATATTTTTCTTCTAGATTTAGAATATCTTGGTAATTTGGCTGGCCGCTCTCAACAAAACCTCTATATCCTGATGGTGCTTCCAAAAATCGAGCTCCAGCAGTTGCAACCAAAACTAGTAATAAAATAGCAATAAGCGTCTTAATTCTGTGGTCCAAAATACTGACTGTGTATTTTTCTATTATTGCTTCAAAATTCATAAGTTTAGATCTATATGTAAAGTAATATAAGACAATGAATATAAAAGAAAATAAACAAATATTACTTATTTCGCCGAGAGGCTTTTGTGCCGGGGTTACACGAGCAATTGATACAGTAGTCGAAGTTTTAGAAAAGTTTGGACCTCCCGTTTACGTTAAACATGAAATTGTTCATAACAAGCATGTAATTGATGATCTTAAAGCAAAAGGCGCAATATTCATTGAGGATATCAACGATGCTCCAATTGATAAACCACTGGTTTTTTCAGCACACGGTGTAGCAAAAAATATTTTAGATACGGCCAAACAAATGAATAAATATGTAGTTGATGCAACTTGTCCATTGGTTACAAAAGTTCATGTTCAAGCAATTAAATTTTACAATCTAAATTACAAAATAATTTTAATTGGTCATAAAAATCATCCAGAGGTAGAGGGAACACTTGGTCAATTATCCGCGGGCGCAATTGTGTTAATAGAAAATTTAGATGATATTCAAAATTTGAAGTTTGAAAATGAAGATAAACTTGCATATGTAACTCAAACAACACTATCTGTTGATGATACGAAGGAAATTATAGATGCCCTAAAGAAAAAGTTTCCTCATATAAAATCATCGCCTAAAGAGGATATTTGTTATGCAACAACAAATAGGCAGAATGCTATTAAAGACTATGCTCATGAATGCGACTCTTTCATTGTTGTAGGATCAAAAAATTCATCAAATTCAAATCGTTTAGTTGAAGTAGCAAAAAAATCTGGATGTGATCTTTCTGTGCTATTAGAAAATGCAAGTAATTTAAATATTGATAATTATAAAAATCATCAAACTATAGGCCTTTCTTCAGGAGCCTCTGTTCCGGATATACTTGTTCAAGATGTTATTTCTAAATTTAGAGAAGCATTTGAAATTAATGTTAAAGAAGTTGGTGCAGGTGAAGAAAATATAAGTTTTAAATTACCAAGAGGAATTTAAATTGAATTTAGACAATCTTAGCTGGAAATATAGTAATCCACATATCTTGGAATTTAAAGTTGCCAGTGATGACATTGATATTCTTGGCCATGTTAACAACAAAGTATATTTGAACTGGTGTGAACATGTCAGCTGGGATCATTCTGCAAAATTAGGTATAACTCCTGATACTTATAAAGAAAATCAATGTGCATGTGTTGTTATTAGGAGTGAAAATAATTTTTCTGGATCACTTTTCATTGATGATAAAATTGCAATTTCAACATGGATTACTAAAACTGACAAAAAAATTAGATTGAGCAGATTTTTTCAAATAATAAATATTGCAAAAAATCAAACTGTCTTTACTTCAAATGTTGACTATGCGTGCGTGAGTCTTATTAATTTTAAGCCTGTAAGAATGCCAGAAATTTATAAAAATAGTTATGAAGTTACTTGTGATGTTTAAATTAAGAAATGCCACTATTGATGATATAAAAGATATCATTTTGATTAATGAAGATGCTATACCTGCCGTGAACACCGTATCACATGAAGAGTTTTTAAATTTTTATGAAAAAAAAACTTATTTTAAGGTAGCTATCAATAATGATAATAATATTTGCGGGTTTTTACTTGTTTTACCATCCGGCCTTGATTATCAGAGTTTAAATTATAAGTGGTTTATGGATAGATACAGTGACTTTGCATACATTGATAGAATTGCTATATCGAGTAAATATAGAGGATTGGGTATAGGCAAAAGTCTGTATCTCGATCTCGAAAGTTCACTAGATGAGTATAATATGATTGCATGCGAATTTAACATAGAACCTCCAAACCCAATTTCTAAAAGTTTTCATGAAAGTTTAAACTATAAGAACGTTGGCTTTCAGTTTACTGAAAATAATACAAAAAAAGTTTCATTAATGGTCAAAAATATCTAATGAGTTCTCATTTCGTAGATGTGCTTGTAATTGGTGGAGGGGTTATTGGATTAGCCATAGCTAAAAGTTTTGCCTCCAAAGGTCGTGAAGTCATTGTATTGGAGAAAGAAAATACTTTTGGTTCTGTTACCAGTTCAAGAAACAGCGGTGTCATTCATGCAGGTGTTTATTATGACAAGGATTCTATGAAGGCTAAATTTTGTGCTGATGGAAATCGTAGAATGTATGAATATTGTAAAAAATTTAATGTACCTCACATTAATACAGGAAAGTTCATTGTCGCAACATCTTCTAATGAAATTCCTAAACTCGAGGAAATTTTCTCCAAAGCAGAATATAATGGCGTTGAAGGAATAGAAAGAGTAACAGGAAATTACGTTACCAGCAAAGAGCCGTTAGTCGAATGTATTGAGGCATTATTCGTGCCATCATCAGGCATTGTTGATCAAAATTCTCTCATGAGGTCTTATCTTGGTGAGCTGGAGGAAAGCTCCGGCAATATTGTTTTTAATTCACGATTCTTACGTTCAGAAATTCATGGTGAGAAATATTATTCTACTGTTCTGAGTGATGGAGAAGAAATAATTATAGAGTCGTCAGTTATAATTAATGCTGCTGGTCTAAACGCTGAAAACATTGCAAATAATATTCTACCCTTAAATAAAAAATATATTCCCAAAACATATTTCGCCAAAGGTAATTATTTCGAAACAGGAAAAGACCTAAAGATTCGACATCTAATTTACCCAATACCAAATGATGCAAGTCTTGGTTTACATTTGGGATTAGATTTAGGAATGCAAGTTAGATTTGGACCTGATGTTGAATGGGTTGATGAAATTGATTATGAAGTAAAAAAAGATAGACAGGTTTTATTTCATAATGATGTCATAAAATATATTCCCTCAATTAAAATTGAAGATCTTAAAGCTGGATATTCAGGCGTAAGACCAAAACTTAAGAATAAAGGCGAGGGTAAAAGTGACTTTTCAATTCAAGGAGAAGAGACACATGGTATTAAGAATCTTGTTAACTTATTTGGCATGGAGTCGCCTGGGTTGACTTCTTCACTTGTTATTGGAGAGTACGTCACCAATATGGTAAATTAAAAAAGGAACTCTTTCTTTTGTGAATTTGATATATACGATTTCATCTTCATCATAGCACCTTTTTCAATCTGTCTTACACGTTCTTTGGAAATTTTTAATTCCTTGCCTAGTATATCAAGAGTTTTAACTTCCTCTGAAAGGTGTCTATCCTTAATTATTTTTACTTCTCTTTCATCAAGTATCTCTAAAGTTTGCTTTATTAAGTCTTTTTTAAAATTTACTTGATCCTTTTCAAATACCTTATCATCAGGTCTTGCATCTTCATCCTCAATGAGTTCCATAAACTCACTTTCACTTTCGTCATTAATTTTATGATTGAGGGAACTATCATTTTGGCTAATTCTGCTGTCCATTTTTATGACATCAGAAGTTGAAATATTTAAATCATTAGCAATGCCCTGTGCGGTCTGAAAATCAATTGACCCATGTTCCGTTTGATGAATTTTCTGCTTTAACTTTCTGAGACTAAAAAATAAGCTTTTTTGTTTTGAAGTTGTTGCGATCCTCACTAATGACCAATTTTTTAGAACAAAGTCTTGAATTGACGCTCTGATCCACCATCCAGCATAAGTTGAGAATCTAACTTCTTTATCCAATTCAAATCTTTCTGCAGCTTTCATAAGACCTATATTTCCCTCTTGAATAAGGTCGCTCAAATTAAGACCATAGTTCTTATACTTAACAGCGAAAGCTATAACCAATCTGATGTGAGATTGGGTTAACTCGTGCAAAGCTTTTTCATCTTTGTTTTTAATCCATTTTTTTGCCAAAACCTTTTCATGATTTTCTTCAAGCAAAGGAATCGACATAGCTTTCTTAACAAAAGATTTCATTTCATTTGTATCATCAAAACTTGACATGCATGGAAAATACAAATTCAATGTAAAAAGACAATTTGAATCTTTATTTTTGAGGGTATAAAAACTGCCAATGTGGCTTAATTTAATATGAAAGACATTGTAAAATATGAAGATTTTGAAAAAATCGAGATCTTAGTAGGTACTGTTGTAGAAGTAAAAATAAACGAAAAGGCGAGAAAACCAGCTTATGTGCTGAAAATAGATTTTGGCGAAAAAGTTGGCATTAAACAAAGTTCAGCTCAAATAACAAACTATTCAATTGAAGAGCTTCTTCAAAAGCAAATTATTGCTGTATGTAATTTTGAGAAAAAAAATATCGCAGGTATTGAGTCAGAAGTATTAATTTTAGGTGCAATAAATGGAAATAAAGATGTGATACTGCTTCATCCTCAACAAAAAGTAGATAATGGATCGAACATTTGTTGATTCTATATTGGCGCGCTCGAGATGATTCGAACATCCGACCCCAGGATTAGGAATCCTGTGCTCTATCCTACTGAGCTACGAGCGCATAATTAAAGATTTTTTAAAAAAAAAAATAATTTTTATTTTATTTTAATTTATAATAATAAAAAAAAATAAATTTTTGTTGCTATCAAAAAATCTAATAACTATAAGTATTTAAATACATTTACTAACAATTTAAAATACATAGAAAAAAAAATCTAAAATTCAAAAAATTCAAAAAACAGCGAAAAATTGACAGTTTTTCATAAAAGTTTAATCATTGTAATAGAACGAATCAATTTTGATTCATCTACTAACCTCTAACTAAACCCAAACGGGGGGAGATAATTATGGAGGAACTAAAAGTGATCTTTGCGAAAGCAAGGAAAAAAGCTAAGAAAAAAGCAGCGCCTAAGAAAAAACGTAAAGCTGCTAAAAGGAAGCCAGCTAAGAAAAAAGCTGCTCCTAAAAAGAAAAAGCGTAAAGCAGCTAAAAGGAAGACAGCTAAGAAAAAAGCTGCTCCTAAAAAGAAAAAAAGGAAAGCCGCTAAGAAAAAAGCCGCTCCTAAAAAGAAAAAGAAAGCTGCTAGAAGAAAAAAAAGAAGATAATTAGCATTGATTAATCAATGCTTTTTTTTTGCGCCCTTAGTTCAATAAACTAGGGGCGTTTTTTAATTTATCTCTTCCAAGAATTTTATCGACTTTTTTTATTGCGTTTTCCTCAGTGATTTTAAGTCCTGCCATTACTTCTCTTAAAAATCGATCATAAGACAATTCGAAAAGCTGTCGTTCACTATATGATTGCTCTATTTGATTATTTGCTCTGTTAAGGTCTCTAACAACTTCAGCAATCTGCTCAATATCACCTGAGTTAATTTTAAGGTCATATTCCTGTGCCCTTCTACTCCACATTGTTCTCTTAATTTTTGGTTTTTGAGAAAGGATTTTTAATACTGTCTGAATTTTAGATGGTTTTGATACTTTTCTTAAATTAAGAGACTTAGCCTTTTCAACCGGAACTCTCAAGATTAACTTATCCCGTACAAACTCTATCACGTACATTTCTAGTTTTTGTCCAACTACCTCTCTTTTTTCAATATCCACAACTTGGCCAACACCGTGTGTTGGATAAACAACATGATCCTTTGTATTAAAAATTTTTTTAACTTTTTTTTCTTTAATGGTCTTTATTTCTAAAAACTTTTTAACTTTTTTCGCTTGATAGTGAGCGGGATTAATAATTCGATTATTAACTTTTTTCTCAGATTGTGGAGGAAGTTTAGGCTCTACAAATTTCTTTATTTCTTTTGTCTTTTTAACAACTTTTTTTACTTGTTTCTTTTTTGGCTTCTTTTTTACTGAGGTTTTCTTTTTAATAACTTTTGTTTTTTTCTTTACAGTTTTCTTTTTCAGAATTTTCTTTTTTTCAATTTTACTGACTTTTTTCTTTTTTTTCATAGAATTACCTAACCTCCAGATTTTTCGGAAAAATATTTATCATATTTATTTTCTTCACTCTCATACATTTTTGCATCAGTTGGTGAGTCTTTCTTCAAAGTAATGTTTGGCCATATTTCTGAATACTTTTGATTCACTTCTAACCATTTTTCATCTTTATCATCTGTATCAGAAATGATTGCATCAACAGGACACTCAGGTTCACACACACCACAATCTATGCACTCATCAGGATTTATTACTAACATATTTTCACCTTCGTAGAAACAATCAACCGGACATACCTCCACACAATCAGTATATTTGCATTTTATGCATTTTTCATTAACTAGGTAGGTCATTTTAAACTATTGTGAGAGTTTTTTCTTTATTTCACCAACTTTAAAATCATCGAGATATAGAAGACCAGATATTTTACGTACTAAAGCATTTTCATAATCGTCAATTCTGCCGTCTGCAATTACAATCTTCCATATCATTTCAATTATCATTATTTTTTCATCGTCAGTTAGTAAACTATTAATTTTTGATGTAAATTGCTGAATATCATTCGCGTTATCAACAAGTTCATAAGAAGCATTAAAAAGTTTATTTAATTTATCGTTATCTAAATTATAAAAATTACCAAGCAATTTTAACATTTCATCTTTTTCAATTTCATCAAATTCACCATCGTGCAGGGCAGTAGTAATCATCAACGATGCAACAGCTAATTGTGATGCCTCAAATTCTTCTTCTTTGACCTCGTTATTATCTGATAATAGCTTTTTGAATTTTTCTAACATTATAACTTATTTGTATATTAGAATTTAAAGAGTACTATATCTGGTGTCCATCGTAGAACAAAAGGTGTAGATTATATGTCCGAATCACCAACTTAGCATGTTCTTTAAATATTCTAATTTTTTTTATTTCTAATTAACTATATATATCACTTAATCAAAATTTAAAAGTTTCAATAAAAATGACTAATAAATCAAATAATGGCTTTAATACTTGGCAAAAAAGTTTTGAAAAAGAAACTAAGAAAAACTTTAGTGATGCAAAATCAGAGACTGATGAAGGAATAGATATTAAGCCAGTATATACTAAAGACGACCTAGAAAACTTCTCATTCGTTCAGAATAACTCTCTTCCTGGCCAATGGCCTTATACAAGAGGTCCAAAAGCATCAATGTATACAAATAGGCCTTGGACGATCAGGCAGTATGCAGGATTTTCAACAGCTGAAGAGTCGAATGAATTTTATAAAAAAAATTTAGAGTCTGGTCAAAAGGGTCTATCAGTTGCTTTTGATTTGCCAACCCATAGAGGATATGACTCAGATGATGATTTAGTAATGGGGGATGTGGGTAAAGCTGGCGTAGCAATAGATACTGTTGAAGATATGAAAATTCTTTTTAATAATATTCCTCTAGATCAAATGTCTGTATCTATGACTATGAATGGTGCTGTATTACCAATACTTGCATCATTTATTGTTGCGGGAGAAGAACAGGGCGTTGATAGAAGTCTACTATCAGGAACAATTCAAAATGACATTTTAAAAGAGTTTATGGTGAGAAATACATACATATACCCTCCTGAGCCATCAATGAAGATTGTTGCCGATATAATAGAATTTACTTCAAAGGAGATGCCTAAGTTTAATTCTATTTCAATTTCTGGTTATCATATGCAAGAAGCAGGTGCTGATAATGTTCTTGAGTTAGCTTACACTTTAGCCGATGGAATGGAATATGTTAGAGCGGCAATGTCAAAGGGTCTTGATGTTGATGATTTTGCACCAAGGCTTTCTTTCTTTTTTGCAATCGGAACTGACTTTTTTATGGAGATTGCTAAACTTAGAGCCGCAAGAACATTGTGGGCGAAAATCATGAAAGATTTTGGAGCTAAAAATGAAAGATCTCTTATTTTAAGAACACACTGTCAAACATCTGGTGTATCCTTAACTGAGAAAGATCCTTATAATAACATTATCAGAACATCTTATGAGGCTATGTCTGCTATACTTGGAGGAACACAAAGCCTACACACAAACTCCTTCGATGAAGCAATCGCTTTACCAACAGACGAATCTGCAAGAATTGCCAGAAATACCCAATTGATCCTTCAAAATGAAACTGGTGTAACAAAAACAGTTGATCCTCTTGCGGGGTCATATTTCATTGAAAACCTAACTGAAGAATTATCAAAAAAAGCTTGGGATATTATAAAAGAAATTGAAGAATTAGGTGGAATGACCAAAGCTGTTAAAGCAGGTATTCCTAAATTAAAAATTGAAGAGTCTGCAACTAAGAAGCAGGCTAAAGTCGATAGTGGATCAAGGGTTGTAGTTGGAGTAAATAAATATAAAAACCCGAAAGAACCATCAGTTGATGTTAGAGTAATTGATAATAATCGCGTTCGTGATGATCAAATAAAGAAAATCCAGGTAATAAAAGAGTCACGTGACACAAAAGCTGTAGAAAAAGCGCTTACTAATTTAACAAATGCTGCAAAAGATGAAACAAATCTTCTTATTCCTTGTATAGAAGCCATTAAATTAAGAGCAACAGTTGGAGAAGTTTCAAAAGCATTAGAGCAAGTATATGGTAGACATTTTGCAAAAAGCTTAAGTGTTTCAGGAGTATATGGTAAACATTTTGAAGGTGATAAAGAATTTATGAAGGTTGAGAATAAAATTAGAGAATTTGAAAATGTAAATGGTAGAAGACCACGAGTTCTAGTAGTGAAAATGGGTCAGGATGGTCACGATAGGGGGGCAAAGATAGTGGCTACTTCGTTTGCTGACATGGGTTTTGATGTTGATATGGGCCCACTATTTCAATCACCTAAAGATGTTGCAAAGGATGCTATTGAAAATGATGTTCACGCAATTGGAGTTTCAACTCTAGCTGCAGGTCATAAAACACTTGTACCTGAATTAATGAGAGGTTTAAAAGAGATTGATCCTAATTCAAAGATAATTGTTTTTGTGGGGGGCATAATTCCAGAACAAGATTATGAATTTCTATATAAAAATAATGTATCAGCCATTTTTGGTCCAGGTTCCAACATAATAGAATCTGCTGAAAAAGTTATTGATTTGATTTCAGATAACTTAAGTAAAGAATAGTTAATGGAATTAGTAGATAAGATTATCAAGGGTGAAAGAGCTTCCATTGCTAAAGCTATTACATTAGTTGAGTCTTCAAAAGACGCTGATCAACAAATTAGTCGACAGTTAATATCAGAGTTAATTAAGAAACCTGGTGAATCAATAAGAGTAGGTTTCTCTGGCCCGCCAGGGGTTGGAAAGTCAACATTCATTGAATCCTTTGGAAGTTATTTGGTTAGTCAAAATTACAAGTTAGGCATTTTAGCCATTGATCCATCCTCACAAATTACTGGTGGATCGATATTAGGAGATAAAACTCGAATGGTAGAGATATCAAAAAATCCAAATACTTTTATAAGATCTACTCCCTCAAGAGGTTCTTTAGGAGGTATCTCTATGGGAACGCGCGAAGCATCAATCATATTAGATGCTGCAGGTTATGACTTTATATTTATTGAAACAGTTGGTGTAGGACAATCAGAAATTGTTGCAAGCAATTTAGTTGATATTTTCACCCTTATTGTAGGCCCCGGTTCTGGTGATGAGTTGCAAGGAATTAAAAAAGGTATTACGGAGTATGCAGATATATTTATAGTCAATAAAAATGATGGTGAGTTAAAAATCGAAGCTTCAAAAACTGCTGCTGACTATAAATCAGCCCTGAGTTACTATAAGAAATTAGATGAGCTTGAAAAGCAGGTGTTATTAGTATCTGCAATTGAGCAAACTGGAATGGAGAATGTTATTAAAACAATTAATCAGATAATCGATCAAAATAAGCTCAAAGGGATATTTGATGAAAGACGTGCTGATCAGCTTGAATACTGGATCGAAGAAGAGGTAAAAAATATAATTGCATCAGACATAACAAAACGACTGACAAGTAAGGGAAATATTCCAAAATACTCTGAAAAAGTAATGAAAAATGAAATGTCCATGTACGAAGCAGTTGAAAGAATTACAAAAGATACTCTCAAGCAATAATCATATTGACAATAATTACCAAAAACTTTACTTAAACCTACTATGACTAAAGCATGTGATTTATCAGGAAAAAAAGTACAATTTGGTAATAATGTGAGTAAAGCCAATAATAAGACAAGAAGAAAATTTAATGTTAATCTTCAGTCTGTAACTTTTAAAAGTGATATTTTAAATAAGAATATAAGGTTCTCTGTAGCTACTTCATCAATCAGAACAGTTTCTAAGTTTGGTGGTATTGATGAATTTTTAACACAAACAAAAAGCAAGAAATTGTCTCAAAAAGCAAAGAAGGTACAACGTGCTATGACTAATGCACAAAAAAAAGCTAGTTAATAGTCTGACGATTTAAATTATTTTCGTTTTCTTCAAAAAGATCTACCAACTGCTCAGTCATTACGTCAGCTAATTGTTCTGCATCAACTATTGTTACAGCTCTTTTGTAGTATCTTGTAACATCGTGGCCAATTCCAACAGCAAGCAACTGAATTGAAGATTTTGACTCTATCCAATTTATAACACCTCGAAGATGTTTTTCTAAATAATTACCTGTATTTACTGAGAGTGTACTATCATCGACAGGTGCACCATCTGAGATAACCATTAATATTTTTCTTGCTTCATATCTTGCCTGAAGCCTTTTATGTGCCCATAACAAAGCTTCACCATCTATATTCTCTTTTAAAAGTCCCTCACGCATCATTAATCCAAGATTTTTCTTTGACCTTCTCCACGGTTCATCAGCCGCTTTATAAATTATATGCCTTAAATCATTCAGTCTTCCGGGAGATGGAATTTTTTTATTTTGCATCCAATGCTCTCTGCTCTTTCCACCTTTCCAAGCTTTAGTGGTAAAGCCGAGTATCTCAACTTTAACGCCGCACCTTTCAAGTGTCCTCGCAAGAATATCTGCACTCATTGCTGCGACTGTTATAGGGCGACCTCTCATTGAACCTGAGTTATCTATAAGTAATGAAACCACAGTATCTTTGAAATCTGTGTCTTTTTCTTTTTTAAATGACAGTGAATGGTACGGATCCATAATTATTCTCGTAAGTCTTGAGGTATCAAGCAGTCCTTCCTCAAGATCAAAATCCCAACTTCGATTTTGTTTAGCCAACAGCTTTCTTTGCAGTCTGTTGGCTAATCTTGAAATTATCATTTGATAAGCTTTTAATTGCTGATCTAGATAAGCCCTTAATCTATTTAGTTCTTCATCTTCACAGATATTTTTTGCAGTAATAACTTCATCAAATTCCTCAGTATAAATTTCGTATTCGTTGAGTATTTTTTCTACTGAATTTTCTGCTTTGTATTGGGGAGTTGCGTTTTCAGTATTACCCTCATCTACTTCACTTAATTCATCATCTTCTTGTTGGTCAATATTCATCTCAGTTTCATCATAACCTACCTCTTCCTCAGACTGAGTAGATTCTTCATCACTAAAGGAAGACTGGTTTTCCATTTCATTGACCTCATTGTTTTCTAGTTGATCAATATTTTGATTTTCCTCTTCTTTGTTGTCTTTATCATCACTATTTTCATTATCATAATAATCAAGCTCTCTAATTAGTTCGTTTACATTTTCCGCAAATAGTTTTTGATTATGTATATTTTTTAAAAGTTGATCAGATGAATCACTAATTTTATTATTCAACCATTTCTTCCATAGATTAAGGGCATTATTTGAGTTAGATGGAAGATAATCAGGATTGATTTTATTTCTTAAATACAAGTCTATTGCGTCTTCAATATTCAAATCTGATTGCTTTGAAACAGTGTCTAAGTTCTTCTCTCTAAATTTTTGTTCATAGAGTGTCTTTAAATTAGATTTAACCCCTCGCATTAACTTACTGCCTATAAGTTGGATTCGAGTATTTTCTAGAACTTCGTAAATTTTCCTATTTTTTTCACCAGAGGGTTCAAATTGTATATAGGTTTCCTTGTTGTGATATTTGTACCTAAGAGCCTCATTATCAGCATGCCCGCGTAATTGATTTAAATTTTTTAAGTCCTCATTATTGTCAATTTTAGGTAGTACAATTTTATTATCAGTTGATGATAGATTATCCTCGAATACAACATCAATTTCCTTATTTTCAGCTATTGCTCGTGTAGTGGAAGATATAGCTTTTTTGATATCTTCTAAAAAATCTTCTTTCACTAAACTAAATCAAATTTGCTTGCTTCAGTTGTGACCTCTTCTCCAAAACAGCGTTGATAGTACTCGGCTATAATTTGTCTTTCACTTTCATCACACTTATTTAAGAAAGTAAGTTTAAATGCTGCGGAATAATTGTGATCAAAAATTTCAGAATTTTGGGCCCAAGTTAGAACTGTCCTGGGACTCATAACCGTTGATATATCTCCATTTGCAAGACCTTTTCTGGATAAATCAGCAACCTTTATCATCAATTCAATGATCTCTTCCTTTTCAGGATTATTAAATGAAGGAACTTTCGAGAGCATTATCTTTTTTTCTTGTTCAAGATCTAAATAGTTAAGAGTAGTAACTATACTCCACCTATCCATCTGCCCTTGATTTATTTGCTGTGTACCATGATAAAGTCCAGTTGTATCTCCTAACCCAACGGTGTTTGTAGTTGCAAATAATCTAAAATATGGATTTGGCGTTAAAACTCTGTTCTTATCTAATAATGTAAATTTACCTTCCGACTCTAATACTCTTTGAATTACAAACATAACATCTGGTCTTCCAGCATCATATTCATCAAATACTAAAGCTGTAGGTGTTTGCAATGACCAGGGTAAGATTCCGTCTTGAAATTCGGTAACTTGCTTTCCATCATTCAATACGATTGCATCTTTACCAATCAAATCAATCCGACTAATGTGACTGTCAAGATTGACTCTAACGCAAGGCCAATTAAGCCGAGCAGCAATCTGTTCAATATGAGTTGATTTTCCTGTCCCATGTAAACCTTGGACCATAACTCTTCTGTTATATTTAAACCCAGACAGTATTGCCATGGTAGTTGCCTTATCAAAACAATAGTTTGAGTCGATTTCAGGAACATACTCTGATTTCTTTGAAAACCCCTCAACATGAAGATCTGTATCAAATCCAAATGCTTGATTCACAGATATAGATATATCTGGTTTACTTTGCATGAGATTTTCTGTTGTTGTCATATTGTTCCTTTATTGTTTTATAGGCTTCTAAAACCTTAGTTAATTTTTCTTTATTTTTTTCATTGTTACCAACTGTATCAGGGTGTAATTCTTTTACAATCTTTTTGAATTTAGACTTAATTTCATTGAGTGAACTTTCCTTATTATCAATGCCTAAAGTTGCAAGAGCATTTAAATACTTAGAACTATAATAACTAGGATGTACGAGCGAATTTTCAAGATTATTCATCCCTTGAAACATTCTCTCTGAAATTTTAGATATTTTTTCAAAATAACTCGTATCATTTGATCCTATTTGCTTAGTTTTTCTATGGCCAATTATGTCATTTTCGATAAATGCTTCAATTTCATCGGCTGTCATATCTGAAAAATAATTCCATTTTTTGTTATATTCTTTTATGTGTTTTAGACAGAACCAAATGTATTTTCCTAGATCTTTTGGGGAAGACGGAGCACGATATTCTCCTATTTCTTCGCACCCTTTAAAATGACATTTTCTTTTGTTCATATTGCCTTTTCATATGTTAGATTAGATTAATATACATGACTCTAGAAGAATCTATAGATAAGAAAATTAATGACAATCTAAACCCGTCTTTTTTTAAAATTATAAACTTTTCTGATCAACACAAAAATCATTATGAAGGTGATAACAAAGATACTTCACATATTAAAATTATTATTGTTTCAGAATCTTTTGATGGACATTCAAGAATTGAAAGAGAGAGAATTGTTCATAACATACTTAAAGAAGAAATATTGACAGAGATACACTCAATAAGATTAAAACTCTATATAAAGTCAGAATATGATTTAATTAAGTGATGCAATTTTGACTTGCGAAATCAAATTTCTTTTCGTTTCAATTATTTCGAATTTAAATCCATAAAATTGAAAAACTTGCCCAGCTTTAGGAAAGGACCTAGACTCATTTATTATTAAACCAGAAATAGTATTTGCATCTTCATCAGGTAGGTCCCAACCAAAACTTCTATTAATGTTTCTTATTTCTGTAGATCCTTGAACTTTAATTGAGCCATCTTTATTTCTCACAATATCAGTTAAATCGATATCATGTTCATCGCTGATCTCTCCGACAATCTCTTCAATAATATCCTCAAGACTTATCATTCCATTTAACACACCGTATTCATCAACCACCATGGCTAATTTAATTTTTCTGTTCAGGTGCATTTGTAATTGATTTTTTAGAGGCGTAGTTTCTGGTACAAACCACGTTTTAATTAATGATTTCTTAATATCCTCTATTGAAATTTTTACAGATTTAAGTTCATTTAGCTTTCTCAACAGATTTTTTGCATGTATTAAGCCAATAATATTTTCATTATTGTCTTTCCAAACAGGTATTCTTGTATAAGGACTTTCAACAACTTGGTTTATTATTTTTTCAGGATCTTCATCAATATTAACCATAAAGATATTGCTTCTGTGCACCATAATATCCTCAACAGTTGTTTCTGATAAATCTAAAATTCCAGTCACCATGTCTTTATCCATTTTAAATAATCTTCCTTCTTTATGATGTAGATCTACAGTTCCCCTAATTTCATCAGCTACTGATAAACTTCTTGCGTTCTGGTCATGTTTAATTCCAACTATATTTAAAATAGTAAAAACGATTTTTTCCATCAGCCATGTCACCGGTGCTAAAATAGTTACAAATGGTTTTAAAAATGGACTTACTAATAGTGCCATTTTTTCTGCATTTGCAATAGCATAGCTTTTAGGAAGAATTTCTGCAAAAATCACAATTAATGCTGTCATTATGATTACGGCATAAGCAACACCTGTATTCCCAAAAATTTTGATTAATAAACTCGTAGCTAAAGCTGAAGCAAGAATATTGACTAAATTATTACCAAGTAAAATCGCTCCAATTAAGGCTTCTTTCTTATTCAATAAATCTATTGCGACATTAGAATTCTTTTTACCCTTCATGCCAAGACCAGTTAATCTACTTCGCGTACTTGCTGTTAGTGCTGTTTCTGAACCAGAGAAAAACGCAGAAAATGCTAAAAGAACTATTATAGCTAAAAATAATACGATAATTTCAAATATCATCTAATTTATATAATTATTTATCACGCTGTCTAATTTTCTAGTTGAATATCGATTGGCTAAATATGCTTTACCTAAATTCCTTAAAAGAATCAGATTTATATGATTATTTTTTACTTTTTTATCAGAATTCATTGTCTCTTTAAATTTTTTAAGTGATGTCTTTCTTTTAATATTGTTAGGTATTTTTGTTTTCATTTTTAATTTTTGAAAATGATCTTTTATTTTATTAATATTTTTATTTAAACTATTCCCTTGAAGTGAAGACATATCTAGAGCCATCAAGATGCCAATAGATACAGCTTCTCCATGTGTTAATGATTTTTGGTAATTATTTATTGCTTCAATAGCATGTCCGAAAGTATGGCCTAAATTAAGTATTGCTCTTATATTTTTTTCTTTTTCATCTTTTCTTACAATTATTGCTTTATTTTTGCAAGAGTGGAAAACAGCCTCAATTAAATATTTTTTGTTAAATGTCATAAGCTTCGACTCATTATCTAAAAGCCAATTAAGGAATCTTTTATCCATAATAAGTCCATACTTAATTATTTCAGCATAGCCAGATAAAATCTCCCTTTTTGGAAGAGATTTTAATAGTGAAACATCGGAAATCACTAATTTAGGTTGGTAAAAAGTACCTATCAGATTTTTGCCTTCTTTAGTATTGACCCCTGTTTTGCCTCCTACTGCAGAGTCGACTTGCGATAATAATGTTGTAGGTATCTGAATAAAATTAATACCTCTTAATGTGATACTTGCTGTAAAACCAACAATATCGCCAATAACACCTCCACCAAAAGCAATTAAAGTATCATTCCTATCAACCTTATATTTGAGAAGTTTAGACGTAATTAAATTAATAGTTTTAATATTTTTGTATTTCTCACCATCATTAATTATTATCTTGTTAAAACTTATTTTATTTTTTTTTAGTGAGTTCTCTAATTTTTTTCCGTAAAGTTTATAGATTAATTTATTAGTAATTATAAAAACTCGTGGATTTATTAATTTCTTTTTTATTAATGAGCCTGAGCTCAATAAAATATTATCACCAATTAATATCTTATATTCGTCTGTTCCGGTCTTTACCTCTAAAGTTTTTTTCATTATTAGATTTTTAAAGCTTCGGTAATTTCTTTAATTATTTGATATTTATTTTTTTTGCTCACATCGATTGTGAATTTAGCTTTTGAGTAATTTTTCTGCCTAATTTTATTTAATCTTTCAAATTCTTCTTTTATATTTTTATTTGATAAAAGGGGCCTTTTTTTTGACACTCTACATCTTTTTTCTAAAATATTCAAATCACATTTTAGCCATATTGAATTACATTTATTCAATATTAACTTTCTTATTTTTAAATCTTCAAAGCCACCTCCGCCTAGTGCAATAATAGAGTTTTTTTTATCTAGTAATTTTAAAGTAATTTTTCTCTCAATATTTCTGAAGATACTTTCACCGCTTTCATCAAAAATTTTTGCAATTTTTTGACCCATTTCTTTTTCAATTTCTTTATCCGTGTCATAAAAATCTAAGCCTAGTTTTTTTGATAAACCTCTGCCAATAGTTGATTTACCAGAGCCCATATGGCCTAGAAAAACTATATTTTTTTTTGTTTGAGAGAGTCTTTTTTTTGACATTATTAAATGTGAATAAATTTCACAGTTTTAAAATATTCTGTTAAAAGAAATTAATATGTTTGATAAAAGCATTCGTAATAAAGTGACATTATATATCATTAGTTTATCTCTTATAAGCTCATTTTTCATTAATATTGATGTTTTGGCGGAAAGCAATTTGAGTCAAGAGCCATATGAAATTTGGCAAGAGAACAGTGTTATAAGCGAAATTGAAAGCTCTGTTGAAAAATCAAATACGCAGGAAGCAGTAAACTTAACTAATCAAACCGTAAAACAGGAAAATTTTCTATTCACTAAAGCCGATGCTATAGGCTTATATGATCCAACTAATGGCGGATTTGAAGCTAATTTATGGGATGGGTCTAATATAGAGGATATAGCATATTTAATTAATACAGCTCCTGTAGAAAGTACTAGTTCAACTCTTACGAACCTAGTAAAAAATGTAATCTTAACTACAGCAGCTCCACCCGATAAATCAAATAGTGACTCATTATCTTTTTTAAATCTTAAATCAGATTTTTTAATCTCAAGAGGTTATTATAAAAATATATCTCAATTATTTAGCTTACTAAATAGTGATGAAATAAACGATATTTTAAGTGATGGAATGATAGATAATTTACTTATCTATAATCAATACAAAAGAATTTGTAATAGCAACTCTAATTTAATATCAGAAAGATTAAGTGATTTATATTTTGCATCATTTTGCAATGCAATGTCAGCTAATAAACTAACTCTTGATCTAAATATCTCTTTAATGCGAGATGATAATAATTCTTATAATGAAGAGTATTTATCTTTATTATCTGAAATTATTTACAGTGATGAAATTAAAGCTGAAAATCTCAAAGAAATAAATCTAATTAATTTAAATTTATTACAAAAATACAATGTCGATATTGATAAATATATTTCCATAAATTCACCAATAAAATTTAAATTGTTCTACTTTTTAAATTATAAGAAGAACAACCTTAAAAAAATTTCAATTGCTGAAGAACTTGTCAAAAAAGGCTTGGTTGAACACAAATACCTTGCAGAGATTTACCAGTCCTTTGATCTGAGTAATACTAAGGACGCTGGTGATGATAATTTAGCTTTATTAGAGCGAATTAAAATCTTTAAAGATATAAGAAAAACTTCATCTCAGGCTGAATTAGTAAGTAAAATACCTGAATATGTTAGTTTATTTAGTGCGCATGGTATGTTGGATACAGCGTCTTTAATGATTTATGATAAAATAAAAATAGTTCAGCCAAAACCAGATTATATCGATAATGCATCGGGTATTTGCCTGATCTTTATACTAAATGATGACCCTGAAAAATGTAATGAGTGGGTGAATCAATTGAATCTCAATTCAAACACATTAGAGCTTTCTAAAGCTAAGTTTTATCTTTCATTGGCGAACGGTAAAGCAATAAAAGAGACTAACTTAAATCAATTAATTGACTATGAAGGTTTTTCCGATAGGCAGAAGAATATTATAGTTAAGTATTACGAACTTATTACAAATTCAAAAAAAATTAGTTATTGGAAAACTCCAAATGAATTAAATAAAGTCTCCTCAATAACTGCAAATATAAAACTTCATAATTATTTTGAGTCTCTTGAAAATCAAATAGGTGAGAAAATAATTTTACTAAACATATTGCATGGAGATGATAATTTTAATGAGAATGACGAGTTTTCAATTTTTCTTATAATAGATTCATTGTTCGAGATTAATGAAGTTTACGCACAAGACTATATATTAGAGTATTTTTCAACGTACAATTTATAGTGCCGAAAATAGAAAAATCTATTATTGAGAATTTCTTAGAATCACTGATATCTGAGAGAGGTTTAAGTAAAAATACGATTGAATCTTATAAAAGCGATATAAATCAGTTTTTAGAAAGACAAACAACAAGCAAATCATCTGAACTAATATTTTCAAGAAAATCAATTGAAAAATATATTTCAATGATGAACGATTTAGGATTTGAGAGGTCAACAATCCTCAGGAAATTATCTTCGTTAGGACACTTTTGTGATTTTTTAGTTACCGAAAATATACTGAAAGATAATCCGTTCTCGCAAATATCAATACCCAAAAAAAACTCTAAGCTACCGATTTTTTTAACAAACGATCAGGTAGATAGGCTATTAGAGACAGCTAAAAATGATGACTCTATTAAAGGGTTGAGACTATTCACTATGATAGAAATATTATATGCAACAGGAATAAGAGTTTCTGAGCTAGTTGGATTAAAATTGTCATCTTTATATGAAAAAGAAAATTTTATTTTTGTTACAGGTAAAGGAAATAAAGAAAGACTTGTGCCCGTTGATCAAAACACTTTATCCACAATAGAAAAGTATCTAAAAGTAAGAGTAGAATTTTTAAATGCAGATAAAAATGAAGACAAATGGCTTTTTCCTTCAAGAAATTCAAAGCTTGGTCATATTTCAAGGCAAAGATTTCATCAACTTTTAAAAGTATTGTGCAAAGAAGCGAATATCGATGCAAAATACGTTAGCCCCCACAAGCTAAGACATGCCTTTGCATCGCATCTACTTGCTAATGGAATGGATTTGAGATCACTACAAATGCTACTTGGGCATTCAGATATATCTACAACACAAATTTATACTCATGTTCTTAGCGATAGATTAAAAAGTACGGTGGAAGATAATCACCCATTATCCAAGGTATTCAAAGAATAATTGTAATTCAAGTTGTCCTTGAAAAGAGGATTTTATGATGATAAACCAACAAAATGAGTTTCACGCCCGTACCCTCTAACACTATAAGAATAAATAGATCTCAGTTATTTGTTCCAGGGTCAAAGCCAGATTTGTTTGAGAAAGCTTCAGCAAGCAATGCAGATATAATCTGTTTAGATCTTGAGGATGCTGTGGCACCGCAAGATAAGGAACAAGCAAAAGAAAATGTAATCAAAGCACTAAAAAATCATGATTTTGGGAAAAAAACTATTTCAGTAAGAATTAATGGATTGGATACTCATTATTGTTACAGAGATGTTGTTGACTTAATGGAAAATGGTGGTGAGCGATTAGATTTAATCATGATACCAAAAGTTGGTGTTCCAGAGGATGTTTATGCGATTGATATGTTAGTGACGCAAATAGAAGATAAAACTCAAAGACAAAAGAAAATAGGCTTTGAACTTATAGTTGAAACATCAATGGGAATAACAAACCTAGATAAGATCTTAACTGGGAGCAAAAGAATTGAATCTCTCCATTTTGGTTATGCTGATTATGCGGCATCAGTTAGAATGCGAACAACAAATATCGGCGGATCTAATCAAGACTATTCAATATTAACTGATGAAATTGATGGAGAGAGAAAAACTCACTGGAATGATATGTGGCACTATCCAATATCAAAAATGACAACTATCGGAAGGGCTCATGGTGTTAGGATTATTGACGGTCCTTTTGGGGATTTTTCAGATCCAGATGGTTTCAAGTCTCACGCAAGAAGAACGGCAATTCTTGGATGCGAGGGAAAATGGGCAATTCATCCTAGTCAGGTAGATCTTGCAAATGAGGTATTCACACTACCGGAAAAAGAAGTACAAAAAGCCAGAGATATTCTTGAAGCGATGAAAAAAGCACAGGAGTCAGGCGCAGGCGCTGCTACACTAAATGGAAAATTAATAGACGCCGCTTCAATAAGGCAAGCCGAGCAAATTATCGAACAAACAAAATTAATAGAAACTCTAAGTAAATAATTTATTATTAAATGAACACCTATCTTGAGTTTGAAAAGCCCATCGAACAACTTGACAATAAGGTTCATGAGCTCAAAAGCTTAAATGATAATGCTCCATCAGATAATCTTCTTGAAGAAATTACGCAAGTTGAAGAACAAATAAATGAAACTTATAGAAAGATATATTCTTCAATATCACCTTGGCAAAGGACACTTGTTGCAAGACATCCTCAACGACCAAAAACTAGAGAATATATTCAAAATCTAATTGAGGATTTTTTCCCATTATCAGGTGATCGTTTTTTTTCAGAAGATAAAGCCATTCTTGGGGGGTTTGGAAAATTTAGAGGTAAAACAGTATTAGTCCTTGGTCATGAAAAGGGACACGATACAACATCAAGAATTGAACATAATTTTGGAATGCCTAGGCCTGAGGGATACAGAAAAGCTCAAAGATTAATGAAACTTGCAGAGGATTTTGACATTCCAGTAATTTCCTTCGTAGACACCCCTGGCGCTTACCCTGGAGTAGGAGCTGAACAGCGAGGACAGTCTGAAGCAATAGCAAAAACAACTGAGTGTTGTTTATCATTGGGTGTTCCTATTATAGCAATAATAATCGGTGAAGGAGGATCAGGCGGTGCAGTCGCTATTGGTTCAGGAAATACAGTCCTTATGTTGGAAAACTCCATATATTCAGTAATTTCTCCAGAGGGCTGTTCATCAATTTTATGGAAAGATAATACGAAAACTGTTGAGGCGGCATCAGCCCTTAAGCTTACAGCAGAAGATATGTTAAAAATTGATGTAATTGATGAAATTGTTAAAGAGCCTACAGGTGGCGCACATAGAAATCCTCATCGGGCGATTGAGTCTGTTGGAGATGAAATTGAGAAATATTTAAATTTGCTCTCAAATCAACATGGAAATGATTTAAAACATGCAAGACAAGAAAGATATCTTCAAATAGGAAGGTCGGGATTATTTAGTGAAAAGACCACAGCAGCTAATACTGTTCTTGATGAAAAGTTTGGGAAATCTGGCAATAAAAAAAGATTTTATAATAGTTTTTTGGGACGAATTGTTTTAGGAGCTATACTTGCCATGTTGTTTATCGGCGTACTAACTTATTTATTTAATTAATTTTATCACAGCAATGTTTATACTTTTTACCTGAACCGCAAGGGCAAGGGGCATTTCTTGATATCTTTTTTGTCTTTGTAGCTGATTGGTTAATTTTTTCAGACACACTATTTTCATTTAAAGTTTGGTTTTGTTTTTCTCTTAATCTCATTCTTGAAAAGATTTTAGAAACATCAATTTTTAAATTATTTATTAGTTCCTCAAATAATCCAAACGCTTCATTTTTATATTCATTTAGGGGATCTCTTTGACCGTACCCTCTTAAACCAATAGTTGACCTAAGTTGTTCAAGGTTATTAATATGATCTTTCCATTTATCATCCAAAATTTTAAGCATAACCATTCGTTCTGCAGAATTAACCTCTTCTTCTGAATGATTACCTTTTCTGTTTACGGTATTTTCATTTATTAGTGTGTAAACTTTATCCTTAATATATTGCTGATTAATATCACCTTCTAAGTTTTCTAAATTTACATCAATTTTTTTTGAAAAGTATTGATTTATCTCATCTTGAAGGTCTTGTAAGTTCCATTGATCAGCATAAGATTTTTCTGGGCAGTAACGTTCAACAATTTCGTCAGCAACGTCGTATTGCATTTCATTTGCAATTTCTGAAATATTATCCGCATTCATTAACTCAAGTCTTTGTTCAAATATCGTTTTACGTTGATCATTTAAGACGTCATCAAACTTTAACAGAGTTTTTCTTATGTCAAAATTTCTTCCTTCTACTTTTTTTTGCGCTCTCTCAAGTGCTTTTGAAATCCATGCATGCTTAATTGACTCACCTTCTTTCAAGCCAAGGCTTTTTAAAACACTATCTATTTTTTCTGATCCAAAAATTCTCATTAAATCATCTTCTAAACTTATAAAGAACTTTGTTTCCCCAGGATCACCTTGACGACCAGACCTTCCTCTTAACTGATTGTCTATTCTTCTACTTTCATGTCTTTCACTTCCAATTACAAAGAGACCTCCAGCTTTAATCACCTCATCTTTTTTTTGAGTAATTGTGTCTTTAAGTCCTTCTAAATTTTCCTGGCCATTCTTTGTGCTTGATTTAAATTCGAAATTACCGCCAAGTTGAATATCAGTTCCTCTTCCTGCCATATTTGTTGCAATTGTAACAGCACCTGGTTCACCGGCATTAGCAATAATCTTTGCCTCTTGCTCGTGATGTTTAGCGTTTAGTACCTCATGTTTAATTTTATTATTTCTGAGTTTTTTTGAAATTTTCTCAGATTTATCAATACTTGTTGTCCCAACCAAGACGGGCTGGTTTTTTTCATTACATATTTTAATTTGCTCAATAATAGCATCATATTTTTCGTCGGCTGTTCTATAGATTTCATCTTCATTATCAATTCGTGAAACTGGAATATTTGTAGGTATTTCGAAAACAGACAAATTATAAATGTCACCAAATTCCTCTGCTTCAGTGAGCGCAGTTCCCGTCATACCGGAAATTTTATTATATAGTCTAAAATAATTTTGATAGGTTATTGAAGCTAATGTTTGGCTTTCATTTTGAACTTTAACATTTTCTTTTGCTTCTATTGCTTGATGTAGCCCATCCCCATATCTTCTACCTTCCATCGTCCTGCCTGTAAATTCATCAACAATTACTACACTTCCTGATTTAACAATATAGTCCCTATCTTTTTCAAATAGTTTGTTTGCTCTTAATGCTTGATTTATATGGTGTACCACCGCGACATTAGAAATGTCATATAAAGTCCCTTCAGATATAATATTTCTTTCTTTTAATATTTTTTCAGCTTTATCATTTCCTGCATCTGTTAAATTTGCTGTTTTTGTTTTTTCATCTATTTCAAAATCATCATCATTTAGAAAAGGGATTATTTTATTAATTGAATTATAAAGAGTTGTTTTATCTTCTATAGCGCCTGAAATTACAAGCGGTGTTCTAGATTCATCTATCAATATACTATCAACCTCATCAACAATACAAAAGTTATGATCTCGTTGAACAATATTCTGTTTTAATACACGTAAATTATCTCTTAAATAATCAAAGCCAAATTCATTATTGGTTCCGTAAGTAATGTCACAGGCATATTGTTCTTTTCTTTTTTCACGTCCCTCTGTATCGTTAGTTAGACATCCAACAGATAGACCTAAATAATTAAATATAGAACCCATCCATTCTGCATCTCGCCTTGCAAGATAATCATTTACTGTAACTATATGAACACCTTTTCCAGATAGAGAATTTAGAAACGCAGCCAATGTAGAAACAAGTGTTTTTCCTTCACCAGTCTTCATCTCTGAAATTCCACCATTGTGTAAAACCATGCCACCAATCAATTGAACATCAAAATGTCTTTGACCAAGTGTTCTTTTGGAAGCCTCACGCACCATTGCAAAAGACTCTACTAAATAGTCATCAATTTTTTTTCCATTTGATATTTCAGATTTAATCTCTGAAATTCTTTTAAGCAGCATATCTTGAGATAGCTTTTCAATTTCAGGCTCTAAATCATTAATTAATTGCACAGTACGCCGAAATTCAGCTAATTTCTTCTTTTCGCTTCGGCTAAAAATTGTATTAAAAAATGAGTTAACTTTTAACATTTGAGTAGATATTTGTATTTTCTATTTAATTGCAAGCATTTATACCTTAAATACTAACACCAATTAAGATAAAATTACTTAAATCACTCATATTTGATTGTTTGAAAAATGTTAAAAAAATCACCTTTAGCGCCAAAAAATATTGGAAAAATAAAACAGATTAAAGGCATTGATATGTATGTATATTCTGCAGGCTTATACAACAAGAAACGACTGGATTTAGCTTTATTTCTTTTCAAAAATAAAACTTCAGTTGCTGAAGTTTTTACAAAGTCCTCATTAAGATCATGCACACTGGACTGGAACGAAAAAAATTTAAAAAATAAAGAAATAGAAGCATTGATTGTTAATTCAGGAAATGCAAACACTTTTACAGGCCAGGCAGGTATTAATGCGTTAACGAAAATAAGTAACTTTGTTTCTAATAAATTCAAAGTCTCAGTTAAGAAGGTATTTTTTGCATCTACAGGTGTTATTGGAGAAAAATTTCCTGAAAATAAAATATTAAATACATTAAAAAAAGATAAATCAAAAACTAATAATTGGTTACAAGCAGCTCAATCAATTATGACTACCGATACTTTTCCAAAAGCAATTTCTGTAAAAACAATGATTGAAAATAAAACAATCACAATCACAGGGATTGCGAAAGGGTCTGGAATGATAGAGCCAAACATGGCAACAATGTTGGGATTTATTTTTATAGATTGTTTAATACCTCAAAATATTTTACAGAAATTATTAAAAGATCTTGTAGATAAGTCATTCAATCAAATAACTGTTGATGGAGATGAATCTACAAATGATACTGTAATTATGACTAGCACTAATAGTGTTTCATTTAAAAATAAAATTACATCAATAAAAGATAAGAGAATATCAAAAATAAAAAACTCTTTACTTCCTGTCGTTAAATATTTAGCGGAACAAATTGTTCGAGATGGTGAAGGTGCAACAAAATTGATAAACATAAAAGTTGAAAGTGCCAAAAATTCACCGCAGGCAAAAAGAATTGCTAAGGCAGTCGCAAACTCCCCACTTGTAAAAACAGCTTTTTACGGAAATGATCCAAATTGGGGGAGAATTGTAATGGCGATTGGTAAAACATATGAAAAAATAGATCCAAAAAAACTTAAGATTTATATAGGTAAGCAAACAGTTGTTGCTAATGGAGCGGAGTATAAAAAATTAAATTTACAAAAATTAAAAAAATATATGGCAAGCAAAGAAATTGATCTAAAACTTGACCTTGGACAAGGCAATTATTCTTATGAAACACAAACATGTGACTTTTCTCACAAATATGTTGATATCAATGCAGCATACAGGACATGAAGGTAGTATTTTGCTCTTCCGCAATTATAAAAAATAAAAATGGTGAAATTCTCTTAATGAGCAGAAAACAAAAGGATTCTTTTATCAATTCTTGGGAGTTTCCAGGCGGAAAATTGAAAAATAACGAAAATTTTGCAGTTGCATTATTTAGGGAGCTAAAGGAAGAATTAAATATAAAAATAGATATAAACAAATTATCAAACTATGAATTTTTTAAGCACCAGTATCGTTCATTTTTATTAATGATGTATGTATTCGAAGTAACTGAATGGACAGGAAAAATTATAAGTAAAGAAGGGGAGCTTTTAAGATGGGTGTCTGCAAAGGAATTGAAGAAAGCAAAATTATTGCCTGCAAATACTAAAGTTGTTAATTATTTTTTAAAATAACAACCTGTTTCCTCAGTGAAAACAGAGACTATTTTATAATCTCCATATTCAATTGAAATTTCTTTTTTCCCCTCATCTTTATTGTAACCTAATAGTTTAATTTGACTGAACAATTCATCGTCTGAAACTGAAGAAGCAATAACACGATCATATGCTTCATCACAATAATCACTTTTCATTTCTGAAATAAAGAAACAAACACAATAGTGCTTTGCTGAAGCATTCAATCCAATGAGGGTTTCATCAGACTTTGCAATACTTGTATTTATAAAAAAAAATGATGTAAATATTACTAATATGTTATAAATAAATCGAGATACTTTATGCATAAAATTATGAAATTTATAACGTGTTTATCCTTTATTTTAATTTGGGTCAATCCATCATTAGCTATAGTTAATCAATTGCCACATAATGAAACAGTCGAATGGCCAACAAATACATGGCCAGAAAATTTAATAGAAATTGATGACGAAGAGTTTAGTACAATTATTAATTATACTTTTTCTGATGACTCTTATGATGAATTGGGACGTACGAATGCACTTTTAATTATTCAAGACGGAAGTATTGTTTATGAAAATTACAATTCTCCTATTACAAAAGATACAAAACTTGTCTCTTATTCAATGGCAAAAAGCTATATTGGCCTATTGACTGGAATGATGATTGATAGGGGATTCATACAATCAAAAGACGAAACAAATCTCTTACCAAGCTGGGATGACAATAGAAAAAACATTTCCATAGGACATATGCTTAATATGCAGTCAGGGCTGGATTATGTTGAGGAATATGATTTAAGTGGAAGGTCAGACACATTAGAGATGTTATTTGGGCAGGGAAGATTTGATCAAGCTGAGTTTGCATCATCCATGAAACTAAAAACTCCTCTACCAGGTATGAAATACAACTACTCGACTGGAGAAACTAATATTATAAGTCAAATAATAAAAACAAGGCTTGAAGCTCAAGGAATTGAATATTTAGATTTCATAAAAAGTAATCTTATTGATAAAATAGGTATAAAAAATTCGATCTTTGAATTTGATAATTCTGGAACTTTCATTGGTGGCAGCTCAATTTTTGCAAACGCAAGGGATTATGCAAGATTTGGATATTTATATTTAAGAGATGGATTATGGGATGGGGAGAGAATTGTATCAAAAGAATGGATTGATGATACAAGAATTCCAGCTAAAAACTCCTACCAAATGTATAGCAATCAGTTTTGGATGCCTCATCCAGCATTTACACGTGGACTGCCAAAGGATACTTACTATGCCGCAGGTTTTGGCGGGCAATATATATTAATTATTCCATCTAAGGATATGATCGTTGTTCGATTAGGTGAAACTTATATGGAAGATGATAAAGTTATTGAAAATATTTCTGAAATTATAAGTTACTTTGATAATAGGATCTAAATTTATGAGCGACCAAATAATTATTTATTCCTCCTATAACTGTGGATATTGTGACTTAGCAAAAAAACTCCTTGATAAAAAACAAATTAAATACCAAGAAATTAACATTCAAGATGATCCCTCCCAAAGAGATATTATGTTAGAAAGAGCTAATGGAAAAAGAACTGTTCCACAAATTTTTTTTAAAGAGCTGCATATTGGTGGATTTGAAGAATTAAATAAGCTTGAGATGTCGGGCACGCTTGATAAAATTTTGAATGAAAAATAATTTAATAGCCGCCTGTCTTCAGCTTACATCAAGTTCAGATATCTATAAAAACTTAAAAGAGACAATAGATCTTTCAAATAAAGCTATTGATAAAGGCGCCTTTTTAATTTCAACACCAGAAGTTACAAATATTATCTCATTAGATCGAAAAAAATTAAAAAGGTCAGTATTTCTGGAGAAGGACGATCCATTTCTTATTGAATTTACAAAAATTGCAAAGAAAAAATCAGTATGGATATTGCTTGGCTCTATTGTTATCAAAGATAATAAGAACAAATTATATAATCGCTCCTATTTGATAAACAGCAAAGGCAATATTCAATGCAAGTACGATAAAATTCATATGTTTGATGTGAAAATATCCAAAAAAGAAAGCTATAAAGAGTCCAAAATCTTTAAACCAGGCAAAAAAGTTGTGGTTACTAATACTCCTTGGGGAAAAATTGGTTTATCAATTTGTTATGATTTAAGATTCCCTGAGCTCTATAGAAAACAAGTGATGATGGGGGCAAAGTTAATTACTATTCCTTCAGCATTCACAACCACTACTGGTAAAGCCCACTGGCATAATCTTGTAAAAACACGAGCTATTGAAAATGGTTCTTATGTTTTAGCTCCTGCACAATATGGAAAAAATTCATTAAAGCGCCATACCTATGGACACAGTCTAATTGTATCCCCATGGGGTGAGATATTGGCTGAAAAAAAGGCAGGAAAAGGCATTATAATGGCTAGTTTGGACTTTAAAGAGCTTCATAAAATTAGAGCTAATATGCCAAGTTTCAGAACACAAATATTGAAATAAGCAATATAATTACAATATAGAGTTATTATGATCGTTTTTAATTTACAATGCAGTGACTGTTCTCATTCATTTGAAGGTTGGTTTGGGTCATCCAAGTCATGTGAAACACAAATCAAAAAAAAGCTTGTTCAATGTGTTTCGTGCGGGTCCTCAAATATTACTAAAGAACTTTCAAGTCCAAATGTATCCGTAAAAAAAACTAACGTCACTCCAAACGAAAAAGCACTCAGAGACTTTCGAAATAAAGTAAAAGAAGTAAATAAGTTTGTTAAACAAAATTTTGAGTTTGTCGGAGACCAGTTTGCATATGAAGCAAGAAAAATCCACTATAGCAAATCTAATAAAAAGCCAGTATACGGCAACGCAACTAAAGAAGAAGTTACTGATCTAAGTGATGAGGGTATTGAGGTAACTTCTATTCCATGGATAAAAGAAGATAATTAATTTTTTTTTCCAGAAACAATAAAATTTGCATCCATTCTTTTAGACATAAACCATTCGTCTCTTAATGGATTATAATTTACACCTATATTACTAATCACATCAAAGTTGTTTTGAATAAAAAAAGAGTAAATATCCTCAGGAGTTAAAAATTTATTCCAATCATGTGTGCCTTTTGGAAGAAATCCTAATACATATTCAGCCATGAATTTTGCAAAAATAAGCGAAAAGATAGATTTATTAATAGTTGCTATAAACATAATACCATTATTAGATACCAGGCCACTACATTCTTTAATAAAATTTTTTGGATTGTTTACATGTTCTATTACTTCCAAATTTAAAATAATGTCATACTTTTTATTTTTGTTAAGACTTTCAGCAGTTGTATTAAGATAATTAATATCTAAATTATTTTCTTCGGCATGAATTTTTGCAGTGATACAATTTTTCTCTAAAGCATCAATGCCGGTTACATCTGCACCTAACCTTGCTAATGGTTCACTCATTAGTCCACCACCACATCCAATATCCAAAACTGATAATCCCTTTAAAGGTGATTCATTTTCTTGGTCTATTGCATAATGATCTTTAATTGTATTGATTATATATTCCAGTCTTATGGGATTAAATTTATGCAGTGTTTTAAACTTGCCATCATGTTTCCACCATTCCTTGGCAAGGTTTTTAAACTTATCAATTTCAGTTTTATCAATCGAAGAAATGTCCATAAATCAATCATTTAACTAATACTTGATTAAAGTATCGTATTAAAGTAATCCTTGTTTTTGTTTAGAGTATTACGTAACACAATTTAATAACGAAAAGTCAAATGTCCACTGTAGTTTTAAAATTTGGCGGAACATCAGTAGCTACAACTGATTTAATTGAATCCGCAGCTAATATTGTCAAATCAGAATATGATAAAGGCAATAATATAGTTGTAGTTGTTTCAGCTATGTCTGGAGCCACTAATCAGCTAATAGAGCATGTCGATAAGATAAATTATAATGATGATAGTGAATATGATGTTGTTGTTTCTTCAGGAGAGCAAGTAACAGCAGGATTAATGTCACTGGCTCTAAAAAAAATTGGTCTACCATCAAGATCTTGGCTTGGTTGGCAAGTCCCAATAATCACTAGGGGTTCGCATAGAAATTCATTTATTGATAAAGTGATACCGGATAAAATCATTAACGATTTTGAAAACAAAAAGATAGCTGTCGTAGCTGGTTTTCAGGGTATTTCTAATGAGGGTAGAATTACGACTATTGGTCGTGGAGGTTCAGATAACACTGCAGTATTCATTGCTTCAGCAATAAAAGCTGAAAGGTGTGATATTTATACTGATGTTGATGGAGTTTATACCTCCGATCCTAGAATGACAGAAAATGTAAGAAGACTAGATAAAATTTCTTATGAAGAGATGATCGAAATGGCTTCGCAAGGAGCTAAAGTTTTGCAAACAGCTTCAGTTGAATCTGCCATGAGTAATGATGTAGACGTATATGTTAGATCAACATTCAATCCGTCTGATAAGGGAACTTTAATTTCAAATGATGTGAATAATGAAAATGATAGGGCAGTAACAGGAGTTGCTTATTCTAAAGATGAGGCAAAAATAACTCTTCTTGATGTGGAAGATAAACCGGGAGTTGCTGCAGAGATTTTTAATAAGCTTGCAGAGAATTCAGTTAATGTTGATATGATTGTTCAGAACAATTTTATTGAAAGAAAAATGACAAATCTTACTTTTACAATTCCAATGATAGATCTGGATAAAACATTAAAAATTTTAGAAAGTTTACAAAAAAAACTCAGGATTTCAAAAGTTTTAAACGAAAAAAATCTCTCAAAAGTTTCTATTATTGGATCAGGAATGAGAAATCAACCAGGTATAGCTGCAAAAATGTTTGAATGTTTATCCAAAAATAAAATCAACATTGAAGTAATCTCAACATCTGAAATAAAGATAAGCGTCTTAATAAATAAAGATAAAACTGAAAAGGCTGTAAATGCGCTACATGCTGTATTTCAGCTCGACCAGGTATAGTGTCTATGCTTGATATTAAGTATTATTTTATAAGAAATAATCATTTTGGGTAATTGATGGGTTTATTTTTTTTATTTTAAGGTTTAATTAATACACAGTATATGTACCAGAATTTTCTATTTGAACTTAAGAACCAGAGAGTAGCTAGGGGCTGTTCAGTAGATGATTTAAGTAAAGAGACAAAAATTTCAAAAAAAGTTATTTTTAAAATTGAAAATCTTAATGAAAGTGAAGTGGACTCATTTCCACAAAAACATCTACTTTTTTTATACGCAAAACACCTAGGTGTAGAGGTTCCTGAAAAAAAAATTACTTTTACTCATTCATCAATAGAAAATTCTTATAAATTATCGAACAATGTATCAGTGGCTAATTCTTTTTTACCGCTAATAAATAATTTTAAATTCCAAATTCTATTACCATTATTTTTAGTTTTTATAATTTTAAGCTTTAATCATTCTTTAAAAAATAACAATTTAGCTGTTGAATTGAAAATTGATAATACTGAAATATTATCTCAAAATAATCTAGAAAATAATTTAGCTGAAAATAAATTCTCTAACTTTAATCAAACAATTACAGAAGAATTAAATCCGTATTTAAGTAATTCTAAACAATCTGCCAGCTTATATGACAATAAGGAAAATATTTTGGAAACTGTCAGTTTATCAATATTATTTGACAATGAAGTTTGGATAGAAATTGATAACTCAAAGGAAATATTAATTAGTCAGGTTTTCAAAGGGGGCGAAGAGCTTAATCTTGAGGTATCAAAAAAAGACGAAATATTTGTAACCTCAGGAAATATGGGTCTCATTTCAATAAAAGTTAACAATGGCCAAATAAAATTTCTAGGCTCTATAGGCGAGATAGGTAGAAAACAGATTTTTTAAGTTTTCAAATCAACGCTTTCATTATATTTAATACCTACTTAATTTACAAATAATTATGAGTCAGTACTCTCAAAACAAAATAATACGCCGGCGTACAAAGAAGATTAAGGTTGGAAGTGTAGAAGTTGGTGGCGATGCAAAAATTTCTGTGCAATCAATGACAAATACGCTTACATCAGATGTCAATGCAACAGTAAAACAAATCAATGATTTATTATCTGAAGGTGCAGATATCGTTAGAGTATCTTGTCCCGACCAAGAGTCCACAAAAGCTCTTAAAGAGATCATTAATAATGTGGATGTACCAATCGTTGCAGATATTCACTTTCACTACAAGCGTGCGATCGAAGCTGCTGATGCGGGGGCTGCTTGCTTAAGAATAAATCCTGGCAATATTGGAGTAGATAAAATTATTGAGGTTATTGATGCAGCTAAAAAAAATAACATTTGTATGCGCATAGGAGTAAATGCAGGTTCCATTGATGAAAAAATTCTAAAAAAATACAGTGAACCCTGCGCTGATGCCTTAGTCGAGAGCGCAATAGCAAATATACGCCTGCTTGAGGACAATAATTTTGATAATTTTAAAATAAGTGTAAAAGCATCAGATGTATTTACTACAATTGAAGCCTATGAAAAATTAGCAAAACTTTGTGATTATCCATTTCACGTTGGATTAACAGAAGCGGGAACTTATTTATCAGGCTCAATTAAGTCATCCATAAGTATTGGCAATCTTCTCTCACAAGGGATTGGAGATACAATTAGAGTGTCATTGACAGCAGATCCAGTAGAGGAAATTAAAGTAGGTCACGAGATATTGAAGAGTTTAAATTTAGGTTCTAGGGGTATTAAAATTATTTCCTGCCCTTCTTGTGCTAGACAGGCTTTCCCAGTAATTGATACAGTTCGTGAGCTTGAAAGACGATTGTCACATATTAAAGATCCTATAACTCTCTCAATTATTGGCTGTGTTGTAAACGGTCCAGGAGAAGCATTAAATAGTGATATTGGGGTAACCGGCGGTGGAAAGGGTAATAATATGATTTATTTATCAGGTGTTGCTGACCATAAAATAAAAAATCCCGAAATAGTTGATCACGTTGTTAATCTTGTAGAGAAAAAGATTCAATCACTTCATGATTAAACAAGATGAATTAGAAAAAATTCAAGATAAATACAAAAATCTTGAAAACGAATTAAACCAATCAGTAAATGATAAAGATAAATATGTATCTCTTTCAAAAGAATATGCTGATTTAAAACCTTTATATGATCAAGTTAATGTATATTTAGCTCAACAGTCAGAATTAGAAGAATTAAATAGCGTTATAAACGGTAACGATGCTGATTTAATAGAAATAGCCAAATCTGAAATCAATAATGTCAAAGAAAAATTGTTAGCAGCTGAAAATGTCTTGAAAGAATTAATGATCCCAAAAGATCCATTAGATAAAAAAAATGTAATTCTAGAAGTCAGAGCTGGTACTGGTGGCGATGAAGCAGCTTTATTTGCTAATGATCTTTTACGCATGTATCAGCGCTATGCTGAAAATCAGGGATGGAAAATTGAATATATTTCCATCTCAGACTCTGAAAAAGGAGGCATTAAAGAAGCAGTTGCGAAAATCTCAGGTAGCAGTGTTTATTCAAAACTTAAGTTCGAGTCCGGTGTTCATCGAGTCCAAAGAGTCCCAGAAACTGAGTCTCAGGGAAGAGTTCATACTTCTGCAGCAAGTGTAGTTGTATTACCTGAAGCTGAGGATCTAGATATTCAGGTTGACGATAAAGATATTAGAGTTGATGTATTTAGGTCCAGTGGTGCAGGAGGGCAGCACGTTAATACAACTGATAGTGCAGTTAGAATAACTCATCTTCCATCTGGTATCGTCGTACAACAACAGGATGAAAAATCTCAACACAAGAACAAAGCCAAAGCTATGCTGGTCTTAAAAACAAGATTATATGATTTCGAGCGCAAAAAACAAGACGACGATATAGCGGATAAAAGAAAATCACAGATAGGTTCAGGTGATAGATCAGAAAGAATCAGGACCTATAATTTTCCTCAGGGAAGAGTAACTGATCATCGCATAAATTTAACACTCTACAAATTAGAACAAATATTAAATTCTACGGGATTAGAGGAAGTTATAACAAATCTAATTCTTGAAGATCAAGGAAGATAATATGTCCTCATTAAATAAACTTCTATATTCTGAAGATTCTTCTATACCTATTTTAGAAAAAAAAATACTTTTGAAGTATATTCTAAATACTTCTGATGAAGAAATTAATATTAGTCATAATAAGCCACTAGATCATATTGAATTGGGTCAATATAAGGCACTAATTCAAAGAAGAAAAAAAAGTGAGCCAATTGCATACATAATTAATGAAAAAGAATTTTGGAAAGATACATTCTTTATAGATAATTCAGTATTAATTCCAAGACCTGACAGTGAAACTATAATTGAAACTGCTATCAAATACTTTCCTGATACAAACCAAAATCTTAAAATGTTAGATCTAGGCACTGGCTCCGGATGCCTGATCATATCGCTCCTAAGGGAATTTAAAAATAGTAGGGGTATTGGCATCGATTTCGATAAAGAGGCTTTAAAAGTAGCAAAGCAGAATAAAAGTAATTTACTAAATGAAAATAGATTAAAATTTTGTCATGCAGATTTTTCTGAATTCAATACAATAAATTATGATCTTATAGTTTGTAATCCACCATATGTTTCAACCTCATCAAAAGATAATATACTCAAGGATGTTCAAGACTTCGAGCCTGATATCGCTCTTTTTGCAAAAGAAAACGGATTAAGGTGTTTTAAAATGGTTTTAGATAATCTAATTAAATATGAAAATAAAAAACAATTGATCATTTTTGAAATCGGTTACAATCAATTAAAACCAATTCAAAAACTGCTAAAAAATACTGGTTTTCAGCTTATTTCAGTAGAAAAAGACATCTCTGGTATACCAAGGTGTATCGTTACAAAAAGAATATAAATAAAAACTTGATTAATTTTGAACTTAACACTAATTTACGTAATCTCGAATAACAAATTACCTAAAAAAATTAGGTTTAAATTTCAAAGTGAAAAATAGAAGAAGCCGACCTTTCAAAAGGTTAAATAACAGGAACAATGATAATTTTGCTAATGGTAATAATAATACCAGAGTCAGAGGTAATTTATCTACAGTTCTTGAAAAGTATAAGGTATTGGCAAAAGATGCAGCAGCATCAGGCGATCATATTGGTGCAGAAAACTATATGCAGCACGCTGAACATTACAGCAGATTGCTAAATGAGCGCCAGGATCGTTATAATGAAAAAAATGGTTCAATAAAAACCAATGGAAAAGAAGTAACTAGTGTCGAAGAGACTGTTGAGACACTTGATCCTGCAAAAGCCATTGAAGAAGCTAATTCATAGCGCTTAATAAAGAAACCTCAGAATTAATTCGATCTTTTTCAGCTAGAAAAATTTCTAAGTTTTTGCCTTTGAGTTGTTTGCCAGAAGGTAGTTTCATTTTCATTGGATTAATTCTTTTCCCATTAAAGATTACTTCATAGTGTAGGTGAGGACCGGTAGATAGTCCTGTGTTTCCAACAAAACCTATCACTTGTCCTTGTCGGACTTTCACATTTTTTTTAATACCTGAAGCATATTTGCTTAGGTGAGAATAACTGGTTTTATATCCATTGAGATGCTTGATCCGAATATATTTTCCCGCACCTCCATTATTGCCAACAAACTCTATGTGGCCTGTGCCCGCAGCCATTATAGGTGTTCCGGTAGGAGCTGCAAAATCAACTCCTTGATGTTTTTTATTGTAACCCAAAATTGGATGTTTTCTCATTCCAAAACCAGAGGATAACCTTGCTCCATTAAT
Organism: uncultured Pelagibacteraceae bacterium; assembly: GCA_902619105.1. GTDB lineage: Bacteria > Pseudomonadota > Alphaproteobacteria > Pelagibacterales > AG-422-B15 > CACNXQ01. The sequence goes on from CACNCV010000001.1 coordinate 225,112, forward strand.
TGGAGTTTTCATAAGTGCTTTAGTTGCACTTTTACCCTCACTACTAAAGTATTCAACAAATTCATCTCCCTCTGATTGGAATCTATAAAGCTCATAGATTTCATCATTAAGAATAATTTCTGAAAAATAAATCTTTCCCGATTTAATATATTTGTTTTGTGAGTCTGTATATATATCAAAAAATATTTTGATTTTATTCCCATTTCTAATATCTCTTTGAAAATCGATGTCAAAACTATACAACTGCACAAACTCCATTATAACTTCATCTGGTGTATCTATTTTTTTAAGAGACTCATAAATACTATTATGGATTTCAACTTCGTAAAATTTTAACTTACTAAATAGTTTTTTTTTGTATTCGCCTGCAACAAACTTATTATTAATTTTTTGAACATAGATTTTTTTTTCAATATCAGGATATATAATAATTTCATTAATTATCTTTTTATCATTAATAGACTTAGTGTAAGTCTCTATTAGTGTTCCTACTTTTAATTTTCTTAAATCTATTTTTTTAGATATAATATTGACAACATCATTAATTTCGTCATCTTCAAGATCTGCTTGCTTTAAGGCTCCGGTAAATGTCTCTCCTTCTTGCAGGTAGTATTTTTGGACGAGTGTAAAATCAATTTCTAATTTTTCCTCAATATGGATTGGGTCTTCATCTGATATAATTTTCTCAGAAACTTTTTTTTCTCTTGCTAAATTTTCCCCAAACGAAATAGACAATAAATATGAAATACCTAGTAAGAAGACAAAGCTTAGTAATAAAATAATCTGATTTCTATTGATGTAGGTCATTTTGGGATATTGGTATAAACATTTTTTAGAGTTTTTTCATAAATATTATTTTTCATTGATGTGAAACTCCTATTTAATCAAATAAGTAATTGAATTCGTTGTATAATTATATTTCTATATAAATGCTAGTTTTCTGCCTTTTATGTCCTTTGCTGCTTGACTTTTTGGCTCTATACAGTAAAAAACGCTCACCCTTGTTCGGTGATGCTCTGAGCTTGCGGCATATGACTATTTATAGTCTTAATATAATCGATCTGGCATTTTATTCCTTATCCAAAGGGGTAAGGTTTATTTGCTTGCGCGATTATGCTATTGGAAAAGTAAATTGAAAGAGAAACGTGGGCGGTAATTCCGCAGTACAGAATAACCGTACACGTTTATTGGATTGCATAATTAATTTTATGCAACTCCGCCAATAAGTTTGTGTGCGTCATTTTTAAACTTGAGAGTTTGATCATGGCTCAGAATGAACGCTGGCGGCACGCTTAACACATGCAAGTCGAACGAGATCTTCGGATCTAGTGGCAGACGGGTGAGTAACGCGTGGGAACCTGCCCAGTAGTAGAGAATAACTTGGGGAAACTTAAGCTAATACTTTATACGTCCTTCGGGAGAAAGCTTTATGCGCTATTGGATGGGCCCGCGTTAGATTAGTTTGTTGGTGAGGTAACGGCTCACCAAGGCGACGATCTATAGCTGGTCTGAGAGGATGATCAGCCACACTGGGACTGAGACACGGCCCAGACTCCTACGGGAGGCAGCAGTGGGGAATATTGGACAATGGGGGCAACCCTGATCCAGCGATGCCGCGTGAGTGATGAAGGCCCTAGGGTTGTAAAACTCTTTCGTCAGGGAAGATAATGACGGTACCTGAAGAAGAAGATCCGGCTAACTCCGTGCCAGCAGCCGCGGTAATACGGAGGGGTCTAGCGTTATTCGGAATTACTGGGCGTAAAGCGAGCGTAGGCGGATTTGTAAGTTGGAGGTGAAATCCCAGAGCTTAACTCTGGAACTGCCTTCAAAACTACATTTCTTGAGTTTGGTAGAGGAGAGTGGAATTCCTAGTGTAGAGGTGAAATTCGTAGATATTAGGAGGAACACCAGTGGCGAAGGCGACTCTCTGGGCCAATACTGACGCTGAGGTTCGAAAGCATGGGTAGCGAACAGGATTAGATACCCTGGTAGTCCATGCAGTAAACGATGAGTGCTAGATGTTGGGAATTTAAATTTCCAGTATCGCAGTTAACGCGTTAAGCACTCCGCCTGGGAAGTACGGCCGCAAGGCTAAAACTCAAATGAATTGACGGGGACCCGCACAAGCGGTGGATCATGTGGTTTAATTCGAAGATACGCGAAGAACCTTACCGGCCCTTGACATACCAATCGCGGACTTAAGAGATTAAGTCTTTCACTTCGGGTGGATTGGATACAGGTGCTGCATGGCTGTCGTCAGCTCGTGTCGTGAGATGTTGGGTTAAGTCCCGCAACGAGCGCAACCCTTACCTTCAATTGCCAGCACATTATGGTGGGAACTTTGAAGGAACTGCCGGTGATAAGCCGGAGGAAGGTGGGGATGACGTCAAGTCCTCATGGCCCTTACGGGCCGGGCTACACACGTGATACAATGGTAACTACAAAGGGCAGCGAAGGAGCGATCTGGAGCAAATCTCAAAAAGTTACCTCAGTTCGGATTGCACTCTGCAACTCGAGTGCATGAAGTTGGAATCGCTAGTAATCGTAGATCAGCGCGCTACGGTGAATACGTTCCCGGGTCTTGTACACACCGCCCGTCACACCATGGGAGTTGGTTTTACCTGAAGCTGGTTCGCTAACCGTAAGGAGGCAGCCAACCACGGTAAGATTAGCGACTGGGGTGAAGTCGTAACAAGGTAACCGTAGGGGAACCTGCGGTTGGATCACCTCCTTTCTAAGAGTAATTTTTTGAGTTCATTTGAATTTAAAAAATATTTAACTTAGTAATTATTATGTGGCTTACCGTCCTCGTTTCTCTTTCATTGTTTAAAACTATAAAGCCTTACGTATGGGCTTGTAGCTCAGTCTGGTTAGAGCGCACCCCTGATAAGGGTGAGGTCGGTAGTTCGAGTCTACCCAGGCCCACCATGACGTGGTATCTCTTGGGGCTGTAGCTCAGCTGGGAGAGCACCTGCTTTGCAAGCAGGGGGTCACCGGTTCGATCCCGGTCAGCTCCACCAAGTTTTAAGCTTTTCCATTTACATCGTGAAGTGACATCAATACTAAATTAAAATTTTATTGAGAATTCAAATTAAAGTGTCACAAGAAACAACAAGTTTGTTTTTTGTACATAGAATAATCAAGCGTTTAAGAGCATTTGATGGATGCCTTGGCACACAAAGGCGATGAAGGACGTAGTACGTTGCGATAAGCTTCGGGGAGTGACGAACACACTTTGATCCGGAGATTTCCGAATGGGACAACCCAACTCTTTTGAGTTATTGCTAACTGAATACATAGGTTAGTAAAGCGAACCCAGTGAACTGAAACATCTAAGTAACTGGAGGAAAGGATATCAACCGATACTCCGTAAGTAGTGGCGAGCGAAAGCGGACCAGGCCAGTAGCATTAATTGTACAACCAGAATTACCTGGAAAGGTAAACCATAGAGAGTGATAGTCTTGTATGGGTAATGACAATTAATGTTCTTGAGTAAGACGGGACACGTGAAATCTTGTCTGAATATGGGGGGACCACCCTCCAAGCCTAAGTACTCTTGTGTGACCGATAGTGAACTAGTACCGTGAGGGAAAGGTGAAAAGAACCCCGACGAGGGGAGTGAAATAGATCCTGAAATTGAATGCTTACAAGCTGTCGAAGCCCGTAAGGGTGACGGCGTACCTTTTGTATAATGGGTCAGCGAGTTAGTTTAAAGTGCAAGCTTAAGCCATAAGGTGTAGGCGTAGCGAAAGCGAGTCTTAATAGGGCGAAAGTACTTTGGATTAAACCCGAAACCGAGTGATCTAGCCATGAGCAGGTTGAAGATAAGGTAACACTTATTGGAGGACCGAACCAGTTGACGTTGAAAAGTCTTTGGATGACTTGTGGTTAGGGGTGAAAGGCCAATCAAACTCGGATATAGCTGGTTCTCCGCGAAAACTATTTAGGTAGTGCGTCATATGAATACCATCGGGGGTAGAGCACTGGATGGGCAAGGGGGGAGAGATCCTTACTAAGTCCAACCAAACTCCAAATACCGATGAGTACTGTATGGCAGACAGACTACGGGTGCTAAGGTCCGTAGTCGAGAGGAAAACAGTCCAGACCAACAGCTAAGGTCCCCAAGTTATTGTTAAGTGGGAAAGGATGTCGGACGACCAAAACAGCCAGGAGGTTGGCTTAGAAGCAGCCATCCTTTAAAGAAAGCGTAACAGCTCACTGGTCTAAATAAGTTATCCGGCGCCGAAGATGTAACGGGGCTAAACAATACACCGAAGCTTTGGACACAATTTATTGTGTGGTAGCGGAGCGTTCCGTACGTTGTTGAAGGGAGACTCGTGAGAGCTCCTGGAGATATCGGAAGTGAGAATGCTGACATGAGTAGCGACAAACAGAGTGAGAAACTCTGTCGCCGAAAATCCAAGGGTTCCTGCGCAAGGCTAATCCGCGCAGGTTGAGTCGGCTCCTAAGGCGAGGACGAAAGTCGTAGTCGATGGGAACAAGGTTAATATTCCTTGACCAGATGAGATGTGACGGATGACGTAAATTGTCTTTCCTTATATGGATTGGATAGGCAGTGAAGTTGTTCCAGGAAATAGCCTCATCATAGACCGTACCCGAAACCGACACAGGTGGATAGGTAGAGGATACCAAGGCGCTTGAGAGAACTATGCTGAAGGAACTCGGCAAATTGCCTCTGTAACTTCGGAAGAAGGAGGACCTATGTTTGGGCAACCAGACGTGGGTGGCACAGAAATGGGGGTAGCAACTGTTTATTAAAAACACAGGACTCTGCAAAGCCGCAAGGCGAAGTATAGGGTCTGACGCCTGCCCGGTGCCGGAAGATTAAAGTGAGTGGTGCAAGCTACGACCTGAAGTCCCGGTGAACGGCGGCCGTAACTATAACGGTCCTAAGGTAGCGAAATTCCTTGTCGGGTAAGTTCCGACCTGCACGAATGGCGTAATGATTTCCCCGCTGTCTCCAGCGTAGACTCAGCGAAATTGAATTCTCCGTGAAGATGCGGAGTACCCGCGGTTAGACGGAAAGACCCCGTGCACCTTTACTATAGCTTTACATTGGTATTAGAAATTACATGTGTAGGATAGGTGGTAGACTTTGAAGTGGAGGCGCCAGCTTCCATGGAGTCGTCCTTGAAATACCACTCTTGTAATTTTTGATATCTAACTGAGGTCCATTATCTGGATCCAAGACAGTGTATGGTGGGTAGTTTGACTGGGGCGGTCGCCTCCCAAAAAGTAACGGAGGCGTGCGAAGGTAGGCTCAAGCTGGTCGGAAATCAGCTGTTGAGTGCAATGGCATAAGCCTGCCTGACTGCGAGACTGACAAGTCGAGCAGAGTCGAAAGACGGTCATAGTGATCCGGTGGTTCTGAGTGGAAGGGCCATCGCTCAACGGATAAAAGGTACGCCGGGGATAACAGGCTGATACCGCCCAAGAGTTCATATCGACGGCGGTGTTTGGCACCTCGATGTCGGCTCATCACATCCTGGGGCTGGAGCAGGTCCCAAGGGTTCGGCTGTTCGCCGATTAAAGTGGTACGCGAGCTGGGTTTAGAACGTCGTGAGACAGTTCGGTCCCTATCTGCCGTGGGTGTTGAAGAATTGAGAGGAGTTACTCCTAGTACGAGAGGACCGGAGTGAACGTACCAATGGTGTACCAGTTGTCGTGCCATCGGCATCGCTGGGTAGCCAAGTACGGACGGGATAACCGCTGAAAGCATCTAAGCGGGAAGCCTCCCTCGAAACTAATTCTTCCATGAGAGTCGTGGTAGACCACCACGTTGATAGGTCAGGTGTGGAAGTGCAGTAATGCATGAAGCTAACTGATACTAATAACTCGATCGGCTTGATTTTCTATGTACTAGAAATAAACTAGTAAACTTCAAGCAACACTTAAGATGGAATAATTAATAAAATATTTTTTTCGGTATTGATTTCACGTTTTGTTGACCTGGTGGTTTTAGCGGAGAGGTAACACACGATCCCATTTCGAACTCGAACGTTAAGGGCTCCAGCGCCGATGGTACTATGTCTTAAGGCATGGGAGAGTAGGACATTGCCAGGTCTACTAAACGTGAATTTGTCGCTTTCGATATAATTAATAGCTTAATGAAAAAAATAAATTTACAAAAAAAAATTAACAAAAAGATTTTGGAGTATTATAAATCTTATTATTTAAAAGAATTAGGTTTGCCTGATTGGAAGCAAAGAGCTGATAACAGATTATTAGAAGAAAAGACTTTTAGCAGTAAAATCTTTGATGAAATTCTCTCCAAAATTCAATTCAATTTTAAAAATAAAAAAACATTAGTTAATGGCTGCGGAACCGGTGGTGAATTAATTTATGCTTCAAGTGTATTAAATGCTGATGCTTATGGAATAGAGCCTAATGAAAAAGCATTAGAAATTTGTAACATGAAGGCTCAATTATTTGGGATAGATAAAGAGCGAGTTATTAATGCTGTAGCTGAAAATTTACCATTTGAAGACAATACTTTTGATTTTATTTTTTGTTATACAGTTATTGAACACGTTCAAAATGTAGAGATGGCAATAGAAGAAATGATAAGAGTAACAAAAAAAAATGGCTATATTTATATAAATGCTCCTGATTACAGACAATTTACAGAACGACATTACAAGGTTCATTTACCTATGTTTTTACCGAAGTGGATTAATAAAATTTTTCTAAGATTGCAAGGAAGACCAACTGATTTTTTAGATTCGTTACAATTAGTAAATAAAAAACAATTAGAAAAAATATTTGATAAAAACAATGTATCCTCTAAGTTTTATTTTAAAAATGCTAAATTTAATTGGAGATTAATTATAAATTCACCGTTGCATATATGTTATTATTTAACTTCAAAACTATTTAAAATTTCTGATATGCAAGAATGGATAATAAAAAAAAATTAAGTTCCTATTAGTTTATTATAAATATCTTCTGGTAAGTGTATTTATTATTTCAAGGAATAATAAATTTTAAATCCTATTAATTATAACTTTTCTAAATATTATAATAAAAATTATTGGTATTAATATACTCAGGTAATCCGAGAGAATTTCAAAGTTTCTCATTAATTTCTGTTTCTTGTAATTATTTGTATAAACATAATTTCCTTTCTTAGGAATATATACATTTTCATTCTCATTATAAGTGATGAATATTTCGGGCTCAGCTGTGTTCAGGTAATATTTCTTTACTTTATCTAGATTATTTTGAGCATATGCAATTGAGAACGGAATCGAAATACCGAACGAGGGATCTAAAATTATAGTTTTATGCTTTAATTCAACTTCTACTACAACATGGCGACCCAAGCCAACTACTCGTGAATTAATATTACCTAACCTGTTCAATAAATCTGATAAACCGATTGCATTCTGTGAACAGATACCAAAACCTCTGCCAAGCGCACGTTCATATTTGTAGCTTTCAAAATTGGAAAATGCTTTTGTTGACGCCTTTTGAAGATTTAGTCCGGTGAGTATTGGGTCTAAAAATTGAGCTAAGAAAAGTATCCAATTGTCAGAAAAAGTAATAGAGTTTATTTGATCAGGCCAAATGTAAGCAATTCCATCGCTATAGATTTTGTTAATATTTTTCAAGCTCTCAAATGTATTATTCTTTTTTAATTCTATATTGATCTTTTGAAGTGTGTCAGAGTATGAATTAATTTCTTGTTGATAGTTGTTATTTATATAACCTCTCCAGCTTTTAGGAAATGCTCTATAGTATGTAGAACTTAAAATTAGATATATTGATAAAAATATAATTATATATTGTAAAAATATAAATACCTTAGTACCTAAGTTATTTTTTTTGTTTTTCATGAAAAGATAATTGGTTGGTTTTTTTATAAATCTCTCGTTTTATTATTACTTCGTTATAGACGGCAATAATTATGAAATATATGATTTTAAAAAACTAATCAATAATAAGCAAATTATAAAAGAGATGGGAATTAACTTTTATAAAAAAAGAAAACTAGATATCATATACGGACTTTACTCTCGACACGGACAATTTTATGGGCCAAATTTACCAGGCCCTGAATTTAACTGGAGAGAAATATTATATAATTTATAATATAGCAACTGTTCCAGTAAGCATCACAATGACCCAAATAGAGAAAAACAAGATACATATAAATTTTGCAACAAAGAACACACCGTGGGGTGGCGGCAACTCTTTTTTAAGAAATTTGAAGAGAGAGCTTTCAAAAAAAGGGTATTATATTAATGACAAGACACAAGCCAATGTGATTATTTATAATGCACATCATCATTTACTCGAAACCCTTAAATTAAAAAGAAAGTTTCCTGATAAAATTTTTATTCACAGACTTGGAGGTCCTATGAAAGGGCTAAGAAAAAAAGGAAGGATTTTAGATTTCTTGATACAGCAATTTAATCAAAAAATTTCTGATGGCGTAATATTTCAATCAAGATGGAGTATGAAAGAAAATGTCAGCATAGGATATTCTAAAGGTAAATTTTTTAAGGTCATACCTAATGCTGTTGATGTTAATATTTTTAATAAAAAAAATCGAAAAAATCGAAAAAATCAAAAAAAAAAGAAAAAAATTAAAATAGTTTTCGCAAGTTGGTCAAATAACCCAACAAAAGGGCTATCTGCACTTAAATATCTTGATGCGAATCTTGATTTTGGGAAATACAACTTGGATGTATATGGTAATTTTAATATTAATTTTAAGAATATATCAAGTTATGGACCTAAGAATCCAAATGAACTATCAAATATAATAAAGAAATCTGATATTTTTTTGTTTGCAAGTAAAAGAGAAGCTTACTCAAACATGTTAATTGAAGCGATCGCAACTGGAGTTCCAGTTATAACTCTAAAGTCATCAAGTAATATAGAGATTGTAAAGGATAATAGACTGTTGTTTTCTTCAAACAGCCAACTAATAAAAAAAATAAATAATATTAGTAAAAACTTAAATGGTAAGTTTAAATATAAAGTTTTTTCTCTGAAAGAAATAGCAGAAATGTATGTGCAGTTCTCAAAAAATGTAGTGGATAGCTTAAATAAAAATAAAATAAAAAAAATTAACTTTATCGATTTTTGCAAATTATTTATTATCTACTACCTAGTTAAAATTATACTTTTTTTGTAAGATTAGAGTCTTATTATAACGTCCAAAGAGTTATAATTATCTTGAATTTAGTCGGCATAAGAACTAAAAGAATATTTAATTAACGCGGGGTGGAGCAGTCTGGTAGCTCGTCAGGCTCATAACCTGAAGGTCGTAGGTTCAAATCCTACCCCCGCAACCATTTAACTAACTATTAACTATATTAATTTTTACAAATAATTATTAAACTGCAAGAAAATTTAGGGAATTTTCAAGCGTTACGTTATACTTCTTTGATTTTCTCGAAAAGATGATTATGGATCCCGTAAGAGCAGTATTCCATGGCGACACTCTTTTTAAAAGACAATAAAAGAGCCTTTTATCCAAGTGACATATTAAATCTGGTTCTTGTTTTTTTATTAAACTATCTTTTGATAAAATATAACTTTTTTTGAAAAAAGATTTATTTAAGTTTATATTTCCGTTTTCATTTAAATTAAGATTATCATAAGTGCAAAATTCTATTCTCCAATTTGCATTTATTTTTTTTGAGTTAACAATGTTATAATATTTATACTTGGCAATATCAAAAAGATCATCAAGTTTGTTTAAACTTTTATCATATTTTATCTTATCATAAAAATATTTACTTTCTCTCACTGAAATTGGCAACTTTTTATGTGAATAATTTTGTATCTTTTTCGTAGCCTTACGTAATTCTTTATTTGCAATATCTATTTCACTACCCTCTAGGTTTACTATGTTATATCGTTTATCTTTAAAATATTTTTTAAAATCATTTTGGTTTGGCTGAGCAACATACTTGTTAAGTATACTGAATTTTCCTGAGATTGTATAAGATCCACCTGCAGGAAAAAAAATATCAGGTTTGAATAATTTTATAGCATCTTTTACTTTTTTAACTCCCTTCCTAATAATTCTTTTTTTCTCTGCATTTTTATCAATATTAAGAAAGCACTGAGGGTAACCACTTGCGGCACCCATTTGATAACAAAAAACATTAACTCTGCATTTAAATATTTTTTTTATATGGTTATTTATTTCAATAAGATCACTGTTTGAGAGAGGATTATCCACGTTATTATAGAATAAATGATTTGTTTTTCTTGATTGAATAACAATCGAGGTATCAAGATCATAATTTACATCATCTCTTAATGCTTCTGTATTAGATGTTATTTGCGGTATTATCATAACATTAAACTCATTCGAAATTTTGTATTTTTTCCATGCTTTCAATTCAATAATATTATCAAAACCCAGACCCTCTAATCTCGTCTTGAGACGTTTTTGCTCAAAGTTTTTAATTATTATTGGTGTTTTTTTATTTTTGTATTTGGCTAATGTTTCAATGTCAAAGTGATCGCAGTGTAAGTGACTTATATAAATGTAATGTGGTTTAATTTTATTTAAGTATGATTTAGATTCACTGAATGGATAAGTAAACCATGCGCTTTCGTTGGTTTTGCCGATCCATGGATCACACACTATGACTTCCTTATTAACTTCCGTTTGTATGAATGAGTTACAATAATGCTTAATTTTCATATAATATCCAATTATATCAAATTACTTCGATTGCAAAAAAATATTCAATTTAATTGGAAGTCCAGACTTAATATTTTTTGGCGATTTTTTACCTATTAATTGGTTCATTAACCTTGGTTCAATTCCAGCATTTGGCCTTAGGCACTTCACATTATGTTTTGTAAATTTTTCTCCTTTTTTTATATCTTTAATTGCAAATATTGACCTTCTATATTTTTTATTTATATTTTCTGATTTATCTCTGTAAAATATTTTTTTACCAAGTAATTTATATGCATCATCAATCGCATGTCTAAATTGTATTATTTCTTTGCCTAAAAGTGAAAACTCTCTGTCAAGGGCTTCATCTTTCTCTCCTAAGGCAATATGCTTTTCAATTACTTCAGCTCCAGCTGCTACTGCTAATTTTGCAATATCAATATTTTTAGAATGATCTGAGAGGCCTACTCTGCATTTAAAATTTTCTTTCAAGATTTTAATATTATTGAGATTAAAATCTTCTTTTTTTGAGGGATAATTACTTACACAATACAATAAAGTAATATCTTTAGAGCCATATTTCCTTGCTATACGATAGGCATCTTGAATTTCATTTAAATTTGCCATTCCAGTAGAAATTATTAATGGCTTTCTTGTTTTTGCAATTTTCTTAATTAAGTTATGATCCGTTATTTCGAAAGAGGAAATTTTATAACATTGACAATTTAGCTTTTCTAAAAAAAGAACTGCACTCTCATCATATGGTGTACTAAAAACTTTGATACCAATTTTTTTTCCATAGTTAAATAATTCTTCATGCCACTCAAGCGGTGTTTTGGCTTTTTCATACAAATCCCAAAGTGTATATCCTTTCCACAATCCAGAACTAATCTTAAAGATATTCTTATCTGACTTAATTGTCATTGTATCGGCTGTATATGTCTGAAGTTTTACAGCATCAGCACCATATTTTTTCGCAAGGTAAATTAATTTTTTGGCCTTAGATATTTTGCCACAATGATTAGCTGATAACTCAGCTATCAGAAAAGGTTTATCTTTAGTAATAAACATTTTACTTTCTAAGTTTTTTTGCAAGGTCACTAATTTTTTTATCTTCTTGATAGATTTTTGATAAGATTTTAGAAGCATTATCAGGATCTAAACTAAAACTCAATCTAACAAGATCCATCCAATTTGTATTATTTTTAGAGCGTATTTTTTCAATCTTATCAATAATAGAATTATAGTACTTTGTGTCTTTAATTTTTTTCTTCATAACTGATAAATATCCTCTATTTTAAAAACACTATTTTTACAAATTTTATTTTTAAAATATCTTGGATTAAAGCAAGCAACTAAAATAGCATCTTCCTGTTTGTTTTTTATTAAATAGTGACCTTTTTGAATACCTTCAATTATCCAATTTGCTTTAAGGTAAACTTTTACAGCTCCTATATTAGATTTAACTATGGGACCATGTATTTTTCTTAAATTTAATTTATTAAATGCTATGTCGTTTCCAAGTCTTATTGCCTCAGATCCAAAACCTTTTTTCAAATAATTTTCATTCCCTATAAATGCTACTAAGTCAGATTTCATATGTACTTTATCAATAGGGCCAATTTTAATAACCCCAATATTTTCTTTGTCTTTTTTATGCCTAACTAAATATTGAAAGAGATTCTTATTTTTTATTCCATTCTCAAATTCTGATATTAAATTTGCTTTAGAAAAAACCCTACCAGAGGCGGAATAAAGTTTGGAATGTTCTTTATTATGCCATGCGACAAATTCTTCAGAAATATGTGAAATTTTTAAATTTATAAGTTTCAACGCAGACATATATGTCATATATTAACAATAATAAAAAAAATTTCACCAATTAAACCTATGAAAAATTCAAAAATACTAGTCACAGGTTGTGCAGGCTTTATAGGTTATCACTTATGCAGTCGATTATTAGAGAATAAAAATTATGATGTTTACGGAATCGATAATTTAAATAAGTACTATGATATTGAGTTAAAATATAATCGATTAAAAGTGCTTAAGAAAAATAAAAGATTTCATTTTTACAAATTAGATTTAGTAAATAAAGAAAAGACTCTTACTAATTTTAATAAAAATAAGTATAAATATGTAATACATCTTGCCGCACAAGCAGGTGTTAGACATTCTATATCAAATCCACAATCATATGTTGACAGCAACATAATTGGGTTTTTTAATATTTTAGAAGGTTCCAAAGAGATTAAAGTTAAACATTTAATATTTGCCTCAACGAGCTCTGTGTATGGTGCAAGTAAATCATTTCCGCTTAAAGAAATTTATAACACTGATGGTCCATTATCATTTTATGCTGCAACCAAAAAAAGTAATGAAATTATGGGCTACTCATATTCCCATATTTTTAAACTACCCATAACTGCTCTAAGATTCTTTACTGTTTATGGGCCTTTTGGAAGACCAGATATGGCCTTATTTAAATTTGCTGATTCCATTGTAAAAAATAAAAAAATTGAATTATTTAATAAAGGGAAACATTATAGAGACTTTACGTACATAGATGATATAATTGAAGGTATATTTCTTCTCATCAATAAAACATCAAAGGATGATGTTCCATTTCAAGTATTTAACATTGGTAGTGAAAATCCTCATTACTTAAAAAAATTCTTAAAAATCATTGAAGACAATATAGGCAAGAAAGCAAAAATAAATTTTAGACCATTCCAGTTAGGTGATGTTTATAAAACGCATGCTGATATTTCAAAATTGAAAAAAAAGACTGGTTATAAGCCAAAAACTTCACTTCAAAAAGGGATTTACAACTTTATAAAGTGGTATAGAAATTACTATTCCAAATGAACAAACCAAATCAAACTAATTTAATCACAGACAAGTCTGAAGAAGGATTTAATGTCTTTGATATAATTTTTTTTGCGTGGGAAAAAAAATTTAAGTATCTTCTTATACTAATTATACTAAGTATTTCATCATTCTATTTTTTTACTCAGAGAGAAAGTAATTCATATTTATTAAATATTAAGTTAAGTTCCCCTAACTTTGACGATATTGTTCAATACTCAGATTATGAAGCAAAATTTAATATTACCGTTGCAAAGCCAGGAGAAAAACTTGTTATCTTTACAATTGATTCATTGAAAAAAAACTTTAAGGATATATTTCAGAATAATCGGCTTTTGCAAAACGCATTTCTTGAAGCATATAGTCACGATGAAGGAATAAAAGATAATTTTATAGCGCTTGCAAATTCAACTAATATTAATAAATTAAAATATGAAGACCCCGTTGAAGGACCATTAATACTTAATAATTATTTGGAAGTTAGAATATCACATTCAAATAGAGACTTATTAGAATTAATAAATCAAAAGTTAATTAGTCATATAGAGTTTTTTGCAATTAAAAATATCTCTGGCCAATATAGAAATATTTTGCAAAAAAGAATTGTAGAGAGAAACCCTGAGATTAAAAGACTAAGAAATGAAATTGATATTATAAGTATTTCAATCAATGATTATAGTACTCAAACATATACTGAAAAAGAAACAGATTATTCTAAGCTGCTCTTAGAGAAAAAATTAGAATTAGCTTATTGGGAAAATTTAAATACTGACGGTTTATTATCTGATTTAAACCAATTAACTGAAAATATTGTAAATAAACCTATTCACTTAATTGCAGACAAGAAAATTATAAAAAATCCAACAAAAAATAAAAGAAACTTCATTATTTCTCTTTCCATTGCTTTTGCAATAAGTCTCTTTATTTTGCTTATTGATATTGAGAGTAAGAAAAGGCGTACTTAATTTTTTCTTAGGTATTATAAATATTAATATGTTTAATAATAAAACTATACTTGTTACTGGTGGAACTGGTTCTTTCGGAAAAGCATTTGTAAGAGAGCTTCTTATTAATTATAAGCCTAAAAAAATCATAATCTATAGTAGAGATGAATTAAAACAATTCGAAATGCAGAATGATAGTTTCTTTGGAGAATTTTCAAATAATAAAAAAAATATAATTAGGTATTTTATTGGTGACATAAGGGATATGCAGAGATTAAATGATGCAATGGCCGTAGGCATTGATTTTTTGGTGCATGCCGCAGCATTAAAACAAGTTCCCACAGCAGAATATAATCCTTTTGAAGTAGTTAAAACTAATGTTATTGGAAGTCAAAATGTTATTAAAGCAGCTTTAGATAATAATGTTGCAAAGATTATTGGATTGAGTACTGATAAAGCAGCATCACCTATAAATTTGTATGGTGCTTCAAAACTAACAGCAGATAAACTTTTTATTGCAGGAAATAATTATAGAGGCTCAAAAAAATCTATTTTTTCTGTTGTTAGGTATGGCAATGTATTAGGAAGTAGAGGCTCAGTGATACCATATTTTCATAAAAAAAAATCTGAAGGATTTATACCTATCACTGATAAAAATATGACAAGATTCAATATTACCCTAGAAGAGGGAGTAAAATTTGTTATCAAGTCATTTATGTTAATGAAAGGCGGTGAAGTTTTTGTGCCGAAGATACCTTCTTATAAAATTACAGACATAGCCAAAGCTGTAGCTCCAGGCTGTAAAATTAAATATACTGGTATAAGACCAGGTGAGAAAATTCATGAGCAAATGATATCTAAATCAGATGCACAAAATACAATGGAATTTAAGGATTTTTTTATTATTCATGCGGATTCTGATTATTTCAAAGTAAATAAAGAATATTTTTACAAAAAGAAAAGATTAAATTTTAAATTATGTAAAGAAGGTTTTGAATATAACAGTAATAAAAATAAATTTTTATCCGTTTCAGAAATAAGAAAAATTATAAAAAAAAATAACATTTTTTAATTTCAATGAAAAAAATTAATTATGGTCGACAATCTATAAACGATGACGATATAGAAGCCGTTATAAATGTATTAAAATCTGAATTATTAACCCAGGGACCACAAGTAGATAAATTTGAAAAGGAATTATCTAAGAAATTTAATACTAAATATGTTTGTGTAGTTTCAAGTGGTACAGCAGCATTACATCTTGCTGGGCTTGCTTTAGGATGGAAAAAAAATGATATTATTTTAACAACCCCTCTTACCTTTGTTGCAAGTATAAACGCAATTCTTTACTGCAACGCAACCCCCGATTTAGTCGATATTAATATGGATACGTTTTGTATCGATATAATACAACTTGAGAAAAAGATAAAAGCATACCTATCTCGTGGTAAAAATATAAAGGCTGTCATCGCTGTAGACTATGCTGGGCATCCATGTGATTGGAAAGGTCTACGAAAACTCAAAAAAAAATATAATTTTCAATTAATAAATGATAATTGTCATGCAATCGGCGCTTCATATAACAAAAATAAAGGGTATGGATCTAAGTTTGCCGATATTGTCACACATAGTTACCATCCAGTTAAAAATATAACTACTGCTGAGGGAGGCGCTATATTAACAAACAATAAATCTATCTACGAAGAGGTTAAATTATTACGATCTCACGGCATAAATAGAAAAAGTTTAAAACTCAAAACAAAAGAAACTTGGAATTACGAAATTAAGAATATTGGCTATAATTATAGACTTAGTGATTTGCAATCAGCTTTAGGCATTAGTCAGTTAAAACGATTAAACAAATTTGTAACTTTGAAAAATAAAATTGCTAAATTTTATGATAGAAACTTAAGGAACTCAAAGGCAATAATCTTGCCAAGAGAAAAGAAAGAAATTAAACACGCATATCATTTATATCCAGTCAGAATTAAATTTGATAAAATAAAAGTTAATAAATCTGAACTTTTTTTTAAAATGAAAAAAAAAGGAATAAATTTGCAAGTTCATTATGTACCTTTATACAAACATAAATACCTAAAAGAAAAATTCAAATTTAAAGAAAAAGATTTTCCCAATACATCGTTATTTTACAAAGAAGCTGTATCACTGCCTATATATGCAAATTTGTCTATAGCTGATCAAAAATATGTCATTCAAAGCTTACAAGAAATAGTAAAATTATAAATCATGAATGTTGCAATAATACCAGCTAGAGGCGGAAGTAAAAGAATTTTAAAAAAAAACATAAAAGAGTTTCTTGGGTCACCAATAATTTCATATCCAATAAAAGAGGCAATCAAAACTAAGTTGTTTGAAAGAATTATAGTTAGTACTGATGATAATGAAATAGCAGATGTGTCTGAAAGCTTGGGCGCTGAAGTTCCTTTTCTGCGATCTAAAAATATTTCTGATGATTTTTCGACTGTCTCAGATGTAATGGCTGATACTGTAGATTGGCTAAACCAGAATGATCAAGTTTATGAAAATATATGTTGTATTTTTCCTACAACTCCATGCATTACTGATGATGATATCATTTCGGGTTACAAAAAATTAAATGAAGGTAATTGGAAATTTGTTTTTGGAGCGTCCAAATCTAACCCTGCATATTATCGATCATTTAAAGCCACACCCAAAAATGAAGTAAAAATGATATTCCCAGAATATATTAGTGAAAGGACTCAAGATCTGCCAATTGTATATCATGATGCTGGTCAGTTTTATTGGGGAAAAAATGATGCATGGTTGGATAAGAAGAAAGTTTTTGATCTTCATTCTACTATAATTGAATTGCCCAACTGGAAGGCTAGAGATTTAGATACTTTAGAGGATTGGCACTCACTCGAAGAACTAATAAGAGCAAGTAATAATAATTAAGTTTTTATGAAGGTAATATTTTATCTAAGTAAAGAAGGTCATTATAGAGTCTATGCGCCATGGATTAGTGAAGCCCTTAAATTAAAATATTCAGTTGAACTCTGGCATAATAAAGAAATTCCAAATACCTCTATTCCATTCATAGATAGTTTAATAGATCATTATAAAGATAATTTGGCAGTAAGAAGATTTAATAATGACGAAGATATTATACAAAATTCGTATTTATTAGATGCTACTGATTTTTTTTTTAATTTATACCCAGAAAACTTTTTATCAAATTCCATAATTAAGAAGAAACTAAATGGTAAAGTTGTAAATATTCAAAGTGGTGTAGACACAGTTCTAACATTGCACTATTGGAATAAAATTCATAAGGATAAATTCTTACATCTTCATGATTATAAAAAAATTATATTGATATGGACTAAAACATTTTTTAACAAACAGATCGAAATTACTAAAAAATTTTCATCATCTAATGACAAATCTAATATAAGTTATCTTCTTAATTCTAATATAAAAAAATATTCATTTGGTTTTAGAGAAATTGACCGTAATACACTAAACCTTTCAAACAAAGAAATTAAAAAAAGTATGAAAATTCCTGAGGAAAAAAAAGTTTTAATTTATCTTCCATATCCTTATGCATTTTCTAGGTCACATAAAAGTTGGTTTATTGCATTTTCAGGTTTGTATTCAGGCTTTACTGATGAAGGAAAAAAAAATAATTTTTTTAACAAAATTATTATTCCTTATTCAAAAACATTTTTTGCATCTTTATTTATTTTTTTAAATATTAAGTCATTTTATTGGTTTTTATTACAAATAAATGAGAAACAAATTATAAAAAGCATTAGAACATTTTGTAATGAAAATAATCTATTATTTATAATTAAAAAAAGAAAAAAACATAGAATAGCAAAGATTGGTTATAAATTAGCTGACAAGATTATTGATGATCATGAAGGTCTTTACTATCCAACTAATTATCAAAAGTTACTCAAGATATCAAGTTTAGTAATAGGATATCATTCAACTTCAGTATTTGAGGCTGTAAGAATGAGAAAACCATATATAAATATTGAATGCCCAAAGGAACATTTCAGGGGGGAAGAAATATTACAACGTATCCACTCTGCAAAACAGAATTATATATATAATTTTAGAGGTGTGGTATGGAATTATGATATTAGATACATGATCAATAAGTTTAAAAGTATGAAGTTAGACATGTTTCAATTAGATGCTAAGCAAATAAAAAAATATGAGGAAAATTTTCTTGATGAAAAACGATACTCAGACGAAGAAGGACTATTCGAAAAGCTTATAAAAATGAAAAAAGAATAGAAGATATGAAATACGCAATATTTATATTAATTCATCATAACCCGTGGCTAATTAACGCATCTTTAATATCCCTTCTTTTACAAACAAGACAGGATTATGATTTACATTTTATTTATATTCGTGGAGATGGAGAGAAAATAAATAAAGAAAAATTTAAAAATTACTTCAAAATTATTGGTGAGAACAGCGTAGGTAATTTCCAATTAACGCCAGACGATGAAAGTATTTTGAAATTTATAAAAAATACAAATCTTAATTATACCCTCCACGAAGTAGAAAATGATCATGGACTTGATTCAGGGGCCTGGTATAAAATCATACAAGCCAAGATTTGGGAAAAATATGAATTTAATCTTTTCTTAATGGAAGGTTTTTTATTTACTAATAAGCATTCATTAGATTCAATATTAAGTGCTGTCGAAAAAAAAAATATAGATTTTCTAAGTATGGGTTTTGAAAAAAGATTCCTTACTTACGAAGGAATGACAAATATGTATAAGCGGCAAAATTTATCAGAAATAGAAAAATTACATATAAAACAATTAAACTATATTTTAGATCTATTTAAAGGTGATTCTTCTTATAAAAAGATTTTAGCAAAATGGCCAAATGAAATAAAAACTGGGCGAATAAATTCGTATAAAGGAAGAACAGAATATCATGTTTGTACCGATGCATATACAATTTTTAATTTAATAAAATACTTCTTAAAAAGAATAATAATTGATTTTAAATTTTTAAATATTTTTAAGCCCAAAATATTTATTAATAATGACGGAGATTTAAATTTGTATAACTTATCAGAGGTAGTTTCTGGGAATATTAAATTTAAAGACAATAATTTTCATTATGAAACATCACCATTTTTTTTTGGATGTATGTGTCAACATGGACTTTCAAATAAATATTTAAGTGAATTATCCTCAAAATTAAATGAAGAGGATATTTACAATAAAATTGATGTACCATTTAGTGCAACAGGACTAGAACCACTTTGGGGAATAATGCCATCTTATTTAGGGTTCAATAAATGGTTCACAGATGCTATCCACAGACCTAGAAAGAACTATATTTCTCTTCAAAGAGAAGATAATAATGAACGAATGTGTCATTATTTAAATAAGTATTATAAAAGTGAAATTTCTGTTAAACCAAACGGAAATTTTATTAAAATTGTAAAGAATAATACTAATAAACAATACTTAGCAAATATATCAAAATTGTATCCATAAATTTGTAAAATATGAAAAAATTTATAAAAAAATTATTTCAATATTCTTATTTCAAAGTTTCTTTATTTTTTAACTATTGTCAAAAAAAGTTTATGGCTTTTGGTAGAAGTAAAAAAATTAGAAAGTATTTGAATAATAGAAAAGTTAAGAAGCTACACATAGGATGTTCTCATGCCTCAAAAGATGGATGGTTACCTACTGATATTTCTCCACAGTCAAATTCTGTAATATATCTAGATGCAACAGATGAATTTCCATTTGATGATAACATATTTGACTACATTTATTGTGAACACATGATAGAGCACATTAATTTTTTTCAGGCAAGGTATATGCTTGATGAATGTTTTAGAATCATCAAACCCAAAGGCAAGATTAGAATTGCTACACCAGATTTAGATAAATATTTATCTTTGATATATGAAAATAAAAAAAAAGAAAACTTAGAAATAATTAATTTTTATATGAACGATCTTTTTAGTCGATATCCTAATGATGAGAATGCTGCTATGCATATTCTGAATTTAGAAATGCATTCATGGGGCCATAAATATTTATATAATTTTGCAACATTGAAGAATCAGCTTGTAAATTCTGGATTTGTTAAAATAAGTCAACACGATAGTGGTAGAAGTACCGATCATAATCTTAAAAATTTGGAAATGCATAAAGAAAATCACTCCAAAAAAGGTATTCACGATAAGGTCAATTTTTTTGACTTTGAAACTGTCATTGTTGAAGCAGAAAAGTAGATGCTTGCGGATCTTTACAAAAAATACGAAGGGAAAAAAGCCACTATTATTATGGGCGGTCCATCTATACTAAAGAATAATTTAGATTTATCACTTTTAAAAAAAAGATCAGATGTAATATTTATTGAACCAAAGACTTTAACAAGAAAATTCCATGAATTTAATTTAAAACCTGATTTTTTATTTGCTACATATCCAGAAAAATTAAGAACTAATACTTTGCAATATACATTTCTTCAAGCAATAGCAAATAATTATGACCTCACTTTATCTTTAAAAGACCAATTTAAAGATGAATGGAGAGATTTCGTTGAAAACTTCGCAAAATATGCAGAAATTTGGAGAATAAACTTTCCTCATAAAAGGTTTAAAATCAAAAAAAAAGTAATATTGCGCAACTCTCCGAACGATTTATTACAAAAATATCCAAACTTGCCAATAATTGCTTACAAAAGAGCATTAGAAAGTGATGGGTTTGAACAGTTGGGATTTAAAAACCAAATATTAAATTTTGATATAAATCAGAATGTATATTTTACCGATGATAATACTGTTGATTACAAAAAATATTTAAATCCTGAAATAATAAATAATGAAGTAATTCTTAATGGAACTAACTCGCTTAATTCTGCTGCTATAGGCATTGTTCCTGTTCTCAACTTTCTTGGTTTTAAACAGGTTTGCTTCATAGGAAAAGATATGTCAATGCTTGGAGCCATGGAGTATTCAGCTGAATACATTTTTAAATCAATGAAACAATATAATAAATTTTTTAATGCAAATCGATTAGTATTTTCATATGGTTTTCCGAAAGGACAAAGATGGGGCATTCTATCTTTTTTAAAACATCTTTATGAAAATATTTTCACAATGAATGAAAGTGATAAAACACATCCTAATATTATAAATAGATTAGTGTATGATGTCTGGGGATTAAAAGGTAAGTTTATGAGAGAAAGAAATCAATTTTCAGATTACGAAATGATAGCCAAGCATTCATCAATAAAATTTATCAATATTTACCAACCTACAAAATATGCATCAAAAGTTCCAGGAATGAAAAATATATCCTTTGAGGAATTTATAAAAAATCATTGATTCAATATGTGTGGAATAACAGGTTATCTGGTAAATAAACCAATTAGTAAAAATATACTAGTAAGCATGAATGAAGTAATGATAAATCGTGGTCCAGATTCATCAGGCTATTACTATGATAGAGAATTTGCTGGTGCAATGAGGAGGTTGAGTATCAATGATGTTGAAAATGGTGACCAGCCATTATTTAATCAAAGTAAAAGTGTTGTATTATTTTATAATGGTGAAATTTACAACTATAATTTTTTACGAAATTTATTAGAAGCAAAAGGTTATCAATTTAATACAAGATCTGATGGAGAAGTAATATGTCATCTATACGATGAATATAAAACAGAACTATTTTCAATGCTTGATGGAATGTTTGCAATCGCAATCTGGGATACAAATGAAAGAAGACTTATTCTTGCTAGAGATACAGCTGGAGAAAAGCCATTATATTATTATTTATCAAAGAGCAATGAATTGGTCTTTGGCTCTACTTTAAAATCAATCTGTAAATTTCCAGGAATTGATGTTTCTCTCGATTTTTCAGGAATATGGGACATACCAACTTTTACATGGATACCGCAACCTCAAACAATATTTAAAAAGATAAAGTCATTGCCTAAAAGTCATTATGTTATTTTTGATTGTAATAGGGCAGTTTTTAAAAAATTCAATTACAAATACAAAAATGATTATTCTGGATTGAATGATAAAGAGTTGATTCAAATAACGAAAGAAACAGTTGAAAGTTCAGTTAACTTAAGATTACTTTCAGATGTACCAATTGGCTCTTTTTTAAGTGGTGGCTTGGATAGTTCTATAGTTTCGTATATTGCTTCAAAAAAAATTAATAAGCTAAAAACATATACGATAGGTTTTGAGAATACTTCTGACCTTCAGCATGGTAAGGCGGATGAATCATCCCAAGCAGTTCAATTTGCTAAATTTATAAATTCAGACCATAGAACAATTAGAGTAAAGTCATCTGATTTTTTGAGAAATTTACAAGACTATATTGCATTTGCTGATCAGCCAATGGGGATACCCTCTGGTTTAGGAATTATGGCTATAGCAAAATATGCTAATAAAGATGGAATTAAAGTCTTACTTTCGGGAGATTGTGCAGATGAGTGCTTTGGTGGTTACTCTTGGTACCCTTATATAAATCAAATAGTTGAAAATAAAAATAATAATGAAAATGACTCAGAAATTTTTTTTCATAATTACGAATATTCTAATGAAGAAAGAGCATCAATTATTCAGAATTACAATTCACATAAACAAGCATGGGCATGGCATTATTATGCTTCAGAGAGTCAAAAGAAAAATATTTTTAGTAAAGATATTATAAGCGAATCTCATAGCTCACTTAGACATTTTCAAAAGTTTAATTCTAATACAAAATGGAGTGGAAAAACTTTTATTTCACAAGACAGAGATTTTTATTTAAGTAATGAAATGTTACAAAAATTAGATAGAATGACCATGGCAGCATCTGTTGAAGGAAGAGTTCCTTTTGCTTCTCCATCAGTCATAAATTTGGCTGAGCAATTAGAGTTTAGCCACTTTTATAGAAATAAAACCCTTAAATGGATTTTAAAGCAAGCTTTTAAAGATGATCTTCCAAAAGAGATTATCAATCGACCTAAGCATGGTTTTAATGTTCCTTTGGACGATTGGTTTAGAAATGATTGGTCTTATCTAATCGATGAATGTTTTTCCTCAGACTCATGTCTTTATAATGAAAATATAATAAAAAAAGATTGTATTAATTATATTAAATTACTTGCAAGTGATAAAAACACACTTAATAGTCCTATAATATTTTCTTTAATAGTTTTAGAACTTTGGTTAAAAGAAAGATTAAAATGGAAATAATTGCTGAGATTGGCCAAAATCATAATGGTGATATGGTTCTTGCAAAGGAGCTGATTTTTGCTGCCAAAGAAAGTGGTGCCGATGTTGCCAAATTTCAGATTTTTGATGCAGAAGAAACTTTTGGTACGAAAAATAACCCATGGATAGATTATAATAAAAAAACTGAGCTATCTAGAGATAACGTGAATCTTCTTTATGAAGAATGTCAACGTCATCAAATTGAATTTATGTCATCTGTATTTCACTCACGATATATTGATTGGTTAGAGCAATTAAATGTCAAAAGGTATAAAATTGCTTCTCGATCAATTTATGATGAAGATCTAATTAATTCACTTTTATTTTTAAAAAAACCACTAATAATTTCATTAGGTTTTTGGAAGGAAGAAAAGTTTCCAAATCTTAATTCAAAAAATAAAATAGATTATTTGTATTGTATTTCAAAATATCCAACTGCTTTAAATGATTTAGATTTAAATAAAGTAAATTTTAAAGAATATAGTGGTTTCAGTGATCATTCAATTGGAACAAGTGCAGCTATATATGCTCTTTCAAATGGAGCAGAAATTATTGAAAAGCATTTCACACTTGATAAAGATATGTATGGTCCAGATCATAATCTAAGTGCAAATCCTGAAGATTTAGCGTCTATAGTAAAATACAGAGACGATCTAAAAAAAATAAATAGATGAATATAATAATTTTTTCTACTGAAGATTATCATCACACTTACTTTATTAACAAAATAAACAATATTTATCCTATTAATTTAGTAGTATATGAGAAAAGAAGACTAGAAAAAGAATATAATACATCCAATCCATATCAAGCAGAACAAGATAAATTTGAGAAATCATATTTCTTTAGCAAAGTTCCTAACGAAATTGACAGAAAAATTAAAATTATAAATGTTAAATCAATTAATTCAAAAGAAGTTAGTGAGATCGCTTTAAATTTCAAATACGATGTTGTAATTGTTTTTGGCTGTGGAAAAATAAACGAAGAGATTATTAGAGATTATAACAATAAAATTATTAATATTCATAGAGGCCTTGCATCTAAATATCGTGGATTAGATAGTGAATTATGGGCTATTAAAAATTATGATTTTGAAAGTATTGGAACAACAATTCATTATATAGATAAGAATTTAGATACTGGAGATATCGTTTATCAAAAAAGACTTACCTTAAGAAAAGATGACCAAATCTATAAATTGAGAGCAAAAACTACTGAATTGGCAGTAGAAGGAACATTAAAATTTATTAATGATCTTATTTTACATAAGGTAGTTAAATCAAAACAAGAAAAATATGGCAAGTATTACTCAAGTATGGACTTACCAGGAAAAAAGAACTGTGAGAAAATATTTAAAAATTACATTAGAAATAACTGTAAATAATGGATGAAAAATTTAAATTAAAAATATTACTTTATCATGGAGTAACCTCAGTAAAATCTAAAGGAATAGAAAATATCTCTAAAAAACATTTAGATATTCAAATATTTGAAAAACAAATGAGGTATTTGAATAAGTATTGTTCAGTTTTATCCATAGATGAGGTTGTCAATCTATACTCAAAAAAGAAAAAAAAAACTGGAGAATATTTTGTAGTTACTTTTGATGATGGTTTTAAAAATAATTTTACCAATGCATTTCCAATACTACAAAAATATAAAATACCAGCAATATTTTATATTTCGACAGGAATGATTAATAGCAAGAATTTATTTTGGGTTGATCAGATAGAATGTTGTATAAATAATAGTAAAAAAAAGAAATTTACAATTAATATTAATAAAAGTAATTATACTTTTAATCTCAACAATATAAACAATAAAGCAAAAGCACTCTTTACTATTAAAAAAATTTGCAAAACACTTTCAAAAGAAAAAAAAGATGACGTTATAACTTCTCTAAAAGAAAAACTTAAAATTGAACCAAATGTCAGCTTCTCAAAAAATTATGAAATATTAAATTGGTCTGACATAAGAAAAATGAATAAAAGTAAACTTATTAAATTTGGTGCACATACAATTAATCACGAGATACTGAGTTATCTTAGCCCTAAAGAAATGAAAAAACAGATATCTCTCTCCATACACAAACTTAGTAAAGAATTAGGAGAAAAAGTTATTCATTTTTCTTACCCTGAAGGGCAAAAAGATCATTTTGACTCTAGTGTAATAAAACACCTAAAAGCTAAAGGGATTGTTTGTTCACCCTCTGCAATCAGCGGTGTAAATGATAATAATGATGATTTGTTTAGATTAAAAAGAATAATGGTTGGTTTTGATAATATGCCATTTCCGAAATAATTTACTTAATCAAGAAAAATATATATACCTCCAATATTTCATTAAAAATTAATATGATTTACTAATAGGTTTCAATTTTATATATCTAAAGTCTGTAATATAATAAATTAATTTTTTACATTTTTATGTCTAATCATAATCAAAATCTAATAGATAAAGTAACAATTAACTCTATTGTTAATACAGATAAAATTACGAAAACCATGAAAAAATATGGCGTTTGTCTTATACCAAATTATATTTCCGATGAAAAATGTAACACAATTCAGAAAGAGTGTGCCAAGAGGTCCGAAGTAAAAGTGGACACTAACTTTAAGGATGGTTCATATCGGAGATACGATGTTTACAAAAACACCGGCGCTGCAGCAAATAAAAGAGTATACCACACAGATTGCTTTAGTAACGATTTAATGGAATTTAAAATTGATAAACATATACAAACAATATGTAAAGACTATTATGATAAAGGACCTTATTCTGTGCATGTCCAAGTTTATGAAAGGCATCAGTTTCATCAGATACCTGTAAGAAGTTTTCATATTGATACATTTGAAACATCCACTTTTAAGGCAATGTTATACTTAAGTGATGTAACTATTGAAGATGGACCAAATTCTTATGTAATTGGAACACACAATAATGCTGAATTAAGAAGAAAAAAACAATTTGAATGGGGTCCAAAAAGAAGTGAGAACTTAGAATATCTAGAACCTCATCCTACTAATTTCATTGAAGAGGAGTTAGGGCCTTTACTTAAAAATTGGGTAAAGTTTATTGCTAAAAAAGGCACTTTGATACTTTTTGATACGTGGGGAGTTCATTGCGGTTTATCACCAGCAAAAAAAGGTGATAGGCATGTAATAGTTAATTATTATAGACCTGGTGAAAACTTGCCCCGTTCAGATTTTGGATTTGATCCTAAAGCAGATTACAAAAAATATTTTAGTAAGTATGAAAAAAAATAAATTAATACAGACTTTAAATAACGAAAAAATTGCTGTCTTTTCTTATGGAAGAAAAAATAGTAAGCGATGTTATAATAAACTTTTGAGAAAATTTCATAATACCACTATTGTAGATATTTTACTCGATAAACTCAGTAAGTTTGAAAATTCATATTTTGGAGGATATGATAAAGAGTTTGAGATCAAATGCAAAAAGCATGGTGTAAAGTTTTTAAAAAGGTCCAAGAAATCAGTCAATATTGATTATCCGATTTCCGAATGTTTAAAATTTGTAAATAAAATTGATCAAGAGTATTTACTTCTTGTAAATGCATGCTTGCCTTTTTTATCAATTAGGACAATAAATGAATTTTTAAATAGTGTAATTAAATCAAATTTTAAATCAACCTCATTGCTTGTAAGAAAAGATAATTATTTTTTTGATACAAATAAAAAACCTCTTAATTTTAGTACAAAATTGAAAACTCTAAATACAAAACAAGTCGCGCCTTTATATGAATTTGGTAATGCGCTTTATTTTTTTAAAAAAGATTTTTTTTTGAAAAATAATAGATATTGGGACTGGAATAAAGTTAAATACATTACAACAGATAATAAAATTGAACTCTTAGATATTGATACCGAAGAAGACTTTCTAATTATTGAGAGCTTATGGAAAAATCTCAATGATAAATAAATCTATAAGGATCTAATTTGAAAATTTCAGATTTAAAAGAAATAAAAGAAATATTTGTAAATTATGCGTATGATTATAAATTTACAATTTTTTTTATTTTTTTAATTCAGGTAAGTGCATCTTTTTTTGTTACTCTTCAGCCAATGATATTAGCTGGTGCAGTCGATACAATAACAAACAATTTCCAAATTCAAGATATAACTTACGAAGAAAAAAAAGATGGTAGTATTGGAAGTTTTTTTAATCTTAACCAAGTTGGTGTACAAGTAAGAGAAATTACAAATAGATTTTTTCTTTCAAATCAAGAGAGACCTTTAACTAGTATAGTAATTTTACTTTTCTTCTATCTAACTACTATTGTGATATCGTCATTTATTCAATTTGCAGGAACAATGCTTGGCCTATGGGTCAGATTTAGTACATCAGTAGTGATAAGAGACAAACTAATGACTAAAGTATTTAAATTGAGCTTACCTTTTGTTAATAATTCCAAAACAGGAGAAATTATATCTAGATTTGTAACCGATGCTGAGAATACCGCTCAGGGGCTTGGACCTGTAGTATCCGCAACATTTTTAAATTTAACTTTATTAATCATTTATGGAATTTTTCTATTTTCCACAAGTTTTGTTTTAACATTAACAGCCATAGCACTTTTTCTTACACAATTTTTAATTATCAGTCTATTAAGAGACCCAATACGAAGAAGGGATTCTAGAGTTTACGATACAAAAGCTAGTTTAACTTCTTCGATACAAGAAATTTTCATTAATTTAAGGTATATAAAAATATTTAATGCTGAGCTTTTTCAAAAAAAAATTTTTAAAGATAAGCTTAATAATATAAAAAGATCTGAATTTTCATCTGCAATTTTAAAACATTCTCTGGATCCTGTAAAAATTATATTAGAAAATTTAGCGCTAGTAGGGATTGTTATAGCAGTTAGTTATTTTATATTAAATAATTTAATTACAGTGACAGCTGGTGTTGTTTATATTGTAGTTGGAAGATTAATTTTACCACCAATAAATAATTTCTCAGTCCTTTTTATCTGGCTTCAAGGTGTATTAGCAGCGAATGAAAGGGTTAAAGAAATAATGCATGAAAATATAATCATAAAAAACGGAGATAAAAAAATTAATAGTCTAGAAAAGATTACATTCAAGGATGTAAACTTTTCTTATAAAGATGATAAAAAAATACTGAAAAACATTAATTTTGATATTAATAAGGGCGAAAAAGTTGCAATAGTCGGGCCTAGTGGAGCTGGAAAATCTACTCTATTAGATTTATTAATCAGATTTTATGATCCAAATGAAGGAAGTATTGAGATAAATGGAATAAATTTGAAAGAATTAGATGTAAGCTCATTTAGGACTTTGTTCGGAGTTGTCTCTCAAGAAACAATTTTATTTAATGATACTATTGAGAATAATATAAGACTTGGTCGACATGATATTTCCAAAGAAGACTTAAATAAAGCTTGTGAACTATCAAATGCGACTGAATTTATAAAAAACCTCCCTCACAAGCTGAATACTTTAGCGGGTGATCGAGGAGTTAGACTATCGGGAGGGCAGAAGCAAAGAATTTCTATTGCAAGAGCTCTACTTGGAAAACCAAATGTCATAATTTTTGATGAAGCAACAAGCAGTTTAGATTCGCAGTCAGAATATTTAGTTCAAACAGCAGTTGATAATGCACTTGAAAACATAACTGGAATTATAATAGCTCATAGACTGTCAACTATAAAGAATTCTGATAAAATTATTTTCTTAAATAATGGAAGTATTGAAGCAATCGGTAAACATAATGAGCTATTAAAAAATAATGAGAATTACAAAATTCATTATACTAATCAATAAATAAATACTATAAACATTACTTTAAATTAGCTTAATAACTAATAAATTTTAAAATGAACATATATATCAGAGCAGTAAAACAAAGGTTTAATATAATATTAAACTTAATACTGCCAATATTCATAAAAGATATTTTAGCAAAAAGATACTGGACAAAATTTGAAGAAATTTATTTACCAAAATCTGCCCCAAATATTTACAACTTGGCAATAGGTAAGATAAAAAATATTAATAGTATCTTAGAATTCGGTTGTAACAATGGGGTGAATCTTGAATATTTTATGAAAAGAAACAAAAAACTATCAACGGTTGGAATAGATATTAATCCTATCGCAAAAGAATTAGAAAAAAAGTTTAGACAATATAAAGGTTATGTAAGCGATGAAAATATTTTAGAAAAATTTGATGTCAATCAATTTTCTTTATCTTTTACCTCTTCAGTTTTGGATCACATCCCAGACGAGAAAAATGTCAAAAACATATTAATGAATTTGTCTCACATATCTAAATTTGTAATATTAAATGAACCATTTCTTGATGGCGTAGTAGGAGATGTTTCGGACAAATATCGATATCAGGTTAAAAGTGGACTCGTAGATAGAAGAAAAAGTTTTGCAAAATATAGCTACTTTTGGAATTATGACAAATATTTAGAAGAATTGTCATTAAATTATGAAAAAATACATAATCCGCTCTATAGTTTTTCTATGGGACCCTATTACTATTTATATATTATTAATACAAAGAATTTTAAAAATTCTAGATAAATATTCCACATATATAGATTATATTGTTAGAACTTCATCCACAGCATGAGTTAAATAGATACTCTAAAGGTATAACCAAGGACTTGATAATTAGTCTATTGCATGAAAATAAATTTAATACATATTTAATTGCACCTTTTCGATATAATGAAAAAAATGAGTAAAAATTTTACAAAAAAAATGAAAAACTATTATTTGCTGAATTAACAAAAGAAAACTATCAAGAAGTTTTATTTGATAGAAATAATGTAGATATATTTATCTTATGTACAAAATAAGGAATAAATATAAAAAATCTTGAATGTTTCTAAAAATTATATTTTATTGATTGAAGAAATCATATTAAATAAATTTATTTATGAATAATTATATTGCTCTAAGAATGGATGATGTTGGCGCGTCTTCAAAAAAATTTAATGTTTATTCTAAATATCCATTTTGTAATACTTTATTTTTAAAATATTTACCTCCTTTTAGAGCCTGGGGCCCATACAACGAATTATCAGAAGAAAAATGGTTTGATATATTAAATTTATTGAGCAAATTTAATGCTAAACTAACTATTGGCGTTACTGCATGTTATGTTAACAAAGACTCTTCACTTATACCATTTTACGAAAAATTCCCAGGCCAGGCGAAAATAATTTTATCAGGAGTTCAAAATGAGCTCATTGAAGTAGCAAATCATGGCTTATCGCATTGTATTATTGGAAAACACTTACCAAACATGTTTAGCTCAAATAGAAAAAATCACAGAGAATTTTGGGATTGCATGCCGAGAAAATGGCACTTTGATCACATAAAAACTTCTCAAAAAATACTTAAGGATTGGATTGGATATCAAGTATCCACGTTTATACCACCGGGCAATGTATATTCTCTTGATACAATCGATGCTGCAGAGGAATTTGGAATTATGAGAATAAACTCCAGTAAAATAATTCCAAGTCAAACTAAAGTTAATATCATCAATGAAGACAGTGTTTACCCATTTCATGATCGTGAAATAGAACTTTATGGAATTGCATGGTTAGAAAATCGGATAAAAGAACTAAAGCAAAATCAAGAATTTGCTCTTATCAGAGATTTATAATGTGATTAGTTTTAGGCGTAAACATATTGATAATTTTCTAAAGAAAAATAATAAATTCATAAAAGGCGATGTATTAGATGTTGGTGGAAAGAAAATAAATAGAAGAGGATCTTTTAACCCCACCACAATAAATCATCGCTCTTGGAAGTATCTAAATACAGACCCTAAAACAAAACCTGATTTCGTTGCTAATGCAAATGATATTCCACTATCTAATAATACTGTAAATACAATAATATTTTGTGAAACATTAGAATATATTGAAAATCCATTAGAAGTATTTAGTGAATTTAGAAGAATCCTTATACCAGGATGCTATATTTTAGGAACATGTCCGTTTCTTTCACCTCTTCATGGAGATAAAGAATTTGATAAATATAGATATACAAGGACTTCGCTTTTAGATCTTTTTCAGCATCATAAGTTTGAAGTTGTTTCTTTAAAAGAAATGGGTTCTACAAGTGATGTAATTTTTGATTTACTGAGAGTTCAACTTTCGTATCATCGAAATTTAAAAAATATTATTTTATTAAGAATTCTCAATTTATTGAAACCTATATTCTTATTTCTAAGTGGTAGTGAAAATGAATATATTAATACAGGGTATTCTTTTGTTCTAAAAAAAAATGATTAAATTTAATTATTAATGTTATAGTGTATATCAATGAAAAAAAAGGCATTAATAACTGGTATTACAGGCCAAGATGGTTCATATTTAGCTGAATTACTGCTATCTAAAGGATATGAAGTTCATGGAATTATAAGAAGGAGTAGCTCGTTTAATACTTCAAGAATTTCTAGTATTTTAGAAAACGAAAACCTTAAAACATATTATGGTGATGTTACTGATACAAGTAATTTAAATAGAATTCTTGAAAAAGTTGAGCCGGATGAGATATATAATTTAGCTGCTCAGAGTCATGTTAAGGTTTCATTTGAAATTCCTGAGTATACTTCGTCAGTAGATGCTTTAGGGACCTTAAGATTCTTGGATGCAATTAAGACAACGGGTGTAAAAACAAAATTTTATCAAGCATCCACGAGTGAATTATATGGCAAAGTCTTACAAACTCCTCAGAGCGAAAATACTCCTTTTAATCCTCGTTCACCTTATGGGGTAGCTAAGTTGTATGCTTATTGGTCGATAGTAATTTACAGAGATGCATATAATATTTTCGCAACTAATGGCATTTTATTTAATCACGAATCGCCTAGAAGGGGAGAAACATTTGTTACCAGGAAAATAACAATGGCCACCGCAAGAATTAAACTGGGATTACAAGATATTTTATATATTGGAAATTTAGATGCTAAACGAGATTGGGGTTATGCGCCAGAATATGTAGAAGGTATGTGGCGAATGCTTCAACAAGAAAGTCCTAATGATTACGTTCTTGCTACAGGCGAGACTTATTCGGTTCGGCAGTTTATTGAAGCAGCTTTTGATGAATTAGATATCTCTGTTGAATGGAAATCTAATGGAGTAGATGAATACGGAGTTGATCAAAAAACTGGCAAAATAATAGTAAAAGTTGATCCAAATTATTACAGGCCATTGGAAGTTGACGAACTTATTGGAGATCCTCAAAAAGCTAAAAATGAATTAGGCTGGCAAGCAAAAACTAAATTTAAGGACTTGGTATCTATAATGGTAAAGTCAGATTTCAATAAATTAAAACCTAAAAGCTAAGTTTTATGTCATTTGATAAATCTAGTGACTTACAATTAATTAAGTCAAAAAAAATTCAAGACCTATTTGCATTTAGAGTCTCAGTCTTTAATGATCTTAGGGGATCAATATATACAACGTACTTAAAAACAAAGTTTCATAATTATTTACCTAGTGATCTTGAATTCGTTCATGATAAATTTTCTCAATCGAAGAAAAATGTTTTAAGGGGTTTACACGGCGATAATAAAACATGGAAGCTTGTAACATGTGTGTATGGTGAAATTCAGCAAGTAGTTGTAGATTGCAGGCCAGACTCAAATTCTTATATGCAGTGGGAATCTTATATCATTAATAGTAAAGACCAAATCGTTCTATTAGTGCCCCCTAATTTTGCTAATGGCTATTGTGCTTTAAGTGATGATGCAGTATATCACTACAAGCTAGCTTACATCGGTGACTACCATGATGTTGATGATCAATTTGTAATTAAGTGGAATGACAGTCGATTAAATATAAAGTGGATGACTGATAGACCAATTTTAAATCAAAGAGATAAATAAAAATGCAAACAATAAACAGAGATGGTAAAATAATTTGTATAATCTACCGAGATGATGATTGGAAGGAGGGTTTAAATTTTATTACACCCGACTCATTATTTGTTCAGGTGGGATCATGGTGGTATAATAAAGATAAAAAATTAGATGCACATATACATAAAGATTTTGATCGAACTGCAAGTAGAACAATGGAAATGACATATATTAAAAACGGTTCAATGAAAGTTGATTTATATGATGAAAATCAAATCTCATTTGACTCGTTTATTTTAAAAAAAGGTGATTTAGCAGTTTTTGCGTATGGTGGGCATGGCTACACAATTTTAGAAGATGATACGAAGATAATAGAAGCTAAGAATGGTCCTTTTATAGATGTCGAAACAGATAAAAATAAATTCTAGTAGCATTCATCTACACTTGGGGTGTGGAGAAAAGTATATAGAGGGCTTTATTCATGTTGATTTAAATAACTACCCTCATATTGATCACATAAGCAGTATAAATAGACTAGATTTTATTGAAGACAATTCAGTTGATAGTATTTATTGCTCTCACACATTAGAATATTTTAATAGAGAAGATGCTAAAGACGCGCTTAAAGAGTGGCATAGGACTCTGAAGGCTGACGGTTTATTGAGGCTTGCAGTTCCAGATTTTGACGCAATTGTAAACGTATATTTAAGAAACAAGGACATTGAGGGAAAAGGTATATTAGGGCCATTATATGGTAAGTGGAAATCAGATAATGGTAACTACTTTTATCACAAAACCGCTTATAATGAGAAATCTCTAACAGACCTGCTTACTGATTGTGGTTTCACAAATATTTCAATTTTTGATCCTATAAAAGTCTTTGGCGAAGATTTTGATGACTATAGTCTTGCATATATCCCTCATAAAGATAGTAATGGCATTTTAATCAGTCTTAATCTTGAAGCTCAAAAGAAATAAAGAAGAAGAAATATGTCAATAATCAAGTTATATGGATTACCAAGAAGCGGCGGAACGTTAATATATAATATAGTTAAAGAACTACATCCTGAAAAAAATATAGAGCCTCAAACTCACTCATACTTTTCAGATGGTGATTTAATAGTTGTTACATTTAGAGATTTTAGAGATAGTATAGTTTCTGCGTGGAGAGTGGGAAAAGGATTTGATAATAAAAGTAATATCAAATTAGCATCGTACGAGGGACTTTTTAAATATATTATTGGTACTAAGGATAATATATCCTCACATCTGAATAAATTTAAGCTTGAAAAAAGCAACAGAAAAATACTTTTTTTAAAGTATGAAGACTGGATCAATGATTATAACTTTCTTTTTAATACATTTGAAAATTTTTTTAATTTAGAAATTAATAAAAAAAAAAGAAATGATATCCTAAATAAATTTAGTATTGAAAATGTAAAAAAAATGCAGAGTGAATACTCAAGCTTTAAATTCTACGATAAGAACACTCATTTTCATGGGCATCATGTATATAATGGAAAGCCTGGTACGTGGAAAGAAATCATAAAAAATAAAGATCAAAAAATATTGACGTATTCAATTAGGAAAGAACTGAATCAATGGGAATATAGAGATTTTGATGATTTAACATCTTTTGATGCTTATATTCTATCTATGAGATACTTTTTAAATGTTTTTATCTACAATATTCTAACAAAAAATATCAATCAAATCATTAAGATCACCAAAAAATAAAAATGACAAAAAAAATAATACAATCCAAACCAATTTTTGGAATTGAAGAAAGAGAAGCATTAAATAGTTATATGGAACAAGGAGGTTGGATTACCGAGTTTCAAAAAACTGCAGAATTAGAGGATATGATTACGCGTTACACTGGAGCGAAACACTGCTTTATGGTGAATAATGGGACAGTAAGTTTAACACTATCGGCATTAGCATGTGGAATCAGTGCTGGTGATGAAGTTATTATTCCAAATTATACAATGGTAGCAACTCCTAATTCTATAGAGTTAATAGGCGCAAAGCCTATATTTGTAGATGTTGATAGAGAGACACTTTGTATCGATTTTGACCAATTGAAAAGTAAGTATACATCAAAAACTAAGGCAGTAATGTTAGTCTCTGCCAATGGAAGACACTCTAAGTCAATTAATGAAATAAGGAAATTTTGTACAGAAAAAGAAATTTTTTTAATTGAAGATGCAGCCCAATCATTAGGATCATTTTATCCAAATGGTAAGCATATTGGAACAGTCGGAGATGTAGGCTCATTTTCTTTTTCACCTGCTAAAATAATCAGCACAGGTCAAGGAGGTGCTGTAGTTACAAATAACTCAGAAATAGCAAAAAAAGTAAAATATCTAAAAGATTTTGGACGATCTAAAGGAGGTAATGATATTCATGAGTATATAGGTTATAATTTTAAATTTACTGATATTCAAGCAGTTATAGGTATCGAACAAATGAAAAAATTAGATGATAGGATAATCTCAAAAAAAAATATTTACACTATGTACTCATCTTTGTTACCAAACAATAGTAACTTCAAGATTATTTATAATGATATTAATTATACAGCACCATGGTTTATTGAATTAATTGCGGAAAAAAGAGATGAGTTAATGAAATATTTGGAAAAAAATCATATAGGTACACGTCCTATGTATCCCCCAATAAATAAACAAAAAGCATATAACGAAACTACTTCCCTACCAGTTTCAGAAATGATTGGAACAAAAGGTTTGTGGCTTCCTTCCTCTGTTGATTTAAACGAGGAAAGTATTCAGTATGTAGTAGATAAAATAGCTAAATTTTATCAATGAATAATTCTAAAAAATATAAGCTAGCCGTTGTGCCAAAAGTACAATGGTATAATCAATATGCCTATGCATATGGAAGTCAGCATGATTACTTTCATACAAAGTCATGTCTGAAGGTTGCAAGTAAAGAATTAGATATAGAATATAAAATAATTTATTTAAAATCCTTTTTAAAAAAGTATTCTGAATTTGATGGAGTAATTTTTATTGGATTAAGTAAAGAGGCAATGCAATTTCTAAAATTAGATCACAGAATTGATAAATACACATGGTCATTTAATCAAATTGAATGGATCAATAACCGTGATATTTTTAAAAATACAAAAATCATATTTGAGCAGAGTACAAGAGATCTCTCTACTTATCATCATAATAATAACATAGTTTATTATACTCCTCTTGGGTTCCAAGGTGATAAGAGAATCCCAAAAAATAAGAGAATGCGTTATGATATTGTCTTTAATGGTACTTTAGATCGCTCAAGAAGATTAACAGCTACAGAGCATCGTAAAGATATAATATTAGGGTTATTAAAAAAAGGACACACCATAATTAATTTTAATGGTAGAGCAGATAAATCTGTTGAAAAAAAACTGCTTGATGAGTTAAAAAAATATAAAAATTTTAAAGTTGTGAATAAATTTGGAAATCCAAAACATTATACTGAAGGCAAGTATTCTCTGCATCTTCCATTTCATGAATTGGGTTCTAAAGAAGGTATTTACTTAAATTGGGGCATGACTCGAAAAGAGTTGGAGGATTCTAACTGGTTAAATAATTGGGACATCTATAGATGTATCGGAGCAAAATCAAATATAATAACTTTTGACTGTCCAGAAATTAAATACTTAGGGCTTTCAGAGAATAATTGTAGTTTTTATAAAAATGATCCATCTAATATTGAAGGCATAATTAAGGAAGTAAGTGAAATAGTAAATTCAAATGTACAAAAAAAAATTAGCAATTCCGTATGGCAACAAAATACTTACGTTGAACGATGGAAATTTATTCTTTCTAAAATTTCAGAAATTAAATATTTGAGTAAATAATGAAAAAGAAAGCTTTAATTACAGGCATTACTGGTCAAGATGGCGCATATTTAGCGCGCTTTCTTCTGAAAAAAAAATACACAGTTTATGGTACTACTAGAACATTAAAAAAAAACAATCTTAGAAACTTATCTAGATTAAATATATTAGAATTATGCAACATATTACAATGTGATTTATTAAACATAAAACAAACTAACCAAATAATAAATAAGATTAACCCTGATGAGATTTATAATCTTTCAGGCCTGAGTTCGGTTGGTAAATCTTTTATTGATCCACTTGATGCTTATAGAAGTATTATTTTTAGTACAGTTAATATTTTAGAAAATATTCGTCTAAAAAGAAATAAAACAAAATTCTACTTAGCTTGCTCGAGTGAGTGTTTCGGAAATATTTTGAGTGGATCTGCAACAGAAAATACAGAATTTAATCCGTTAAGCCCTTATGCTGTTGCAAAAACTTCTTCTTATTATATTACAAAAAACTATCGAGAAGCATATTCAATATTTGCATGTTCTGGAATTTTGTTTAATCACGAGTCTCCATTAAGGAATGATGATTTTGTAACCCAAAAAATTATTACTGGAGCGATATCTATTTTTAATAAAAAAAAGAAATTTTTAGATCTTGGATCAATAAATATTGAGAGGGATTGGGGGTGGGCACCTGAATATGTTGAAGCAATGTATTTGATATTAAGACAACGAAATCCATCTGATTACATTATTTCATCAGGAAAATCCTATAGTTTAGAAAAATTTATTGAAACAGTATTCTCTTATTTTGATTTAGATTGGAAGCAACATGTTAGAATTAATAATAAGTACAAGAGACCCATGGATTTGACCATTAGTAAAGGAAACCCAAATAAAGCGAAAAAATATTTAAAATGGAAACCAAAATATGATTTAAAAAAAATCGTTCATGAAATGATAAATGACAAATTAAAACAAAATTAAATATTATTTTTTAAAAAAATTATGAACAAAGAAAAATTATTAAGTAACTTTTATTTTTTAGATAGATTAATATCCAAAAAATGGAAACCATTTTCTAAGCTTATGATAAGAGGCGATGGATCAGATTGGGTGCTCTCCTCAATTGCAAAAGAATTAAAAAAAATAATGCCAATTGTAGGGATTGAAACAATAAATAATCATTATTATTACAATATTTCAAATCAAAGTGTTTTTTTTACATCTAAGTATGAAGTATTAAATAAATGGCCAAAAATAAATCATAGGATTGCATTTCCATATTTTCATGGAATGCCAGAGAATGGCGATCAATTTAAGTTAATGTTTGATAATATTTCTAAATATCATCATTCAATAAGTAGAATTCAAGTCAGTCATACACAGATGCAAAAAAAGATCCTAGAAACTGGTATAAATTCAGAAAAGATATTCAAAATTCCTATTAGTATTAATCTCGATCTTTTCAAAAGATATGACTCTATTAGACGATTAGAGATAAGAAAGGTTTACGGAATACCTGAAAATTCTTTAGTAGTTGGCTCATTCCAAAAGGATGGTGTTGGATGGAAAAGTGGAAAGTCTCCAAAGTTAATAAAAGGACCTGATATATTTATTAAAGTAATTAAAGAATTAAAGAGTGACTTTCCCAATTTATTTATTCTACTATCTGGTCCCTCACGAGGTTATGTAAAAGAAAATCTTCAAAATATAAATGTTCCTTTCAAACATATTGAGCTGAAAAACTATGAACAAATAAATCTTCTTTATAATTGTTTAGATTTGTATATCGTAACATCAAGAGAAGAGGGTGGGCCTAGATCAATTTTAGAGAGTATGGCTTCAGGTGTTCCAATAGTTTCAACTAAAGTTGGCCAAGCAACTGATCTAATACAACATGGTATCAATGGATGGTTGACTGAAATTTCAGATGTATCTAGTTTGGTTTCAAGCTCTAAAGATATTCTTAATAATTCTAATTCATTGGATAACGTGTTAGAAAACGCCGAAATTGTTGCAAAAAATAATTCTTATGTGAGTCAAATTGATTTATGGAAAAAATTTATGGGAGGTTTTATTGATTGATTATTTAAGAATTCTTAAAAAAATATTGATGCCACCAAAGGACTATTTAATAAATAGTCCAGTTGCAACAAAAAAAGAATATGTTGAATTACATAACGCATGCAAGAGAGATGAATTTAAAGAGATTGATACACTAGAAAAAAAACTAGGTTTTTCAATTGATAAATTATTTTTTGAAAGATTAGCTTTGCATACACAAGTATGTAAAAAAAAATCAAAACTAAATTACCAACATGGACGAATACTTTATTCGTATTTGAGAAACTTTATTAAAGTAAATTTTAAAAAACAAAATATAAAAACAATAAATATTTTTGAAACAGGTACCGCTAGAGGTTTTTCAGCAATATGTATGTCAAAAGCTATTCAAGATAGTGAAGTTAATGGAAATATAATTACTATTGATATATTACCTCACAACAAAAAAATGTATTGGAATTGTATTGATGATTTAGAAGGTAAAAAAACTAGACAGGAGTTACTTATGCCGTGGTCAAAGCAATTAGATTGTATAACTTTCTTTCAAGGTGAAACTTATCAATTATTAAACAAAATTGGAAAATCAAGAATACACTTTGCTTTTTTGGATGCGCAACACAAATATGATGAGGTAAAAGCTGAGTTTGAGTTTGTTTCTTTGAGACAAAAAAAAGGTGATCTAGTAATTTTTGATGATGTGACGGAGCTTTTGTTTCCAGGCGTAGTAAGGGCAGTAAAGGAAATTGAAAATAGTGAAAATTATAAAATTGAATACATAGAAACTTCTGATCACAGAGGATATGCAGTAGCCACAAGGAGTTAGTCTATCGAGACTTGTTATTTTATGCTTATTTCTAAAAAAATAGTATATCCAATATTATTTTCAATAGTATTCATATCAATTCCTTGGACATACTTGATACCAAATCAAATCTTCATTAGTGATCAATTCACATTATTTGAAAAATTTTCCAGTATGCAATTGGATAGTGATATTCTGTTTCAAGAAAGAAGTATTTATGGTTATCTTCAAGGCGAAACCCTAGGCAAACTTATTATAGTACAGGTTATTAAATTTGTTGGGCTATTTAATTCTGCTCAGTATGATTTTATTCAAAATAACCCAGTTGCGGAACCAGTTTTAGTTCTTAATAATGTTATTATAGCTCTAAAAATTATTTCGTTTTTCATATTATTTATTTGGTTAAAGTTTTTATTTGATAGGATGCCAATTCACGTATCTCTTTTTTTATTAGTTAATCCACTTACTATAGATATGACGCAGGGCATAATATTAAATTCTCTCGCTTTCAGTTTTATTATTTTAGGCTTAATGATAAAACAAAAAAAATTAAAGTATTTTTTTTATTTTCTAGCACCTTTTATTCATAACAGTGCCTTGTTAGTTTTACCTATAATATTTTTATATAATTTCATCTTCTTCATGAAATTTAATAAAAAAAGCATGATTCTAATTTTGTTCATTGTAGCTTTTGTTTTATTAATTTTACTTTATTTAGCAAATACTTATGTTTCAGATAGCTCTATATCATTCGGTAAAAAGCTTTTTGTGTTAAACAGTGATAAATTGATTTATTTCATAATATTCCTTGGAATAGCATCAGTGCAATTAATATCAAATAGTGAATACATTAAAAATAATTATATAATTTTACAAATCATTATTTTATTTACGATTCTAAATTTTCTAAATCCTTTTACATATAGATTTATAGCAGGTTTGTTGCCTTTATTAGTTTTATCAATTTGGAATTTGTCTACAGATAAAAAAGTATTTATATACCCATTATGGATTTTATTTACTGTTTATTTATGGCTTGGGTGGACTAAACTTCTTTAGTAAAAAATGAAAATATTAATTGTTTCACCTAGATTTCACACAAATATGACAATGTGGGTAAAAACTTTAATTGAGAAAAAGCATACTGTTATAATTAATTCACTTATAAAACATGAAATTGAAGACTATTCCTTAGTAACTCCAAAAATATTTAATCTCTCAATAATATCAAAAGCTATCATATTTATTTTTGGCCCAGGAGGTACAAATTTTAAACGTGGATTCCCTAAATTTTTTAGTTACTTTACTTATATCAAAGATTTAAAGCCAGATATTATTATTGTGAGAGATTTAAGTAGATGGTTTTCTTTTATGGCAGTTATTATTGCAAAATTAAATGGTGCAAGAATAATTATTTACTCACAAAATAAAATTCATAACAATTTTTCTTTTATACGCGCAAATTTACATAATAATTTTTGTAGATTATTTGATCCAGCGTTTATGTCTCCTCTGATTGGAAATATAGATAACAAAAAATTAAAAAATACTTATTTTGTGCCATTCATAGCGAAAAAATATAAATTAAAAAAAAATAAAAAAGATAGTTTCCAAATTCTCACTATTGGGAAATTTACTAAAAGAAAGAATCTCATAGAATTAATACAAATTGTAAAAGAACTATTAAATGAAGATTTTAACATTAAACTTGATATAGTTGGTGAAGTCTTTACTTCTGAGCACCTAAGAAACTTAGAAGAAACTCTTAATGAATACAATTTTAGTGAAGAAGACTCAAAGGTGAAGATCTACGTTAATATACCTCATAAAAATATTAGTAATTTCTATAGTAAGGCTGATCTTTTTATATTACCTGCTACAGCTGAGCCAGCAAGCATTTCAGTAATTGAGGCCTTAGCGAATGATATACCTGTAATTTGCTCATCAACATGTGGAACTGGTGAATATATAAGCCCTGGAAGAAATGGTTTAATATTTAAAGATAAAGATTTTTTTGAAATGAAACATAATATTTTGGAAATTATGAAAAAAAATTATAATTATGTAAATAATAATAGTCCTCTGAGCAAAGGTGAATATTTTTACAGTTTTTTTTCAAAGATGATAAAAGACCAATTTGGCATTCACTTATGAGTTTTAATAAAAAGAAAAAAATTACTATTATAAATTACGCTTATAGTGGAGGTGGGTCTGAAAGAGTTCTTTGTAATTTTGCGAATTTATTTTCTCAAATGGGTTACGGAGTAGATTTAATTATTTTAAGTAATGACCAAAAAAGAGTATCAATTGATAAGAAAGTAAATATTATTGCCTTTGGTAAATCAAGGTCATTTTATTGTTTGCCAAAATTATTAAAATATTTTTTGAAGAACAGGCATAATCCAGTCTTATCATCGCAAAGACACATAAATTTAATTGTCCTAATTGCAAAGCTAATCACATTTAATAAAAGTGATTTCTTTCTCAGAGAATCCACATGTTATAACTTACTTATTGATACTGAGCCTACTCTAAAAAAATTTGTTATAAGATACTTAACACCAATACTGTATAAAAATGCAAAAAAAATTATTTGTCCAGCAGAAGATGTCAGAATTGACTTTTTATCTTCATATCCATACTTTAAAAATAAAATTGAAAAAATTTACAATCCAATTGATTTTAATGCATTAAAAAATGAGGCAAGTAAAGGTATAAATACAAATCAAATAATACCAAAGAAATATGCAGTTGCAGTCTCTAGACTGTCACCTGAAAAGAATATTAAATTTCTAATTGAGTCCTTTAGCAAGATTGAAACTAAAGATTTAAAACTTTTAATATTAGGAGAGGGGAGAGAAAGAAATAATATTACAAAACAAATAAATGAGCTTGGTATTCAAAATAAGGTAATACTTATGGGTCATGTAAAAAATCCTCATGCGATAGTATCTAATGCTGTACTATCATTATCTACTTCAGTGGTAGAAGGGCTGCCTAATGCAGTACTAGAGTCGATAGCTTTAGAAACGCCAATACTAGCTTTGAGGGCAATTAGTGGCGTTGAAGAACTTTTAAATAACAATAAATGCGGATACACAATAGATACAAATGATAGTTCAGTTTTTGCAGCTAAAATTGACCAAATCGTATCTAGTAACATTAAAATAAATCTATTAAATGAATTTAAACTACAATATTCTTTTAAAAATATTGGGCAACAATTTGAGAGACTTTTCTAAAATTTTCCGTAAACAAAAGCAAGTTGAAATAGTTATTATAACCTCAAGTCTAGCTTTAGGAGGATCTGAGAAAACTCTATTCAATTTATGTAAAAACTTGAGTAGTAAAAAGATATTTATAATTAATTTATCAACTAAACAATTCTTTTCTGATAAACTAGAAAAAGAGGGAATAAGTTTATATAACTGTCAAATAAATAAATTAAATTTTATAATAAAATTTTTAAAAATAACTTATTTAATTTTTCAATTAAATCCAAAACTTATACAAACATGGATGTATCATGCTGACTTCTTAAGTATTTTTTTAAAACTTTTATTTCCATTTACAAAAATTTATTGGGGAATAAGAAATGGCTCGAAAGAACTTAAAACTTCCACAAAATTTATTATATCTGTTCTTAGTATATTTTCTTATGTAGTACCATTTAAAATTATATCCTGTTCTGAGTCTTCAACTAGAATGCATAAAAATATAGGCTATAAATCAAATAAAATAATTACAATTAATAATGGCGTAGATGTTGAGGTTTTCAAAAATCAATCAAAATTAAGGACTATTTTTAGGAAACAATATGCAATTGATGAAACCAGTATTTTATTTTCCATGGTTGCAAGATGGAGTCCACAAAAAGATCATTTAACTGTTTTAAGAGCTTTTAATATACTTGCTAACGACACTGATATTAATTGTTATTTATTTATGGCTGGAACAAATATTGATGAGAATAATAGCACGCTTTTAAATGAGATAAATAATATCAAGTATCAAAAAAATGTATACTTATTAGGTGAAATCGAAAAAATAGAGTGCTTATATAACTCCGCTGATATAAATATCTTATGTGCTAAAAAGGGGGAAGGATTCCCAAATATTTTGTGCGAAGCAATGGCCTGCGGAACTCCATGCATTTCAACAGAATCAGGTGATGCATTACAAATAGTTGGTGATATGGGATTTATAATACAGGAAAACAGTGTATCTCAGCTTGTTAATGCTATGCGTCAATTAATACGCGAAATGAAAAATCAAGACGATTGGAATAGAAGAAAAAATAATTCTATAGTTCATATAAAAAAACAATACTCAATGCAAAAAATGGTAGATAAATATTCTAAAATTTGGGGA
Source organism: uncultured Pelagibacteraceae bacterium (assembly GCA_902619105.1). Taxonomy (GTDB): domain Bacteria; phylum Pseudomonadota; class Alphaproteobacteria; order Pelagibacterales; family AG-422-B15; genus CACNXQ01. The sequence continues at coordinate 269,807 of CACNCV010000001.1, forward strand.
ATTTAAAATTTATTAAAAGTTATGTGTGGTATAGCAGGATACTATGATCAAAAAGGTGTAGATCAAGACACGTTAATTAAAATGAATAAAATTTTATCACATCGTGGTCCTGATGATGAAGGAACTTGGAAGTCTGATTATATAGGATTTTCACACACACGACTTTCAATTATTGATTTATCGCAAAATGGAAGACAGCCAATGCAATCACAGAGTGGTAGATATACTATTATATTTAATGGTGAAATTTATAACCATCAAGAGATTAGAAAAAAAATTCCAATAAAATGGACTAGTTATACTGATACAGAAACACTTATCGAAAGTATTCAATATTTTGGTTTAGAGCAAACTTTGAAAAAAATAGAAGGCATGTTTGCTTTTGCCTTGTATGATAAAAAAAAAAATCAACTTTCTCTTGTTAGAGACCCAATAGGTCAAAAACCACTTTACTATGGCAACATAGATAATAAATTTTTTTTTGCATCTGAATTAAAAGCATTTAAAGCGATAAAAGGATTAGAATTAAAAATTAATCGAAATTCATTATCTTCATTTATAAAATCTGGATATATTGAATGTCCTAATTCGATATATGAAAAAATCTATAAGTTAAAGCCGGGGCATATTCTCAATTTGCCGCTTAATAGTGAAATAAATCCAAGACTATTTCAATATTATGATTTAAAAACAATCATTTCTTCAAGAAAGACAACAACTGATTCAAACAGTAAATTAAAATTAAAACAAATATTAATTGACAGTATTAGCAAACAACAATTATCAGATGTTCCTATTGGATCATTCTTGTCTGGCGGGATAGACTCTTCACTAATTTCTTGTTTAATGCAAGAAGCCTCTAATAATAAAATCAATACGTTTACAATTGGATTTGAAGATAAAAGATTTGACGAGTCACTATATGCAAGAGAAATTGCAAATACAATTGGATCAAGTCACAATGAAGTTAAAATTGGATACAAACATATACAAGAAATAATCCAACTTATTCCAGAAATATACGATGAACCATTTTCTGACTCATCCCAACTTGTAACTTATTTATTATCAAAATTTGCTAGAAGTAAAGTAACTGTTGCTTTATCGGGTGATGGCGGTGATGAGTTGTTTGGAGGTTATAATAGATATTTATGGTCATCAAGAATTCTTTCTATTCCATTAAAAATAAGAAAAATTATTGCTTATACACTCAGAAATATATCCGGTAATATTTTTACAAAAATTGAAGATATAGGAATATCCTCGGGGTTAATTAACCACAACTACCAACTATCAGATAAGCTTAACAAATTATCATTTCTTTTAGATAAAGATAATTTTGAACAGTTATATCAAAATCTTTTATATAATTATATAGATTATAGAGACCAAAATGTTGTTTTAGATTTTGATAAAACAAATGATGTGATTTCGAAATATCAAATACCAGAAAATTTATCAAATATTATCGAAAAAATGATGTATTTTGATTCAAAAATTTACCTACCAGATGATATATTATGTAAGGTTGATAGAGCATCAATGTCAGTAGGCTTAGAAACTCGGATTCCCTTTTTAGATAAACAAGTAATCGAGTTTGCATGGAACTTGCCTATCGAAAAAAAGGTAAATCGAGGTAATTCAAAAATTATTTTAAAAGAACTGCTCTCAGATTACATTCCAAATAACTTAATTAACAGGCCCAAAATGGGATTTGCTGTTCCAATTGCAAATTGGTTGAGAGGCCCGTTAAAAGAATTTGCAAGTGAAAAAATATTTTCTGCAGTAAATCATAAAGAAAATTATTTCAATTCAGAAATTGTAATTTCTAAATGGCATGAACATTTATCTGGCAAACAAAATTGGCATTACTTCTTATGGAATATAATTGTATTTCAATCATGGTTAGAATATAACAAGTAAAATATGGTAAACTCAAAAATTAAAATTGCAATAGTTGGATTAGGGTACGTAGGGTTGCCTATTGCAATTGAATTTGGTAAATATTTTAAAACAATCGGATTTGATATATCAAAGACCAAAATACAAAGCTTCAAGAAAAAGCTTGATCCTAATAAAGAGGTCTCTTCAAGTGAATTTTATAAAGCAAAAAATTTAACATTTACAAATTCTTCAACAAAACTTTCAAAAGCAAATATAATCATAATTACCGTACCCACTCCAATAGATAAATCTCGAAAACCTGACCTCAGTCATTTAAAAAATAGTTCTTTATTAGTTGGTAAAGTTATGAAGAAGAGCTGTATTGTTGTATATGAGTCTACTGTATATCCTGGTGTAACCGAAGAAGTATGTGTGCCAATTTTAGAAAAATCGTCAAAGCTTAAATGGAAGAAAGATTTTTTTGTTGGTTATAGCCCTGAAAGAATAAATCCAGGAGATAATAAGAAAACCCTAACCAATATAACTAAAGTAGTATCAGGAGATACTCCAAGTTCTCTAAAAATAATTTCTAAAATCTATAAAAAGATAATTAAAGCAGGAGTATATGAAGCTGAAAGTATTAAGGTTGCTGAGGCAGCCAAAGTAATTGAAAATACTCAAAGAGACATTAACATTGCGTTGATGAATGAGCTATCTCTGATTTTCGAAAAGATGGCAATAAACACTTCTCAAGTATTAGAAGCGGCATCAACAAAATGGAATTTTCAACACTTCAAACCTGGTTTAGTTGGCGGACATTGTATAGGTGTGGATCCTTATTATTTGGTATATAAAGCATCTGAGTTAGGCATTCATACAGAAGTAATCCAATCTGGAAGAAAAATTAATGACAGAATGCCTAATTATGTATCGAACAAAGTTGTTAATGAACTTGCAAAAAAAAATCTAAAATTTAGAGAATCAAAAATTATAATTTTAGGACTTACATTCAAAGAAAATGTATCTGATATAAGAAATTCTAAAATGATCGAAGTTTACAAATATTTAAAGTCTTACAATATTAATTTATTTGCTTACGATCCATATATTAATAAAAAAGATATTTACCGCTCTCATAAGATAAAACTTTACGAATGGAATGAACTTCCCAATGAGTCGGACGCAATAATTTATGGTGTATCTCACAAACAATTAAAAAAGATTAAAATTTTAAAATTTAGAGAACTTTTGAACAGTTCTGGAATACTTTACGATATTCAATCAAATTTAAATATCGTTGATGCAATAAAAAATAATGTTAAAATTTGGCAACTATAAATAGCTGAATCAGTAGCTTAAAAAACATTATTTAAATTGAATTAGCGATGAAAGAAAAAAAGAACGTTTTACTGTATTATGTGAATACTGATTGGGGTTTTTTATCACATAGACTAGAGCTTGCAAAAAAAGCCTTATCTGAGGGTTATGAGGTTCATTTAATGACAAACATAACGGACCACAAAAAATTTATTGAAAATGAAGGTATCATTATTCACGAAAGTAACTTAAGTAGAGGTTATAATATTTTAAAAGATGTAACTGCTATTTATTCTTTTATAAGAACTGTATTAAAAATTAAACCTGAAATTATTCATTCAGTATCAAATAAAAATAATATCATTTGTGGTATTTTGGGCAATTTTCTTGGTATAAAAAAAATAATTTTAGCTGTTTCAGGTTTAGGTTATATATTTATTAGAAAAAATTTAGTCAGCAAAATCGCAAGAAAAATCATTTCAACTTCTTTTAGTTTAGCAATTAATAAAAAAGATACTTTCATAATAGTTCAAAATAGTATTGATCAAAAAATAGTTAAAAATTTTATAAAAAAAAAAATAAATAAAAAAAATATAATTTTAATAAAAGGATCAGGAGTTAATACAAAATATTTTTATCCTGTAAAAGAAGCCGAGGGTAAGTTAAATATATCACTAGTTGCAAGAATGATTTATGACAAAGGTATTAAAGAGTTTGTTGAAGCAGCTATAATTTTAAAAAAAAAATATGTTAATATTGAATTTAATCTCTATGGTGACCCTGATAAATACAATCCTACTTCTATTCCTATTCAAACATTAAATGAATGGAATACTAAAAAAATCATCAATTGGAGGGGTTATGTGGATGACACTTTATCAATCTATCACAAGTCACACATTATTGTGTTACCAAGCTATAGAGAAGGTATGCCTAAAGTAATTTTAGAAGCTTCAGCGTGCGGCAGACCGTGCATTGTAACTAATGTTGCAGGATGCAATGAGTCTATAAGAGTTAATCAAACGGGCCTATTAGTTGAATTATATAATGTTAATGATCTTGTAGAAAAGATTGAATTATTAATTTTGAATAAAGATATGAGAATAAAAATGGGAAAAGAGGCAAGGAAATTTTCTGAAAAAGTATTTGATATTAATATGATTAATTCAAAACAATTAAGTTTGTATAAGACATAATCAAATGAAAAAATTTATAGAAATATTATTTGTAATTTTTTTGATTTTAATACTAACAGTGCCTATAATCGCATTATATACTGTTATATTCATAACTACTAAGGGCTCTCCTATTTTTTGGTCTGACAGGATTGGGATGAATAATAAAACTTTTAAAATGCCAAAATTTAGGACTCTTGATATAGATACTCCTTTGGTTGCTACACATTTGATTGACGAAAAGAATCTAAAATTTTCTCCCTGCGGTTCTTTTTTAAGAAGATACAGTCTTGATGAATTACCTCAGCTTTTTTCAATAATCAAAGGTGATTTAGCCTTAGTAGGGCCAAGGCCGGCATTATTCAATCAATATGATTTAATAAATTTGAGAACAAAATTTAATGTACACAAAATAAAACCAGGTATTACTGGTTGGGCACAGGTTAATGGAAGGGATAATTTAAGTATAAAAGAAAAAGTTGAGTATGACGTTGAATACCTTCAAAAAAGGTCAATAAAATTTGACTTGTATATTTTATTTTTAACTTTTTTCAAAATTATTAAAAATTCTGATATCAGGCACTAAATGAAAGATATTATTAATTCATTATCGAGATCACAAAAAAAACTATTAGCAATAACATTTGATATAGTCCTTTCGATTACAGCAACTTCGTTTGCTATATTTATATACTTTAATATGTTTACATTCTTTAACCTTGGCGTGGTTGGAATTTATTTATTTTTTATCATCAATTTTATTATCTCATTCTCAATATTTAGTTTGTATAAACAAGTATTTAGATATTTTAGTTTTAAAAATATCATAAACATACTTTACGCTTTTTTTATATATTTAGCTTTAAACTTAATATTTCTTGAAATTATTGAATTCAAATTATTAAATATGCAAATTATATTATTTCAATCATTATCATTCTTTATGATGGTCATTATTTCCAGACTGGCTTTCATTTCATATATCTCTAGAAAAGATTCTAATCATTCGACAAGTTCTATTGTTTTATATGGAGTTACTGAGAATTCAGTAAATTTATTTAATTTGCTGAATAATACAAAGTTAAATCAAGTTGTATTTTTTATTGATGACGATTCAAAATATCGTAAAAGTAGTATTAGTACTGTGCCAATTAAACATACTAAAGATTTAGACAAATTAATAAAAAAATATTCTCCAGATGAAGTAATTATTTCAGACAAATACGATTTAAATGCGAAACGAAATATAATTAAATCTCTTGAAAGTTATAACTTAAGAATAAGGTTAATCCCAAATCTAGAGAATATTACAGAAACTTATTTGAGAAGCAGCTATTCAGAGCCTCTTTCATTAGAAGACCTTGTAGATAGAAAGAAAATGAAGTCCACTGATATAAAATTTATTTTTAAAAATAAAAAAATACTTGTTACAGGCGCTGGTGGCACTATTGGATCTGAGCTGGTTAGGCAAATTTACGCAAATGATTGTAAGGAACTGATAATGTTAGATAATTCAGAATATAATTTATATTCAATCAACAAAGAGATTAGTAATTTAAATGACAAATATAATAAAAATATCATTACTAATTCGTTGCTGGTTAATATTAAGGATAAGAAAAAATTAGAACGTGTTTTTAAAATATATAAACCAGATTACGTTTTTCATGCTGCTGCATATAAGCATGTTTCAATTCTTGAAGAAAATGTTTTTGAGGCTGTTGAAAATAATTTCTATGGAACAAAAAATTTAGTTGATATAGCAACAAAGGAAAATATTGAGAGGTTTTGCTTTGTTTCTACCGATAAAGCAGTAAATCCAAAGACAATAATGGGCTGTAGTAAAAGACTTGCTGAGTTATATATACAATCTGTATATCAAAACTTGTCTAAAAAGAAATTAACTTGTCCAAAATTTTCGATTGTAAGATTTGGAAATGTATTCAATTCTTCAGGGTCTGTAGTTCCTCTTTTTAATCAGCAAATTAGTACTGGTGGCCCTGTTACTGTCACAAGTAAAGAAGTAGAAAGATATTTTATGTCAATTACTGAAGCAGTAAATTTAATTCTTCAATCTACTAATTTATCAAGCGATTGTTCTATTTTTGTATTAGATATGGGAAGCCCAATTAAAATTATTGATTTAGCTCGGAGACTTATTCGTCTTTCAGGCCTGAGTGAAAAAAATAATGAAAATCCTGATGGCGATATAGAAATAAAAATAACAGGTATTTCAAGTTATGAAAAAATAACCGAAGAATTGTCTATTAATAAAAATCTATCTTACACTGAGCATGAGAGTATATTTAAGGATAAGTTAGAGCTAATTGATAAGGTTGACCTAGACTTGCTGTATCAAAATCTATTAAAATCTATGGAAATTGAGGACGAGGTAACAATAAAAAAATTATTGAATAACTTTAATTAATTTTAAATAAGTCTCTAGTATATACCTTTTCTTTTACAGAACTTAAATTTCTATGATTTCTATTTGCAATAATAAGGTCACATTTTTGTTTGAACTTCTCCAAGTTTGTTTCAACCCTAGAATTGAAGAATTTTTTTGAATTTATCAAAGGTTCATAAATTATAATTTTTATTCCTTTTGCTTTAATTCTTTTCATAATGCCTTGTATTGCACTTGATTTTATATTTGAAGATTGATTTTTCATTGTTAGTCTATAAATGCCCACGTTTTTTGGTTTTAAAGATAAAATATGATCTGACACAAAGTCTTTTCTTGTTCTGTTGGCATCAACTATTGCTCTAATGATGTTATTTGGAACTTTCTCGTAATTAGAGAGTAATTGTTTCGTATCTTTTGGTAAACAATACCCCCCATATCCAAATGATGGATTATTATAGTAGTCCCCAATTCTATGATCTAGAGAAACACCCTTTATAATTTTTTTTGTTTCAATATTGTTTGCAATAGAAAAGCTATCAAGCTCATTAAAAAAAGCAATTCTCATTGCCAGAAAACTGTTTGAAAATAATTTTACTGCCTCAGCTTCACTAGAGCTCATGTAAAGGACTTGAGCTTTATTTTTACACATTTGTAAGAGTAATTTTCCAAACTTTTTACCTTCACTCTTTGTCGATCCTATAACTATTCTTGAAGGATTTATATTATCTGATATGGAAAGACCTTCTCTTAAAAATTCAGGAGAAAAAAAGATTTTTTTGTGTTTGAGTTTTTTTTTCATACTTTCTGTAAAGCCCACAGGTACTGTTGATTTTATAATAATATTTGCCTTACTTTTTGAATGAATAATTGACTCTAATGACTGCTCTACTGAACTTGTGTCAAATGTGTTGGTTTTTTCATTATAGTCAGTTGGTGTTGCAATTATAATGTATTCTGCATCAAATATTGCTTCATTAAGTGAGTCGCATGCCACATAATTTGTTTTATTATTTTTAATATATTTACTAATTTCTTTATCTTGAAAGGGTGAAAGATTATTATTGATTAATTTAGTTTTATTTCTATCTACATCATAAATTTTTATTGAATGATATTTAGATAGTAAAACTGCTAAAGAAAAACCAACATATCCAGCTCCTATACAAGCAATTTTCATTGTTTAACTATTAATTATATTTTTTTTAATTATTTAATTATAATAATTTTTTAATTTATACATGTATTATATTATGACTAGAAATATATTCAAAAATATATAAATTATACAATAATTCTTACAACAATATCCTCACTACATGATTAAATATGCAAAATAATAAAAAGATATGGAAAGTAAAGACCTCGAAAATTCATGGCTCAGGCGTATTTGCATCACAAAATATTAAAAAAGGTACAAGAATTATCGAATATATTGGTCAAAAGATTTCAAAAAAAGAAGGAGATAAAAGGTCAGAAAGAAGAATAAAAAAATACTTAAACTCTAAAGAAACAGGATCAGTATATATTTTTGAGCTTAACTCAAAGTATGATATTGACGGGTCATACTTATACAACAAGGCACGCTACATAAACCATTCATGCAATCCTAACTGTGAAGTAGATATTATCAGAGGTAAGATCTGGATTTCTTCTATAAAGAATATAAAAATTGGCGAAGAATTAAGTTATGACTATGGATATGAGTTTGATAAAGAAGATTTTACAGATCATGTTTGTAAGTGTGGATCAAAAAAGTGTATAGGTTATATAATTAGTCAAGATGATTGGAAAAAATACAAATTTTGGAAAAAAAAACTAAGTAAAAATATTCGTACAAAAGTATCTATTTGAAAAATGATTGATAAAAAATTAATTATAAATTTTTCATCAATTATATATTATTTAATTCCAATAAGTTTATTAACTGGACCTCTTATTCCTGAGTTAATATTACTCTTTATTAATTTAGTTTTTTTATTTTATTCTATAAAGGAAAAAGATTGGTTCTATTTTAACAATAATTTTACAAAATTCTTTTTACTCTTTTATATTTACCTTATTTCAAGGTCTTTTTTTTCTGAAAATCCATATTTATCTCTTGAAAGTTCACTTTTCTACTTTAGGTTTGGAATTTTTGCATTAGCCACTTGGTTTTTAATAATTAATAAAAGAAATTTTATAAAAGAATTCGCTTTATTCTTAATTATTACTTTTATTATTGCGACTATTGACGGTTATTATCAATATTTTAACAATAGCACTAATATATTTGGCTTTGAAAGCCCTGGTACAAGAATGTCATTAACATTTAACGACAATCTAACTTTAGGAAGCTTTTTAGCGAGAATTTTCCCGCTATTATTTGCAGTCATGATCTATTCATTTAATAAAACTAATTTAAATCTCATTTATTTATTTTTTACTTTTATACTTGTAGATACGCTTATCTATCTTTCAGGTGAACGAACTGCATTCGGTCTTATTACTCTTGCCACAGTATTCTTAATTCTCGTAATTAATGAATATAAGTTATTAAGATTATTTGCATTAGCTGTTTCTATTATAATTATTACTATAATTACCATTTTATCTCCTGAAATTAGAGCACGAAATATTGAAGGCACTATTAATCAAATGACAAGTAAAATTACTAATCCATTAAATGATGAAATTAATGACACAAACGTAATTTTTAGCCCAGGACATCATACATTAATTATGACTGCGATAAATATGTTTAAAGATAAGCCACTATTTGGGCATGGACCAAAACTTTATAGAGAGTTGTGTAACAATGATAAATATAAATTTAATGATAATAGCTGTAGTACGCACCCTCATAATAATTATATTCAAGCCTTATCAGAAATAGGGATAATTGGATTAGGATTTATTTTAATTCTACTAATGTACTTATTTTCAAAAATATTAAATCATATCTATAATAAAATTATTTTATCTAAAATTATACTCTCTGACTATGAGATTGCTCTAATAGCATGCTTTCTTCTAACCTTATGGCCATTTTTTCCATCTCAAAACTTATTTAATAATTGGATCAATATTATTTATTATTTGCCAGTAGGTTTTTATTTACAAAAAATTTATTCTAAAAATTAATCTAATTAAACTTAAAAAATATTTACATTAATTATCGTAAATGATTTTTACTATTATCCTTTGCAAGTTCAATTTGTATCTGTCTAGAGATTGACCTTTGTTTTTGAAGTCTACTTCTTTTATTATAACAATATTTACACGAAACTCCTTTCACATAACTTTTGAGTTTAGTGTCTTTCATTGTTATCGGATTTCTACAGCCAAAGCATTGTATATACTTTCCTTTGCTAAGCTTATTATTGATAGTCACTCTATTATCAAATACAAAACATTCGCCCTTCCATTTTAACTTTGGTTTATTCTTTTTTTTGTTCATGAAGTCCAAATAATTTATTATACCTCCTTCTAGTTGCATAACATTTTTAAATCCATTTAATTTTAAATATGCTGAAGCTTTCTCGCATCTTATTCCACCAGTACAATACATGGCAATTGCATCATCTTTACTAACATTCATTCTTATGAGTTTATTTGGAAATTCTCTAAAATTATTTGTATTTGGATTTATTGAATTAGTAAATTTGCCAATACCAATTTCATAAATGTTTCTAGTATCAATTAATTTAATTTTCTTTTTTGATATAATTTTATTCCATTCTGAAGGATGGATTTTTTTTCCTGTATTTTTATTTATATCGAAATCACCCACTCCTAATGAAACAATTTCTTTTTTAATTCTTACCTTCATTCTGTTAAAAGGTATAAAATTAATAAAACTAATTTTTGGTTGGATTTTTCTTATTTTTAATTCTTTTTTTATTTGTTTAATGAAATTTAAAACTTCTTTTTCTGTGCCAGCAATTGAAGAATTAATGCCCTCATTTGCAATCAGTATTGTACCTCTCAGTGTTGTATTTTTTAAATATAAGTCAAAGTTTTTTTTAATATGCTTTTTGTTCCTTATTTTTAAAAATCTGTAAAATGTATAAATTACATATTTATTAATCTTACTCATCACCGCTCTTAAGTTTGTAAGTTGTTTCTTTTAGATAATTTGTTAAATGTTTTCTGTCTTTCATATGACTCAATTCATTATATTTTAAAGTTTGCCCTGAGTAGATTATGATATCTTTTCCAATTTTCTTTTTTGTTTCGTGAATGTAAGTTGAGTATTTAAGGGTTTGATTTTTAAATTTAGATGCAAAAAGATGAAAAAATACACCATTTTTGCCATCAAAGAAGATAGGCAATACACTGGCTTTTGTAGAATGTATAAGCTTTGCGGGAAATAATTTCCATTCCTCGTCAGTTGCATCTGAACGTAAAGTTTGTGCAGTTGATACACTTCCAGCTGGAAAGATTATCAAAGCGCCATTATCCTTGAGGTGATTTTTTGCTAATTTAGCGGTTTCTAAGTTGAACCGCTTTGACTCTTTATTTTTTGCACTGAAGTCAACTGGAAGGATAAATTGTTTTAATTGAGGTAAAAACTGTAGTGTTTCATGCGTCATAATTTTAAAATCACTTCTAGACTTTGATACCAATGAACACAGTATAAGTCCATCGACTATCCCAAATGGATGATTAGCAATCACAATTAGACTTCCGTTTTTTGGAATATTTAATGGATTTTTTGATTTATCAATAATATTAATTTTCATAAGATGAATCATATCTTGCCAAAAATTTACAGGATCATTCGAATTATGTTTATATTCTTGATAGAGATTTTCTAATTTCTTTTTTCCTGTTATTTTTTCGATAGTTTGAATAATTAATCTTTGCGCAATATTATGCTCTGATCTCGAAGCGTATGTAAATTTAATTTTCTCCATTTTAATACTCTACTGGTATTGGATCAAGACTTCTCCAAAAATACCAAGTTGCTACAGATCTATATGGTTTCCATTTACTTGACATCTTTATAGCATTTTCTTTTGTAATTGGATATTTTATATCATAACAATTACATATACCTTTTATTAATCCTAAGTCATCTACTGGAAAAATGTCTGGTCTACAAAGATTGAATATTAGAAACATTTCTGCTGTCCATCTTCCTATTCCCTTAATCTTAATTAATTCAGATATTACTTCTTCATCAGAATATTTTTTCCAGTTTTTAGGATTTATTTCTTTATTGATAAATCCATGAGATAATGATTTCAAATAAGATATTTTTTGTCGGGAAAGCCCGCATGCCTTTAAACTCATAAAGTGCATTTTGAGTGTATTTCTCGGGGTTACTTTTTTTATTTTTTTTTCATATCGATCCCAAACTGCCTGTGCAGCTTTCACAGAGATTTGTTGTCCTACTATTGATCTAGCCAATGTATAGTAAGGATCTGATTTCGAAAAAAGAAAATCTCTTGGATAGCTTTTTATAATCCTACCAAGCTTTTTATCTTTACTAATTAGAACTTTTTTTGCTTTTTCCCAAAAAAATGGTTTTTTCATTACAAACTCTTAAATTAAAGATTGACATATATAATGTAAATTGTTTTATTTGCCATTCTAAATAACTTATGGAGATAAAATATGGCTGACGTTGCTAGTTTATTAGCTGAATTTCAAAAAGGTATTGAAGGAAAAGATACTGGTCTTGGTGCAACTGTAAAGTTTGATTTTGAAGGTGCTGGATGCATTTTTTTAGATGGAAAATCTAATCCAAATACTGTTTCAGATGAAGACAAAGATGCTGATTGTACACTTTCTATGTCCCTTGATACGTTTGAGCAAATGAGATCAGGTGAAGTTGATGGTACTTCCGCATTCATGCAAGGTAAATTAAAAGTATCTGGAGATATGTCTATTGCAATGAAATTGCAATCAGTAATGGATGCTTTAGCATAATTATTGAATAATGCCTAAACTTAAAACCCAGCTGAATTTAGCTGGGTTTTTTTTTATTTAATTTTTTTTTACATTTGTTAAATATTTCGCGATTACATGCAGCTATAATACGACCACCATTATAAATATCATTTTCATCCCATGTACGAATAATTCCTCCTGCATTATTAATGATTGGTTCCAGGGCCCTTATGTCCCATGGATTAAGACCGCTTTCAACCACTATATCGACATGACCATCAGCAAGTAAACAATAACTATAACAATCACCGCCAAGTCTTACTGACTTTACACATCTTCTTAAATTATCAAAGGACTTCTGGTCCTTTTTATTTTCAAAGAGATAAGGTGAGGTCGTATTCAATATTGATTGCGACAATTTTTTTGTTCTATTTACTCTAAGCTTTGTTTTTTTCCCTTTTGAAATCTTGAAAGCAACATTTTGGTAGCCAAAATATCTTTCATCTAAAGCTGGAATATCAACTAATCCTAAAATTATTTTTTTATTGCTCGATAAGGAAATTAAAGTACCCCACAGAGGAACACCTTGAATATATGATTTAGTTCCATCAATTGGATCAATGCACCACTCAAACTTACTTTTTTTAATGAAACTTTCCTCTTCTCCCAGAATAGAATGATTAGGGTAAGATTTTAAAATTAATTTGTTTAAATGGCTTTGAATTTTTGTATCAACATATGTTACGGGATCAAAACCATTTTTTAACTTATTTTTGATTACTAATTTTTTTTTAAAAAATTTTAGTGATATTTTTCGAGCTTCATTTGCTAACTCATTTGCAAATTTATTATATTTTATTATTTCTTTTATCATTTATAGTTTCAATTATTGATTGATTTGCATATTTGTTCTTGTATCATATTCTTATGAATTACAAATATTTCCTTTTTATAATTTTTTTTTGTCTAACTACAGTTGTAAAAGCCGAAATTTTTAATTTACTTGATGATATAGGAGTTAGAGAGCCAATAAGTAGTCCAATTGAAGCTTATGATCCAAATGGAAATTCTTATCCAGATCCATTTATAGATGATCAAATAATACTTGAAATTAATAAAGACAACTATCTAGATTTTGTTGATGAGGTTCTAACGCCTGGTCAAATTGAAATGTTTGAAAACTACCCTGAAACTTATAAAATGAACGTTTATCAGTCTCGTAGAAGTTGTGCTGTGCCAGCTGAAGTTTTAGATCTTACTGTAAATAATGCAATATTAACAGATAATGGTGAGGGAATTGAGGGTGTAGTGGGCAGTATTCCTTTTCCTATGCCATCAGAAGCACTTCATTACGTATGGAATCATATTCTTAGATATAGAGGTGTAGATATTTATGGCTCATCACCTTTTTACATTGTTAATTCAGACGGTTCTATTAATTATGGCGCAGGTGAAGCAATAGCAAAAAATTTTTGGAATCCATTCACACGTAATGATAAGGGTCTACAGGGGATGCTTATGACGAAGGTAACCCATCCACCAAGACTAGCTGATGCATCACTTCTTGTTATAGAGTCACTTAATGCTTTTAAAAAACCAAGGCAAGCATGGGCGTATAATCCAGGCACACGTCGAGTGAGGCGAGCACCTGATATTGCATATGATTATAAACCAAGTGCAAATCAGGGTATTACCACTACTGATCAGGCCGATGGTTTTAATGGAGCAAAAGATCGCTATGAATGGTCTTTCTTAGGAATGCAAAAAAGACTAATGCCTTATAACGCTTATAAATTTCATGAAAAGGAATTGGATGATTTACTAACCCCATATCATGTAAATCAAGATTTTCTAAGATATGAACTTGTTAATGTAAATGTGGTGAAAGCAACCCTGAAAAATGACAAAAGGCATATCATACCTAATAGGGTGATGTATTTTGACAATGACAGTCACAATATGCTTGTTGAAGAGACATTTGATGATAATGAAAAAATAATGTCGTATAGAGAATTTCCAATTATCAATTATTACGATCAGCCTATGTGCCTATCAATCCATTCTGCTACATACGATTTTGCTACTAGGCGTTATCAATTAACTAATGTCAGATCAAAGGATATACCTAAAATTCAATGGAGGCTTAGTGAACCTCATGATGAAAAAATGTTTACGCCTGAAGGATTAAAAAGATTTGCCAGATAGCAATTAAAAAATTATATATCATTGAAATATAATACGATTTTTGGGCACGTAGCTCAGTGGTAGAGCATCACGTTGACATCGTGGGGGTTGTTGGTTCGATCCCAACCGTGCCCACCATAAATCTCAATTATATGTTGTTTTTTATTACTTAATTAGATAAAAGATCGCAGTATTATGAAAAAGCCAAATAAAATCAGAGAAGCGAGACTCAATAAGATGAGATCTAAAAAAAATAATATTCGTAAAGAAAAAGTTAGACTTAAAAAAATTGAAGAAGCGAACGCACCACAACCGGAGCCTCAACAATGAAAGTAAGAAGTTCTTTGAAAAATCTAAAGACAAGAGATCGAAATAATAAGCTTATAAAAAGAAAAGGTCGCCTATACGTTATTAATAAAAGAAATCCACGAATGAAAGCTCGTCAAGGCTAATAATATTTGTCATCAAAAAAAAATAAAAAACTTCTTTTTATTGCAGATCATGCATCAAATTACATACCTAGTTCATTAAAAAATTTAGGCCTAAAAAAAAATCAAATAAATTCACATATCGCGTATGATTTAGGTGTAAAGGAATTATGCATTAATCTGTCTAATCTTCTTAACTCTAATTATATAATAGGCCAATACTCAAGACTCATTATTGATTTAAATAGAGATATTTCAGATCCAACATTAATTCCAGAAATTGTTGATAGAAAAATAATAACAAAAAATTTGAATCTAACTAATCATGATAAGAAAAAAAGAATTTCAGAGATCTATAATAAATATCATTACAAAATTAAAACAGCTATAAAACATAATAATATAATGACATTAATTTCTCTTCATTCATTTAATCCAATATTCAAAAAGCGAAAACGAAATATTCATTTTGGCATTCTATCAAATCAAGATAGAAGACTTAGTGATTGTATAATTACAGAAATGAGAAGAAGAAAATTAAAAGTCGGTGACAATGAGCCGTATGAGGGAAATTTAATTGGTGATACGATGTATAAACACGGTCTTAAAAATAATTTACATCATACTTTAATTGAGGTCAGAAACGATTTACTTTCTTCCTCAACTAAGATACACAGAGTATCGGTACTATTAAAGCAAGTAATTAATAATTCAATTAATAGGATTTAAAGACAAAATGAGTAATGTGGCCCCAAAGTGGTTTGAAAAAGCAATAGCTAATAAGCCTGAAGTACTGTCTGTGAAAATAAAAGGGACAAAAATTTCCTATAATGCCTGGGGCGACAAATCAAAACCGGGCTTAATTTTTATTCATGGTGGCATGGCACATGCAGAGTGGTGGAGTTTTATCGCTCCCTACTTTGCAAAAACACACAGAGTTATAGCTATGAATCTAGGTGGGATGGGTGATAGTGAATGGAAGAAAAAATATTCAGTTGAGTCTTGGGGCGCAGAAATAGTTGGTGTCTATAAAAAAGAAAAATTAAAAAAACCTATTTTTATAGGACATAGCCTTGGTGGCATGTGCGGTGTGTATGCTGCTTCTTTAATGAAAAAAAAATTGTATGGTTTAGTCATAGTAGACACAGCTATAATGCCTCCTACTGATAATCCTCCTAAATTCGATTTAAAAGTCAGAGCTAATAACGTTTATAAAAAAATGTCAGATATTATTGAACGTTTTAGATTAGTTCCATCTCAGAGTGACGCTCTGGAATATGCGATGAATTTCATAGCAGAAAAATCTATTAAAAAAGTCAGAGGTGGATGGACATGGAAATTTGACCCAAGTTATATGAATATTTTTACAAGCGAAAATTTTGCGGAAAGGCAAGCAGTTTTGAGAAAAACACTAAAGGGTCTTAAATGTAGAGTTGCGGTATTTAGGGGTGAGAAATCATCTATCTTTCCAGGATTTAGTGCAAAATATATGAATGAATTGATGGATAAGAAATCACCGATAATTAACATACCAGAAGCTCATCACCATATTATGGTAGATCAACCTTTAGCGCTTGTTTCAGCTTTAAGATCATTAATTATTGATTGGGATCATTCAAAACCATCTAAAGCACTGTAAATTATATATAAATCAATCATCTCTAATCCAATATTAACTAAAAAAAACACTGTTAAATTCGATATTTAGAAATATATTAACTGCTTATCATGGATATATCAGAGCAGAAAAAAACATATAGTTTCTTCGGCAAACTCATTTTATGGGGGTCTGTTGGTGTTGTTGTAGTATTGGTTTTGATGGCAATTTTTTTAATCTAAATTTAAAATTTATGCGCGCTTATATTTTAAAAGAAAGTGAGTCAGAATTACGTGTGTCGGCTTCCCCTGATAGTGTAAAAAAGATGGTTGAGTTGGGTATTTCTGTGAATATACAAACTACTGCGGGTCAAAACTCAAATTTCTCTGACGAAAGTTACAAAGCAAACGGGGCCGAGATTTTTAATAATACTTCAGAAATTTCAAACGCTGATATTATAATAAAAGTGAACAAACCAACCGACGATGAAATTTCATCAATGAAAGAAGGCTCTTTGTTCATAGGTTCTCTGGATCCTTATAATAGTAGGGAGACGCTAAATAAACTAAGGGATAAGGGCGTAACATCGTTTGCAATGGAATTAATGCCAAGAATAACAAGGGCTCAATCTATGGATATACTCTCTTCACAATCAAACTTAGCTGGGTATAAGGCTGTGATAGACGCAACCTATTTATTTAACAAAGCAATGCCAATGATGATGACGGCTGCTGGCACAATCGCACCAGCAAAAGTTATGGTATTTGGTGCTGGTGTTGCTGGTTTACAAGCTATTGCCACTGCAAAGAGACTTGGAGCAATCGTTTCCGCAACTGACGTAAGAATGGCAGCAAAAGAACAAGTCGAGAGTTTAGGTGGTAAATTTGTTATGGTTGAGGATGATGAGAGCCAGGATGCGGAAACATCCGGGGGTTATGCAAAAGAAATGAGTGATGAATTCAAAGCTAAGCAGGCAAAGCTTATTTCAGATACCTTAGCAACCCAAGATATTGCAATATGTACAGCACTTATTCCTGGAAAGAAAGCTCCAATACTTATTTCAGAGGAACAGGTTAGATCAATGAAACCCGGATCAATCATAATTGATCTTGCAGCCGAAAGCGGTGGAAATTGCGAGTGCTCTGTAGCTGGTGAGACTAAGGAGGTTGGAGGTGTAAACGTAGTTGGTTCAAAAGATATAACTTCAACAATTTCTGAAGATGCTTCAGCGCTGTTTTCAAAAAATATACTTAATTTTTTAACATTATTAATCGACAGCGAGTCTAAGTCTATAAGTATTGATTGGGATGATGAGATTATTCAAGGAATACTTGTAACAAAAAATAATGAAATCGTACATAAGGAGCTTAGCTAATGGAAGCAATTGATCCAAATATATTTAGACTAACCATTTTTGTTTTATCAATTTTTGTGGGTTACTATGTAGTTTGGAGTGTGACACCTGCCTTACATACTCCTTTAATGGCTGTTACTAATGCGATTTCGTCAGTAATAATTGTTGGCGGGTTATTTGCTCTTGTCTCAAGCACTGATCAGACATTTCTTGGAATTTTATCCAAAAGTTTTGGATTTATAGCGGTTTTGTTAGCTGCGGTAAATATCTTTGGTGGATTCTTAGTAACACAAAGAATGTTAGCAATGTATAAAAAGAAACCAAAAAATCAGGATAAAAAATAATGCACAATCTTGTAGCAGTTGCTTACGTTATATCAGGAATATTCTTCATCATTGCTTTAAGAGGCCTATCTTCACCAGAAAGTTCTCGAAGAGGGAATATTTTTGGCATGCTTGGCATGCTAATTGCTGTACTCGCCACTTTATTCTCTGTTAATTTTTTTACGTCCAATATTCAAACTGTAGGATTAGTAGTAATTGCAATAGTTATTGGTGGATTAATTGGTTCAGTGATCGCTAGGAAAATTGCAATGACTGCGATGCCACAACTTGTTGCCGCTTTTCATAGCTTAGTAGGACTTGCAGCAGTATTCGTTGCATTAGCCGCTTTTTATGCACCCGAGGCTTTTAACATCGGGACTGTTGGAAAAATTAAAACTTTAAGTTTAGTAGAAATGTCTCTTGGTGCTGTGATTGGCGCTATTACTTTTTCTGGCTCAGTAATTGCATTTGGTAAATTGCAAGGCATTATGTCAGGCTCACCAATTGTATTTAAGGGTCAACACCTTGTAAATTTGTTAATTGGATTGATTATAATCGCAGGCATTATTTATTTTTGTTTTAATCAGGATCAAAATGTTTATTTAACAATTATCGCGCTCTCATTTCTGATTGGATTTTTAATTATTATTCCTATTGGTGGGGCTGATATGCCTGTTGTTGTATCAATGTTAAACTCTTATTCTGGCTGGGCCGCAGCTGGAATTGGTTTTACTCTTGGAAATACTGCGCTGATCATCACTGGTGCTTTAGTTGGATCATCTGGAGCAATTTTATCTTATATAATGTGTGCTGCCATGAACAGATCATTCATCAGTGTTATTCTAGGTGGATTTGGAGCAGAAGATGCTGCGGTTTCTAAAGATGTGGAACAAAGACCTGTAAAAGAAGGTAGCGCTGATGATGCTGCATTTATTATGAAGAATGCAGGCTCAGTTATTATTGTTCCTGGATATGGAATGGCGGTAGCACAAGCTCAGCATGCACTTAAAGAAATGACAGATGCACTAAAATCAAATGGTGTAAAAGTTACATTTGCAATCCACCCTGTTGCGGGAAGAATGCCAGGACACATGAATGTATTGTTGGCTGAAGCAAATGTTCCTTATGACGAGGTTTTTGAACTTGAGGATATTAATTCTGAATTCTCTCAAGCTGATGTTGCTTTTGTTATTGGAGCGAATGATGTAACGAATCCTATAGCAAAAACAGATCCTGCATCACCAATTTATGGAATGCCTATTCTTGATGTAGAAAAAGCCAGTACAGTTTTGTTTGTCAAAAGAGGACGAGGTCTCGGCTATGCAGGTATTGATAATGAATTATTCTATCGTGACAATACTATGATGCTATTTTCGGATGCAAAAAAAATGGTTGAAGGTATTGTGAAAGCTTTATAAAGATTTAGCTATAAATCTTTCTTCTAGCCATTTTACGTGAGCGACGAATGTTTTCAGCCTTCTCTCTTAATTTTTTTTGACTAGGTTTTTCAAAGTAAGTTCTCATCTTCATTTCTTTAAAAATGCCTTCTCTTTGCATCTTTTTTTTGAGAATACGAAGGGCTCCCTCCACATTATTATCTTTTACACTTACTTCGACTATTGTTCTGCCCTCCTTAAGAGCAAGTTAAAATTTGAGGGTTTTTAGCACTTGGATACACGCTTGTCCACATAAAAGAAAAAGATTTAATCTACTTAATAAAATTAATATGGCCCATTTTACGGCCTTGTTTAATTGTTTTTTTACCATAGTCGTATGCCTTCTTCTTTTTATAAACCTTATAACTTTTCAATTTACTTATTTGTTTGGTTCTTTTGATCTCATTGCCAATAAGATTTCTCATAAGACCTTTTTTAATAATTTTTGGGGTTTTAATTTTATCTTTTGTGATTGATTTAATATGCAACTCGAATTGACTCATATTAGCATTATCAAGTGTTATATGGCCTGAATTGTGAACTCTCGGTGCAATTTCGTTCACATAGATATTATTTTCATCATCTAAAAAGAATTCTATTGTGAGTAAGCCAATATAATTAAGCTTATTTAAAATCTTTTTTGATATTCTTATTAGCTGTTTATTTATTTTTTCATCTATTTGTGATGGAGAAATTGTTTCAAACAAAATATGGTTTTTATGAATATTCTCAAATGGTGGATAAAAACATATATTTTTTTTTATATTTCTTGAGCAAATGACAGATAATTCTCTATCAAACTTTATTACTTTCTCAATTACGCACGATTGATAATCAAGCTTTTTCCATTTATTTTTTAAGTCAGAAAAATTTTTTACTTTGTATTGACCTTTTCCGTCATAACCAAATCTACATGTTTTTAATATAACTGGAAAATTTATTTTATCTTTAAGCTTGTTTAAGTTTGTTTTATCACTAATAAAAAAAAGTCCAGCATGTTTAATTTTATTCTTTGAAAAAAATAATTTTTCTTTTTTTCTATCTTGGCTTATTTCTAAAGCCGAAATCGGTGGGTATATTTTTATTTGTTTATTGATTTGTTTTAATGTTTTTATAGCAACATTTTCAAATTCATAAGTTAGCAAATCAACATTTTTTCTAAATTCATTTAACTTCTTATGATCATTAAAAGAACCATAAATAATTTTATTAGCATATTTTTTTGCAGGGGCATCATCTGTATCAGAATAGATATGAGTAATAAGCCCAATTTTTTGACAAGCTTGAGCTAAAAACATGCCAAGTTGACCCCCACCGATTATACCTACAGTGGAAACATCAGCTTTCATTATTTAGGTATATTTTTTACTGACTTAGTTTGTTTTGATCTCCATGAAGCGTATTTCTTTTTCAGTTTTGTGTTATTGCTGCTTAAAATTGATACTGCAAGTAATGCTGCATTTTTTGCTCCAGCTTCTCCAACAGCAAGTGTTCCAACTGGAACGCCTGCTGGCATTTGAGCGATCGATAGTAAGCTATCTAAGCCTTTTAGTTTTTTTGATTCAATTGGAACACCTAGCACAGGAATATTTGAAATAGAGGCTGTCATTCCAGGCAAATGAGCTGCTCCACCAGCGCCTGCAATTATTATTTCTATCCCTCTTTGTTCTGCTCTTTCAGCATATTCAAACATTCTTTTAGGCGTTCTATGGGCAGAAATAATTTTTATTTCGTGTTTTATATCAAATAATTTTAAAATTTTTGAAGCATGCTTCATTGTGGACCAATCAGATTGGCTGCCCATAATGATACTTACCAGTGAAGGATTTTTCATTTTAATATTTATTATCCATCAACAGCAGAAGTCTCTGACTCATTTATGTCTGAAACTTTTTCATCTGCTTCTTGCAGTCTCAATCTCTCTTCTTTTTCTTTTTTCTTTTGAGCTCTTTTCATTGATCTCTCAGCTTTAGCTAAAGCCTCATCTAATTCAACTTGCCTACAAATTCCAAGTCCAATTGGATCTTGTGGACGGATATTTGCCATGTTCCAATGAGTTCTTTTTCTAATAGCATCAATTGTATTTTTTGTACTGCCAACTAGTCTTGCAACCTGTGAGTCCTTTAGTTCGGGGTGATTTCTTATCAACCAATAAACTGCGTCTGGCCTATCCTGTCTTTTTGAAAGAGGAGTATATTTTTTTTTCTTTTTTGATTGCTCAGTCTTTTCTGAGATTTCATTTTCAATAATCTTCAGTGACTCATCTTCATTATCCGCACATCTATCGATTTCATCTTTTGTTAATTGACCACTGGTTATAGGATTTAATCCCTTAATTCCCACACCGACTTCACCATCTGCTATACCTTTAATTTCTAATTCATGCATCCCACAGAAATCACCTATCTGCCTGAATGACAAAGAGGTATTATCAACAAGCCATATTGCAGTGGCTTTTGGCATTAATGGTAATTTTGCTGTTTTCATAATAATTATAGAGTGCCTCTTATAAGTTAATTTTAGAGTTTTTCAAAGGATATCCTAAAATTTAAGCAGCAATTTGCCAATATTCTTATTATTTTCCATGTATTGATGTGCTTTTTGAACATTCTCATAATCAAATTTTTGGTCAATATGCAATTTAATATTGCCATTTTCAATTAATGGCCAAATATGTTTCTTAAGATTATCGGCAATGAGTTTCTTTTCATCATTACTTCTTATTCTTAACGTTGAGCCAGAAACTGTTAATCGCTTCAACATAATTGGCAGTAAGTTTACTTCTACCTTAGATCCCTTTAGGTATGCGATATTTAGAAGCCTTCCAAGTCTATTTAGGACATTAATATTTTTTTGAAAATAATCCCCACCTACCATGTCGAGTATTACATCAACTCCTTTATATTCATTTTTAATTATGCTTTCAAAATCTTCAAGATTGTAATTAATTACTCTTTCTAAACCCAAATCCTTCAAATATTTATATTTTTCATCTGATCCTACGGTTGCTATGCACTTAATTTGCATGGCTAATGCAATAGAAATAGCAGTCAAACCTATACCACTAGCACCACCATGAATTAATAATGTCTCACCTTGTTTTAGATTTGCTTGATCAAATAGATTTGTCCAAACTGTAAAAAATGTTTCGGGAATTGTACAAGCGTCAATAATTGAAATGCCTTTAGGTATAGGAAGAATTGTTGATGTATGACATTTTACAAATTCTGCGTAACCTCCGCCAGGAACAAGTGCACAGACTTTTGTGTTGAGCAAATTTTTATTTACATCTTCACCAACATCAACAATTTCCCCTGAAACTTCTAAGCCCAAAATTTCTGATGCACCGGGCGGTGGTGGGTAACCACCGGATCGTTGAAGAATGTCTGGTCGATTTATACCTGCCGCGTGAACTTGAATCAAAACTTCATGTTTTTCTATTTGAGGTATCTCAACATCATTAGTTACTACTAAAACCTCTGGTCCACCAAATTCTTTGTGTAATATTGCTTTCATTTTAAATTTAGGAGCCACCATTTAAAGTGACTCCTAATTCTTTTTAGTTAATTTTTGAATTAATTTCAATTTTTCTGGGTTTTTGATGTTCTGGTATTTCTCTTTCAAGAAAAATGTGAAGTAACCCATTTTCGTAATTTGCATCAGTAACTTTTATGGTGTCAGCTAATCTAAATCTTCTTTCAAAATTTCTACCTGCTATACCTCTGTGCAAAAATTCGATTTCCTTATTAGAGTCATTAGTTGATCCCTTAATAACCAACTCATTTTCCTGTACAGATATATCTAAATCTGATTTTGAAAAACCAGCTACAGCTACTGTTATAGTGTAATTATTGCCTGATTTAACAATATTATATGGTGGATAAGCTCCACTGGACTCATTTAAATTAAAAACCGAGTCAAAAATATTATCAAATGCATCGAAACCAACACTAGAGCGTAGTAATGGTGATAAGTCAAATGTAGTCATAATTTAATCCTCCTTAAGCGATTAAAAATTTACTTACTCTTTAAGAGCTAAGCTTTGTTTGCTGACACAGAATGCCATCAGCACCTTATATGTTGTGACTAATGATTAATTTTCAATACTAGAAATTTGAATTATGTCTTGAGGTTACTGAACCTTTTTTTGAAACGACTAACTTGGCCTTTATCCTGAATTTTTTGCTGCCCTCCAGTCCAAGCTGGGTGGGAAAGGGGATCAATATCTAGAGACATTGTGTCACCTTCTTTTCCCCATGTAGACATAGTCTCAAATTTTGTGCCGTCTGTCATCACGACTGTAATTTTATGGTAATCAGGATGTTTATCTTTTTTCATATATGTTCTATTTTTTGTGAGTAGATATCCTATATAATATTATTGATCAACAGTTAATTGTTAAATTTTATGAATATAATTTCAATAATGATGAGACGGCTTAATATTCATAGTTTTTCTCAATTTATCGTAATCATGATTATTTTTGCTATTACAGGGTCATTGTCGCTTTATATCACTGTCGAATTATTTCAATTTATTGGTCTTCAGGAAGAGAATTTAAATCCAATAATTTTTTGGCCGCTTAGAATAATATTACTTTTTGTAATCTATCAAATATTACTGCTACTTGTTGCACTGCCATTTGGACAATTTCAATATTTTTGGTCATTTGAAAAAAAATTTTTAAGTAGATTTGGACTTAAATTATAATTCAATTATTTTTTTAAGCTTTTCATGTATTCTAAAATTAGATGCTAATATTCTTCCACTTTTGAGATAGTCCTCTTTTCCATCAAAATCAGTTACTTTTCCTCCAGCCTCTTTTACAATTAATGAGCCAGCTGCAATATCAACCAATTTTAAATTTTTTTCCCAATATGCATCAAATTTTCCTGCGGCCACATAAGCTAAGTCGAGTGATGCTGCGCCAAATCTTCTAATGCCGCATACTTTTTCCATAACTTGCTTTAACCCAGGAACATATTCTTCATGACCTTTCATACCTTTATGAGGAATGCCTGTACCAATCATACAGTCTTCAAGGTTTTCTTTTGAGGACACTCTGAGTCTCAGATTATTACAGTAGGCGCCCCTTCCTTTAACTGCCCAAAAGAATTCATCAGTAAGCGGTTGATATACACCTCCAACTATTACCTCGTTATTCTTTTCAAGCGCAATTGATATAGCAAAGTGTGGAATACTAAAAACAAAGTTGCTTGTTCCATCAAGGGGATCAATAATCCATCTAATATTTTCATCAGAATTTTTTATAACACCTGTTTCTTCGGCAATAATATTTATTTTAGGATATGAATAAGTTAGTTCTTTAATCAACATTTTTTCAGCTTTTGTATCTGCTAATGATACAAAATCAGAGACGCCCTTCAGAGACACTTGAAGTTTTTCAACTTCTCCAAAATCCCGAATAAGGCTTTTACTAGTTTTTCTACAGGCTAAAAAAATCGCATTGATATAAGGGTCTGAGTAGCTCATTAGTCAACTCTTTTTGAATATGATAGGTCCTCTGTATTAATTTCTATCTTTTCACCCTGTTCTATAAAAGGTGGAACCATTACTCTAATACCATTTTCAAGAATGGCAGGCTTGTTCGATGAAGCGGCTGTTTGTCCTTTAACAACAGCCTCTGTTTCATTGACAATAAAAGATAAGGTTTTAGGAAGTTGAATTCCTATTGGCTTTTCATTATACATTTCTAGGATGACCTCATCATTTTCACTCATTAAAACTAGCTTTTCTCCAACTATTTCCTCATCAATTTCAATTTGTTCATATGAAGTACTGTTCATAAAGAAAAGTTTGCTATCTTGCTTGTACAGATACTGATATTTTTCTTCATCCACTCTAACCCTCTCTACTTCTTCTGATGCTCTGAAACGTTCATTTAATTTCGTACTAGTTCTTATATTTTTCATCTCAACTTGATTAAATGCACCACCTTTACCAGGTTTTACAGACTGAGATTTATTCACAACCCACAATTCTCCCTTGTGTTCAACTATCATTCCTGGTTTAACAGCGTTTCCATTAATTTTCATTTTTTCTTAACCTTCGAGAGATTTATCCCACTGACCTTGTGCAGCCTTCATATTCATTACAGCTCTGTGGCTAAATGCTTTTTGAGCCGCTTCAAGATTGTCATCTTTGCCAGCCCAAGTTTTGAGAGCCGCTTGTTGTAAAGCCCTTCCATAAGAAAAACTTAGCTTCCATTTGAAGCCACCTATTTTATTCATTGCATCGAGATGAGCTGTTGCATCTAGGTCTGACTGACCACCAGATAAAAAAACAATTCCAGGTAATTCATCTGGAACAGATGATTTGAGACATTGAAGTGTTTTTTCTGCAACTTCTTCAATGGGAGCTTGGTAGTTATTTTCTGTTCCTGATACAACCATATTTGGTTTAAGAAGAGTTCCTTTAATATTGACATTTTTTTTATTAAGCATTTCAAATAAAACTAATAGTGTTTGATTAGTAACCTCATGACACCTTTCCACAGAGTGGGACCCATCCATAATAACCTCAGGCTCAACAATCGGTACCATATTGCTTTGTTGAGCAATGAGCGCATATTCAGCTAATGCATTCATATTTTCGCTTATACAATTGTTTGATGGTATTTCATCACTTACATTTATAACGGCTCTCCATTTTGTAAATTTCGCTCCAAGCTTCTCGTACTCTTGACAGCGTTCATGAAGTCCGTCTAATCCTGTAGTAATTTTTTCATCACTACCACCTTCAAACTCTTTTACTCCTTGATCAACTTTAATTCCCGGCAGTGAGCCGTGATCAAGTATAACATTTCTTAAATAGCCTCCATCACTGGATTTTTGTCTGAGAGTTTCGTCAAAAAGTATCACTCCGCCAATCGCCTCTGCCATGACCGGAGATCTAAATAACATTTCTCTATACTTTCTTCTATTATCTTCGGTAGACTCAACATTAATTGATTTGAATCGTTTCTCAATGGTTCCTGAACTTTCATCGGCTGCCAGAATTCCTTTGCCATCACTGACAATGTAATTTGCTATCTCTTCTAAAGTCTTTGGTATCATTTTCTTCTCCTTTTTATAAAGCTCCTAAGGCAACTAAACCTGGCAATTTCTTACCTTCTATTAGCTCAAGTAGAGCTCCTCCGCCAGTAGAAACATAAGAAAATTTATCTTTAACAGCTGCCATATCCAGCGCGTAAATTGTATCACCGCCCCCAGCAAAAGATCGAAGACTATTTTTTTCAGTAATTTCAGCAATGAATTTAGCGATCTCGAATGTACCTTTATGAAATGGTTTAGTTTCAAAGACACCCACTGGTCCATTCCAAAATACTGTTTCGCAATTTGAAATTTCATTCTTAATCAACTCGATAGTTTGCTTCCCAATATCTAAAATCATTTGATTATCTTTTAAAGCATCAACTGTACATTCGTTTATTTCTGTAGTTTCAGATACTTTCTCAGCTGTAACAACATCTAAAGGTAAAATTAGTTTACATTTTTGCTCATTAGCAAAATTAATAATTTCTTTTACGAGGTGATCTACATCATTTTCAATCAATGAATTTTTTACATCATTTCCTAAATATTTAAGAAAATTATTAGCCATCCCACCAGCAATGACAATTGAGTCCATTTTTTGCAGGAGATTTTTTATAACTGTAATTTTTGTAGAGATTTTTGAGCCACCAATGATAGTTAATGCAGGAGTTTTAGGGTTATTAACTACATCATTTAAGTTTAATATTTCTTCATGTAATAATTCTCCACAATAAGATGGTATGAAGTTTGTGATTGCTTCAATTGAGGCGTGAGCTCTATGAGAGCATGCAAAAGCATCATTAATATAGACGTCTGCTAATTTTGATAGCTCGGATGCAAAAAATTTATCATTTTGCTCTTCGCCTTCATGAAAACGGCAATTTTCAAGAAGAATAATTGAATCCTGGCTTAAAGAATTTATTTTTTTTTCAATCTCATCGCCTATACAATTTGAAAGAAATATTATTTTTTTTTGCAATACGTTTTCTAATGAGCTGATTATTTGATTAAGTGAAAGCTCATCATTTCTTTTTCCTTTTGGCCTTCCTAGATGAGACAGAATTACAACTTTATTATTCTTATTAAGAAGGTTTTGTATTGGATTTTTAATTCTCGTAATACGATCGCTTATTGTAGAGGCTTCTTTATTGAGTGGAATATTTAGGTCAAAGCGAATAAGTACAGTTTTATTTTTCTGATCAAATGTTTTTAGAGCTTTAACATTTAACATTCTATCTAGATCTTTTCATCGCAACTGCAGTATCACACATTCGATTTGAAAAGCCCCATTCATTATCATACCAACTTAAAACTCTTCCAAACTTTCCATCAATTACTTGTGTTTGAGTTAAATCAAAATTTGACGAGGCAGGATTATGATTAAAATCAGATGAAACCAATGGTTTAGAATTTACATCTAGGATTCCATTAAGTTTATTTGATTTTGCTGCAGCTGACATAGCCTTATTAATACTATCGACTGTCATTCTTTTTTTAGAGACAAATTTAAAGTCGATTAATGAAACATTAGGTGTTGGTACTCTAATCGCAGTTCCATCTAACTTACCAGAAAGCTCAGGCATAACGAGCCCTACTGCTTTTGCAGCTCCTGTGGATGTAGGTATCATTGACAATGACGCGGCTCGAGCTCTTCTTAAGTCTGAGTGAAATGTATCCAGAACACTTTGGTCACCAGTAAAGGCATGAATAGTTGTCATATAGCCATGAACAATTTTAAATTTATCGTGTAAAACTTTTGCAACAGGAGCTAGACAATTTGTTGTACAAGACGCATTAGAGACAACCAGGTCTTCTTTTGTAATTTCATCTTCATTTACTCCATATACAATAGTTTTATCAGCATTTGTACATGGCGCTGAGACTAAAACCTTTTTTGCACCGGCCTTAATATGCATTGTCGCCTTATCTTTTGAAGTAAATAATCCAGTGCATTCAAGAGCGACGTCAATTTTCATTCTTTTCCAAGGAAGTTTTTGAGGATCTCTCTGACTCAATACCGTAATACTTTTTCTGCCAATGATCATTTTATTGCGTTTGAACGATACTTTTTCATTAAGAGGACCGTGAACAGTATCATTTGCAAGTAAAAATGCGTTTGTTTCTATTGGGGCTAAATCGTTTATAGCCACGACATTAATATCTTTTCTTTTACTCTCAATGATTGATCTTAAAACCAACCTTCCAATTCTTCCAAATCCACTTATTGCAACATTTACAGCCATATTTAGTATCTCCTATATTTTCTTACTTATTAATTTGAATATTTTTTTTGCCGTGATTCCGTAAAAATCGTAGAGCTTTTGATAAGGAGCACTTGCTCCAAAATCTTTCATGCCGATGTTTATTGTATTTTCAGGGCATACTTGGCTCCACCCAAAATTAGTTCCCGCCTCAATCGAGACATTAATTTCAGAGTTTCCTCTAATTATTTTTTGATACGTTTTACTTTGGATTTTAAACTGTTCCATGCACGGCACTGAAACGACTCTCACTAACTTTTTCTTTTTTTCAAGCATAGTCATTAATTGCAGTGCAATTTCGACTTCAGAGCCAGATGCGAAAATAGAAATATTAGGTTTTTTTGAATTACTTTTTAATTCGTAAGCTCCTTGAGCACTAATATTTTTTGCATGATACTTTTTTCTTATCATTGGAAGTTTTTGCCTTGTAAGCGCAATTACACTTGGTCCCTTTGAATTTGAAAGTGCTAATTCCCATGCTTCCGCAGTTTCAATTAAATCAGCAGGTCTAAAGACTTTTACATTTGGTGTTGCTCTTAATGATGCAAGCTGTTCAATTGGTTGATGCGTTGGGCCATCTTCACCAAGACCGATTGAGTCATGTGTTAATATATATATAGCTCTTTGTTTCATTAAAGCTGCAAGACGAAGTGATGGTTTACAATAATCTAAAAAAATTAAAAAGGTTCCACCAAATGGAATAATTCCTTTATGGAGTGACAACCCATTCATGATTGAAGCCATACCGTGCTCTCGTATTCCATAGTAAATATAATTGCCATTGTAATTTGTAGAATTAATAACTTCCATTTTACTACCTTTGGTATTGTTAGAACCTGTCAAGTCTGCTGAGCCTCCAACCAATTCAGGTAGTGATGATGAAATTGTATTTATTACCATTTCTGATGCTTGTCGTGTGGCAACATCGAGTGGTTTCTTGATATATTTCTTCTTAAACTGATTAAAGTTTTGAATTAATTTTAATGGAAGCTTTCCTTCGATTCTTCTTATGTAGTGAGCCTTTTTGCTTTTTGGAAGTTTCTCATAATTCAATTTCCAAGACTTATATGCATCTATTGATTTTTTACTAAGATTTTTCCACTCCTCAAGTATATTTTTTGGAACTGTAAATGGTTTGTGTGGCCAATTCAGTTTAGTTCTAGTAAGTTTTACTTCATCCTCACCAAGTGGTGAACCATGAACTGATGATTTTCCTTGTTTGTTTGGAGATCCAAAACCAATTTTAGTTTTACAAGAAATTAATGTAGGTTTCTTAGATTTTTGAGCTTTTTTAATTGACTGTATTATTTCTTTAGGTTTGTGACCATTTATTTTAATTGTATTCCATCCATAGGCTTTAAATCTTTCAGCCGTATTTTCTGAGTTTGCTAGTTTAACAGGCCCATCTATTGAAATTCCATTATCGTCAAAAAAAACAATTAATTTATTTAGTTTTAGATGTCCTGCAAAAGATGCGACTTCATGAGAAATCCCCTCCATTAAATCTCCATCACTTGCAATAACGTAAGTGAAATGATTTACAATTTTTTCGCCAAATTGACTTCTTAGTATTTCTTCTGCTAACGCCATTCCAACTGCATTGCCGATACCTTGTCCAAGTGGGCCAGTCGTCGTTTCTATTCCTTTAGCGTGCCCATACTCTGGATGACCTGCACATTTACTACCAAGCTGTCTAAATTTCTTGATCTCTTGAATAGTCATATCTTTATGACCGGTTAGATAGAGTAGTGAGTATAAAAGCATTGATCCATGACCAGCAGATAGTACGAACCTATCTCTATCATGCCACCCTGGAACATTAGGATTGTATTTTAAAAACTTCGTAAAAAGAACAGTTGCTACATCTGCCATACCCATTGGTAAACCTGGGTGACCACTTTTTGCTTTTTCAACCGCATCAATTGAAAGAAACCTTATTGCGTTAGCTAAATCATCATGAGTAACTGCAGACTGATCTTTTTTGTTAGGCATATTATCAATAAATTGAATTTTGAGCTTAATATAAGCAATTATCTATAAAGAGTCTTAAATTTTAGCAAATTATTAACAAAAAAATAATCTGTCTATTTGCAATATTATAAGTTGACTGAGAACAAAAAAGACAGTTAAACTCGATTAAAATTTCAAGGGGTTTTAATGTCGAGTTATCAAGATTCAAAAGTTAAATTTAATGGTGCAATTGATAAACTCAGTGAGGAAATCGAGAAATTAACAAAAATGGCTCAAAGAGCTACAGAATTGGAAACGCAAAATCAAAAATTACAAGAAAATAACTCTCATCTAGAAAATGAAATTAAGATTCTTAAGTCAGATTTTATGGAACTTAAAAATATTGCAGGCAATATTTCTTCTCAACTCGATGAAAACATTTATACCATAAAAGATATATTAGATTCTTAAGCAATGCCTGAAATAATTGTAAATATTAATGATCAAGATTACGCAATTGTCTGCGATCCGGGTGAAGAAAACCATCTTAAACATTTAAGCTCAAAAATTGACTATAAAGTGAGAGAATTAACTAAGAGATTTGGAAAAATTGGAGAAACTAGATTAATGGTAATGGCTTCACTGTTAATAGCAGATGAAATACACGAGCTAAATAAAAAACTAGAAACAAATATTGAAAAAATAAATTCCCTTGAAGCAAACATTGGTTCAAAAGATAAAGAATTGACTGACCAGATAAAAGAGAGTCAGGAATATATAGACATTAGCAACGATAGATTAACAGATTTATTATCACGCTTGTCTCTTGTAAACTAATTTTAAAAATTAGATTTCATTTTATACATGACGAAAAGTGTGCAACTGAGAGAAAAAGAAGCATTAAGAAAGTTTTTAATCAATCGACGCTCAGAACTTGGTCCATCAAAAGATTTTCAGAGTAATATACTTAATAACATTAAGCCCCTCATAGAAGAAATAGAAAATGAATATATTGGAACTTATATAAGTTTCAGAGATGAATTAGATACAAAAAAATTAAACCAATATTTACTTGAAAGAGAACTTAATTTAGCTTTACCAGCCATAAATTTTCAGACTAAAGAAATTAATTTCTTCTTGTATCATAAAAACACTGAACTAATAGAAAATAAATTTTCTATTTTAGAACCTAAGAATAAAGATAAAGTTATCTTTCCAAAAATTATTTTAATACCATTATTAGGTTATTCCAAAAGTGGCTTTAGGTTGGGGTACGGGGGTGGATATTATGATAAGTATTTATCAAAGAATGGTATTGGTGATGTAAAAAAAATAGGAATAGCATTTTCATTTCAAGAAGTAGAAGAAATTCCTGTCGAAGATCATGATGAAAGACTTGATTGGATTTTAACTGAAAAACATTTATATAAAGTTCAATGAGAATTCTATTTTTAGGCGATGTAATGGGTCGATCTGGGAGACATGCTTTGAGAGATCATCTACCAGATGCTATTAAAAATAATAATATAGATTTTGTTATTGCTAATGGGGAAAATTCTGCAGGTGGTTTTGGAATTACAGAGCCAATATGCAACGAATTATATTCTTATGGAGTTAATGTAATCACAACTGGAAATCATTTATGGGATCAAAAAGAGATCAATAGTTATATCGATAAAGATGATAAACTTTTAAAGCCTTATAATTTTGCTGAAGGCTCCCCAGGTTTAGGTGTAAACACTTATATACATGAGAATGGACAAAAAATTGCGGTAATAAATTTAATGGGCAATCTATTTATGAGATCGTGTGATAATGCATTTTTTAAAATTGAAGAAGTTCTTAAAAATTTAAAAACTGAAGATCTATCATTTATATTTGTTGATTTTCACGCTGAAGCTACAAGTGAAAAAATGGCAATGGGACACCATCTTGACGGAAGAGTAACTGCAGTTGTTGGAACTCATACTCACGTTCCAACGGCAGATGCAACAATTATGGAACATGGAACAGCTTTTCAAACTGACGCTGGAATGTGTGGTGACTATGACTCAGTTATTGGCACAAAAAAAGAGGAGTTCGTAAGAAAATTTGCTACACAAGACACTGAGCGAAAAAGGGTGCCCCCGGCTGATGGCGAAGGAACATTATGTGGGGTTATTATAGAGTCAAACACTGAAAACTATTTAGCAAAAAGCATTAGTTCGATCCGCATTGGAGGAAAAATCGGCAATTAAATGGCAGGCCACTCTAAATTTAAAAACATTATGTACCGCAAAGGTGCACAAGATAAAAAGAGAGCTAGTTTATTTTCTAAACTTTCAAAGGAAATTACGGTAGCAGCTAAGTTGGGCGCACCTGATCCAGATCAAAATGCGAGATTAAGATCAGCTATACAATTAGCAAAAGCCTCAAGTTTCCCAAAGGAAAATATCGATAGGGCGATAAAAAAATCTTTGGATAAAGATACTGTTAACTATGATCAAATGAGGTACGAAGGATTTGGCCCAAACGGAACGTCGATAATTGTCGAGGCACTTACGGATAATCGAAATAGAACAGCTTCAAATGTAAGATCTGCATTTCAAAAATTTGGAGGTTCAATGGGTGAAACAGGTTCAGTCTCCCATGCATTTAATCATTATGGTTTTGTGCGTTATAACAAAGATGTGACAAGCGAAGAAGATTTTTTCAACTTTTCGATTGACGGTGGAGCTGAAGATTGTTTTATCGAAGAAGATACTTATGAAGCAGTATCTACGCCAGAAACACTATCAAATTTATATAATTATTTAGATAAAAAATTTGGTGAGCCTGTATCATCAGGTTTCCAATGGAAACCTGTTACGTATGTAGCTATTGAGGGTGATAAGCTTAAATCCCTAATTAACTTGCTTAATGAACTTGATAATGACGAGGATGTTCAACAAGTCTTTTCAAATTTTGAGGCATCAGACGAAGAATTAGCAAAGTTTGCTTAATTTATTCACTTTCAAAAAAAAATTATATGAATTAATCTTAAATTAATAAGTAATTCTGATTCGCTTTATGCCAGGTAGTTCTCCAAAAAGAAAAGGTGATGGATACGAGAGAGAGCTTGCGAAGTACTTTAATGAAAAGATTTTTAATGGAGAAGATAAAGTTCAACGTATGCCTTTGTCAGGTGGTGGTGCTATCAAATCTTCTGGAGGTAGTGATTTAAAAAATACTCCTCATATATACGTCGAAGCTAAAAGAACCGAAAAGTTCAAAATTCATGAGTCAATGAGACAAGTTTGCGAAAATATTGAAACATCTAAATCAGACTCAATGCCAGTTGTCATAACGAGAAGAAATCGAGAGGCAACAGGGGACTCTCTTTGTGTTTTGAAACTTGACGACTTTATAGAACTTTATCGAATATTAATTAATAGTAAAAAAGGACTTTAGGATTTGCCCTAATTAAGACAATATTTAATAATAATTGAAAAATTATGGAAAACGAAGATTTAGTAAGTGTTAGTCAAGTAAACGATGAGTTCACATTAATTTCACTTTTTTTTAGAGCGGATATTGTCGTAAAGTTGGTGATTCTAATTCTATTTGCTTCGTCTATTTTCTCATGGACTATTATAATTCATAAAATTCGTTTATTTCGTTCTTTAAAAGAAATCAGTAAGCAGTTCGAGGAGGAATTTTGGTCGGGAAGATCAATAAAAGAAATCACTAGTAGCACAAGAGAATTACCAGAAAGTCCAATTAAGTATGTTTTCAATGAAGCTGTTGATGAGATTGAAAAGTCTAATCAGGAAACTACAAAAAAAATTGATAGTTTAGTTGATAGATTAAATCGTGTAATGGAGGCAGCAATAGATTTTCAAAATGAGAAGCTATCTGAATACTTTAGTTATTTAGCAACAATAGGCGCTACGACTCCATTTATCGGTTTATTTGGAACGGTTTGGGGAATAATGAATTCTTTTCAATCTATTGCCATTTCAAGAAATACCTCTCTTGCAGTAGTTGCTCCTGGAATAGCTGAAGCATTATTTGCAACTGCTCTTGGTTTATTAGCGGCAATACCTGCTGTTATTGCTTACAATATATTCACTAGTCAGGTGAATGATGAAAATGCACGAATGTATCGATTTAAAGAACATTTTAATGTTATTTTCTCAAGAGGCTTGAGTACGAAATAGAAATTTTAAATTGTGACACGTAACTCTCGATCAAAACCATTCAGTGAAATTAACGTAACACCTTTTGTTGATGTAATGTTGGTTTTATTAATCATTTTTATGGTAACCGCTCCTTTGTTAACAGTTGGAGTTCAGGTTGATTTACCTGAAACAAATGCTGATACTTTACAATCTGACAATGAACCACTTGAGGTAACAATTGATGCAAGTGGGAATATATTTATTCAAGAGACTGAGATAGGCATTTCTGAACTAGTTCCAAAAATGAAAGCAATAACAGAAAATAGGCTTGATACAAAAATTTATGTTAGAGGAGATGAAGCAATTGATTATGGACAGATAATGATGGTTTTAGGAGAGCTATCTGGTTCTGGTTTTACAAAGGTTGCTTTGATTACTAAGCCATTAAGTAAATAATTAAAGCTATTTATATATGAGAGTTTCTGTTTTAGGATCAATTTTTCTACACGTTTTTATACTTTTATTCACGGTCTTATCTTTGCCATTATTTAATAATAATGATTTAGAAATGCCACCGGTCATACAAGTTGAATTAATAGAAATCGCAGAAAAAACAAATGTCCCACAAATTAGTAAAAAAATCGAAGAACAAAAAGAACCAGTTGAAAAAAAGAAGGAAGAAACAAAATTAAACCAGCCAATTAGTAAACCCAAAGATGAAAAATCTAACGAAAAAGTAAAAGACCCGAGCGATGAAGAAAAAATTGAAAAGACAAAATTAGAAGAAAAAATGATTCAAAACATGCCTGTACGAAAACCTGAAGTTAAGAAGAAAGACAAATTTGATCCACTTAAATTAGCTGAGTTAATCGATAAACAAAAAGATACAAAAATTGATAATCCTGAAGAAATTATAGAAAAAGATTATGAAGCATTAGACTCAACACCTAGTCTCGACAAACGACTTACTTTATCTGAGGAGGATGCTATCAGAGCTCAATTTATGCAATGCTGGAGCATACCTCTTGGCATTCCATATGATGATACAATGATTGTTAAAATTAAGATTTACTTAAATACAGATGGTTCTTTGCTTAAACCACCGGAGGTTGTTCAACACGAAAGGATGAATAAGCCTAGCGAAAAATATTTTAGAACTCTTGCTGAAAGTGCCCTTAGAGCAGTAAGACGTTGTGATCCAATAAAAGTTCCAGATGTTGAAAGATATGAAAATTGGAAAAATTTACAGTTGAATTTTGATCCTAGGGAGATACTAAGGGGATAATTAATTATGAAAAAATTACTTTTATACGTCTTTATATCTCTTAATATTTCATCTACTTCATTTGCTATTATTGAAATTGATATCACTGAAGGTAATAGAGAACCTCTGCCAATTGCCATTACTGAATTTTTTTATGACACTGAAAGTATTTTGGATGATCAAAATATACCATCAAACATACGTAAAGTTATAGCTGATGACTTAGAGAGAAGTGGATTATTTTTATCTGTAGATGAAAATGCATTTATTCAAAAAAATAGAGCAATGCATTTAAATCCACGTTTCGCAGATTGGAGATTGATAAAGGCTCAGGGACTATTAACAGGGGAGCTATCGATTGAAAATGAAAGACTTAGAGTAGAGTTTAGACTTTGGGACACGCTAGCAGAAAAGGAAATAGAGGGACTTGTCCTAATTACGACAATAGAAAATTGGAGAAGAATTAGCCACATGATTGCAGATAAGGTATACGAGCGCCTTACTGGCGAGCAGGGTTATTTTGATACTAGAATAGTTTATGTTGCTGAAGAAGGACCCAAAAATAAACGTATTAAGAAACTTGCGATAATGGATCAGGACGGGGCAAATCATAAATTTTTAACTACAGGCAAAGAGCTTGTTTTGACTCCAAGATTTAACCCAGTAAGACAAGAAATTACTTATTTATCTTATTTTAAAAATCTACCGCGAGTTTATTTGTTAAACATTCAAACGGGTATCCAAGAAGTGGTTGGAGACTTTCCAGGCATGACATTTGCGCCTCGTTTTTCTCCAGATGGAAATAAAA
This sequence comes from uncultured Pelagibacteraceae bacterium, assembly GCA_902619105.1. Lineage (GTDB taxonomy): Bacteria > Pseudomonadota > Alphaproteobacteria > Pelagibacterales > AG-422-B15 > CACNXQ01. Next base: position 307,263 of record CACNCV010000001.1, read on the forward strand.
TTATTATGAGTTTAGCTAGAGAAGGTAACTCTGACATATATGTAATGGATCTAGTATCAAGAGTAGTTGAAAGGTTAACAGACAGTACTGCAATTGATACATCGCCAAGTTATTCTCCAGACGGAAAGAGAATTACATTCAACTCTGATAGAGGCGGATCGCAACAAATTTATGTAATGGATAGTAATGGCAGAAACCAAAAAAGAATCTCAAAAGGAACTGGTAATTATGCAACACCTGTTTGGTCACCAAGAGGTGATCTCATTGCTTTTACAAAAAATTTTCAGGGACAATATTTTATTGGAGTTATGAGAACAGATGGAACTGGGGAGAGACTTTTAACAGAGAATTGGTATCAAGAGGCTCCATCTTGGTCGTCTAATGGAAGAGTGTTAATATTTTACAGAGAAACTAAGTCAGATGATGAAGGTCAGGGCCATTCCTCAGCAATCTGGTCAATCGATTTAACAGGATTTAATGAGAGAAAGCTTGAAACTCCGGTTGATGCATCAGATCCTTCATGGTCGAAATTGATACAATAAGCAATTTTTGGACCAAAATATGACCATTTTAAGCAATTCGCAGCTATTTTATTATAGACTTGCGTAACTTAAATTAATAAAGTACTAGGACTTGGGCGATCAAATATTACGGGAGTTTATAATGTTATTAACATTTAAAAATTTAAACAGGTTTTTAGTTCTATCTTTTGCAGCACTCATATTAGCTGCATGTACAACAACACCACAAGATACTGCATCCACATCATCATCAAGTTCGGCTTCTAAAGTTGAAGTCGTAGACGGAGTTTATGTTGGTACTGATACAGTAGAAATGCTTGCTGTTGATGTGCCGGATAGAGTTTTCTTTGCATATGATAGTTATTCACTAACAAGCGCAGCCCAAGCAACTTTAGCTAAACAAGCAAAGTGGCTGAAGGCAAATGGATCAGTTACTATTGCAATTGAAGGCCATGCTGATGAAAGGGGTACAAGAGAGTATAACTTAGCCCTTGGTGATAGAAGAGCAAATGCAGCAAAAGATTATTTAATGACGCAAGGCATAAGCGCTAGTCGAATTACTACAATTAGTTTTGGTAAAGAAAGACCAGTTAACAGTGCATCTAATAATAAAGCATGGGCTCAAAATAGACGTTCTGTAACAGTAAGAACTAACTAATTTATAAGTCGCCTTTTTTTAGACAAAAGATAAGCTTAATCTTTTAAATAAGATTAGGTTTAGATAATGTGATGTTCAAAAGAATTCAATTTATTTTCTTTTTTATTCTAATCTCTTTCACACAGATTATTCATGTTCAATCAGAAGAACTAGATATAGATCAGTTGTTGCAGAAATTGGACTCAATTGAAAGCAGAATAAAGGTTCTTGAAAAGGCAACATTTAGCAAAACGACGTCTGGTATTGGAAATAATGTTAGTCTTGATGATTACCAATCAATTATAACAAAACAATCTATCCAGATAGCTGAATTACAAAATGAAGTTCAATCACTGACAGCAAAAATTGAAGAAATGATATTTACAATGCAATCTACAGTAAATAATTTTAATACATTTAGAGAAGATACTGAATTTAGGTTTATCGATATAAATTCTAAAACTGAAAGTATTGAGAAAAATCAACTATCTATGACGTTACCCAATAATGAAACACAAATTAATAATCTAGCAGATAACACAAGTGAGGGGCTAAATTTGGAACCACAGTCACTTGGAACAATAAATGTGTCTTCGGAAGAGGAGCTGTCTGCTTCTCCATTTGAAATCAAAAATGTTGATGAAGAGGAAGAGCAAGAAATAATAAATACCATTTCTCAGGACAATATTGTCGCTTTTGAAGAACAAGAAATTGTACTAGCGGTACTACCTGAAGGAGATGAAAAAGGTCAATATGAATATGCAATGGGTCTTCTCAAGCAAGGTGACTATGAACTTGCTGAAAAAGCATTTCAAGAGTTTATGACTGTCGGAAATGACTCCAGCCTTTTAAGCAACGCAAACTTTTGGTTAGCAGAAACATATTATGTTAGAGAAAATTATAAAGACGCAGCTAAAAATTATTTAAGCCTATACCAAGTTTATCCAGACTCAAAGAAAGCCGCAGATGCGCTTCTAAAACTCGGAATATCTCTAGTTAATATGGACCAAAAGGAACAAGGGTGTGTAACTTTTATACAATTAAAGGATACCTATCCAAATGCAAATACTGCTGTATTAGACAGGGGTAAATTAGAAATTGAAAAAAATGGCTGTGAAATTAGTTAAGCCAATTAATCATAAAAAAGTCGTAAAAATAACTAATCAAGATTTCGAAGCAAAGATGAGAGAGCTTCGAGTTAATTCAGATATTGCCGTAGCAGTTTCTGGCGGTCCAGATAGTTTAGCACTCATGCATTTGTCTAATAGATATGCATTAAATAATAAATTTAATTTAACTGTATTAAGTATTGATCATGGAATTAGAGCAGAGTCATCAAAAGAAATTGTATGGTTAGAAAAGATTGCAAAAAAGAATAAAATTAACTTCTACTCAACTAAATTAAAAAAAAAGATCAACAGCTCTAATACCCTCTCTAAGGCGAGGACACTTCGATATGAGGCCTTATCAAAATATTGTAACAAGAAAAAAATTAAATTCTTATTAACAGCCCATCATCTTGATGACGAAATAGAAAATTTTTTAATGAGATTAGTTAGGGGTAGTGGGATAAAAGGTCTTTCATCATTAAAAGTTAAATCTAGATACAAGAATACAAAATTAATTTTAGTTAGGCCACTACTCGAGTACTCAAAAAAATCCCTTATTCAGTATTTATCAGAGCAAAAGCAATCCTATTTAAATGACAGAACAAATTATAATAATAAGTACGATAGGTCTCGTATTCGGAAGCTATCTCAACAATTAATACAAGAAGGTCTCAGTAAAGTTAGGTTTAAAAACGTTTTAAAGAATTTAAAAAATGCAAATAACGCAATTAATACTGCAGTTAGCAATTATTTAGAAGAACAAGTTAAACTTAATGAAAAGAAAATTATTAGTTTTAGGTCTAAGGAATTTATAAACTTGCCCGAAGAAATCCAACATAGAGTGCTTGTGAAACTGTGCAGATTTGCTGGAAAAAGCAATAAAGTGCCTAGATCACGATCAATACAAGAATTGATAAATTCAATTGTGAAAGAAAAAAGTTTTAAACGTACCTTAAATAGTTGCACATTTGTTGGGCAGAAGGGAGTTGTAAATATTCAGTCAGAGAGCGACATAGCTAAACCTAATAAGACTGAAAATTTGGCAATTTCTAAAAATTGGACAAAATCTATCGAGCATTACTAGACTAAGCTATTGAATATAATGTTAAATTTTATTGATATATTTTCTTGTATGCTGAAAAATAGTAATTATCTAATAATATCAATATCTTTATTATGATGAATTTACGAAATATAGTTTTATGGCTCTTTATTGCTTTAATCGTTTTTGGACTTTTTAATTTATTTAGCAATACCAGCGGTGATAGAAACACAGTTGATTTAACATATTCACAATTTTTAGATGAAGTTGAAGCTGGGTCGATCAAAGATGTTATTATTCGAGGTAATAATATCAATGGAGCTTTTGAAGATGGTAGATCTTTTAAAACTTATGCCGCTAATGACCCAACACTCGTTGATAGACTTAATGATCGAGGTGTAAACATTTCAGCTGCACCACTAGATGACGGCTATCCATCACTTCTTGGAGTTCTAATTTCCTGGTTCCCAATGCTTTTACTTATTGGTGTATGGATTTTTTTCATGCGTCAGATGCAGGGCGGAAGAGGCGGAGCAATGGGATTTGGAAGATCCAAGGCCAAATTACTAACTGAAAATAAAAATAAAGTTACTTTTAATGATGTGGCTGGAATAGATGAAGCAAAAGAGGAGCTTGTTGAAATTGTTGAGTTTTTAAAAGATCCTAGAAAATTTCAAAAACTTGGCGGTAGAATTCCAAAAGGTGCCCTACTAATTGGCCCTCCAGGAACGGGAAAGACATTGCTTGCCAGAGCTGTAGCGGGAGAGGCCGGTGTACCTTTCTTTACAATCTCGGGTTCTGATTTTGTTGAAATGTTTGTTGGTGTTGGAGCATCTCGAGTTAGGGATATGTTCGAGCAAGGAAGAAGAAATGCGCCATGTATAATTTTCATTGATGAAATCGATGCTGTTGGTAGAAGCCGTGGAGCAGGCCTTGGTGGCGGTAATGATGAGAGAGAACAGACACTTAATCAGATTTTAGTTGAGATGGACGGATTTGATACTCAGGAAGGTATTATTTTGGTTGCCGCGACTAACAGACCAGATGTACTTGATCCGGCTCTATTAAGACCAGGTCGTTTTGACAGGCAGGTTGTTGTTCCTAATCCAGATATCTTAGGCAGAGAAGCTATTCTGAAAGTTCATATTAAAAAAATCTCTGTCGCGCCTGATGTAGATATCAGAACAATAGCAAGGGGAACACCCGGTTTTTCTGGTGCAGATCTAGCTAACATTGTAAATGAAGCAGCATTGTTGGCAGCAAGAAAAAATAAGAAAATTGTTACTATGGTAGATTTTGAGGAAGCAAAAGATAAAGTAATGATGGGGTCAGAAAGAAGATCTCTTGTTATGAGTCAAGAAGAAAAAGAACTTACAGCCTACCACGAAGGAGGTCACGCTGTTGTTGCATTAAACCAATCCGCTTCAGATCCAATACATAAAGCTACAATAATACCAAGAGGCAGAGCACTTGGAATGGTAATGAGGTTGCCCGAAAGAGACCAATTATCTTTACCTAGAGAAAAAATGTTAGCTGATATCACAGTTGCTATGGGCGGCAGAGTCGCTGAAGAAATAATATTTGGTGACAAAAAAGTTACTTCTGGTGCTTCATCAGATATCGAAATGGCAACTAAGATGGCCAGAAATATGGTGACTAAATTTGGAATGAGCGAAAAATTAGGACCATTACAATATGGTGAAAATGAGGAAGAGGTATTTTTAGGAAGATCAGTACAAAGACATCAAAATGTTTCTGAAGAAACAGCAAAACTTATAGACTCAGAGATCAGGCAAATTGTTGATAGTTGTTATGATTTAGCAAAGAAAATCTTAAATGAAAAAATAGACGATTTGCATGCTCTTGCAAAAGGCTTAATTGAATATGAAACTTTAAATGGAGATGAAATAACTACATTGTTAAAAGAAGGTAAGATTGACAGATCCAATCCTGAAGAAGAAATTAATAATGCAGGACCATCTGTTCCTAAAAGTGGTAAGTCAGCTCCCGTTGGTCCTAGTTTCAAGCCAAAACCTCAAACAAGTTAACTAATTTCAGTGTCCCTTGTGCGTAATTCGAATAGATATTACGTACGACCAATATTTAGTAAAATAAAAACAAAAGACTCACTTTTTCTTGGGTCCTCCAGATTATTCTTTAATGAAATTGAGTTGATAACAAGAGGCAAAACCAAGACAAGATCAAAGTTTCTGAAAATTAATGATATAAAATATTTGGAACCTGATATTCAGAGAAATATAAATAAAAAAATTTCAAATATTACAAAGAAAAGAAAAAAATTAGGAAAGTTTAACTTTGAGCGATCACTTGTGATGGGTATTCTTAATGTAACACCTGATAGCTTTTTTGACGGCGGAAAATATTTATTACGCGATAATGCAATTGAGCAGTTTAAAAAACTAATTAAAGAGGGCGCAGATATCATTGATATTGGTGGAGAGTCAACAAGGCCTGGATCAAAAGAGGTTAGAGTTAATGAAGAAATTAGGCGAATTATACCAATAATTTCTCAAATCAGAAAAAAATATAAGAAAGAATTTATCTCGGTAGATACAAGAAAATCTCAAGTTATGAAAGAAGCATGTAAGTTTGATATAAATCTAATAAATGATGTCTCAGGACTTAGATTTGATAAAAATTCAAAAAAATTTTTAAACTCGAATAAAATTCCTTTTGTTTTAATGCATTCAATTTCAACTCCTGAAAAGATGCAAAAAACTATAAAGTACAAAGATGTACTTCTTGATATTTATGATTTCTTTGAAAAGCAAATCAGTTTATGTGAGAAAAATGGCATATCAAAGAGCCGAATTATAATAGACCCTGGAATTGGTTTTGGTAAAACTTTGCAACAAAATTTGAAACTAATTTCAAACATCGCATTGTTTCATTCCTTAGGCCTTCCTGTGCTATTGGGAAGTTCTCGAAAAAGTTTTATTGGCAAGATTGAAAAAAATGAATTATACGAGGATCGATTAGGTGGTTCAATAGCAACAGTTTTGCATGGATTAGCTGAAGGAGTTCAAATATTTAGGGTGCACGATGTTTATGCAACAAAACAATCAATTAAGGTTTATTCTAAAATAAAATGAAAAAGTTTTTTGGAACAGATGGAATAAGAGCAAGTTCAAATAGTCAAAAACTTAATGGCCTAACGCTTATGAAACTTGGAATGGCACTAGGTAAACACTTTACTGTTGGAGAACATCGTCACAAGGTCGTAATTGGTAAAGATACAAGACTATCAGGATATATGATTGAACAAGCATTAACCTCTGGATTATTATCTATGGGAATGGATGTCTTTCTTTTTGGGCCCATACCTACACCCGCAGTTGCAATGTTAACAAAATCTATGCGAGCAGACTTAGGGATAATGATAACTGCTTCACACAATCAATATCAAGATAATGGTATCAAAATATTTGATAAAAATGGAAATAAATTATCAGACGAAACTGAAATTGAAATAGAGTCTCTTATGGAGTCTGAATTGGAAAATTCATTAGTGGGTCCAGAAAAAATAGGCAGAGCAAAAAGACTCGAAGATGCAAATGGTAGATACATAGAATTCCTAAAAGGTACTTTTCCTAAATCACAACGACTTGATGGTCTTAAAATTGTAATTGATTGTGCAAATGGGGCTTCTTATATTTCTGCACCTTTAATTTTATGGGAGCTTGGTGCAGAAGTTATTCAAATAGCTACTCAACCAAATGGAACTAATATAAATTTCGAATGTGGGTCTACTAATACCAATAAACTTGCTAAAAAAGTATTAGAGGAGAAGGCTGATATTGGTATTGCCTTAGATGGCGATGGTGATCGATTGGCTGTTATTGATGAAAAAGGACATTTAGTCAATGGCGACCAGATACTGGCATTACTAGCTATTGAAATGTCAAAAGATAAAAAATTAAAAAATAATAATGTAGTTGGTACTTCAATGGCAAACATGGGCTTAGAAACTTTATTAAAGAAACATAACATTGGGTTAATCAGGGCAAAAGTTGGTGATCGATATGTAAAGGAAAAAATGATTTCAGAAAATTTAAATTTAGGCGGTGAACAATCTGGACACATAATTTTACGTGATTTTACTTCATCAGGAGATGGAATAGTAGTTGCTCTTCAAGTTCTATCTATCTTAAGTAGAAAAAAAGGAAAAGCCAGTGAATACCTTCATTTATTCAGTCCTCTACCACAAAACCTGATTAATTTCCCCGTAAAAGAAAGAAATATTTTAGATCACGAGGATACGAAATTATTTATTAAATCTTGTGAAGAAAAAGTTTCAGAAGACGGAAGAATCGTAGTTAGAATGTCTGGTACTGAACCTCTTTTAAGAGTTATGATTGAAAGTGGAAATCAGCATACAATTGACGAATTAACTGAGAGCGTAACAAAATATTTTTCATAACATAAAGGTATTAAATGACAGGTGTTGTAATTGTTGGATCCCAATGGGGAGACGAAGGGAAGGGAAAGATTGTCGATTGGTTATCAAGCCAGGCCGATATTGTAATAAGATTTCAAGGAGGTCATAATGCTGGTCATACTCTTGTAATAAACAATGAAACATTCAAATTAAATATTCTACCCTCCGGAATTTTAAGAAAAGGCAAAATTTCGATAATTGGAAATGGCGTGGTTTTGGATCTAGCTGCTTTTCAAAAAGAAGTAGCTGGGTTAAAAGAAAGAGGAGTAGATATAACCCCTTCAAATTTATACATATCGGACAGAGCGACAATAATTTTACCTCTCCATCAATCACTCGATGAATTAAGAGAAAATAACAACTTAATAAAAATTGGTACAACAAAACGGGGAATAGGACCTGCTTACGAAGATAAAGTTGGAAGAAGAGCAATAAGATTATGTGATTTATTTGATAAGGAAAAATTAAACAAGAAAATTGAAATTTTACTCAACCATCATAATGCGATAATGAGAGGTTTTGGATTGGATGAATACAATTTAGAAGAAGTAGTCAGTGAAATATATAAATTAGGGGAGTATGCCAAACCTTTTGCAAAAACAATAAATGACATAACTAACGTAATAAACAGCGGCAAAGAAAAAATTTTATTTGAGGGAGCTCAAGGATTTCTTTTAGATATTGACCATGGAACCTATCCTTTTGTAACATCATCAAATGTTCACGCTAGTTATGCATCTATTGGCAGTGGATTGAATCCAAAAGTTATTAATCATATCCTTGCAATTACAAAAGCATATACGACGAGAGTTGGGAATGGTCCTTTTCCTACAGAGCAAGACAATGAAATAGGCAATAAACTTGGAGAAATTGGCCATGAATTTGGAACAGTGACAAATAGAAAGAGAAGATGTGGTTGGTTTGACTCAGTTTTAGTTCGTCAAGCTTTAACTCAATCGGGAGCAACAGGTATTGCTCTTACTAAAATCGATGTATTAGATCACTTTGATGAAATTAAAATGTGTGTAGGATATAATTTAAATGGAAAAGAAATAGATTACTACCCAAGCTCTGAACAAGATCAAGAGACTATAGAGCCAATCTATGAAACCTTTCAAGGATGGATGAGTACAACAACTGGCATAAACAGCTTCGATGAATTGCCAGAAAACGCAAAAAAGTATGTCAATCGTATTAGTGAGCTCACAAAGACTAAGATAGATTTAATTTCCACTAGCCCTAGACGTGAGGATACAATACTAATAAATAAATTATTTAATTAAGCCTGAATTAATTTAGTATCTCTTGCGAGACTTAACATTTCTGTTTGAAGCTTCTGAAATGCTCTTTCTTCTATTTGTCGAATTCGTTCTCTGCTGATGTTGTACTCATTGCTGAGTTCTTCAAGAGTTTTAGGAGTTTCAGATAATTTCCTATCTTGTATAATATGTTTTTCCCTATCATTTAATACATTAATTGCTTTATTGAGAAGAGCTTTTCTTTTTGAAACTTCTTCTTTCTCAGCTATTTTGACTTCGTGATCCGCATCTTCGTCAACTAGCCATTCTTGCCATTCTTCTTCACCATCTGCACTAACCACTGCATTAAGGGAATAATCATTTCCAGAAATTCTTCCTTCCATTTCCGAAACTTCTTTTTCAGAAACATTTAATTGATTGGCAATTTCTGTAACTTGATGAGGTTTAAGTGATCCTTCGCTATAGTCACTTAGTCTATTTTTAAGTTTCTTAAGATTAAAAAATAGTTTTTTTTGAGCTGCGGTAGTACCAATCTTTACTAAACTCCAAGATTTAAGTACATACTCCTGAATAGCAGCTCTAATCCACCACATAGCATAAGTCGCTAATCTGAAACCTTTATCTGGGTCATACTTTTTAACTGCTTGCATCAGACCTATATTTCCTTCAGATATAAGTTCTGTAACAGGAAGTCCGTATCCTCGATAACCCATCGCTATTCGGGCAACGAGTCTGAGATGGCTTGTAACAAGTGCATGAGCTGCACTCGTATCCCCTTCATCTCTCCACTTCTTAGCAAGATTGATTTCTTGCTTTTCTGTGAGCATGGGAAACTTCTTGATTTGCTGAAGATAATGACCAAGGCTGCCTTCATTGGACAATGCCGGTAAATTATAGTTTTTGCTCATATTCAAAATATGGTTACTTTTTTCTAGAAATCAATGATCAGCTTTTAATTGAATTTACCAATTTGCTCAAGTAATCCGGCATAACAGACTGAAAATGAAGCATTTTTTCTTTTTTAGGATGAAGAAACCCAAGAGATTGCGCATGCAGAGCCTGTCCTGGCAACATTTTAATCGATTGAACCGTGCTTTCTGAAAGTGATTTTAGTTTACTTTGAGGCGATCGCCCATAAGTACGATCTCCTATGAGTGGATTTCCCTTTTCTGTTAGATGCACTCTTATTTGATGAGTTCTTCCGGTTTCTAAGCGACATTCTAATACTGTGGCAACAATTTGATTTTTTTTGTTCTTTAAATTTTCTAGTGTCTTGTAATGAGTGATAGCAACCTTACCTCTACTTACAGAACTCATCATTTTTGTTCTATTCCTATTACTTCTAGATAAGAGTGACTTAATTTTTCCATTTGCTGGTGAGATTTTGTTCCAGCATACAGCAATATAAACTCTTTCGATAGAGTGAGCAGCAAATTGGTCAGATAAATGTTTATGAGTGAAATCATTTTTAGCTATTACAACCAGTCCACTCGTATCTTTATCAATTCGATGAACTATTCCTGGCCTTTGAGCATCACCGACAAATTTTAATTCATCTCCACAATGATTGATCAAAGCATTAACAATTGTACCTGTCTTATTTCCAGCACCGGGGTGCATTACAATGCCCGCAGGTTTATTGATAACTATCAAATCCTTATCTTCATAAACAATATTTAATTTTATGTTCTCACCAATTATTGGTGTCTCATTTGCTAATTGTATATTTACTGAAATATGATCACCTAATGAGATCTTATAATCAGGATCTACAATATTATTATTTACTGTAATATTGGAGGACTTTATTAATTGAATTATTTTTGACCTACTAAATTCTTTCAAATTTAAAGCAATATATTTGTCTATACGTTGACCTACTTGCTTCTTATGGTTGACTTTGTATTGATAGAACATTATGAGATAACGATGTACCAAAAAATTATGCTATTTATAGTTATATTTCTCGGAATTGTAATTTTAATTGGTACCACGATTGTTATTACTACTATTATTGAGCGATCATACAAGATTGATTTTTTTACTTCCACTGATAATTCTGAGAAGGATATAAATATTGAAAAAAAATGTGATCTCGTGGGTGAAAAAACTAAAGTTATTTCTCTAAGTGAGGACAAATTAGCTATTATTTGTGAGGGTCGTATTGAGGTGATTAATTTATTAAATAATCAAGTAGAAAAAGTAGTTAACTACTAGCTTGCTCTATAAAAACTGGTCTCTACATCAGGTAAAGTTTCTTTTTTAAGGATGAGATCAGATGCCTTTTCAGCGATCATTACAGTTGTTGCATTGAGATTTCCTGTAATTATATTTGGCATTATTGAAGCATCTACAACTCTTAAATTTTCAATCCCATAAACTTTGAGCTCTTCATCAACAACAGATAACTCATCTTTTCCCATTTTGCATGTACAAGAAGGATGATAAGCAGTATCACCTTTATTTTTAATGAATTCATTTAAATCACTCTCAGCGCTTGAATTTATTCCAGGATTAATTTCTTTTCCTCGATATTTATCAAAAGCTTTTTGATGAAAAATTTCCCTTGCAATTTTAATACCATCTCTCATTTCTTTTAAATCATGCTCTGTCTGCATATAATTAAACTGTATTGCGGGTGAAGTTGAGGGATTGTTTGACTTTAATTTGACATGTCCTCTACTTGTTGGCCTCATTGGTCCTACATGTGCTTGAAAAGAATGAGAGCTTGGAGATTGTCTTCCATGATCCAATACAAGTGATGGAAAGAAGTGATACTGAATATTAGGATAATCTACCATATCATTACTTCTCACAAAGCCGCCAGTTTCTAAGTTTGAATATGCTGCCACTCCAGATTTAAAAATAAACCATTCTATCCCTATGAATGCCATTCTTATTGGATTATATGATGTGTAAAGTGTAACGGGCTTAGTACATTCATATTGTAAATAAGTTTCAAGATGATCCTGTAAATTTTCACCTACACCTCTCAGGTCATGTTGAACAGATATATCTAATTTTTCTAGTTCTTCAGCATTTCCTATACCTGAAAGCATTAGGAGTTGAGGTGAATTTATTGCTCCAGCTGATAATATCACTTCATTATCAGCATAGATTTTTTTTATCTCTCTTCCTGCAGTACATTCAACCCCAATGGCTTTATTATTTTCAATAATAACTTTGTTTACTATTGTATTTGTAATGACGGTAAGATTTCTTCTATTAATAACTGGATGCAAGTAAGTTACACTCGTACTTTGTCTTCTGCCTCCGTAAATAGTGGTGTCCATTAGACCAAATCCCTCTTGTTTATATCCATTCATGTCATTATTTATCTCATAGCCGGCTTGTTCTGCCGCTTCTAGGTAGACCTTACTCAATTCATTGCCTTCCGAAGATCGAGATAATTTTAAAGGACCGCTTTTATTCCTATAAGTTTCATCTAATCCTTCAATTGACTCTGATTTTTTAAAATATGGAAGAACATTATTATAATTCCATGACTTAAGATCTTTTTGAGCCCAGTTTTCAAAATCCATTGGATTTCCTCTTACATGAACCATACCGTTGTGTGATGAACTTCCTCCCAACATCTTTCCTCTTGGGCAAAACATTTTTCTATTGTTCATGAATGGTTCAGGCTCAGTTTCGTATAAATAATTATATTTTGGGTCATGCATTGTGTATAATAAAGCTGCCGGCATAGAGGTTTTCCACGTTTTATCCGATGGACCTGACTCAATTAACAATACATTTATCTCTGAATTAGCTGAAAGTCTATTTGCCAGAACACAACCCGCACTTCCGGCACCAATAATAATATAATTATAAGAATTAAATTGCATAACTAATTTTACCAAAGTTTGTAATTATAGTACAACATAAGCTTATGTTAAAAAATTTAAACCCCAATTATGCAATTGTACTTTCAACATTATTATGGGGTACGTGGTGGTATCCATTAAGGCTACTTAATGAATATGCGTATAATAATGCAATTCCACTCACTTTAAGTTTCACTATTGCTGGGTTATTTTTATTATTTTTTTCATACAAAAATATATCGAAATTAACTAATCGAAATTTGATACTTACAATAGTCGCAGCCTCAGCAGGAGCGGCTGCAATGTGTCTTTATAATGAGGGTTTAATTAGAGGTAATGTTGCAAGAGTCTTAATCTTTTTTTATTTAACCGCTGTATGGAGCACTTTAATTGAAATTATTTTTCTACGAGCGGCCTTAAACATTTATAGGTTTTTTTCAATTTCTTCAGGTTTTATAGGTCTATTTATTATAACTGGGTTAGATCAAGGAAATTTTATGCCTAGCACCCTAGCAGATCTGTTTGGAATTCTCTCAGGATTTCTCTGGTCAATCTGTGCAACACTCATAAGAATAAATGAGGAACTTGATGTAAATTTCGGTACTTCAGTTTTTATTTTAATTGGGGGTCTTTTTGTTGTTATTGCAACATTCTTACCGGATGGGCAAATACTTTCAGGATTTAACTATGATATTTTAAAAAATACTATTTTGATAATTTTAATATTCGCATTTATCTGGTTATTGCCAGGTTACTGGCTTGTCACCTATGGTCAGGATCAAGTTGATCCAGGACGAGCGGGGATCCTATTAATGTTCGAAGTTGTTATTGGCGTTATATCTGCCTATCTGCTTGCAAATGAAATAATCTCGATTAGAGAGTTTATTGGTGCAATATTCGTAATGAGCGCACCATTAATCGAGATCTATTCAGTAAAAAAATAATTAAATCAGACATTTATCTAATTAATTATGTAACATAATTTAATTTTTTTTTATGTGGAAGCACTTGCATATATATGTTTCAATTATAATGAAAGATATAAATTAGGAGATTAAAATGAATAAATTTTTTAAAAAATCTGCAATTGGAATATTTTTAGCAGGTTTTGCAGTTATTTTTGCAGTTAGTTGCGACAGGAATCAGGAAGTAGCTGATTGTGGCACAATTACTGTCGCAGAAATGAATTGGGCATCAGCTGAAATGTTTGCCCATGTAGATAAAATAGTATTAGAAAATGGGTATGGTTGTAATGTTGAACTTGTACCCGGCGATACTATGCCAACAGCAACATCAATGATGGAAAAAGGTGAGCCGGATGTAGCTCCTGAACTCTGGATTAATTCAGTTCGTATAGCTCTAGATAATGCAGTAGGTGAGGGCCGTTTGCATTATGCAGCTGAGGTACTGTCTGACACTGGTGAAGAAGGATGGTGGATTCCTCAGTACATGGCTGATGCAAATCCTGATATCCAAACGGTTTATGACGTTATAGAGCGCCCTGAACTTTTCCCTCATCCGGAAGGTGGAGATGGAGCAATTTATACATGTCCATCAGGCTGGAACTGTCAAATTAGTACCGGAAATCTCTTTAAAGCGTATGATATGGAAGCAAAAGGATGGAGACTAGTTGATCCTGGATCAGGTGGTGCATTAGCTGGTGCTATCGGTGAAGCATATAATAAAGAAGAGGGATGGCTAGGATACTATTGGGCTCCTACAGCAGTTCTTGGCAAATATCCACTTAAGAAACTAAGCTTTGGTGTTGAACACAGTAAAGAAGAGTGGGACACTTGTACTTCTCAAGACGGATGTGCAGATCCAAAACCTAACGCATGGGTTGTTTCTGAAGTATACACTGTTGTCACTGATAACTTTAAAAATAGTTCTGATCTTGGAATGGAATACATTTCAAAGAGAGCACTTCCAAACAGCACTGTTAATGCTTTATTAGCTTGGAAAGATGACAATCAAGCATCTGGCGAAGACACAGCTATACATTTTCTGAAAAACTATACAGAATGGCACAGCTGGGTTGACGGTAATGCGAAAGCTAAAATTGAAGCAGCGTTATAATTAAAAAAATAATATTGCGGACTATAGAAATATAGTCCGCATATCTATATGAACTTTACCGAATTTTTTATTTCATTTCCTGAAATGAGTAAGGAGAGTCTTCGCCTATTTAAGAAGTCTCTTGATGGCGCTTACCGAAACTTTTCACGTGAATACGGCGATGCAATCGAAGCGGTTTTTGATCCAGTGCTTTATTTCTTAGTATGGTTTGAAAAAATACTACAAAATTCTCCATGGCCTGTGGTAATAATCGTTTTCTTGTTATTGATTTATTATGGAAGTAGAAGCGTCGCTCTAACTATTTCATCTTTATTTGCTTTTTTATTAATTGGATATTTTGGAATGTGGGATGATACGATGTCCACAGTCAGTATTATTGGTGTTTGCACACTAATGTCTATCGGCCTAGGTATACCAATTGGCATATTAATGTCAGGATCTGATAGGGCGAGAGCCGCAATTACTCCAATTTTAGATATTATGCAAACGATGCCAAGTTTTGTGTATCTCATTCCAGTTGTTATGTTATTGGGTATTGGTAAAATTCCTGGTTTACTTGCAGTTATAATCTATGCAATCCCGCCAATAATTCGACTTACTGATCTTGGTATTAGAGAAGTTAATAAAGAAGTTTTAGAAGCCGCAGATGCATTTGGTGCAAATAGAACTCAAAAATTATTTAGAGTACAGCTTCCGTTAGCTTTACCAACAATTTTCGCTGGTATTAATCAAACAATAATGATGGCACTTGCAATGGTAGTTATTGCTTCAATGATTGGGGTTAAGGGATTGGGGCAACCAGTCTTAAAAGCCATCACCAATCAATATTTTACAATGGGCCTTCTCAATGGTTTGGCTATTGTAGCTTTGGCGATCATATTTGACAGGGTTTCTCAGTCATTTGGCAAAAGAATGCAGCAATATAGGGCTGGCGCAAATGAGTGAGATAAAGATTAAGATAGAAAATTTGTATAAAATTTTTGGATCAAGACCAAGAGAGTACACAGACATAGTTAGAGATGGCGTTGATAAAGACGAGTTATTATCAAAATATAATCATGTTCTTGGGTTGGATAATATTTCTCTAGATATCAAGGAGCATTCAATACAAGTTGTAATGGGATTATCAGGGTCAGGAAAATCTACTTTGATAAGACACATTAATAGATTGATTGAGCCAACCGAGGGAACGGTCACAGTTGATGGAGAGGATATTACTAAACTTAATAAAATGGATCTTCTAGAGTTTAGAAGAAATAAAACAGGGATGGTTTTTCAACGCTTTGCACTATTTCCTCATCAAAATATATTAGACAATGTCCAGTTTGGATTGAGCATAAAAAATCTAGATAAGTCAGACTCTATAGAAAGAGCAATGTACTGGATCGAAAAAGTTGGTTTAACCGGTTTTGAAAATAAATTCCCAAATCAATTGTCAGGAGGAATGCAGCAAAGAGTAGGTTTAGCTAGGGCGTTAGCTACTGATCCAGATATATTGCTAATGGACGAAGCCTTTAGTGCGCTTGATCCATTAATAAGAACTGATATGCAGGACCAATTACTGGACTTACAAAAGAATTTAAATAAAACAATTATGTTCATAACTCATGACCTCGATGAGGCACTAAAATTAGGCGACCGAATAGCTATACTCAATGGCGGAAAACTTGTTCAAGATGGAAATGCAGAGGAAATTCTTTTAAAACCCGCTGATCAATATGTGGCCAATTTTGTTAAGGATGTTAATCGTATAAAGGTTTTAAAAATCAAGACAATTCTTGACCAAGGAGGTGAACGAGCAAATTCTAATCCAACTGTAAACGTAAATGATAGTATTGAAAATTGCTTGCCGGCAATACTTGAAAGTCAATCCGGTCTTAACGTAATTGATGAGAAAAACAATTTTGTTGGCTCAGTATCAA
The DNA here is from genome assembly GCA_902619105.1 of uncultured Pelagibacteraceae bacterium. Taxonomy (GTDB): domain Bacteria; phylum Pseudomonadota; class Alphaproteobacteria; order Pelagibacterales; family AG-422-B15; genus CACNXQ01. The sequence goes on from CACNCV010000001.1 coordinate 324,115, forward strand.
AAAACAAAATTATAGATATTTTGCAAAAATCTAAGGATTAATTCTACTAAATTTTTTTATTGCCTTAAATTTTTACCGGTTTGGTCATAACAAGCATTATCAACAATTGAGGCATTATAAAACTCTCCATTTATTTCAACTTGCAAAACTTCTTTGGATTTTAATAAATCATTGTTCAAGTATGCAAAAGCAATACTTTTTTGCACATAGTGGCCGAAGCCTCCAGATGTTACATATCCGATACATACTTCATTCTGCATAACAGCTTCATTGCTAGTCACATCTATGTTGTCAGTTTCAATTACCAAGGAAAATAATCTGTGATTGCTATCATCTTTAACTGCAGCGTCTTTACCAATAAAATCTTTATCCCAATTTATAAATGCAGAAAGGCCAGTTTCTTTTGGAGTATAGTCAGGTCTAAAATCTAGTGTCCATGCGCCCCAATTTTTTTCTAGTCTCATAGACATCAAAGCTCTTCCGCCAAAAGGTTTAATGTTGAATTCTTCTCCTGCATCCTCAATAGCCTCATACAGCTTGATTTGATAGTGTGGAGCTACATATATTTCATATCCCAATTCTCCAGTAAATGACAACCGGTTGACTAATGCAGGAACACCAGCAACAAACATTTGTCTAGAATCTCTAAATTTAAATGACTCATTAGAAACATCTTCTCTTACCAATAATTGCAGTAAATTTCTAGACTTTGGGCCAGAAATAGCAAGGCCGTGATAATCATCAGATCTGTTTTTATAAATGACCTCATATTGATCTAGATGTTGTTCAAACCATCGTCGATGCATTTCCTGAGCGGCACCAGATCCATAAACCATAAAATGATTTTCACTAATACACGAAACTGTAAGGTCCCCATATAATTTACCTTTTTTAGATAGCATTGGACTTAGTGCTATGCGTCCAACTTTAGGTATTCTACCTGCCAAAATATAATCCAAAAACTTTCTTGAGTCTTTTCCCTTAAATTCATGTTTAGAAAAATTAGCAATCTCTGTTACTCCAACGTTTTCTCTTACATTTTTTACTTCATTTGAAACATAGTTATGGGATCGAGAGCGCTTGATAGTTGGTTCTTCGTAAGCATCATCAGGATTATCAGCAAACCATAGAACATTTTCGAGTCCAAAGCTGTCACCCATAACTGCTCCCATGTTAACGAAGCGATCATATAAAGCTGTAGTTTTTTGTTTCCTTCCTTTTGGCAAAGTCTCATTTGGAAATGTCATAATAAATCTTCGTTCATAATTTTCAGATGATTTAATTGTTCCATAATGTGGAGATGCATAATCACCAAACCGTGCGACATCCATCGCCCAAACATCTATGGAAGGTTCACCATCAATAATCCATTCCGCAATACATTTGCCAACACCTCCTCCTTGACAGAACCCGGCCATAACACCGACTGCTACCCAATAATTTCTCATACCTGGAACTGGTCCAATGAGAGGATTTCCATCAGGACCAAATGTAAAAGGGCCGTTAACAATATTTTTAATTCCTGCTTTTTCCAAAGCTGGCATTCTCTCAAAACCAATGACTAATCGATCTTGAATATTTTCTAATTTTGGTTCCAACAGTTCATGTCCAAAATCTAATGGGGTTCCCTGAACTTTCCAAGGAGTAGACTTATGTTCATATGTGCCAAGCAACATGCCTTGTCCTTCTTGTCTAAAATAGATATTACCATCAAAATCAGTTCCAACTGGTAGCCTTGTTCCCTTAGGCATTGCTGCTATTTCTGGAATTGTATCAGTGATTAAATAATGATGCTCCATTGGCTGTACAGGCAAATTTAATCCAGCAAGTTTACTGACCTCTCTCGCCCAAAGTCCTGCAGCATTAATTACAATTTCTGTATGAATATTGCCCTTATCAGTAAACACATCCCAGGTTCCATCTTCTCTTTGCTTAGTGTCTTTAACCTCAGTATTTGTGTAATAGTTAGCGCCATGAACTTTTGCAGATTTTGCAAATGCATATGTGACACCTGATGGATCTACTTCTCCATCGATCGGATCCCACAAAGCTGAAATATATTTATTGGGATCGATAAGAGGATTTTTTTTTGCAACCTCCTCTAATGAGATAAACTCTTGATCAAGACCCATATATCTGGCTTTTGTTCTTTCTCTTTTAAGATAATCAGACCAAACTTCATTAGAGGCTAAATAAAACCCTCCACTTGGTTTAAAGCCAACTGAATGACCTGAAGTCTCTTCAATTTCCTTGTACAAGTTTATTGTATATGCCATCAGTCTGGATATGTTTGGATCTGAAGAAATGACATGAACGTTTCCTGCGGCATGCCATGAGGATCCTGCTGTTAATTCTTTTCGCTCAAGGAGAACGCAGTCCTTCACCCCAAACTTTGCTAAATGGAAAAGAATAGAGCAACCTACAACTCCCCCGCCAATAACAACAACTTTAGCATGAGTTTGCATTCTTAAGGTGTGAATTCTTTATTTACCTGCTTAAGAGTTTCGTCTGTTCCATGGTGAAAATGTTTTCTCATGTCCGGCATATATTTCATCGAAATTGGTTTTTTACCAACTGCAACTGACATTTCTCTCACGTGATGTGCTTCGGCGCCACAACAAATTCCAATAAAGTTGATATTTTTTTCCATACAGTCTGCAGCAAATTTAGCCATTTCAAAACGATTACAAAAAAGATTATCCAAGGCTACAGGAAATGCATTATTTCCAGGAATACAATCACATCCATCATCAGAAATATTTAAAAAACCAGGTTCCTTTTCTGTTGTTCGATAAGGCACTGGCAATCCAGCAACATGGCAAGATACTTTATCTCTTACTTTTTCTAGAAGTTTCATAGTCATATCTGGCCCTCTATAACAGTTTAAACCAACGACATTTGCACCCAAGTCTTCCATCATTTTACATGCATCTTCAGGTGTATGTCCTTCTCTTGTCTTATCTCCCCTGGGTATCGCAAAATTTGTAACTGCAATCATGCCTTCATCTTTGATTGCTTTTAGAGCAATTTTCATTTCCTCAGTCCAATTAATTGTCTCAGCGACAATAAAATCAACTCCCGCTTCCTTTGCCCACGCCACTTGTTCCTCATACATTTTCTGACATTGAATAAGAGATTGTTTATCATTTGGATCATAAATATTTGTATTTGCTACATCTCCACAAACCATAAGATCTAAATCTTTATATTCATTAGCTGCATCTTTTGCAATTTGAAGAGCATTTTTCTGTAAAGACTCTAATAAATGTTCTTTCCCAATTATTCTTAATTTTTCTCTATGGCCATAATAAGTGAAAGCTTGGACGACATCAGATCCTGCTCTTATAAATTCTCTATGTAATTGAGTAACAACTTCTGGGTGCTCTAAAACAACTTCAGGAACAAATCCTCCTGCGGATAAGTAACCTCTTCGTTCCATGGCGAATAAATAACCTTCAGCACAAATGATTGGTCCCTCATTTAATCTCGTTATCAGATCTTTTTTCATGAATGCACTCCTAATTTATTCAAACAATAAATAAAAAATTATACCTAATTTAATATTCTGTCGAATTAAAAAAATGACAAGGCTATTCTTTTTTGGAATGAATAAGCATTTCTAATTTGAAAACAAACGCTCATCAAGCGGATAAGTAGAAATCGTTTCGTAACCATTATTTGTTACGACACCCTGATCCTCAAGCTTGACCATGTGGTCCCCATTAACTTCACCCACCAAAGCCTCGACACAAAGAGTCAGTCCTGGTTCCAGAACAGCGTCAAAGGCATTTTTAACCAAACGGTCTGGGTAGGCGATCAATGGCCATTCGTCACACATCCCGACACCATGCATAGGTGATGAATACTTGAGCGCCTGATACTTGTCCTGCAAAACGTGCAAAGAATGAGTTAAGTCTTCCATGTGGAGGCCGGGCTTGAGAAGCCTTGTGTTATAGCGAATGTGTTCTACTGCCTCTGCATAACTCTCGCGCATATTAGCTGGCGCTAAACTATCTCCAATCCACCAGGTACGACTGAGATCTGCACAAATCCCATAGGGGCCGATCAAATCAGTATCAAAAGCGAGAATTTCGTTCTCAGATATGATCCTTGGCCCACATTCTTGAAACCATGGGTTGGTGCGTGGCCCTGAAGTAAGCAGTCTTGTCTCAATCCACTCGCCACCTCTTTTAATATTTTCTGCATGGAGTACCGCCCAAACATCATCCTCTGTCACACCACCTTTTGGAATTTCTGCGCGTGCAAACTCCTCCATAACTGCCATCGAGCGTTCACAAGAATAAATAGAACAGCGCATTGCTCGTAATTCGTGCTCGGTTTTGATAGCTCGTGCACGTTCTGTCACTTCCTCACCGTCACAGTACTCAAGCCCTGCTCGACGGACCGCATCTAAACCTGCAGGCTGAATTTTGTCTATACCGACTTGTGTACAACCTGGAGCGTGAGTGGCAATTAAGTCTAGTACCTCAGCTGCGAAAGCGTCAGCTGCTGGCCCAATCCGGTCACCACGGGCGAAGTAAAACATGTCCGCACCTGAGCGGCTCTCCCGAACAAGTGGATTGTATTGGGCGAGGAATGGTGCGTTTTTATAATCCCAGAGTACCATATACCCATCAGCACAAAGCAAGCACGCCCGGAACGGATTGTGGGTGTTCCACAACTGCATATTTGTCGTGTCAGTTGCATAACGAATATTAAGGGGATCAAACATCAATAAGCCCCCATAACCCCTGGCTACAATTGCATCAGTCAAGCGTTTGTGTCTGGCTTTGCGCATCTCAGTCAGATCTGGCAATATAAGCCCTGCATCTTGCCATTCAGCATAGGCTAATGCAGTTGGGCCAATTTCAACACGATCGCCATCATTGATTGTTCCATCGCCCAGATGCACCCCCTGGCTTGGGTCTATCTTTTGATTATCGCTGTAGTAATTATTTAAATTTGGTAATATTTTACGATTTATCTTCATTTTATTAATTAAGGATTAATTCTATTCAAATAATTTAATCTACCTACGATCTCATCCCTATCAATATAATATCCTTGGAGGTGTCTATTACCTGAATTGGCATCGTATTCTTTTCTGCCATGCAAGACTCTTCTGTTATTAAAGCTAAAAATATCTCCAGCTTCTAATCTGAAATTGATTTCAAACATAGGGTCATGTAGCAATGAAAGAAGTTTACGATATGCTTCATAGAAGCTATCCATAACTTCAGGACTGCAATCCATTATTCCCATATAAGCAACGCTGAACCGTATATCATTAAAATCATTGTTGTGATCTAGAGTAAATATGGGTTTATGCATTACTCTAATTGTGTTTGCGGTGTAATCTCTATTTACAAATTTTACAGGTGTATCAAGAAGAATCTTGAAATATTCAGTAAAATTTTCTTTCATATAGCTTGCAACTTTAAATCCATCTAACGCAACTGATTCACCACCGGTTGCATCGTTTATTAAACAATGAAGGAACTGGTAGCCAGGAGCAATTTCATAATATGGTAAGTCGATGTGATTTCTTAGAGCTGCAGCTGTATATGCTGAATTATTTGGATTAGGAATGTCGATTACTTCAAATGGTGTTTTAAAAAAAGTTTCTCTATGATGACTTATATTAGATAGAACATCAAAACCTGACTCTTTTTCAGTGGGTGCATTTTTTACAATTGAAATGCCCTTATAGTGAAGTTGTTCTAACCATTTTTTTATTCCTTCATCTCCACTAATAATTTCTTGATAATCTATTTGAATATCTTCAAAATTTGATTGCATACTATTATCCCACAAAAAATAAGGTGAACTATATTTTTTCTTACTTTTCATCGTGTAACAGTTATGTCGAAGCCATTCGACGTCATAGTGACTTATATGGCCTCCTTCACTCCACTCAATCTCCAACTGCCCTTTATCATTTATTGTAAACGCTTTTGGGTAAATATTTTCTGAAACATTTAGCAAGTTAAAGGTTCTCTCCCTTGCAGTAGGGTGAACTTCTGATGGACAATTATCCCTTAACCATAAAAAATTAAATTTACTCTGCTCACCATCACTCCAATCAATTAGAATCGATTTACCATTCTTTTTTAATGATGATATTGATGGATTCTCATTCATATCTTATTTAAATATATTATATTTTCTGTCCCAATTCGGAAACTTACCTTTTTGATTCTTATTTAAAGTTTTCATAATTTCAATCAAAAACAAATCTCTTTGTTTTTCTAATTCTTTAATATTGAATTTTCCTGCTTGTTTTTTTGTTCCTGAAACCATTGCTTTTTTAAGTTTGTTGGTTAATTCAGGTGCTTTCAATTTTGTCCAAGGGAGTTTTAGTGCAGGACCAAATTGTTCCAGCATGTGTTTCATGCCAGTTTCTCCACCAGCTAAATGGAACGTTAAACAAACCCCCATAAAAGCCCATCTCAATCCAGGACCATAAACAATTGCATCATCAACTTCATCCGTTGATGCTACCCCGTCATTTATAATATGCAAGGCTTCACGCCATAACGCTTCTTGTAGTCTGTCTGAAATATATCCTTCTATTTCTTTTTGAACAATAAGTGGTCGCATTCCAATATGTTCATATAATTTTTTTAATTTTTTAACACTTATATGACTAGTTTTCTTGCCAGCTACAATCTCTACTAGAGGTAATAAGTATACAGGATTAAATGGATGACCTATTAAAACTCTCTCAGGAAACTTACAAGCCGATTGAATTTTTGATGGTAATAAGCCTGACGAACTAGATGCGATTATAACTCTCTTATCAACTAAATTATCAATTTGTTTGAGTATATTTTTTTTAATCTTTTCGTTTTCTGGTGCATTCTCTTGAACAAAAGTTGTATCCTTCAATGCACTAGGTAATTTTGAATAGACCTTAAGATTTCTTAATGAGGCATTTCTATTCAAACCGATTTTCTTTAAGCTTTTAAAAGCAGTTCGAACATTTATTTTTAGCTGCTCACGTGAAACACTATTAGGGTCATATGCTTTTACAGTATAACCTTTAGCTAGAAATCTTGCAGCCCAGCCTGCGCCAATTACTCCAGTACCCACAATAGTGATGACTTTATTTTGTTTCAAACTTTAAGCCCAAGTTTTTTTCTGGCTTCATCTGGCCCCATCACATTTGCACCAAGATTATTAATTATTGTCGTCGCTTTTTCAACAAGTTGACCGTTTGAAGCGTATACACCTTTTTCAAGATATAGGTTGTCTTCAAGACCAACTCTAACATTGCCTCCCAAAAGAACCGCTTGAGCAACCATCGGCATTTGATGAACCCCAATTCCAAAAGCTGCCCAGTTACTGCCCGATGGTAGCATGTCTACCATGTTTTTCATTGAACTGGTATTAGCCGGTGCCCCATAGGGAATGCCAAGACAAATTTGAAATAGAGGAGGGCTGTCAAGCAACCCCTCATCGTACATTTGATTTGCAAACCACATATGCCCTGTATCAAAAACTTCTAACTCCGGTTTTACGCCTAATTCTTGTATTCTTTTTGCACCAATTCTTAATTGTTCAGGAGTACTAACATAAATCATGTTGCCATCACCAAAATTAAGAGTTCCACAATCAAGGGAACATATATCTGGTAATATTTCTTCAACGTGACTTAGTCGTTCAATCGCATTAACAAAATCAGTATTAGGTCCGAACTTTAATAGATCATCCTCAGGTCCAATTTCTATATCACCGCCCATACCACTGGTAAGATTTATTATGACATTTGTGCCACTATCTTTTATGCGGCTCACAACCTCTTTATAAAGCTCATCGTCTCTTGATCCCTTTCCTGTATTTAAATCTCTGACATGGATATGCGCTATAGCAGCTCCAGCTGACGCTGCTTCAACTGCTGCATTAGCAATTTGCTCTGGCGTCACTGGTATGTTTGGATGTTTGTTGACTGTATCTCCTGATCCAGTAACAGCACATGAAATAATGACGTCTCTGTTCATATTTCCTTTACTAGTGAAAAAAAATTAATTTACAATTACCATACTATAGTATGTAATCATCATCTGAAATGCAAAATCTACAAAAATTTTATATTGATGGTCAATGGGTAGCGCCACAATCTAGTAAAAAAATGCCTGTCGTAAATCCAGCCACAGAGGAAGTTATCGGTGAAGTCATATTAGGTAATGAAGAAGATGTAAATATCGCAGTAAAAGCCGCTAAAAATGCATTTATGAGTTTTTCAAAAACTTCTAAAGAAGAGAGAATGAATATTTTGAAAAATATACGAAAAATTTCAGAAGAAAGATTTGATGACTTAGCTGATGCTATGACAATGGAGATGGGTGCACCAAGAAAAATGTCACGTGAAGCCCAAGCTGATGCAGCTATAGGTCATTTGGATGGTTTTATTAGTGCATTAGAAAAACATGAAGAAAAAATTGAGTTATCCAATACAGATATTTTATTAAAAGAACCAATTGGAGTATGTGGTCTAATCACTCCATGGAATTGGCCAATAAACCAAATCACATTAAAAGTTTTGCCAGTCATTGCAACCGGATGTACTTGTATTTTAAAACCATCAGAACATACGCCATTATCAGCAATGGTTTATGCCGAAATACTAGATAAAGCTGGTGTCCCTGCAGGTGTTTTCAATTTAGTTCATGGTGATGGCGAGGGTGTGGGCATAGCCATGTCAAGACATCCAGATATTGAGATGATGTCGTTTACCGGCTCTAAAAGAGGCGGAAAGTCGGTTACAATAGAGTCTGCCGAAACTGTCAAAAAAGTTACACTTGAGCTTGGAGGCAAGTCACCAAATTTAGTTTTTGCAGATTGTGATCTTGAGGAAAAAGTAACCGCATCTGTAAATGAATGTATGTTTAACACCGGACAATCATGTGACGCTCCTACCAGATTACTGGTTGAAAAAAAATGCTACGATGAAGTCGTTACAATTGCAAAAAAGGCGGCTGAAGAAATAAAAGTTGGAGACCCACAAGAGGATGGAGATCATCTAGGACCTTTATTTGATAAAATCCAATTTGATAGAGTCCAAAACATGATTCAGGTAGGAATAGATGAAGGTGCCGAGCTGCTTGTTGGTGGACTGGGTAAACCTGAGGGGTTAGAAAAAGGTTGGTTTACTAAACCAACTATATTCATAAATGTTAATAACAGCATGCGAGTAGCTCAAGAAGAGATTTTTGGCCCCGTACTTGTAATAATTCCATTTGAAGATGAAAAAGAAGCTATTGAAATAGCTAATGACACACCTTACGGACTTGCCGCATATTTACAAACAGGCGACACCGAAAGGGCAGAGAGAGTTTCAAGACAACTTAGAGCTGGCGGTGTACATGTAAACGGAGGCGGTTATAACTATGGCTCTCCTTTTGGCGGTTATAAAGAGTCTGGAAACGGCCGCGAAGGCGGTGATATGGGGCTTGAAGATTATCTTGAAACAAAAGCATTACATATTGCTTAAAATTTAATTCAAAGCAGTAAAATTTATGGAAAAATTACTGTGGCAAGCCTCCGAAAAAAGACGAAAACAATCGAACTTAGTCAAATACCATTCTTATCTCAAAAAAAGTTACTCAATAAATTTTGATTATGAATATGACTCCTTATTCAACTGGAGTATAGCAAAGCCTAATTTATTCTGGACGAGTCTTTTGAGTTATTTAGATATAAGCTATAGTGGCAATGAAAACCCTGCTATTAGTGAAAGTGAAAATATTTATGACAAGAAATTTTTTCCAAACTTAAAGCTTAGCTATAGTGAAAATATCATAAATAATTTAAATTCTATTCCTATACTCTATGTAAATGAAATTGGATTTAAAAAATATTACAGCAAAGAAGAAGTTATTCATAAAGTAAATTTAGTCGCAAAATATTTGAGATCTATCGGTGTTAAAAAAGGTGATAGAGTTGTAGGCATTGTAACTAATAATGCGGAAACATTGATTTCATTTCTTGCAGTAAATTCAATTGGTGCGGTATGGTCTTCTTGTTCACCAGATTTTGGTGAACAGGCTATATTAGATAGGTTTAGTCAAATAGAGCCCAAAATTTTATTTTATTCCAGCAACTATATGTATGGAGGAAAGAAATTTAAAATTTTAGAAAAAATAAAAAATGTTGAGAGTAAGCTTAATACATTGGAAGTATCCATATGCATTGATTATTCTCAAAAAGACAAAAGTTTCATCGATGAAAAATTAAATTTTTTTGAAGAAAACAATAGAGAATTGAGTGAGCTCTCTTTTGAAAGATGTCAGTTTAATGACCCAATGTATATATTGTATTCCAGCGGTACAACTGGAAAACCAAAATGTATTGTGCATAATACAGGAGGTCCATTAATCCAACATTTGAAAGAACAACAACTTCACTGTGAAATTTGTGAAGACGATAAGCTTTTATATTTTACTACTTGTGGATGGATGATGTGGAATTGGCTTATTTCTGGTCTTGCTTCTAAGGCAACAGTTGTTCTTTATGAGGGGTCTCCTTTTTTTCCACAACAGGACTCACTTTTTAAGGTGGCGGAAGAAGAGGAAATTACTTGTTTTGGCACAAGCGCAAAGTTTATTGATGCGCTAAGAAATAGCCAAATTCAAATTTCAAATAAATATAAACTATCAAAATTAAAAACAATTTTAAGCACTGGATCACCACTAGTTAGTGAGAGTTTTAATTATGTTTATAACAATATTAAGCAAGACGTACATTTAGCCTCTATTAGTGGCGGTACTGATATTGTTTCATGTTTTGTTGGAGGAGACCCAACCGGCGCAGTATTTTCAGGCGAAATTCAATGTGAATGTTTAGGAGTTGATGTAGATATATTTAATGAAGATGGGGTTAGCACTCAGCAAAAAGGAGAACTCGTCTGCAAATCAGCAATTCCTTCAATGCCAATTGGGTTCTGGGATGATGTTAATAAAGAAAAATATATAAAATCATATTTTTCAAAATTTTCCAATATTTGGACACAAGGTGACTATGCAATCAAAACAGCAAATAAGGGTTTCATAATCTTTGGGCGCTCCGACTCAACTCTCAATCCTGGAGGCATTAGAATTGGTACTGCAGAAATATATAGGTCTGTTGAAAAACTAGAAGATATCAATGAATCGATTGTGGTTGGGCAAGAATGGAATGATGATGTCAGAATTATTTTATTTATAACCCTTAAAGCCAAAAGTCATCTAAATGATAAATTAGTTGCTGATATCAAGGAAAATATTAAAAATTCAACCTCCATCAGACATGTGCCCGCAAAGATTATTCAAGTTACTGATATTCCAAGAACTCGGAGCGGTAAGATAGCTGAATTGACTGTAAGAGATATTATAAACGGTAAAAAAGTTAAAAATTTGGAGGCTCTTGCAAATCCAGAATGTCTTACAGAATATGAAAATATTGAAGAATTAGACTATTAATCATATATTTTCAAATATGAAGCTAGATTTTGACTCAAAAGAATTAAGAGTATTTGATAAAGAGGAAATTTTTAAAATACATCCCTTGTGGATACGGGAACGATCAACTGAAAAAGGGGAAGTTGATCAAAATTCTTTTCAAAGATTATATGATCCTGAAAAGATTGAGCCAGATTTGCAAATAAAGAATGCTCAGCTACTAGCAGACAACAAAATGCATGTTGAATTTTCTGATAACCATAGTGCAACTTATTGTTTAGATAAATTAATAACAGAAATTACAAGATCAAATGTCCTACCACCAAAGATTTACTGGGATAAAAATGATGCTGAGTTAAAAAAATTTAGTTTTGCCTATGGAGCAAACGAAAGTCAGCAATTGTTAGAAATTTTAAAATTTTATCATCAGTATGGTTACGTTGTTGTCGAAGATTTGCCAGCTAAGGATGGAGAAGTTATAAAATTTGCTGAAAAAATTGGGTTTATTCGAGAAACTAATTTTGGCAAGCTATTTAATGTGAGGTCACAAAAACAACCTAATGACTTGGCTTATACATCCATAGAATTAGAGTCGCATACTGATAATCCCTACAGAAAACCAGTACCATCAATTCAATTTTTATTTTGTATTGAAAACAGTTGTAAAGGCGGAGACTCCACAGTTGTAGATGGTTTCAAAGTTGCAGAGGATCTAAAAAAAGAAAATCCACAAGCTTTTAATATTCTAGTAAACACTCTAATAAATTATAAATTTGAAGATAATGATGCTATTTTAGAAAAAACTGGAAAAATTATAAAATTAAGTGCTAGAGGAGAACTCAAACAAATAAAATATAGTAATAGATTAGACTTTGTATTTTACGATGAGCCAAAGGTTTTGGAAGAATTTTATGCTGCTAAAAGAGTTATGCATCAAATGATCAATTCAGATAAATATATATTACAATTTCATTTAGAGCCTGGTAACTTATTAATTATGAATAATTACAGAACTTTACATGGAAGACGGAGCTACAATACATCTGAAGGAAGTCGGTGGCTTCAAGGGCTGTATATTGACCATGACTCTGCCGAAAGTAAATATAAACTCCTCTCTAAGGAAGTAGAATGAAGACAGTCAAGTTTACTGAAATGAAAAAAGGATCAAAAGAAGATTATGAACTTTTGGCTGAATATGAAAAAAACTACATAAATGAACTTCCTGATCGAATTTTAGAATCATTAAAAAACTTAGATAATTCAGTGGACGGGTACCAAGTGACAAGACTTGAGCATTCTTTGCAATCAGCAACCAGAGCTGAAAAAGATGGGGCAGATGAAGAAATGATTGTTGCTACATTGTTGCATGATATAGGAGACAGTCTTGCTCCATACAATCACAGTCAGCTCATAGCTGCTGTTTTAAGACCGTATGTTTCTGAAAAGGTTCATTGGATTATGTTGCATCATGGGCTTTTTCAAGAATATTATTATGCTCATCATTTAGGTAAAGATAGAAATTCACGAGATAAATTTAAGGATCATCCATACTATCAAGATGCAGTCGACTTCTGTGAAAAGTGGGATCAAAAATCTTTTGATCCTAACTATGAATCCTTCCCGTTAGATCATTTCGAACCAATGGTGAGAAGATTATTTTCTAAAGAGCCAAATTTTTAAGCTATCTTTTTTACAATTACATTTCCAACTGAATAACCTGCTCCAAATGAACATATAATTGCTAAATCATTTTTATTTAATGATTTATTGTATTTATGAAAGGCAATAATTGAACCAGCTGAACTTGTATTTGCATATTCATCCAAAACTACAGGTGCTAACTCTTTTGGGGCATCTTTTCCCAATACATACTTTGAAATTAAAACGTTCATATTCTCGTTTGCTTGATGAAGATACATGCCTTTGAGATCATTGGCCGATAAGTTATTTTCTTCTAAATGAGATTTAATCAAGTTAGAAACTTCTGGAACAACTTCCTTAAATACTTTTCGTCCATTTTGATGAAATAATTTGTCTGACTGACCAACGCCATCAGGCGATGAATTATTTAAAAAGCCATAATTATTTCTTATATTGTTTGAAAACTTAGTCAATAATCTCGTACCAATTATTTCATAAGAGTTTTCTTTGATATTTTCATCATTAAGACGTTCTAAAATAACTGCTGTTGCAACGTCTCCAAAAATAAAATGACAGTCTCGATCTCTGAAATTTAAATGTCCGGTACAAATTTCAGGATTAATCATGATAGCAGACTTTATACTTCCAGACTTTACCATGTCGAAGATAGTTTGAATTCCAAAAGTTGCTGATGAACATGCAACATTCATATCAAACGCAAAACCTTTGATACCCAAAGCATTTTGTATTTCAATTGCAATCGCTGGATAGGCACGCTCAAGATTTGAACAAGCTACAATTACTGCATCAATATCATCTACATCTATATTTGAGTTTTTAATCGCATCTTTAGCTGCAATGACCCCCATTTCAGCTAAATTAGATAATTCTTCTTCTGACCTTTCTCTCAATTTAGGCCTCATAAAAGAAGTATCTAGAATTCCTGTTTTATTTTGTACATATCTTGATTTAACACCTGATGCTTTTTCTATGAATTCAGCACTGGATTTTTCTAATGGTTGGATTTTTCCATTTTTAATATCTTCTGAATTTGTTACATTAAATTCATCAACATACTTATTGAATGATTGTACCAATTCCTCATTAGAGATTTTTTCCTTAGGAGTGTATAGGCCGGTCCCAGAAATTTGAACTTTATACATATTGGAAATTATAAAATTTAAGTAGGCGCTTTGACTAATTAACTTTTTTTTCTAATTATTACAAAAAAAAGAAAACTGACCCTAAGAAAGGGCCAGCTTCTAATATTTATATCCCTGGAATATAAGGAACGCCATCACCTTTAATGGTTTCATTTATGCTTTGTAATGTAGTACAAGCTGAAATCATAAAACTGAAAGCTAAAACTGTAAGAGTAGTACGCATGCTTTTTCTCCTATTTATTTAAAGATACTATATTTAATTAAGTACTAATTACAATTATTATGTTTAGAATCATGAAATTCTATGTGTATATCATTGGCACAACTAATCCTAAGCCCAGAACATATGTTGGTTGGACCAATAATATTGATAAAAGAATAAGTGCTCATAACGCCTCAAAAGGTGCAAAATACACTAGAGGCAGCAAATGGAAACTTTTGTATAAAGAGATTTTTGAGTCTAAATCAGATGCAATGAAAAGGGAAAATGTTTTAAAAAAAGATCGTAAACTCAGAACGCAACTTAGAAAAAAATTAGTTTAAAGTTCCATATTCACTTCTTCCTTTTTTTCTTAGTCCGTAAGGACCAGCAATATAAATTGTAATTGGCTTAATGCCAGGCTCTAAGTCAACCCGGTGCAAATTATCAGCACTTCTGAAGCCTATATAAAATTTTCCACGCCATTTTCTTTCTTCTTTGATGTTTGTCTCCCAGTAACCACCACTTAAAATAATTGTAATATATGGAAAGGGATGATTGTGAAGCCCAATTCCATGATCATTATCTAAAATATGATGAATAAGTATATTGAAAGGAAACCATTTTGGTCTTTTTCTAAACAGCAAATAATACCTGGCTGTCCATGGTTTTGCTAAATGATATTCTGGGTGTGAAGGGCCTCTGTCCATCACAACTTTTTTTCGTCCTAATTTCTCTAGTATCTTAAGAAAAAGCATGGTACGTGAAATATAATATAGATGCGTCCGTAGCTCAACTGGATAGAGCATCAGACTTCGGATCTGAGGGTTGAGGGTTCGAATCCTTCCGGGCGCACCAGAAAAAATTATGAAGATATATAAACCATTTGGACCAACAATAGGCAAAACAAGGCTCTCATCGAGAACAGTTACAAACTTAAACAAGTTTTCAGATCAAGTGTCAAAAAATAAGTCCTTATCTAAAAAGTATGATTATGATCATAGGCTCATAGGAAGTATGAAACAGCAGTTTAAAATACCAAATAAAATTTTAAAAGCTGGAATAGAAAAACAGATAATTAATTCAATAAAAGATTATTATAAGCAAACATTAAATATAAAAGTTAAGAAAATTAAAATTGAAAGAGCTTGGATAGTAAGTCAGTATGCTGGGGATTTTAATCCACCTCATTTACACAGAGGCAACATCAGCGGTGTGGGTTATTTAAAAATTCCCTCGTCTATACGATTAAATAAAGAAAAAGATTTAGCAGGTTTAATATCATTTTTTGATGGTCGTGTTTCTATGCCCAGGAACAGCCCTCCGCTAGTTAAGCACCGTGAAACATTTAAGCCTAAGGTAGGAGATTTGTATATTTTCCCCTCTTTTTTAATGCATGATGTCCACCCTTTTAGAGGAGATGGTGAGAGACGGTGTTTTTCTTTTAATGCATTCGTAGACGCTTAATTAATGTTTCTTGTTAAAATTTTTAAATTCTTTATTAATTAATTTTTTAGACAAAGAACCTTCGCGTATAATGTTTATTTGATTATTTTTAGTTTCAACTAAAGTTGACTCTTTAAAGCTCATTTTCCCTTTTTTTTCGATTGCATAAGCAACATCTTTTGATTTTATTATTCCTAATTGATTTAAAGATTTTATATTTATTTCTCCATGAATATTAGCGCTTGTAGTTGCAAGTGGCTTTTGAATGTACTCGAGAATTTTTATAACATCTTTATTTTTTGGAATGCGTATACCTACCTTAGACAATCTTTTATCCCCATTGTAAAACTTTTTTCCTTTCTTTTTTAATATCAAAGTAAGTGGTCCAGGCCAATATTTTGATGCCAAATATTCTTCAAAGGGTGAAAATATTGCAAGCTTTTTAGCTTCAGAAATTGAATGAGTAAACAGAATAAGAGGAAATCTTTTGGGTCTTTTTTTAATCTTAAATATATTTTCAACGCCTTGAAAACTCTTTGCATCGGCTGCAATACCATAAACGGTATCTGTTGGGATTACTATAGTTTTTCCTATGAGTAGACTTCTAGTTATAATTTTAATATTATTTGAATTTAGATTTATTATTTTAGATTTCATTAAATGACACAAACACAAATATATTTCGATGATAGTTTTAAAGATCATGTATCTTCTCTCGATTATCCAGAGAGAACTGATCGAGTAAAAAATATCATCGATTTAATAAATAATGAAGAATTTAAAAATATATCAATAATTAAACCGAATAAGGTAGATTACTCTCATATTTATGAAGCACATGATAAAAGATTTGTAGATGAAACTCTTGATCGTTTTCCAAAAGATGAACAGATAGTTTTTCTGGATCAAGAAACACCTGTTTCTCGTGGTTCTTTTGAGGCAACATTAAAAGCTGCAGGCAGTGGCATAGACGCAGCAGATAACGTTATAAATAAAAAATGTATGAATGCGTTCTGTATTGTAAGGCCGCCAGGCCATCATGCATGTTATGACCGTTCAATGGGTTTTTGTGTATTTAATAATGTAGCTATATCTGCAAAGTACTTGATTAATCGGTATGGTTTAGAAAATATTGCCATTATTGACTTTGATGTTCATCATGGAAACGGAACGCAAGATATATTCTATGAAAATTCTAAGGTGCATTACTATTCAACTCATCAATATCCATTGTATCCTGGAACAGGCGATACAAATGAAAAGGGAGTAGGCAATATTGTTAATGTGCCTCTTCAAGCGGGAACAAATTCATCTCAATATCAATCGGCATTTGATGAGATGATTATAAAAAAATTACATGATCAAAAACCAGATTTTTTAATTTTATCAGCGGGTTTCGATGCTCACAAAAAAGACCCATTGGCATCGTTAGAACTTTTAGAAAATGATTTTAAATTGATTACACAAAAGTTGATGAGTATTGCAGATAAATATTGTGATAATCGAATTATTTCTATGCTTGAAGGTGGATATGATATACAAGCTTTAGAAAATTCAATGATTACCCATATTAGAGAGTTACAAAATAATGACTAAAATACCTGATGACATAAAAAAACTTTCTTTTGAAAAAGCTATGGAAGAACTATCTGAGATTGTAGAAAATTTAGAGAGTGGAAATATTGATCTTGAAAAGTCTATTGAGTATTATACGCGTGGATCGCAATTAAGAGCCCATTGCCAACAAAAATTAGACGATGCAGTTTTAAAACTTGAGGAAATCAAAGTGCTGCCAGATGGTAAAGTATCTAAAAAAAAGTAAATGAAACATCAAATCATAAATAACGATTTGAAAAAATTTACCATTAAATTCAATAAATTTTTAAAAAAAAAACTTAGTAAAGATAAAAATCTATTAAATCAAGCTATCCTGTATTCAATTAATACAGGAGGTAAAAGATTTAGACCATATTTAGTATATATTTTTGGTAAAGAATTGAATTTATCAAATAGTGTTATTTTTAATTTAGCTTCAGCAATTGAAATGTTACATAATTATTCTCTTGTGCATGATGATTTACCATCTATGGACAACGATCAATTTAGAAGAGGAAAAAAAACAACACACTATAAATTCAATGAATATACTGCAATTCTCGCGGGATGTGCTTTATTGACAAAAGCATATCAAATTTTATCTAGTAGTTCTTTTAAAATATCAGATAAGAAAAAAACAAAGTTGATTGAAGTAATGAGCAAAGTTTCAGGTGAAAAAGGACTTCTTTTAGGGCAATACTATGATTTGAGTTTAAAATCACCTACTGTAAGTGGGAGATTAGAATTAAACAAATTAAAAACTGCAAGATTAATGTCTTATTGCTGTCAAGCAGTTGCAATTTGTGCAAACAAAAATAAGAGTTTCGAAGTTAGTATGAAAAAAATTGGAGAGTACATCGGAGAAATTTTTCAAATCAATGATGATTTTGCAGATTTTCCAAGAATGTCAAAAGTAAATACTGAGTTTTTACTAAATTACAAAAAAAAACTAGCTGAAAAGACTATAAGGAATTTGAAGAAAATTAAATTTGAGAAAACAAAGACTTTCTTGCTTATTGATTTTTTAGTTGATCTAAAAGTTTAGCCACATTGCGCTCTATTGCGCAATATATGATCTGCTAAAACACACGCCATCATAGCTTCAGCAATAGGGACAGCTCTCAAACCTACACATGGATCGTGACGACCTTTGGTTGAAATAGATGTATTTTGAAATTTATTATTAATTGTTTTTTTTGTCTTCAAAATTGACGACGTTGGTTTAATCGTTATTGATAAATTTAAATCCTGGCCACTTGATATACCACCTAAGATTCCGCCAGAGTTATTAGAAGAAAAGATAATTTTTTTATTTTTATTAGCTCTTATTTCGTCAGAGTTTTCATCTCCTGATAATTCAACAGCCTCATTACCAGCTCCTATTTCCACACCTTTAACAGCGTTGATGCTCATCATTGCACCTGCAAGGTCAGCATCTAATTTACCATATACTGGTTCTCCAAGTCCGGCGGGAACATTTTTAGCATTTACTAATAATTTTGCACCCAATGATGATCCTTTTTTTCTAGTTTCATCTAGGTACTCTTCCCAAACTTTAACTATTTTTTTATCAGGACAGAAAAAAGAATTTTTCTTTACGTCATTCCAATTGAAATTTCTTTGATTAATTGTGAGCTTTCCAACTTGTGTAACTGCACCTTGAATTAAAATATCTTTTTTTAATATATGTCCAATTACTTTTCTTGCGACAGCACCAGCAGCTACTCTACTCGCAGTTTCTCTTGCGGAAGAACGACCTCCACCTCTATAATCCCTTATTCCATATTTCAAAAAATATGTTAGGTCAGCATGTCCAGGCCTAAATTTATTTTTTATATCGCTGTAGTCTTTTGATTTCTGATCTTTGTTCCAAATTAACAGCATTATCGGAGTTCCAGTTGTTTTTCCCTCAAATACACCAGACAAAATTGAAACTTTATCATCTTCTCTTCTTTGTGTAACAAATCTATTTTTTCCTGGCTTTCTCATATCTAAATATTTCTGAATATCCTTGTCCTTAAGTGGTATTAGAGGAGGGCAACCATCAATTATACATCCAATAGCTTCCCCATGAGATTCCCCCCATGTTGTAAATCGAAAATTTTTTCCAAAAGTATTAAATGACATATTTATTTTTTATTTGTCTCTGATTATTAAATGGTCCACCAAATCATCAAGATACACTTTATATTTATTTCCTTCAAATTTATTAATCTTAGTTTTGGCTTTTTCTGCATATTTTCCAACAAATTCGATTGAACTTTTATAAGTATTTGTTTTCTTCATCAGATCCAGAATTAGTACCAGATCTTTTTTACTTCTTTTTCTCTTAAAAAATAGCTTGGCTATAATTTTTTTTGACTTTTTATCAGATTTTTTGAAACAATGAATGACTGGATATGTTACTTTACCCTCAAAAAAATCTTTCCCAACACTTTTACCCATTTTGCCTGAGTCACCAAAATAATCTAATACGTCATCAGATAACTGAAAGGCCATGCCAAAATTAAATCCAAAATCATTAAATATTTTTTGAGTTCTTTTATCTTGGTCAGTAATGATGGTTGGCAAGAAACACGATATCCTAAAAAGCTCAGCAGTTTTAGCATCTATGATAGATAAATACTTTTTTTCTGTTAAGTTAACATTTTGATTATTGCCTACGTCTTGTATTTGTCCTCTTGCTAAAATGAGTGATGTTTGGGATAATATCTCTAGTAATTTTAATGATTTATTTTTTACCATTAGCTTAAAAGCTCTACTTAACAGGTAATCTCCAACTAAAACACTTACTTTATTCCCCCATATTTGATTTGCGCTTAATTTTCCTCTTCTGATCTTTCCTGTATCAATTACATCATCATGCAACAAAGTAGCGTTATGAATAAACTCAATGCAGACAGCAAGTGTTACATCCGCGTTACCTTTATAATTTAGCATTTTTGATACAATTAATGTAAGAAGGGGCCTTATTTTTTTTCCCTTAGCTTTAATGAGATGGCCTGCTGTTAAAGTAATTAATTTTTCTTCATCCTTGATGTTCTTAATGATTTCTCTTTCAACTCTCTTCAGAGAGCTTTTAAGTAAATTCGATAATGATTTTACTGGTGTATTCACTTATTAATTATGATTTTGTTTTATATTTAGATGTACTTATAATATAGTCTCATATAATTAAAAGTTATTGATTTCAGGCAAAAATTAAAAATGAGCTTTATATCCTCTAAAACAAGAATAAATATAGTTGGCTTGCGAGGTGTTATTGGAGATCTCGGTAGATTTCAAAAGGGACTGACACTTGAGAATTGTGCCTCTATTCTAGATAAAGCTTTTAGCTTTAAAAAGCCATCTGTAGTAGTCATTAAGATCAACTCTCCAGGTGGTTCACCGGTTCAATCCGAGCTTATACACAACCGTATAAGAAATTTATCGAGGAAAAACAATGTGAAGGTGATTACAATCGCGGAGGATGTTGCTGCCTCAGGAGGTTATATGCTGATGTGTGCAGGAGATATTTTAATCGCCAATAAAAGTTCAATAGTCGGATCAATAGGAGTAATCAGTGCCTCTTTTGGATTCAAAAAATTAATAGATAAACTAGGCATTAAAAGGCGAGTTTTTACAAAAGGAGATAGAAAATCGTTTCTAGATCCATTTGAAGAAGTCTCTAAAAAAGACATAGATAAGCTGATCAAAGTTCAGGATAGCATATTTGAAAATTTCAAAGATTTAGTCTCAAAAAATAGAAAAAAGAAAATAGACCCAAAAAAAGTTTTTAATGGGGAGTTTTGGACAGGCGAACAAGCAAAAAAACTTGGTTTAGTAGACTCGAATGAAGAACTAAACTCATACATTGAAAAACATTACGGAAAAAAATTAAAGATTAGGAACATAGAAGAAAAAAAATCATTCATTAAAAATATTTTAAATAATCAGATTTCAAATAACGATATTGTTGACCGGCTTACAGAAGCTCTAAGGGAAAATTCATTCTGGAGTCGATATGGCCTCTAAAAACATGGAAGACCTCGTTTCATTATGTAAAAGACGGGGGTTTATTTTTCAATCAAGTGAAATTTATGGTGGCTTGCAAGGAATATATGATTATGGTCCACTCGGAGTAGAATTAAAAAACAACCTTAAATCCTCGTGGTGGAAATCAATGATCTATGATCGAGATGACGTTGAAGGACTTGATGCATCTATTTTAACAAGTAGACACGTATTAAAATATTCAGGCCATGAAGATACTTTCTCTGATCCTTTAGTCGACTGTAGAAATTGCAAAAATAGATTTAGATCTGACCAGGCTACGGATGAAAAATGTCCAGCATGTGGGTCCAGCGATCTAACTGAACCTCGACCATTTAATCTTATGTTTAAAACCACAGTTGGTCCTGTAGATGATGGCAGTAATTATGCTTACCTAAGACCTGAAACCGCACAGCAAATTTTTACAAATTTTAAAAATATATTGGACTCAACAAGTAAGACTATTCCTTTTGGAATCGCGCAGATAGGTAAAGCATTTAGAAATGAAGTCACTCCAGGCAAATTTATATTCAGAGTTAGAGAGTTTGAACAAATGGAATTAGAATTTTTTGTTGAACCAGGTAAAGATGATGAGTGGCATAAATATTGGGTAGACAAGAGGTATTCATGGTGGATTGATCAAGGCATATCTGAAAAAAGATTAAAAAAGCTAGATGTTGAAGATGCTGACCTATCTCACTATTCAAAAGCTACTGTAGATCTTATGTACGAATTTCCACATGGACTTGAAGAGTTAGAAGGTATAGCAAACAGAACTGATTTTGATCTTGGCTCTCACACTAAAAATCAAAATGACTTTAAAATATCCGCAGATGTAATGAAAAACAACCATTCAACAACGAAATTGAGTATTCAAAATTTAGAAAGTAAAGAATGGTACATCCCTTATGTTATAGAACCCTCCGCTGGTGTTGATCGAGGTGTATTTGCTCTACTCAATGAAGCTTACAAGGAGGAGGATTTAGAAAACGGAAATAAAAGAATTGTGTTAAGTTTGAAACCTCATTTGTCTCCAATTAAAGCGGCCGTAATTCCTCTTAAAAGAAATAATGAGGATTTAGTCAATAAAGCAAGCAAGATTAAGAATGATCTTCAAGCACTAGGTATGGGAAGGGTCATTTTAGAAAACTCAGGAAATATTGGAAAAGGTTATAGACGTCATGATGAGATTGGCACACCTATTTGTATAACAGTTGATTTTGAAACAATCGAAAATGATACAGTGACTATAAGAGATAGAGATACTATGTCACAAAAAAGAGTTTCATCTCAAGATTTAAAACACGAATATAAAAAAGTTTTTAATTAATTATATATTTCTTCTCGGAAATTCTATTTTGCCAAATGGCCAAGAATTTTCTAACCATTTTTTAAATGTTTTGCCTAATTCATCCTCTAAGCCGCTATCAAGCAAATCTTGTCTTATCCAATAGTATGCTTGTACCTCATACTCAGGGTTATCGGAGGGATAAATATAGCAACAACCAATTACATCTTTACCTTCTTTTGTTGATAGAACTGTGTAAGCGAAAGAATGTCTAAGAGAAAATTCCACTTCATGCCATCCTAGATCGGCAAGATTTTCATCCAATGTCATTTCTTTTGGCCATTCACTATCGTCCATTAGTTTATATAGATGGTCTACACTTTTCATTACTGCCTCATAGTCTTTGTCGACATATTTTATTGTAAGTGGTCTTAAGATAAAATTTTTGGTTACTAATTCTGTAGGAACTTTAAAGCTATTTTTAACTATTGGACGGCTGTACATTTAAATTTCAAGTCCAAAATCAACGTTTTCAATGCTATGAGTAAGTTGTCCGATTGAAATTCTATCAACTTTTGTTTTCGCATAGGACTTAATATTTTTTAAATTAATATTTCCAGATGCCTCACAAAGAAACTTTTTTTTAACTATTTTTAAGCACTGAGAAATTTGTTTCTCAGACATATTATCGAGAAGTACAATATCTATTTTCTGATTTAAAATTTTTTTTAATTGTTTAATTGTGTCAATTTCTACTGTAATTTTCTTTTTTAATTTTGATCTACTAATTTTTTTTATATTCTCAACCAGTCCTTCTTTATTTCCAAGATGGTTATCTTTTATGAAATAAAAATCCGATAAAGAAGCCCTGTTTACATGCGCGCCACCAATTGTAAGAGCATATTTTTGTACCTGTCTCATCCCGGCAATTGTTTTTCTCGTTGAATAAATTTTAACTCCATAAGGTGCTGCAATATCAACAAATTTTCTTGTTTTTGTAGCAATACCAGACATGAACCCTAAAAAGTTTAAAGCTGTTCTCTCTGCAATTAATATACTTTGTGCATCACCATTTACGTCAATAATTTTATTTCCTTTAACTACTTTACTTCCATCTTTCTTTAGAACTTTTATTTTAATTTTACTATTGAGCGCTTTAAATGTCTGAACAGCAAACTCAGTTCCACAGACAATTGCATTCTCTTTTGCGACTATAGAAGCTTTAAGTTTTGTTTTTTTGGAAATTAAAACTTTTGAGGTTATATCGCCATATTTACCAAAATCTTCTTTCAAAGCAATTTTGATTTTTTTCTTTATATCTTTTTTAGCTAACAAGTTTTTCATCAACTTCTGATATAGTAGAATCCAAGATAGTTTTGATATAACCATCTATTTCTGAATATTTAATATCAAAATGCTTAATAAAATCTTCATCAGTATCTTGGTAATCAGATCTTAAATGACAACCTCGACTTTCTCTTCTTAAATAAGCGCCTATGATAATAAATTTGCTAACCAAAATCATATCATTAAGTTTAGCTGAAAGGCCTTTTGACTCTCTCTCAATTTTTAGTACATCATTTAGACCCCTAATAATAGAATCCTTATTTCTAACAATTCCTAAATTTCTCATCATTGAAGACCTTAATTGCCATATATATTTTTTTGCTCTTATTTTATTTTTAGTTTTCTCTTTAAAAATTTTAATAAATTTAGAGCTAATATGAATATCCTTTTTAATATTCTTTTTATTTATTTCATTTGCAACAATCTTAGCAAATACAAGAGACTCTAATAGTGAATTTGATGCAAGTCGATTTGCTCCATGAATACCAGTTGCAGCGACCTCTCCGCAGCACCAGAGCCCTTCAACAGAAGTCTGTCCTTTCAGATCAGTTTTTACTCCACCTATATGATAATGAGCGACAGGAATTATTGGCAGTAGGTCTCTTTCAGGATCTAAGTCTGCATTTTTACAATAGGACGAAACTTGAGGAAAACGAGCATTAAAATTACTACCCATATGCCTGCAATCTAAAAATACTGAATTTCCTTTTTCAATTTGTTTGAATATATTTTGAGCAATAAGATCTCGTGGTGCCAACTCATTATCAGGATGAATACCAAACATAAACCTTTCTTCATCTTGATTTACAAGGTAAGCCCCTTCACCTCTAATCGCCTCAGTAGCCAAAGGAGTAGGGTCTAGGCCAAAATCAAGACCTGTTGGGTGAAATTGTACGAACTCCATGTCAGTAAGTGTCGCACCAGCATGAGATGCCAACGCCACGCCCTCTCCATAAGAACTTCGTGGGTTGGTCGTATTTGCAAAAATACCTCCTAAACCACCTGTCGCTAAAACTACATGTGAACTTTGGATAATTACATTACTGTCAGGAACATTATCGTCAGTAAATCTTCCAATTACTCCATAAATAGTATTTTTTTCAGTCATAATTCGATCAATTGAAACATTTTCTAAAACTGTTATGTGATCACTTTTTTTTACTTTTTCAATTAAGCCGCGCATAATTTCAAGACCAGAACTATCACCTTTTGACCTTATGATTCTATTAAAGCTATGGGCACCTTCTAGTCCTAGGTTAAATGAACCATCTTCATTTTTATCAAAATTAACTCCGTATCCCTCTAAATCATCAATGATGCCTTTTGCATTATTTATAACTTCTTTAATCGCATCGATATTCGCCAAGCCTTTTGCTGTGGTCAAAGTATCATTAATATGACTTTCATTACTGTCATCCTTTGAAACTGCCGCGGCAATCCCTCCTTGTGCCCAACTACTTGAGGTGTTAATTCCAAGTGAACTTTTAGTAATTACGCATACTTTTCTTGGCGCTAAATTGAGTGCAACAGTTAATCCCGCTACACCACCACCCACTATTACAACATCAGGGCTATAAATAGAATCAGACATTAGCTGCTTCTGCCAATTTCAAGCATACGATCAATGGAAAGACGGGCCTTATCAATAATTGCCTTATCGACTAAAATTTGATGCTGGTTAAATCGTATTGCATCATAAATTTTTTTTAGAGAAATTCTTTTCATATGAGGACATAGATTACAAGGTCTGATAAATTCGACATTAGGATTTTCTATGGCAACATTGTCACTCATCGAGCATTCCGTAACCATAATTACCTTTCCAGGTTGATTGTCTTTTACATAATTACTCATTCCAGCCGTTGAGCCAGCGAAGTCACTTACCGCAATTACTTCAGGAGAACATTCAGGGTGAGCTAATACAACAATATCTTTGTGTTGTTTTTTATATGCCATTATTTCATCGGCAGTAAATCTCTCATGAACCTCACATCGCCCTTTCCAAGAAATAATTTTCACATCTGTTTGAGCTGCGATATTTTTTGCAAGGTATTCATCAGGTAGAAATATAACTTTATCAACACCTAAAGATTCTACTACATGTTTTGCATTTCCTGATGTACAGCACACATCTGTCTCTGCTTTTACATCAGCTGATGTGTTTACATATGTAACAACTGGTACACCAGGATATTTTTGTTTTAATAATCTTATGTCTTCTGCGGTTATTGACTCAGATAAAGAACATCCTGCACGCGTATCTGGAATTAAAACATTTTTGTTTGGACTAAGAATTTTTGCTGTTTCAGCCATAAAATGAACGCCACAAACTATTATTGTATCTGCTTCAGAGTCTCTTGCCTCATAAGCCAATTTTAATGAGTCACCAACGATGTCAGATACACAGTGAAAGATTTCAGGTGTCTGGTAATTGTGAGTTAAAATTGCAATATTTTTTTCTTTTTTTAGTTTATTTATTTCATGTATGAGTGGAGCATGAAATGGCCACTCAACTTCAGGTATTATTTTCTCTACACCCTTATATAGATGAGCTGTTGCATCTTTCACTTCAGAATTAAAATCTGATGGATATTGCAAATTTTCATTCAACATAATTATTTTTTAATATAGTTTAATATTACAATTATAGTTAAATGTATATATTTCAACATATCAACAATTATAGGAAAAACATGGAAATCTGCCGTCGTGCTGGAATTGGTAGACAGGCTGGTTTGAGGGATCAGTGAACATAGTTCGTGAGAGTTCGAGTCTCTCCGACGGCACCATATGGTAAAAGGTACAGAATAAGATGAAAATCCTTTTTATAGGACCCACGAGAGTCGGGGATACCATTCTTTCCACATCAATAATAAATTTCTATTTACAGAAATATGATGATTGTAGTTTTTCTGTAATCACGAGTCCATTTGCTAAAGACATATACGTCAATATGCCAAGACTATCTAAAATTTTAGTTGTTAATAAAAAAAGATATGGTTTGCATTGGTTAGATATAATTAGATTCTCTTTTTTTAAAAGGTGGGATCTTGTGATCGATTTAAGATCTTCAATTACATCTTATTTACTTGCTACCCGGACTAGGAAAATATTCAAAGGTAACAACAATTTTCATAAACTTATACAGTTTAAAAAATTCTTAAATACTGATAAAGCAATAGTTCCAAAAGTTTGGTATGACACTGAAGTTAGCTCAAAAAGCTTAGTAAAAATTTCTAATAATCAACGCATGATTGCTGTTGCACCTTATTCAAACTGGTCAAAAAAAGATTGGTCAATAAAAAAATACAAGACTTTACTTGAAAATGAATTTTTTAAAAATTACACAATAATTTTAACTGGTATTTCGAATGACATTCGAAATAAAGAAGAGTTTGACGATTTCTTAAATTCATCAAGCCTTAAAATCATAAATTTGTTTGACTGGGGTAATCTTAGACATATGGTGCCAATATTTGAAAAATGTGATTTTTTTATTGGCAGTGATAGTGGACTAATGCATCTATCTGCATCAGCTGGATGTAAAACTTTTGCCCTTTTTGGACCTACAAACGACTTAGTGTATGGGCCATGGGGAAATAATACTGTGATTAAATCAAATAATGGTATGCTGGATCATGGACTTGAAAATTTATCTGTTGAGAAAGTTATAAATAGCATAAAAGAAACTCTGTCATGATTGATTTAATTATAAGAAACGGAAAGATTGTAACTCATAACAATGAGAGATTAGCTGATATTGCCATTAAAAATGGAAAAATATTTAAAATTGGCAAACTATCTAATCTGAAATCAAAAAAAACTATTGATGCTAAAGGTTTACATGTTCTGCCAGGTGCTTTTGATACACAAGTTCACTTTAGAGAGCCGGGCAATACTAAAAAAGAGAACCTCAAAACGGGTAGCTTAGCTGCTGTTGCAGGAGGGATAACTTCAGTTTTTGATATGCCTAATAACAAACCTAGCATCACAACAAAAAAGCTTTTTATGAAGAAATTGCAGACTGCAAAAAAGAGAATGCATTGCAATTACGCTTTTTATTTTGGAGCTGAGAAAGATAACATTAAAGAAATTAAGAAAGTTGAGAAAGTAAAGGGTTGTTGTGGTGTAAAGGTTTTTGTTGGTTCCTCAACAGGTACATTACTTGTCTCGAACCATAATGATATTGAAAAAATTATGAGATCAACAAATAAAATGATCTCATTCCATTCTGAAAATGAAGATATGCTAATCACAAGAAAAAAATACGCTAAAAAAGGAAATCCGTTAAGTCATCAAGTATGGCGAAATGTAGACACAGCCTTAAGTTCTACAAGAAAGCTGATCAGATCAGCTAATAGAAGTAAGAAAAAAATACATGTTCTTCATATAACTACTGCAGAAGAAATAAAATTGCTTCTTAGAAACAGAAAATATGTCTCATTTGAAGTGACACCTCAGCACCTAATATTGGCATCACCAGATTGTTATAAAAAACTGGGTACATACGCTCAAATGAATCCACCTATTAGAGGCACTAGACACAGAAATGTTCTTAGAAAAACTTTACAAAAAGGCCAAATCGATATTATTGGATCAGATCACGCTCCTCATTTAAAATCTGAAAAAAATCAAATTTATCCAAATAGTCCATCAGGAATGCCGGGAGTTCAAACTCTACTTCCTATTCTATTAAATGAGGTTACAAAAAAAACAATTTCACTCAATGAAGTAGTAAAACTAACAAGCTTTAATCCAAAAAAAATTTTTAAGATTAAAAATAAGGGATTAATTAAAGTTGGTTATGACGCAGATCTAACAATTGTTGATATGAATAAAACTAAAAAAGTATTGAATAAAGATATGAAAACAAAGTGTGGATGGACACCTTTCAATGGCATAAACCTTAAAGGTTGGCCTGTTGGAACAATAATAAATGGTAAAGCAGCATTTTGGAAAAATAAGATTAATAAGTCAGTATTTGGTAATCCAATAATTTTTAATTAGCTGCGAGCAATAAAAGAAGAGTTTCTAAAATTACGCTTACCATAACGCAAAATTTTGCGATCTAAAGTTCTTATTCTGCCACCCGCAAATCTCAATATAGCATCTCCAGCCGCCGTATCCCATTCCATTGTAGTCCCAAACCGAGGGTATACATTTGCTATACCATGTGCGATGTAACATAACTTTATTGAACTTCCTGAACGGATTATTTTGTTAGCATTGAATCTCTGAAAAATCATTTTTTTTGCCTTTTCTATTTCACTTTTAGCAAGTGAGTGAGATCTACTTAAAATAACAATATTTTTATTTCTTTTTTTAACTTTAATTTTTCTTATATTTGAAAGCTGTCCTTTTTTACTTAATTTTGAGAAATAAGATTTTTTATCTTTTGTAAAATAAAGCTTATTTTTAGTAGGCATATAAATAATCCCAAAAACTGGTTTTTTATTTTCAATAAGCCCAATATTTACGGTAAATTCACCATTACCTTTTAAAAATTCTTTTGTCCCATCTAATGGGTCTACCAACCAAAATTTTTTTGCAGCTTTACCTTTTTTAACTTGTTCTTCAGAAACAATAGAAACTTCAGGAAAATGAAGTTTTAAGCCCTTACAAATTATATTATTCGCCCTGATATCTGCATTTGTTACAGGCGTATTATCAGACTTGTATTTTTTAGTTACCTTTTTCTTATAGATTTTGATGATTTCAATACCAGCAAGATGAACGATTTTAATTAATTCATCTAGTTTTTCAGGTGATATCTTCATATAAGGAGTAAAGCTTGTAAAATAGACAATAAGACAAATATATTATACATACCAGAGCAAAATTATTAAATCTTATGGAAAACAATTTGAACAGCATAAAGGGAAATAATCCTATTGTAGTAGCTATGTCAGGTGGTGTTGACTCTTCTGTAGCTGCTGCACTCATGAATAAGGATTATGAAGATGTAATAGGTGTTACTCTAAGACTATATGATGAAAAAAAAGTAGCAAACTCTAAAACATGTTGTTCGGGTGCGGATATAATGGATGCAAAAAAAATAGCTAACACCATAACTATACCTCATTACGTTTTTGACTATGAGGAAATTTTTAGAAAAAATGTTATTGAGCCTTTTATTAACGAGTATAAATCAGGGAGAACCCCCATACCTTGCATAAATTGCAATGAAAAAGTAAAATTTCTTGATTTACTGTCTTTTGCAAAAGAAATTAATGCGAAATCATTAGTAACAGGTCACTATATAAAAAAAATAAAGATTGATAACGAGTGGCGATTGTATGTTCCGCAAGATAAAAACCGAGATCAGTCCTATTTTCTTTTTACAATGAAAAAAGACGATCTGGATCTCATCGAATTTCCTCTGGGTGATTACAAAAAAGATGAGATTAGGGATTTGGCTTTAAAACTAAACTTACATGTGTTTGATAAAAGTGATAGTCAAGATATATGTTTTATACCTGATGGAGATTATAAAAAATTTATAAATAAGAATATTGAAAGTAATGAAGGTGAAGTTATAGATTTAGATGGAAATGTACTTAATAAACATCAAGGTATTCAAAACTTCACAATAGGACAAAGAAGAGGTTTAGGAGTTTCACAGAATGAGCCGCTTTATGTAAAAAAAATTGATAAAGACAAAAACCGAGTCATCGTGGCAAATAAAGATAATGTTAGCTCCTCAATTATATATGTTGAAAATGTAAATCTAATTACGAAAAATTTACCAAAAGATCTATATGTAAGAGTTAGATCAACTGGAAAATTATTAGATGCAAAAATAGAAATTAATAAGAAGAACGAAGCAAAAATTTCTCTCGCAACACCCGAAACAGCTGTATCACCAGGTCAGGCCTGTGTTTTTTATTGTAAAGATGAAATAGGTACAAGACTTTTGGGAGGCGGTTGGATCCATTCGACAAATTAGTAATATTGTTTATTATGGCTCATCTTTGGCGGGGTAGCTCAGTTGGTTAGAGCGGAGGAATCATAATCCTTAGGTCGGGGGTTCAAATCCCTCTCCCGCTACCATAAATTTTTTCTTAAGTTTACCTAGTTAGATGCATCAAGATATTCAATAATTTTTTTATCCCATGCATAGTTTTCAATAGCTCTTAACTTTCCATTTTCTCCCATACTTTCTCTCAGCTTTTTATTTTCAAGTAAGAGCAATATTTTTTCTGTAATCATTTTCTGATTACCAGACTCACAAATTATTCCTGTCTCATTGTCTAAAATTGCGTCGCTTACGCCACCGCTATCACTTCCGATAGATGCAACACCATGAAATGAAGCATCAATGTATGCCATGCCAAAACCTTCAACTGACTCTCCCACAGTTGTCGGTGTCATAACAAATAAATCAGATTGTTTTAGAATTAATGATTTTTCTGGTTCAGTTATCCATCCTAGAAACTTTACATTATTCTCTAAATTCATTTCTTTAGTTGTTAGTTTAATATTTTCTAGATTCGGACCTTTACCTGCTATCAAATATAATACTTTTGGAAATTTTTCTCTAATCTTAGGCAAGGCGTTTAAAATAAATATATGACCTTTTCTCTCTTCAACTCTAGCAAGAGTTGTTATCACAGGAGTGTTTTTACCAATAATATCGGACACATTTTTTTTATCTTCCTCCGTAATAAAATCATCGTATACATCTATGCCAGGATGTATGATTTTTATAAGATTGGTGTCTATTTTAAGAGAAGCTTGCATTAAATCCTTCGTGTAAGAGGAATTTGCCAAAATCTTATAGACATCTTTATAAGAATTTATAATTCTATTTTTTTTAAATCTCATTAAATCAAGCATTATAGTCCAATACTGTTTTGGAATTTCAGTACCATGAGCAAGTACCAAAACTTTTTTCCTGTATTTTTTTAAATACTCAATGCTTTTCCAAGAATCAGCGTATATTGCGTTTACTTTTTTATTGCTGCATATTTTTTCTAAGTACTTTGCTTTAGCCAATCTTCTCAGAGGTTTCCACCCAGTGAATCTTTTAATTTTATATTTTTGTTTATGATCAGATTCATGAGTTTTGCCGTCAGCTAAAACGAGAACCTCAATGCCACGTTTTGCCATAGCTTCTGCCATTCCTGTCATTAGAGACTCAATGCCTCCAATTTTTGGTGCAAAGCATTGAGTTGTGATAATTATCACTTGAATTTCTTTATTCTTTCCACTTAATCGAACATCCAATACTTGGGATCTGGTCCTTTGGACCTGATCCTGTTTCTGAAACTTGTATCATTGCTTCTAAAAGTTCCTTTCTAGCATTTGGAATTATCTCCATTTTAGACTCTTCAAGCCTGCCTCTGTACTGAAGCTCATTATTTTGATTAAATCCAAAAAAATCAGGAGTGCACACAGCATTATATTTCCGTCCAATTATTTGCGTCTCATCATAGACGTAAGGAAATACAAAACTATTTTTCTCAGAAAATAATTTCATGTTATCAAACGAGTCTTCTTCACCATACTTTGGATCATTTACGTCATTAGACATTATTGCGATTACACCAATACCTTTTTCTTTTAATAATTTTACATCTTCTACAATTCGATGTATTACTGATTTCACGTATGGACAATGATTGCATATGAACATCACCAGCGTTCCTTTAGGACCTTTAACATCTTGAAATGAATAGTATTTGTTATCGATGCCAATAAGATTAAATTCTGGAGCCTTCCATCCAAAATCACAAACCGGGGTTTCTAATGCAACCATAATTTACTTTCTATTGTCTAAATATCTAATTATCTTTACTATATTTCTTACTTAACTAAATAACAAGATATGATCTATTCACTCGGAGATAAAAAAATAAATCGAGATAATGGAGACTTCTGGGTTGCCCCAAGTGCTTCAGTGATAGGAGATATTACACTGAAAAAAAATGCAAGTGTATGGTTTGGAGCTGTTTTAAGGGGTGACAATGACCCAATAATTGTTGGTACAAATTCTAATATTCAAGATAATTCTGTTTGTCATACGGATGATGGAATGCCATTAATTATAGGGGATAACGTCACAGTAGGTCATAAAGTGATCTTGCATAGCTGTTCAGTGGGCAATAATTCCCTAATAGGAATGGGCTCAACAGTTTTAAATAAGGCAAAAATAGGTAATAATTGTTTAGTTGGCGCCAATACTCTAATAACTGAAGGAAAAGAATTTCCTGATAATAGCCTTATAGTTGGATCCCCTGGAAGTGTTAAAAGAGAATTGACAGATATGGAAAAAAAGATAATTGAACTTAGTGCTTTCCACTACGTTGAAAATATGAAAAAATTTAGAGATAATTTAAAAGAAGAAAATATTGAATGAATATGTTTGACTACATAATCGCTGGAGCAGGTTCAGCAGGTTGCGTTTTAGCAAATCGACTCTCTAAAGATCCTGGTACAAAGGTTCTTCTAATCGAAGCGGGTGGAACTACGTGGCATCCATTTGTTAAAATGCCAGCAGGTGTACTTGAGCTTATTTCTGGTGAAGGTGCCGGTAAATTTTATAATTATGGTTATTGGACAGAGGGTCAACCACATTTAAATAATAGAAAACTTTTCTTTCCTCGAGGTAAAGGTTTGGGTG
Source organism: uncultured Pelagibacteraceae bacterium (assembly GCA_902619105.1). Classification (GTDB taxonomy): domain Bacteria; phylum Pseudomonadota; class Alphaproteobacteria; order Pelagibacterales; family AG-422-B15; genus CACNXQ01. The sequence continues at coordinate 357,887 of CACNCV010000001.1, forward strand.
GCTCAAGCAATATTAATGGAATGCTTTACGTGAGAGGTCACTCACGTGATTATGATATATGGAGACAGCTTGGCAATGAAGGATGGTCTTATGAGGAAGTGTTGCCTTATTTTAAAAGAGCTGAAAAAAATGAAAATGGATCATCGGAGTTTCATGGAAGTGATGGAGAATTAAGTGTTCAAAACCCAGTGTTTACAAATAACCCTCTACATAGATGTTTTTTAAATGCCGGTAAAGAGGCAGGCTATAAATACATTGAAGACATCAATCAATACGATAATGAGGGTTTTGGACCATGTCCTCAAACGATTTCAAAAGGCTATAGAGCAAGTACAAGTTTTTCATTTTTAAATCCTATTAAAGACAGAAAAAATTTAACGATTGCAACTAATTCAACAACCAATAAACTTATATTTGAGGGTACAAAATGCGTTGGGCTTGAGTATTTAAAAGGAAAAGAAGTTATAAAAGCTTACGCTGAAAGGGAAGTAATTGTATGTGGAGGTGCTATTAACTCACCTCAGATATTGCAACTTTCAGGAATAGGTAAAGGAGATTACATAAAAAAATGGGGATTGAAAGTTGTAGCCGACCTTCCGGGAGTTGGTGAAAACTTACAAGATCATTTAGATGTATTATCTCACTACGAGTGCACGCAGCCAGTAACGGAAGCAAAATATACAGCGGGTGGACTTGCAGTATTTAGGATGGCGGCCATCTTGGCTCAATGGATGATAACAAAAAAAGGCCCTGGAAATGATATCGGTTTGTCTGGTGTATCATTTTTAAAGACAGATGACACACTTGATCTTCCTGACATACAAATGCATTTTGTTGGTTCACTTTTAAAAGATCATGGAAAAACAAGACCCGACTCTCATGCGTTTAGTAATCATGTTTGTCAGCTCAGACCTGAGAGTAGAGGCTATATTGCACTTAAATCATTGGATCCTTCGGTACCTCCAATTATACAACCAAACTATTTCGCAACTCAAAAAGATCGAGATACTCTTATTAAAGGTGTGAAAATGTCGCGAGAAATAGTGAACCAGTCTGCTTTTGATGAATACCGAGGTAAAGAAATTACTCCAGGTATTCATGTTCAAACAAATGAGGAAATAGAGGAATTCATTAGAAACGCTGCTGAAACGATTTATCATCCAGTTGGCACTTGTAAAATGGGAAATGATGAATTTGCAGTTGTAGATGATAAATTAAGAGTAAGAGGTGTCGAAAATTTAAGAGTGGTTGATGCGTCTGTAATGCCAACTCTAATTGGTGGAAACACCAACGCACCTACAATTATGATAGCTGATAAAATTTCTGATCATATTCTTGGCAATGAATTCCTTCCAGCACAGCATGTGAGCTACAAAGACAAAACCGCTGCATAATTTTGAATAAATTATTATTTTCAATTCTTGGAGTAGCCCTAGTTTTTGTCACAGCAGTGATAATAGTCAATCAATATAATACTAAAAATTTTGCACAAACTAGTTTTTTAGAAATAGAAAAAAAATACTCTTACAAGATTAAACGAGACCAGTTTGGAGTGCCACATGTATATGGCGATACTGATAAAGATGCGGCATTCGGATTTGCTTATGCACAAGCAGAGGATGATTTAAAACATGTAGAGATGATGATTAAAATGTCTCGTGGGGAGCTCTCAAATTTAAATTTTAATTCGAAAACATTTGCAGCTATTTATTCATTGATTACTGGTGATGGTGACATAATGGAAAACTTAGATGCAATTGAAGGAGTAGAGTTAGATTTTTTATTTAAGTTTTTTAATGTTCATGAAACTGTTAATAAAAAAATTTCAGAAATTCCTGAGGAGACAATTAATTATATAAAAGGTTATGCAGATGGACTTAATTATTATGCTGCAAAAAATCCACACTTAGTTGATCAATCTTTATATCCAGCTACTGCATATGATTTGGTTGCTGGTATGACATTTCGAATGCCGTTATTTTATGGCATTGATCATTCAATTGCTGAACTCATCAATTTAATGGATGATCAAGAAGAGAAAGTTGCAATGAACATGAATGCTCTATCCGATAATCCAATAGTCGCAAGCATAAATACTTACTTTAAACCATCAGGTTCAAACGCATTTGCTGTTTCCAAAAGTAGATCACAAGACAATGAGACAATGCTTGTCATTAATTCACACCAGCCATTAACGGGTCCAGTTGCTTGGTATGAAATTCATATAAAAAGTGGGGAAGGTTTAAATATCATGGGTGGTACTTTTCCAGGATCCCCATTTGTGCATGTTGGCTTTAATGAAAATCTTGGGTGGGGAGCAACTGTGAATCAGCCAGATTTATCCGATATTTATGAATTAAAACTTAACCCAGAGAATAATGATCAGTATGAACTTGATGGTGCATGGGTTAATTTCACCGAAACGGATCAAGAATTTAGAGTTAAACTGTTTGGCCCTTTCAGTATTACATATCCTATACAAATGTATCATTCAGCACATGGGCCTGTTCTGAAAGATGACAATAAAGCCTATGCCCTAAGGTTTGTAGGAATGAATGATGTCAATCACTCAACTGCTTGGCTCAAAATGAATAAATCAAAAAATATTGATGAATGGCTTGATGCCTTAAGAATGGAACAGCTAGCTAGTTTAAATTTAGTTTACGCCGATAAAGAAGATAATATCTTTTTTGTTCATAATGTTAAATCGCCAGTAAGAGACCCAAACTATAATTGGATGCAAGTGGTACCCGGAAATAAGAGTGATTTAATTTGGAATAAATTTCATCCTTTTGAAAGCGTGCCTCAGATCTTAAACCCTAGCTCTGGATATTTATTTAGTACTAATCAAAATCCTTTTTTTGTTACAGCTAAGGAAGATAACTTATCTTTATCTAACTTTAATCCAACAATGGGATTTCAAACACGAACAACGAATAGGGCATATAGAGCTTACGAACTTCTTGATCCTGATAAATCAATATCATTTGGTGAACTTGATAAATACAAACACGATAATAAGTTTTCTTATAATTCAAGACAATACAAGTTTATGAAAGAAATTTTTAATCATGAATTTTCAGAAAATAAATTAAAAAATGCTCAAGAGTTTTTGAGAGATTGGGATCTAGGAACTGACTCTGATAATTTACATGCTGCTTTTGGAGTTTGTATCTTGTCTCCTGAATGGTTGGCAGAAATAACAAGAAAGCCACGCCCAGATCCTATCGAAATCTTTATTAATTGTGTTGATGAGTTTGAGAAAAACTTTGGGACATTAAGCGTTAAATGGAGTGATGTTAATTTCTTGGAGAGAGGGTCAAACTTAGTGCACATTCAAGGAGGGCCTGATGTTTTAAGGGCAATTTACGCCCCTCGAAGCGATGATGGTATTCTCAAAGCTGTTGCTGGAGACGGCCTATATATCTATGTAAAATGGGATAAAAATAAAAAACAGGTGTCAAAAAGTATTCACCAATTTGGAAGCGCTACAATAAACATGGGTTCTCCGCACTACGATGATCAAATTATTTTATTTGCGAGCGAAAAGCTTAAAGATACGTTCTTTAATTGAGCTTGTAGAATAAAAATAATTATATAAAATTTTCTCATGTTATTGCATGAATATTTAGAAAATGGAGCGGAAAAAAATCCTAATTTTCCTTTCTCTGAATTTGAAGGAAATTCACTTTCTTATCAAGAAGCAAATTTATTAAGCAATCAATTAGCAAATAAATTAGTTTATGAGGGTTTAGAAGTTGGAGATAGATTTGCATTTCTTGCAAAAAATTGCACTGAAATGGCAATTATGTATTACGCAGCATCAAAAGTTGGCGCTGTACCTGTTCCACTGAATTATCGTTTAGCGGACCAAGAGTGGGCATACATAATCAATGATTCTGAAGCCAAACTTATAATAGTCAAAGGTAATGAATATTCGGATAGAATAAATCAAATTGCATCAGAGTTAAAAAATGTAAAAAAATATATTTCTATATCGCTTGATAATAGTCTCGACAAATTTCAGGATTTTTACGATTGGCTTTCAGATAGTTCGAATGAAAAACCAACTTCAAAAACCCATGAAAATGATGACGTATATCAAATGTACACTAGTGGCACTACAGGCCATCCAAAAGGCGCAGTTCTTTTACAAAGAAATGTTGCTGCTAACATAAGACAGTATTTAAATAGTTTAACTTTACCAAGGCCTTCGAGAACTCTTTTGGTGGCACCAATGTATCATGCTGCAGCGATGATTAATATGTGTGGATGCATTGCAATAGGTGGAACAATAGTTATTCAAGAGGATTTTATTCCGCAAGATGTAGTAGACTGTCTAGCAAATGAAAAAATTACGCATACAGTTTTAGTCCCTGCAATGATTCAAGCTTGCTTAGTATCAGTGCCAAATGTTGCGAGTAAAGAATATAATGATTTAGATCAGATACATTATGGAGCCTCGCCAATCGCTCCAGAAACTCTCAAAAAGGCAATGGATGTTTTTAAATGTAAATTTGGACAAGGTTTTGGAATGACAGAGACCGTCGCTGTTATTTGTCTAATGACTCCAGAAGAACATATTCGTGCGCTTAATGAAAAACCTGAACTATTAAAATCATGCGGCAGACCTGCAATCGATACACAAGTTGAAATAAGAGATGAAAATGATAACCCTCTTCCCATTGGAGAAATAGGTCAGATCTGTGCTAAGGGACCTCAAATCATGAGAGGTTATTGGAATAAAAAAGAGGAAAGTGAGAAAGCGCTTAAAGGTGGGTGGATGCATACAGGTGATGCAGGTCGAATGGACGAAGAAGGATTTGTATTTATACAAGATAGAATAAAAGACATGATTGTGTCTGGAGGTGAGAACATTTACTCAACCGAAGTTGAAGCAGCTTTATTTGCACACCCTGATGTTGTTGATGCCGCGGTTATTGGTGTTCCGGACGAAAAATATGGTGAGGTAGTTAAAGCTTGTATTGTGAAAAAGGAAGGTTCAAATGTAACTGAGGATGATTTGATAAGCTTCTGTAAAGACAGAATTGCAAGTTATAAAAAACCCCAATCAGTAGATTTTATCGATGAAGTTCCAAGAAATGCTAGTGGAAAAGTTTTAAAAAAAGTATTGAGAGAACCGTATTGGAAGGATCAAGAAAGACAAGTAAGCTAAGCTGTCGCCGTACCTCCAACAGTAAGATTTTCAATCAACATCGTAGGCTGCCCTACTCCAACAGGAACACTTTGCCCATCTTTACCGCACGTTCCAATTCCAGTATCCATTTTTGAGTCGTTACCAACCATTTTAACTCGTTTTAAAACATCAGGACCGTTACCGATGAGCGTCGCACCTTTTACAGGGTTTGTGACTTTACCATTTTCTATTTTGTAAGCTTCAGTACAAGTGAATACAAACTTACCACTTGTTATATCAACCTGGCCACCGCCAAAATCCACAGCGTATAGGCCATTCTTAACTGATTTTAGAATTTCTTCGGGATGGCGATTACCCGATAACATATATGTATTTGTCATACGAGGCATGGGTAAGTGAGCATAACTTTCTCTTCTGCCATTTCCTGTAGGATTAACTCCCATTAGTTTTGAGTTTAATCTGTCCTGCATGTATCCAGTTAAAATTCCATTTTCAATTAACGTTGTACAGTTAGTTGGTGTACCCTCGTCATCAACACTTAGAGATCCTCGACGAGAGTCAATCGTTCCATCGTCAACAACTGTCACTGACTCGTCAGCAATTTTTTCTCCCATAAGGTTAGAGAATGCAGAAGTTTTTTTTCTATTAAAATCACCCTCAAGCCCATGTCCTATTGCTTCATGTAGCAGTACACCCGGGTAACCCGGTCCAAGAACTACATCCATTTCACCTGCAGGCGTGTCAACAGAAGTAAGATTTATTTCAGCCTGATTGATTGCTTCATCTACCTGATTTTGCCAATGTGAGGAATTTAAGAAAGTTGAGTAATCTACTCTACCGCCTGAACCTCTACTGCCATTTTCCTGACGTCCATCCTTTTCGAGAACGATTGATACATAAAGTCTTACAAGAGGGCGAAGATCCTCAATCATAATTCCACCAGGCCTGTAAATTCTCACAGCCTGCCATTCACCGTTTAGTGATGCTGAAACTTGCTTAACATTTGGATTTTTTGATCTAGCGTATTCATCAATTTTTTTCAGAGTTTCTACTTTTTCTGAGAATTCAGTTTCATTAATTGGATTGATCTCATTGTAAAGTTTTCTGTTGGTTTTTGAAAAATTAGCGTTGAAATTTGCATTATGGTCTTTTGTGATAAAATTTACTGTTTCACTTGCTTTTTTTAGAGCGTTCTCATCAATATCGGATGAATGAGCGTAGCCTGAACTTTCGCCAGCTATAGCTCTTAATCCAAAACCCTTTGATGTATCAAATGAAGCACTCTTTAACCTTTGATCATCGTATACAAAGCTCTCACTTTCACAGAATTCCATGAAAAGCTCTCCGTCGTCTGCTTTGTGCAGAGCATCTGATACAATTTTATCAACTTTTGAGTTATCTAAATTACTTCTGGTGAAAAAGAGGCTGTCATTGGACTGATTCTCTATTTTTTTGTTAATCATCTCGTATTGTTCTGAATAAAAAATATCTTTATAAAATATATTAAAAAAACCCTAAAAACTAGCAAAAATTGCGTCAAACTGTCGCGAAATAATGAGTAGTTTAATGCAAATTAAGCAGTATATATTACGTAATAGTTCAAAACATTAAATCAATAATTTCTCTATGAAAAATATTACTAAGATATTATTTTTTCTGCTAATACCGTCCTTTTCTCTGGCAAATGAAGGCATTTCTGAAAATTGGCAGCTAAGCTTTCAACAGCCTGCAACTGATTTAATGTCTGACATTATATCATTTCATAGTTATATCTTAATGCCTATCATTACAGGCATATCACTTTTAGTACTTGGTCTTCTGCTATATATCATGTTCAGATTTAATAGCAGCCGCAATCATGTTGCTTCCACTACAACACATAACACAACAATTGAAATATTGTGGACTGTAATTCCAGTAATATTGTTAATTATTATTGCTATTCCATCTTTTAGATTACTATATGTTTCTGAAACAATACCAAAGGCAGATATAACAATTAAGGCCATCGGCAATCAATGGTATTGGACTTACGAGTACCCTGATTTCGATGATATCTCTTTTGATGCCAACATGCTTGCTGATCATGAGCTATCAGATCCAAAGTTAAGATTGTTAGAGACTGATACTCAAATTGTTGTACCAGTAGATAAAGTGGTCAAGCTTCAGTTAACTTCAGCAGATGTACTGCACGCTTGGACAATTCCAGCATTTGGTGTCAAGATGGATGCTGTACCGGGAAGATTAAATGAAACATGGTTTAAGGCTAATAAAGAAGGGATCTATTATGGCCAGTGCTCAGAGCTTTGTGGTCCAAAACATGCATTTATGCCCATTAATGTTAAAGTTGTTTCAAATAAAGAATTTGAAGAGTGGATCGAATTTGCTAAATCTGAGTATGCATCTTTAGAGATTAATTACAGTGACGATACATTTGAAATGGCTAAAAAATAAAATATTTTACTTAGAGGAGAAATATATAAATGGCAGATATTACAGCAGATCAGGTAGACAGTCACGATCATCACCCAACTGGCTGGAGACGATACCTATACTCAACAAATCATAAAGATATTGGAACTCTTTATTTAATATTTGCCGTTATAGCTGGTTTAGTAGGTACTGGAATGTCTGTTCTGATGAGAATGGAGCTAATGTATCCTGGAGACGGGATATTGGGAGGTGACCATAATTTATATAATGTTCTAGTTACAAGTCATGGTTTACTCATGATTTTCTTTATGGTTATGCCAGCTATGATTGGTGGTTTTGGAAACTGGATTGTGCCGCTTATGATTGGCGCTCCAGATATGGCTTTCCCACGAATGAATAATATCTCTTTTTGGCTATTGCCAGCATCACTAATACTGCTTATCGCATCATTATTTGTTGAGGGAACATCAGGTGGTGCAGGTGTTGGAGGAGGATGGACCATATATCCACCATTGTCTGCTAACTTAGGTTCGCCTGGCCCTGCAGTGGATTTAGCAATCTTCTCATTACACCTTGCTGGAGCATCATCAATTCTTGGTGCAATTAACTTTATAACGACAATTTTTAATATGAGGGCACCTGGAATGACTCTTCATAAGATGCCTTTATTTGTGTGGTCAATTCTTGTGACAGCTGTCCTTTTATTACTTTCATTACCAGTGTTGGCCGGTGCAATCACAATGCTTCTTACAGATAGAAATTTTGGGACAACTTTCTTTAGTGCCGCTGAAGGTGGGGACCCAGTACTTTTTCAGCACCTATTTTGGTTCTTTGGTCACCCTGAGGTTTATATCTTAATTTTACCAGGTTTTGGAATTGTGAGTCACGTTGTAGCAACATTTTCTAAGAAGCCAGTCTTTGGCTATCTAGGAATGGCTTATGCAATGGTATCTATTGGTTTCCTAGGTTTCATCGTATGGGCTCACCACATGTACACTGTTGGCATGGACGCAGATGTAAAAGCTTATTATGTGTTTGCTACGATGGTAATTGCTGTGCCTACCGGAATTAAAGTCTTCTCATGGATTGCTACTATGTGGGGTGGTTCAGTAGATCTTAAAACACCAATGTTATGGGCAATTGGCTTTATTTTCCTATTCACTGTAGGTGGTGTGACAGGTGTTGTTCTTGCAAATGCAGGAATTGACCATTCTCTGCACGACACTTACTATGTTGTTGCACATTTTCATTACGTTCTTTCTATGGGAGCTGTTTTTGCAATATTTGCTGGTTTCTATTATTGGTTCGGTAAAATGTTTGGCAGAAACTACTCAGAGTTTTTGGGCAAGCTACATTTTTGGTTAACTTTTATTGGAGTGAATATAATATTCTTCCCACAACACTTCTTAGGTTTAGCGGGAATGCCAAGACGTTATGTTGACTACCCTGATGCTTACGCTGGATGGAATTATATTTCCTCAATTGGCTCATTTATATCAGTCCTTGGTTTGGCAGTATTCTTTATAATGTTAGTACACGCACTCATGAAAGTTAGAGATTGTGCTGACAACCCATGGGGTGAGGGAGCCACAACACTTGAGTGGACGTTGCCTTCTCCTCCACCATTCCACCAGTTTGAGGAGCTACCAAAAGTTAAGTAGAAATTACAATGGCAAATATTACCTCAGTTTCTAACAAACAGGAATTTGGGCTAGGTTCTATTGCGACGAAACTAGTTCTATACATCTCCTTGCTTAAACCAAGGGTCATGTCACTTTCTATATTTACAAGCTTTGTAGGAATGATAATCGCACCTGGAAGTTTAAGTTTTACTACAGGTTTGCTCGCAATTCTTGCTATCTCAATTGGTTCTGGCGCGTCAGGAGCACTAAACATGTGGTATGAGAGAGATACTGACAAATTAATGAATAGAACAAAAGATCGAGCTTTGCCAACAAACCAAATAAGCGCTAATGGGGCACTCATCTACGGCATAACACTCTCAATAATTGCTGTCTCAATGCTTTACTTAGTTTCAAATTTAGCTGCTGCAGGATTACTTTTAATGACAATTTGTTTTTATATATTTGTTTACACAATATGGCTTAAAAAGAGGACACCTCAAAATATTGTGATAGGAGGTGCAGCGGGAGCCTTTCCTCCGATGATCGGTTGGGCAGTTGTGACAGGAGGAGTCTCAACTGAGATTTGCCTTCTTTTCATGTTAATTTTTCTATGGACGCCTCCTCATTTCTGGGCTCTTGCACTTTATAAATCTGATGATTACAAAAAGGCTGGAATTCCAATGATGCCACTGATTGTTGGTGAGCGTAAAACGATAAATTTAATTATCGCATATTCGATTACCTTATTGCCACTTACTTTAATTATGAGTTCATACTATTCTTTGTTCTTTGGAGTTTCGTCAACAGCTCTAAGTATTTTTTTCATTTATTTGGCATTTGATCTCAAAAGATCGTGGTTGAAAGATGGCTTGCTTGAGCGAAAAGCTCAAATGCTATTTTATTTTTCAATTATTTATCTGTTTAATATTTTCTCAATTCTATTAATCGATAATTTACTATGGAATATTTACTGATGGATAAAAAAATAAAAAAAAGAAATATAATAACTGCCCTCGTACTAGTTTTCTTTGTGGCTTTATTTTTCTCTTATACTGTTTATAAGTTGGGAACTATTTAAATGAATTTTATCAGGTCAAACAACAGTATCACCGCGATTGGACTAATAGGAATAGTTATCACCATGATCGCTTTAGCCTATGCGTCAGTGCCTCTATACAACTATTTTTGTAAAGTTACAGGATTTGGGGGTACTCCAAATGTGTATTCTTCTGAAAGCATTTATTCTATCGATAAAACTATCAATGTTAGATTAGACTCCAACGTTGGTTCTACCCTCGATTGGGAATTCTATCCTGAGCAAAGAATTCATCAATTAAAGATAGGTGAAAATAAACTGATTAATTATGTGATAGAGAATAATACAAACCAAACTCTAAGCGGTACAGCTGTTTATAACGTATCACCAACTGAGGCAGGCAAGTACTTTAATAAAATTGAATGCTTTTGTTTTCAAGAAACGGAGCTCATGGCTAACGAAACTAAAATTATGCCAGTTTCATTTTTTATAGATCCTGAAATTGAAAATGATAAATACATTTCTGATTTATCAGAAGTTACTTTGTCCTATACCTTTTATGAAAACAGTGATACATAATTAGATATGAGTTCAGAAAATACAAAAAGAACACATGAATACCATTTAGTTGATCCAAGTCCTTGGCCCCTTCTTGCATCGATTGGAGCTTTAATCGCATGCGTTGGTGCGGTTGTTTATTTTAGGACCGATGACATGTGGACAATGATAATTGGTTTAGCAATTGTTATCTATGTCTCATACATGTGGTTTAGAGATGTGATTATAGAGGGCGAACATCAAGGTCATCACACCCCAGTTGTTCAAATTGGCCTTAGATACGGCATGACTTTATTTATTGCGTCAGAAGTTATGTTCTTTGTTGCTTGGTTTTGGGCATATTTCAACGCAAGTTTATTCCCTACAGAACAAATAGGAGCTATTTGGCCCCCACCAGATATTCATTTAATGGATCCATGGCATATACCTCTAATCAACACGTTAATCTTACTTTTATCAGGAACAACAGTTACTTGGGCTCATCATGCATTACTAGAAGGCAATAGAAAAGAGCTAATACAGGGACTATGGTGCACGGTAGGACTTGGTGTCGTATTCACTGGTTTTCAGGTTTATGAATACATGCATGCTGATTTTTCATTTTCTGGGCATATCTATGGTGCAACTTTTTATATGGCTACTGGCTTTCATGGCTTTCATGTTCTAATTGGAACAATATTCTTAATTGTTTGCCTTGGAAGATCGATTGCTGGCCATTTTAAATCTGACCATCATTTTGGGTTTGAGGCTGCTGCTTGGTATTGGCATTTTGTTGATGTAGTTTGGTTATTTTTATTTGCAGCAATTTATGTTTGGGGCTCATATTAATAAATACTTTAATTGATAAAAAATCTTCTTTTCCACTTAATATTTATTTCAACAATTGTCCTGCTCCTTTTGCTTTGTTTTTGGCAAACACAAAGGCTCGAATGGAAAAATAATTTAATAGAGTCAATTAATTCTAATTATAATTCTGTGATAGATGAATTTCCGTCAAACGACGAGAACTCTCAATATGAATTCATGAATACTTCGGTAAAAGGACAACTATTAACTGGTAAAAAAATGTTTTTTTATAAATTTAATCTTAAAGGAGAGTCTGGTTACGAAATTGTCTTGCCAATGGAAATGATTAGCAAAAAATTTATTTATGTAATACTTGGCTGGATACCGTTTTATTCAAAAGATAATTTTGAATTAGATGAAGTTTTCAAAAATAGTGAGATAGAAATCAGAGGAGCTTTAATCTATTCGAAGGATCGAAAGCCACTTATTCCAGAAAATGATACAATTGCAAATACCTGGTATTTGCTCAATACAAGTGAAATGGATAAGTATCATAAATTAAATTCTAGTAAGTATATGATTAAATTAATAGACCAAAGCTATTCTGATAATGTTCTGATTGAATTTGAGCCATCTAATATAACAAATAATCATCTCCAGTATGCTGTCACCTGGTTTTTGTTGTCTTTTGTAATTATGATAATGTATATCTACTATATTAGACAAAAGGTGCAAAAAAATGAGGTATAGAAGCACAAGGGGCAGCAATTACTTTGGGTTTAGAGAAGTTTTATTTGCTGGTTTAGCAAATGATGGAGGCCTATTTATTCCAGAAAATTGGCCAAATATAAATCATAAAGATATTAATCGAAATGTAAGTTATGAGGACTTAACAGAAATTATTTTGTCTCCATTTATTGGTGACGAAATAGAGTCTGATCAATTAAAGAGGATTATTAAAGAAGCGTATTCAAATAACTTTACAGAAAGTGGCTGTGTATCATTCAAGGAGCTTAATACAAACGAAATAATCGTGGAGCTATTCAATGGTCCAACTTTAGCCTTCAAAGACTTCGCAATGCAATTACTTATCCCTCTTTTTGATTATTTTTTAGAAAAAGAAAAGAAAAGAATAAATCTTATAGTAGCAACATCAGGTGATACAGGATCAGCTGCTATAAATGCTGTAAAAAAAAGTAAAAATATAAATATTTTCTGTTTATATCCTAAGGGTAGAATTTCAGAATTTCAGAGAAGACAGATGTCTACTGTTAATCAAGAAAATATTTTTCTTTGTGAAGTAGAAGGAACTTTTGATGACTGTCAAAAAATTGTTAAAGATATTTTGAAAGATACAGATTATAGTATGCATAATAATATATCAGCAGTTAATTCAATTAATTGGGCAAGAATTATCATTCAATCAGTATATTACTTTTATACATTCATTAATTTTACAGAAAGAGCATCCAATAAAGTTAATTTTTCTGTTCCTACTGGTAACTTCGGAGATATTTATGCTGGTTATGTTTCATATAAAATGGGATTACCTATCAATAAATTAATAGTGGCTACTAACGAAAACGACATTTTAAATAGATTTATGAAGTCAGGAGTATATGAGTCTAAAACAGTCATAAAAACATCAAGTCCAAGTATGGATATTCAGGTAGCAAGTAATTTTGAAAGATTACTTTTTGATATACTTAATCAATCAAATACTGAAACAAAAGCATCAATGGAACATTTTGAAGCAAGTAGAAAAATATCAATATCTGAGGAAAATTTAGAAAAAGTTAGAGAGGTATTTAGCTCGAATAGTTCTTCGATGGATATCGTTCGAAACACAATCAAATCTGTGAAAGATAATTTTTCATATGTTATAGACCCCCACACCGCAACAGGAATTGATGCATCGAGATTTGAAAAAGATATGGATAGGCTTAATTTTGTTTTGGCTACAGCTCACCCTGTAAAATTTTCTGAGGTTGTTGAAAAATCAATAGGTGAAGATTTAAATTTAATGAGTAAATACAATTACTTATTTGATGCAGAAGAAAAAATGTATAAAATGGAAAATAACACAAATCGAATTAAAGAATTCATTAGGGAGCAGATAAGCTAGTGTCATTTTTAACAACTTATTATCCAAAAAAGATGACATTTGAGAGGAGAGGTGAAAACGTGATCCTTAGACCTCCTGATTATAAAGATTGGAAATCATGGTCTTCATTAAAAGGAAAAAATAAAAGATATTTAAAACCGTGGGAACCTACATGGTCACCAAATGAGCTTGAAAGAAGCTCATTTGTAAAAAGAGTAAGATATTTTGAAAAACTGGCTTTAGATGACAATGCATATTCCTTTCTGATATTTGAAAAAAAAAATAATAATTTGATTGGCGAAATTAATATAAATAATGTTCAAAGAGGTGTAGTTCAATCCTGCTCAATTGGGTATTGGATTTGTGAAACTAAGATGGGTAAAGGTTTAATGAGTGAGTCAATAAAGCTTATCAAAGAATTTATTTTTTATGAATTGAATTTACATAGAGTAGAGGCAGCGTGTCTACCAAGGAATGAGCGTTCTTTAAAGACACTTGAAAAAAATAATTTTTGCATTGAAGGATTAGTAAGACAGTATTTGAAAATCAATGGCAAGTGGGAGGACCACTTACTTTTGTCTTGTATTAAAGAATAAATTTAGTATGGTCGTCAAATGTCAGATTTAATTGGAAATGAATTACCAGATGAAACTTTAGTTTTTATGGACAAGGAGAAAGGTCCACAACCATTAAAGATATTAGATTTCTGCAAAGGGAAAAAAATAGTAATCTTTGGTGTACCAGGTGCATTTACACCAACATGTGCTCGAAATCATTTACCTGGCTTCATAGAGAATGCTGACAAAATTAAAGAAAAAGCTATTGATGAAATTATATGTTTTGCAACTAATGACATATTTACTATGTCGGCATGGGAGGAAATGTCTGGATCAAATGGAAAAATAAAATTTTTATCAGATAGTAAGGCTGAGTTTGCAAAATCATTAGGCACAGACTACCCCGACACATTTGGAACATCGATCAAGACGAAAAGATGCTCATTACTTGTTAATGATGGAATTATTGAGAAATTTTTTGTCGAAGTTGATGGTGGTAAAGTTGATGTTAGTGGAGCAAATAAAATGTTGGATTTACTATAACTTATCTTTTTATCTGGGCGACAGCTAGTTTATCAGCAATTTCATTTCCGTAATCACCTGAATGACCTTTTACCCACTCCCATTTAATCGAGTGTTTGTCGGTCAGATTGTCTAATTCAACCCAAAGATCTTTATTTTTTACGTCTTTTTTTTGTGCGGTCTTCCAATTATTGGTTTTCCAATTTTTTATCCACTCCTGAATACCTTGCATGACATACTTTGAGTCCGTGAAAATTATTATGTCTCTTTTTTCATTAAGATAATCTAAAGCATAAATAACTGCTTTTAATTCCATTCTGTTGTTTGTGGTGTTGTTTTCAGATCCACTTAACTCAATTTTCTTATCATCAATTTCAATGTAAGCTCCCCAACCTCCATTGCCCGGATTGCCTGAGCAAGCTCCATCGGTGTACATAACAACCTTTTTAGAGGCCATATTCGCCTACTTTTTTAACGGATTGGTGAAATTGAAGTTTAGTGAGATACTCATTAGGGTCCTTTCTAAGAATAAGTTCATTATCATCATGCGAATAGTAGTCGATTAAACGAGTTAGTAGATACCTTAGAGATGATGCTCTTGTAAGAAGAGGTAAAGCTTTCTTTTCTTCCTCTGAAAATTCTCGCAAATGATTGTAACTGCCCAATAAATGTTTTGCTTTTGTTGGATTGAATTCGTTATTATTTGGCTCAAAACACCATGCATTTAGACAGATTGCAATTTCGTAAGCATAATAATCGGTGCATGCAAAATAAAAATCTATGATACCTGTAACCTCATTACCATCAAAAAAAATATTATCTGGAAAAAGATCTGCATGAATTATACCTGAAGGTAAACCATGACCAAGGTTTCCAGACAGAAAAGCATATTCTTCATTGATTAAATCAATTACTTGCGCGTCTATTTTATCGTCAAAATTTTTTAAAGCTTGAATTAAGCTGTTGAGGTTTGCAAATCCAAGCTCATTTTCTCTATTCATTTCAAGTCTAGCTGATTCTTTATGCATTCTTGCGATAGTGGAACCCAAAGATGCACAGTGTATTGGTTTAATTTGATCTATTGACCTGCCTTTTAAGAACGATGTGATCACAGCTTTCTTATTTTGAATTGAGTTCGAATAATTTCCTTTTTTATCTTGTATTACCTCAGGGCACTTTACATTGTTTTTATTCAAATGATTCATTAGATCAAAAAAGAATTGAAGATTATCCTGATTTGTTCTTTCTTCAAAAATTGTAAGTATGTAATTTTTTTCTAGAGTCTTTAGTAAATAATTTGAATTAGAAGTTCCACCTTTTATACCTGAAAATTCAAGAATATTTTCAATACTATATTGATCAGTAAATAGATCCAATTCTTCTCTAGATATGTGCGTATAGACTGCCATAATTTATTTATAGCTTAGAAAGAGAGATATAAATAATAAATTATACCTTAAGTTTATTTATTTGATCTATTGATTGTTTTACAAGCTTATCTGCACTTTGGTCGTTGATGTTTTCCGAGATAATTTTCTCAGCAATATTTACTGAGTTATTTACAATCTCATCATTAACTTTTGATATAGCCATTTTTTCAGCCCTTGATATCTTTTCTATGGCTTGTTGTTCGGCTCTTTTAATAAATTCTTCTGCTTTTAACTTTGATTCTTCTTCGTGATTCTTTGCAATTTCCTTTGCTTGATCAATAATTGCCTTTGCTTCCTCATCAGCAGACTGAACCTTTCTCTCGTAATCAGCTAAAAGAGAATTTGCTTCTTCTTTTAATTTTCGGGCATTATCTAACTCAGATTTGATTTTATCAATTTCACCATCAAGCAGTTTCGCGATCATTGATGGCGCTTTGATTACAAGCGCAATTATGACAAATATTATAAAGGCTACTAATACCCAAGACGATGGATCTGAAAAGAATGATGACATTAAATACTTCCTAGCATTAGTTTAATTTCTTATTTATCTCCTCATCTGAAGGAATATTTTCAATATATCTTGATACTATAGCTTTAACGGTATCTAACGTTGCATTTCTTATTTCAATCTTCGATTTTTCTTCTTGAGCTTTTATTTTAGCTTGAGACTCAGAGATTAGGGAGTTTACTTTTTCTTCATTTTCTTTTTTAAGCATTTCTAAATGATCAAGCATTGCTTTTTTAGAATTAGTAATAATCTCATTTGATTCCTGTGATGCACTTGCCATTTGCTCATCATATTTTTTTAATATATCAGTTGCTTCTGTATTAAGATTATCAGCATCATTGATATCATTTGAAATCTTATCTCTTCTTTCTTCAATTGTTGCACCTAACCTTGGTATTACAAATTTCCACATGAACAGGTATAAAAGTGAAAACGTAATTACAAGCCAAAATAATTGAGATGGAAATGTAGCAATATCCATCTGCGGAAGACCAGCAGATTTCTGGCCCTCTGCAGCATATGCAAAATTAATTGGCGCAGTTAATAGAAAAGCTTTTAATAAGATTTTCACTTTTCTTATCCAAATAAAATTAAGAAAGCTATTACAAGAGCAAATAAAGCAATCGCCTCAACAAGTGCAAATCCTAATAGAACTTGTCCGAACGCCTGTGGTGCTGCTGAAGGATTTCTAAATATACCCGAGACATAAGCCCCAAATACTGTTCCGATACCAGCTCCTGAACCTGCAACTCCAATAGTTGCCAATCCTGCGCCGATAAGTTTAGCTGCTTCTACTTCCATTTTTTTTCCTTTCGTTGTTGTAAATATTAATGATCCGGATGAAGGGCATCATTAAGATATATACATGTTAAAATTGTAAAAATATATGCCTGGAGTGCTGCAATAAGAGTTTCTAATGCATATAACACGACCAAAAAAACTAATGGTGCAAATCCTAAAAAGCCTAGCATTACAATAAATCCGGCAAATATTTTTAATATACTGTGACCTGCTAGCATGTTTGCACAAAGTCTGACTGATAAACTGATAGGTTTTGATAAGTATGAAATTATTTCAATTGGAACAATGAGAGGCGCTAGAAAAATTGGTATACCAGATGGATAAAAAATTCTTAAATATCCTAATCCATTTTTTACAAAGCCGATTATTGTGACTGCAATAAATATAAGACCAGCAAAAGCAAAAGTTACAATTAAGTGACTTGTTACAGTAAACGTATACGGTATTAGGCCTATAAAATTACAAAAGAAAATAAACATAAATAATGAAAATATGAATGGAAAATAAGCCCTTCCTTGATCACCTACCTGGTCTCGTAACATGTTCGCAATGAAGTTATAAGAAAGTTCTGATAACATCTGCATTCTGTTTGGTATTATTGATTTTTTAGAAAGACCAATAACAAATAGTGCCATTGTTGCAGCGAGCGCAAATACCATAAATAAAGAAGAGTTTGTAAATGAAATATCAATACCACCTAACTGGATATCTGCAATTTTTGATATTTCAAATTGGTGTATAGGATCTATAGGATTATCAGCAGCCATCGATATATTTTTTAGTTATTTTGTAGACTTTTTGCAACCCTAAAAACGTTAAGAATTCCTGCTGCACTACCTAAGAGAAAGAAAATTAATGTGAAGATGGGTCTTGTATTAAAATAATTGTCAATCAGCAAACCAATTCCTAGTCCAACAGCCATTGCTGCGACAATTTCAACCACTACTTTCATGATTTTACCGAATGGTTTGGGGGCTCTAGCTTCTTTAATAGACTGGCCCTCTTTTGCTTTTTTTATTCTATTTTCAAGAGAATTAGCATCATTATTCATCTTCAATAAACTAGGCAACGGCTCCAATCTCTTCAGCTTTCTTAAGATCTACAGAGACAATTTGACTGACACCTCGTTCAGCCATAGTTACTCCAAATAATCTATCCATTCTCGACATTGTAAGCGCGTGGTGAGTTATAATTAAGAACTTGGTATTCGTTTTTTCTGTAATGTCATCTAAAAGACCACAAAATCTATCGACGTTTGCATCATCCAGTGGCGCATCAACCTCATCAAGCACACAAATTGGCGAAGGATTTGTTAAAAATACAGCAAAGATCAGAGATAATGCTGTTAGTGCCTGTTCCCCACCAGATAACAATGACATTGATTGAAGTTTTTTACCTGGTGGACTTACCATCATTTCAAGCCCCGCTTCAAGCGGATCATCAGAGTCTATAAGTTCAAGGTGCGCTTTTCCACCGTTAAATAATTTTACAAAAACTTCTTTGAAATGTGTGTTTACAGTTTTAAACGCTCCAAGCAGTCTTGTTCTACCTTCTTTATTTAAATCTTCTATAGACTCCCTCATTTTTTTGATTGCGTTTTCTAAATCTTCTTTTTCAGTCGTCATTTTTTCAAGTTCTTGATCTATTTCTTTTGTTTCCAAATCTGCCCTTAGATTCACAGCACCCATTGTTTCACGCTGCTGCTTAAGTCGATCAAGTCTCATTTCAGTTCTTTCGAGGTTAGCTCTCATAGTTTCAAGATCATCTGATATAGAGAGAGAATTTACAATTTCACTAGGAATACAGTTAAATTTCTCTTTTGACTCGTATTCTAATTCTTTTAATCTTGATTCAGCTAATTCTTTTGTAGCTTCTGTTCTTCCTTTAGACTCTCTTATGTTAGCGAGATCATTTTGGGCTTTTCTTAAATTAGTCTCAATTTTTTTTAATTCATTATCAGCCTCAGCTAAACGATCAGCAGCAAACTGCCTTTCTGTCTCTGCAAAGCCTTTTGTTTCAATTAATTGACCTCTTCTCTGGGCAATTTCTTCTGGACGATTAGAGATTTTCTCTAGCTCTTGCTCAGTTTTTATTTTTCTTTTTTGTAATATTTCGATTTGTTCCTGAGATGACTTAATTGTTTTATTCAATCTCTGAAATTCATATGTCCAATCACTTTGTTTTTGTTCAACGTCTTTTTGTCTGAGTTTTTCTCTTAATTCCATTGATAATGTTGCTGCATTTTTTGCCTCATTACTTGCTCTATCATAATTTGCCTTAGCTTCGTCCGAAATATTGCTTGCTTGATCCACTTTCTCACTGATTTCACCAAGATCATTGTAAAATCTTTCTTTAAATATATTTGTCCATTTCTCAGGATCATCATAACCTTCTACGTCTTTTAAAGTTGATTGCCTTGATTTCAAATTTTCTGCTTTAATCAAAGTGTCTTGCCAATCATCTCTTTTAGAATTTTTAATCTGATTATATTGTTCTATTTGTTGCTCAAGATTTGAAATCTCTGTTTCCAAAGTATCCTTTTCTGACTTAAGCTGATCAATTGTTTCATTGTTTATTTCTTGAAACTCTTCGTTATTAGAGAGATCTCTTCTTGCATTAAGTAAATCAAGGTCTTTTTTAGCATCTTCCAGTTGAAACTGCTCCCTCTCACTATCACTGATTATTTGTTGAATCACGTTTTCAAGATTTCTTTTTTCTTCTTTTATTCGTTCTTCCTCATGATCCAATGACTCTCTCTCGAGATTAATGCGATTTAATTTTGCCGCAGACTCAATCTCTTTATCTCTTAAAGGCTTAATTTTCTCATTGGCTCTTAATTGTTCATTCGTAGCCTGAGTTACCTGCAACGTAAATTTTTGGATTTGAGACTCACTTGATCTTAAATTCTCATCTGACTTTTCATAAGATTCTTTTAAAGATGTCCACTTTAGGAATAAAACGATACCCTCTAATTTGTTAATTTCAGACGATACTGAGCGGTAGGTTTCAGCTTGTTCAGCTTGTTTTTTAAGACTATTGATTTGATTATTTAATTGTTTCATCAAATCCTTAACCCTTTGAAGATTAGTTTCTGCGCCTTTCAATTTTAGCTCTGCTTCATGTCTTCGCGAATGTAACCCAGATATTCCTGCCGCTTCTTCTAATACCGAGCGTCTATCTATAGGTTTAGCATTTATTAATGAACCTACGCGTCCTTGGCTGATCAAGGATGGAGAATGAGCTCCTGTAGATAAATCCGCAAATAATCTTTGTACATCTCTGGCTCTAACGTCTTTACCGTTAATTTTATAATCTGATCCCTTTTCAACTTCTATTTTTCTTTTAACTTGAATTTCAGTTTGATCATTAAATTCAGACGGCGCGTTTCTTTCCTCATTATCAAGATAGATTGTTACTTCAGCATTATTTCTTGCTGGTCTATCTGATGTACCAGAAAAAATTACATCTTCCATTCCTGAACCCCTCATGCTTTTTGCAGAGGTTTCTCCCATGCACCATCTTAGGGACTCAACAACATTTGATTTACCACATCCATTAGGACCAACTATGCCTGTTAATCCCTCATCGATGTCTAATTCAGTAGGATCAACAAATGATTTAAAACCTAAAATTTTTATTTTTTTAAATTTCATTAATTAATTTCTTTTTCAATTATTTCATCAAATTCATTAATCGACATATTACCTGCATAAATTTCACCATTGATTATGAAAGTTGGAGTTGAAGATATATCATACTCCTCAACACCCTCTATGCGCTGCTCCAGTATAAAATCAGTAATATTCTCATTTTCCATACAGCTATTAAACGCCTCCTCAGATACGCCGAATAGGGCCCCGTAATTCTTAAGTGCATTAGTGCTGTTTTCTAGTACTTTATCGCTCTGACTAGTTACAATCCATTTTTTTTGATCTTTAAACAAAATTTTGTCCATTGCAAAAAAATCATTTTCATCAACACAATGAAGTAATTTAAAAGCGTTAAGATCAATCGCATTGAGAGCGAAAGGTCTCAATTCAAAATTCACTTTACCTTTATCGATATAATTTTCTTTAATTTCTGCAAAGGTGTCATTACTAAAGTCTGCGCAATGACTGCAAGTGAGCGATCTATATTCAATAATTTTCACTGGTGCGTCGCTATCACCTAACTGCATACCCTTTAATGTACTGCTGGCATACAATCCATTAATTGGAAACATCAACGCAAATAGAAAGACAATAAAACTAGTACTGAATAAAAAATTAGATTTAAAACCCATATTTTGCTTGTTTTTTTTTTATATATACAACATGTTGAATATACTCAATTTTTCCTTATTTTAATAGGATTTATTACTCTGTTGGAGTAGCAGAAAATTTTGTTTGAATTAGGACTTTAAAATTTTTGAAGCGATTTTTTCAAAGTTTCTTCTAAGATCAGGATATTTTTTTAGTTCATCATAATTCTTACTTTGGCTCTTAATATCACTTTCTAATTTATTGATTTTAATTGTTTTTTTAACCTTAATTGATGCTTGTATTATTTCAACTTTGTTGATCACTTCATAGCCAAAAAAAAGATTAATTTTTTTAATTATTTTCTCTCGCTCGTGCTCAAACGCAAAAGCCACACTTCTATCAATTTTAACAATTAATTTACCATTATTTTTTTCACTACTCTTTCCTATTTTAAGCCTTAAAGGGACAGTTAATTTTGCAAATTTTTTGCCTACAATTCTCTCCCAATTTGCTAAGAGTTCTAACTCTGAAAAACCTCTTGATTTAAGAATTTTCTTTGCTTCTTCTGGAAGAAGATTTGATAATATTTGAGGGCCGCTTAATTTCTTTTGAAACATAAAAAATAAAGTAACACGAAAATGACAAGTAAAGACAAATTTTTTTCAAATAAATTACTTGAGTGGTATGAAAAAAATCAAAGAGAACTACCATGGAGAAAGAATATTCGACATAAGGATTATCCATATAGAGTTCTTGTAAGTGAATTTATGTTGCAGCAAACGACAGTGGCGACAGTAGTACCATATTTCAACAAATTTATTAATGAATGGCCAACATTAAAAAAGTTATCTCACGCAAAAATTGAAGACGTTTTACTTTTTTGGCAAGGTCTAGGTTACTACTCAAGAGCAAAAAACATGCTAAAAACTGTAAAAATTATAGATGAAGATTACAACGGAAAAATACCAAAAGATAAAATTAATTTAATTAAATTGCCCGGCATTGGGGAATATGCATCTGCCGCAATAAGTTCAATTGCATTTAATAAAAAAGCGGTAGCAATTGATGGAAATGTAAAGCGAGTAATAGCAAGGTATTATGAAATTCGTGGCAATGATAAAAGTTTTGAAAAAAAAATCTCTGAAATTGCCGAAAGAATTTGTCCCAATTCAAAAAATAGGTCTTACACTCAAGCAGTTATGGAGTTAGGAGCAATAATATGTAAGCCTAAAAATTCAGACTGTCACAATTGCTGTCTCAAGAGTAAATGCTCAGCCCATAAAAAAAATACGGTAGATCTTATTCCAACTATAAAAAGTAAGCCGTTAAAACAGAAGCTAAATTGTATTTCATTTCTTACAATTCATAATAATTCTAAAATTCTTTTAAAGAAAAGAACTGGTAAAAAGATTCTTGCAAATCAATGGGAAATTCCATCTACTAATTGGAAAGTGAAACCAGTAAAGTTTAGTAAAAAGAGTACACCTATACCAAATGCTAAATGGAAAAAAACAAATGTTGAATTCAAACACTCCTTTAGCCACATTGATCTCAAAAATACTGTTTATAAATCCAATATTAATAATAGTCAGATCCAATTTAATGAGGATGATTTAAAGTGGGTGGATTTAAAAAAATTAAATAAATATGCGGTCACAACGATGAGTAAGAAGGCACTTAATCTGCTTAATTTAATTCAGATCTAATTTTTTGTCTTAATATATCAATCGGTTTGAGTTCGCCTTCAACGTCAAAGTGCCAAAAAGTCCAACCGTTACACGCGTTTGCAGACTGAACTTCTGCGCCAATTTGATGAATTGATCCAGAGTTTTTCTCACTAACAACAGAACCATCTGCTCTAACTTTTGCAGAGTATTTTCTTTTTTGATCATATAAAATTGTTCCAGGCTCGATCAGTTTTCGTTCAATTAACCAACCAAAAGGTATTCTTGGTTCAGATTTTTTAGATTGAGTTAACGTTAGTGCATTATTTTCATAAATACTCACTTTTTCAATTCTATTCTTGGCTTCTTTTATATAATTTTTATCTTTTTCAATACCAATGTATTTTCTTCCTAGCCTTTTTGCTACAGCGCCAGTTGTTCCTGTTCCAAAGAAAGGATCAAGTACAAGTTCACCCTGATTTGAAGATGAAACAATTATTCTATGTAATAATCCCTCAGGTTTTTGCGTGGGATGTACTTTCTTTCCTGATTTGTTTTTTAATCTTTCATGGCCACTGCAAATAGGTAAGAACCAGTCTGAGCGCATCTGCATATTTTCATTTAGTGACTTCATCGCTTCGTAATTAAATGTATATTTTTTTGAGTTTTTATCTTTACTTGCCCAAATCATAGTTTCATGAGCATTAGTAAATCTTTTTCCTCTAAAATTTGGCATTGGATTAGCTTTTTGCCAAATAACATCATTTAAAATCCAAAAACCTAAATTTTGCATTATGTAACCAATCCTAAATATATTATGATATGAGCCTATCACCCATATACTTCCTGTTGGTTTAAGCACTCTTTTAGCTTCTTTGAGCCAAAGGTCAGAAAAATTATCGTACTCTTCAAAACTTTCGAACTGATCCCATTCATCGTCAACAGCTGAGACTTTGGAATTATTAGGTCGAAGCAACTCTTGATCCAATTGCAAGTTGTAAGGAGGGTCGGCAAAGATTAGATCTATACAATTATCGGGTAAATTTCTCAACTCCTCAACTGTGTCACCGCATAAAATTTTATTAGTCTTTGCCATAAGACTTTCATCGACCGATTTCATGGTCAGTAATATGATTCAAAATAGAATCGAGGTCAATGATATTTAGAATCAATGACTTAATTTATTTTCTTAATTCAATATATTGTAGATTGGTTTGAAACTTTTTCGATGGATAGGGGTAATTCCATGAGACTTCAGAGCCAAAAGGTGCTCTTTTGTTCCGTACCCTGCATTTTTTTCAAATGAATATTCAGGATATTTGTCAGCAAGATTGGTCATAATCTTATCTCTGTAAACTTTGGCTAGAATTGAAGCTGCAGCAATTGAAATTGATTTACTGTCACCTTTAACAATTGGTTTACATTTTAAATCAACTTTAGGCGTATATATTCCATCAATAAGAGACATTGATGGTACTATTTTTAGAGACTCAATAGCTCTTTTCATTGCAAGTAACGAAGCTTGTAAAATATTTAAATTATCAATTTCTTCTACTGACGCCTCTCCATATGCATAATGACTGTTTAATCTAATTTTTTCTGCAATTATTTCTCTTTTATTTTTTGATATTTTTTTTGAATCTCTAATACCTGCAGGAAGGTTGTTTTTATCCAAAATTACTGCTGCTGCCACTACTGGTCCCGCTAAAGGACCACGTCCTACCTCATCAACACCAGCAACTGGATAATTAAAATTTTTTTCAAAATCCAACAAATTGATTTGATCGTTAAAATTATGATTCAACTTTTTTCTTAAGACTTTTTAAGTCCTCCCACGAATATTTTTTTTGTCCAGGTTGCCTTAATAAAAAAGCAGGGTGGAAAGTGGGTAGGGTGGGATATTTTTTTTTATTAATTTCAATATCTACCCATTTACCCCTAATCTTTGTTATACCTTCAGTATTTCTAATAAGTGCATAAGTCGCTGTTGATCCTAATAGCAATATTGCTTTAGGATTAATCAACTCTATGTGTTTCTTAATCATTGGCAGACACATATCTATTTCTTCGTCAGTGGGCCGTCTGTTATTAGGAGGTCTCCAAGGTACAATATTTGCAATATATACCTTTTCTCGATTAAGGTTTATCGCCTCAAGCATTTTATCTAAGAGTTTGCCGCTTCTACCAACAAAGGGTTTTCCTTGAATATCCTCATCATGGCCAGGAGCTTCACCAATAAGCATAATTTCTGATTTTGGGTTTCCATCAGAAAACACCATATTTGTTGCACTTTCGTGAAGCTTACATTTGTCATAATTTGCCATGAAGTCTTTTAATGAATCTAATGATTCTAGTGAGTTGATAGTTTTTTGATCCTCAATCGATGAGTTATTAACAGATATAGAGCTGTCACTAGTTTTTGATTTCGATGATTTTTTATTTCCGTAGCGATTTTTTGGCTTATTTCCAATGTTTTCATTCACTCCACTCATCTTTAATTGGTTGAGCTGCTTCAGTGTGTTTTGAGCTTTTGCGTTGGTCATAAACAAATTGAATTATAATACCTATAAACTAAATATATAGTTAATAATGGATACTATTCAGCAAAGAGAATCAATGGAGTACGATGTTGTAATCGTGGGTGCAGGTCCCTCGGGCCTTTCAACCGCGATAAAACTCAAGCAAATAAACCCAGAAATTAATGTCTGCATTGTAGAGAAAGCATCTGAGGTTGGCGCTCATATATTAAGTGGAAATGTATTTGAAACAAGAGCTCTTGATGAGCTACTTCCAGATTGGAAAACTCTAGACGGCTGTCCTCTGAAAACAAAAGTTACAAAAGAAAAGTTTTTATTTCTTTTTGAAAAGTCTCACTTTACTGTTCCCTCGTTTTTATTACCACCTGTTCAACATAATAAAGGAAACTACATTGCTAGCCTTGCGAATATGTGTAGATGGCTTGGACAAATCGCTGAAAACTTAGGAGTTGAAATATATCCTGGTTTTGCAGCTTCTGAAATTTTGTACGATGAAGATGGAAAAGTAAGAGGAGTGGCCACAAATGACATGGGACTGGACGTAAATAATGAAAAAAAAGATTCCTATGAGCCTGGTATTGAGCTACACGCAAAAACAACAGTATTTGCTGAAGGGTGTAGAGGCCATCTAGGTAAGCAATTAATAGAGAAGTTTGAACTCGCAAAAAATTCAGACCCACAACAGTACGGAATTGGTTTGAAAGAAATATGGGAGGTACCTGAAGAAAATCATGATGAAGGCTTAGTCTTTCATTCAACCGGTTGGCCCTTAGACAATAAAACCTATGGAGGAAGTTTTGTTTACCATGCAGAAAATAATCAAATATTTTTGGGATATGTAGTTGGACTTGATTATAAGAACCCGTATTTGTCACCTTTTGAAGAGTTTCAAAGGTTTAAAACACATCCTGCAATAAAAAAAATGTTAAGTGGCGGAAAAAGAGTTTCCTATGGTGCTAGAGCATTGATTGAGGGTGGCATACAAAGTCTGCCTCAGATGCACATGCCTGGCGCATTATTAATTGGCTGTGATGCCGGTACGTTAAATATGCCAAAAATAAAAGGAACTCATACTGCCATGAAAAGTGGAATGATTGCTGCTGAAGCTATTAATGAATTCCTTTCGGGTAAGTCCAATGATCTATCTTGTTACGAGGCTTTATTCAAAAAAAGTTGGGTTTATAGCGAATTAAAATCTGCTAGGAATGTTAAACCTTTCTTTACAAGGTTTGGAAATATCCTTGGTATTTTACTTACAGGAATCGATCAGTGGTTATTTATGGGAAAGCTTCCTTTTACTCTATCGCATAAACATGCTGATCATGAAACGTTAGAAGATGCAAAAGAAGCAAATAAAATAAATTATCCAAAACCAGATGGCGTTTTAACTTTTGATAGGGCTAGTTCGGTATTTCTTACTGGAACTTATCATACTGAAAATCAACCTGTTCACCTTCAATTGAAGGATAAAGAATTACCAATTAGTTACACGTTGGAAAAGTTTGATGAGCCTTCTCAAAGGTACTGTCCAGTAGGTGTTTATGAAGTTCATAGAAATGATGATGGTTCAGATCCAAAATTTGTAATTAATAGTCAGAACTGCATACACTGCAAAACATGCGATATTAAAGAACCGTCTCAAAACATAAATTGGGTAACACCAGAGGGTGGTGGTGGCCCAAAATATGCGAATATGTAAAGCATAAGTCTATGCTTATAAGAACAATTATATTTTTACTAATATTTAACATCTCAAGCATTAATCTTCATGCAGCACAATTTATTCCGCCTCAGGTGGGCGATTACTTGGTTGCAAAAATTTCTAGTGACTCAAATGACTACAGCACAACTAAGAGATATTATCAAAGGTTGCACAGATCGAATCCAAACGATTTACTTGCTTTAGATAGACTATTGTTGCTTAGTATCTTGGATGGAGATTTGCTTAGTGCAAATAACTACTCTTTCAAACTTGCAAAAGCAGGCTGTGATAAAAATGTGAATTCATGTTGTATGAATAATCAATCACCACAAGGTCATCTTGTTAATGGGATTTCTTACTTAAACTCTTATAAGCCAGGTTTTGCTGATCAAAGTTTTGCAAGTATTTGGAGAGGGAATTTATCTGATAGCACGTTTGTAAGACTGCTTAGAGCTTGGGTATGGGCCGATAGTAACACAATAGATAAAAGTATGGCGCTAATCGATTTAATTTCCACAGGCGAACATCAACACCTAACACTTGTGCATAAAGCACTAATTTATGACTATGCTGATGAGATTGAATTAGCGGAGGTTTTTTATGACCAATCTTTATCAGTACAAAGAGATTTATACGTTTTACGTCTATATTATAATTTTCTACATCGAAATAATTTGACTGAGAAGAAAGATGCTTTTGCAGATGAGTTTTTGTCTTCATATGATGAAGAATTTCAAAATAAATTTTTAACTTCAAATAAAAATAGGATTATTCAAAACCCTCTTCAAGGAATAGGAGTGGTTTTATTTAATTCACAGCTTTTGATTGAGGATTTAAATGAAGAACTCGCACATATGTTATATCAACTAGCAATTGACACCTCTCCTAATTTACATGAGATCAAGTATATATTTGCCTCTTTTCTTAATCAGTTGGAAAATCATGATAAAGCAAGAGAGGTGCTGAGTTATATTCCAAAGAAGCATTATCTCGGTAATTTTGCCGCAATTCAAATTTCAGATGCATATAGCTACGAGGGCAACAATGAAAAAGCAATTCAAAATTTAAATACCTTTGTGGAGGTTGATGATAGCTTTGAAGTTTACCTTTCACTTGGAAATTATCACCGCTATGAGAAGAATTGGTCTGATGCAATTGATAACTATGATCATGCATTAAAGCTTGGTAAAAAATTTGATAAAGAAAACATTTGGGAAGTTTACTTTAATATTGGAATTGTTCATGAACGTTCTAAAAATTGGAAGTTAGCTGAAAAGAATTTAAAAAGATCATTGAAACTATCTGAAGATCAAGCAGATGTTCTCAATTATTTAGGATATTCTTATATCGATATGGATCAAAATATATCCGAGGCTAAAGTCATGATAGAACAAGCAATGGAATTGAAACCAAACGATCCATACATAGTTGATAGCCTTGCATGGTATTATTTTAAAGTTGGTAAGTATAATGAAGCTCTATCTTTGTTGGAGTTTTCTCTAGATATGATGCCATACGATCCAACTGTAAATGATCATTATGGTGATGTGCTCTGGAAGCTGGGAAATGAACTTGAAGCACGTTTTTATTGGCAGAAAGCCATAGATTTAGATCAGGAAAATATATTTGAGGACAAAGTTAAAATCAAACTACTTAAAGGAATCTAAGTACGTTGTTAAATACCATAAAATCCTACGCAAAAATAAATCTTTTCTTAAATGTAGTAGACAAACTTGATACTGGTTTTCACGAATTAAACTCAGTGTTATCAAGGATCGATCTTTATGATGAGATAAGAATAAAAGATGAAAGCTCATTTAGTATCTCATATAATGGCCCTTTTGGAGACCAAGTGGGATCCAATGATCATATTTCTAAATTATTTAATTATTTAATTGATAAGAATTATTTAAAGCAGAAATCATTTGCTATTCATATTGTAAAAAATATACCAGTGGGATCGGGTTTAGGTGGCGGTTCATCAAATGTCGCAGAAATAATTAAATATTTAATAAGATCCAATTTGTTAGATAATTCAAGCTCAACTGAAATTGCAAGAGATCTTGGGTCAGACATTGAATTTTTTATTGATGAGGGATCTGCACTTATTTCTGGAAAAGGGAATGTTGATCAAAGGTTAAAAATCAATTCGGATAAGCATTTTCTAATTGTATTTCCAAATGTTCAAAATAGTACTAAGGATATTTTTAATAAACATTCTAATTTAAGTGGAGAAAAATTCTCATACAATAAAGATACTAACTTAGATGGAATTCTAAAAGGTACATCAAATGAATTGGAAAAAACCGCACTTCTTGCTAATCAAGAAATGAAAAAAATAAGAGAATATTTAGATAATGATATAAATTGTAAGTATGAACGAATGACAGGAAGTGGCTCTGCATATTTTACTGTTTATGAAGATAAACAAAAGGCGGAGGAAGCAATACAGAGGATATCTGAAGAACACCCCAATTGGTGGACATATTTAACGAGGTTAATATAAAGATTGCAAAATCTTTTTCTTAAATTAAATAATTATATAGCGTTGGGGCGTGGCCAAGCGGTAAGGCACCGCTTTTTGGTAGCGGCATTCGGAGGTTCGAATCCTCCCGCCCCAGCCAATTAGGATCAAAAATATGAGTAATTTTTTAAGTAAGTATAAATCAGTATATGATGTCTTTTTAGATAACTGGGGCTATCAGAAACATTATGTGGCTTATTTAGAGTCTCTAATGAGACAAGAAACACTATTACCAACACATATTAAAGAGATGATATTCGCCTATGTCTCAGGATTAAACGGCTGTGGGTACTGCAAGAATATTCATGTTGAAATATCAAAGAAAATTTTAAGAGACAAGAATGACCTAGATTTTATGAATGATATTGAACAATCACAAATAGAAGCTAAGTATAAGCCAATTCTAAAATTATCTCACAAAGTAAATGAAGACATTCGCTCAATTAATGAAGAAGATGTAGCTGCTATATTAGAATATGGCTTTGATGAAAAAGTTATATCCGAAATTATCTCCATTTGTTCTGCTGCACAATTTATGAATACCACAGTTGTTGCTCATCAAATAAAGCCTCTTGATCAAGTTCAAAATGTTGCATCAGCGAAAATGATGATTGAGAAAGGTTACGATGGGCTTGCTGAATTTATGTTAAGAAGACGTAATAAATAATTTAAAGAAATTTGAATAAACTTAGCCCAAGATAAAAAGCTATAACTGTAAATGTGAATGTCACAAACAGATATAAAAGCGAGGCTAAAATTTCTCCGTTGCTGAATAATTGATAAAAATCCAAATTAAAAGTTGAAAAGGTCGTGAAACCTCCGAGGAAACCAATAGTTAAAAACATTTTTATATTTTGAGATATATTAACTTTATCTGCAAAATAACTAACGACTAATCCCATCAAAAATGCCCCAAGAACATTGACAACTATTGTTCCAAATGGAAATGAACTTAAAAATAATCGATCAGTCTGTTCACTTATAAGAAAACGCAATAAAGCTCCAACGCCTCCACCTAAAAAAATGGATAACAAAATACTCATCAGTTCATACCGACCAAATGAGCCAGTAATCCAAAGTGATCACTTGGAAAAAATTTATTTTTTTCTGTGCCGACAAGGTTGCACTCAATTGGATGACCCAGACCATTAGGTCCAGGTTTACCTAAAAATATGTAATCAATTCGTCGATTATATTCTAAAGTTTTTTTTGCCCAATCATTGCTGTTTGACCAAGTGTAACCAGGATCATTTCTATTTGTTAATTTCCATACATCTCTTAAAACGATATCGTTTACTGGCTTAGTTAAACCAGTAATCTTTCTAATTTCATCACTTTCTGGATCCGCATTGAAATCTCCACACAAAATTATAGGGAATTTTGATTGTTCTAATTTACTAATGTATTCTATTATTTGATTTACTTGACCTTCTCTTACTTGCTGATGTTCATATTTATAATTAAGGTGAGTGCAAATAACGTTTATTGTCTCACTTTTATATTTTAATGAAAGATGAAGCAAAAATCTTTTTTCATCTTTCTCTGCTTCAGTCTCAAACATTACGGTATGGTGAGAATTGATTGGGAATTTAGTAATGATTGCATTTCCAAACGCAACACCATCAAATTCAAATGATTTTTCAAAGATATAGTTATACCCAAGTTGATCTGCGATTATTTTGGCCTGACTTTCATCAGTTTCTTCCCACACTTCTTGTAGACACAAAATATCTGGACAAGAATTATTGATTTCAGAAATGATTAGATTTTCTCGTTCCTTATAGTTTTCAAATTTCCACCATACGTTCCAGGTTAAAAGCTTAATTATCTCAGTGTTTAAATTAATTGAACTTGCATCTGGATCAGGAAAAGATTTATCACTCATTTTTAAGGAAATGCTACCATGATTTGTTCTGCAACATACGCTGGTTTGTCTTGTCCTTCAATTTCGAGAGTAGCCTCACTGATTACCTGCGTTCCGTCGTTATCCAATTTGTTTACCTCTTTAATTTTTATTCCCATTCTCACACGGGAATTAACTGGAACCATATTAATAAATCTTACTTTATTTAAGCCATAATTAATCATCATTTTGGCCCCTGTAACTGTCCAGATTTTACTAGCCAACGGTACTGATAGAGAAAGGCTTAAGAAACCATGTGCAATTGTGCTTTTAGTAGGAAGTTCTTTTTGGGCTTTTTCTTCATTAACATGAATCCACTGATGATCATCAGTTGCATCTGCGAATAAATTTATTCTATTTTGATCAATTGACATCCAATCTGAATGTCCCATATCTTTACCTTTATAATTTTCTAAATCCTTTACATCCACACTTTGCATAGTATACCTCCAAAATTATTAATTATATCTTGAGAATATTATCTAATTAAAAAGATTATTGAAGTTTTATAATGAAAAATATTGATAAATCCATTAATTATAAATTCAAGTGAAGCATGAACGATAATCCAGTAAATTTAAAAGGACTAGAAACAATTTATAGTTTCAGCAAAAAAAATAAGCAATCACTGCCGCCTGTAGAAAAATGGAACCCACCATTTTGTGGTGATATTGACATGAAGATTTTACGAAATGGAAAATGGTTTTACATGGGCTCTGAAATAAAAAGACCTGCGATGGTTAAACTTTTCTCAAGCATATTAAGATTAGATGAAGATGCATGTTACTACTTAGTTACACCCGTTGAGAAAGTTAGAATTCAGGTTGAAGATGCACCGTTTGTTGCTGTGTCCCTTAATAAAGTTGAGATAAGTAGTAAAACTGGTTATCTATTTAAAACAAATCTCAATGAAGAAATTCTTCTCTCTAAAGAGAATCCATTAACAATTAAAATTGGAGAAAATTCAGAACCGTCACCTTATATCCTGATCAGAAAAAATCTCCATGCACTTTTATCTAGATCAGTTTTTTATGAATTAGTGGATCTTGCAGAGGAGAAGATAGTTGATGATAAAAAATGCTTAGTTATAGAAAGTATGGGTGAATGTTTCAACATTCATGAAGTTGAAAAAGAATGATGCCTTTAGATAAATTGAGGGGTTTATTTGATGGTCCAGAGAAGATATCTCATGAGTATTTTGAAATACTTACGAATGATTTTTTAACAAGACATCATCACCCTCTAGCAGAAGCTGAAAAAGATAAAGCTAAACTAAATCCATCAGCTGTACTTGTACCCATATGTTATTCAAATAATGAAGTAAAAATATTATTAACTAAAAGACTGGATAATTTAAAAGATCATGCAGGACAAATTAGTTTTCCTGGAGGTAAAATTGAAAAAAATGATATGTCTCCAATAGAAACAGCTTTACGAGAGGCTAACGAAGAAGTTGGTTTAAGGTCTGATGATGTAAATGTGTTAGGAAATCTTGATGTATATATAACTGGCACAGGATTTAGGATCATGCCAATTGTATCTATAGTATCTGATTACTCCTATTTACGGGCAAATCAAAA
This sequence comes from uncultured Pelagibacteraceae bacterium, assembly GCA_902619105.1. Taxonomy (GTDB): domain Bacteria; phylum Pseudomonadota; class Alphaproteobacteria; order Pelagibacterales; family AG-422-B15; genus CACNXQ01. The sequence continues at coordinate 391,559 of CACNCV010000001.1, forward strand.
TGAAGTGGATGAAATATTTTTTCTTCCCTTAGAATTCCTAATGGACTCAAACAATCATAAGAAAGAAAGTGCCACATATGAGGTAAACAATAAAAAATATGAATATGACTATTACGTTTTACCTTATAAAGATTACAATATCTGGGGAGCAACTGCTGGAATGTTGATTAATCTTTATCAAATTCTAAAATAATATAAATAATCTTTCTTATGAGTAGATTTTCATCAATCCTAGAACAAAACGATGTTGCGCAAGTTTTTGATCTTTTTGAAACCTATCAAAAAAATAGTATTTATGTTGTAGGGGGCTCTATCAGAGACGCACTTTTAAATAGGGAAATCACAGATATTGATTTTGCTACTTCTTTGAAACCAAAGACTATTACCGAAATACTCAATAAAGAAAATATTAAATTTATTGATGTAGGAATAGATCATGGAACGGTTACAGCAATAATTAATGAAAGAAAGTTTGAAATTACAACTTTTAGAAATGATATTTTTACTGATGGAAGACATGCTCAAGTCTCATTCTCAAATAGTTTAGAGGAAGATGCTTTAAGGAGAGATTTTACCATAAATGCAATGTATTTAGATAAGGGTGGAAATTTAATAGACCCTAAAGATGGTAAAACAGATTTAGAAAACAGAGTCGTTCGTTTCATTGGAAATCCAGATGAAAGAATAAAAGAAGATTACCTTAGAATACTAAGGTATTTTCGTTTTTTAGCATTATTTGGCGATATATCTCCTGACGCAGAGGTGATGAAAACAATAAAAGCAAATCTTGATAAGTTATCAGTTGTTTCTAAGGAAAGGCAATGGAATGAACTAAAGTCAATTCTAAGTCTAAATGCTCCAAATCATGCAATATCTGCAATGAGTGAAATAGGTTTGCTTGATGTTTATTTTGATGGCACTAGCATAAATGATGCATTTGTAAATTTAATTGAAATAGAAAGTAAAATATCCCTTTCAATTGATCCAATATTGAGATTAAGTACTCTAATTGAAAACTCGTTGGATAAAGCAAATACTCTCATAAAAAAATTACCTTTATCAAAATCAGACTCTACTGACTTATTGAAATTAAGCACACTGAATAAAAAAATAGTTTCTTACATGTCAATGAAAGAAGTTAGATATTTACTTTATCTATTAGGTCGTGACGGTTTTCAAAAACAAATAATTGTTAATTGGGCTAAGGATACAAATAATAAAAATGAAGTAAATTGGAGATCTCTATATGAAGTTGCTCAAAGCTGGGAGAAGCCATCTTTTGCTCTAACAGCCAAAGATGTAATAAACATGGGAATATCTCAAGGCCCAGTGGTTGGAGATATCTTAAAAGAGGTTGAAGAATGGTGGGCAGAAAATGATTTTATTGAGGATAAGTTTTCATTAATTGAGAGGCTTAAAGCAATCGTTCAATCAAAAAAATAATTTTTTTTATTTATATAAAATTTTCTTAATCTCGTAGTTTTTCTCTCCTTTTGGCGTTGATACTGATACGAAATCGCCTTTTTCTTTTCCAATTAATGCTTTAGCAACAGGTGATCTGTAAGATAGCAGGCCCGATTCAATATCTGCTTCATCATCACCAACAATTTGAAACTTTGTCTTTGTATCATTATCTATATCTTCAACTTCAACAGTTGCACCAAAGACTACAGTTTTTTGATTTTTAGGAATATTTGAAATATCAATGATTTCTGCATTAGCTAACAGTAATTGAATTTCCTGAATACGACCTTCAATGTGACCTTGCTCCTCTTTTGCCGCATGGTACTCTGCGTTTTCCTTTAAATCACCGTGCTCTCTCGCCTCCGCAATGGCTTGAATTACTTTTTGTCTTTTATTGTTTATCAAATCGCTTAATTCATCTTGAAGTTTTTTTGCGCCATTTGATGTAATTGGTTCAGTTTCCATTTTTATTTCCATTTAGCATTAGGAGGCATTGACATTAAAATTGCATCAATATTACCACCGGTGTTTAAGCCAAATTTTGTTCCTCGATCGTATAAAAGATTATATTCCACGTACCTCCCACGTTTCAATAACTGAATTTCTTTATCTTTTTTTGTGAACTTTTCATTCATTTTTTGGCTTATTATGTCTCTTACAATATCATTAAAAGTTAAGCCAACGTCCTTAACAAAATCAAAATCTTTTTTCCAATCATCCATTTTATAGTCAAAAAATATTCCGCCAATTCCTCTTATTTCTTTTCTGTGGGGTAAATAGAAATATTCATCACACCATTTTTTATAATTTTTGTAATAAGATTTATTATGATTTTCACACATTGTTTTTAATTTATTATGAAATTGTTTCTTTAATTTAGCGTCTTTAAAACATGGAGTGGCGTCAATACCGCCACCAAACCAATTTTTACCCGTTATTATGTGCCGAGTATTAAAATGTAATGCAGGAACCTTTGGATTTGCTGGGTGAAGTACTACAGATACCCCTGTGGACCAAAATTTTTTATTCTTTTCAGTTCCTGGAATTTGTTTTGCAAATTCTTTTGGAAAGGTACCTGTTACATTTGAAAATGCTATACCGCCTTTTTCGATTACATTTCCCTTAATTATTCTATATTCACCTTTTTTCCATTTATTAGTTTTGAACCTTGCTTTTGATCCACTTTTTTTCTCGAGTTCAAGTACAGTCTCACAGATTAGATCCTGCAATCCCTTGAACCATGCTTTAGTTATCTTTTTTTTATTTAACATTTCAAAATAGTTTTAACTGTCTGTTTGCCTCAGAAATAACTATAGCTGAAGACACGGCAACATTTAAAGATCTTGCAGAACTTTTCATTGGTATTTTTATTATTTGGTCAGATTGTTTGTGAACGTAATCTGGTACTCCCGCACTTTCTCTTCCAACAATTAAATTATCAGTTTCCTTAAATTCAAAATCATAGTGACAAAGTTTACCTTTTGTAGACAATAGTATTTTTCTTCCTTTTCTATTTTTCTCATAATGCTTCCAATCGTCAAACTCTGTTAAATTAATATTTTTACCATAGTCCATTGCAACTCTGCTTAGAGATTTTTCCGACATTGCAAATGAAGCTGGATGAATGATATCAATATTGACGCTGAAACAAGAGCAAATCCTCACCATTGCTCCAGTATTTTGAGGTATATCAGGTTCAAAAATTGCTAAGTTCATCTAATTAATATTTTATAACTTTTTAATCCTAATATATGCGTCATCATGACACAATTTTTAGCTCTTCAGATTGTCTTTTTCCCTTAAAAAAGGACGATTTACAAGTATATTAGCAATATAACTCTAGGATATTAAGTTGTCAGAAAAACAAGTTACGAGAAGAAATTTTCTTTATGTCACTACAGGTGCATTTGCAGCTGCAGGAGCGGCTTCATTGGCATGGCCTTTCGTTGATCAAATGAATCCTGATGCATCAGTCAAAGCGTTAGCGTCTACTGAAATTGATCTCAGACCTATAATACCTGGGCAGAGCATCACTGTAATGTGGAGGGGTAAACCCGTATTTATTCGAAGGCGGACACAGGCTGAAATTGATGAAGCGAAGAAAGTTAATTTAGCTGATTTGCCCCACCCAGAAGCCGATAGTGATCGAGCACAAAATCCTGAATGGCTTGTTATGGTTGGTATTTGTACCCATCTTGGTTGTGTTCCACTTGGACAGAAAGGTGATTACAATGGATGGTTCTGTCCATGCCATGGTTCTCATTATGATACATCAGGTAGGATAAGAAAGGGACCTGCACCTACAAATCTTGAGATTCCGAATTATGTATTCTTAAACGAAACTACTATAAAAATTGGATAAAAAAGTATGAGCGAAAATTATGCACCTAAATCAGCAGTTGGAAGATGGTTTAATGACCGTCTACCACTTTTAAACTTAATTTATGGACATTTACTTCCATATCCAACGCCAAAAAATTTAAATTATTGGTGGACATTTGGTGGAATTTTAACTTTTTGTCTTGTTACCCAAATAATTACAGGACTTGTCCTAGCAATGCACTATGTTGCTGACGCCGACTTAGCTTTTGCAAGTGTAGAGCATATTATGAGAGATGTTAATTATGGGTGGTTATTAAGATACATACATGCAAACGGTGCATCACTATTTTTTATGGCGGTATATATTCATATGGCAAGATCGCTATTTTACGGCTCATATAAAGAACCAAGAGAATTAATCTGGATTATTGGTGTGTTTATATTTTTACTCATGATTGCTACTGCCTTTATGGGGTATGTGCTTCCGTGGGGCCAAATGAGTTTCTGGGGAGCTACGGTTATAACAAATTTATTCAGTGCAATTCCTTTGGTAGGTGAGTCAGTAACTAACTGGTTGTGGGGAGGTTATGCTGTTGGTAGCCCACTTTTAACTAGGTTTTTCACATTACATTACCTGATGCCTTTCCTGATTTTTGCCCTCGTTATACTTCATGTCTGGGCACTACATGTACCTGGTAATAATAATCCTGAGGGTATTAATGTTGTTCAAGGTTCTCAAGATACAGTTCCTTTCCATCCTCATTACGTTGTAAAAGATATGTTTGCACTTGTTGTGTTCTTAGTTGTATTCGCGGGCTTTGTATTCTTTGTCCCTAATTTACTTGGACATACTGACAATTATATTGAAGCTAATCCTTTACAAACTCCGGAACATATTGTCCCAGAATGGTATTTTCTTCCATTCTATGCAATCTTAAGATCTGTACCAGATAAACTCGGCGGAGTAATTTTAATGGTTTCTGCAATTGCTATTTTAGCATTCTTACCTTGGCTGGATACTTCAAAAGTTAGGTCAGCAAAATACAGACCTCTCTATAGACAGTTTGTATGGCTTTTCTTTGCTAATGTAATATTGCTTGGTTATCTAGGGGCTCAGACTGCTGATGGTCTATTTCTAATTATTGGACGAATTGCTACCGCTTATTATTTTGCTCATTTTATAATTATTTTACCTCTACTTGGCTATATTGAAAAAACCAAACCTTTGCCTAAGAGCTTGAGTGAACCTGTTCTTTCTCCCGAGGAAAGACAGATGAAGGCCGCTGCCTCTGGAGCCAGTGCATAGCTATTGATATATGAGATTTATTATAAATTTATTTGTATCTTTCTCATTGCTACTGAGCTTTAGCTTCACTCAATTACATGCTGCTGGTGAAATGAAAGAGCCTATGCATCCTGATTGGTCATTTGAAGGACCATTAGGAAAATTTGAGAGAGCATCGCTTCAAAGAGGGTATCAAGTTTATACCGAAGTCTGTTCAGGATGTCATTCAATGAACCTTTTAAGTTATAGAAATCTAATTGAAGAGGGTGGCCCTGAATTCAGCGAGTCTCAAGCTAAAGCAATGGCTGCAGCATTTGAAGTAAAAGCTGCTCCAAATGCCGATGGAGAAGTTGAAATGCGTCCTGCAATATTATCTGACAAGTTTGTTAGCCCATATGAGAATGAACAACAGGGAAGAGCTGCAAACGGCGGGGCTTATCCGCCAGATTTATCTGTAATGGTTAAAGCACGACATGGTGGAGCAGACTATTTATACTCTTTATTGTTGGGTTATGTTGATGCACCGAGTGATATTAAACTCGATGATGGTGTTTATTACAATGAGTACGCAAAAGGCCAAAAAATAGCGATGCCTCAAGTATTGTATGAGGATGCTGTAGTTTATACAGATGGAACAGTTGCAACGCCAGAACAAATGGCACGGGACGTCACAATGTTTCTTACATGGGCAGCAGAACCAAAGCTAGAGGCGAGAAAAAGAATCGGTTTTAAGGTAATTTCATACTTATTAATTCTTTCTGTATTACTCTACTTCACTAATCGACAAATTTGGAAAGATACCCATTAGTCTATTTTCTAAAAACAATTGATTTTCAATTGTTTAAAAAAATAATTTTAAGTAAATTATTAGAATCCTTATCCACAGAAACATTTTATCGATCTCGATTACTTCATTTTGGTAAGGTAAATTAAACTCTTACTAAACGGAGGAAATGAATGTTAGAAAATATTTTTAAATTAAAAGAGAACGGTACTAGTGTAAAAACTGAGTTATTGGCAGGTTTAGCCACGTTCTTAACAATGGCATATATAATTGTCGTTAATCCGGCCATCTTATCTACTGAGGGAACTGGTATGGATTTTGGCGGTGTATTTGTTGCCACAATCATAGCTGCTGTGGTTGGCTGTCTAATAATGGGCCTTTGGGCTAATTGGCCAATTGCCCTAGCACCTGGTATGGGTTTAAACGCTTTCTTTGCTTTTGGAGTTGTATTTGGAATGGGTTATACCTACCAGCAGGCTCTTGCCGCAGTGTTTATTGCAGGGATAGTATTTTTAATTTTGTCTGTAACACCGGCACGTCAGTGGATAATAAATAGCATACCAAAAAGTATGAAGTTTGGCGTAGGGGCAGGCATAGGATTGTTCTTAGCTATTATAGGATTAAAAAATGCTGGCGTGGTTGTCGATAATCCTGCAACTTTAGTTGGTTTAGGTGATGTAAGTTCAATGCCTGTGATATTGGCTGCTGTTGGATTCGCAATTATGGCAATTTTAGATAAGCGTGGTGTTCCAGGATCAATTATCATCGGTATACTTGCAGTAAGTATTATTGCTTGGGTAAGCGGTGTAAGCGCAATCGATGGAGTTGTGGGATCAGTTCCACCAGCTGTTCATGCGTTCTCAATGGACTTTAGCCTTGTAGCAACAGCAGGTTTTATTGGTGTCGCGTTTGCTTTTCTTTTTGTAGACTTTTTCGATACCGCTGGAACTCTTACTTCAGTTGCCAATTTAACTGGTAAGGTTGACCAAGACGGAAACGTTGATGGGATAGGTAGAGCAGTTTTAGCAGACTCCACCGCTACAACAATAGGTGCATTAGTTGGAACTTCCAATACTACATCATACATTGAATCTGGAGCAGGTGTTAAAGAAGGTGGGCGAACAGGACTTACAGCGGTTGCTGTGGCAGTTCTATTTGCAATCTGTTTATTTTTAGCACCATTAGCTCAAAGTATTCCTGCGTTTGCAACTGCTCCAGCTCTAGTGTTTGTTGCAACATTCTTTTTGAAAAACCTAAGGGATATAGAATGGGATGACGTCAGTGAATATGCTCCAGCAGTGTTAGCGGCAGTTTTGATGCCTCTTACATTTAGCATTGCTCATGGAATTGCACTTGGTTTTATAGCATACGTTGTAATTAAAGCACTAAGTGGTAGACACGAAGATCTAAATGCTGGTTCGATAGTAATTGGAGTATTATCGGTACTATACTTTATCTTCTAGTTTAGTTAATGATTGGCTTTGTCTTCCTCATCCCAGGGGAAGACAGGCCAAGTTTCTTGTGTAATTTCCTCAACATATGTATCAGCTAGAGGTAGACCTCTTGGTTTCGCATATATTACAGCTAAGTGCATATTAGGCATATATTCCTTTAGCGCTTTAGCGGTACCGCCCTTATCAACAATATCATCTATGACGAGTACAACTTCATCAGTTTTCGGAGCTCTGTGAACAATTGCTTTTCCAGCCTCTCTATGGATATAACTTTGTATGGAAACAATATCTACGTCTTGGATTCCAAGAGTGTAAGCGACAACTGAAGCAGGTACAAATCCACCTCGAGAGACAACAACCATTTTATCAAATTTAATATTTTTTTCTTTTATGAGGTGCGCAAGCTTAACCGATTTTTCGTGCATTTCTTCATATGTAGGAAATTCTAGTTTATGGTCCATGGTTAATTATTAAATAAAAAATGCATTACGTCACCATCTTGTACTACATAATCCTTACCTTCGCTACGCATCTTTCCAAGTTCTTTCGCTTTTAACTCTCCTTCACAATCTAAATAATCTGTATATGATATAGTTTCAGCTCTAATAAAGCCTTTCTCAAAGTCTGTGTGAATTTTTCCAGCTGCTTTTGGTGCAGTAGTGCCATTTTCAATCGTCCATGCCCTTGTTTCTTGTTCGCCAGCTGTGAAATAAGTAATTAAGTTAAGAGTCGAATATCCAGCTTTTATAACCTTATTCAAGCCAGACTCATCTAATCCTAGACTTTCAAGATAATCTTTTTGATCGTCTTCATTTAAAGACGAGATTTGTGACTCAATTTCTGCTGAAATCTTAATTAATTTAGAATTCAGAAAATTTTCAATTTTTAAAGTTAGTTCATTACCTTCAATTATTGAATTTTCATCAACATTACATACGTAAATTGTCGGCTTGATTGTTATTAAGTTGAATTCTTTTATATGCGCGAAGATTTCATTTAAATTCTTTATTAAAATAGCAGGCTGACCTGATTCCAAGTGTTTAAGTAGAAGGTTCAAAGCCTCTGTTTTTAATTTGGCTTCTTTATCACCTTTTTTTACTAGTTTTTCTAGTCCTTTATTTATTTTTTCGAGTTGTTCGATGTCGGATAGAACTAATTCAGTATTTATCGTTTCAACATCATCAACAGGATCTATTTTATTGTTTACATGAGTTATATTAGTATCTTCAAAACAGCGAACCACATGAATAACTGCATCTACTTCTTTAATATGAGATAAAAATTTATTTCCAAGTCCCTCTCCTTTAGAAGCGCCTTTAACTAAACCCGCTATATCGTAAAAACTGAGAGATGTTGGTATTGTTTTTTTTGATTTTGCTAAATTTGATAGAGTTTCTACTCTTGTATCAGGCACTATTACAGTACCCTCATTTGGTTCAATGGTACAAAAAGGGTAGTTTGCTGCTTCAGCGGCTATTTTCTTTGTTAATGCATTGAACAATGTTGATTTCCCAACATTTGGCAATCCAACAATTCCACACTTAAATCCCATGATCAATTATTTTAAATTATTAATAAATTTGGATTTTTCTCCATCCAATAGTACTTTTATGTTTTCAGACATTTTTATATTTAATTCATTAATAACTTCTAATTCACTTTTTTTAAAATTACTTAATACATGTTTATTAACCATGTCTTTATTGCCCGGATGATTTATACCTATTCTTATTCTATTATAATTTTTTCCAATTTTACTATCTATTGATTTGAGCCCATTATGACCTGCGGAAGAACCCCCCAACTTGATTTTTATTTTTCCTAAAGTGATATCTAGATCATCATGAATAACATAAGTTAAATTTGATTTAATTTTGAAAAAGTTTAAAAAAGTTGCAATACTTTTACCACACTCATTCATATAATCATTGGATTTAAAGGTGTATATTTTTTTCTTTCCAATAAGAAACGACGCAAACTCCCCATCAAATTTCTTTTCTCTCATTACATCATCATGATCTTGTAAAAGCTGATCGATAAATAAATAGCCCACATTATGTCTATTATTTTTATGCTTTGTACCAGGATTCCCTAAACCGATTAATGCAATCATAAGATTGAAGATATATAAATATCAAAATAGGTAAAAGAAAAAGTGTTATTCTTTATCTTTGTTTTCTTCTTTGTTATCAGCCTGTGGAGCTGCATCTTTTTTATCTTCAGCAGCGGCACCACCCTCAGTAGCTTCACCTTCAGCAGCCTCGCCTTCTGCAGGAGCTTCAGGTTCCTTTACAACAGTAGGTGCAGCAACAGATGCTACAGTGAAATCTCTATCACTAATTGTTGGAGAAATTCCGTCACCTAAATTTGCTGCAGAAATTCTGATTGTGTCACCTATTTCTAAACCCTCTAGATCGAAAACTATCTCTTCAGGTATATTATTAGCAGGGCAACTTAGTTGAACAGTACGTCTATTAACATTTAGAACGCCACCTCGTTTTAATCCAGGTGATAACTCTTCATTTATAAACCTAGTAGGAATGTCCAGAGTAATTTTTGAGTCTGCAGCTAGTCTTAAAAAATCAATGTGTATAGGTTGATCAGAAAGTGGATCAAATTGAACCTCTCTTGGAATTGCTAAGCTTTTCTTTCCATCAATGTTAAGTGAAAATATTCTAGTTAGGAAACCACCAGAATTGATCTCTTTTTGAACTGTAATCTTATCTAATGAAATGTTTACAGGATTTTCACCTAAACCATACATAACTGAAGGAATCTTGCCTGCAGCTAGTACTTTTTTTACAGCGGATTTACCAGATCCATCCCTGATTTCAGCGTTTAAATTACTTTCTTTGCTCATAACGATGAGGTTGGTATTAAATTAAAATTACCTATATGGCAAGTATATAAATCAAAATTCAAATAGACTTGATACTGAGCTCGCCTCGGATATCCTCTTAATTGCCTCGCCCAATAAATCTGAGATACTAATCGACCTAATTTTCTCACAAGCTTTTAATTTTTCTTGATTATTGATTGAATCTGTAATTACTAATTCAGTCAATTTTGATGCACTAATTTTCTCTAAGGCTTTTCCTGTTAATACTCCGTGCGTAACATATGAAGTAATACTGTTAGCTCCTAAATCTATAATTTTGTCAGCTGCATTACAAATTGTTCCCGCTGAGTCAATGATATCATCTAGAATAATACAATCTTTTCCTTTTACGTCTCCAATGATATTCATTACTTCACTTTCACCTGCTCTGGGTCTTCTTTTATCAACAATAGCAATTGAGGCTCCGATCTTATTTGCAATCGCTCTTGCCCTCACAACTCCACCAATATCAGGAGAAACTGCAACTAGATTACTAATTTCATATTTTTCTTTTATGTCTTTTGAAAACACTGGACCTGCAAATAGATTATCTGTTGGTATATCAAAAAATCCTTGTATCTGTTCAGCATGAAGATCTAAAGTAAGCACTCTGTCTGCTCCAGCAGTTGTTATTAAATTTGCAACTAATTTTGCTGAGATAGGAGTTCTTGGCCCTGGTTTTCTATCTTGACGTGCATATCCATAATAAGGGATCACAGCAGTAATCCTTTTTGCTGAAGCTCTTTTAAGTGCATCTATCATCACCAGTAGTTCCATTATATTGTCATTCGCTGGGTAAGATAAAGACTCCATTACGAATACATCCTCACCACGAATATTTTCTTTAATTTCTACATAAACTTCATCATCAGCAAATCTCGTAATAGAAGCATTTGTAAGGTTTTCACCAAGATATTCTGCGACGCTCTTAGATAAAGGTAAATTGCTGTTTCCTGCAATAATTCTCATAATTTATCTGTCTTTTATAACAATTGTTGAAATCATTCTACCATAATCGGTTATATTTTTTTTATAATTTCTTCGATAGCTAAAACACAATGTTTCTTCGCTGAAAGTATCGACATCAACAATCTCGTGGTTAGTAATTTGCTCATCAGAAAGTATCTTGAGAATGAATTCAGTAAGCGAAAACAGATATCTATTATTATTTTTTTGGAAAAATCTTGCATTATCTTGATCTTGTTTAATAAAATTTTTGTAAAAAGGCAATCTTACCTCATAGGATTTTTGTCTTATACATGGGCCAATGCTGCAGCGTATATTATCTCTCTTTCCGCCCAGCTTGGTTATTTGTAAAATTGTATTTTGAATTATGCCATTCAAGGCACCTTTCCAGCCTGCATGACAAGCTCCTATTATTTCATTTTTCACTTCATAAAATAATAATGGAGCACAATCAGCCGTTAATACTGATAAGATTTTATTGTTTTCTTTAGTTACAATCCCGTCACATTTTAAAATTTTAGACTTATTGCTGCTATCTAAAACTTCTGCATTAGATGAGTGTGTTTGATGCATAGTAATAATATCAGACTTTTTTAAACCGTAATATCTAGAAATAGCGACTAAATTTTCTTCAATAGCACCATTCTCATCTTTTGATCCTTTTCCACAATTTAATGATTTATATCTTCCTTGCGAAACACCACCCAATCTTGAAAAGAAACAATGATCTATATTTGAGAGATTTCTTGTAAAAAACATTAAATATTAATTTCCAAAACTTTAAATAAATTTCCCATATATTCTCTTTTGGTAAGTATTGCCAACTGTTCGTTTATTTGCTTTTCTTTCTTTGGGTTTTTCTTAATTAAGATATTAGCTCGATCTAAAATTCCATTTTGCCGAAGGAAACTAGATTGAGTATTTATTATAAAGTCATCAATTTTATTTTCTTCTAAAATATTTTGCAGGTTATTAAAGTCTACATGATACGTGATATCTTGATTACCTGGGTTATCAAGAAAATCAGTTTTTTTATTTGATTTAATTGACTGAAGTGTACTTATCTTAGGTAGATTAATATATCCATAATCAATTAGTAAGAAAAAACCATTATTCATAAGCAAGAAATTGATCAATTCCCGAAAGATTAAATTAGTCTCAGGAGAAAATTCAATTACCTCAAGATGCTTAAGGTTTTGCATATTTTTTACAAATTTAGAAATATCTGGTCTCGGCTTAATAAAGTCAAATCTTAGACTATCCTTTTGATCCAATTTAATAACCGTTTCATAAATATTTCCGTTCCTACACATTAATTGGCGCGTAGGTATCGCATCAAAAAACTCATTTGCAATTATTACTGAAAATTCATTAGGATATGAATTGAAATTTTTATGTATCTTACAATTGGGATAGTTATTTTTTAGATTTTGAATATAGAATTTATTAATTTCATTAAAGTGAATTGTATACTCGACATCTTCATCTAATAAAGCATTGAGTACTCTAGTAATATCGTTTATCAGAGCGCCTCTTCCTGGTCCAAGTTCAATTAAATTAAACTTTTTTATGTTTCTTGCATGAATGAGGTTTAATATTTTTACAGCAATTATTTCACCAAACATTTGAGATATTTCAGGCGCAGTAACAAAATCTCCATCTTTGCCTATAGCTTTGTTAGACGTATAGTATCCATACTCTTCATCTCTTAATGAAATATTCATAAAATCATCTAGATAGAGAAATGCACTTTCTTTTAAAGCATCGTAAATTTTATCTTGTATCATTTTTAATGCTTTTAATGACTAAAATTAAAATTCCAGCAAGAAACATTGGTAAAGATAATATCATGCCCATTGTAAGAAAATGATACACAAATCCTAATTGAATATCGGGCTCGCGTGTAAATTCAACGGTAAATCGAAATAATCCATAAAGCATCAGAAAGACACCTGAAATTATTCCAGGGTTTTTAAGTTTTTTAAATTTAAAAATTAAAAAATTTAAAATTATAAATAATAAAAGTCCTTCTAAAAAAGCTTCATATAATTGACTTGGATGACGATACTGGTTGTCAGCGTTTGGAAATTTCATTCCAATAAGAAAATTTGAAGGTCTACCAAATAATTCGCCATTAATAAAATTAGATATTCTGCCAAAAAATATTCCAACAGGAGCTGATACACATATCAAATCGCTTATTTCAAAAAAAGTAGTTTTATAGAGCTTTGAAATTATTATGGCGGCTGTAACAATACCAAGCAAACCTCCGTGAAAAGATAAACCTCCTTGCCAAAGATATAATATCTCAATTAGATTTTCAGAGTAATAATCATAATTATAGAAAATCGCATATCCCAATCGTGCTCCTATAATTAATCCAATTATTGAATAAAAAATCAGATCATCAATTAGTTTTTCATTGATGCTATTACTATGAGAAACTGCTTTATTTGAAGCGAGATATCTTATGTATCTCCAAGCAAATATAAATCCTACAATATACGCAAGTGAGTACCAACGGATATCAAGAGGACCAATCGAAAAAAAAACTGGACTAATAGATGGAAAACTAAGATAAATCACGTTATTTTTGAATAATATTTTAAACATATTTATCACTAATTATGATCACAAGGAAAGTTTTAATTAATAAATTTGTTAACTTTGTTACAAAAGGCTTTGAGCTTTCGCAAGCGATCAATGATGAATACAAAACAATAAAAAAGTTTAAAAAAGATAGAAATAATGCCAAAGAAAAAAAACACTGCAAGTAGTTTAAATAAAGAAAAATTTTTAATAATTGGCGCTGGTAATATGGGAATTGCTGTGATCAAGTCATTATTTAACCACCGAATTTCATCAAAAAAAATCGTGGTTATTGAAAAGAATCAGTCAAGTGAATTGAAAAAATTAAAAAGATCAAATAATTTTGAAATAAAAAATAGCATAGCTAAAATTAATAATCTTTATCAACCTACGATTACACTTATTGCTGTTAAGCCTAATCAATTAAAAACACTGAATGGATTAGATAAAGACAATAGACTCGGTAATTCAATTATAGTTTCCATAGTTGCTGGTAAAAAAATACAAGACTTAAATAAAGTCTTCAAAAAAACATCAGGCATTGTAAGAGCTATGACTAATACTCCTGTATCAGTTAATATGGGAACCACAATTGTATATTTTGAGAGAAAAATAAAAACGAAACAAAAAAAACCTATTTTTGATTTCATGTCCTTATTGGGGCAAGTCAGTGAAACCAAAAAAGAAGATTTAATTGATGATTTCACTGCAATTTTTGGGAGTGGTCCAGCGTACATATATCTTTTTATAAATTCTCTTATTGAGATAGCTAATAAATCAGGGTTTAAAAATTCGGACAGTATGGTTTTACAGACTTTCTTAGGATCAATATTACTTTTATTAAGTGGGCAAAAAAAGCCTTCTGATTTACAGAAAAAGGTGACAAGTAAAGGAGGCACCACTGAAGCAGCGCTGAGTATTCTTGCTTCCAATAAAGGATTAAAAAGTCTTCTTACAAGAGCTGTCAACAAAGCAACAAAAAGATCTAGAGAATTGAGTAAAATTTCTTAATTTGGTATTTCAATCGCAACCTCTAAACCTCCTAAATAACTGTCGTGCAGTGATATTTTTCCATTTATTGAATTCAATAAGGATTTAGTAGTAGCTAGACCTAATCCAGAGTTTGAGACATTCTGATTTCTACTTTGGTCTACTCTATAGAAAGGTTTAAATACATTATCTTTTTCACTATCAGGAATACCAATTCCATTGTCATGAATGTTTATTTTAATAAGGTTTTTGTTTATATCTGCTTTAATTATTATTTTGTCAGATTGTACAATCGCATTATTTAATACATTTGTAATTGAACGAGAAAAAATATTCTCATTTACAAAAACTTCTTCATCATTAATGATTTCAAGGTTAATTTCATGTTTTGTAAAATGTATATCATTCTTAATATTTATTATTGCCTCAATAGGATTAATTGTGGATTTATCTTTTGACTCATTTATAGCTGCAAAATCTAAATATTCTACTAGCATCTCATTCATCTGATTTATTTCTAAATTAAGTTCATTTTTAATTTTATTATCTTTTATTGACTCAAGAAGTAACTTCATTCTCGTGAGAGGAGTTTTTAAGTCGTGACTCACTCCCGCCAACATAAGAGATCGTTGTTCAATTTGTCTTGATATTCGATTTTTCATTTTTAAAAACTCCAAACTTGCCTGTCTTACCTCTAGAGCACCTGATACTTTGAAATTATTTACTTCTTGTCCTTTGCCAAACTGTTCTGCTGCCTTAGCCAAATTCGAAATTGGTTTAACTTGATTTTTCAAAAATAAATACGCTATCAAAATAAGGATAAATGATGAAATAATCTGCCACCCTAAAAATATATGGTTTCTTGAGGTTGTAATACGATGAATTGGGAAGTTAAAATGTATTACTTTTTCTGAAGCGCTTATCATAACATCGACTGTTTCGTTATCTTGTTCAATGACAAAAAATTTATGTTTAATTCTGGTACTCAATTCATTTTTTAGACTGACAAGTACTTGATTATCGTTTTGTTTGGCTTTTAACTGTTTCAAATCATATTCACTTAATTCTTGGATATTCATTAGAAAGTAATCACCAAATTGACTTTTGGCTTGATACTGATCTAACCTGATTTCACTTGAGAGCATTCTGTCAGATATTAATTCTATTTCCATAGCAACAGATCTTGATAGGCGGTTAAGTGTGCGTTCCCACAAACTATTATAGTAATATGATAGAATTATTAATTGAAACATAACTATTGGGAACAAAACAATTAACACTGTTCTTCCTAAAAGGCTGGTTGGTAGAATTTTTTTAATCATTTAGTCAATCCATAGCTCATAACCAGAACCTCTTTTAGTTTTAAGAAATTTTGGAATCTTGGGGTCTTTTTCAATTTTTTTTCTTAGTCTATTTATACATACATCCAATGTTCTTTCTTGATTAAAATTAAGTGATGTAATGAGCTCCTCTCTAGAAAATGACTTCCCAGGAAATTTTGATAATATTCGCAATATTTTTAATTCGTTCTCATTAAGAGATAGTTCAGTTGATTTTCCCTTGATCACGCCACTTTTTAAATCAACTATAATATTATCAAGTTGAATTTGTTTAGTTTCTTTTTTTATAGAAGTTTTATTTAAGATATTATTTATGCGTAAAAGTAATTCTTTTGGCTCAAAAGGTTTTCCTAAATAATCATCTGCTCCAATTTCTAGACCATGGACCCTGTCTTCAGTCTCTCCCATTGCAGTTAGATGGATTATAGGTATTAGGGATTTTTCACGAATTTCTTTTGTTAATTCATAACCATTTTGTCCTGGCATCATTATGTCAATAACAAGTAAATCAAATGTAATATATTTTAGTACCTCTTTTGCTTCAGCGGCATTACTTGCTGTTGATACAAGGTACTTGTTGTCTACTAAGAATGTCTTTAATAATTCTCTAATCTTATCATCATCATCAACTAAAAGAATATGTAGATTATTTTCACTCATTAATGTTCCTCTATAAATGAATTTATTACTTGATTAAATCCTTGCACTGAACCAGCCCCAGACTTTACATAGGCTTTTGAAAGTGAATTGATAATGGGTTTTATTGCGTCATTTAAAGCCTTGTTAGCATTATCTGTCATAAATAAATTTTTTTTTCTTGCATCATCATTGTTTATTTTTTGAATAATTAAGTTTTCTTTGATTAGAACTCTGAGTACACGATTAAGGCTTTGTTTCCTTATATCCAATTTCTTCAGTAGTTCATTAAATGTTATTCCAGGCTTAATATTAATTATCAAAAGACATCTAATATCGGCTATGCCCAATTTTTTATCATCAAGGCTTGCTAAAATTTCTTTTTCCAGAATTTTTGCAACTTCAAAAAAACTATTTAATGAATTTTTGATTCTGTCTTCACGCAGATAAAGTAGAGATGCAGATTTATTTGATATTGTATTTAAGTCAGCCACTATGACATAATAATCTGAAAAATATATATTAATCAAGCCATTTATCTGTTATTAAACTTTTAATTTATTAGAGTAATTTATATGGAAATAGCACCATTTGATAATCGAGAGGGTTTTATTTGGATGAACGGAGAGTTTATCAAATGGAATGATGCAAAATGCCATGTTATTACTCAGGGTCTTCACTATGCTAGTGCTGTGTTTGAAGGGGAAAGAGCCTATAAAGGAAAGATTTTTAAATCTGAAGAACACACAAAAAGGCTATTTAGATCAGCGGAAATTGTAGGCATAAAAATTCCTTATAGTCAGTCCCAAATTAATGAGGCCAAAGATGAACTCATTAAAAAAATGAATTTTGAAGATTGTTATGTTAGGCCAATTGCATGGAGAGGGTCTCAGCAAATGGGAATTTCAACTGCTAAATCTGATATTAATGTTGCAATTGCAGTGTGGAATGATTGGGCGTCATATTTTAAGATCGAAGATCGAAAAGCTGGCCTACGATTAATAACTTCACCATGGAAACGGCCATCACCTGATACGGCACCATGTGAAGCAAAAGCATCTGGTCCTTACGTTATCTGTACAATGTCAAAAGAATTTGCGGAGGAAAAAGGATACCATGATGCCCTAATGTTGGACTATAGGGGCTATGTTGCTGAAGGTACTGGAGCAAATATTTTCTTTATTAAAGGAAAAGAAATTCATACTCCAATTCCTGATTGTTTCCTTAATGGTATAACTAGGCAAACTGTTATTGAAATGGTTAAAGAACAAGGCTTTAATATTACTGAGCGTCATATAAAGCCAGAAGAAATTAGTAATTTTGATGAGGCCTTTCTAACAGGCACCGCGGCAGAGATTACTCCAATTCAGTCTATTGACGATATTAAATTCAATACTGGAGATAATACCCAAAATTTTAAGTTTATGCAGGATTATCACGAAATCGTGAGATCTTAACTTAAAATATACTTTTGTAGTATTGATAAGCGCTGATCAGCGTAATTATAGTTGACAGCCAGAACAGATAAATACCTATGTTTAATAAAGGCTGCAAATTTATGTAGATGCTTCCTATTAAGATAAAAAATAAACTCAAAATTTGAAAAGCAGTTTTATATTTTCCTAATATAGAAACATCTATTTTTTTTACTTCTGGTAAATTAGATGCAAACTCTCTTAGACCAGAGATAAAAATTTCTCTAAATATTATTAAATAGGCTGGAATTAAATTTATCTCATTAATATAGTCATTGTAGATAAATGTAATTATTAACAGTACGACAAATAGCTTATCTGCAATAGGATCTAACATTTTACCAAATTCAGATGTGCTATTCGTTTTTCTTGCAATTACCCCATCAAAATAATCTGACAATGCAATAACAATAAACAAAATAAGAATTGCCAAATTAAATGAGCTATTACTATCTATGATTAAATATATTAATAATGGTAATAAAAAAATTCTAAGAAGAGTGAGAAAATTTGGTAACTTAGACATTATCCATTAAAATATGCATATATTTTTTCTGAAAGCAACTTACTAATTCCTCTAACTTTCATCATATCCTGAGCTGAGGCATTTTTAATATTTTTAACTGATCCAAAATGATTTAAAAGTAATTTTCTTCTGCTTCGTCCTAAACCTTCTATTGGTTCTAATTCTGAGGCATGCATTTCCCTCTTTCTTTTCGCTTTATGTGCCCCGATTGCGTAGCGATGTGACTCATCCCTGATTCTCTGAATAAAGAAAAAGGAGGGAGTATTTTTGTCGATAAAGTTTTTTTTATTTTTATATATTATTTGATCTAATGACTCTTTTCTTCCTTCACCCTTAAATATTGATATTAGTTCCATTTCATTTAAACCTTTAGTTTCTAAGATTTCTCTAGCTAAATCGTAGTGGCCTTTACCTCCATCAATAACCAATAAATCAGGCAATTTTTCATATTTCTTAGAATTTTTGATTGCTTCTTTTGAAAATCTTCTTTCAAGGACGTGTCTCATCATTCCGTAATCATCACCGAGTTTTACTTTTGATGAGTCTATATTAAATTTTCTGTATGATTTTTTTTCAAACCCTTCTTCAGAGTAAACAATCATTGCACCAACTGCATTTTTGCCCGATAGATGACTGTTGTCATAGGCTTCAACTCTTTTTATTTTTTTAGTGATATTGAGTACTTTTGAAAGTTGGCTCAGATTCTCTTTGTCAGAGTGAGACTGTGCAATGTGATTTTTAAGTGCTAGTTCTGAGTTTCTACTCGCATAATTCACTATATCTAATTTTTTTCCTTTTTTAGGGACAAAAAAAGATGTCTTGTAATTATAAATGGATTTAAGAGATGTTTCGATAAGAGATGAATTTTTTATAGGTAAGTTTAATAATACATTTTTTGGAGGGGAATATCTTGTATAGAAATCAACAATAAAACGCTCTAGGATCTCATAAGCTTCTACTTCATCACTGTGTTTTGGAAAATAAGATCTATTTCCCCAATTTTGACCTGATCTATAAATAAATACTTGAACACATGATTTATTTCCTTTTCTTGAAATTGAAATCACGTCAGTATTTTTTACATCGTAAAGATTTATGTTTTGCTGACTTTGAATCTGGGTTAATGCAACTATCTTATCCCTATAGCTAGCTGCTTTTTCATAATTAAGACTTTTACTTTCTTCATCCATTTTAGAAGATAACTCCTCTTGTAAATTGCTATGTTGACCTGAAAGAAAGTGCTCAGCATTCTTAACACTTTGTAAATACTCTTTTTTACTTAATGTATAATCAACACAGGGACCACTACACCTTTCAATTTGATAAAGAAGACATGGTTTAGATCTATTTTGAAAAATAGTATCGTCGCACGACCTTAGTAGAAAAACTTTCTGTAATATTTTCAGAGTATAATTTAGTGAATTAATTGTTGCGAACGGACCAAAATATTTTCCTTTATATTTTTGTTTTCCTCTATGTTTTGAAATTTGTGGAAATTCTTGTTCATGATTAATAAAAATATAAGGAAATGATTTATCATCTCGTAAAAGTATATTGAAAGGAGGTTTAAGTTTTTTTATTAAGTTCGCCTCAAGCAACAAAGCTTCTTTTTCTGTCTCAGTAACAATTACTTCAATATTTGATATTCTACTAACCATCCTTCTGATTCGATTTGAGAGATTGTTAGTGTTTAGATAGCTTTTAAGTCTATTTTGGAGATTTTTTGCCTTGCCAACATACATAATCTCTTCTTTTTCATTAAGCATTTTATAAATACCGGAGGAAGAGGGGGATTGGTCTATTATTTCTTTAATATTCTCAAGATTATTCATTATTCAGAACGAGAGCGTTCAACTTCGATGCCTGCGCTTTCAGCTTCTTGAATTGCATCAAGTTTTTCAAGTCTTATCTTCATAGTTTGAATTCTTTTGTTTTTAAAACACTCCTGAAATATTTTTTCAGCAAGTTTTTCTAGTAAAATTGTATGACCAGATTTAATAATTTTTTTAATTTTTTTTGAAATCTGATTATAACAAACAACACTGTACAATTTATCATCATTTATTTTTTTTGGATTTTTAACTTTAGCAATTATGTTTATGCGGAGTGGTTGGCTTTTTATTTTCTCGTGTTTGTATACTCCAATGTTTGCATCGATCATAAAATCATTTAAAAAGATTAAATCGTATCCAGAATTTGGATTGATCAAATCTGTCTCTGATCTTAATTCACTTAATTTAAGAATATTCTTTGCTGTCATGATAAATGTTCCCCACCATCTACAGCTATAAATTGACCTGTAATTGATTTTGATTCAAGAAGAAATTTAACTGTTTTGGCAATCTCCTCAGGCGGTGAACCTATTTTAAGTAAAGTATTTTTGATCGATTGATCAAAATGTTTTTTTGATTGATGAATATTTTTAAGTGTCGGACCTGGGCCAATCGCATTAACCCTAATGTTAGGAGCAAATGATTTTGCCATTATTGTAGTTGCAAATAGTAAAGCAGATTTTGAAATGGAGTAGGAAAAGAACGATGTATCTGGATTGACTACATTTTGATCCAATATATTTATGATATGCCCTAAGCTCTTTTTTGGAAGTTGTTTATTAAATTCTTTAGATATGATTAGAGGGGCGTATAAGTTTATATTCATATGATCATACCAAAGTTTATCATTTAAATTTTCTATATTATCATTGATGAATAAGGAAGCATTATTAACAATTGCATGTATTGGTCCAAAGAATTTTTTACTTCTTTTAATTATATCTTTAACATCAGATATTTTAGACAAATCAGTTTTCACTATTTCGCAATCGCGCCCGTGACCATTAATAATATTTTTCAACTCTCTGGCTGCTTTTGAAGACTTATTATAGTGTATTATAAAATTATAATTAGAATCTTTAAGAAATAGTGCGATTGATCTACCAATTCTTTGCGAACCGCCTGTAATTAATATTGTTTTTTTCATAATATAAAAGAATACCCAAGATATAAAAAATAACTAATCAAGAAAAAAGCAGAATGTATTTTTCTCATTTGAATTCTTAAAATTGCCATAAGAGCTATCATCAAAGTTACTAATATTAAAATATATATGTGAAATACATCTATATTTTTTAGAGAATATTCAAGCCCTCTAAGTTGAACAATTATAACCCCTGGTAGGAAAACAAACAGTATGTTCATAATGTTGCTACCAATAACATTACCAATACCTATAGAGCCCTTCTTTTTTAAGTAAGAAATAATAACAGTTATCAATTCAGGTAAGGATGTACCAATGGCCAGAACAAAAATACCTATTAGTACCTCGTTAACTCCTAACGTTTGAAAAATATTCAGTGAGCTGTCTAAAAAAATTTTCCCACCAATAAAAATGCCTATGAAGGTACTTAGTAAAATTAAATAAGTGTATCTTCCAAAAATTTTTTGTTCTTCATTTTGATCTGAGGATTTATAATTACGAAGAAAATTGATAAAGAACAAAGTTAAAACTAAATAGCCGATTGTGTGAATGAGAGTGACTGTTTGGCTAACATAGAATAAGAGCGCGAAGTATAAAGATATTAAAAGTAAGAAAATAATATCCTTTGTGCCTAATTTATCTAGATTAATTTTGAAAAAAAATGCTGAAGTTCCTAAAATTAGTAAAATATTTGCAATATTAGATCCTATAATATTTCCGGTAATGGCATCAGTAGCTGGAACGATCTTTGTTGCAGCAAATAGAGTTATAACTAGTTCAGGTGCTGATGTACCAAACGCTACAATTGTTAAACCTATTAATACTGGGGATAAATTGAACTTTTTAGCAATTGCGTCAGCCGACTCAATCATTTTATCTGCACTGTATAAAAGAAGAGATAATCCTATTAACAGTATGCAGAAATCTATAAACATTAAGTAAAGTACTTTCTTTTTTTCCTTTTGTTTTTTTTATAAACTATATTGCTATTGGATGGTAACTCTAATTCATTATTCTCAAGCCTTTTTATCTCATCTCTTAACTTAGCAGCTTCTTCAAAATTGAGATCATCAGCAAAATCCATCATATTTTTCTTAAGTTCCTCAAGATGTTTTTTTAGATTATTTCCGACGAGATGTTTTTCTGTACTCTTCAAATCAACGTTTACACGATCATTTTCATAAATACTTTCAAGAATATCACTAATATCCCTCTTAATAGTTTCAGGTGTAATATTATTTTCTTGGTTATATTTCTTTTGTATATCTCTTCT
Organism: uncultured Pelagibacteraceae bacterium; assembly: GCA_902619105.1. Taxonomy (GTDB): domain Bacteria; phylum Pseudomonadota; class Alphaproteobacteria; order Pelagibacterales; family AG-422-B15; genus CACNXQ01. The sequence continues at coordinate 414,517 of CACNCV010000001.1, forward strand.
TCTGTCAGTCTCACTTATTGCTTTTTTTATACTTTCTGTTTCTTTATCAGCATACAGTATTACTCTTCCATCTACATTCCTTGCTGCTCTACCGATTGTCTGTACCAATGACCTCTCCGATCTTAAGAAGCCTTCTTTATCAGCATCTAATATTGCGACTAAAGCACATTCAGGTATATCCAAACCTTCTCTAAGTAAATTGATGCCCACTAACACGTCGAACAATCCCTTTCTAAGGTCGCGTATAATTTCAATTCTCTCTAATGTATCAATATCTGAATGCATATATTTTACTTTTATTCCGTTTTCATGCATATACTCTGACAAGTCCTCAGCCATGCGTTTAGTAAGCGTTGTCACTAATACTCGGTATTTAAGATCAATAATTTTTTTACATTCTGATATTAAATCTTCAACTTGAGTTTTCGCAGGCCTTATTTCAACCTCTGGATCAATCAACCCTGTTGGCCTTATTATTTGTTCAGTAAATACCCCTTGAGTTTTTTGCATTTCCCATGGTCCTGGAGTAGCAGAAATGAATAAACTTTGAGGTCGCATCATTTCCCATTCCTCAAACTTTAATGGTCTGTTATCTAAACAAGATGGTAATCTAAAGCCATATTCTGACAGAGTTGTTTTTCTGCTTCGGTCACCTTTATACATGCCTTCTAATTGAGGTACTGTGACATGACTTTCATCAACAAAAAGGAGTGCATTGTCAGGCAAGTATTCAAAAAGTGTTGGAGGCGGTTCGCCTGGATTTCTTCCAGAGAGATATCTTGAATAATTCTCAATGCCTGGACAACTACCCGTTGCCTCAATCATTTCTAAATCAAACCTTGTTCTTTCTTCTATTCGTTGAGCCTCAATTAATTTATTTTCTTTTTTAAATTCAGGAATCCTTACTTCTAAATCTTTTCGTATTTGTTTTATGGCAGTATCAAGTGTTGGCCTTGGAGTGACATAGTGACTGTTTGCATAAATTTTTATAGTTTCTAACTCAGCTGTCTTTTTTCCAGTCAATGGATCAAATTCACTTATTGATTCGAGATCATCTCCGAATAACGATAATTTCCACGCGCGGTCTTCGTAATGGGATGGAAAAACTTCAATCAAGTCTCCACGCACTCTAAATGTGCCTCTATGAAAATCTGTGTCGTTTCGGTTATATTGAAGCGTGATGAGTTTTTGAATAATTTCATTTCGTCCAATCTTTTGATTTTTTTCTAATCGAATAGTCATTGATCTATAAGTTTCAACAGAACCTATTCCATAAATACATGAAACACTTGCAACAATTACAACATCTTTTCTCTCAAGTAAGGATTGAGTTGCTGAGTGTCTCATTCGATCGATTTGTTCATTTATCGATGCTTCTTTTTCTATGTAAGTATTTGACCTCGGTACGTATGCTTCAGGTATATAATAGTCATAATAAGATACAAAATATTCAACAGCATTGTCTGGAAAGAACGACTTCATTTCACCATATAATTGTGCTGCTAAAGTTTTATTTGGAGCAAGTATTAGAGTTGGCCTTTGAAGTTTTTCTATAATTTTAGCCATCGTGAAAGTTTTGCCTGATCCAGTTACTCCAAGCAAAACTTGTTCCATCTCATCGCCTTTAATACTATTAACAATCTCTTCAATTGCTTGAGGCTGATCTCCAGCAGGTTTGTATTCAGATGTAACTTTAAGAACTTCAGAATTTGGCATTAATTTATTAATTAGTTAGAATATAAATTGTGTATTAATCTAATTTAATATAATAGCTGATTGTATAAATAACAAATTCTGGGGATAAGCAGTGGTAGAACTATCACACAGTATAAAAAGAATTAAGCCATCGGCCACCATGGCAGTGACCCAAAAAGCTCGTGAATTAAAGGCTGCGGGAAAGGATATTATAGGGCTAGGAGCAGGCGAACCTGATTTTGATACTCCAGAAAATATTAAAAAAGCTGCCATTCAAGCGATAAATGCTGGAGATACCAAATATACCCCTGTTGATGGAACTCCAGAACTGAAGAAAGCAATCAAAGCAAAATTTAAAAGAGAAAATAATTTAGATTACGAGCTTGATGAAATCTCTGTTGGTACAGGAGGAAAGCAAATTATTTTTAATGCATTTGCTGTCTCCTTAAATGAGTCAGATGAAGTAATTATTCCAGCGCCTTATTGGGTAACTTACCCTGATGTCGTTAATTATTTCAATGGAAAACCTATTTTCGTTGAATGTGGTGAAGAGTCAGGATTTAAAATAACCCCACAACAACTTGAAAACACAATCAATCAATCAACCAAATGGTTTATTCTTAATTCACCATCAAATCCAACAGGTTCATGTTATACAAAGAATGAACTTTTAGAACTTGCAAATGTTTTGAAAAAATATCCACACGTGAACATAATGACAGATGATTTATATGAACATCTTATATACGATGATAATGAATTTCATACTTTTGCAAGCATTGCTCCAGAACTTAAGGAAAGAATATTAACATTGAACGGAGTTAGTAAGGCATATGCTATGACAGGTTGGAGAATTGGTTATGCGGGAGGAAATGCCGGCTTAATTAAAGCCATGGGCAAGCTTCAGTCTCAATCAACAAGCAATCCAACATCTATCAGTCAAGCTGCAGCAGTTGAAGCCTTAAATGGAGATAATTCATTCATTGCCGAAAGAGCCAAAGTATTTAAAGGTAGACGTGATTTTCTAATCAATGAATTTACTAGTATGAATGGAATTACATGTAGAGTACCTGAAGGGGCATTTTATGTTTTTCCATCATGTAAAGGAGTAATTGGAAAAGTTGATGAGTCGAATAATAAAATTACAAATGATGAAGAATTTACGACATCATTATTAGAGCATGCGGGAGTTGCTGTTGTTCAAGGTTCAGCTTTTGGTTTGGAGGGCTATTTTAGAATTTCTTATGCAACTTCAGACGAAAACTTAAAAAATGCATGCATTCGAATGAGAGATTTTCTTAATAAATTAAGATAATTCAGCTAGGTATTTTTCTGCCTCAAGCGCTGCCATACAACCCATACCAGCTGCAGTAACCGCCTGACGATAAATTTTATCCTTTACATCTCCTGCTGCGTATACACCTTCAACGTTAGTAAGTGTTGAGTCAGGTTTTGTAATTATATATCCATCTTCATCCATTTCGACTTGGTCCCTAAAAATTTGAGTAGCTGGATCATGCCCTATAGCAACAAAGACACCGTCTAGCTCGATACTGCTGGTTTCGTTAGTTTTTGTATTTTTAATGTTTATACTTTTTACATTTAGAGGATCATCATCGCCAACTATTTCTTTTAGTTCGCTATCCCACACACACTCAACTTTTTCATTTTTAAACAATCTATCTTGAAGAATTTTTTCAGCTCGAAGTTCATCACGCCTATGAACAAGGTACACTTTAGATGCAAAGTTTGTTAAATATAAAGCTTCCTCAACAGCCGAATTACCACCGCCGATGACTGCTACCTTTTTTTCCTTAAAAAAGAAGCCATCACAAGTTGCACAAGCTGAAACGCCATATCCTTGAAATTTTTTTTCAGAGTCTAATCCAAGCCATCTTGCTTGAGCTCCTGTTGAGATAATCACTGAGTCGGCAGTATATTCAGTTCCCGACTCGCTAATAGCCTTAAATGGCTTACACTTAAAGTCTACACTTTTTATAATGTCATTTATAATATTTGTTCCAACATTTTTTGCTTGTTCTTGCATTTGTTCCATTAACCATGGACCTTGTATCACATCCCCGTACCCAGGATAGTTTTCAACATCAGTTGTTATAGTAAGTTGCCCACCTGGCTGCAAACCTTGAACTAAAGTCGGCTCGAGCATTGCCCTTGCCGCATATATTGCAGCAGTATATCCTGCGGGACCTGAACCTATTATTAGAACTTTTGAATGCATTTAATTTTTATAATCTATATATTATCTTCTAGTAATTAAAGAACTTTTGTATTCAACATAGATAGTTATTAAATGACCAATTTCAAGAATTTGAGAGCGTGGTGCCTAACAGATGGATCAGCAGGAATGATCAGTCAGGTCAAAGGCCTTGCTGGTGCTCTTAATTTAAATTTTGAGCAAAAGACAATAGATTTAAAATTTCCTTGGAATAAGCTTCCAGTGGGAATATTGCCACCATCTAAAATTATATTTAATAATTACAGACAAATAAGCTTAGAAAGTAATATTCCTCCAGATATTATTATATCATGTGGCAAGAGGTCTATATATGCATCTTTACACCTCAAAAAATCATTAAAAAATAAAGTCTTTTCAATTCATATACAAAATCCAAAAATCAACCCAGCTCATTTTGATTTGGTTGTCGCTCCAGCACATGATGATTTAAAAGGTAAAAATGTGCTTCAAACTGATTTAGCACTTAATCATATAAACAAAAGTCTACTAAGCAAAGAGGCTGAGCTTTACGCAGCTCAATTCTCAAAAATAGAAAAACCTATTTGTGCAATTTTCTTAGGTGGTCAAAACCGAAATTATCGCTTCGATATATCTGTTGTTAAGGTATTAGCTGATCAAGTTGATAAAATTATTAAAAATAATGACATTCAGTTATACATTTTATTTTCAAGAAGAACTGATGAATTTATTATTGAATACCTGAAAGAACGCTTTTTGGATCAGAATATTATTTGGAACGGCGAAGGTAATCCTTATTTAGCCTTAATGAAGTTTTCTAAATATCTTATTTGTACAGCTGACTCAGTTTCAATAATTTCAGAGTCTATATCTTCAACTAAACCAGTATATATTTTTAAACTTCCAAGCTTAAAAAAAAATAACAGAATAGAAAAATTTATTACGATGTTGTTGCAAAAAAATTACGCAAGGCTTTTAGGAGAAAAACTCGAAGACTTTACAAATTCATATGAAAATGAGACCTTCCAAGTAGCCAGAATGATTGAAGAAAGGTATAATAAAAAAGCATGACATTAATCAATGCTTTGAAAAATAATTTATCGCATTCCAATGTACCTTTTAATCATTGGACAATTACTAACCCTCTATCAGAGAAAGCAATAGATGAAATTTATTCTATCAATTTTCCTGAAGGTGAAGTTATTTTCGATGGAACAAGAGCAGGAGATAAAACAGGGGATAATTTACTTAGTAAGTTAAGAATATTTATCAATAAAGATAATGCAGAGGAATATTCTGAATTATTTGGACTAGTAAAAGAAATGCAATCAAAAGAATGTACTGACTTCATTTCTAATCTAATCAATAGAGATTTAAAAAACTCTTATGTTAGATTAGAAGTCATTGCCGATCGAGATGGATTTTGGCTTGAACCTCACTGTGACATCAAGGAAAAATTAATGTCATCAATTTTGTTTGTAAACAGATACGGAGAAAATGAAAATTTAGGAACAGATTTTTATACTCCGGATTTGAAAGTTGCTAAAACTCTACCTTATAAAAATAATACAGGGTATATTTTTACTTCAGAAGAAAATTCTTGGCATGGACTTGAAAAGAAAAAAATTAAGAAAGAAAGACGCTGCTTGCAATTAAATTATGTTACTTTTGAAACAGAGTGGCCAGTAGACTGATGGTAAAAAAAGAAATTGATAGTGTCGATCTAAAAATACTTCGAATACTTCAAGATGAAGGAAGAATTTCAAATCTAGATCTATCTAAGAAAATTGAAATGTCTCCACCGCCTACACTAAGAAGAGTAAGAGACTTAGAAGATAATGGGTATATTGATGGTTTTCGTGCAAATCTAGATCCATCAAAGCTTGGATATGACTTAGTAGCATGGATATTTGTGAGTTTAAAAAATCAAAATGAAGAAAGCTTGGGGTCTTTTGAAAAGCTGGTTTGGGGTCTGGAACCTATCAGAGAGTGCTTTATGTTAAACGGTGAAATAGATTTTATTCTTAAATGTGTAGTGAAAAATATGAATGAATTTAATAATTTTTTAACAACACATGTGACTTCAAATGAAAATATTTTGAGTGTCAAAACAGCCTTTGTCATAAAAAATACAAAGAAACTCGGTACTGTTCCTCTAGATTAGTGAAATTTAGTTATAGGGTTAACTTCCAATTCATTATTTCTTAATTCTTTAATAGAATTAATAGCGGCTCTTGCTCCAGATACTGTGAGAAAGTATGGCAAACTTTTCATGAGAGCAGTTCTTCTTATACCAAAGGAGTCATTAATTGATTTTCTTCCTTCAGTTGTATTAATTATTATATCAACTTTGTCATCAATTAACTCTTCAACAATATGAGGTGATCCTTGCGAAACCTTGTTAATCTTCTTAACCTTAACACCACCCTCCATCAAATAATCAGCTGTTCCTGCAGTCGCATTCACTTGAAATCCTAATTTTTGAAAGGACCTTATAATTGGAAGTATTTTTGGCTTATCAGAGTCTTTTACAGATACGAATAAAGAACCTTTCTTAGGAAGAGGGTTTGAGGATGCTAACTGACATTTGATAAAAGCTGACTCAAATGACTTATCGATGGCCATTACCTCTCCAGTAGATTTCATTTCAGGGCCTAAGATGGTGTCAACATTAGGAAAGCGTTTAAAAGGAAATACTGGTTCTTTAATTGAGATACAATTAGATTTACGAATTTTAAATTTATCTTTATTCAATGGTTTTCCCATTGCTGCAATTAGTGCTATTTTAACAATTGGATTACCTGTGGCTTTAGCTACAAACGGCACAGTTCGACTGCTTCTAGGGTTAACTTCAAGTAAAAATATATTATTATTTTGAATTGCAAATTGTATATTTAGTAAGCCTTTCACCTTCAGCGCAATAGCTAATTTTTTAGTCTGCTTTTCTATATCTTTAATGATTTTTTCTGACAATGAGTAAGGTGGTAGCGTGCATGTCGAGTCACCAGAATGGATTCCTGCTTCCTCAATATGTTCCATGATACCTGCAATGATGACTTTTTTTCCATCAGATACAGCATCGACATCTACTTCGATAGAATCTTTCAAATAGTGATCTATTAGAACAGGGCTTTTACCACTAACTACTACAGCTTCTTTGAAGTATTTTTTTAATTCATCTTCATTGTGAACAATCTCCATAGCTCTTCCGCCTAATACATATGATGGCCTGATCACTGCTGGGAAACCTATTTTCTTAATTACTGAGTTAGCTTCTTTTTCAGAATATGCGATACCATTTGCTGGTTGCAACAGATTTAAGTTTTCAGAAATCTTTTTAAATTTTTCTCTATCCTCAGCAGTGTCAATCGATTCAGTTGAAGTACCCAAAATTGGTATATTCATTTTATTTAAATAGTCAGACAACTTAAGAGGCGTCTGACCGCCGAATTGAACAATAACTCCTAAAAGATTTCCTTTGCTTTTTTCCTTTCTAATAATTTCATATACATTTTCATTCGTAAGGGGTTCAAAATAAAGTCTGTCACTGGTATCTGGGTCGGTAGAGACTGTCTCTGGATTACAGTTGATCATGATTGTTTCATATTTTAATTCTTTTAGGGCAAATGAAGCATGACAGCAGCAATAATCAAATTCAACACCTTGTCCAATTCGATTTGGACCACTTCCAAGTATAATTACCTTTTTTTTATATGTTGGACTAGATTCGCATGCATCACTATTTAAAGAATTTTTAGCGTAAGTTGAGTACATGTATGGGGTCTTAGCTTCAAACTCAGCAGCACAGGTATCTATTCTTTTAAAGTCAGGAAAAATTTTGTTTTTGACGCGCATATTAAAAACTTTCTCTTCCTTTGTATTACAGAGCTGTGATATTTTTTTGTCTGAAAATCCCAAAGATTTTATTCTAAGCAATTCTTTAGCGTTTCGTGGCAATCCTTTTTTTAGGGTTTTTTCCGTATCAACTATCCTTTTAATTTGACCAATAAACCAAGGATCGACTTTTGAGGACTTATAAATTTGAGCTATATCTAATCCAAAACGTAGTGCCTGAGCCACTAATAATAGTTTATCTGCAAGAGGTTTTTTAAGTTCAGATAAAATATTTTTCTTTGTGAGCTTTTTTTTATTCATACTTACAGTTACTTCGTCCAAGCCGTCTAAACCAGTTTCAAGCGACCTCATTGCTTTTTGCAATGACTCTGGAAATGACCTTCCAATAGCCATGACTTCACCAACAGATTTCATTGAACTTGATAGTAAAGGTTGCGTTAATTGAAATTTTTCAAAGGTAAATCTCGGAATTTTTGTAACTACATAGTCAATTGTTGGCTCAAACGATGCAGGTGTAACTTTCGTAATTTCGTTAGTAAGTTCATCTAATGTGTATCCAACTGCTAATTTAGCGGCAACTTTGGCAATTGGAAACCCTGTCGCCTTAGAAGCTAAAGCAGAAGATCTGGAAACTCTTGGGTTCATTTCAATAATTACAAGCCTTCCATTTTTTGGATTAACTGCAAATTGAACATTAGAGCCTCCAGTTTCAACGCCAATTTCTCTGAGACATGCAATGGATGCGTTTCTCATAATTTGATATTCTTTATCAGTTAAAGTAAGTGCAGGAGCTATTGTTATTGAGTCACCTGTATGAACTCCCATGGGGTCTACATTTTCAATTGAGCATATGATAATACAATTATCGTTTTTGTCTCTCACAACTTCCATTTCGAATTCTTTCCATCCAGCTACAGACTCTTCAATTAAAATTTCATTAATCGGTGAGTTATAAAGTCCAGAATTTGCGATTTCCTCAAACTGTTTCTCGGTAGTTGCGATTCCTCCACCCGTGCCTCCAAGTGTGAACGATGGTCTTATGATGACGGGCAATCCAATATTCTTTAGAGCCTTTTTTGCGTCTTTAAAATTTCTAGCAATTTCTGCTCTTGGGCATTCTAAGCCAATCTTAGTCATGGCTTTATAAAAACTTTCTCTTTCTTCTGCCTTTTTGATTGCTTTAAGATTTGCACCAATTAGTTCAACTTTATACTTTTTTAAAGTTCCATTTTTCGAAAGTTCAATTGCTATATTTAATGCTGTCTGACCTCCCATTGTAGGTAGAAGTACATCAGGTCTTTCTTTCTTAATTATTTTTGAAACAATCTCAGGCGTGATTGGTTCGATGTATACTACATCAGCAGTGTCAGGATCAGTCATTATAGTTGCAGGATTAGAATTAATTAGAATTACTCTATATCCCTCTTCTCTTAATGCCTTACAAGCCTGTGTTCCTGAATAATCGAACTCGCATGCCTGTCCGATTATAATTGGACCAGCTCCTACAATTAAAATAGATTTTATGTCTTTTCTCTTAGGCATTTTGATTAATCATTTTTTTAAATTCTTGAAAAAGATAATGACTATCGTGTGGTCCTGGGCTTGCTTCTGGGTGATATTGCACCGCAAATATATTTTTTCCTTTTCTTATACCCTCAATGCTTCCATCGAATAACGATTTGTGAGTTATTTTTACATCTTTTGGAATTGATTTTTCAGTTACTTCAAAACCATGGTTTTGAGATGTGATCTCTACTTTTTCAGTTTCAAGATTTTTAACTGGATGATTGGCCCCTCTGTGACCTTGAAACATTTTTTTTGTTTTTGCTCCTAATGCTAAAGAAATAAGTTGATGACCAAGACATATACCAAATAACGGGATCCTTGATTTGATAAGTTTTTTTATAATTGGAATAGCATATTTTCCTGTTGCTTTTGGATCACCTGGACCATTAGATAGAAAAATACCATTAGGACTATAAGAAAGTATTTTCTCTACAGAGGTTTTAGCTGGTACTAAAATAACGTCTAAATTTAAATCAAGTAAGCAGTTTAATATATTTTTCTTAATTCCATAATCTATTGCTACAACTTTAAGTTTTGAATTTTTTTTAGATTTATAAATTTTTATATCCTTGCGTGACACATCAATAGCTAGATCAAGTCCATTAAGTCCCTTCCATTTTTTTATTTCCTTTAAACAGGATGCGGTCTTTTTTTTGTTCATTGGACCTTCGATAATGCCACCTTTCGGCGCACCTTTAGAACGGATTCTATTTGTAATTAGCCTGGTATCAATATTACAAATACCTGGTACGTTGTTTTTTTTAAGCCACGCATCAAGATGAAGGATAGATCTATAATTTGATGGATCAGAAATATCACAGTTAATTATGACTCCTTTCGCATACGGTTTACTAGACTCGTTATCATCAAGATTTGTCCCTACATTACCAATGTGAGGAAAAGTAAAATTGATTATTTGTCCTGCATAAGAAGGGTCAGTTATTATTTCTTGATAGCCTGTCATTGAGGTATTAAAACAAACTTCTCCTATTTCCATATTAGGAGAACCAATTTTTAGCCCATTAAATCGGGAGCCATCTTCTAGAATAAGTTGACCTTCAATAGGTTTAGGTCGAGTTGTTGAGAGATCTTTTTTCAACCTATTCGCATTAGCCATATGTAGTGATTCTAGATTTATAGAAATTTAGTGCAAATGGGGAATTCATGCAATAGTTAGATAAGATAATAAATATTAGATCTATTATTGCCACAATATATCTGATGATGTAAATTTTAAGTTTATCTCAAATGAAAGAAAACATCACAACCGAATTATCTAATGCTCTCAAAAATGGGGATAAAGAGAGAATCCATACATTAAGACTAGTACTAGCTGCTATTAAAGATAAAGAAATTGCAAGTCGATCCTCTGGGGAAGATTCTACAATTTCAGATGATACGGTTATTAGTCTTCTCAAAAAAATGGTTAAGCAAAGAAATGATTCGATTGATATGTTTAAAAAAGCTGGACGAGATGAACTTGTTCAGAAAGAAAATAGTGAGATAGATATTATTCGTGAGTTTCTTCCTAAGCAACTTGGTGAGGAAGAGACTGTGATAGCTTGTGAAGAAGCGATTAGTTCAACTGAAGCAAAATCACTAAAGGAAATAGGAAAAGTGATAAAGTATTTGAAGGAAAATAGCTCACCAGCTCTTGATATTTCTTTAGCAAGTAAAATTATAAAGGAAAAACTACAAAATTTATAGATACTTGATAGTAATATCTAACTATGTTCAAGTAATGTACTTTATTTATGCCTAGATATTCAAAAGAGTTTATTGGAGAAATTAAAACAAGATTACGTGTTTCAGATGTTGTTGGAAAGTTTGTAAAACTTACTCAAAGAGGAAATGAGTTTGTTGGACTAAGTCCTTTTAAAAATGAAAAAACACCTTCATTTACTGTTAATGATGAAAAAGAATTCTTTCATTGTTTTAGTAGTGCTGAACATGGCGATATATTCTCTTTTTTAATGAAATATAAAAATATGTCTTATCCGGAGTCAATTGAATATTTAGCAAACCAAGCAGGTTTGAATCCTGAAAGTGGTATCATTCGAGATCCAAATTATGTAGAAAAAGATTTTTCAAGCTTAAAAAAAATAATTAATGAAGCCAATAATTATTTTAAGGACCAACTAAAAGCTAGTCCAGAAGCTCAAAAGTATATTGATAAAAGATCAATTGATGCGAATATAATTCAAAAATTTGAATTAGGTTATTCAGGTAATGGCAATAATAATTTATATAATCATTTAAAAAAAATAGGATTGAACATTGATGATGCAATCTCTATCGGTCTAATTAAAAAATCAAATAAGAAAAAAGATGAATTTTACGATTTCTTTCGTAATCGATTTATGTTTCCAATCAAAGATTATAAATCAAACATAATTGCTTTTGGAGGAAGAGCTTTAGATAATTCTAATATAAAATATATAAATTCATCAGATAGTCCAATTTTCAAAAAAAGTTTTCAACTTTATAATTTAAATCTTGCAATCGAAGAAAATAGAAAACCAAGAAATTTAATTATTGTTGAAGGGTATATGGATGTTATCACGCTATATCAAAATAACTTTAAATCATCTGTAGCACCATTAGGTACAGCGCTTACAAGTTATCAACTTGAACGAGCCTGGAAAGTTTGTCAAAACCCTATAATCATGTTTGATGGAGATGAAGCTGGTCAAAAAGCAGCACAGAGAGTTGCATTACTTGCATTGAATAATTTATTACCTGATCATTCCCTTCGATTTTGTTTATTGCCTAAAGATTATGATCCAGATGATTATTTAAATAAGAATAGTTCATCAAGCTTGCAAGATGTTATTGATAATTCTCTATCATTATCTGAATTTATTTGGGATACAGAACTTGAAAAAGAAGATATTTCCATACCCGAAAAAAAAGCTGGTTTTGAAAAAAGGGTAAGATCACTAACAAACAAAATAAATAATAAAACAGTACGTGAATACTATAATAAATTTTTTAATGATAAATTAAGTGAACTAAAATTTAATAGGAATATTTCCTACGATGTAAATTATCAAAGGAAAAAAAATAGGATTTCTAGTGAAATGCTTGCCAGTGACAGAGTTAAAAAGCAAGGCCATGACTCTGTTGTTCGTGAGAAAATCATATTAATCTGCTTAATTGAGAATCCATTCTTGATTGCGAAGTACTCAGAAGAACTAGGAAAAATTCGCTTTAATGATCTTAATTTGTCATCATTGGTATCTGTAATCCTTGAATTCTCAGCTTCTAATGTTGATAAAGAGCTTGAAAACTTTGATTTAAAGTCTTATTTAATCGAAAGGGGATTAAATCAGGAGATTACATATATATTTCAACCAAAGCTACTAAGCACTTATAGCTCTATAATTAAGAATGAAAAGGTAGTGGTAGAAAGAAGCCTTATCAGTCTGTTAGACTTACATAAAAATTTAATTGAAGAAAGTGACCTAGACGTTGCTCTAAATGATCTGGAAGAAAAAATGGATGAAAAAAGTTTTGAAAATTTTATGAGAATTAAAAAGGAAAGTATAAACAAAAATTAAAATGAAGAAACGAGGCAGAAAAAAGAAACAGGTCAAAGCTGAAGCAGAAAGCTTACAGTCACAAGTTAGTGAACAAGATGGTCCCGTTTTAGATCTAGAAAAATCAATAATAAAAAAACTAATTAAGCAAGGCAAAAAAGACGGTTATCTCACCCATGAATTAATTAAAAAATCTTTTCCTGAAGATAAATTTACTTCTGAACAGATTGAACAATATACAACGAAGTTATCTCAAGTTGGATTTGATATTATTGACTCTGACGACTCCGATAATGACGACGATAAAGATGACGAGCTACCTTCATCCAAATCAGGTACGGAAAAAACAGATGACCCAGTTAAATTATACCTTAGAGAAATGGGAACGGTTGATCTACTATCTCGTGAGGGAGAAATTGCAATTGCTAAAAGAATTGAAGCTGGCCAGGAAGCAATGATTTCAGGGTTATGTGAAAGTCCGCTTACTCTACAGGCGATACTTGATTGGAGAGATGATATAATTGCTGAAAAAATAACTTTAAGAGAAGTCATTGACCTTGAGTCATTGTTTGAAGAGTCTCCAAATAAAAAGGAACTGAGCAAAAAAATAAAAGAAGCAAAAAAAAGAAAAGAACAAGAAGAAAAAGAAGAACTTAGAAAAAGAAAAGAAGCTGAGAAGAAGTCGGCCACATACGGTGATGATACTGAGCCAATGATAGAAAGTTCCTCAGACCAGGTAATAGAAGAGTATGAAGACTCTGAAGACGAGCTAAATGTGTCAATTGCTATAATGGAAGAGGAACTTAAACCTCAGATACTTGAAACTTTTAAGAAATTAAATAAAAGCTTTAAAAAATTGCAGAAACTTCAAAAAGATAAAATTGCTTTTCAAGAAAAAGGTAAAGAATTTCCGACACGATCTGAAAAAAACTATCAAATATCCAAAGCAATTGTAGTCGATTTAATAAAAGGTTTACAAATAAATACCAACAAAATTGAAGAGTTAATTAATAAATTATATGTAATTAATAAAGAAATAGTTTCTTTAGAAGGTAAGCTGTTAAGACTCGCCGTTCAATATAAAATTTCAAGAGAAGAGTTTTTAGACAAATATGTTGGAAATGAAAACAATCCTTATTGGCTGAGAAAAATTACAAGGCTTTCTGGGTGGGAAAAGTTTGTTAAACAGGAAAAAAATAATATTAAAAATATTATGAATGATGTCAGAGCTGCTGCAAGTAATATTGGTCTTACACTTAATGAATTTAAAAGGATTGTTAGTAACGTTCAAAAAGGAGAGAGAGAATCAAGTATAGCAAAAAAAGAAATGATCGAAGCAAACCTTCGCTTAGTTATTTCGATAGCTAAAAAATATACCAATAGAGGATTACAGTTTTTAGATTTAATTCAAGAGGGTAATATCGGATTAATGAAAGCAGTTGACAAATTTGAGTATAGAAGGGGCTATAAATTCTCTACTTATGCAACCTGGTGGATCAGACAGGCAATTACTCGTTCAATAGCAGATCAGGCTAGAACAATTCGTATTCCAGTTCATATGATAGAAACTATTAATAAAATAGTAAGAACTCAAAGGTTACTATTAAATGAAATAGGCAGAGAACCAACACCAGAAGAAATATCAAAAAAATTAAACATGCCTCTTGAGAAAGTAAGAAAAGTACTAAAGATTGCAAAAGAACCTGTCAGTCTTGAAACTCCGGTCGGCGATGAAGAAGATAGTCATTTAGGAGATTTCATACAAGATGAGAATGCTGTTATTCCAATTGATGCGGCAATTCACTCAAATTTAAGGCAAACAACAACAAAAATACTCTCCTCTTTAACGCCTCGTGAAGAGAGGGTACTGAGAATGAGATTTGGAATTGGTATGAATTCAGACCATACACTTGAGGAAGTTGGTCAACAATTCTCAGTTACAAGAGAGAGAATTCGTCAGATTGAGGCAAAAGCACTCAGAAAACTAAAGCATCCAACTAGAGCTAAACTTTTAAAAAGTTTCTTAGAAAAAAACTAGTTTGTAAGGAAATTAATCTGCGTGTATAAAAGTTTATCCGGGCCCATAGCTCAGTTGGTTAGAGCCCTCCGCTCATAACGGAGTTGTCCTAGGTTCGAGTCCTAGTGGGCCCACCAAAAAAGATAAATTTTAACCCTTATATCTTTTTTATCTTATTCTATAATTTAATCATGTCTCTAAATGTAGTTGCCTCAGAACAGGCCTGTGGTGCAGAAATAAAAGGTATTGATTTAAAAAAAGATCTATCAGAGAGTCAAATATCTGAAATAAGAAATTATTGGCTTAAGTATCATATATTGAGTTTTCCTAACCAAGCTTTATCTGACGATGATTTAGAACGTTTCACTCTTTATTTTGGATCTTTTGGAGATGACCCGTTTATTGCTTCAATACCAGGTAGAGAAAATATTATTGCAGTTAAAAGAACGGCAGATGAAAAGGTGCCAATTTTTGCAGACAATTGGCACACTGATTGGAGTTTTCAGAAAAACCCACCAGCAGGCACGTGTTTATTTGGAAAAATAATTCCATCAGAAGGTGGTGATACGCTTTTTGCGAACCAACATTTAGCGTTAGAGCGTATGCCTTCAGAATTAAGAAAAAAGTTAGAGGGCAAAAAAGCAATTCATTCAGCTCTTGTGCCTTATTCACCAGGGGGTGGTTACGGTGATAAGGATAGAGAAATGGGAAGAAGCATGGATATAAGAGCGTCAAATGATGCTTTTGCTCAACAAATACATCCTATTATTAAGTATCATCCTGAAACAAATAAAGAGGTTATTTATGGTACAGTTGGCTATATCATTGGTATTGAAGGTATGGATAACCAGGAAGCTATGAAATTACTTATGGAACTGAGTGCATGGCAGTGCAAAGATGAATTTGTTTATAGGCATAAATGGAAAAAAGACATGTTAATTATGTGGGATAATAGAAGTGTTCTTCACAGAGCAACTGGCGGTTATGAAGGACAAGAACGTCTTTTACATCGAACAACCATTGCAGCTTATGGATTATGAATGATGGGACGGTTCAAATAGCGGGTATAAAAAAAAGTATACTAATAAGTATTTACTACATTAATTAATATCCTAGAGTTATTATGATGAAAAAAATATTATATTCATTACTTGCTATCATAGTTATTTTTATGGTCTGGATTGGGGTAGCTATATTTCCAATTTTAACAGTGGAGAAACTTCCAAATAATTTTCCGTATGTTTCTGATATACCTGAGAATATTGATGATTACCTTGAACAAAAAGAGTCAGAAGTAAGTGACATATATCCTTACGCTGAAAAAACTGTTTTTTGGAACAATAGTAACAAAAATAAGACAAAATATTCGATTGTATTTATTCACGGATTCACAACTACAGGTTATCAGTCAAAAGAATTTTTAAATAAATTATCTTCAGAAATTGATGCTAATCTTTTTATAACGCGACTTTCAGGTCATGGGGTTCCATATGAAGGTACAAAGCAAATGCAAATTGATAAGATTATGTACGATGTTGCTGAAGCAATAATTATCGGTGAAAGAATTGGGGAAAATGTAATTTTGATTGGCCATTCGCTTGGAGGGGCACTTTCAATGCTTGCAGCTGATGATGAATTACTCTCAAAAAAAATTGATACCTTGGTTTTATTTGCTCCAGGAAATTCAGGAATTTCACCTTTTGCATTTATGAATACTTTAATTTCTAGTCTTGTAGATAGAACAGGAAGCTTATGTTGGCTTATTGATTGTGATCCAAGATCATTTATGGATTTGCCAGAGGATCAAAAATGGGAAAATTATTTTGCTACTGATTTTGATACAAACATTTTCTATCAGATAGCTCGAATACCATTTGCTACTGATAGTATTTCATATGATACAATATCTACTTCCGCACTCGTCTTTTATGATGAAAATGACCGTTTAGTAAATGCAGGTAAACTCAAAAGTAATTTTGAAAAATGGGCCGCAAAAAATAAAGTTGTATCAATTGAAACTTTAGAAACTGATCGTGGAAGACATATGTTTCCCTCAATTTCTAATCCTCATTTAGATAAATTGTTTCTTGATGAAATTAAATATTGGTTGAGTGAGCAATGACAAAAATCAGTGATAATTTACTATTGCCATGTGGAGTTGAGATAAAAAATAGATTTCTTAAATCTGCAATGACAGAAGGTCTTGCAAATAGTGATGCAATAGCAAACGAAAGGCACAACACTCTATATAATAGATGGGCAAAAGGGGGGATTGGCATCTCAGTAACAGGAAATGTTCAGGTTGATCATCGATATATTGAACGAGCTGGCAATGTTGTAATTGAAGGAAAGCAATCAAATGAAAGTTTAGCAGCTTTAGCAGACTGGTCTAAGTCTGGAACGCAAAATAACACGCACCTATGGATGCAATTAAGCCATGCCGGTAGGCAGACGCCATTTAGTATTAACAAAGAGAGCAGGGCACCCTCAGTTCAACCTTTGCCAACGCTTGGAGGAATACTAAAATTTGGAGTACCAAAAGAGCTTAGCCATTCCGACATTTTAAAAATAATTGATCAGTTTGTTAATGCGGCTGAAGTTGCAAAGCAAACAGGGTTCACTGGTGTTCAACTTCATTCAGCACACGGATATCTTCTCTCAGAATTTTTATCACCAAATGTTAATCAACGAACTGATGAATGGGGAGGTAGTATAGCAAATAGATCAAAATTACTTATAACTACAATTGAGGCTATCCGAGAAAAAGTTGGAAATGGTTTTCCTATTTCAGTTAAACTTAATTCAAGTGATTTTCAAAAAGGGGGATTTTCTCACGAAGAAAGTATTGAAGTTGCTAAAATATTAGATAATACATCATTAGATTTACTTGAGATTTCAGGTGGAACTTATGAAAATTTTACTGCCTTAGAAATTGACTCATTGAACCTTAAAAAAGCAAAAACAATCAAACCTCAGCGCAGCACAAAAGTAAGAGAAGCTTATTTCTTGAAATATGCTGAAGCAATAAAAGAAGTTATATCAATTCCCCTTGCGGTCACTGGGGGGTTTCGTTCTTCCGAGGGTATGAACAATGCTCTTCAAAGTGGCGCTTGTGATATAATTGGTTTGGGAAGACCACTTTGCTCTGAGCCTGATATTGTAAATGAATTAATGAGTGGTGAAAAAAAATCAGCAACTCTATATGAAAACATGTTGGAATTTGGTCCGTGGATTCTTGGTTTAAATAGCCCGATATCACTTATGCGATCTAATAATAAAGCAGCTCAAGTTTATTGGTGCTATCGACAAATATTAAAAATCGCTGACGGCAATGAAGTTGACACAAAGCTGGGACTTTTTAAAGCATTTCTCGATCACTTTAGAGACGACTCTGCTAATAGTAAAAAATATAAAGCTTTTTGGAAAGATTTAGATTGAAAAAATTCATTTTGATACTGTTACTTTTTTATTCATCTTTTGTATTCGCTGATCAAAAAGATAGCCGACTGAATAGTTTGTTTGATGAGTTGTTTTTAAGTAATGACAATATGCAAGCCAGCACTATCTTAGCTGACATCTGGGATATATGGTCTATTGCGGAAAATATTGAAGCTCAAAAAATATTCGATGAGGGTAACAACATGATGGATCGTGGAAGTTTAGAAGAAGCAACAACTTTATTTACGCAAGTAATTAACCTTAAACCTGATTTTGCAGAAGGTTGGAATAAAAGAGCTACTGTCCTTTTTTTAAAAGGTGATTTAGATGCCTCGATTTCTGATATTCAAAAAACTCTTGAACTAGAACCAAGACACTTTGGAGCACTTGATGGGCTTGCGGAAATCTATTTAATTCAAGATAATCTTTTGGGAGCTGCAGCAACGTATAAAAGAATTCTAGAAATTATTCCAACAAGTAAAAAATCTCAAGACCGACTTAAATTAATTAACGAACTTATTGTTTAACGATGTGTGGGCGTTTCGTTCTCTCCGACAAAAAAGTAATTAAAGAAAAATTTAATATTGAACTATCACCTTCATATAACATAGCTCCGTCACAAGATGTATTGGTTATAAAACCAGATCCCATTTTTATGAAATGGTCATATTCACCAAAATGGAAAGATGATATGAACTTGATTAATTGTCGTCACGAAACATTATTAGAAAAACCTTCTTTTAAGGGATCACTTAGATGTGTTTTTCTTGCAAATGGGTGGTATGAATGGCAAAGGCAAAATAACTCTAAAACGCCTTTTTTCCATTATATTGAGAATGAATTGCTGTATTTTGCTGGTATTTATAATTTGAATAGTGGATGTGCAGTTGTAACTTGCCAGTCAAGTAAAACTGTCTCTCATGTGCATCATAGACAACCTTTACTTTTAAATGAAGCTCAAATAACT
The DNA here is from genome assembly GCA_902619105.1 of uncultured Pelagibacteraceae bacterium. GTDB lineage: Bacteria > Pseudomonadota > Alphaproteobacteria > Pelagibacterales > AG-422-B15 > CACNXQ01. The sequence continues at coordinate 433,809 of CACNCV010000001.1, forward strand.
GGATGGATAGAAGGAAAGCATGAAATTGAAAGAAAAAAAGACGATCAAGTTCAAGTTTATGAAGTCTCAAAAAATGTTAATAGTCCTCGTAACAATAACCCTGAGTTGTTAGAAAAATCTTAATCTATATAATTACAGAATGAGTAAATTGTATGTGTTCATAGACAGCACTTTTATTGATTTAGGAAGGCAATTTAAATTAAGTTATTTACCGCCTCTGATGATATATGTTGCCGCTGGTGTTTCGGGTTTAACCGGAATCGTTGGTACCTTTTTTGTAAAAGACTATCTAAATCTTTCAGCTGCTTTTTTAGCAGGACTTGGTTTTTGGGCAGGAATTCCATGGGCATTAAAAATGCCACTTGGCCATTTAGTTGACCTAATCTGGGAAAGAAAAAATTATCTTGTTTATGTAGGTGCATCACTCATCGCTTTAAGTCTTGCTATCATGTTTGGGCTTATTATTCATACTGACATCATGGTAATGTACTTAAGTGTTGAAACTTGGTATGTCATTAGTGTTCTCTTAGCTCCGATAGGTTATGTGGTTCAAGACGTTGTTGCTGATGCAATGACGGTTGAAGCGGTCCCGAACATAGATCCTAAAGGAAACCAATACTCACCTGATGTAATAAAAAATATGCATACTACAATGCAGACACTAGGTAGATTTGCTATTATTGGCGGTACAGTAATTGTTGCATTAATTAATGTTGTTATTTTCAGTAGCGTTGAGGCTGAAACAGAACAAGAAAAAATAATTTTGTACGGGAATATTTATCTCTTCGCATTGATCATTCCGATCATATCAATATTAGGGGTATTGCTTTCAATTTATTTAAAAAAGAAAAAAAACGATCAACTTTCAAAGTTGGGAATAGATCATCAAATCGAAATTGAAAAAACTAAGGTTGATTGGTGGATACTTGGAGGCTCTCTCGTTTTTGTAATTTTTACACTTAGCGTGGGAGGATTTAATCTTCCATATGCTCAAGAGATCGTATTCATTGGATCAGTAAGTATAATATTTTTTCTGATGGCTAAACTAATGCGTGAACTTCCTGAGTCGATGCGATTCACAATTTTAGGAACTGCAATTATAATATTTGTTTTCAGAGCCATGCCAGGCCCTGGCCCAGGCCTTACATGGTTTGAGATTGATAATTTAGGATTTGATGAGCAGTTCTTCTCTGTACTTTCTCTTCTTGCCTCCTGTCTAACTTTACTGGGGATAATTATTTTAAGGCCTTTTATGGTCAATAACTCAATTGCAAAAATTATAGTGATATTGTCAATTGCTGGAGCAATATTATTTTTGCCAAGTGTTGGCATGTATTATGGATTTCATGAATGGACTTCGTCATTAACAAATGATGTCGTGGATGCGCGATTTATTGCAATATTTAATACAGCTTTAGAGTCACCCTTGGGACAAGTTTCAATGATTCCACTTCTTGCGTGGATTGCAAGAAATGCTCCAGCTCATCTAAAGGCTACATTTTTTGCTGTATTTGCATCGTTTACCAATTTAGCTCTATCCGCAAGTGCATTGCTTACAAAGTATCTCAATCAAATTTACGAAGTAACGAGGGAAGTCAAGGATAAGGTAACAAATGAGATACTCTCAATTGCTGATTATTCTGACCTAGGTATTTTATTGATTGTTGTCACTCTGCTCACTCTTTTGGTACCAACAATTTCTGTTATAATCATTCAGAAAACTAGTCTAAAAACGGATGAATAATTAATGAAAAATGTATTACAGATCCTTGGTGTTTTTTTTGTAGGCGCCCTAATAGGTTTTATTTTATTAAGCTTTGGTCTGTCAGTAGATATTTCAATGATGACAGGTACGGTTGTAATTCTTGTACTGGCTTACCTTGTTACCAAACAAAACAATAAGGAAAGAAAATAATGGTTCAAATTCCAAGCGATCAAATAAAATCTAGAGAAATACTTAATTGGAAGGGTTTGCATTTATTTCATTTTAGAACTTCATCATGTTCGCAAAAACTTAGGATCTATTTAAACTTAAAAAAAATTTCATGGACACCTCACAGCATTAATCTTGCTACAGGAAAAAACTATTCGGAATTCTTTCTAGGTATCAATCCAAAAGGATTGGTTCCTGTTCTCGTGGATGATGGTCGTGTAGAAATTGAGAGCAATGATATTCTCATGTATCTCGAAGATAAATTTCCTGAAAACCCACTTGTTCCTGACTCGGATACAACAGAAATTGGCACGTTACTGAAAGAAGAAGACGATTTGCATGAGGATATAAGAAATATTGCTTATCGATATATGTTTGGTGGACTCGGCAAAAAAGACCCTAATGAACTAGATGCCTTTGAAAAATATAAATCATCTAATAGTGAGCTGGACTATCTAAAATTAAAAGAAGTAAAGTTTTATAAGTCATTTCGTGAAAATGGAATAACTGATGAAGCAGTTAAAAACTCACTCAATAATTTTTGTAAATGTTATGATAAATACGAATCCCTATTAAATAAGCAAAAATACTTAATGGGCAATAATCTTTCAATGCTTGATCTTGCTTGGTTTATTTATACATATAGGCTTTATGTCTCAGGATTTCCATTTAAAGACCGTTACACAAAAATATCTGAATGGTTTCTTGATCTTTATTCTCGAAAAGAATTTTTTAAAGAGGTTAATGATCCGTTGCCTCTAAAGCTAATTAGGCTTTACGCTAAGACATCAACATCTTTGAGTGGAAAGTCAATTAAAGCTCTGCTTTCAAAATAATGACTGCCCAAGACAGATCATCCATACTTGAGGGATACTATAAATCTCACTGGCCTGTTGAATGTGGTGGAAATCGACGTCAAAAGGCAACTGAGGGATCGTTAAACGCTCGTGAAAAAAAAGCTGTTGTACAAAGCATACGAAATGAACGCTGGAATGTTATGACAATTTATCGCGATAATAATGAAATTTTTTTGGGCGGTACGATGCCAAGCTTTACAGGTCCAGAACCATTTGGATGGCTTCAAAAAATTGAACCTGAGTCTTTGGAAATATTAGGGGAAACGCCAAAATTACCATGCGGTGATCACGTCTGGTGTGGCGCTATTGCAGCACATCAAAACGGCAATATCATCAAGGTTAATGGAAACTACATGCATAGTATTTCAAAAGAATGTGAAGTGATTAAAGAGTCAAAATTACCCATTGATCAGGCGCATAACGGTTTACTAATATTATCAGATGGAACAATCGTCACTAAAGATTTACGTTTAGAAGGTCAAGGTTGTTCAACAATTACAAGATTAGATCAAAATCTAGATGTTTTACATGAACCCATGCAATTGCCTGAAGGATCTATGGGAAGAATCGCCTCAGACAAAACAGAAGACGGTGAGTTCATTTTTATTCCAGGTATCGAAAAAATATGGAAAATAAAAGTTCTGCCTAATGATCTAGAAGTTGCATCAGACTGGTCACCTAATTATAGGAAATCAGATGATGATCAAGGATTATCATGGGATGGTTGTATATCAGATGGATCACTCTGGCTGATGAACAACGGAGACATCGACTCATTAAGAGCGATTTATTCAACTCATCCAAATGGCAGATTTAAAACTGCACCAAAAGAATTAAGTTGGAGACGTCCTGCTCCTTGGTCATGTAAGCAAAGGCTTTATAGATTTGATTTAATGTCAGAACGATTTGAATATATCGAACCATTTGAACATCATGGAGGGGGTATTATTGCACCACCCGTAAATATTCCCGAATGTAATATCTGTGTATGCTGGGATAGTATAAATGGTGGCATAGCAGGTATTGATACATCAAACAACTCGTTAAAAATATCGTGGAAGATTGATAGTCTTAGACCAACAATGCAACCGGTTGTATTTCCTGAAAGCAAAGAGCTAGTAATTAATAGTTTCGAAAATAATGACGATCACTTAGTGGTAATAGACCTATCTAGTGGAGAAATACTCTCAAAGGTTGCACTCAATTCACCTCTTGCCAATGGCATGTTTTTAACACCAGGCTTAAAGAATGATATTTTTTATTGCTCAACAAGAACCTTTGCACGAGTATCTTGGAAGTAAATTTGAACTAATATTTATTCTTTCAAAGGTAAGTATTTTAATTAGAATTTGTAAAAAAAATCAAAATATAGGAGACAAAATATGGAATTTTGTAATGCCGTGAGGTTTAAAGTTAAAGAAGGTTGTGAAGAAGAATACTTAGAAATAAACAAAAGTTTTGAAAATTTACCGGGTCAGAAAATGAGTCGTCTTTTTAAAACAGGAGACCGTACATATTGTTTTATTGGAATTTGGGAATCTGAGGAAGCTATAGCCGCTCAAAGAGAAAATATGATTGGAAACTTGGATAAAGTTAGACACTTACTAGAGGAATTATCTCCTGAATTAGGCGTAACTGATCCTGTTTCAGGAACGGTTGTTCTTGATTATAGCTGATAAATCAGGTTAAAATCTTTCTATGCATTTAGATTTACCAGAGCTGTTATTTGGCATACCTTTGCACTTAACACTTTTGTGTATTTCTAAATTTTACGCAAATAGATCATATGATGAAGCAGCAAGATATTTTAGTAAGGCGAGTAAAGTTTAAAAATTTACTTCCACCTGTAATTAAGCTAGTCATCAAAAGAAAATGTAATTTAAGTTTAATTGACTTAAACAAGACAACTAGATCATCTAAAACATATCATTAATAATATGAGCTTAACCGACGAAGGACATTACGGCCCCAAACAACTAAACATGCTCAAAACTGTCTGGGGTGAGGGTTTTCTATCACCTGGTGGGACAGAAGAAATTGATCAGATTTTAAAAGGATTAAATCTAAAAGATAAAAAAGTTCTAGATATTGGATGTGGAACAGGTGGTGCAGTTTTTCATATGATCGAAAAATATGGTGCAAAAGAAGTTATTGGAATAGATCCAGAACCGTTAGTAATTGAAACAGCAAATAATTTAGCGTTAAAGAAAAATTTATCTGATAAAGCAAAATTTATTTGTACAAAGCCTGGAGAATATAAATTTGAAGATAAAAGTTTTGAGGCAGTATTTAGTAAAGAAGCATTTTTACATATTATCGATAAAAAAAACTTGCTCAAAGAGATAAACGAGATCTTAGCTGACAATGGTATTCTTGCGGTTGGTGATTGGATGAGAAATGATGACAACGAACCATCAGAGCAGATGAAAGAATATATTGCCGCAGAAGGCCTCGATATGTTTATGTGCTCATTAGAAAAGTACGAAAGTCTTTTAAAAGAAACAGGATTTGAAGTTCTCTCACTAAATGATCGTAATAAATGGTATCTCGAAAAAGTTAAGACAGAAATATCAGATATAAAAGGGCCACTTTATGATGATGTTGTAAATCTAATAGGAAAAGAAGAGGCAGACGGTGCACTTGAAATTTGGAAAAAACTTCTTGGCGTTGTGGAAATAGGGGAACATCGCCCTGGTAATTTTCAAGCTGTAAAAATTTCAACCTAAAATGGACAATAAACTATCGCAGTCAGACATCGATCGCGTTATAGAAATGGCCTGGGAAGATAGAACAACTTTCGCTGATATTAGGAAACAATTTGGAATACAAGAGAAAGAAGTTATTAAATTAATGAAAGAGAATATGAAAAGGTCCTCTTTTTTAATGTGGAGAAAGCGAGTAAGGGGAAGAAAAACTAAAATTAGTCCAATTTCAGATCGATTTAAATCATCTAATCAGAAATCATAGTAATGAGTAATATAAAAAATATATCTGCAGAAAATTGTTATAGCACAATTAAAGAAAATAAAGATGCATATCTAGTTGATGTACGCACACCTTACGAATGGGAAACATTTGGAAGAGTGGATGAAGACTCTTTTGATGCTCGATATATAGAATTAACACTAATTAATGAAGAAGGTGATGAAAACACTAGTTTTTTGGATCAATTCAATTCTTATGGAATTTTAAAAAATTCAGAAATTTACTTTATTTGTAAGTCAGGAGCAAGGTCCATGCATGCTGCTTTAATATTAGAGTCAAATGGTTATCAAAATCTTTACAATGTTGAGGATGGATTTGTTATTGGTTGGAAACCAAGTGGCTTGCCGTCAAAATAATTTCAAAGAATTAATCAGAAACAGTAATAATCTTATCGATTAATTTCTCAATATCATTATCGTTATTTGCTAGAAATGACTGAAACTCTTCTCTTTGTGCAATTACAAGACTGATACCTTCAATATTCAGATCAATTATCTTTATATCACCGTCTCTATTAATCAGTCTCCACTTTAAATTTATTTTTAAAGTATCAGTTCCTTCTCGTACAATATTACTTTCAACAATTACGTATTTTCCTGCAGCTTCAGACCCAACAATTTGAACTTGCTCTCCAGAGTACTGATCAAGCTTATTTGCATAGGAGTTGATAAAATAATCTTTAAATGCAATCAAATATCTTTCTTTTTGTTCATCTGTTGAATTTTTCCACGTTTTAGAGAGTACGAATTTTGAAATTAAATTTAGGTCAATTGCATTCATTACCACATTGGTGAAACGAGACGTTTTATCATTTTCGCTAATACCCTCGTCACTCAAAATCTCAATCGCTTGGTCTGCAAAGTTTGACACAAACTTCTCTTCTTGAGCAAACTCTGAGCTTTGGGCGTAAGTTGCGAAAGAAAGCAACAAAATTAAAATCCAGCTATAATTTTTTATTTTAATCATAAATAATTTCAATATCCGGTCCTACATAACTTTCATCGATATCAAAGTCATCAAAAATATCATTTTCTTGATTTTGCGTATTGCTTTCTAAGTTATTTGAGGCCTGACTTTCTCTTCCTTGCGAATAAAAGCTTCTTACTGCTGCATAGTAATCAATTGAATTGTTTTGTAGATCATCAAGAATTTCTATGTTTTGAGATCTAAAATCAACTGCGCCAGTGCCCATTCTGTAAGTTCTTAGAGAGTCAGGAGCAGACCCACCTCCCACTTGATACATTGGATCTAGCAGTGAGGTTGATAACATGCCTGCAAAGTCTCTTGGTGTGGAGGGTCCTAAGAAAGGTAAAACTAAGTACGGACCAGACTCAACACCCCATACACTCAAAGTCTGTCCAAAGTCTTCATTTTCGGATACAAGACCCATACTTGCTGCTGGGTCAAAGAAACCGAGTATTCCAACAGTTGAGTTAATAATAAATCGAGATGTTGATACTCCAGCTTTTCTTAGCTCGCCTTGCAATACATTGTTCACAGCTGTGATTGGCATACCTAAATTATTTAATGAATATGTAACTCTGTTTCGAACAAACTCTGGAACAATGGCTCTGTAGGTAATAGCGATAGGCCTTAAGATGAGTTTGTCAAAAATAATATTAAATTGAAAGACTGCACGATTTACTTTTTCAAGTGGGTCATTTACGCTAACTATTTCAGTTTCAGAATTGTTATAGTTCACCGAAGCTTCTTTTGAAGCACATCCTTGTAATACAAGAACAGAACTAAGAAATAAAACTATTAATATTCTATATTTCATTGAAATAATGCTATTCTATATGAATTTTCTAATCAAATTAATATTTTAGTGTAATCGTATTATAGTTAAAAAATGATAGAGAAATGAGCCAGTATTGAGAACAATTGACATATTCATTGTATTATCCATTAATCTTGCGTGGGGACTGGCATTTATTTCTGCAAAAATCGGTGTAAATGAATTTCCACCATTTTTATTTACAACAATGAGATTTCTAATCATTGCAGTTTTACTCATACCCTTTTTGAAAATTCACCGCGGCCAAATGACTAATATTTTAATTATTTCTATATTAGGAGGAGGCATTCATTTTGCATTTTTCTATCTTGCTCTCGATAATTCTAGATTTATTTCATCTGTAGCTGTGGTTCTTCAATTAGGTGTACCATTTGCAACTATATTATCCGTTATATTTTTAGGTGAGGTAATTAAGTGGAGGCGTATTCTTGGAATAGCACTTGCATTTGGGGGAGTTATTATTTTGATTTTTGAGCCTACAATATTTTCTGATCTTGGAGGTGTTTATTATGCATTATTAGCAGCTTTATCTATTGCTATCAGCCTACTTTTTATGAAGAAGTTAAAAGATGTTAAAGTATTTGATCTGCAAGCTTGGATTGCTTTTATAAGCTTTTTATTCTTGGCAACGATTTCATTTTTCGTTGAGGAAAATCAATTAGATTTGATTTTAAATGCATCCATAATTGGCTGGGGAGCTATATTATTTACAGCATTTGCTGCAACAGCTATCGGCCATGCAGGTTTTTATTACTTAATAACAAAATATGAATTATCAAAAATTACACCTCTAACTCTCCTTGCTCCGGTACTTGCCATAATAAATGCACTGATTATTTCTTATTTTTCTCTTTATGAAGGATTTAATGAAGTGCTTACATTTAAAATCATCTTTGGCGCAACCATGTCATTCACAGGTGTTGCTATTGTAATGATGAGAGAACCAGAAGAGGAAAAGGTATCGAGTTCACCATGAAAATTGAATATCTAAAATCCCCAAATTTTGAACAAGTAAAAAGAAGAAATATTAAATATATAATCATACATTATACAGGAATGAAAACAGCGCAGGAGTCAATTAAAAGACTTAGATCAAAAAAACATAAAGTGAGCTCACATTATTTTATTAATGAAGGAGGAAAAATTACCCAACTCGTAAATGATAAAGATATTGCTTGGCACGCAGGCATATCTAATTGGAAAAAAGATAGAAATTTAAACTCTAAGTCTATAGGCATAGAGTTACAAAACAAAGGCCAAGAATTTGGATATCACAAATTCAAGTTATCTCAGATAAAATCACTTATATCATTAATCGCAAGTCTGCAGAAAAAGTACAAAATAAAAAAAAGCAATGTGTTGGGCCACTCAGATGTTGCTCCGCTGCGAAAGATAGATCCGGGATATTTATTCCCTTGGCATAAGTTGGCTGCAAAAGGCTTAGTAATTTTACCAAAGAAAAATAATTCAAAAACACCGCTCAAAGCTTCAGAGATTAAGTCTTTACAAAAGTTACTAAGAGATTTCGGCTATAAAATTAATTTATCGAGTTTAATGGATAAAGAAACACTTCAAGTTATTTACGCTTTTGAAAGTCACTATTGCCCCGAAGAGTTAGAGGATTTTACAGTTAAGCGCAAATTATTGGGATATCTGAGAGAACTTATATCTTTTCAAAGAGAGGCTTGACCAATATCTTTTAAGAGGATAAACCCTTTTAGCCAGATAATTAGATAACTGCTTGGCTTGATCAAGAGGAAAGTCCGGGCTCCACAAGGCAACAGTGCCGGGTAATACCCGGCGGAGGCAACTCTAGGGAAAGTGCCGCAGAAAATAAACCGCCCTAATTGAAATTTTAAGGGTAAGGGTGAAAAGGTGAGGTAAGAGCTCACCGCTTTTTTGGTAACAAAAAAGGCATGGTAAACCCCACTGGGAGCAAGATCAAATAGGGTTACATTGGCTTGTCTTGGCTGTAACCGGGTTGATCGCACGACTCAATTGGTAACAATTGAGCTAGATGAATAGTTATCGGTTTTTTGTAAAAAAATCACAGAACCCGGCTTATAAATTATCTGGCAAAATTTTTCATTTATTTTCAATAGTTTATAAATACAGGTTAATGTATAATATTAGTTAAATTATTGATTATAAAAGAAATATCATAAATAGGTATAGACATTACCCATATAATCCCATACTATCCCAAGTAATCCCAATTTAACCCAAATGAGGTAATTTTGTTGATTATTTTAATAACTAACTTTTTTTTAAAAATGGCATTGTTTCTATCTACATACATCAATCGCATTGACAAAAAAGGTCGTGTTTCTGTTCCATCTTCTTTTAGAAGTGTCTTAGAACAAAACGGATTGAAGGGAATGATTTGTTACCCTTCACCGACTCTTAAGTCAATTGAAGGATGTACTGCTAATAGAATGCAAAAAATTAGTGATGCAATAGAAGCATCCGGCCCCTTCAGTGAGGAAAGAAATACTTTTTCAACTTCTATTTTTGCAGACAGCCATCAAATTCATTTTGATCAAGAAGGCAGAGTCATCATACCCGATGGACTAATCTCTATTGCAGGTATTATTGACCAAGTTTCTTTCGTAGGCATGGGTGAAACATTCCAAATGTGGAATCCTGATACGTATGATTCTTTCAAAAGAGAAAAAAGTGATAATGCAAAAAATAATTTAGCAAATCTCAAATGGAAAAATGAATAACTAATGAAAATAGGAGGATAATTTCATGGTTTTAAATTTAAGTGTTCCAGAACTAAAAGAGCTTAAGCCAAAGATAACAGTATTTGGAGTCGGTGGTGCAGGCGGTAATGCAATTAACAATATGATTCAATCCGGATTATCGGGAGTTGAATTTGTTGCAGCCAATACAGATGCACAAGCTCTGTCTAAATCATTAAGTGATTCAAAAATGCAATTGGGTGTTCAGGTTACTAAGGGATTGGGAGCTGGTTCTCATCCTGATATCGGTAAATCCTCAGCCGATGAAACTAAACACGAAATAATGGAAAGACTTGAAGGCACAAACATGCTTTTCATTACCGCTGGTATGGGTGGCGGTACTGGTACAGGCGCTGCTCCAGTAATAGCGCGTGTTGCTAGAGAATTGGGTATACTTACTGTAGCAGTTGTTACTAAACCATTTCAATTCGAAGGTGCTGGAAGAATGAGAATTGCTGAGCAAGGGCTTAAAGAGTTAGAACATTTAGTAGATACAACAATTGTTATTCCAAACCAAAATTTATTTAAAGTTGCTGATGAGAAAACAACATTTGCCGATGCATTTTCAATGGCGGATGATGTTTTGCATGCAGGAGTAAGAAGTATTACCGATTTGATGGTAGTACCGGGATTAATCAACTTAGACTTTGCTGATGTAAAGACAATCATGAATAATATGGGGCGCGCAATGATGGGCACAGGTGAAGCGTCTGGCGACAATAGAGCAATAGAATGTGCTCACAATGCAGTTACAAATCCACTGCTTGATGACTACTCTTTGGACGGAGCTAAAGGATTATTGATTAACATAACTGGTGGAACTGACTTAACATTGCATGAGGTTGATAAAATTACAAATGAGATAAGAGAACAAGTTCACCCTGATGCAGATGTAATTGTTGGATCAATCTTTGACGAAAATCTTGAGGGTAAAGCTAGAGTTTCAGTTGTTGCAACTGGGTTAGAACCTCATGACAAGCCATCAAAGAAAATAATTGATTTACAAGTAAATAATAGTTCAACAGTTTCATCAATTCCAGCAGCTCAAGTGAATGGAACAGGATCAATTCATGCTTCAGCTAATCAAGAAGATGAAATCCACAAAAATTCTGATCCATATATGTACATGGATAGCTCAGATGTAAAAGATTCAGGGTCAATGAATGATGAAACAACAATTGTTGATGAGGAAACTTCTGAACCAGAAATGATTGCTGAGCCTGAAGTTGATCCAGAGCCAATCGAAGAGCCAGAAATGGAAGTTACTGAAGAAGAGGTAATTGCTGAGCTAGAAACTGAAGAAGAGGTAATTGCTGAGCCAGAAATGGAATCAGAGCCAGTTTCTGAACCAGAAATGATTGCTGAGCCTGAGGTTGATTCAGAGCCAATCGAAGAGCCAGAAATGGAAGTTACTGAAGAAGAGGTAATTGCTGGGCCAGAAATGGAATCAGACCCAGTTTCTGAACCAGAAATGATTGCTGAACCTGAAGTTGACTCAGAGCCAATTGAAGAGGCGGCAATGGAGCAGGAAGAGTCTTCTCAAAGCATTATGGATTTAATACATGCAAATAGGGAAAATTCAGATAGTGACACACCTGATTTATTTAGTGACCAAAACGTGCATCAACTGGATGAAACACATAATTCTATTGAAGCTGATGAAGAATTAGAGACTGATCAAGATTTACTTGAAATTCCATCTTTCTTGAGAAGACAGAGTAAATGACAAATAAAGAACTTGGCCACAGGCCAGTTCTTATTGAAGAGGTTATTGAACAATTAGGGCCAAAAGATAATGAAACATACATCGATGCAACATTTGGATATGGAGGATATACAGAGAGAATCCTTCAAAGCTGTGAATGCAAAGTCATTGCAATCGACAGAGATCCAACAGTCAAAAAACAAGCTGAAAGATTTAAAAAAAAGTACGGCAGTCGGTTTTCTTTTGTACATTCTAAATTTAGTCAGATTGATAAAATTTCCAAAGAAACAAAAGAAAAAGAAATTAACGGTTTCGTATTTGATATAGGAGTTTCATCAATGCAACTAGATGATGCAAATAGAGGCTTTTCATTCATGCAAGATGGCCCCCTAGATATGAGAATGAGTCAGGATGGCCAAACAGCTTCAGACTTAATAAATAAAAAGGACAAAGATGAGCTTGCTGATATCATCTATCATTACGGAGATGAGAGAAATTCAAGAAAAATTGCAAGAAATATAGAGAAACACAGAACTCAAAAAAAAATTGAGAGTACGATTGAGCTTGCAGAAATAATTAAAAAATCTTTTCCTTCAAAATATTACAAAAAACATCCTGCAACGAAAACATTCCAGGCTATTAGAATTTTTATTAATAATGAAATACAAGAGCTTCATGCTGGTCTCAACCAAGCTTTTAATTTACTAAGAGCAAATGGGAAGATATGCGTGGTCACATTTCATTCAATTGAAGATAGGCTGGTAAAGAATTTTACAAATAAAGTTTGTTTAAAAAATAAAAAGACCAAATTAATAAAGCCATCTTCCAAGGAAGTATTAAGTAACCCAAGATCTCGTTCCGCAAAGCTTAGAGTCATCAAGCGTGAGCGATTAAACTTTAATTATATTCCAATATCTGAGTTAGGATTTGAATTATGATAAGTGCTTTCGTTAAAATATTATCGGTTGCGGTTTTATTAACAGGATTACTTGCAATTATGGTTATAAAAAATATTTCAGCCGAAAAGCAAAAGTATATTAATGAACTTGAATTAACACTTCGAGAAGAACAAAAGATAAATGAGCTCTATAAAATTGAATGGGACCATTTAGTTTCCCCAATGAATATTAAAAAGATTTCAGAAATGATTATTACTAATGATTACGAAAAGTATTTTGTTGTATTAGATAATGAAGATATTGAAGAAAATAATGAATTATTTAATGATGTCATTGAAATTTATAATACATCAACAATTAATCAAAATTTGGCAAGGTAAATTCCGTGAAAAAAAAGCGGAACACTGGCCGAAAGAAAATTGATATATATCAAAAAAGTTTTTCATTTACACACAGATACAATAAAGAGAAGTTTGCTTTTGAAAGATTAAAGTCTTTAAAGAGTAATTTTGCCCTTAAAATAAATAATCGTTTAATATTGTCAGCGATTGTTTTTAGTAGTTTGTTTTTGGCAGTAACAATCAAGATGATAGAAATTAATTTACTTTACACTGAAAAGGGAAATTATTTTGTTGAGAATGTTAAGACAAAAAGGGGAAATATTTTAGATAGAAATAATACCTCTCTTACAGCAAATTTATTAACATCGCATATATCTGTAAATCCAAAAGCTGTATACGATAAGAAAAAATTTATAAGTAAAGTCTCAGCAATAAATAATAGTTTTTCAACAACTGATCTTGATAAATTGGTATCAGAAAAAAAATTCTTCTGGCTTGATCGAAATGTTGAACCATCTGAATTACAAAAGTATATAGATTTAGGTGAAACTGGAATTGAATTCAGAGATGCTTATAAAAGAAAATATCTTCACAGTGAACTTTTTAGTCATTTAGTTGGAAAAGTTGACATTGATAATACAGGTGTATCTGGACTAGAAAAATCTTTTAATAAGTTTCTTCAAAATGAAGAAAATAATGATTTGATATTATCTTTAGATACAAGAATACAACACATTGTTCGTGATGAAATATTAGCTGCTATGAAACTATATAAAGCAACTGGTGGCTCAGGGCTCATAATGAATGTCAATAATGGAGAAATTCTTGCCATGACATCACTTCCAGATTTTGATCCCAATACTAAAAATGCGAATGACAATGATAAGTTCAACAAAAACACATTAGGCGTATATGAGTTTGGTTCAGTGATGAAAATATTTACTGCAGCAATGGGAATTGAAGAAAAAATCTTTCAGCCAAATACAAAGTACGAGATTGAAAATCACATTTATATTGGAAAACACCGTGTAGAGGATGTTCACAGGCCTTGTGAGATAAAAATGTGTTCTGTTGAAGAAATATTTGTTGAGTCATCAAATATTGGAACGATTAAAATGATCAGAGATATTGGTAAAGAACTACAGCAAGAATATTTGTCTCAACTTGGATTACTACGTCAAGTAAATATTGGAATACCAGAAAAAGCAATTCCAATTGTTCCTGACCCATGGAGAACAGTTAATACAGAGTCAATTTCTTACGGTTATGGCCTTTCAGTATCACCATTGCATTTGGCTGTTGCTACATCAGCTGTAGTAAATGGAGGATATTTAATTCAGCCATCTCTTACAAAATTAGGAGATGATAAACGATATGAAAATCAAATTTTTTCAGAAGAGACCAGTGAAATTATGCGTTACCTTTTAAGCCAAGTTGTTGCAAAAGGGACTGCCAAAGAAGCCTTTAACAAGGATGCTGATAAAGCATACACAGAAGATGGTGAGTTTAAATATTTGGTTGGAGGTAAGACAGGTACATCTCACAAGATAGACAAAAAGTCCTACACAAGAGAAAAGTTAACTACTTTTATATCGGTACTACCCATACACAAGCCAAAATATGTAGTTCTTATCTCATTAGACGACCCGAAAGGAATTAATAGAGAATATGGAGAGCCATACAATACATGGAACTGGAGTGATGCTGGGTGGAATGCGGCAAGAGTTTCAAGACAAATTATTGATAGAGTTAGTCCTATTTTGGACATAAAGGCAAGATACATACCAAATGAAAACATGCTCATTAATACCTCTCTTTAATAAATGCCAAATCACTCCCTTCTAGAAGAAATTAAATTAAAGAAGATAAAATTTAATGGAGTCTCATCAGACTCGAGATCGATAAAAAAAGGAAATATTTTTTTTGCAATCCCTGGAAATGAAATAGATGGATCTAGGTTCATAAATCAAGCAATTAAAAAGGGTGCTGCAGCTATTGTTGTTCCATCATATAGTAAAAAAAGATATCCCAAAAATACGACAGTGATAAAGGTTAAAGATATAAGAAAATCACTATCGCTATTAGCATTTGAAATAAACAAAAATAACATTGAAACAAAAATTGCAATAACAGGAACTAATGGAAAAACATCCGTTGCATATTTTTTAAGTTATTTACTGAGAATTTCAGGAAAGAGTGTAGCTACTATAGGTACTCTAGGAAACTCTATGTTGAAGAGAAGTAATTATAACCTTACATCACCCGAACCGATTGATCTTTCAAAGCAATTAAAAAAGATAGGTCAAAAAAAAATAAAATATTTAGTTATGGAAGCATCAAGTCATGGCTTACATCAAAAAAGATTTTATGGAATGAATTTTGATGTTTGTGCATTAACAAATATATCACATGATCACCTTGATTATCATAAAACTATAAATAATTACATAAAAAGTAAAATGATACTTTTCAAAGATTATATACATAAAGATAGTAAATTAATTATTAATTCAAAAACAAAATACATTAAAAAAATAAGATCAATTTTAAAAAAAAATAAATCCGTTCAGCCATTATATTTTCAAGCAAATAGAAATTATAAAATTATAAAAATTCTTAAAAAAAATGATATTCAACATGTAAAAGCAACAGTGGGCAGTAAGCAGATTCTTTTAAAGTTTAAAAATTTTCCAAATTTTCAAATAGAAAATTTTATATTTGCAATTTCAATTTTGAATTTAATAGGATTTGATCCTAGAAAATTATCAAAAAGTAGTCTTAATTGCCCTTCAGTATTAGGAAGAATGGAATATGTTGGAAAAACAAAAACAGGTGGGAAAATTTATGTTGATTTTGCACACACACCTGATGCTCTTAAAAATTCAATTGTAGAATCAAAAAAGTTAGAGACATCAAATGTACATGTTTTATTTGGTTGCGGTGGAAATAGAGATAGAAAAAAAAGACCGCTTATGGGTAAAATAGCTTCAAAATACGCTGATAAAGCAACAGTCACAGATGATAATCCAAGATATGAAAATCCAGCAAGGATTAGAAAAGAAGTGATTGGAAATTTAAAAAACATATCTGAAATTGGCAATAGAAAACTAGCCATAAAAAAAGCTATTAGCGAATTAAAGAGAGGCGATTTGCTTCTTATTGCCGGAAAAGGACATGAAAAATTTCAATCCATCATGGGAAAAAATTTACCTTTTGATGATGTTAAAATTGCCAAAAAATATTTACAAAAAAAATGAAAAAATTCATTACAACTACAGAAATAAATGAATTATTTGGGACCAATATTGCTGGTAAAAGAATAACTGGTGCATCGATCGACACACGGTCATTAAGGAAAGGTAATATTTTTTTTGCAATTAAAGGTTTAAATACAGATGGTCATAAATATTTAGAAGAAGCGGAAAAAAAAGGTGCATATATTGCTTTTGTTCATAAAAAAGCAAAAGGCATAAAAATACCTCAAATCAAAGTCAAAGATACATCTAAAGCACTTCTTGAGCTTGCAACAAAGTACAGAGCGCAGCTGAAAACACAAATTGTAGGTATTACAGGTAGTATTGGAAAAACTGGCACAAAGGATGCAATTAATTTTTTGCTAAGAAATGAGGAAAATGTTTTTTGTTCGCGTAAATCATTTAATAATCAATACGGCCTACCTCTTGAATTACTAAATATGCCACGGCACACGAAGTATGGATTTTTTGAAATAGGCATGAATCATTCAGGAGAAATAAAAAGATTAGTAAAGGTATTGCAGCCACAAACAGCTATTATTTTAAATATTGAAAATGTTCATCTTGGTAATTTTAAATCTTTAAAAGAAATTGCATTAGCAAAATCAGAGATATTTACTTCAACAAAAAGTATTGAAAACTTAATTATAAATAGAAATTCTAATTTTTATAAATTGCTATATGCGTTATTCAAAAAATCAAAGATCAGCACTTGCTTAGATATTGGAAAAGTTAAATCATCAAAAGTATATCTAAAAAAAGAGACAAATATTGCGAATAATATTAAATATCAAGTATTATTGCCTGATGCCAGTAAACTTGATTTTATACTAAGAAAAAATCAAAAAAATCTTATTTTTAATGCATTAGCCATTCTTACTTGCTTTTATATGCTAGGTTTAAATTTAAAACTAATCAATCAATTCAAAAATGTTCCTTTTACAGAAGGAAGAGGCGAAATACTAAAATCAAAATATAAGGGAAATAAATTAGAAATACATGATCATTCCTATAATGCTAGCCCTGTTTCTATGAGAGACACAATCGATATTTTTAATAAGTTTAAAAATAGACACTTAGTTTATGTCATAGGTGATATGAATGAGCTTGGAAATAAATCTGAAAAATTTCATATGGATTTAATTAGATATCTAATACTAATTAAGGCCAAAAAAGTAATTTTTGTTGGATTAAAATTTTACTCACTTAGAAAAAGATACAAAAGACTTCAGTTTGAATATTATGTGAATATAGATAGTGTTATAAGTAATGCAGAGAAAATATTTAATAGGAATAGTAAGGTATTTCTAAAAGGTTCAAATTCAATCAATTTACGAAAGTTATCAAATCATTTAATAAGTTAACTATGATCTTATATTTAATTGAGTATTTAAATCTTGGTGCATTAAATAATTTTTTAAATTATTTAACAGTAAGAACAGGTTTGGCGTTGTTTACTTCATTTTTTTTTATACTCTTTTTTGGCCCATTTTTAATTAAAAGAATTGGATCATATCAATCAATTGGTCAGCCCATTAGAGAAGACGGCCCTGAGTCTCACTTAGTAGCTAAAAAAGGGACACCAACAATGGGAGGAATTATAATTTTGATTTCTATAGTTGGATCAATGATTCTATGGGTCAATCCCGAAAGCTATATATCTTGGCCAATTATATTCCTTCTAATATCTTTTGGATTGGTTGGTTTTGCAGATGATTTTAGCAAAGTTAAGAAAAAATCAAGTGATGGAATTTCTGCAAAAATAAGAATTTTTTTTCAAATATTAATATCTTTGATATTTATTTACTGGATAACAACTTATAATGAAATTGATATTCACTTATTATCCTTACCTTTTCTTAAGGATATATTTCTAAACTTAGGTTTATTTTCAATTCCATTCGTTATATTGGTGATTCTAGGATCAGCAAATGCAGTTAATCTTACTGACGGTCTTGATGGACTAGCAATAGTTCCGATTATGATTGTCTCTGCGACTTTTGCCGTAATCTGCTATTTGGCAGGAAATATGATTTTTTCAAATTATCTTTACATTAATTATTTACCTGGAGCAGGTGAATTAACTGTACTTTGCGCAGCAATAATTGGATCCGCTCTTGGTTTTTTATGGTACAACGCGCCTCCTGCAATGGTCTTTATGGGCGATACAGGCTCTTTATCATTAGGCGCTGCATTGGGTGGTATAAGTGTTCTGACCAAGCAAGAAATTGTATTAGCAATAGTTGGAGGAATATTCGTGGCAGAAGCAGTGTCAGTAATTCTTCAGGTTGGATCATATAAGTTAACTGGCAAACGAATATTCAAAATGGCTCCCTTACACCATCATTTTGAGAAGAATGGTATTGCAGAATCAAAAATAGTAATTCGTTTTTGGATAATTGCTTTAATTCTTGCCTTGGTTGGACTCGCAACACTTAAGATCAGGTAACTAAATGTTGAAGTCAAAATGTTTTTCAAAGAAAAGCTATGTAGTCATTGGTATGGGAAAAACGGGATGTTCAATTTATAAGTCTCTCCTAAATAGTGGGGCTGTAGTGTATTTTTGGGAAGATAATCCCAAACATTCAAAAAAAATATTAAATAAAGGATATAAAAAGTATTCTTCTAAAATAAGTCAAATAGACTACGTTATTCCTAGTCCTGGAATTGTAACTAAAGGTAAGTCAGCACATAAACTGATAAAAAAATTAACTTCAAAAAATACTAAATCGATAAGTGAATTAGATTTATTTCAAATATATTTGGATAATTTAAATATAAGGAATCAGATAAAAATAATTGCAGTTACAGGAACAAATGGAAAATCAACAACAGTATCGATTATTCATCATATTCTTAAAAAAAATAAATTCAATACACAGCTTGCGGGAAATATAGGTAACCCAATCTTTGAAACAAAGATGATTAAAAAAGGTTTTTATGTCCTAGAATTGTCATCTTATCAATTGGAGAGTTCCAAAATATTTCAACCTGATATTGCCTGTATACTTAATTTAACTCCAGATCATTTAGCGAGACATAATACAATGTCTAATTATGGTAATGCTAAATTAAACATTTTTAAAAATATAAATAGCTCACAAAAAGGTTTTTTTGATAATAATTCAATTATAAAAAAATTAATAAAAAAAAATAATCATTTGAATAAAATGAAAAATTTAAAGCAGATAAATAAAAATAAAAGAACCTCCACTATAAATTTAAATGTGAATCAGTATAATTTACTGAGTAATGACCAAAACTACCGCTTCTCATATGAAATTTTGAAAGAAGTAGGCCTAAGCAGTAATAAAATTTTCAATGCTTTTAAATCATTTAGAGGGCTTGAGTTTAGACAGCAAATAATTTTTTCAGACAAAAAGAAACTTATTATAAATGACTCCAAATCAACAAATTATCACTCTCTAATTGCTGCGCTAAAAAAATATAAAGATATCATATTGATATGTGGCGGTCAGATAAAAAGCAATAATATCAATATATTAGATGACAGTCTTAGCAATATTAAAAAAGTAATAATTATTGGAGAGGAATCTAATACTTTTCACAAATACTTTCAGAGTAAAGTTACCACAGTTTATGTTCACAGCTTGGATAAAGCAGTGGTCGAAATAAGTAAATTTATGAAAACCAATACAGATTTCAATACTTTTTTATTTAGTCCAGGCGCCGCTTCATTTGACCAATATAATAACTTTGAAGAACGTGGAAGACATTTTAATAAACTTATAAGCAAACTTAGCAAATAATGAATAAAAGAACTTATGAACAGTCAATAATTACAAACTGGATTACTGAAATAAATAAACCAATTTTTTTTTGTATAACAGTATTAATAACTTTTGGTCTATTAATAAGTTTAACTATAAACCCTGGTACAAGTAGGTATCTCAACAACAATCTATTTGCATTTTTTAATATACAGGCTTTGTACCTAGCAATAGGTTTTTTAGTATTTATTTCTATTTCACTGATTGAGACAAAATACATAAAATTATTTAGCGTGATATTATTTACAGTATTTTTTACTTTACTAGCTCTTACTTTATTATTTGGGGATGAAATCAAAGGTTCAAGAAGATGGATAAGTTTTGGATCTTTTTCTCTCATGCCAATAGAATTAGTAAAGCCAGTATTTTGCGTTGTACTGGCTCTGATATTAAATAATCAATACCAAGGCACAAAAATATCATCTCACTCACTAAGTGCTTTAATCTATATTTCAGTTGCAAGCATACTTGTTTTGCAGCCTGATATTAGTCAATTTTTTTTATTATCAGCTATTTATTTTGGTTCAGTGCTTATGAGTGGTTTCAGTATTATAATACTCACTGTAATTGTGGTTTTTGGAATTCTAAGTTTTGTGATGATATATTTGCTCAATTTTAATGTTCAAAATAGAATAAATTCATTTTTATTTCCAAATGAATATGACGTAAGTCAAACTGAAATTTCTCTTCAAGCAATTAAACAAGGAGGTATTATTGGTGTGGGACCCGGTAATGGTCTTTTAAAAAATAAAATTCCTGAAGCTAATTCAGATTATATTTTTTCTGTGATTGCAGAAGAGTATGGTCTCATAGGTTGTACACTTATATTGTTAATCTTCTTTATAATATCGTATCAAGGTTTCAAAAAAATTTATGGAAACAATGATCACTTTATTCAAATCTGTTTATTTACCCTTATTTTATATTTATGCTTACAGGCCTTAATCCACATAGGGGTAAATATAAGGTTGATACCAACAACTGGAATTACCTTACCGTTTATCAGCTATGGGGGTTCATCGGTCCTTGGCATGTCAATTGCAGCGGGATTAATTTTATTATTTTCAAAGAATCGACATATTCGTGAATAGACTAACTTTATGAAAAAACTTTTTTTAGTAGGTGGAGGTACCGGCGGCCACTGTATACCAATAAATGTAGTTTATTCGGAGGCACCTAAAAATTTTAAATGCTTTATTTTAACCGATAACAGAGGCAAGAAATATTTCGATAATATAGACCCAAATAATGTAATTATACTTAGAAATCTTATTTCCTCCCAATCAAGACTAGCAAATATTATAAATTCCCCGTTCTTATTTATTCAATCAATGTTATACAATTTTAAAATCAAACCCGATTGCACTTTAGGTTTTGGTGGATTTTTCACAATACCTGTCCTTTTCGCTAGTTTAATAATGAGAAAAAAAATTTTTCTTCATGAGGGCAACGCATTTATTGGAAAAGCAAATAAATTATTATTTAAATATGTAGGTAATATCTTTACAACTTTCAACGAAACGTATGGCGAAAAGCTAATTCAAAATAAAAATTCATTCAGAGTTGGTTTACCAACTAGGAGTAGTAAAAACTTAGAAAACAAAGAAACTAATAAAAAAAATCAGCTTAAAATATGTGTTCTTGGTGGTAGCCAAGGTGCAAAAAACCTTTCAGATAATATCGCTCATTCGATCATTAAATCTAAGAATGAATGTAAGAAAGAATTTATTGTTTATCATCAATGTAGGAAAGAAGATGTAAACTTAGTAGAAAAACTTTATAGAGAAAATAGTATTGAGTGCTATGTTAATGTATACTTCAGCAATGTCACAGATATTTTAGAGAATACAAATTTAATTATTTCACGAGCTGGCTCATCGACTGTAAATGAAATTATTTGCTTTGGAATTCCCTCAATTTTAATTCCTTATCCTTATGCTGCTGACAACCATCAATATTATAATGCATCAGTTCTTAAAAACCTTAATTGTGCCGAGATCATTGAGGACAAAGATATGAATACTCACATATTATCAAGCCTGATCAATAAAACAATCAACAACCCCAAAAGAAGAGAGTCTATTAAAGAAACTTTAAAAAAAGAGTATATAAGCAATCCTGTTGAAAGAATTTTTAATTATATTGAAGCAAGTCGATGAAATTAAATAAAAAAAAATTAATACATATTGTAGGAGTTGGTGGAATTGGAATGAGTGGAATTGCAGAAATTTTATCAGAAATGGGATATCAAGTTCAAGGAAGTGACATAAAAATCAACGCAAACATTATTCGATTAAATAAAAAGAAAATAAAAACTTTTAGTTCACATAAAAAATCAAATTTGAAAAATGTAAGTTTAGTTGTTTATTCATCTGCAATAAGTAAAAATAATATTGAGCTTGAACATTCCAAAAAAATTAAAATTCCTTCAATTTCAAGAGCTGAAATTTTATCTCAAATTGTAAAACTAAAAAAAACGATAGCTATATCTGGGTCTCATGGGAAAACTACTACGACATCCTTAATTTCAGCAGTTTTAAATGGGGCAAGGATGAAACCCACTGTGATTAATGGTGGGATAATTAATCAGTTTGGTACAAATACAAAATTAGGATCAGGTGATTGGTTGGTAGTTGAAGCTGATGAGTCTGACGGAACTTTTGTGAAACTTCCCGCCTCAATTTCTGTGGTAACAAATATTGACAAAGAACACCTTGATTACTATTCAAATTTTCAAAATTTAAAAAAATATTTCAAAAGGTTCATTACGCAAGTTCCTTTTTATGGCTTTGCAGTTATATGTATAGATGATAATGAGCTACGAAAGTTAGCTGCAAAAATAAGTACAACAAAAATAATTAGAACTGGTTTCCATCGAGAAAGTGATATCAAATGTATTAAATTAAGACATAAAGCCAATGAAACAATATTTGATGTTTTTGTAAAAGAGCAAAATCAAAGTATAAAAAATATTAAGTTGCCACTTCATGGAGCATATAATGTAAATAATGCATTAGCTGCTATAGCAGTTGGTCTTCAATTAAATGTAAAACCAGAAATAATTAAGAAGTCTCTAAATTCTTTTAAGGGTGTTCAAAGAAGACTTACTGAGTTATGGAGTAATAATAACATAAGAGTTATTGATGATTATGCCCATCATCCTACTGAAATTAATAATGTATTAAAAGGATTGGTTGATGCAGACAAAAAAAATAGAATAATAACTATTTTCCAGCCTCATAGATTCTCAAGGGTTTTAGATTTGAAAAGTAAATTTATGACATGTTTCAAAAATAGTGAACGTGTATTTGTTTCGGATGTTTATGGGGCGGGAGAGAAAAAACCAAAAAATTTCAATTTAAATAGATTTATTAGTAACATTGCAAAAAATTCTAAAGTCAAAGCTGAATATTTTGTTAAAAATGATCAATTATTTGAATTAACAAAGAAGAATAGATCAAAAGTAATCTTTTTATTTTTAGGGGCTGGGACAGTTACAGATTGGGCTCAAAAATTTGCTAAAGAGTTAAAGAAAATTTATGAATGAAAATCAAAGGGAATTTTTAGAAAATTGTAAAAAAAACAATGTTATTGGAAAAATTCAAATAAATCATAATTTATCAAAATATACCTGGTTTGGGGTAGCAGGCAACGCTGAGATATTTTATATGCCTCCAAATTTTGAAGAATTAGCAAAAGTTTTAGAAATCAACAGAGATAAATTGCCGGTAACGGTGATTGGGGCTGGATCGAATATGATTATAAGAGATGGTGGAATATTTGGTCTTGTAATAAAATTAGGAAAAGAATTTAGTCAAATTAAAATACATAATGATTGTATTGAAGTTGGGGCTGCAACCTACGATAGAGTATTATCCAATTATTGCCTGAAAAATGAAATAGGTGGTATGGAGTTTTATTTTGGAATTCCGGGAACACTTGGTGGTGCAGTTCGTATGAACGCCGGTTGTTATAATTCTGAAACAAAAGATGTTTTTATTAAAGCAAAGTGTGTTGATTATATGGGGCAAGTCTCAGAAATACCTAATTCGAAGGAATTATTTTCTTATAGGGAAAGTAATATACCTCAAGATATGATTATCTGCGATGTATATATGCAAAAAAAAATTGCAAGCAAAAATACAATTTCACTAAAAATGAAAGAAGTTGATGATCAAAGAAAAAAAGCTCAACCTCAGCAAATTAAAACAGCAGGAAGTACATTTAAAAATCCAAAAGATCAGACTGATAAAAAAGCATGGGAAATTATTGAAGAAGCTGGTCTTAAAAATTTTGAGCTTCAAGGAATATGTTTCTCTTCTAAGCATTCAAACTTCATAGTTAATAATCAAACTAAATCAGCAAACCTTATCGAAGACTTCGGTGAATATGTTAGGTCTGATGTAAAGAAAAAATTGGGAATAAGCTTAAACTGGGAAATAAAGATATTTGGTGAAAGATGAATAAAGACAAAAAAATTATGCTTTTGTATGGAGGCATATCTGCAGAAAGAGAAATAAGCATTATCACCTCAAAAGAAATAAGCAAATCTCTTAAAAATATGGGCTACAATATTGTAGAAATTGATGCAAATGAGAGTCTCTTAGCTGATCTTGAAATGCATAAACCTGACATAGTATTCAATGGATTACACGGAACATGGGGAGAAGACGGGAGTGTTCAAGAAATACTCGAAAAATATGGAGTTCCATACACTCATTCGGGAATTGAGTCATCCAAACTAGCAATGGATAAATACAAGTCTGCTGAACTATTTATTGAAAATGGGTTCAATCATCCTTTAACGAAATTGATGAAGATAGAGGAAGTGAAAGATCAAAATATATTTGATTTTCCCTATGTCTTAAAGCCAAGAAATGAAGGATCTAGTGTTGGAGTTAGTATTATTAGAAACCATGGGGAATTAAATAAATACCTGTCAGAGAATAAATTTCGAAATGAATTATTGATTCAGCAATTTATTGAGGGCCCTGAGATAAATGTCGCTGTTATAGGAACAAATAAAACTGGTTCTATAGAAATTGATCCAAAAAACGAATTCTATGATTACGAATCAAAGTACTTTGATGCAGGGAAAACAAAACATATAATTCCACCACGATTAGAGAGCGACCTGATTAAAAAAGTTGAAGGTTTAGGTTTAGATGCTCATAAATTATTGGGTTGTAAGGGAATTAGCCGAACAGAATTTATATTAGATAAAGTGACAAAACAGTTTTACATATTAGAGCTTAATACACAACCTGGCATGACACCAACTTCATTAGTTCCTGAAATTGCGAATTATAAAGGTATTAACTTTGATAATCTTATTAATTGGATCCTATTAGATGCAACGCAAAATTAAAATAATAAATATTGTCTCCTTTTCTTTGATCTTCGTTTCTATTATTGCAATTTTTGTATTTTTAAAATTTCCAAGTTTACTTAATAATGCATTTCAAATTAGGCACGTAATAATAGAAGGTTCTGAAAAATCAAATATGTCTGAGATTGAAAATAATGTGACTAAATTAAAAGGTAATTTAATTAGCTTAAATTTTAATTCCATCAAGGAAATTGTTGAGTCGAGTGAATGGGTAAAGCGGGCATCTGTAAAAAAAATTTTGCCATCAACGTTAAAAATTAATGTAACTGAGAATGATCCATATGCAATATACTTTCAAAAAGGAAAATCTTTTCTGATAGATCTTGATGGATCAATCATTACTGAAATTAACTTAAACAATTATGAAAATGACCTCTTATTTGTAAGAGGTGAGAACTCGCCAGAATTACTCGAGCAATTAATTAGGGATATAAATATTGCTTTTCCAGATTTAACTCAAACTCTGGAAGAAGTTGAATTTATTGAAAAAAGAAGGTGGAATCTAAAATTAAACAATAAGTTGCTTGTAAAATTACCAGATGAAAACATTCAACAATCATTAAAAAATTTAAAACAGCTTTTTGAGGAGCAAGAAGTAATGGAAAGTAACATTATTGAAATAGATTTAAGAATTCAAGGAAGAGCAGCCCTCAAAGTTTTAGATGGAAAAATAAATTATGGTATTGATGAGATTTAATGGGTCAAAAAATAATTAGTGCGATTGATATAAGAGCCGACAAAGTAATTTGCCTTATTGCTCAAGAATTACAGATATTAGACAGAGGGAAGATTCTTCAACTTATTGGAATAGGTACTTCTAAACTGAAAGTCAATTGTTTAAAGCCCTTTTCATTGGAAACAGATGAAATTAAAAATCATCTTGATGCCGCTATTTCGAAAGCAGAAATAGATGCTGGAATAAAGATTAGCAACGTTTATGTCAGTATATCGGAAAATATGAAATCAGATTATATTGTATTTGAAAATAAAATTTCAGGTAGGATCATCACAGAAAATGATATCAAATCCTTTTTTGAAGATATAAAATTTAAAAGATTATATACTGAAACTGATGAACCACTTCATTCCTTTCCAATAAGTTACAAAGTAGACAATAAAAAAAGCTTATCAGAGCCAATTGGTGTGAAAGCTGAAACTCTTCATACAAAATGGCATGTAATATCAACTTCAAAAGACTATCTAAGTAAAATATTAGATTTGTTAAATAATCAAGATGTAAGTCTTAAACAGATAGTTTCGAGTCACTATGCTAGCAGTCTTGCAGTGTTATCAGATGAAGAAGCAGATAATGGAGCAGTAAGTATCGATATTCAAAAAAACAAGACAATTATTTCTTATACCTTTGACAACCAACTTATTGGCTATGATACGGTTAAAGTTGGAACTTATAATTTTTCAAATGATATATCACAAGTCAAATCAATTTCACTAGAAGAGGCCGAACTAGTAAGAAAGCAAATTGATACAATGAATAGTCAGAGAATTTATGAAAAAAAATTAGAAAAGTATTTTGAGATATATTCATCAAGAGCAGAAGAATTATCAAATTTAATAAAAAATATAATTTATAAATCAAAATTTAGCTCTCTAGTATCTAATAATATTGTGCTTACTGGATATGGAGCAAAATCGTTAACTTTGCAAAAATTCATCAAAAATGAAATGAGTGATAGTAATTTTCGTTTAGGATCAACAAAAAAAATTAACGGATCCAAAACTTATTTAGATAATCCGTCTCTTGCATCAGCATTTGGTCTTTTAAATTATGCCGCAGACCATATCATGGAGGGAGATAAGGATGAGTCTAAATCAGAAAAAAAATCAGTATTATCAGTAGTTTATAATTTTTTTAGAAACCTTTAAGTAGTAACAAAAAGAAATAATCTTTGTTTTTTCCCATTGTTTTAAACAATTTATAAACATCAGAATGCAAAAAACCATTAATAAGTCATTCAATATTAAAGGTGTAACTTTACACAGTGGTGAAAGATCAAATTTGTCTGTTAACCCAGCGACTGCCAATACTGGCATTATATTTAGAAGAGTTGATATTAAAAATTCTAATGAAGAATCACTAATTAAAGCAAAGTTTAATAACGTTAGCATTTCAGATTTATGCACTAAGATTACTAATAAATACGGAATATCAGTTTCAACAATTGAACATTTGATGTCAGCTTTACATGGCATGGGAATTGATAACGCTATTGTTGAAGTAGATTGTGATGAATTACCAATTCTCGATGGTAGCTCCTTAGAATATGTACGTAACATCGAGGAAGTTGGTCTTAAAAGTTTAAATGTAGATAAAAAATATCTAAGCATATCTAGACCAATTGTGTTTAGTATGAATGATTCTTTTGTGAAAGTTTCCCCATCTGATAATTTCAAAATTGATTATACAATCTCTTACGATCACAATCTTATAAAGAAACAAAGGTTTATATATGAGCTTAAAGATTCAAATCAATTTAAAAATCTTATTTCTAATTGCAGAACTTTTGGCTTTAAAGAAGAGGTAGACTCTCTCAGAAAAAAAGGTCTTATAGCAGGAGGTTCTTTAGATAATGCAATTGTCCTTGATAAAAAAGGAATTGTGAATAATGACAAATTGCGTCAAGAAAATGAATTTGTTAAACATAAAATACTTGATTTCATTGGTGATATTTATCTCTTTGGATATTCAGTGAAAGGAGCGTTTGAAATATATAAAGGTGGTCACAGATTAACCCATGAAACTATGAATTCAATAATGTCTGATCAGTCAAACTGGCACCTTATAAACGAAGAAAATTTAAATGATAAAAATTATCAAAAAACCTATTACACGAAGTCCGTAGCTGCATCATTATAATTTAGAAATTCATCTTTAATCTTCTTAAATAATCATTAAAATTATGGTTATGAAATTTATAAAAATCATTACTTTTCTTACTTTAGTTACTTTTACTCTTAGCGGTTGCTCAGATACAAAGTTAGTTACGCCTGAAACAGAGGGCGAAAAACTTCAAATACTCTACTCAAATGCAATGGAATTAGTTAAAAAAAGAGATTTTATAGATGCAGCAATACTATTTGAAGATATTGAAAGACAATATCCGTATTCTAAGTGGTCTAATCAGGCGCAATTAATGACTGCGTTCTGTTATTATAAAACACAATTTCACGATGAAAGCCTGGATGCTCTTGAAAGATTTATTGCGCTTTACCCTGGCAGCAAAAAAATTTCATACGCTTACTATCTACGAGCTTTAAATTACTTTGAGCAGATAAAAGATGTAGAAAGAGACCAGAGTATGACGGTCAAATCTAAAACAGCATTTTATGAGGTTATAAATAAATATCCTGATTCTGAGTTTGTTGAAGATGCTTACTTAAAAATTGATATTATAAATGATAGGCTGGCAGCAAAAGAAATTGAAATTGCCAGATATTATCAATTTAAACAGCAATGGATATCAGCAATTAACAGATATAACAAAATTTTAGAGGATTATGATACTTCTGTATATACAGAGGAGGCATTACATAGACTTGTTGAAATTTATTACTCCCTTGGTTTAACTGAAGAAGCAAAAAGATATGCATCAACTTTAGGTTTTAATTTTCCTGATAGTGATTGGTACACAAAAAGTTACGAGTTAGTAAAAGATTTAAGTTAAATAAAAGTAGTGGAAAAATTCCCAAAAAAAAAATTTCAAGAACTTGTAAAGAATATTCAGTACCATAACAATCTTTACTACAATAATGATAGCCCGGAAATAAGTGATGCAGAGTACGACACTCTGATAAATGAGTACAAAAATATCAAAAAACTTTTTCCTGAAGAAACTATGCAATCTGATATTTTGAACAAAATTGGAGGTAGGGCTTCTGACTTATTTTCAAAATTTAATCATCCTACAAGAATGCTATCTCTTGATAATGCAATGTCAGAAGAAGACCTCAAAAATTTTCAAAAAAAGATATCTAATTTCTTAAACAAAAAGGGTAGTGATTTTGAATTTTCATCTGAACCTAAAATTGATGGTCTATCAGTTAATTTAATTTATAAAAATGGAAAACTTGTAACAGCTGCCACCAGAGGCGATGGTCAAATTGGGGAAAATATTACAGACAATGTAATTACAATAAAGGATATACCAAAAATCTTAAAAACAAAATCTCCACCAGTCTCCATTGAAATTAGAGGTGAAATATTCATCACTAAAAATGATTTTATGAAGCTGAATACAGAAAACAAATTTGCAAATCCAAGAAACGCCGCGTCAGGAAGTCTAAGACAGTTGGATTCAAAAGTTACCGCAAAGCGTCCACTCAAATTTATCGCTCATGGATTTGGATCATTTACTGAAGAAAAGAGCAGTTATTACGATCAATTAATTGAATTCAAATCGTGGGGGATCCCAATCAGTCCATTCTTAAAAAAAGCCAAAAACCTGAAAGATTTAATAAAGATTTATGATGAAGTTAACAAAAAAAGAGCAGAAATACCCTATGATATTGATGGACTTGTATACAAAGTGAATAATTTATCTTTTCAAAATAGATTAGGCATTGTAGGCAAATCCCCTCGATGGGCTATAGCCCATAAATTTGCTTCAGAAACTGCACAAACTGAAATTAAAAAAATAGATATTCAGATTGGAAGAACTGGATCGGTAACGCCTGTCGCAAGACTGAAATCAATCAACATTGGTGGTGTTTTGGTATCAAACGCTACATTACATAATTTTGAAGAAATAGAAAAAAAGATATTCGTGAGGGTGACTCCGTTATTGTTGAAAGAGCAGGTGATGTAATTCCTCATATTCTTGAAGTTGTATCTAAGAATAAAAAAAATAGACCAAATCTTTTTAAACCACCCAAATCTTGTCCAATATGTAAATCACCAATAGTTATTGACCCTGATGAAGTTGTTGTCAGATGTTCAGGTACTTACGTGTGTGATGCTCAAAAAATTGGCAGGCTGAAACATTTTGTATCAAGAAGTGCGCTAGATATTGAGGGCTTGGGAGATAAACAAATTAATCTATTTTATAATAAGGGACTAATAGAGGATTACTCTGATATTTTTGACCTTGAGGCAAAAAGAGATGTAATTGTCAATATAGAAGGATGGGGCACACTTTCGTTTAACAATTTAATTAATGCAATAGATCAAAAGAAAAAAATTGAATTATCAAAATTTATTTATTCCTTGGGAGTTCGTTTCGTGGGGCAAATAAATGCAAAATTAATCGCATCAGCTTTTTCGAACATTGAGAGCTTTATAAGTTTTTTTGAAGGAAAGAGCGATATACTCAGCACTCTTGAAAATACAGATGGACTGGGCCCAAAAGTTATTCAATCATTTATAGAATACTCATCAATTAAATCTAATAAGGAACAAGTATTAAAACTATCCAAGAAAGTTATTCTATTTATTAAAAAAATAGATACCGTTAAATCAAAAATAACCGGAAAGAAAATAATTTTTACTGGAACGCTGTCATCAATGTCTAGGGCTGAGGCAAAAATAAAAGCTGAGAAACTTGGTGCAAAAGTCGTTTCATCAATAAGTAAATCTACAGATATACTCGTTACAGGTGAAAATTCTGGATCAAAGCTAAAAAAAGCAAAAGAATTAGGTGTCAGGGTAATGAATGAGAAAGAATGGTCTAATTTAGCTAATTAATCAGGGGGGAAGTTTGGTCTATCAGCCATTTTTTCTCCTGCTCATTCATAAATCTCAATAGATTTGATTTTACATCTGAATGATACTTATCAATCCACTCAATTTCCTTTTTATTCAACATTTTTTTATTTATTAAATCTCTCTCGAACGGGGCCATTGTTAATGTTTTAAAATGCAAATTACCTTTACTTATTTGAGACATAATTAGGCTCTCAATCCTGATACCGTAGTCATTTTTTTTATAAAAACCAGGTTCATTTGAAACAACCATACCTTCTTCAAAAGATATTTTAGAAAATTGTGAAATAGAAGGAGGACTTTCGTGTACATTTAAGAAACAGCCTACTCCATGTCCAGTTCCGTGTTCAAAATTACAATTTATTTCTTTGAGATATTTTCTTGCAAGATTATCTAATTTTTTACCTTTTTCTCCGTACTTAAATTTACTACGTGCGACAGCAATATGACCTTTTAAGACTCTAGTATACATATCTTTTTGATCTTTTCGTGGCTTATTAAAACTTATTGTTCTCGTTACATCAGTCGTTCCATCAAAGTACTGAGCGCCAGAGTCAACTAGAAATAAATCTGATTTTCTTATTTTTTTGTTTGTTAATTTATTTGCACGATAGTGAACAATTGCTCCATTTGATCCTGTACCTGCAATTGTTGGAAAGCTGAGTGAAAAGAAATTTTTGTTACCCTTTCTTAAATTATCTAAATATTTAATTGCGTCCAATTCTGTTATATTTTTATTTTGTACTTGGTTTTTAATCCAAAAGATAAATTTTGTTAATGATGCACCATCTCTTTTATGCGAATTAAGCATACCCTTTTGCTCAGTTTTATTTTTTTTCGATTTTAGTAACTGTATGATATCCCCTTGAAGTTTTAATGTCCCATAATTTTTTATTGCATTAGCTAGATTAAAATTAATCGTATTAATATCACATATGAATGATTTATTAATTCCATCCTTTTTAATGAATGGATAAATATCTTTTTGCTTTTTAAAAGAGACATCAATTTTCAATTGCTTTCTTAAATTGTTTTTGCAATCAGAAAAAATGTAACATTTTCCAGTTTTATGAATAATTGCTTGAGATAGAAATATAGGTGTATACTCAATATCATTTGATCTGATATTGAATACCCACGAAATTGAGTCACATGCAGTTAAAACATAGTAATCTGTTTTAGATTTTTTTAAAAAATCGACAATTTTATTTATTTTACTTTCAGTGCTTTCACCTGCAAAACTTTTATCTAAAACAAATGGCTTTGAAATACTTTTTTTTGGTTTCGTTTTCCAGATTTGATCAATGAGGTTTTTCTCTACTGGTATTAAATTTGTTTTTTTACCTAATGATTTTGAATACGATTTAATTTTAAAATAAGGCAAAATATTACCATCAAACCCAACATTTTTAGCTTTTTTTAATTTTAGTAAGTTTAACGGAGTGAGTTTGTTGTAATTAAATATCTTATATTGTCCTTTATTTACCTCATTTTGAGCTTGAATGGTATAGCGCCCATCAACAAATAAATAAGCTTCTTTTTTGCCCATGATGACATCTCCAGCTGATCCAGTAAAGTTGCTAATCCACTCTAGTCGTTTACTGTAATTTGGCAAAAATTCATTCTGAAATTCGTCTGAGTGTGGAATTAAGTAATAATCAAGTTTATTTTTAATTAACAGTTTTTTTATTTCAGCAATTTTTTTTGAAGTTTTCAACATGGTTTTAGAAAATCAGATAATAATTTTTTTGTACCATGTTTATCAAAATCTACAACAGCCTTTGTGCCATCAATATCTTTTATTCGACCGATGCCAAATTTTTTGTGTTCAACCGTTTGACCTATTTGAAGTAAAAAATCATCGTTTATATCTCTAACATTTTCTATTTCCATATCAACTACCGTTCGATAACTTGAAGATGGATTATTTTTAAAATCTAATTTTCTTGGTTTAAAATCAAAATCTTGATTAAATTCATCAAATTCTTGATTTTGGAATCTGTCCATATGGCTTGACGCGTGATTAATAGTTTTTACTAATTCTTGATCTAATTCCTCAATAAATCGAGATTGCAATGAAGGCATCCAATTATTTTGAAATCGACGACTCATTGATGTCGAGATGTTTATTATTTTTTTAGCTCGCGTTATACCGACATATGCAAGTCTTCTCTC
>CACNCV010000002.1 GCA_902619105.1 uncultured Pelagibacteraceae bacterium
AGTTCACGGTGAACACAGACACTTAAAAAGACATTCAAATCTTGCGAAGGAAATGGGTGTAAAGTTCCCAATGCTAATTTCTAATGGAGATATATTGCAAATTGCTCCTGGATCGCCATATGTAGTTGATCAGTGTGACTCTGGCAGACAGTACTTTGATGGAAATAGATTAGTAAAAAGTGAAAGCAGTCATATTAAAGATAGAAAAAGAATGGCTTACAATGGTGTATTGAATGTTACATGTATAATTGATCAAAAAATGAATTTAAAAGAAAACCCATTGATTATTAGCAGTGGCATAGTAAGCGATCAAGAATATGAGAATGATGAGATGGTATATTTATTAGAAGAGGAAATTTATAAATTTTTTGAGGATAAGACAAATTTATCAAAAAAAGAAAAAAAGCTATATCAAAAGCTCGAGACATTATCGCGAAATTTTGTTTTCAAGCATACTCGTAAAAAACCTTTGACAAACATAAGTATTGTTCATATTTAATTAGTATATGATTGGAAAATTAAATCACATTGCTATTGCGGTACCAAATATAAAAGAAGCTGCTGAACAATATAAAAACATTTTTGGTGCAAAGGTATCTGATCCTGTTGAACAGCCCGATCATGGCGTAACAACAGTATTTATAGATTTAGGTAATACAAAAATAGAATTACTAGAGGTTCTAGGTGAGGGGTCTCCAATTCAAAACTTTATTGATAAAAATCCAAAAGGTGGAATGCATCATATTTGCCTGGAAGTTAATGACATTAATACTGCTATAGATAAATTGAACACTCATGAAGTATCAATAACTGGTACTGGTAAACCAAAAATTGGTGCTCATGGTAAACCAGTAGTTTTTCTTCACCCAAAAAGCTGTAACGGAACACTCATAGAGTTAGAAGAAGTATAATTTGGGTATAACTGGCTCAATTATCATTTTTTTATTAATTTGGTGGTTAATTTTTTTCATTTCACTCCCAATTAATATAAAAAAAAGTAGGTCAGGAAACTATATAGAAGGGGAAGATCCTGGAGCGCCTAATAATCCACAATTATTTAGAAAATTCTTAATTACAACAGTTGTCTCAATAGTCATCTGGTTTATCATATATAGTTTTCTAAATAATGAAGGCTTTCTGATGTATATCTTAAAGCTTTTTTATATAAATGAAGTTATCTAATTATTTTCTACCTGTATTAAAAGAGTCTCCAAGCGAAGCAGAAATTGTTTCTCATAAACTTATGCTACGCTCTGGTATGATCAGTCAATCAAGTTCTGGGATTTACTCTTGGCTACCTCTTGGGTTAAAGGTTTTAAAAAAAATCGAAAACATCGTTAGAGATGAACAGAATAAGGCGGGAGTTAATGAAATATTAATGCCAACTATTCAACCCGCAGATTTATGGAAAGAAAGTGGACGATATGAAGATTATGGAAAAGAAATGTTAAGAATTAATGACCGTCAAGAAAGAGAAATGCTTTATGGCCCGACAAACGAAGAGCAAATAACAGATATATTTAGAAGAAATGTTAAATCCTATAAGGAGCTCCCAATGCTGCTCTACCATATACAGTGGAAATTTAGAGATGAATTAAGGCCAAGATTTGGAGTAATGAGAGGTAGGGAATTTTTAATGAAAGATGCTTACTCTTTTGATATTGATGCAGCGTCATCAGAAGATACTTATAATCGTTTTTTTATTTGTTATTTAAAAACATTTGCAAGATTAGGTCTCAAAGCAATACCTATGGCTGCTGATACAGGACCCATTGGAGGAGATCTCTCACATGAATTCATAATTATTTCTAATACAGGTGAAAGTGATATTTATTTTGATAATAATATATTAAATGAAGGCAATAAGATTTCTGACATTAGCTATGACGACGACCTAAATTCAATTGTTGAGAAATTTAAAAGTTATTATTCTGCTTCAGATGAGAAACATGACAAGGCTAAATTTGATGAAATAGTTCATAAAGAAAAACAAATGAATTCAAAAGGAATTGAAGTGGGTCACATATTCCATTTTGGAACAAAATATTCAAATTCAATGAAGGCAAATGTTTTAGATTCTGATGGAAAAGAAAAAACGGTACACATGGGATCATATGGAATTGGAATTTCACGTCTAGTGGGCGCTATAATAGAGTCCTCCCATGATGAAAGTGGAATAATATGGCCTGATGCAGTGTCACCATTTACACTTGGTGTTATAAACTTAAAACCAAAAGACGATGAAGCCTCCTCAATTGCTAATAAAGTTTACAATCAAATTAACGATAAATCTGAAGTTTTATTTGATGATAAAAATGATAACGCAGGTGTAAAATTTTCTAGAATGGATTTAATAGGTTTACCACATCA
Organism: uncultured Pelagibacteraceae bacterium; assembly: GCA_902619105.1. Taxonomy (GTDB): domain Bacteria; phylum Pseudomonadota; class Alphaproteobacteria; order Pelagibacterales; family AG-422-B15; genus CACNXQ01. The sequence goes on from CACNCV010000002.1 coordinate 2,371, forward strand.
AATCATAATAGGAAGCAAAGCTGTGTCGGACGGTCTAGTAGAGTATAAAAATAGAAAAAGTGGAGAAACAGAATTCATTAACCTAAATAAATTAGGTAAGTTTCTAAAAGAAATGAACGTTTAAACAAAGTGCCATTTAATTATTTTGAGAGATTTATTGCTTTTAGGTACCTGGTTCCTTTGAGAAAAGGCGGTTTGCTATCAGTCATTTCATGGCTTTCATTTATTGGGATTTGTATTGGTGTTGCAACATTAATAATTGTTATGTCTGTAATGAATGGTTTTCATGATGAACTAAAAAAAAGAATTATTGGTTTCAATGGCCATATTTATATTAAGAATATAGAGCCATACTTTGAGAACGATAAAAGCCTTTCTGATATTAAGGAAATATTATTTATTGATAGAAATATATCTATTCAAGCCTTAATAAGTTCAGCTAATAAGAGCAATGGAATAGTTATCAAATCGATCAATGATGAGAATATTAAATTTTACGAATTTGTTGATAATCTAAATAATGATAATCTGCTAACTGCTAATTCAATAATATTAGGAGAAGAACTAGCTTTTTCTCTAGGCGTATTACCTGGCGATGAAATAAAAGTTACTTCTTCTTCGATGGTTTCTACCCCATTAGGTCAAATCCCAAGGTCTCTCAAAATGACAGTATCTGCCACATTTAGTTCTGGCATGAGTGAATATGACAAAAATTTTGCATTTACTTCACTTGCAAATGTTCAAAAACTCTTGAGTCTCAATGATGAGATATCAACCATTGAAATACATTTAAAAGATATCAATGATGTAGAAAAAGTTAAGAGTGATCTACTTAAAATTTATAATGATGATTATTTAGTAAAGGATTGGATTGATCTAAATAGTTCTTTTTGGGAAGTGTTAGCAACGGAGCGTGAATTAATGTTCTTTGTATTATCACTTATTATCATAATTGCTGCATTTAATATTGTTACAAGCCTGTTCATTTTAGTACAAAATAAAAATAGAGAAATAGCAGTACTCAAAACAATTGGTAGCAGCGATAGTTCAATTTTAAGAATATTTTTGCTAGTCGGTACTTTTATAGGGTTTAGTGGAACAATCATAGGCTCTTTCCTTGGAATACTTTTTACAATAAATATTGATACAATAAGAAACTTACTAAATTCAACATTCAATTTAAATTTATTTCCATCTGAGTTTTATTATCTTGATAAAATGCCAACCAGTATTGATTTGACTCAAATCATATTAATCATTTTCTTTTCGTTAATTATATCAATTATAGCGACTGTATATCCAGCCTATAAAGCATCTAAGACAGAAATTAGAGGAATATTAAATAATGTCTGAGTCAAATATAATTTTAAAAAATATTTCAAAATCTTATCATCAGGCAAATAAGAGCTTATCTATTTTAAAGGATATTTCTCTAGAAGTGAAAAGCGGCGATTTTATTGCAGTTACAGGTCCCTCAGGTTCAGGAAAAACTACTCTACTTAACTTAGTAGGGTTGCTCGATACAGCGGACGAAGGCACTATCTCATACAATGGTAAGGATCTCACGTATTTAAATAGTGAACAGAAGAATAAATTTAGAAAGAATAATTACGGATTTATTTATCAAAACTATAACTTATTGGAAAATTTTAATTCAATAGAAAATGTTGCATTACCGCTAATCTTAAATGGATACAGTAAGAACGAGGCGACACAAAGGGCTGAAAATATTATGAAGGTATTTATGGTTGATGATAGATCTTTGAATTTCCCAAATTCATTGTCAGGAGGGGAGCAGCAGAGAGTTGCAATATCAAGGGCTTTAGTAAATAATCCAAAATTTATAATTGCCGATGAGCCAACTGGCAATTTAGACAGTAAAAACTCTGATTTGGTGTTTAACTATTTAAAAAACTATGTCGAATCAGAAAATATGTCACTAATTATAGCTACTCATGATGAGGAGTTGGCATCTAAGGCAAATAAAAGGATAAATTTATAAGTGAGCGACTTTATTCATTTAACAAATAAAACAGAATACTCCTTATCAGAAGGTGCTTTACCTATAGCGCGTATATCAGAACTTTGTCAGGTCTTTAAAATGCCGGCCGTTGGCATCACTGACACGAATAATATGTTCGGAGCGTTAGAATTTAGCGAGAAAGTATCAAGTGTTGGTGTTCAACCCCTAATAGGATGTAATTTAAAAATCAAAACACCCAAAAATTATCTCCATGAAAATACTGGAGATGAAGACCTCCATTTCTTTCTTAATATTTTTTCAAAAAATGAGGACGGTTATAAAAATTTATTAAATATCATTTCAAGCGCATACATGAATCATAAAAAAAATGCTTATGTAGATATTGAAAATTTGTTTAAAAATAAAGAAGGTCTATTAGTTCTTTCAGGTGGAAATAACTCAATTTTAAAATATTCTTATGGTAATAATATTACTTCACAATCTGCGTCATTTATAGCGGACTTCAAAAAAGAATTTATTGATAATTTTTACATAGAAATTCAGCGAATTGGAGGAAATGATTATAGAATCGATGAAGAGGTAATTCTTAATTTAGCGTACGATAATAATATCCCAGTTGTTGCAACTAACGACGTCTACTTTGAGGGACCTGATCATTTTGAAGCACATGACGCACTAATGTGTATTGAAAAAAAACTTTTTGTCTCTCAAAAAGATAGAAAAAGACTATCAAAAAATCACTATTTTAAATCGCAAAACGAGATGCAAGAACTGTTTTCAGATATTCCTGAAGCATTATTTAATACAATTGAGATTGCGCAAAGATGCTCTCATAGACCCAAAATAAAGAGTCCAGTGCTTCCCTCTTATCACAATGACGATAGTCAAGAAAAAAAATTATTAAGAGAACTATCTTATAAAGGCCTTGAGCTTAATCTTACTCAAAAATTTATGAGTGAACAAATAGATAATAATTCACAATTAAGTATAAAAAAGGAATATGAGGACAGATTAGAAAAAGAGTTAAAAATAATTATAGATATGAAATACGAAGGTTATTTTTTAATTGTTTCAGATTTTATAAGATGGGCAAAAGATAACGATATACCAGTTGGTCCAGGAAGAGGATCAGGGGCAGGGTCCTTAGTAGCATGGTGTTTAAAAATTACAAACCTAGATCCAATAAAGTTTGGTCTAATATTTGAGAGATTTTTAAACCCTGAAAGAGTATCTTTACCTGATTTTGATATCGATTTTTGTCGAGATGGTAGAGACCGTGTTTTAGACTACGTTCATGCAAAATACGGAAATAATCATGTCGCTCAAATAATTACTTTTGGAAAATTGCAAGCACGCGCTGTAATTAGAGATGTAGGAAGAGTGCTTGGTATACCATACGGTCAGGTTGATTACCTCTGCAAACTAATGCCTTTTGATCCTTCAAGACCTATGACATTACAGCAATATATTGATGAGGAGCCAAGGCTTAACGAAGAGGCAAAAAAAGATGTTAAGATTGCTAAGTTATTAGACATATCTTTAAAATTAGAAGGTCTTAAAAGACACGCATCAATTCATGCAGCTGGGGTTGTGATATCAAAAGATGAAGTATTTAAAGACGTTCCAATATACAGTGATCCAGACTCGGATATTTTTCTTACTCAGTTTGATATGAAATGGGTAGAAAATGCAGGCTTAGTGAAATTTGATTTTTTAGGTTTAAAGACTTTAACACTTATTGATAATTGCGCAAAATTAGTAAAGGCAAATAATCCATCATTTAATATTGATGATGTAAGTATTGAGGATCAAAAGACTTATGAATTATTAAGCACCGGTGAAACAACAGGTATTTTTCAATTAGAAAGTGCCGGAATGAAAGAGACTCTAAAGCAGCTCAAGCCCGATAAATTTGAAGATATTATTGCAATTGTAGCACTGTATCGACCTGGTCCAATGGCAAATATTCCGAGCTATATAGAGAGAAAGCATGGTAGAGAAAAACCTGATTATATTCATCCTTTATTAGAAAATTTATTAAAGGAAACATATGGAGTTGTAATATATCAAGAGCAGGTTATGGGAGTAGCAAGAGAATTATCAGGGTATTCTGACGGTGAAGCAGACCTGCTTAGAAGAGCAATGGGGAAAAAAATTCAAAAAGAAATGAATGCTCAAAAACAAAGATTTATAGATGGCTGTATAAAAAAGGATATAAAAAAAAATGAGGCACATTCTATTTTTGAATTATTGTCAAAGTTTGCTGATTATGGCTTTAATAAAAGTCATGCTGCAGCATATGCAATGATCGCCTTTCAAACTGCTTTTTTGAAAACTCACTATCCAATAGAATTTTTTGCAGCGTCAATGACATTAGATATTAATAATACAGACAAAATTTCGGTTTTTCAGCAGGAATTAACTCGCCTTAAGATAACATTATCACCTCCAAGTATAAATTATTCAGGTCCAAATTTTTTAAGAAGCAATGAATCAATTCTGTACGCATTAGGAGCAATTAAAAATGTAGGAGTTGAGTCCATGAAAGATTTGTATAATGAAAGAAGTAAGAACGGCAGATTTAAAGATTTAAATGATTTTATAAATAGATGCAATAATTCAATAATAAATAAAAAGACTATCGAAGCATTATCAAGTGCTGGAGCATTTGACGAATTTAATGTTAACAGAGCAGCTGTTTTTAATCAAGCTTCGGAAATTGTTAAATATCATAAGTTATTAAATGTTAATGCTTTCAACTCACAAGAAGATATGTTTAGTGATACTATGTTATCCAATTTTAACTTAAAAAATAATGAGGAATGGAAACATAGTTATAAATTGATGAAAGAATATGAAATGTTAGGTTTTTATCTTTCAGGACATCCCTTAGAAATGCATAAGAAAAATTACAATACTTTGCTTTTAAAGGAGTATAAAGAAATAAAAGAGAATTCCGACCTTCATAATCAAAAAGATGTTTTGATTGGTGGAACGCTCCTTTCTAAAAAGGAAAAAAGATCAGCTAGAGGCAATACATATGCTTTTTTAAATTTTTCTGATCTATCTTCAATTTATGAATTAATTATCTTTGAAAGTAATCTCAGGAAATATCGAGAAATTCTAATTGAAGGTGACTCATTTGTTTTAGGTGTAGATTTTTCTTCGCAAAATGGAACTTTAAGAGGTGAACTAAAAAAAGTTTTTAGCTTTAAAGAATTAGAAAATTTAAATAAGAACAAAAGTCATAGTATTAAAAAAAAGGAAGATATTAATCAGCAAACATTAAAGATTTATGCCGATGGAAATTTCTCTAAAAAAGAATTAGCTAAATTAAAATGGGCAAAGGGTAGTAACAAAATTGAAATTATATATAAGAATCAATTACTTAAAATACCTGGTCAATTCAACATAACATCTGAAATGATTAGTAAGATGAAGAGCTTTAACGGTGTAAAGAAAATAGACTTTGTATAATAAGCTGTTGTAAATTTTTATATTTTAATATATCTAATGGCTCAAATATCACATGGCGATAGCTAATGCTGTCCGGTCCTTCTTTTTAAGGTCAAATTGCTGTGGATGAATAACCGGAGAAATAAAAATGGGAATACCGAATATTAATTTAAAAGAACTTGTCGATGCGGGTGTACACTTTGGACATAAGTCTCAAAGATGGAACCCTAAAATGTCCAAATACATTCATAGCACGAAGGAAAATATACACATTATAAATTTAAATTTTACTGTACAAATGTTAAGTGATGCATTGAAGGTTATAGATAATGTAGTATCAAAAGGTGGAAAAATTCTTTTTGTTGCAACAAAAAAACAAGCAGCTGATAAAATTGCAGAGGTAGCGACTGAAACCAACCAATATTATGTAAATCATAGATGGTTAGGAGGAATGTTAACCAACTGGTCTACTATTACTAAATCTATTAAAAAAATGAAGGAGCTGGAGATTCTAAAATCAAATCCAGATAATGAGTTTACAAAAAAAGAGATATTAAAAATAACCAATCAACATGATAAACTAGTTAGATCTTTAAGTGGTATCAGCGAAATGAAAAAATCGCCTGATCTAGTTTTTATTATAGATACAAAATTAGAGCATATTGCTGTTTCAGAAGCCAATCTTCTTAATATACCTATTATTGGTGTTGTTGACACTAATTGTGATCCCGAAAAAATTGATTATCCAATCCCTGGAAATGATGATTCAAGAAGATCTATCGCACTTTATTGTTCACTTATTAGGGAAACTATTAAATCATCCAGTGAAGAAATTGATTTTGATACTATTCCTGATAATAAAAAAAAAGATGAACCCTCTCAGGATAATGTTGAAACAAATGTCAAGGAAATGAATAATGGCGATTAGCGCAAAGGAAGTGCAAGAGCTTAGAAAGATATCTGGCGCAGGAATGATGGAGTGCAAATTGGCTTTAAACGAGTCAGGTGGTGATTTAACTCAGGCTTTTAAATTGTTAAGAGAAAAGGGTATCGCAAAGGCTGAAAAAAAATCAAGCAGAGATGCAAATGAAGGACTTGTTGGCGTTAAAGTTCTTAATGGCAAAGCTTCAATTGTTGAAATTAATTCAGAAACTGATTTTGTCTCAAGGAATTCTGAATTTCATCAGCTTGTGAATTCTATTTTAGATATTTCAATCGTAAGTAATGATGCTGAATTAGATAGTAAGCAAGAAGTAATAGATCTAATAAATAATGCAGTTGGAAAAATTGGAGAAAATATAGTTTTAAGAAGATCTAATTCTATTAGTGGAAACATTTATAGCTATGTGCACAATAGCGTTAGCGATGGTTTAGGAAAAATCGGTGTACTTATTGATTTAGATTCTGAAAATAAAGAGCTATCAGAAGTGGGAAAAAACTTATGCATGCATATTGCAGCTCTTAATCCAAAGTCCATCTCTGAAAATGATTTAGATAATAATATTATTTTATCTGAGAAAGATATTATAAAACAACAATTAAAAGATACTGGAAAACCTGATAATATTCTGGAAAAGATGATGGATGGAAAAATTAAAAAGTTTTTAGAAGAAAACACTCTTTTAGGACAAAAACTCGTTATGGATCCTACAATAACAGTTGGCCAATATGTTGATAAATTTGCAGAGGAAAATTCTTGTAAAATTTCTATAAATCAATTCATTAGGTATGAAATAGGCGCATAATTATGTCCAAAAAAAGATTAAACCGGATATTAATAAAATTATCTGGTGAATCTTTAATGGGAAAAGAAAATTATGGAATTGAATTAAGCACTGTCAATAGAATTGCTGGTGATTTACTTTCCCTAAAAAAATTAAATATTCAAATATGTGTTGTAATTGGTGGTGGAAACATATTCAGAGGACTTGCTGCTTCAGCAAAAGGTATGGACAGGGCAAATGCAGACTACATGGGCATGCTTGCTACAGTAATGAATAGTCTTGCACTTCAGAACTCTCTAGAAAAGTTGAACTTAGAAACAAGAGTAATGTCTGCATTTCCTATTCAATCTATATGTGAGACATATATTAGAAGAAGAGCAATAAGACACATGGAAAAAGGTAGACTTGTAATATGTGCTGCAGGCACTGGTAATCCATATTTTTCAACCGATACAGCTTCCGCCTTAAGAGCCGCAGAACTTGAGTGTAAAGTAATTTTCAAAGCGACCCAAGTAGATGGAATTTATGATAAAGATCCGAAGAAATATAAAAATGCAAAAAGATTAAAAAAAGTTTCATATAATGATTATTTATCTAAGAATCTCAAAGTCTTAGATAGTGCAGCTGTGAGTATTTCTAGAGAGAATAATATTCCAATTAAGATATTTTCAATTTTAAAAAAGAATTGCTTTAAAAATGTATATAATGATAAAGAAAAATATTCGGAAATAATAGATGTTTGACCAGATCAAAAATAATATTGAAAGCCGCATGGAGTCCACAACTCAATCTGCTAAATCAGAAATGCAAGGAATTAGAGCCGGCAGAGCGTCTCCGAGCATGCTTGATTCAATAAAAATAGATGCTTACGGTCAAAAAATGAATATTAATCAAATAGGAAATATTACAACACCAGACCCGAGATCAATCAATATTGATGTATGGGATAGTACTAATATTACTTTTGTAGAAAAAGCACTTAGAGAATCTGATCTTGGAATTAACCCTATGATAGAAGGAAACTTAATTAGACTTCCCCTTCCACAGCTAACTGAGGAAAGAAGAGTTGAATTTTTTAAGATGGCAGGCAAGATATCAGAAAATGCAAAAGTCGCCATTAGAAACATTAGAAGAGACGGAATTGAACAAATTAAAAAATTAGAAAAAGAAAAAGAAATAGGTCAAGACGATTCAAAAAAATTTCAAGATCAGATTGAAAAAATTACCGCCAGTCAAATTAAAATAATAGACGATATATTGAAGGCGAAAGAAGAAGACCTAAAAAACATATAACTTTTAAGTGAAATCATCTATTTTTTCAAAAAAGAAAATAAATCACGTTGCTATAATTATGGATGGTAATGGGAGATGGGCAAAAAAAAACAATGTCTCAAAAAAAACAGGCCATGAAAATGGAATTAAAAATTGTATTTTAATTTGTGAGAATTTAAACAAACTTAAATATAAAGTAAATGAAATTTCATTTTACGTATTTTCAACTGAAAATTGGAAACGAAAACCATCAGAAGTAAGAAATTTGTTTAAATTAATTGAGAAATATTATGAAGAATTAAGATTTAAAGCAGAAAAAAACAATCTTTGTATTAGGCACTATGGAAGTAAAAAAAAATTATCAAGTAATTTAATAAGAATAATTAACGATGTAACAAATAAGACGAAGGAGAATAGCGGAATTAAAATAAATTTATTATTTAACTATGGTTCTAGGCAGGAAATCATTGATGCTGTTAGTAAAATTCGTAAATTAAATATTTCATCGAGCAAGTTAGCGAAATATTTTTATATTCCTGAATCAGCAGACCCAGATTTAATAATAAGAACTGGGGGTGAAGTAAGATTGAGTAATTTTATGTTATGGCAGAGCGCTTATGCAGAACTATACTTTACAAAAATTATGTGGCCAGATTTTAAAATTAAAAACCTAAATATTGCTCTAGACAATTATATAAATAGAAAAAGAAAGTTGGGGAAATGAATGAGTAACTTTTTCAATAAAGAACTTTTATACCGCATTGTATCAATTTTAATATTCATACCTGTTGTTATATTTCCACTTTTTCATAGTAATTTATTATCAATAATTATTTACTTAATTATTATATCAATAATACTTATCGAAATTTCAGATATGAAAAAAAAAGTAGAGAAAGTATTAAGTCTTAATATTTACTATTTTATTTCAATTGCATCCTTTTTTTTATTTTTGTTTTTATTAATAACTGAAAAATATTCAGATTATTTTTTACTAGGAATAATTATTATAATTTGGTTATTTGATACATTTTCATATATTGGTGGAAAGGTTATAGGAGGAATGAAACTAATGCCTAAAATTAGTTCAGGAAAAACTGTAAGCGGTCTCATTACCGGTGTTATAATGACATTGCTAGCAAGTGAAATATTTCAATACTTTAGTAGTCACAGTTATGATCATTCAACAGTAATTACAATTTTCATTATATTTTTGTCATTTTTTGGAGATACAATAGTTTCACTCTTAAAACGCCATGCATCAATTAAAGACTCTGGATCTATTATGCCTGGTCATGGAGGGTTACTTGATAGATTTGATTCATTTATTATGGTTTTTTTTATTCTTGGATCTTTAAATTTAATTAAATGAAAAAAATTAATACTATTATTTATGGCGCAACAGGAAGTGTAGGGAGCTCGACATTATCTATAATTAACAAAAATAAAAAAATTATTAATGTTGAAGGTATAACATGTAATTCAAATTTGGAAAAACTAGTTACAATTGCTAAATCCTATAACGTAAAAAAAATAGGTTTTAACGAAAATTCATTAAAAAAAAATAATAATTTAAATTTGAATAAGTATGAAATATTTAACGACACAAAAAATTTTCACAAATTAATTTCTAAGAAGACGGATGTAATAATTTTCGCGATAAGTGGACTTTCTTCCTTTGATCTTTTTCTTAAAATATTAAAGTCAGGAAAGAAGATTGGAATAGCTAATAAAGAATGCATTATATCTTTTGGTAAAAAAATTATTACAGTATCTAAAAAATATAATACTGAAATTATACCATTAGACTCAGAACACAATTCAATTTATCAACTTCTTAAGTATAATTTTGGTAAATATAAATCATTAACAATAACAGCAACTGGTGGTCCATTTATAAATTTTAATAAGCAGCAATTAAATAACGTTACATTAAAACAAGCTATAAAACATCCTGTATGGAATATGGGAAAGAAAATAAGTATTGACTCGGCAACAATGATGAATAAAGCTTTTGAGATGATCGAGGCAAAATTTTTATTTAACCTAAAAGATCATGAAATTAATTCAATTATACATCCACAGGCAATCGTGCACGCATTAGTAAATTATGAAAATGGTGTCAGTACAGCTATTTTAAACAGGCCAGATATGAAAATACCAATATCTTCGCTTTTTTTTAAATTTAATCATAGTTTATCTAATCAACTCAATTCTGTTTTTGATGGCGATACCAAACTTGAATTCTTTCAAATAGATGAAAAGAGATTTCCAGCCATTAGAATAGGGTATAATGTCATGAAGCAGGGAGGACTAATGCCGCATGTATTTAATTATCTAAATGAGATATTAGTTAATTTGTTTATTAAAGGAAAAATTCGTTTTACAGATATCGTGAGTTTAAACGAAATTAATATTGAAAAAGTTTTTAATAAAAATTCAAATATTTCAAATCCTAAGTATAATGACATCAAGGATATCAATAACTGGATTGATCATCATTTAATTATTAATAAATAATTTTAGTCTATAACTATGATAAGAAAAATAATAACGATATTACTCATATTAATAATTACTGAGAATGTGAACGCGGATGAGAATAAAATCTTATCTATTGATGTTACAGGAACCCAGAGGGTAGATATTGAAACAGTTATATCCTATGCAAAAATAGAAATAGGTGAGACGTATAGTGATGATCTTGGAAATAATGCATTAAAAAAACTTTTTAATACTAATTTATTTTCAAATATTGAGATTTTTTTTGATAACAATACGTTGTTGATAAATGTTAAGGAAAATCCAACTATAAATTTAATTAAGTTTAGTGGTAACAGTAAAATAAAAGATGAAGACTTATTAATTGAGATATCGTTAAAAGAAAGATCAGTTTATTCAAGAAATAAGGTCAAAAACGATATTGATCGTATGTTAACACTATATCAAAGAGCTGGCAGATTATCGACAGAAATAGTTCCTACCGTAGAATTGCTCGATAACAATAGAATAAATTTAACCTATGAAATAGAAGAGTCTGATGTAGCCGAGGTATCAAAAATCATTTTTCTTGGCAATGAAGTATTTAGTTCATCAACTTTAAAATCGAAAATGAAAACAAAAGAAAAAACATTATTAAGATTCTTATCTTCTGCAGATCGATACGATCCGGACAAGTTAGAATATGATAAGCAATTGATTACTGAATTTTACAATGATAATGGCTATCCTGACTTTAATTTTACCACTTCAATTGCACAGCTGTCGTTAAATTCAAATGATTTTGAGATTATAATGACTGTAAATGAGGGAAAAAAATTTAATTTTGGAAATGTTTCTGTTTCAAGTGAATTAAAAAAACTTAATCCTGATAAAATTAAAAATGCACTACCATTTAGTTCTGGCAATGTTTACAACGCAAGCACAGTAAAAGAGAGCATTCAGGATATTAAAAGCTTAGCAGAGTTAAATGGTTACTCTTTTATCAAAATAGAGCCAGTTTTAAAAAAAGACGAATTAAATAATCAAATTGATGTTGAATTAGTACTTGATGAAGGGCCTAGAGTATACGTTAATAAAATTGATATTGTAGGCAACACAAGAACTATAGATAAAGTAATCAGAAGAGAATTTTCACTTTCTGAAGGCGATGCATATAATAAATTTGCAATTAATTATTCTAAAGACTCGATAAGAGCTTTAAACTTTTTTTCTGATGTAAATGTCTCAGAAAAAAGAACATCTTATGAAGATAAACTCGATATTATTATTGAAGTTGAAGAAAAAAATACCGGAGAAGCTTCTCTAGGTGCAGGTTATTCAAGTGCAAGCTCAACAACTTTTAATTTAGGTTTAAAAGAGAGTAATTTTTTAGGTAAAGGTCAGAAAGTAAATGCGTCTGCGAGTTTTTCAAATACAAGAAATACATATGACATTGGTATTACTGAACCTTATTTCAATAATAAAAAACTATCATTAACGGGACGTATATATAGTGATTTCCAAGATCCTTCTTCCGTTAACTACGAACAAGAAGATCTTGGACTTGCATTTAATGCAAAATTCCCATTAGCCTCTGATAGAAGCCTTGAATTAAGATATTCATTATTCACTTCAAAAATTAAAGCAGATACTAACGCAACTGCTTACGAGCGGTTACTTGCAGGTACTGATACTAATTCAATGATTGGTTATTCATTATTTATAGATAGAAGAAATAGTAGATATAAACCATCTAATGGCTTTAATTTTATTTTAAATCAAGATTTGTCAGGTCTGGGAGGAACAACTTATTATATAAAAAACAAACTCGACTACAATATCTACAAAAGAATTACTAAAGATTTAATTGGTTCATTTAAATTTCAAACTGGAAACTCAATTGGTTACAATGGAAAGTATGCCCCTTTATCGTCTAATTTTAATCTTGGTGGCAATAAGTTAAGAGGTTTTAAAAATGGAAAAGTAGGACCAAGAACAGGTAATTCTTATACTGGAGGACAATACTATTACTTGACATCTCTTGAAACAAATATTGATTTCAATTTAGATACATTTGACATTACTAGTACTTTATTTATTGATATAGGAAGTGTTTGGGGGCTTGAAAATCCAGCATATTCATCAATTAATGACGACCATAAAGTTAGATCATCAGCTGGTGTAAATTTTAACTGGGACTCGGCAATTGGGCCAATAAATATAATTTATGCAGAAGTATTGCAAAGTGAAACTACTGATACAACAGATAATATTTACATTGATATAGGATACAATTTTTAATGTTTATAATAACTAAATTATTAAGGTTCTTAACTATAAAGCTTGTTCTTTTTTTATTTCTTACTGTAACATTATTGGCTGAATACCCTGTTACCTCAATAGGTGTAATCGACTTAAACTTTATACTTTCTGAGTCAAAAGCAGCGAAAGATGCTGCTAAACAAATAGAAAAAATTGCAATACAAATTGAACAAGATGTAGCCACAAGTGATCAAGAAATGATAAATGAACAAAATAAGCTGATAGAATCACAAGCTATCATGGCACCTAATGCATTTGAGGAAAAACGTATTGAATATGAAAAAAAAGTTAATAATTATAATATATCAAGGCAGGAAAAATTAATTTCTATCGATAGGCTAGTAGCTGAGTCAAGGAACAGTGTTTTAAATGCACTTAAACCAATTTTAGAAGAAATCTCAAATGAAAAAGGTATAACTATATTATTAGAGAAGAATTCTGTATTGCTAAATGCTGATAATATGGACATAACAAATGAAGCATTAAAAAAACTTGATAAAGATTTTCCTAATCTTGCAATTAATCAAGAATAACAAAAATGCATCCTAGTTTTTTCAAAAATCTAGGGCCTATACAAATAAGTAAAATAAAAAAAATACTTGATTGTGAAACATTAAATATTGCTCATAATGAAATATTTAATAATTTTTTGGGGATTACAAAAATTAGTAACAAATCAATTTCATTTTTAAATGATAATGAGTCATTAAAAAACAATATAACAAGTGATCATGCTATAATTTGCACAAGGAAAAAATTCGAGTCTCTAAATAATAAAAATTTAAAAGTTATAATTGTTTGCAATGTGCAAGAAGCAGTAGCAATAATTTCAAATATTTTTTACAGAGACTTTAATGAGGCGGAAATATTAGAATTTAAAAAGCCTGTAATTGGCAATAACTGTGTTATTAATAAAAAATCTATATTAGAAAATGGTACTATAATTGGTAATAATGTAAGTATAGGATATGGAGCTTTCATTGGACATAATTGTTCTATAGGAGACAATTCTAAAATTGAGTCAAACGCAATAATAACCAATTCAATTATAGGAGAAAATGTTGTAGTTGGACGAAATTCATCTATTGGTCAAAATGGATTTGGTTTTTATATGCAAGATGGTGAAAATATTAATATATATCATTCTGGTAGAGTAATTTTGCAATCAAATGTTTCAATTGGAGCAGGTTGCACAATTGATCGTGGAAGTTTTGATGATACTATCATAGGTGAAAATACATATTTTGATAATTTATGTCATATTGCTCATAATGTTCAAATAGGAAGAAATTCTGCTTTTGCAGCCATGACAGGAATTGCTGGAAGCACAAAAATTGGAAATAATGTATTGGTAGGTGGGCAAGTAGGCATTGCGGGACATATAACAATTGGTAATAACGTACAAATTGCTGCAAAAAGTGGAGTTTTTGATAATTTGCCAGATGGATCGTCAGTAATGGGAAATCCTGCAGTTAAAAAATTTACTTTTATTAAAAATTATAAAAAAACTTATGTTCGTAAATAAATTAGACTTTACAGAAATAAAAAGATTAATCCCTCATCGAGAACCATTTTTACTTATTGATGAGCTTATTAATATCGAAAAACTTAACAAAGCAACAGGCATAAAACAATTTACAATTAATGAGAAATTTTTTGATGGTCATTTTCCTGGCCATCCTGTGGTTCCAGGAGTGATATTAATTGAAATGATGGCACAAACTGCAGCTGCATTGATTGCCTTCAGCTTAAGAGATGAAACATTTAATAAAATCGTATATTTAATGAATGTAGAGAATTCTAAATTCAGAAAGCCTGTTTTTCCAAACGAAAAGATTATGGCTAGTGTAAAAGCACTCAGATCGAAAGGTAGGGTTTGGAGATTTGAAGGTGAATCATTTAACGAAAATGGAGATACAGTTTGTAGTTCTAAATGGAGCGCCATGATTATGGATAGAAATAATGAATAAAATTCATAAAACTGCAATAGTTTCTAGTAGTGCTATTATAGGAAGCAATGTGATTGTAGGACCGTACTCTATAATAGGAGACAATGTTAAAATAGGAAATGATAATATAATACATTCTTCAGTTAGTATAAGTGGAAATACTGATATTGACCAAAATAATCAGTTTTTCCCATTCTGCTCAATAGGATCAGTGCCGCAAGACTTAAAATATAGTGGCGAAAAAAGTCAGCTTATAATTGGTAAAAATAATACCTTTAGAGAATACTGCAATGCAAATTTAGGAACTAAAGGAGACAATATGAAAACAATTATCGGTGATGATTCCTTGTTTATGGTTGGCGTACACATTGCTCATGATTGTATTATAGAAAACAATGTTATCTTTGCAAATCAAGTAACGCTTGGAGGTCACGTTTATGTCGAAAGTAATGCAGTAATTGGAGGTATTTCAGCAGTACATCAGTTTTGTAGGATTGGCAATTTAGCAATGATAGGCGGAATGTCAGCTGTTGAAAATGATGTAATACCTTATAGTCTCGCAGTTGGTAATCGAGCAAAAGTAACAGGTGTTAATATTGTTGGTCTAAGAAGAGCTAATTATTCAAAGGAGCAAATAAGAGAGTATTTAAGTACAATAGATAAGATTTTTACAGGTAATTCAATAGATATAGAAAAAAATAAATTTTCAAATACCAAAAGTCCATTGATCAAAAATTTAATTTCATTTTTAGACAAAGATAGCTCTAGGGGTTTATGTAAATATGATAGATAATCGTCCTATCGCTATTATTGGCGGATACGACTCAATCGCTAAATCATTTTATACTAAAATAAAAGAAATAAACAAGAAATCTATATTTATAAACATTCAAAACAAAAAATCCAAAAATAATAGGGTTTATAATTTTGAAATTTATCAATTAAAAAAAATATTTAATATTTTAAAAAAAAATGAAATCAATGATTTACTTTTTTTAGGAAAAATAAATCGACCAAATCTATCTAATTTTAAACTTGATGGTGTAATTGATAAATACTTACCAAAACTGGCTCACTCTTATAAAAAAGGTGATGGAAATATATTATCACTTTGTTTAGATATATTTAAAGAAAATGGTTTTAAAATCTTATCGCCGAGGGATATTTCTGAATCATACTTTTTAATAAAATATGAATTAACTGATAAAATTTCTATAGAAGATAAGTATGATATAAATAAATCACAAAATTTACTCAACGATCTTTCTAAATATGACAATGCTCAATCAATTGTAATTGTAAATGGATATATTATTGCCATTGAAGCCGTTGAAGGTACGGACAGTTTATTGAAGAGGGCAGCTGCTCTTCGAAAAAAGCTAAACCAAATCGATAACAAATCAGGATTACTAATAAAAATACCAAAAAAAAATCAAAGCAGACTTGTAGACCTTCCTGTAGTCGGTCCAAATACATTAAAACTTATTAAAATGGCTAATTTAAATGGGATAGCTATTGATCATAAACTAACAATTGTTCACAATAAAAAGAAGTTTTTACAATTTGCTAAAAATAACGATTTAAAAATTTATAGTATTTAAAAAATTACCTGGTATTTTTTTTCGATCTTTTAACACCATATTTTTGAAATTTATTCCCTGTATAAAGTTGTCTTGGTCTTCCTATTTTTTGAATTGGATCCTCAATCATCTCAGTCCATTGAGCAGTCCACCCTGCAGTACGAGAAATAGCAAAGATGACTGTAAACATTTCTGGTGGAAATCCAATTGCCCTAAGAATAATGCCAGAGTAAAAATCTACATTTGGATATAATTTTTTCTTTATAAAATATTCATCTTTTAGGGCAATTTTTTCTAAATCTTTTGCAAGATTAAGAATAGGATCATTTTTGATTCCAACATGTTTTAATACTTTATCACATATTTTTTTTAAAATCTTAGCTCTTGGGTCGTAGTTTTTGTATACTCTGTGACCAAAACCCATCAACTTAAAAGGGTCTTTTTTGTTTTTTGCTTTGTTTATATAATTTTTTATATTTTTAGATGATCCAATTGTTTCAAGCATTTCCAATGCGGCTTGGTTAGCCCCTCCATGAGCTGGCCCCCACAGTGACGATACTCCTGCTGCTATACATGCAAATGGATTGGCTCCAGAGGATCCCGCCAGACGAACAGTTGAAGTTGAGGCATTTTGTTCATGATCAGCATGTAATATTAGAATTGTGTCCATAGCTTTAGCAAGGATAGGGGAAATTTTATATTCTTCTGCCGTATTGCTAAAACACATATGTAAAAAATTTTCCGAAAAAGATAAGTTATTTTTTGGTGAAACAAATGCTTGTCCTATTGAGTATTTATAGGCCATTGCACCAATAGTTGATGATTTAGCGATTATTCTTCTAGTTGCTTCTTGTCTTTGATGTCGATCATTTATGTCTAAAGAATCTTGATAAAAGGAAGATAAAGCACCCATAACGCCTACCATCATTGCCATTGGATGCGCATCGCGTCTGAATCCTTGAAAAAAATTTATAATTTGTTCATGTAAAAGTGTATGTCGAGTTATAAGTTTTTTGTATTTTTTTAATTGTTCCTTATTAGGTAAATCACCATAAATTAATAAATTTACAACCTCTATAAAGTCACTCTTGTTAGCTAATTCTTCTATATCATATCCACGATATCTTAAAATTCCCTTATCTCCATCAATGTATGTAATTTTTGACTCACACGACGCCGTTGAAGTAAATCCTGGATCATAAGTGAATATTTTTGCTTGTGAGTGCAGTTTAGAAATATCTATAACAGACTCGCCTTCAGTAGAATTATATATTGGTAATTTGTAAGTATTGTTATTAATAGTAAGCTTTGCTGTTTTTATTTTAGAATTACTTTTATTTCTAGGCATTCACGTATTAATTAAACTATTTGTCAAATTATTAAAGAAAAATATGATTAATATTTTCTCAGAAGACCTATTAATTTACCCTGAATTTTGACACGTTGAGCAGATAAGATTCGTGTTTCATAAATAGGGTTAGCGCTTTCAAGTGCAATGCTTTGACCTTTTTTTCTAATTCTTTTTAATGTTGCTTCATTGTCATCAATTAAGGCAACGACAATTTCACCATTATCGGCTATATTAGTTTTTTTAATTAAAACAGTATCCCCATTGTGAATGCCTTCGTTTATCATTGAGTCACCCTCAACTGTTAATGCATAACTTTCACCAATTGGCATCATTTCTTTTGGAACATCAACAGATGTATCATTTTGTTGAATTGCTTCAATTGGAGTACCTGCAGCGATTTTACCTAGGAGCGGAAGAGTGCTTAATTTATGACTATCCTCATTTGCATTACTCATGAAATTACCAACAACAAGGTTATTTTTATTTTTTTCAGAAACCTTTATGTTTGATATGCCATCTTTAATTACTTCAAGTGCCCTTGCTTTATGAGCTAATCTTTTTACAAATCCTCGTTCTTCAAGCGCTAAAATCAATCTGTGTATTCCTGATTTTGATTTTAAATTAAGAGCAGACTTCATCTCTTCGTAAGAAGGGGTAACGCCATTTTTACTCTGGAATTTCTGTATATAATTTAATAGTTCTTTTTGCTTTTTTGTTAACATTGATTCGATCCTATAATAATGTTCTATCAATGTTCTCTTATAGTTTCAATAAAAAAAAATTAAATATTTTCAATGGTTAATTGAGATTATGTAATTTTTTAATTTAATAATTCTGCAATACGGTTTGGCAAATTATCTGATTTCATTAAAAATTCACCAATTAAATAGTTGCTTATACCCGTGGTTGCATGAATTTTTGATATGTCGCTTTTACTATGAAAGCCACTTTCAGAGATGACGAGTTTGTCACAATTATCTAAATGTTGGGACAAATTTATTGAGGTATCTAGGTTAGTCACAAAATTATTTAGGTTTCGATTATTTATACCTATCATATTTGAATTCATAGTTTTTGCTCTTTGCAGTTCATCATAATCGTGTACTTCAATAATGCTATCCATCTTAAGTTCACTTGCTATGTCAGCAAATCTATCTGCATCATCTTGACTTAACATTGATAATATGATCAGGATACAATCAGCCCCAATTAATTTGCTTTCATATATTTGGTAATCGTCAACTATAAAATCTTTTCTTAGTATAGGTAGTTGCACTTCTTTTCTAATTTCAATTAAATCATCAATTTTTCCATTAAAATATTTTTCGTCTGTCAAAACTGAGATGCACGAAATATTATTGTCTTCATACGCCTTTGCAAAATCGATTAAATTTATATTCTCTTTAGTAAATTTACCTAAAGAGGGACTGGCTTTTTTTATTTCTCCTATAATAGATATTTGACTCTTTTGATGATTTAATTTTTCAAAGAAAGGAAAGTTAATATTGTTTATATTCAATTTACTTTCAATTTTAGATTGAGGAGTTATTTCTTTTTGATTTGAAACAAAATCAATTTTGTACTCATATATTTCTTTTAATATTGACATTATAAATTTGTAAATTCAGATAACTGTTCAATAATTCTCAAAGGTTCTCCACTTCCAATAATCAATTGAACTTCTTTATAAGCTTTTATAATATTTTTTTCATTGAAATCTTCAGATTGATTTAAAAGAATACCGAATGTAGCATTTGCACAAACAGTATTATAAAAAGTATCTTTTTTACCTTTAAATATTTCAATTATACGATCAGCGTTAAATATTGCGTCACTTCCTTTAATTTCATCATCTATCATTTTTGGACAATCAAGCATTTCGGGATCAAACCGCATAATTCCATTCTTATTTGTGAAAATTAAATTAATACCACTGAGAGATATTTCATCGTTCCCATCATGGCCAGCAATTAAGCAAATATTTTTATCTTCTTTTTCAAAAACGTCCTTATAAATATCAAAAACTTCTTTAGAATAAACGCCAACTATTTGATTTCTAACATTTGCAGGATTTAACAAAGGACCCAAAATATTAAATATGGTACGGAGCCCAAGTAATTGTCTCACTTGAGCAACGTGTTTCATGGCAGGATGATGATTTGGGGCAAACATAAAACATATTCCTATATTTCTGAGACAATCTTCTAATTTAGAAGTTTCCATATCGACATTTATGTTTAATGCTTTTAAAACATCAGCTGAACCACATTTTGATGTTAGTGCTCGATTTCCATGTTTAGCTATTGGTATACCAGAGGCCGCCAAAACAAAAGCTGTTGCAGTTGAAATATTTAAGCTATTTTTTCCATCACCCCCTGTACCGCATGTGTCCATTGTATTTAAAGGTGCATTGATTGAGAGCATTTTTTTTCTCATTACTTCTAAAGCAGCAATTACATGATGTGATTTAACTCCTGACTTTTGGAGCAATGAAATAAATGAGCTTATTTGTATCTCACTTATTTCACCATTCATGATTTGCATAAAGGCTTCTTTAGTGGATTTTAAATCTAAATTATCTTCGTAAGCTAATTGAATGAATTCTTTGAAATCAACAGTCATAAATTTAAAAAATTCTTCATTATTTTTTTGCCAAATGGTACTGAGGCTATACTTTCTGGATGAAATTGAACTCCATAGCAAGGGTAATTTTCATGTTCAATTCCCATTATTACATTTTTTTTATTGTCAATAGTCTCAGAAATTACTCTAAAATCTTTAGGCAGTGTTCCATTTTTAATTACTAAACTATGATATCTAGTTGCTTCAAATGATGTTGGGAGTCCTTTGAATATTTTTGAACCAAGGTTTGAAACTTTTGAAGTTTTACCGTGCATAATTTTACTTGCTTTAATTATCTTTGCACCGAATGCTTGTCCAATGGACTGATGCCCCAAACATACACCAAGTATGGGCATTTTATCATAAAATTTTTTAACAAGATCTAAACAAATACCTGCTTCATTAGGAGTGCAAGGACCAGGTGATATTATAATTTTTTTGGGATTAAGTTTTGCTATTTTTTTTAATGATATTTTATCATTTCTATATACTTGAACGTTATGTCCTAGTTCTTCAACGTAGTGTACTAAATTATAAGTAAAACTATCATAATTATCTATTAGCAATATCATAGGTTATTTCCAAGTACGATTTCAGCAGCATTTAATACTGCTTTAGCTTTATTTACAGTCTCCATATATTCGAGTTCTGGATCACTATCATAAACTACACCGCCTCCAGCCTGAACATATAATTTATTTTTAGTAATTATCCCTGTTCTTAAAACGATGCAAGTATCCATATCTCCATCAGGAGAGATATAACCAATTCCACCCGCGTAAATACCGCGGACATCAGTCTCTAATTCATCTATAATTTGCATTGCTCTTATTTTTGGTGCACCCGATACTGTTCCAGCTGGAAATCCTGCCATTAATGCTTCAATTGTACTGATATTTTTTTTAAGTTTTCCAGTTACATTAGAAACCAAGTGCATTACATGAGAATATTTTTCAATTATAAATTTGGCGGTTACGCTTACAGTTGATTTTTTTGCTACTTTACCGACATCATTTCGACCAAGATCTAACAACATTAAGTGTTCCGATGTTTCTTTTTCATCTGAAAGTAAGTCCAATTCGTACTTTCGGTCCTGTTTTAAGTTTTTGCCTCTTGGCCTTGTGCCTGCGATAGGTCGCAAAGTTATTAAATCAGATCTAAGTCTGACTAGAATCTCTGGACTTGAGCCAACAATTTGAAAATTAGGCAAATTAAAGTAGTACATAAAAGGTGAGGGGTTAGTCAATCTCAGTACTTTGTAGAGCGAGCTGCCTTTACTTTTAAAATTAGTTTCAAATCTTTGACTTGGAACTACCTGAAATATGTCGCCAGCTTTAATATATTTTTTTGCTTTTTTAATATTATTAATGAATTTTGACTTAGTTATATTTGATTTAATTTTAAGCTTTTTCTTTTTATTGAGATTAATTGTATGATTGTTTACTTTTTTATAAAGGTTATTTTCTATATCATTTAATTCGTTAAGAACTTGTTCATATTCCTGAGCTTTTTTTACACCAGATAAGAAATGCTTTAATATATATAATGAATTAGAAACATTATCATATACAATTAATATCTGAGGAATAAAAAGTATAAGTTCAGGAGACATTAAAGTGTTCTTTTTTTTGAACTTAGATATCTCCTCGATATTATAAATATTTTCATATGATATATAACCAAAAAAAGCACCTGCCATAGGCGGCAGTATTTTGTCCTTTAAAAATTTATATTTACTTATTGTTTTATCGATTTTTAAAAATGCATTTTTATTTGTCGAAGAAAGTTTTTTTTCTTTAGCTTTTTTTCTATTGTTTATTTGAATTGTTTTAATTGTATTGTAACCACATATTGAATATCTTCCCTTTTCCTTGCCTTTTTCAACAGATTCATAGAGGAAGCTGAAATTATTGTTTTCTACAATATTAATAAACTCAGGAATAGGATCAGATTTAAATTTTTTTATTTTTTTGAAAAATATAAAATTATTTTTATTTTTAAAGGATGTTAAATATTGATTTTTAGTATGAGAAAAATTCATTACATGAACAGTTTATCTATATTTTGATCATAAATTTCATAAGATGAATTTTGAATAATTTCTGATGCAATTATATTAACTAGTGATGAATTAAAATTATTATTTATATTTATTTTAACAGAATTATAAAAATCATCAGAAATTTGATTTCCTGGCATAGTAATTTCAGTAACAACACCAATTCCAATTCCTCCATCAGAGGTTAGAATTTTAAATGGTTGATCAAGTTTATTATTAAATGCATTGACAACTGTTTCATTCTGAAAGTCTGAGTTTGTACGATTTATCTTCTCAAGTTTTAGCAAATTAAAATCATTATTAAGCACATATTCAGAAAAAGAGACTTCTTTTTGTATCTTAATTGAATTTAATATGTCATCAGAAAGTTTATCTAGTTTTTTATCTTTTTGTTCGGCTACATAGTCAATTATAACTTTTTCTCTAATTTTTTCTAAATCAGGTACGTAAGGTTTTTGTTTTTCTTTGAGTGTATAAATATAGGCGATATTTTCTTTTATTATTATTTCTGAAATAAATCCGACCGGAGTATTTTTATCCAAAAATGAATTTTCTTCCCCTAATTTTAGTACAAATTGTTCAAAATCAACATTTTCAGATACTTTTATGTTCACGCTATTATCAACTATCTCATCAAACGTATAATCATTAATTAGCAATTCATCTAAAATATTAATGGCCTCATCAAATTCTAGATATGCAGCCTCTAAAGCTAGGTATTCTAGAATTTCATTTTTAACAGTTTCAAAATCTATCACTTTTTCATCATTTACTTCGTTTACCTTAAATAAATAAAACCCTAAATCATCATAGCTAATGGGTTCGCTCAAGGTATTAACATCTAATTTAAAAATAAACTCTGAAATATTTTTTGAGAAAGTACCACCAGTAAATTTATCTATATTTGAAAGCTTAAAATCATTTATTTTAATGTACTCATTAAAATCATTAATATTTTTATCTACAACTGCATCGTAAAAATCATAAGCTTCTGATTCATTACTAAATCTTATAAATTGAATATTTCTGCTTTCTTTCTCAGTATATTGATCAATATTGTTGTTGTAGTATTCCTGAGCTTCAATGGTATTAATATTCTCTTCTCTTTTAAAGTCATTAATGTTTACTTCAATAAAGTCTATAATAGTTTTCTCAGGAATTAGATAATTCGATTTATTATCCAAATAGTAATCATTGATTAAATTATTGTTTGTATCAATTTTAACTTCATTTTTATTCAATAAAAAATAACTAATTGTTCTTTTTTCACCTTCATAGTCATATAGTTTATTAATAATTGCATCATTTATGTAATTATCAGCATTAAAACTTTCAAAAATAATACCTTGAAAAATACTGTTTTCTATTTCACTCAGAAAAGCTTCTTCAGATTGAAAATTATTTAAAATAAAATTTTTGTACTTAATACTAGAAAATATTTCATTGCTGTCTTTGAATTCATCTAAATTAGATATCACTGATTTTAAAGACTCTTCATTTAAATATATGCCTCTTTTTTTAGCATAATCATTAACCATTCTAGAATAAATGAGATCTTGTAGCAGTAGATTGTGAAATTTCAGCTCATAAGCTTCTTTGAGGCTTAAATTTGAATTGGTATTTTGATTATAGTCTCTTACAGTTTGTTGAAACTTTATATAAAATTCATCAAGAGATATTTTTTCATTGCCTACTTTTGCAGCAAGTTGACTGTTGCCAGAAGAAAGTATGTCTCCAACGCCCCACAGAGCAAAACTTAAAACCATTATAGCAAGAAGTATTTTGCCAAAAATCGATGAAACTAAATTTCTTATTATGTCTAACATTTTTTTCTATGATGGTATAAATTAGAGTTTATAAAAGGAATAATCACGAATGAAAAGGGTTAAATATACTATCGCTAATTGGAAGATGAATGGCTTAAATGGAGCTGTAAAGGTAGTTAATTCCATTGACAGGCATATTAAAAAAACGAGACATAAAAAATCTAAAGTTGTCATTTGCCCCCCCTTCACATTGTTGACTAATTTCATTAACGCAAAAACTGGAATTGATTTTGGGGGCCAAGACTGCCATCACTTAAATGAAGGTGCATTTACTGGATGTATCAGTGCTCAAATGCTTAAATCTTCAGGGTGCAAATACGTCATATTAGGCCATTCCGAACGAAGGGAGTATCAAAAAGAAACATCAAAAGAACTTAATTTGAAAATTGATATTGCAAACAAGTATAATTTAAAAATTATTTACTGCATAGGCGAGAAGTTAAGTGAAATAAAGATTAGAAAAAAAATTCTAAACAGTCAGCTTAACTCACTTCCAAAAAATATAAATATAAAAAATCTTATTATTGCTTACGAACCTGTCTGGGCCATCGGGACAGGTAAAACCCCAACAATTGGTGAAATCAATAGTATACATTTGGATATTAGAAATTTACTCTCAAAAAAAATTGGTAAATCTAAAAGTCAAAATATCTCAATATTATATGGAGGGTCAGTCAATCCTTCCAATGCCAGTGATATTTTAAATTTAGATCAAGTAGACGGGGCTTTAGTGGGTGGCGCATCTTTAAAATCAAAAGATTTTAGTAAAATAATTGATTCTTACTCATAATTAGATATATAACTCACTTTATGGAAACAACTTTATTAATAATCCACACTTTACTTGCAGTTGTATTAATTATTGTTGTACTCGTTCAAAGAGCAGAGGGCGGTGCGCTTGGCATAGGGGGCGGTAGTGACGGCATGTCTCCTCGAGGAAGTGCTGACATATTAACAAGAACAACCGCAATTGTTGCTGTATTATTTGTTATTACAAGTATAAGCCTAACTGTTTTAAGTTTAAAATCGTCGGATAGAACTCTTAATTTTGAAGATACAGGCACAGAGGAATTGAATGAAGGGTCAATAGAAGATTTACCTGAATTACCACAACTAGATTAATACTTTGATTTAATTAAGACTCTGTAGTATAAAATACTTCCATGACGCGATTTATATTTGTAACAGGCGGCGTGGTATCATCTCTTGGTAAAGGTTTAGCTTCAGCCTCTTTAGCATCATTACTTCAACATCATGGTTATAAAGTAAGAATTAGAAAATTAGATCCTTACCTAAATGTTGATCCAGGAACAATGAGTCCATATCAGCATGGTGAAGTTTATGTTACAGATGATGGCGCTGAAACTGATTTAGACCTAGGTCATTATGAAAGATTCACTGGTGTAGTTTCTAAGAAGTCTGACAATATCACCTCAGGGAGAGTGTATCAAAAAATTATAACAAAAGAGAGAAAAGGTGAGTACCTGGGCGCTACAGTGCAAGTTATTCCACATGTTACAAATGAAATTAAAGAATTTATTTCAAACGATCTTGAGCAAGAAGATTTTGTGATATGTGAGATAGGCGGAACAATTGGGGATATTGAAAGCTTACCTTTTATAGAAGCTATAAGACAATTCCATAATGATAATGGACATGGCAATTCATTATTTATTCATGTTACTTTGGTTCCATACATTGCAAGTTCTGGTGAATTAAAAACAAAACCTACTCAACATTCAGTAAAAGAATTGAGGAGTTTGGGTATACAACCAAATATTTTATTGTGTAGATCTGACAGAATAATACCTGAGGGAGAAAGAAAAAAAATTGGCTTATTCTGCAATGTTAAACATAACTGCGTAATTCAAGCAATAAATGCAAATTCAATATACGAAGTTCCGATTAATTTTTATAATGAAGGATTAGATAAGAGAGTTTTAGAATATTTCAATTTAGATGCAAATAAAACTATAGATCTTAAAATGTGGTCTCAAGTTTCTAAACATGTTCTGGAACCTGAAGGAAAGGTCGTAATTGGAATAGTAGGCAAATATACAGGACTTGCTGATGCTTATAAATCACTGAATGAAGCATTATCTCATGGTGGAATTTTTAATAATGTAAAAGTTGAATTAAAATGGTTTGAATCTGAAGAATTAAATAGCTCCAATACGTCAAGCTTATTAGCAAATTGTAATGGCATTTTAGTTCCTGGGGGATTTGGTGAACGAGGTTCAGAAGGAAAAATTGCAGCAATTAAGTATGCAAGAGAAAACAAAATACCATATTTTGGAATATGTTTTGGAATGCAACTTGCAGTCATAGAGATGGCAAGAAATATATTAGGCATGCAGGATGCAAATTCGAGCGAATTTTCTAATTGCAATAATTCAATTGTCGGCCTAATGACAGAGTGGACAACCTCAGATAATACGACTGAGAAGAGATCTAAAAATGATGACCTTGGCGGAACGATGAGACTTGGATCATATGAGGCAAAATTAAGAAAAGGCAGTAAAATATATAATATATATAAAGACGAAATTATTAATGAAAGACATCGTCACAGATATGAAGTTAACAATAAATTTGCTGAAGAATTTGAAAATAAAGGTGTTATCTTTTCTGGTTATTCACCTGATGGATTACTGCCCGAAACTGTTGAATTGAAAGATCATCCCTGGTTTATTGGAGTGCAATATCATCCTGAATTAAAATCAAAACCATTTGAACCACATCCTTTAT
The DNA here is from genome assembly GCA_902619105.1 of uncultured Pelagibacteraceae bacterium. Lineage (GTDB taxonomy): Bacteria > Pseudomonadota > Alphaproteobacteria > Pelagibacterales > AG-422-B15 > CACNXQ01. The sequence continues at coordinate 29,745 of CACNCV010000002.1, forward strand.
TTAAGTCATTTATAGATGCAGCAAAAAAGATACAAAGATGAATAAAGTAGTAAAATTGAATAATTTTGAATTTTCTAATTATGATAAATTAAATCTAATAGCTGGACCATGTGTACTTGAATCTCATAGTCATGCTAAAAAAATGGTTGAGGCGCTCTTAGAAATTACTACAAAATTAAAAATAAATTTTGTTTATAAGACTTCCTTTGACAAGGCAAACCGTACAAGTTTACATTCTGAGAGAGGTTTAGGAATTGATGCTTCATTAGAAATATTTAAATCTCTAAAAGACGAATATAAAATAAATATTTTAACAGATGTACACAATGTATCTGACTGTGAGAAAGTAAAAGATTATGTTGATATACTTCAAATTCCAGCTTTTTTATGCAGGCAGACAGATTTATTAATTGCTGCAGCAAAAACTGATTTAATAGTAAATATTAAAAAAGGTCAGTTTTTAGCTCCATTGGACATGATTAATGTCTCTAAAAAAATTGAAGAGAGCGGCAATAAGAAAATACTTTTGACTGAAAGAGGGGCTTCATTTGGTTATAATAATCTAGTTTCTGATATGAGGTCACTCGAAATTATGAAAAGTGAGATAGGCTACCCTGTAATTTTTGACGCAACTCACTCCGTGCAATCACCCGGAGGAATGGGCGACAAAAGTGGTGGAGATAGAAAGTATGTGCCGGCTCTATCAAAAGCAGCTGTGGCAGTTGGTGTCGCAGGGGTATTTATGGAAACTCATAACGATCCAGACAACGCTCCTTCAGATGGACCTAATATGGTCAAAATAGATGATATGAAAGATTTGATAAAAAAACTCATTGAAATTGACAATTTAATCAAAGAAAAATAAGTAACTAAATATAATAAATATATTTATGCATTTTATTAAAAATATAGTTTCTAGACAAATATTTGACAGCAGAGGAAACCCTACTGTTGAAACAGATGTTTTTCTATCAAATGGTGTCTTTGGTAGAGCTGCTGTTCCATCTGGTGCATCAACAGGTAAAAATGAGGCTTTTGAACTAAGAGATAATAAAAAATCATATCATGGAAAATCTGTTTTAAGAGCTGTAGATAATGTCAATACCATAATTTTTGATACACTTTCAGGTTATGACGTTCTTGAACAGGAAGAAATTGACGAGACTTTAATAGAGTTAGATGGAACTTCAAATAAAAAAAGGTTAGGGGCTAATGCGATATTAAGTGTTTCACTTGCTTGTGCTGATGCAGCTTCAAAATATTTAAATATTCCTCTTTATAAATATTTGGGTGGATCCAGGGCCTTTAGGATGCCTACGCCTATGCTTAATATTATAAACGGAGGAGCCCATGCAAACAATAATTTATCATTTCAAGAATTCATGGTTATACCTGTAAAATGCAAAACGTTTACAGAGTCTATTAGAAAAGCATCCGAAGTTTTTCACACGCTTAAACAAATTTTAGAGAAAAAAAATATCTCAACTGCTGTTGGAGATGAAGGTGGTTTTGCGCCAAATTTAAAAAATGAAGACCACGCCTGTGCACTTATAAAAGAAGCAATCACAAAAACAGGATATAAATTAGGAAAGGATTTCTTTTTGTCATTGGATGTAGCGGCATCAGAATTTTATGTAAAGAAAAAATATAAAATTTTGTCAGAGAAAAGAACATTTTCTAGCGATCAATTTTCTAATTATTTAATAAAATTATGTAAAAAATATTCTATTATTTCTCTTGAAGATCCATTTGCAGAAGATGATTGGGAAGCATGGCAAAAATTTAATCGCAATTATGGTTCTGAAATACAAATTGTTGGAGATGATATTTTTACAACAAATATAAATTTAATTTCAAAGGGCATTAAATTGAATGCTGCAAATGCAGTTTTGATAAAAATTAATCAAATTGGAACGTTAACAGAAACCATAAAGGCAATAGAACTTGCTCAAATGAATGGTTTAGAAACTATTATATCACATCGATCAGGAGAGACCGAAAATACATTCATTGCTGATCTGTCAGTGGCAACTAATTCTGGTCAAATTAAAACTGGTTCAATGTCTCGGACGGACAGAATTTCTAAATTCAACCAATTAATAAGAATTGAGGAAAATTTAAACTCTGAAAAATCATTAAAAATCAATAAGTTCTACTAATTATATAATAGTTAAAGAGAACAAAAAGAGTCCAAATACCTTTTTTTATTATTTTTTTCCGTCAATTTTATTCATTCAAATTGTACTGATTCGTCAAATATGATTCTCTAATTCAACATGAATAAGTTTGTTGCATTAATTATGACCTTTAAGGATTATTGTTCTTATTTTTTTCTTCCTTTAATTTTAATATATTTATTATTTAATATTTTTGACGGAAATAACGGACTCTTGTCTCATTCAAGATTAAATGCAGAAATTTTAAGTCTTGAGACAAAAGTAAAAAATATGAAAAGCAGCAATAGTTTATACGAGGTTAAAATCTCATCTTTGCAAAAACATGACAAAAATACCGATCTAGTTGATGAACAAATAAGAAATGTTCTAGGGTATGGAAAAAATAACGAATTCATTGTATTTTTTGATAATTAGTATCCACTTGAAATTACTTTGATTTACATCTATTTATGATAAAGAATCAATGCAAAATAAGATATCTAAAGCTCTTTTAAGAAAGAAATTTTCTATAATTGACAATCCAATCAAACCTAAATGGATAAAGGTCAAAATCCAAACAGATAAAATTAATGAAATCAAGAAAACTCTAAAGTCCAATCGAATTGTAACCGTATGTGAAGAAGCGATGTGTCCTAATATGTCTAATTGCTGGGCAAAATCCCATGCTACTTTTATGATACTTGGAGATGTTTGTACAAGGGCGTGCAGTTTCTGTAATATCAGCACTGGAAAACCAAATCAAGTTGATCACACTGAACCAATTAGAGTTGCAAACTCTGTAAAAAAATTGAAATTATCTCATGTAGTTATTACGTCTGTTGATAGAGATGACCTTAAAGATGGAGGAGCTATGCATTTTTCAAATACAATTCATGAAATAAAATTAAAATGCCCTAACACAACTATTGAAATATTAACTCCTGACTTTAAAAATAAGAAAGACTCGATCGAATTGCTATCTAGATGTCAAATAGACGTATTTAATCATAACTTAGAAACTGTTAATTCTTTATATAAAATTGTAAGACCAGGCGCCGATTATAAACACTCACTGAGTATTCTTAAAAATATTAAGAAACTAAACCCTAAACTGTTTACTAAATCTGGAATAATGATCGGTTTAGGAGAGAAATATTCGGAAATTATAAATTTAATGGATGATCTGAGGAATAACAATGTGGATTTTATTACTATTGGTCAATATTTAAGACCTACAAGATACCATCATCCAGTAATTGAATATCATAATCCAGATTACTTTCGCAAACTCTATGACGATGCTATGAGTAGAGGTTTTAAAATAGCTTCTTCATCACCCTTTACAAGATCATCATTTCACGCAGAAGATGACTTTAAGAAGCTCAAAAATTTAACGTTAAATGCCTAAACAAGAAGAAAGTAAAGTTGTTAACTACACAAAAGAACAAATGTTTGATTTAGTTGCTGATATTGATCACTATGCTGAATTTCTTCCTTGGTGTAATAGTTCTAAAATAATTAGTGAAAGTAAAGAAGGTGATATAAAAATTGTAATTGCTGACTTAGAGATTGGTTATGATCAATTTGTATATACTTATCGTAGTGAAGTTAAACTTCATGAAGATAAGAATGAAATAAATGTTCGTAACTTAGACGGACCATTTAAATATCTTGAAAATAATTGGAATTTTATCACTATAAGTGATTGTGAGTGCGAAATTAAATTTAATATTGACTTTGAATTAAATATTTCTCTTCTTGACTTGTTGATGAAAAAATTTTTTGATCTTGCTTTTCAAAAAATGGTTGATGCATTTATCGACCGTGCAAATGAAATATATTAAATTTTTTGTAAATTTTTGATAATTTCTTTTAAAATGAACTCAGTGCTTTTCTCTTGAACTTTTTGCCTTGATTTTTCTCTGAAATTTTTTTTGATTGTCGTAAAATGATATTTATTTTTTATTTTTATGCCCAAACCAAAGTAAATACAGCCAACTGGAGTTTTAGAGTTTCCACCAGTTGGACCTGCAACTCCTGTTACAGATATTAATATTTCACTTTTGCTAATTTTTTTTAATCCTTTTACCATCGACAATGCAGTTTGATGGCTAACTGCTCCGTATTTACTAATTATTGTATTAGGGACTTTTAAAATACGATTTTTCAAAAAATTTGAATATGAAACTACAGAGCCCTCAAAGAAATCAGATGAGCCACTAATACTTGTTAACTTAGAGCTTATCATTCCCCCTGTACAAGACTCAGCGAGGAATATATGAAAGATTTTTTCCTCTCTTATTTTCTTAATTTTCTTAATATAATTACGCATCAAAAGGATAAAATAATTTTATAGAACATAATGATGATCAATGAATAAATTCCTGCAATAATATCATCAATTATCACGCCTTTTGCACCACTCAAATTTTCAGCCCTATTAATTGGATACACTTTAGTTATATCAAAAAATCTAAATGCACAAAATGCCAATAAAACTTCATATAAATTATAATCTATTAAAAAAAGTAGAGGTATTGATTGTCCAATATATTCATCTATTATAACTTCAGAAGGATCATCCTTAACCTCACTGATTAAGTAAATATTTATTAATTTGAAAGAAATAGAGAGCGATATTATTAAAATTAAATAAAAAAAATAAATATTTATAAAATTAATAGACATGTACCAAATCAAAATTGCAAAAATAGATCCAAGTGTGCCAGGAGCTAATGGTGAATAACCAATGCCAAAAATCGTTACAAAATATTTACTAAATAATTTCATATCTTTAAAATCTTTACTGTAGTCCAACAAGCTATCGCTTTTGATTTACCAATAGTTCCAACATTATCGGCTGTTTTAGCTTTAACGCTGATTACCCCAATGTTACATTGCAGCAAACCAGCAATTTTTTTTCTTATTTTAGTTTTATATTTTTCAAGCCTTACTTTTTGGCAAATGATCGTACAATCAAGGTTTTTTATGATCATACTGTCGTAATTTATTATTTTCTGAAGATTATTTAATAAGGTTATAGATGATATATTTTTATATTTTTCTAATGGGGGAAAAAATTTTCCAATATCACCTTTACTAGTTGCCCCGAGGATTGCATCAATAATTGAGTGTATTACCACATCGCCGTCTGAATGACCAATAGATTGATAATTGCATTTTATCTTTAATCCCGCTAATGATAAATATTTTCCTTCTATGAGTCTATGAATATCAAAGCCACTGCCGTATTTGAAATTATAATTTAAAAATTTCTTTAAAAATATAATATCTTTTTTTGTTGTAATTTTTATATTCTCTTTACTAGCTTCAATAATTTTAATATTAGCTTGTTTATCATCCTCTAAAATACCTAAATCATCTGTTGGTATAAATTTTAAATTTTTAACATTCTTAACAAGTTTCTTTAATTTGAATATTTGTGGTGTTTGGTAAGTCATGTAATTTGTTCTGTCTAACGTTTTATTATTTTTTCTAATCGTATCTTCAACAATTGAAGCAGGGGCTACACAATCGTATTTTTTACTAGACATACATCTTATGACATCATTTATTAATGAATTAGGTGTAATCGGTCTGGCAGCATCATGTATCATCACTGATTCATATTTTTTTATATCAATGCTTTGTAAAGCTTTTGTTAGACTTTCGAACCTTGTTTTTCCACCAAAAATTAATTCATTTTTTGTAAATTTTAATACTATTTTTTTTTCATTTTTTGTTATTTTTTTGGGTATAGTGATATATATAGAATTTCTATTAAAATGATTTAAAATATTTTTAAGCGTAAATTCGATTATTGAGGTTCCATGTAACTTATGAAAAAGTTTAGATTTTGATTTTCCAAACCGTTCACTGCTTCCTGATGCTAAGATTATACATGCAATTTTCATATTAGGTTAGTATAGGTCAAATCTATATATATTAAATATTATATTGAATGAGTAATAATTTATATAATGTAAATTTTTTAAATTTAAGAAATTTACTCTTAATCTTCGGTGCACTGACTTTTCTTGCTTTATCAATTTTTGCTTTATTAAGACAAAGAATTGAGTCATTTTATGTCTATGATTATACTAGTACATATATATTAGGCGCATCAGTTTTAATCATTATATTAATTCTATCAATCGCTTATTTGGTACTTCCAATAATAATTAGAGTTAAAAGAAAAAAAGTAAGCACACTTAATAGTAAATTTACACTTTATTTTGTTTCAATAGCATTAACACCCGCAATAATTTTGGGAGTTATTGGAATGATGCTTATAAATTTAGGTATTAATGATTGGTTTAATTCAAAAATCAATAATGTAATTGATAACTCTGTTTTAGTAGCTGAGAGCTACTTAGAGGAACATAAAGAAACTATTAAAGGTGAAGTTTACACAATGTATACTGATATAAACAGTACAAGTGATGTGCTAGGTAAAGATATAAATAGATTAAAATTTGCATTAAGGACACAAGCATTAATAAGATCAATACCCGAAACATTTGTATTGAGCAGAGAGGGTAAAATTTTAGCTCAAGCATTTGAGCAAAGCAAATTGCTATACTCACCCCCAGAGAACGCATTTGAGAGGGCGGATAACGGTGAAATGGCTATTATGTCATCGACGCAAGTAAATAAAGTTTATGCATTAGTAAAGCTCGATAATTATAAGGACTCATATTTATTTGCAGGTAGATCAATGGATGAAAATGTTTTAATTGCTTTAAATGACACTGTTTCAGCTAAAAATGAATATACGTTTTTAGAAGAAAATAGAAACCAGATAAGTCTTACTTTTATTCTTTTATATGTAATAATTTCATTATTTCTCGTGTTATTATCAACTTTCTTTGGACTCAAATTTGCTGAACGAATTGTATTTCCAATTTCTAGTGTTATTAAAGCAACTAATAATATAAGTGAAGGTAGATATGACAACAAAATAAAAAAAACCAATGATTACGTTGAATTAAATAGACTGGCTGAGTCATTTAATAAAATGAGTGATGATATTGTAAAACAAAGAAAGCAAATATTAATATCAAAAAAACATGAAACCTGGTCAGATATTGCAAGAAGGATTGCTCATGAAATTAAAAATCCTCTTACTCCGATTCAATTATCTTCGGATAGACTAGAAAAAAAACTAAAAGACTTTTCTATAGAGCAATCTGAAATAATTGAATGCGTAAGTACTATTAGGCGACAAGTAAATGAAATTGGATATTTAGTTGACGAATTCTCTAACTTCGCAAGACTTCCAATGCCTAAGCTAAGTGAGGAAAATATTCATCTTATATTAAGAGAAGTGATAAAAGATTATAAAAATAATTACACAAATATTCTTTTTGAGGAAAGTTATTGCAATGACAACCTTCATCTGAGGGTTGATCGATCACAGATATTAAGAGCCTTAAAGAATATTATTATTAATTCTATACATTCGATTGAAGAAAATAATAATGGAAAAGGAGTGATATCAATAAAAACTAAAAGTTGCAAAAAATATTTTAAAATAATACTACAGGATAATGGAAGAGGATTAAAATTTACACGTGATGAACTAATAAAACCTTATTTTACTACTAAAAAGAAAATAGGAGGGACAGGACTTGGACTTGCAATAGTAGAAAAAATTCTTTTTGATCATAATGCAGATTTTTCAATAGATAATCGTGAAGATAAAATCAGTGGAGCCCTAGTTGAAATTAAATTTGAGAGATAAGATGAAAAAAATACTAATTATTGAAGATGAAATTGATATTGCTAATAATTTAAAAGCTGTGCTTAAAGATGAAAATTATTATGCAAGTATTGCAAATAATTCAAGTGAGGCATTCGATAGGCTTTCAGATGAAGTTTATGATTTAATAATCTTAGATGTATGGCTTGATAATTCAGAATATGACGGTATTAAGATACTAGAAAAAGTAAGAGAAAGTAGTTCAATTCCTGTGATTATAATATCTGGCCATGGCAATATTGATATGGCAGTTCAAGCAATTAAAGACGGAGCAAATGAGTTTATAGAAAAGCCTTTTACTTCAGAGAGATTATTGTTGTCTGTAGGAAGATCAATTGAACTACATGAAACTAAAAATGAAAATAACTTTTTAAAAAATAAAGATATTTATAATTATAAATTCATTGGAAACTCAAATGCTATTAATAGAATAAAGAACTTAATTAAAAAAGTCTCACCTACATCAAGTCGCGTTATGATATATGGTGACTCCGGTACCGGTAAGGACATAGTTGCAAGAGAAATACATAGATGCTCAAAATATAAAGATGGTCCATTTATTACCATTAATGCCGCATTGATGGAACCGGAAAATATAGAAAAAGATTTTTTTGGATCAGTAGACAATGGCTCGGATAAAATTGGATATTTTGAGGCTGCGACAAATGGAACAATCTTCATTGATGAGGTTGGAGAAATGCCTCTTCAGACTCAAGCAAAAATATTAAGAGTTCTAACAGATAAGCAATTCACAAAAGTTGGTGATAAGAAAGTAATAGATTTAAACTGTAGAATTATATGTTCTTCAATTAATAATCTTGAAATTTTGATTGATGAAGGTTCATTTAGAAAAGATCTATTTCATCGTTTAAATGTTGTAACTATTAATTTACCAAGGTTAGTAGAACGCTTAGATGATATTGATAATTTGATTGACTATTTTGTGGAAATTTTTAATCGTGATAATAAAGAAGTCTTAGATCTTAAGCCTATTATTAAAACACGGTATAATAATTATGATTGGCCTGGAAATATTCGCGAATTGAGGAATATAATTGAAAGATATATTATCGTTGGTGAAAAATTTATAGAGGATGAAAATAATAATACTGATGAATATACTGATCCGAACGTTATTTCTTTACCCCTTAAAAATGCTAGAAAAATATTTGAAAAAAACTATTTGCAATCACAAATCAATCGTTTTGATGGAAATATATCAAGAACAGCTGAATTTATTGGTATGGAAAGATCAGCACTTCACAGAAAATTGAAGCAACTTGGTATTACAGAAGATTACAAGAAATGAAAGTAATAATTTGCGGTGCAGGTAAAGTTGGGAGCAATATAGCAAAACATTTAATCTCCCAAAAAAATGATGTAACTGTAATCGATCAATCATTTGAATTAATAAATGACTTAAGAGAAAAATTAGATCTAAAAACAATTATTGGATCCGCATCAAATCCATCCGTACTTAAGAAAGCTGGTGCCGATGAAGCAGACATGATTATTGCTGTTACATTACAAGATGAGATCAATATGGTCGCTTGTCAAATGGCCCATACTTTTTTCAAAATACCAAGAAAAATTGCTAGACTTAGATCAGAAGATTTTCTAAATCCGATTTGGAGAGATTTATACAATGCCGATAATATGCCTATAGATTTAATTATAAGTCCTGAGTTGGAAGTAGCAAAATCTATAGAAAGACAACTTAAGGCCCCCGGTGCGTATGATGTTGTTCCTTTTTTAAATGATGAGATTGAGCTTTTAAGTTTGCCAATCACAGATACTTGTCCATTAATAGATACAAGCTTAAAAAGTATTCATGAATTATTTCAAGAAAATGTTAATAAGGAAAAAGACCTTCGTGCATCTATACTTGGTATTACAAGGGGCGACAGTTTATTTATACCAAAGAAACAAGATTTATTACAATCTGGTGATCTAATTTATATATTAACTGACAAGGATCATGTAAAGAGAACTATGAATGCTTTTGGACTTAATGAAAAACCTATTAAAAAAATAATAATTATTGGAGGTGGTAACATTGGATTTAATTTAGCAAAAGACCTTGAATTAAATCACTCGGAAATCTCAGTTTGCATTATTGAAAATAATGTGAATAGAGCTAAATACATTGCTGATCAATTGAACAATACGCTTATATTAAATGGTGATGGTCTTGACCAGAATATTTTAGATGAGGCAAATATTAAGGATAGCAATATGGTGCTAGCTCTTACTAATGACGATGAAACAAACATTATAATCTCTGCTGTTGCTAAAAAAAACAACTGTGAATCTTTAATATTAGTAAATAATTCAGAGTATAATAGATTAAAAGATGTATTAGGCATTAGTAAAGTTGTTGACCCTAGAAAGATTACTGTGTCAAAAATATTAAAACATATTCATAAGGGAAGAATAGAGTCAGTGTATTCAGTAGGAAATAACCAAGCTGAGCTTATTCATGCTCAGGTGCTTAAGACTTCTAAATTATTAAATAAAAATATTAAAAATGCTGATTTGCCAGCAGGTATGAGAATAGGACTGATAAAGAAATCAGATAATATTATAATACCGGATAAAAATACTTTAATTGAAGAAAATGATGAGGTACTTTTTTTATGTATGACAGATGATATTAAACTGTCAGAAGAGTTATTTAAAATTAGAGATGCATATTAATGGGTAGAGTATCATATGTTAATGGTAGTTATTGCGATCATGAAAAGTCTAAAGTCCACATAGAAGACCGAGGATACCAATTCGCTGACGGCGTATATGAAGTGTTTGCTGTTTTAGGCAAAAGAATAGTTGATTACGATGGTCATCTTAAAAGACTATTTAGATCACTTGATGAAATAAAAATTAGTTCTCCAATAGCAAAGGAGTCTTATTTGTATGTCATACGCAATTTGATTAGAAAAAATAATATAGTTGATGGGCTTATTTACTTGCAAGTAACAAGAGGAGTAGCAGAAAGAGATTTTAAATTTCCAAAAAAAATTAAACCATCATTAGTCATAACTGCAAAAAAATTTTCAATTAACGAATATTATTGTAAATTTAATAAAGGTATTAAAGTAAAGATAACTAGAGATTTAAGATGGAAGAGAGTAGACATAAAAACTCTTAATCTTTTACCACCTGTATTAGCTAAGCAGTTTGCAGTAGAAAACGGGTGCGATGAGGCTTGGATGATGGATGACAATGGGTATATTACAGAAGGCAGCTCAAGTAATGCATGGATTTTAATAAAAGATACACTTATTACAACTCCAGCAACAAATTCAATTTTAAAAGGAATAACAAGAACCTCTCTTATTCAAGCTCTAAAAAAGAAGAAAATTAAGCTCTCTGAAGAACGATTTAGTTTAGAAGACATTAAAAAAGCAGATGAGGCTTTTATCACCAGTGCTACTCAGTTTGTTATGCCTGTTATAAAAATCGACAATATTAAAATTGGCAAAGGAAAAATTGGCAGGTATGCACACATTTTCAAAGACGCTTATATGGAGGCAATACAATTAAGATAAGAAACAAAGACATTAGTTACGTATTACACCCATCATATAAAGGAGAGCCGTTATATAAATCAAAAGATTTAATTAATGAAATCGAAAATTTAGTAAATAACTTAAATATAAATATATCCATCAAACGTATTGCAAAAATTAGAAAAATTAACTCATCAACAATGCTTGGCAAGGGCATAATAAATGAAATATTTGAAAGTATTGTTTCAAAAAAAATAAATCTCTTAATTGTAAATTCAATTTTAACACCAAGACAACAGAAGAATTTAGAAGATAAGCTCAAGATAAAAGTTATTGATAGAACAGGTATTATATTGGAAATATTTTCCAAAAGAGCAAAATCTAAGGAAGGTAAATTGCAAGTTGAACTCGCTGATCTTATTTACAGAAAATCAAGATTGGTTCGAGCTTGGACGCACCTAGAAAGACAAAGAGGAGGAACTACTTTCATTGGTGGACCTGGAGAACTTCAAATTGAATTAGATAGAAGATTAATTCAAGAAAAAATAATTAGAATAAGGACTAATCTTAAGAAAGTTAAAAATCGCAGAAGTCAGCAGAGAAAACTAAGAAAAAAATCAAATTTTAAAACATTCGCACTAGTCGGTTATACTAATGCTGGAAAATCTAAGTTATTTAATTGCCTTACAAAAAAAAATCAATCAAGTAGAAACATAATGTTTGAAACTCTTGATACCAAAACTGGCAGAGTTTATTTAGGCAAAAATAATTATATCGGAGTAATAGATACAGTTGGGTTTATAAATAATATTCCTACACAATTAATAGAATCATTTAAAGCGACATTAGAAGAATTAATTTATGCAGACGTATTAATTAATGTAATTGATATAACAGATATTGATTATAAACATAAAGAAAAAGTAACAATTGATATCTTAAAAATGGCAAATGTTAGTGACGCTAAAATAAATAATATGATAACTGTTTATAACAAGATTGATCTTAGTCCATATTCGTTACATTCAGATAAGCAAAACTTTATTAGTGCATATACAGGGTATGGAATTGAAAAGTTTAAGGAAAGTTTAATTGATTACTGATTAATTTTTCTAATTATAAGATCTGTATTGTTATTTTTAAGAGAGACTTCACTGAACTCATATGATTGTTTATCATTTAATAAAAATATTAGATCAGATACATATAACTTATTTTCTGCAATCTTTTCAGGTTTATATCCAGCTATTTTTTGATGCGTGAGTGTACAACTATAACTAAGATCATTTTTAATTGGTTTTGACAAAGTAAGATTATATCTTCTTTTACCATCGTATACTTTAATAGTTTTATTACAGTTTTTAATGTATTCAAAGTCTGTAATCAGATAAAACATAGATACAGGATCAATTGATTCTTGAATCATAATATCGGATACACTGCTTATCTTTGAAACATCGTAACTTGGCTCTATAATTACTTTTTCTATTATTCCATCCAAATACTGAAATAGAATTTCTCTTTTAAATTCTTCTTTTTCAGTTTTAAAAAAGTATTCTTCAGTAATTATATTGTTACGTTCTAATTTCCCCAAAATATAGCCGCTACTTATTTTGTCGTCAAAAAAATCAACTATTTTAGTAGGACTTACATAATAGGAGTATTTCATGTTATCATCTATTGAAGTAAAATATGTTTTGATTTTTTGGACTTCTACTTCTCCTAATAATGGCAGTTTTGCAAACACTGAGTAAGTCTTTACTTCCGCTTTGACTAAATTTGTAGAAATTACCGTAAAAAAAATAGGGACTAAGAAAAAAACTATAATCTTTAATATTCTTATATTTAATTTCATTTTTTTTAATAATTATAATATATCATTCTGATGTACTGTATTGCTGGAAAAAATCAATGTTCAATTGATGCATTAAAATACTTATTGGAAAGACCTGATATCAAAAATGATAGTATATGTGTATGTCCAAACAATGATGATAATGGCACTGATACTTGGCAGCCGTCTTTATTAAAATTTGCAAATGATAACAATATTATAGTAAAACGATTAAAACAGCTTTATAGTATAAGTGATTTAAACTTTTTCTCTCTAGAATTTGACAGAATTATTGATATAAATAATTTTAAATCAGATAAATTATTTAATTTTCACTTTAGTTTGTTGCCTAAATATCGTGGATGTCACACAAATTATTTACAAATTAAAAACGGAGAAGAATTTACTGGTGTTACCTGTCACGAAATAGACAATGGAATAGATAGTGGTAAAATAATTGATCAAATCCAGTATAATCTCAAAAAAAATGATACAGCGAGAGATAACTATTTAAAATTAATGTCTACATCAGTAAGTTTATTTATTAAGTTATTTGATTTTTTATCAAAAGGTAATTACAGCACAGAAAAACAAGTAGAAAAAAATTCTACTTATTATGCTCGAAATGAAATTAATTATAAATTGATTAAAATTAATTTTGATACCACATTGTTAAATATACATAATCAAATAAGGGCTCTTATTTTTCCACCTTATCAATTACCAGTAGTGAATGAAAAAAAGATTATAAAAAGTAAACTGTTTGACGATCATATTATTTTAACAGATATTAATAATAATGAACAAATTTATCAATAATATTGGCATAATTGGCATAGGCTATTGGGGACCGAATCTCTATCGAAACTTTTCAAATAACAAATCCTTTTCAATTAAATATATATGCGACATTAATAAAAATAATCTTAATAAGCTAAATTTAGAATCTCCCAGTACAATTAGAGTTAATAATTACAAAGAAATTCTTAAGGACAAAAAAATCAATTCAGTTGTTATAAGTACACCTGTAGCGTCTCACTATAAAATAGCGATGGATTGTTTAAATTCAGGAAAAAATATATTTGTCGAAAAACCTCTAGCGGACTCTTCCATAAAATGTAGAAAATTAATTGATATAGCAAATAAGAAATCACTATCTATTTTTGTTGACCATACATTTTTATACACATCTGCTGTTAATAAAATGAAAGAAATATCGCGTAGAAGAAATTTTGGTAATTTACTTTATTATGACTCTACGAGGATTAACCTTGGTTTGGTCCAAAATGATATTAATGTAATATGGGATTTGGCCGTACATGATTTAGCTATACTTAATTACATTTATACAAAAAAACCAGTATTAGTGTCAGCTATAGGTCATAAGCATTTTTCTTCTAAACCTATTACTTCTGCGTACATAACTATAAAATATGAAGGAAATTTTGTTGCACATATAAATGTAAACTGGTTGTCACCAGTTAAAATTAGACAGACAATTTTAGGGGGTTCCAAGAAAATGATATTATACAATGACCTAGAGCCAAGTGATAAAATTACAGTATATAATAAAGGAATAGATATAATTAAAAATGAAAAATCTTCGGCTAATTTAATTAAATACAAAGTAGGGGATACACATTTACCGTATCTAAATAATTCTGAAGCATTATCCTCTGCTGTAATTGAGTTTAATAAATGTATTAAAAATAAAAATTACAGATCTAAATCATCAGCAACAGATGCACTTAAAATAGTTAAGATACTTGAAGCTGCTGATAAATCAATGTCTATGAATGGTAAGCCAATAAAAGTTTGATTATGAAAGTTCCTTATTTTGACCTTAAAAGACAATACAAAAATATAAGCAGTGAAATTGAGACTAATGTCTTAAAATCATTAAGATCTACTCAATATAGCTTGGGACCAGAGGTTGTAAAATTTGAGAAAAAATATGCAAGTTTCGTTACTACAAATTATTGTACTGGTGTCAATACAGGTACCAGCGCTCTTCATTTAGCTTTATTGGCTTGTGGTATTGGTGTTGGAGATGAAGTAATTACTGTATCAATGACTTTCGTAGCATCAGTTATGTCAATTTCTTATACTGGAGCTAAACCCGTATTTGTTGATGTCTTTAATGATACTCAATTATTGAATTTTGAAAAATTAGAAAAAAAAATTACTAGCAGAACAAAGGCAATTGTTGTTGTACATTTATATGGTCAATGTGCAGAAATGCATGAGATCATTAAAATTGCAAGGAAATATAATCTTAGAGTAATCGAGGACTCTTCTCAAGCTCATGGAGCTTCATATAAAAAAATAAAAGCAGGTTCTATTGGAGATATTGGAACATTCAGTTTTTATCCAGGAAAGAACTTAGGAGCATGTGGTGAGGGTGGCGCAATTACAACTAATAATAAAAAATTAGATAAAAAAGTGAAAGAATTAAGAAATTGGTCTCAGCCCAAGAGATATATTCATAATGACATTTCTTTTAATTATCGTATGGACACATTACAAGCATCCGCTCTCAATATTAAACTTAAATACATTAAAAAGTGGACGGCTCAACGAAGAAAAATAGCCAACCAATATATGAGAAACATTAAAAATGAAAAATTTAAATTCACAGCGGCCATGTCACATAATATTCATGTGTATCATATTTTCAGTATATTTAGTAAAAATCCATTAAAATTAAAAAATTATCTTAATAAGAACGGTGTAGGCACTGGGTTTCATTATCCGGTGCCAGTACATTTGCAAAAACCATATCATCACCTTGGATATAAAAAAGGGTCATTACCTGTAACTGAAAAAATTTCAAAAAATCAGCTTTCGATACCAATCTTTCCAGAGATGAAAAATGAAGAAGTTAATTATGTAATAGATTTACTTAATAAGTTCTAATATGAAAATATTACATATTTCAAATTTTGGCGATAAACATAATGGACGGTTATATTGGAATCAGTGTTTTAAAATTTCAAATGGATTTATAAGAAATGGTCATAATGTATATAATTTTAGTGAACGTGATAAATCTAGGTCACATTGGTTAAATAAATTAAGTAATAATAAAAATTTACAGAAATCTATTCTGCAAACTGTAAGAAATTATAACCCCGATATTGTTCTACTAGGCCACGCTGACAGAATCCATCTAGAAACTATTGAAGAAATTAAATCATTAAACAAAGATATAAAAATCGCTGAGTGGAATGTAGACAATTATGAACTTGATAATACTGAGAAAAAACTAAAAGCAAGAACTCAATATCTTGATGGTATCTTTTCTACAACTGCGGATAAAAAATTATCAAGATGTGTATCCAATAACTTTATAACTTTTTTTCCGAATATTGTGGATTCTACAATCGAAAATCTAAAAATTTTTAAGGAGCATAATCACAAAAATGATATTTTCTTTGCATTATCTCATGGAGTTGGCACGGGCAAACTAAGAGCAAAAAATTCAAAAAAAGAAAATAATGATCCGCGAGTTATTTTTGCAAATAGAATCATTAATTCAGAATCTGATATTAAGTGTAATTTTTTTGGATTTAATAATATTGAGCCAGTTTGGGCAAATGCATTCAATAATCAAATTGAATCATGTTATATGGGCCTATGTATTCAAAGAAAACCACAATTAAAATATTGCCTATCAGATAGAGTTGCGCAATATGGAGGTAATGGACTAATGTTGTTCTTGGAGTCAGAGACGCAATATGATGAATTTCTAATCAATAGGGAAGAAGCTGTTTTTTTTGATGGATACGAAGATCTTATAAAAAAAATTCTTTATTATAAAAAAAATAAATCAGAGTCATTAAAAATAGCCGAAGCTGGTTACAAAAAGTTACATTTACATTGTAATGAAAAAATAGTAACAAATTATTTTCTTGACTGTCTCTTTGGTAAAAATCTTGAAGAACTAAGACTAAAATACGGCTGGCCAATTCATTTTTATAGTTAGAATACAGAGAAGTGGAGGAGTCTTATTGCTCCTCCACACTATTGATATTTACTTCTTCTTAGTCCAAACAATTGCTAGTTGAAAAGCTAGTATAAATATTTGAAATATCGTTTGTACTGGTCCACCCAAAATTGTTGGCGAATTAGCGTAATCAGAGAGTCTTTCACCTGATGCAGAGTCCATATCTACTAAGATTGAGGTATAAGACTGCAATATTCCTCCACCAATCATATTTGATTGAATAAAAAAGAATGCAACAAAAATGCAAAAAATTGTTGTAAACGCCTTTCCTAATACAGTTGCTGTAGAGTCCTCATAAATATTTCTTGCCATTCTAAAACCAAGCCATGTAAATAAAATAAAGCCGAGTGTATAGATGGCATTAAATGTAAAACCCAAATACATTAAATTTAATGCTTCATATTCGCTCATATATAGTTTTCTCCTATAGAATTTAATATGTTGTATATATTAATATTGACACTGTAGGGGGGGTTTATAAAGTTTAAATTAATAATGCTTATTTATATATATTAAATTCGTATAATATATATTATGTAAAATACTTAATATATAACAAAAACAGTAAATTAATAGAATATTATTACTTTTTACTTTATTTTAATATTTTACTTTAAAAAAATTAGATAAATAACTGATTATAATGAATTATTTAATATTAAGAAATGATGGCATTGGTGATTTGATAGTATCTACGTGCGGTATCAAGCAATTACGTAAAATAGACAAAAAAGCACATATCACCCTAATTTGCTCAGATAGAAATAAGGAATACGCTAAAATACTTAAAAAAGATGGTCATATCGATCGTCTCTATAATTTAGACAATATTAATGACTTTAGCCAAACATTAAAGTTAATAAAAATTTTAAGAAAAATAAACTTTGAACATACCTTTATACTAAAATCTGACTGGAAAAATTTAACTATCTCTCTTTTTTGCAAATCAAAAAATATTCATGCAATCAACCCAACTAAGATTGGCAAATTGACTAACAAAACAATATACAAATACCCCCTATTTCTCTCAAATAAAATTTTTTCATCTACAGAAATAATAAATTCAATAAATATTCAGGGTGTTGATACCAGAACCAAAATGGGGACTCATTATAGAGAACTTTTTAACAAAGCTCTTAATATGAAAAAAACTAAATTAGAATATATAAAACCTAATTCAATTAATAAATTTGAAAGCCAAATTAAAAAGATATTTACATTATTGAAAATTAAAAAACAAAAAACAGTATTATTTCATATAGATGAAAAATGGAGTGATATAAACGTATCAAAGAATTTTATGATAAACTTACTTGAAGGGATTACGGTTAATAGAAAAATAAATTTAATTATTACTAATGGAAAATATAGCACTGAGTTAAATAATGAAATATGGAGTTTTTATAATTTAAAAAAAATTAAAAATAAAAATAGTATTTACAAAAGTCAAAAAAATAAAAAAATATATTTTATAAAAAAATGCAACTTGGCAGAATTAATAGGTATTGCTTCAAATGTTGGTCTTATCTTTCATATACATGGATCACTCACGCACATTTCAAGTATTCTTAAAGTTCCTATTGTAGACGTAATAAGAAATCATTCGTCGAAATATTTTTATAAATGGAGACCTAACTTTAATGAATATACACAAATAGAAATTAAAAATTTAAAAAATCCGCAAAAATATATAAAAAAATATTTATAATTACTTATGAAGTTTAATTTCAACGATACTTGAACCTGACAAATAATTAATATCTTTTTTTATTTGCGCCCTCTTGTCATTAAAGATATAGACCTTTCTCGCTAAATCGATAAAGCTATTGTCAAATTTTTTAAGTTTCTCACATCTTCTTTTTCTATTTTCAATATTCCAAAGTTTCTCATTTATTGATTTTAAAAGAAGGTATTTTTTTCTGATTTTTGAGCTCGTTAAACCCTTCGACTTTACTATTTTTTTTAATTTAGACAATTCATATTTTATTAATTTTAAGTCATCCTTATTTTTAATTTTCTTTGTCTTAATATCTAAGATTGATATTTTATCAAAAAGTTCACCTATCGATACTGGTACATTTATTATCATGTGAATTAAGCTATAGAGGCAGCATCTACCCTTTTAAATAGTTTAAAAAAATTATCGGAGGTAATCTTTTCAACCTCCACTTCATCAATACTTAGAATATCACTGATTTGTTTAATTGTATGAATTATAAACGCTGGAATATTAGTCTTTCCACGATTAGGTGTTGGAGCTAAAAACGGTGAATCTGTCTCTACTAATATTTTATCTCTGTCTGTTTGGTAAACGATATCCCTTAGATATGATGATTTCTTAAATGTAATAATTCCACTAAATGATATATAAAAACCAATATCCATCATCTCTCTTGCAAATCTTTCAGATCCTGTAAAGCAATGAATGACTCCAGTTAGATTAGTATTTTTGTTATATGCGTAAAGTATATTTTTCGTCTCTTTTTCTGCATCTCTACTATGAACAACTAATGGTAAGTTGTGCTCTAGAGCAATATCTATGTGCTTTTCAAAAGACTTAATTTGGTCTTTCTTTTTGCTATGATTATAATAAAAATCTAATCCTGTCTCCCCCACCGCTATAGTTTTTTTATTATTTTTTATAATTTCGTCTATTTTAATGAAAATATTTTTATCTAAATTTTCCGTTTCATGGGGATGAATTCCTACACTATTATAAATTTGTTTATATTTATTACTGAGACTTAAAATTTCATTAAACTCTTTTTCTTTTGTAGCTATATTTAATAGAAGACTAATATTACTTGCATCACATATATCGATTATTTCATGGATCGGTTTATCATATCTGCTTGAAATTAAATGACAGTGGCTATCAATAATCATGATTGAACTCGATTAAATAAATGGTTTACCTTCGATAATTTATTACCATTTAAATCAATAACTTTCATATTTTCAAATAATAATTTAATTTCAGAAATACCCATAATTTGCAAAATCTTTATAGAGGCATCCGGCATGATTGGATGAATAAATATTGCTATATTCTTAATCTGATCGACTGTTACAGCCAGCACATTTAAAAATTTTTCATTGTCATTTTTTTCTAATTCCCAGGGTTTATTATCATTAAAATATTTATTTACTTTGCCAATGTGCTCCCAAACTAGCCTAATATAGTCATGTATCTTAAATTCATTTACAAGATTTGAGCCCTTCATTAGCAATTCTTCGCAAGATTTGTCTAAAATATTCTCTTCATTACCTTTATTTGTTATTTGAGGAATTGTTGAGTCTAGTCTTTTTTCTATCATTGAGAGTGATCTTTGGCAAAGGTTGCCAAGATCATTAACTAAATCACTATTTATTCTATTAATTAGAGCATTTTTTGAAAAATCCCCATCATTTCCAAATGGAACTTCTCTTAGTAAAAAATACCTAAACTGATCAAGGCCGTAATTATCAATAATTTCAATTGGATCTATTACATTGCCTAAAGATTTTGATATTTTATTACCTTCGTTTGTCCACCATCCATGAGCAAATATTTTTTTTGGTAGATCTAACTCTGCTGCCAATAAAAATGCTGGCCAATATACTGCATGATGTCTTAAGATATCTTTACCAACGATATGAACTACATTGTTCCAGTATTCCTTCATGGCATTTTCGTTTTCATTTAGATAATTAATTCCATTTGTGTAACAGGTTAATGCATCTAACCATACGTACATAATATGAGATTCATCTGTTGGTGTATTTATTCCCCATTTAAAAGATGTTCTTGATACAGATAGATCATTTAAACCTGACTCTACAAATTTAATAACTTCATTTCTTTTTGAAGCAGGACTTATAAAATTTGGATTACTACTATACAAATCTAATAATTTATTAGACCATTCTGAAAGCTTAAAAAAATATGATTTTTCAGTAATCCATTCAACGGGACCACCGGTGATAGTTTTAAAAGAGCCATCATTCTGTTTTACTAAATCTTTCTCATTATAAAATGTTTCATCACTTATTGAGTACCATCCAGTATATTCCCCTAAATAAATTTGATTTCTTTCATAAAGTCGTTTCCATAAATATGATGCTCCATCAATATGTCTTTCTTCAGTGGTTCTTATAAAATCATTATTTGATAAATTTAACGCGACAGTAAGATCTCTAAAAATCTGTGAGTTTTGATTACAAAGTTCTATAGGTTCTATTTTTTTTGCTTCAGCTGCTTTTTGTATTTTTAGCCCATGTTCATCTGTTCCAGTTTGGAATCTCACATCAAATCCTTTAAGAGTCATAAATCTTGCAATAAAATCTGTAGCAACAGAGGTATACGCATGGCCTATATGAGGCTTGTCATTTACATAATAAATTGGTGTTGTTATATAGTATTTGTTAGACATTTTTTATTTTATAAAAAAGAGAAACAATCAGAGTGGTATAATCTAGATTTAAACTTTTAAAATAATTTCTGTAAGTTTTAACAATTTCTGAGATTTTAAGCAAATTAAGAACTTCCTTTTCTTTTCCTCGTCTAGCCATGGTCTTTACTTCGTAAGACGTTATTAAGTAGATATAATCAAAAAAAATAGAAATATCCTCATCTTTAGTAAACATTTTTGAAATAAAATCAGAATAATGTGATGCTGTATTTGATTTAATTAACTTACGATCATTCAACAATTCTCTAAAATGATCCTGAATTTCATATAGTTCATGTTTTAAAAAATTTCTAGAAAGACTTAAAGATCCGTTAGTTAGATTGAAGAGGTCTCTATTAGTGGAAATGTCACTGTTAAAATTTTCAAAAAAAATTTCTTCGTTTAATTTAGAAAAATTTAAGAAATAAGATCTTGATTTAATTGTTTGTAAAACTTTAGCCTTATTATGATTAATAATTATAAAATGAGAATTTTTATTTGGTTCTTCTATTAATTTAAGCAATGAATTACAGGCCTCTATCGAAAGATCGTCAATTGTTTTAATTATACATACTCTCTTTTGATCAATTTCATCTTTTGTTTGAAAAAATGTATGCACATTAGATATATCGTCTCTATAGATTTGGTTTTTAAATCTTTTTTTATCTTCTAAATAAATTTTCGCAATCATATAAACAAATGGTGAATTTTTACGATTTTCATTCGAACAAATATTAAGAAAATCTTCAAATGTATGATCAATATTATTTTTAACAATTAATTCTGAAAACGATATCGCTATATCTGATAAAAGTTCGATTTCCCCACCTGATAAAATAATAGATTGAGGTAAATAATTTTTGTATAGACTGAAAAGGTTTTCCTTTTGTTTGATATAAACTTGATCTAAACTGCTCATATTTTTTTACTTTTCCCTAATATTTTCCATATATTTTCTGAAATATTATTTTTATCCTGATCAGCATCAATAATTTTAATTCTACTTTTGTTTGTTTTGGCAATTTTCAAAAAAGAGGTTCTTACTTTTCTATGAAAGCTTATATGCATATTCTCATACCTTAAATCATTGTTACCTTTTCTTTTTGATCTAGCTAGACCTTTCTTAGGATCAATATCAAGGAGAAATGTTATACTTGGTACTAGGTTATTAATTAAAATTTTATTTAGTGAATTTATGAGTTTAAGGTCAACTTTTTTACCGTATCCCTGGTATGCCATGGTTGAATCAATGTATCTGTCACATAATACCCAGTATCCTTTTTTTAAATTAGGCATTATGACCTTATCTATGTGGTCTTTTCGTGCAGCAAAAAGTAGCATTGTTTCAACTGTACCAGACCATTTCTGATTCTTATCTTTTACAATTAAATTTCTTATTTTTTCAGCATCTTTAGTCCCACCTGGCTCTCTAGTAATTATGACCTTTCTTTTTTTTGATAATTTTTTAGCAAGGAGTTTGATCTGAGTTGATTTGCCAGACCCTTCTCCGCCCTCAAAAGATATGAAACGTGAATTAATCACCTATCAAACAAATAAATTAACAATAGATTGATAAATGTAGCTAAAAAACCTAGAAAAAATATTTGTCCTTTTTAGTTCATTTGTAGAATAAATATCAAAATACTCAGATGACTCATTAGGTATGTTTACTTTTAATTGTCCAATTTTTGTTCCGGCGGCAACTGGGAAACTTAATTGACTATCCAGCTCAATACTAAAATCCAAACTCTTATTTTTTGTTTTAGGAACTGTTAAAATTATATCTGACGAAGCGCTAACTGATGACAACGATTCATTTGAACCAGGAACCTTGATTAAGTCAATTTCTTGAGACTTTTTAAATAGCTCAATATTTTCATATTCTCTAAATGCCCAAGTAATAAGTCTTGATGAGCCCTGAGACCTTTTTTGCTGTGTACTAAAACCGTTTGTTACAGAAATTACTCTTCGATTTCCTTCAACGGCAGATGCTGCAAGTCCATAACCTGAAATTGATAAATGACCTGTTTTAAGGCCATCTACACCCATCTTTTTGTATAATAATGGATTTCTATTTTTTTGTTTTATTCCAGACCATTCAAATTCAGTTTCGGCAAATAAATGATAATATTCTGGAAACTCATTGATTAAATATTGAGATAAAATTGCTATGTCGTATGCTGTCGAATAATTATCGTTGCTGTGCATACCTGTTGAGTTAGTAAAATTTGTATTCAACATACCAATTTCTTTAGCTTTGGATGTCATAATGATTGCAAAAGCTTCCTCAGACCCTGCAATATTTTCAGCAATAACTATGCAAGCATCATTTCCAGATTGAACAATAATTCCTCTCAATAAGTCTTCAACTCTTATTTCTTTATCTACCTCGACAAACATAGATGAGCCTTCTCGCTCTCTCCAAGCTTTTTCTGAAACAAGAAATTTATCATCTAAAGATAGAGTTCCGTTAGATAATTTCTCAAATACTATTAATGTTGTCATGATTTTTGTCATTGAGGCTGGATATGTTTTTTTATTCATTTCTTTTTCAAAAAGAACTTTACCTGTAGTAGCATCAATAATTACTGCTGTTTCAGCTTCAGTATCTATAAATGACGCCTGTACAAAAGGAATTGGAATAAATATTAGGTAAAAAATTACTAGTCTAAGTAAATGCATATTATCTTTTTATATTAAAAATATTGATAAATCTTCATATTTTTTAAATGTGTCATCTTTGAGATCATTGATTAACTTATTTACGTCTTCATATGGCCCAATAAGTACTCTAAATATTTGAGTACCTCCATTAGTTGTCATGTTATAGACTTTAGCTTTGAAATTCGATAACTCATCTAAAACAATTTTTGCATTTTCTAAAAATGAAAATGTTGCAATATTTAGATATATTTCATTATATTGTCGTTTTTCTATAGTCTTAATATCTGACACATTAGTAACTATTTCTGTATTAGAAATTTCAGCATCTATCACAACAACATCTGAGATAGGTGCTTCTACCACCTTCTTCTCTTCTTCAAAAGTTTGTGTTTCGGAGAGAATGAAGCTTTCGTTTGTATTAATAAGTTCTATCTTCACTAGCCCACCTCCGCTATTCAAATTTAATTCTTTAAATACTCCTGATGATAAATTTATTATATGCGTAGATGAATATGCTCCTCTATTGTTGACTCTAACTTTAGTTGTTCTGCCGTTTTCTAAGTTTGTAACCTCAAGTATTGATGGCAATGGAAGTGATCTATGAGATCCAGAATGCGCATCATTATGGAAAAATTCCTTATTTGTTGTCAAGTCACCATTGTTTAATTCTATCTCAATTTCAGCAATTCCTACTTCTGTATATGATTTATAATCTCTTGGATAAAACCATTTACCATCAACTTGGTAAGGTTCTTCAATATATTTTTCTATTAATGAAATATTTTTGTTTTTATTGCTATCTTCAATTGCTAATGGAACAATATTAACAGCAGCGCATTGTGACAACAAAAGAATTAATAATAAATAAATATATCTCATCAATGATATTCTATCATATCAGAAAGAGTGCCAACTGATATTCCAAAAAACAGCGATCTATTCCACTTCATGATCACTTTGAAATTTTCATATACTAAGAATTTTTTTCCGTCTTCACCTTCAGGAAATACTAAATATGCATCTAAGTTTTTATTTGGAAGTTTTTCTCCATTTGCTTTTAAAACACCTAATTCTGACCATTCAGATAATTTTTTTGAAATTTCTATTTTTTTTGCAGAAGTAGTAATAAGGTCCTTGTTTATAGGTTTAGTGGTAATGACTTCCCTGCCCCATGTAAGGTTATTATCCCATCCTGAGCTGCTTAAATAATTAGCGGAAGATGCAAATACATCTTCTAGCGTGGTCCATATATCTTTTCTTTCATCATTATTGTAATCAATTGCATAACTTAAAAAACTTGAAGGCATAAATTGGTTTTGTCCCATTGCGCCTGCCCAAGAACCCATCATATTCTCTGCATCAATATGTCCTTCATTAATAATTTTAAGTGCATTTATAAGCTCCTCAGTAAAAAAATCTCTTCTACGAAGATCGTGAGATAATGTTGAGAGTGAACGTATTACATTAAATGATCCTGTAAATTTACCAAAACTTGTTTCTATACCCCATAGTGCTAAAAGAAAGCGTGGTTGAACACCAAATTCATTTGAAACCTTTTCTAGAATATTTTTATTTTCCTTATAGAGCTTTTTTCCTTTTTTTACTCTACTTGCA
The DNA here is from genome assembly GCA_902619105.1 of uncultured Pelagibacteraceae bacterium. Lineage (GTDB taxonomy): Bacteria > Pseudomonadota > Alphaproteobacteria > Pelagibacterales > AG-422-B15 > CACNXQ01. The sequence continues at coordinate 55,719 of CACNCV010000002.1, forward strand.
GGAGTGGTATTAGATAAATATTTCTCAAGTGTAAGAGTAAATTCAGGTTGAGATCTATCAAGTTCTAATACTCTTTCATTCTGTGTAATATTTTTGATGCTATTAATTAGTGTTTCTTTTGAGATCCCCTCTTTGAGTGCGAGATTTTCAATATAAATAAGCCAATCTTCAAAAGATCCTTGTTCATCTGCTTGCAATGAAGATAAATTAATTATAGTAAATACTGTTATTACGGAGAATAAACTAACTAATTTAGAAATATAAATAATTAAATTTGATGAAGAAAATAAAGTCATTGGTTGATTTAATTGGTAATACTCCGATTGTTCAAGCTAAAAATTTAGACACCGGAAAATGTAATCTTTTTCTTAAAATGGAAAGCCTTAATCCAGGCTCATCCATAAAGGATAGAGTGGCTCTAAGAATCATTGAGGATGCTGAAGCTCAAGGAAAGTTAAAGAAAGGATCAACAGTTGTTGAAGCTACAGCTGGTAATACCGGCCTTGGTCTAGCATTGATTGCACTTTTAAAAGGATATAAGTCAAAAGTTGTAATTCTTGATAAGATGAACCATAACAAAATACTTCATCTTAAATCCCTCGGCGCAGAAGTTATTTTGGCAAGAAGTGATGTGGGACCTGATAGTCCTGAGCATTATGTAAATGTAGCTAGAGAAGTTGCAAATAATACTCCTGATTCATTTATGGCCAACCAGTTTACAAATATGTCAAATCCCCAGGCTCATGAATATTCAACTGGTCCAGAAATTCTGGATCAAATGAGTAATGATGTTGATGCTGTTGTTTGTGGGGTTGGAACAGGAGGGACAATTTCAGGCTTAGGTAAATTTTTTTCAGAGCATAGTCCAAAAACCGAAATGGTTCTTGCAGATCCAAAAGGTTCAATAGTTAAAGATGCTGTTGAAAACAAACCATTAAAAAAAGCAGACTATTCATGGCTTGTTGAGGGTATAGGTGAAGATTTCATTCCTGATACTTTGGAATTAAAATATATAAAAAAAGCTTATGAAGTTACAAACGAAGAAGCATTTAGCATGATTAGAGAATTGGCTTTGAAGGAGGGAATTTTGGGAGGCTCATCAAGTGGAACTCTTATTTCAGCGGCAATTAAATATTGCAAGGACCAAGATAAAGAAAAAAATGTAGTTACATTTGTTTGTGATAATGGTGAAAAATATTTAAATACAGCGTATAATGAAGAATGGTTAAAAGAAAAAAATCTTATATAAAGAAAATAAATCAGCTTGATACTTTATCAGTGCATGCTGGGGTCAAAACAGATCCATTAACCGGAGCTGTAATGACTCCTATTTATGCAACATCCACTTATGCTCATGATAGACCTGGGGAGCATAAAGGATATGAATATTCAAGAAGTCAAAATCCTACAAGAGAAGTTTTAGAAAATTCAATTGCTGAATTAGAAAGTGGACATAAAGCATTTGCATTTGCTTCAGGGGTTGCTGCTCAAACAGCGGTTTTAGATCTTTTAAAGCCTGGAGATCATGTAATTGCTTTTGATGACCTATATGGTGGTACTTTTAGGTTGTTTAATGAAATTAAGAGCAAGTCATCAAATATTGAATTCACATTTGTTGATTTAAATACAAATTTCTCAAAAGAAATTAAAAAGAATACAAAAATGATTTGGATTGAAACTCCAACAAATCCACTACTTAAAATTACGGACTTAAAAAGAATAGCCCGTATTGCAAGAAAAAATAAGCTTATAACTGTATGTGATAATACATTTGCCACACCTTACAATCAAAGACCGCTTGAACATGGAATTGATATTGTTAATCACTCGACAACAAAATATATCAACGGTCACTCTGATGTAATTGGTGGAGCCTTGGTAATTGGAAAGAATAAAAAACTTGAGAAAAAATTAGCCCTAATACAAAATTCTACGGGCGCCGTTCCAAGTCCTTTTGATTGTTTTCTTACCTTGAGAGGAATTAAAACACTAGCCATTAGAATGAAAAAACATAATGAAAATGGAATTAAAGTTGCTCGCTTTTTAAGATCACATAAAAAAGCATTAAACGTAACGTATCCTGGGTTACCAAATCATAAACAGAAAGATATTGCGCTTAAACAAATGAACGGGTTTGGTGGAATGATCACTTTTATCTATGATGGGAATATGTCAGAAATATCCAAGTTTATGCGTAAATTAAGAATTTTTACTATAGCTGAGAGTTTGGGGGGAGTTGAGTCTTTAATTGAGTCCCCTGCTTTAATGACACATGCATATTTAGACGATAAATCCTTTAATCAAGTGCCCAAAAAGCTAGTCAGATTATCTGTTGGCATAGAAGACAGTGATGATCTTATTGAGGACTTAAATCAAGCTTTTAAATAATTAATAGGTACAAATTACTGCATTTATAATAGATGCCATTCTAGATTTTTCATCATCTGATCTACTTGTTATAACAACAGGACTTTTACCGCCAATTACAAATCCTCCAGCAGTAGCGTTCGCAAAATGTACAAGAGATTTAACTAGTGCATTTCCTGTTTCTATATTTGGAACAAGAATAACATTGGCATTTCCTGGAACTTTCCCTAGTGTTCCTTTTATTTTTGCTGACTCTTGTGAAATAGCATTATCTAAAGCAAAAGGTCCTTCAACAGGAGTATCTGAATAATTAATTTTTGCCCATTCAACAAGATCATGTGCTTCAATAGAGCTTGGCATTTGCTTTAGTTTCTCTTCGGTTGCTGATAAAACGGCAACATATGGATTGAAAGATGGAATTTTTTTTGTGTACTCGAGAACATTTGATAAAATATGTTTTTTTGTCTCCAAATTTGGGGATATATTCAAAGCACCATCAGTAATAATAATTGGATTACGCGAATCATTTGAAAAAGTCATGAACCAAATGTGGCTTAAGCGCTTTCCCCTAATTCTTAAATTATATTCTTTTTTTATATACTCACCCATCAAAACATCAGTATGAAGATGACCTTTAATGATTATATTTTTTTCTAAACCGCCGCTCCTACTCGTTACTTCACAGGCAATTTTTGATGACATTTCTTCTGAATTACTCTCTATTATTTTATCTTTTGATAATGACCATTCGTGCTTATCAATAAAGGCTGTTATAAAATCCAAATTACCTATAAGTACTGGATTTATTAATTTTTGAGTTTCTGCATCCATAATTGTCTTCAGAATCAAATCATTATTAGCATTAGCAACTATACCATTAACAATTCTTTTTTTATCAATATAATCAATGTTTTGTATCATTTTAATAAAGTAAAATTTTAATAAATATGTTAAGTAAAGTAATTGTTTAATAAAATATTATAATATACTGATTTTACTTAAAATTTTTAAAATAATTAAATAAATAAGCCCCTAATATCAAAATCAAAATAATGAATGAAAATGCATAAAATATAAGTGACAAGTCTTGAAATAATGAAATTAAAAACTCAATCACTTTATGCAAAAATCAGTGTCAATGCCCAATAAAGTAGATATAAGAATGAGATCGTTACTAGGCCACCTATTATCCAGTCTAACATACGATAATTTTAACATAATTTTGCAAATATTACATAAATATGAATAGAGAATACGATTTAATAATCTATGGGGCATCTGGTTTTACCGGGAGATTGGCTGTTGAGTACTTAGATGAAAACTATAGCGACCTAAATTGGGCTATAGCAGGACGTAATGAGGATAAATTAGTCAATATATCCAACAATAGTAAGTGTAAACCTGATTATTTTATTGCAGACAGTGAAGATAGTGAAAATTTACTAAAAATTGCTTTCAAAACGCGTGTTATTGCATCTTTAGCTGGCCCATTTAACAAGTATAGCGATAATTTAGTTGCACAATGCGTTGAAGCTGGAACACATTATTTAGACATTACTGGGGAAAATATTTGGGTGCGTGATCTTATTGATAAGCATCACGAAGAAGCAGAAAAAAAGCAAATAAAAATCATTCCATCATGTGGATATGACTCTATTCCATCAGATATGGGGTGCTTTTACTTACAAAGAAGTCTCAATCAAGAGCTACAGAGAATTGATGGTTATCATCGAGGCAATGGAGGTGTAAGTGGTGGCACAATTGAAAGTGCGTTTTCCATGCGTAACTACAAAAGCAAATATTCAATGGGACATCCATTTTTACTCAATTCAAAGGAATATATAAAAACTCAAAATATTTCTGAAAATAAGGATAATTTCAAAATAAAATACATCGATGATATTAAATTATGGTCAGCGCCTTTTGTTATGGCAATTGCAAACACTAGAGTTGTCAGAAGAAGCTCTGAAATCCATGATAAAAATCAGGCAAGTTATGGAAGTGAATTTAAATATCAAGAATATATGATGTTAAAAAAATACAGTTCTGCATTTCTTGTAACAGCCGGACTTGCTGTTTTTGGGCTGATGTTAATAAGCCCAATAAGTGGTCTCTTTAGAAAATTGTTTACTAAAGCTGGTAATGGACCTGATAAAAAAACAAGAGAAAATGGTTGGTTTGAGAGTATTTTTATTGGAAAAAATAAAAATAACGAAAAATATAAATTGAGGATTTTTTGCAAAGGTGATCCCGGTTATAAATCAACTGCTAAATTAATATGCGAGTCCGCTCTATGTCTTGCATTAAATAGTGAAAATCTCCCCAATACCAACGCTGGTGGTGTCTTAACCACTTCAACTGGCCTAGGGTCAACATTAATTGATAGATTAAAAAAAGCTGACGTTTTATTTGAAGGTCCAAGTAAAATATAGATTGTTAAGATAACCCAAAATGGGTATTTATAAGCTTTAATTTTAAACCATATTATTAGATAATCTTTCTAAAGCCCAATGTAGGTGCGGTTTTTCTGCACCTACAAATTAACACTTGGAGAAATCACTTATATGGTACAAAATGAAACTGGAATGTTTGTCATGCCATATAAAAAACTTGATAACAGCAAATCTGATATGGACGAAGAGCTAGTAAATAAAATTAAGGAAATTTCAAAATTAAGAAAATCTATCTCAATAGATTTAAAAACCATCGCTTCAAAAACAAAAATCTCTACAAATCAACTAAAGAACATTGAATCGTTTAAATTCGATCGCTTGCCTCCAAATCCAATGAGATCGGCTTTTATTGATCAGTATTGCACTGAAGTAGAAAAGCTTAATAAAATCTCTTAGATATAATTTCTCTTAAGAAGCCTGTTGTACAAATAAGCAAAAACAACAATTATAAAAGCCCCAACAGCAACAGGTAAGAAAACAAAGCTTAAAGTCTGGCCAGTTAATATAACAATTATTGGATTTGCTCCAGCAGGCGGATGAACGGTATTAGTGATCATCATCACAAAAACAGCTAAAGCCACTCCTAAGCCTAATGAGATAAACGTATTACCGAGAAGATAAAAAATAATTACCCCAGACAGTGCTGATAGTATATGGCCAAGTATTAAATTTTTAGGTTTTGCAAGCGGGCTATCATAAACAGCCATGACTAAAACCATTGATGCGCCAAAGGGCGGTATAAGCCATATCGAACCTTCAATTGAAGAATTTAAATATGCTAAAAATCCTATACACACAAAAGCTCCTAATGAACTAAATAATGCATTGATCAAAGCTTGTTTATTCATTAATTTAATTGTCTATGATAAAACTCTATTTGACTACCCTATTTTACTTTTTGATAATCGATACAATCGGTATTCAAACATTTGTTGTACGTATTTATAATAAAAATCTTCCAGATAATCTAAAAATTAATCTCGATATAACTTCCGCTGTAATTTTTTATCTAATATTTGTACTCGGGCTAGTTTATTTTGTAGTGGCTCCATTTAAGAATGCTTCTTTAACAAGTATAATAGTGCCAGCAGCTATGTATGGACTTGCTACTTACGCAACATATGCACTAACTGTAAAAGCGGTGTTTAATGTATTTAACTGGACTATTGTTATTTCAGATATTGCATGGGGTATGGCACTCTGTACTGCAATTTCACTACTGACTGTATATACAATCAGCAAGGTTGGATTTCTAAATTAATTATTGTTTTAAATAATAAATTCAATAAATTGATCTCTTCAAGGGAGAGGTGGCTGAGCGGTTGAAAGCACTGGTCTTGAAAACCAGCAACGGGGAAACTCGTTCGTGGGTTCGAATCCCACCCTCTCCGCCAGATGAATTTTTATTAACCTGCTCTATCAGACCTTTTTTGACCAAGACTAGCATCAACCCATGTTTCATCCATCACGCAAGATGCGGCATCACCTAAATCAAAAAATGCCTTCATTGCCTCTCCCGTAGGCTCAGCTCCAATTCCCCAAGAGCCTGTTTCAGCTTCTACTACGAATGCAACCATATTTGGATTTGGCCAATAGAATTTTGCTGAATGAACTCCATCAGTACTTTTTGCAACCTTACACAAATTCAATGCAGCTGTTCCCAGTTTATCTCTGCTTGCATTTTCTTGTCTTTCCCATTTGCTTATGTGTAACATGATGTCTCCTTTGTAAAAAAATTATTGATTGAATTTATGTTAAGTATGAAATTTGAGTTAGTAATTAGTATATTTTAACACTAATACTTATGTATTAATATTTTACGATCTAAATACTTACCTTTGATACATCTGATAGTTAGGACTTTGCCAGGTTTTTAATTCAATTCGAGGCAGAGGGTTATCACCCAATATGTTATCACTTATTTTTTCAGCAATCATAATTGTTGGTGCATTTGTATTTCCATTTGTAGCAAAAGGCATAATCGAAGCATCAACGACTCGCAAATTATTGAAGCCATGAACTCTGCCTTGATTATCAACAACTGCATTTTTATCTGTTTTTAGCCCCATGCGAGCCGTACAGCACAAGTGCCATTGACTCGTAATGTTGGAATTTAATTTTGCATCAAGTTCGTCATCTGATTTGTAGTTTTCACCAGGAAAGATTTCATCACCCTTTATGTTTGAAAAAGCAGGTTGATTAAGTAGTTCGCGCGCCAAACGAATGCCCTTACGTAACAATTCTCTATCACGTTTGTCTTTGAGATAATTAACAAGAATGCGAGGCGGATCAACAGGATTTTTTGATCGCAATTCGATCTTACCACGACTGTGAGTTCGCATCAAACCGACGTGAACTTGAAATGCATGTTCTTGAAGCAGTTCCCAACTATTGTCTTTCATGGCAATTGGTGAAATACATAATTGTAAGTCAGGGTACTCAACACCAGGTGCTGATCTTACACATGCAACAGTATCAAAATGATTGGATGCACACATGCCCTCTTTAGTTAATAGCCATTGGATGCCAGATCCTATACTACTTAATCTCCTTGTTTTTGGCCAAAGTGAAACAGGTTTTAAGCATTTATATTTCATAATAAAATCAGGATGATCTTGAAGATTTTGTCCAACACCTTGTAAATCAGCTAATGTAGTAACTCCTATTGAATCTAAATGTTCTTTCGGCCCAATCCCTGAAAGCATAAGTATGTGTGGTGATCCAACTGCACCAGCACTCAGAATTACTTCTTTTTTTGCCTTTACATTTACTATTTCATTATTTTTATTTTTAAAACATATGCCTTCTGCTGTGTTATCTTTAAAATTTAAATTGCAAACAAGCGCATTTGTTAAAATTGTTAAATTTTTTCTATTACGTATCGGATCAAGATAACCCTTTGATGCGCTCCATCGCTCACCGTTGAATACTGTCCGATCAAATATACCAAAACCTTCTTGGCAAAATCCGCTTATATCATCTGTTTCTTTATATCCCGCTTCTTTTCCTGCATTAATAAAAGCGAGTGAAAGTGGGTCTTTGGGAATGCTTCTATGTACCTTTAATGGACCTGAATCACCTCGAAAATCATCCCCTCCTCCACTGTAACACTCCATTTTCTTAAAATACGGCAAGACATCTGCGTATCCCCATCCATCGCATCCCATTTGTCTCCAGCCCTCATAATCAAGTGTGTTTCCTCTTATATAGACCATTCCATTTATTGATGATGAGCCACCAAGGGTTTTACCGCGGTCATGCTGAAGTTGACGACCATTTAGTTCGGGTTCTGGCTCACCTTTAAATGCCCAATTGTGTTTAGTGCTTTTAAGATTCGATAAAACAGCAGCAGGCATCTTTAAGGTTAAGGATTTGTCTTCCCCGCCCGCTTCAAGAAGAAGGACAGTATTCTTTGAATTTGAGGTCAATCTATTCGCTAATACACAGCCAGCAGATCCAGCGCCAACAATGATATAGTCATATTCAGTATCGATTTTTACCATAATAAATTACTTTTTTTTATACTGCTCAATATTTTTTGACTAGCAGATTATTTAATATCAAATCTTATAGAACAATTAATATATTTTATTACTAAAACTTATGTACTAATATTTTATTGATGGCAAAAGAAAATAATTTTTTAGCAATAGCTTATATTTTAATGGGTATGACTGCATTTGCGTTTCAAGATACTGCAGTAAGATTATTAGCTGTTGATATATCAATACTTCAGGTCATGTTTGCAAGAAGCGTCATTGCTATTGTTCTTCTTGTACTATTTTTTTATTTTACGGGCCAAAAATTAATTTGGACAACTCATTATCCAAAATTAACAATCTTTAGAACAATAATGTTTATATTTGCGTTCGTATTTTATTATATTGGTCTTGCGTACTTGTCTTTTGCAGTTACAACCGCTCTTTTTTTTACGGCACCATTTTTTATTACTATATTTTCATCTATTTTTTTAAAAGAAAAAGTTGGAATCATTAGATGGCTAACAATTGTTTATGGTTTTGCAGGTGTAATGCTCATCGTTTCACCAGATTTCGAGACCATTAATATATTTATGATATTTCCAATACTATGTGCTGCAGGATATTCAGGAAGTATGATTATAATAAAATATACATCAAATGAAGATAATGTTTACACGCAAACACTTCATGTATACATCGCTACTATAATTTTATGTCCCATAATTACCTATTCTGGATTTTATTTAGATATGGATAATTCTGGAAATGAAATTTTGGAATTTTTATTTAGATACTGGTCCTTCAATGACGCAACAACTCTCTTGATGTTATTTTTAGTTGGAGTTTGTGTAATTTTTGGTTTTGTATTTATTTTCAATGCATATCGATATGGTAAACCTTATATTGTTGCGCCGTTTGAATATGTATTTTTAATTTGGGCCGTACTATTGGGATGGTTTATATGGAGTGAAACTGTTTCATTAAGAACAATAATAGGAATATTAATAATTGTTTCAGCGGGAATATTTATTTTGTATAGAGAGAAAATAAAAGAACAAGAAATAACGACAGACCAACCACTAAGATAGCTCAGTCTCTAAAATTAATATATTGAAGAGGTAATTCTAATTTTAGCTCTTTAATTTTCGATATGGCTTCTTGTAAATTGTCTTTTTTTGCACCACTTATTCTTAGTTCATTTCCTTGAATTTTTGCTTGCACTTTCAATTTTGATTCTTTAATTAATTTTGTAATTTTTTTACCCACTTCTTGATCAATACCTTCCAATAAATCGTAATTTTGTCTGATTGTATTGCCAGATGCACTTTCAGATGATTTTAGTTTTATTACCTTTGGGTCAACGTTACGTTTTATTAAATTTGAAATTAGAATATCTAATACCTGTTTAGCCTTCATTTCATCTTCAGATAATAAAATAATCCCTCTCTCAGCTCTCTCTAGCTTTGAAGCAGAGCCTTTAAAGTCATATCTCTGTCCAATTTCCTTCATTGAATTAGATATAGCATTATCGACCTCCTGCATTTCAACTCTGCTAACAACATCGAAACTAGGCACTATAATAGAACTCCTTTATTTTCTAATTCTTTGATTTGTTCCTCAGAAAAACCAATATCAAGCATTATGCTTTTGTTATCTTGACCAACTTCAGGCGCAGGAGATGGCTTATCGGATGGTGTAACACTAAAACGTGGTGCTGGTGATGGTTGGCGTACATCGTTAATATTTACAAAATTATCACGCGCTCTCATATGTTTATGATTAGCTGCCTCTTCGATAGAGAGAACTGGTGAATAACAAACATCAGACCCTTCAAAGATTTCATCCCATTCATCCCTTGTTTTAGTTTTAAATATTTCAGCTAATTTACTTTTCATATTATCCCACTGATCTAATTGCATTTGATTTTTAAATTCATCACCAAGTTTTAATTTCTCAATTAAGAGTTGGTAAAATTGAGGTTCTAAAGAGCCTATTGAGACGTGCATGTTGTCTTTTGTCTCATAGACTTGATAAAAGGGCGCGCCACCATCAAATAAATTATTACCTCTATTATTTACATTCCATACTCCTGACTGAGATAAACTATGAAATATTGATGTCAGCACTGAAACACCATCTATCATAGCGGCATCAACTACTTGTCCTTTACCCGTTCTATTCGCTGACAGTAAAGCTGCGCATACACCAAATGCAAGAAACATAGTGCCTCCACCATAATCACCAATTAAATTGAGAGGTATTGATGGTTTATTTTCACCCCAAATTGAATATAGAGCACCTGCTAATGCGATATAATTAATATCGTGACCAGCTGCCTTTGCTAGAGGACCATTTTGACCCCAACCAGTAATTCTTCCATAAACTAATTTTTCATTTTGTTTTAAACATTCTTCAGGTCCAATCCCTAGTTTTTCAGTTACCCCTGGTCGATAACCTTCTATTAGTGCGTCTGCATTTTTTATTAATTTAAATAAAACCTCTTTAGACTCGGGATCCTTTAAATTTAAACAAATAGATTTCTTACTTCTTCCTGTAATATCAAATTTTGGTTGTTGATTAGGCATAACGGTATTTTTTCTATCAACACGAATAACTTCAGCACCAAGATCGGCAAACAACATTCCGCATAATGGTCCTGGTCCAATCCCTGACAATTCGATTATCTTATATCCAGATAAAACACCCATGTTTCTACTATAATGCCTGCAATTCCTTTGCAAAAGAAAAAGCTTTATATATTCGATCTTTATTTGATGTTTTTTGGTAATTATACACCAATGTTTGGTCTGATCTTAACTTTAAGTCATACTTATATTGAGACATAAATTCAACCAGTTGGTCTGTTTTTTCGAAATGATTATTTTTAAATTTTATAGTTAAACCTTTATTTCCAATATCAAATTTTTCTATTTTCAACTGTTTACATATAATTCTAAGCTCAGTGATGTTATACAGATGCTCAACCTCTTTAGGTGCTTCACCAAATCGCTCACTCATTTCTTCCTTAATTTTTCTTAATTCCTCACTCGAACTTAAGTAGGCAAGCTGCCGGTAATAAAACAGTCTAGTGTTCAAATTTGGCATATACTTTTCAGGTATTAAGACGCTTAAACCAAGATTTATTTGTGGAGACCACTCATTATCAACTGTCGATGTATCTGATTTTAATTCCAATATCTTATCTTTCAGCAATTTATGGTAAAGTTCGAGACCAACTTCTCTAATATGCCCAGATTGAGCATCGCCTATAATGTTTCCTGATCCTCTCATATCTAAATCATGACTCGAAAGATTAAAACTTGAGCCTCTAGAATTAAATTTTTTAAGAAGCATAAGTCTTTTGTAAGCATTTTCAGTTATTCCATTGATGTCTTTAACTGTATAAAAACAAAATGCTTCAATATTAGATCTGCCAATTCGTCCTCTTAACTGATAAAGTTGAGATAATCCAAATTTATCAGAATTATGAATAATCATTGTGTTAGTTTTCTGCAAATCCAGACCCGACTCGACAATTGTGGTACACAGTAATAATTGAAATTCATTATTATAAAAATCAATCATCGTATTTTTAAGGTTTTTGGACGGCATTTGACCGTGGGCAATTTGATACTTTACATTTGGAAGTTTACTTTTTAAAAAATCCTCAACTTCTTTTAATTCGTTAATTCTTGGGCAGACATAATACACCTGGCCATTACGACTTAATTCATATTCAATTGCAGAGATTATTTTTTCATCATTAAAATCAATAACTTCAGTATTTATATTTTGCCTATTTAATGGTGCTGTAGAAATAATTGACAAATCCCTGAGACCTACAAGTGACATTTGTAACGTGCGTGGTATTGGCGTAGCTGTTAAAGCAAGCACATGTACATTTGACCGCAATGACTTAATTTTTTCTTTTTGAGAAACTCCAAAGTGCTGCTCTTCATCAATAATCAGCATACCTAATTTTTTAAATTTAATTTTACTGTTAAGAAGTGCATGTGTCCCAACAACTACATCACTTTCTCCACTATTAATTCTTTCAATAATTTTATTGTTTTCAGAAGTTGAGTTTAATCTTGAGATTTGGTCTATTTTCAATGGAAAGTTTTTGAATCTTTTTGTAAAATTTTCATAGTGTTGACTGCATAGTAGTGTTGTTGGAACAATAAATGCAACTTGAGCACCGCTCATGGCTACGTTGAATGCTCCTCTTAATGCAACTTCTGTCTTACCAAAGCCAACATCGCCACATATCAAACGGTCCATTGGAAGTCCACTGTTTAGATCAAACAGTAATTCTGATGTTACATTTGCTTGATCTTCGGTATCCTGAAATTCAAATTCATTTATAAAATTTGAATAATAAGGTTCTTGAACGGTATATTTTGTCGCTTCTTTTAGAGATCTTTCTGCCGCAACTTTTATTAAATCTTCGGCAATTTCATTTATTTTATTTTTTGCGCTAGCTTTTCTAAATTGCCAATTTGAACTTCCAAGTTTATCAATTTGTGCGAATTCACTATTCCCACCGTACTTTGACAAAAGTTCAATATTCTCAACAGGTACATAAAGTTTATCATTATTGAAATATGATATTTCAATGCAATCATGATCGTTTTCTAGGACAGTAACATTTTTTAATCCATTAAATTTTCCTATTCCATGATCAACATGAACAATTAGATCATCTTGTTCAAAAGTACTTAGATCAGTTAAAAAAGTATCTGCTTTAATTGTTCGTTTGCTTTGATTGAAAGAGAACTCATTAAAGGGTTTGATTATGAGTCTGAACAGACTTTGTATCGATTTTTGATTTTTAGGATTAAATTCCTCAAATTTTTCGATCTCATCACCAAATAAGTTAATACGAACTGGATTCTTGAAGTCTGTTGGAAAAATATCAATAACATCTCCTTTTACAGAGAATTCACCATTTTCACGAATTGAACTTACGCGTGCATAACCATTGGCAGATAAATAGTTAATTGTTCTTTCATAATCAAATTTTTCATCAATGTTGATATTTAAATTCTCATTAACTTGAGTCTTTAAGCGTGGTTTCGTCATTTTTTAAGCATCGTAAAATCTTTGAGTAAATGCATGACGCGATTGTCAATTTCTTTTGGAATTGTCACCTTATCTAGCGCATATCGATATATGTCATTATCATCAAGTTCTAATATAGCCTCTAACATTTGAAGCTCACCTTCATTAAACAATTTGATGTATTTCTCAACAAAAGATCCCAAGAGAATATCCATTTCCTTTGACCCCCGATGGGAGGATTTGAACTGAAGCTTTTTTTGAAGTGTATGTAAATCGTTCATATTTTTTTTATCGATCTTTGATACAATACATATATGAGGCCAAAGATCTTATACAAGCTTTTTTCAAATATAATGACGATTAAAGGGATTGGACCAAAGAACGCTAAAATAATTGAGAGATTATGCGGTAAATACATTGTTGATTTATTATTCCATAAACCAGCCGCATACATAGACAGAAGAAACAGTCCTAAGATTGTTGATTTGGAAGAAGGAAGTATTGCAACTGTCGTTGTTAAAATTGATAGTCACACACCGGCTTTTAATAGAAGAATGCCATATCGAGTAAATGTCTCGGATGACAGCGGACAAATGTCGGTCGTTTATTTTAATCTACGAGGTCCATACATAAAAAAAATCTTACCGATCGGAAGCACTAGGGTTATTAGTGGTAAAATTGAAAAATTTAACGATTTGTATCAAATTACACACCCACATCATGTAGTTGATATTAAAAACTTAGATTCTGTTAAAAAGATTGAGTGTGTTTACCCATTAACGGCAGGAATGACATCTAAAATTATCCAAAAATCAATTAATTCTGCACTTAGTATGGTTGATGAATTGCCTGAATGGATACCTGAGAAAGTTTTAGAAAGAAACAAATGGCCATCATGGAAAGACTCTATTTATCAAATGCATAACCCAAAAGATGTGAAAGAAAATGATGATAATAAATATATAGAACGGCTTGTTTTTGATGAGTTGTTCTCTCAACAGTTAACAATTAGATTAATTAAAAACAAAATTAGTCATAAAAATGGAATTTCACTTCCTAGAAAAAATAAATTATCAAAACAATTAAGAGATCAATTGAAATTTCAACTCACTGGTGATCAAGAAACAACTATTGAAGAAATTTCTAACGATCAAGAAGGTTCAAGTAAAATGTTAAGACTTCTACAAGGAGATGTAGGTAGCGGGAAAACCATTGTTGCATTATTTGCTATGATGCAATGCATTGAAAATAATAAAAGATCAGTTTTAATGGCACCAACAGAAATTCTTGCTGAGCAGCATTTTAATACAATCAAAGAATTTATTAGTGATTTAAACCTAACATGTTCACTAATTACATCCTCTAATAAAAATAATCATAATTTTGAAGCAGACATTATTATTGGAACACATGCATTATTTCAGCAAAAAGTAAACTTTGAAAATATAGGCTTGGTTGTCATTGATGAACAACATAAGTTTGGAGTGCACCAAAGGATTTTATTAAATGAAAAAGCAGGAAATAGTTGTGACATATTATTGATGACTGCTACTCCCATACCTCGAACGATGGAATTGGCAGCGTATGGAGATATGGATATATCCAAAATTTCTGAAAAACCTAAAAACAGAAAGGAAATAATTACCAAATCAATCAATATCAATAAAATTGACCAACTAAAAGAAAGCCTTACAAAAATATTAAATAAGAAACAAAAGATTTACTGGGTCTGCCCTTTAATTGATGAGTCTGAAAAGCTTCAGTTGCAATCAGTCAATTCAAGGGTCAATGACTTAAAAAAATATTACTCATCAAACATTGTTGGTTTAGTTCACGGTCAAATGTCTCAAGATGAAAAAAATGATGTCATGTCAAAGTTTAAAGATAATAAAATAGATATTTTAGTCGCAACTTCAGTAATAGAAGTAGGAATAGACGACCCTGATGCAACTGTAATGATTATTGAGAATTCTGAGAGGTATGGCCTATCACAACTTCATCAACTTCGAGGAAGAGTTGGCAGAGGAAATGCACAGTCAACATGCATATTACTTTTTGAAGGGCCACTCACCGATAATGCTAAACGAAGATTAAAAGTGATGAAGGAGACAAACGATGGTTTCTTAATCGCCGAAGAAGACCTTGATATTCGAGGTGCTGGGGAAATATTAGGCTCAAAACAAAGTGGTATTCCAAATTTTAGATTATCAAATCTAGATAAGCATAAGCATATACTCGAGGAAGCGAGAGGTGTTGCCATGGATATCGTTAAAGAAGATCCGGATTTAAAAAAATCTGCAGGCAAAGCACAAAGGACACTTTTGCATCTATTTAGAAATCAAGTTGCAATCGATTATTTGAAAACTGGCTAACTACTTCCTTGGTGGAACCACCATACCGGCTGATACAACTAATTTAATCGCATCTTCAACAGACATATCGAGTTCAACGATATCATCTTTAGGTATGAAGAGTAAAAACCCTGAGGTAGGATTTGGTGTGGTTGGAACAAATACATTGACCATTTCTATTTTTTGTCTTTCCTTAATCTCACCTTTTGTCTCACCAGTCATAAAGCCAATTGCATATATATCTTTTCTTGGATACTCGATGAGAACAACTTTTTGATACGCTGAATCTGTATTTGAGAATGTCTCAGTGATCTGTTTGATAGCTTTATAGACATTACCAGCTAATGGAATACGTGTAATAAGATTGTCAAAATAACCAAGAATGGCTTTTCCAAATAAGGTTGAAAATATTAGACCAATTAAGATAAAAGATAGAAATGCTATAATTAATTCTAGGCCAGGAATTTTATAGCCAATGATCTCAGGTAGCAGCCCATTTGGGTTAAATCTGTCTGGAACCAGACCAGCAATAAATTCGACAATAAATATTGTAATGTAAATCGTCGCTCCAATTGGCGCCGATATTAAAAGACCTGTAAAAAAGTACCTTTTAATAAAATTAATGACTGGGTTTCCTTTTTTCTTATTTGCATCTGCCATAGGTTTTAAATAGACTGAATCATTAAAAAAATTTTAAAGAGATTATCATATTTTTGGGGTTAATATAATCAATAATGGCTATTTTCAAAGAATATACAAATTATGATGGTTTGGGCATAGCCGAATTAATTAGAAATAAAGAAATATCCCCTATTGATCCTCTTGATAGTGCCATTGATCTAATTGAAAAACTGAACCCTAAATTAAATGCAGTGCATCGTACAATGTATCACTATGCATTCGAGTCAATAAATAGAAACAAAGATTTAAATGGAACTTTTATTGGAGTTCCATTTCTTATGAAAGACATGGATAGTTCTTTAGCTAACTATCACATGATGCAAGGCAGCAAGTATTTAAAAAACACTAAAATGCCTTACGACAATCACCTCACAAGACAATTTAGAGAAACTGGTGCTGTTATATGTGGAAAATCTGCAACACCTGAATACGGTCTCATGGTTACAACTGAGCCAACTGAATTCGGCCCAACGAGAAATCCTTGGGATACCAATAGAACGACAGGTGGTTCAAGTGGTGGTGCAGCTTCAGCTGTTTCAAGTCGAATAGTTCCTATTGCACATGCAAGTGATGGTGGTGGATCAATTCGAATTCCCGCTGCATCATGCGGTCTGGTTGGATTAAAGCCTAATAGAGCAAGAACATCATTTGCGCCTTCTCACGGTGATAAATGGGGAGGCCTTACCCACTCCGGTATTGTTTCTCGAACAGTCAGAGACACGGCTCATATGTATGATTGTTTGTTTGGAAACGTTGTGGGTGATCCTTATGGCATTCCATACAAAAAAGGTTCTCTTGTTGAAGCTCTGAGTAAAAAAAATAAACTTAAGATTGGGTTTAATCTTAAAAGTCCTGTTGGAATTGAACCCTCCCCTGATGCAATTGAAGCAATTAAATTCAATGCCAAATTATGTGAAGACTTAGGTCACGATGTTGAAGAAATGAATTTCAGTTATGACGGACTTCTTGCTGCAAGAGCATTTACAATAACTATATCCTCTCATGTAACCCAGATGTTTAATGAATTGAAAGATGTTGTTGGAAGAGGATTTAAGAAAAATGAAATTGAAACTGCAACTAGACTATTTAATTATTTGGGTAAAAGTTTCAGAGCGAGTGACTACACTTGGGCTCGTTATACTATGCAAAAGATTGCTCGATCGGTAATGGAAGAAACTGATAAGTATGATGTAGTCTTGACTCCTATCATATCTCAGAAACCTCCTCTGATTGGCGAGATTAGACCAAACAAACAAGCAAGTATTTTAAGTGAAATTATCATGACTTTAAAATTGGGTTGGGTATTTCGTATTCAATCAATCAGAGACTCTATTCTTAATAACTTAGCACCTGAGAGTTTATGGTACTCGCCTGATGCAATGCTTCAGAACATTACTGGACAGCCATCAATTTCATTACCAACATATTGGACTAGTGATAATTTACCTTTGGGCGTACAATTTGCATCAAGATACGCAGATGAAGAAACATTAATTTCTCTGGCCGCTCAATTAGAAGAAGCATCGCCGTGGATAGATAAAATACCTAACGTATAATTTAGCTCAGCTGCTTTAGTTTTTGAAATCCAAATGTAAACATAAACATTGAGACGAGCATGGCGATCACAATAAGTTTTTGCAAGATTACATTGAGTCTAAGTATGTCCATTGAAACAAATCTCACAAAGTTTTCTCGATCATTTACTGGATCAATTTGAGGCATATCTCCCATAAAAACGATATAAGCAACAACACTAGCAAGCAGTAAAAAAGCACCAATTGTGTATATGTTGCTAGCTTTACTAAAATAAAAAGCGAGCATCAAGAATAATACTCCCGGTAAAGTCAGTCGAAAAGCAGTGAACACGGCAAATACGTGTGCATTAAAATACAAATCGCCAGGTGTCAAACCAACCATTGCATAAAAAATTGTTGATAGAAATATACAAATTGCACCTAACCAAGCAAAAATATAAGCCTTCTTATTTTCTCTAAAAAAGAATGGCATAAATAGAAATCCAAAACCTTGGGCAACAAATAAAAACATTGCGCTGTTGAAGAAAAAAGCAGATAAAAAATTAATATCGTCAGAAAAAGTTTTGTAGAAACCTAATTCACTAAAAAAATTTCTTGTAAAATCGTAGCCAACTTGCGTGCTATCAAGATGATTACCTCCCGGAAAGAGTATTATCGCCACAAGATTCGCTAGTATAAAATAAACAATTACAAACCGAGGAATATGAACTGCCCAAAAAGTATTCATGATTTATGCTGAAAAACTGGAGTATAATATAAAAACAACGAACGCAGCCACCATTACGTACATTATTTTATTGTCAAGATTCATGAGTGAAATATAATATCGAACATATGGAAAATCCACAAAGATATACAAATTATAATGATTTTTTTCCTTTCTATCTAAGAGAGCATAGTAAGAAAAGTACGAGAGTAATGCATTATTTTGGAACAATTGGCTATCAAGTATTGTTCTGGTCACTTTTGCTAACTCAAAATTACTTGTTTTTACCACTAATCTTACTCGCTGGTTATGGACCAGCGTGGATTGGACATTTCTTTATAGAGAAAAATAAACCGGCTACGTTTAAATATCCTTTATGGTCACTCATTGGTGATCACCATATGGCTTATTTGATGCTTACAGGTAAACTTAAGAAAAAATTATCTGAAGCTGGTGTATCAGCTACTTAAAACATAATACGCAGTTCCAAGAAACAATAACAACAAAGCAGTTTGAGAAAAAATCCATATGGCGCCTCTTGCTGCAGTGTTATTGAAACAGATATGTACAATGGAATGGATCACTCTAAATAATAAATATAACCATGCGCAAATTAGCAAAAATTTGCTTTCAACTTCAATAAAAACGATAACTCCGATTAGAAAATAAAAAATAACTGAAAACTCAAATATATTTGAAATATTATTTTTTATAATTTTTAAATATACTGGCGCATCTTTATAAGGTTCAATAGGAATTCCACTTTCCTCCCACTCCTTGCCTTTACCCATTAAATAAACTGATGCGATTGTATGAATTAATCCAATAACAAAAGTTAATAAAATAAGCCCAAGCGCTGGAACTAAAATATTAGTTAACATCAGATCATTAAAGAGCAGGCTCGATAAGCCATCCATGCTAGGATAATCGTAGACGGTAACCAAAATAGCGTTCTAACTGGTAATGCAACACCAGGTATGATTTTATTATAAAATATGTGAACAATTGAGTGTAGAACTCTTAACCAAAAGAACCATGTTGCTAACAACATAAAATACTCATCAACTGTTCCCGTTACATAAATCATAATGCAAACAGCGTAAAAGAAGATTGGAAATTCGAACAAATTTGTCAAATTTCGCTGACTATTTTGAATTAATTCGCTGCCGTTTTCAAATGTGGGTATTTTAAAATCATCTTCTGTATTCTTCTTATCGATGACAATGGCCTTTAGTCTAAGCACTGTTCCAAAGGCAAAAACAGCCAAAGAAAGCCACAGCATATTGATGACTGGCTCAAAAATTAATTCGGGTTGCATAATAAACTCCTTGATTGAAATAAGAATCCAGTAAATTATATATACTAATACAGTTTTAACCATATTTAATGAAAGGAGGTGGTCTATGTCTATAGGTAGTATAGAGGAGCTTTGCTCGAGTAGTGAAATTCCATGTGATTGTAGATGTGGAAACCTCCACTTTTTGAGTGGAGCTCCGTTTTAACTACATTAAGCCCCCATTAATTTGGGGGCTTTTTTTTAAATCTTTAAATTTGGTTTAAATTTTCTTGTTTTATTTTTGTCATTGATAGCGACGTAAGAAAACTCCCCAACCGCCACTTCAACTTCCTTTTGGTTCATTTCAGAGCGCATCGCAGTGATTTTGAATATCATTTTCGACTGCTTTACGGATACAATTGATCCGTAAACATTGATGAATTTACCAACATGCATTGGATTTTTATATTTAACTTTAGATTCCACTAATACGGCATTTCCTTTTGAAACAAGCTGAGTCATATAAATGCCTCCATGTGCCATTTGTTTAACGATCCAGGCTCCATGAGCCGTACCATAAGGATTGCTATCCGGTGGTTGACATATATTTCTAATTAAAAGTTTACTCATTTTTTTTTCTTAAATAACTTATTAGATAAATAGCTGATACACAACCAACTATATTTGCAAAACCTTCCATTATTACAAAATCACGAAACGGTATAAAAAAATGTATAAACTCAATAAAAACACTTGTGATCAGGGCTAAGCTGATACCAAATACAAAGTCATTGTTTTTATTGTTAGCGAGTTGAGCCAAAGCGCCGAGTATGAAAAATGAGATAAAGTGTATTCCATAATCAGTAATTAAATTTGCTACCTCTCTTACTGTAGAGTCAACAGGCACAGGTCGCATATATGAGTAATAAAGATAAAATAAATAAAAAAAGAAGATTAGTCGAAGAGGATTTGCTAAAATGCTCATGATCGTACTATAAGTTTATATATATAATGAGCAATATATTAATCATAGGAGCTAATCGGGGTCTTGGACTTGAGTTTGTAAAGCAATATAGCAATACAAACCATAATATTATTGCAACCACTCGAAATAAAGATAGCTCAAAAGAGTTAAGTGAGATTAATAATATCAATATCGCTGAACTTGATTTAACTTCTGATACAAGCGTAAATAGTTTTGTAACAAGTATCGGGTCTCAAAAAATTGATATACTCATTCACAACGCAGGAGTTTTTAGTGATGAGCAATTAAAAGAAGATCTTGATACAGATGCCTGGATGAATGAAATGAGAATTAATGCTGTGATACCCATAATTCTTGCAAGAAAATTAAAAAATAACTTAAAAATGGGATCTGATAAAAAAGTTGTTTTTATATCCAGTCAAATGGGAAGCATTGATGACAATTACTCTGGTAGATTTTATTTTTATCGCTCATCAAAATCAGCTCTTAATTCTGCAGCAAGAAGCTTATCAATAGATTGGAAAGAAGATGGTATATCTGTCCTTATTTTGCACCCAGGATGGGTAAAAACAGATATGGGTGGCACAAGTGCCAAATTAGAGATACCTGAGAGCATTACCCAGATGATCAATGTTATAAATGAACTAAATCTTGATAACTCTGGCTCATTTTTAAATTATAAAGGAAAAAAACTCGAATGGTAAAAGATCATACTCACGATAAACCTGATTTCTATAATAATCTTGATAAGACTTATGAAAATATTTGGGATCAACTCATAGTTGGTAAATCAAAATCAAAATCTGAATTACATCAAGGGTATATTTCAACATTCAATGACTCATTTCCATCTGTTAGAACAGTTGTCCTCAGGCATGTTGATAAGAAAAATAATACCATAAGCTTTCATACGGATATCCGATCCAGTAAAATTGATGAAATAAAAAAAAATAACTCTGTAACCATGCTGTTTTACGATCATGGCAAAAAGATACAAATTAAAGTGTCGGGAAAAGCTGAAATTAATCATAAAAACGATAAAGCAAAAATGGCCTGGGATAACTCAAGGTCATTTAGCAAGAAATGTTATGTTGTTGAAAAGGCACCTGGAACCCCCTCAGATGAACCAACTTCAGGGTACTTACCAGAGCATGAAAACGAACTGCCGGACGATGATCTTTTACAAAACGGTTACAACAACTTTACTTTAGTGGAAATTCAAATTCACTCGATTGAGTGGCTTTATTTGCATCGTCAAGGTCATCGCCGAGCATTGTTTACATCCACAAATGGCAGTTTAAACAAAGAATGGCTAACGCCGTAATAGTGTCTAAATAAAGCAAGAAAAGGTTAAATAGTTTTGAAATATTTGTCAGAAAATAGATATAAAGGAGAGATAAAAGGTTTGGTATTAGACTGGAGTGGAACTACTGCTGACGCATACGTGATTGCTCCAACTATAGTGTTTGTTGAGGTTTTTAAGAAACAAAAGGTTGTAATCTCCATGGAAGAGGCAAGAGAACCCATGGGTTTACGAAAAGATTTACATATAAAAGCACTCACAGAGAACGCTGAAATAAGAAAGCGCTGGAACATAGTACATGGTAAAGACCCACAAATGTCTGATGTTGAAAATATGTACGCAGATTTTGTTCCACTGCAGCTTAAATGCTTAAAACAATACTCAAAATTATTACCCGGAACAGCAGAAGTAATTAAACGGGTTCAAAATAGCGGTATAAAAGTTGGTTGCACAACTGGTTTTGTGCGGTCAATGGTTAATATTTTAGAGGAAGAATCAGCAAAACAGGGATATGTCCCTGATGCGTCAGTTGCAGGTGATGATGTTAAAAATGGCGTTCGGCCCCTTCCCCACATGTTATATAAAAATTTAGATATAATGAATATAGAATCCATTCAATCAGTTATAAAAGTTGATGATACTGTTTCAGGAATTGGAGAAGCAATTAATGCTGGTTGTTGGGGTGTTGGTGTAACGCGATATTCGAATTATATGAATATAAATTCATTAGAAGAAGCTGATGAACTGAGTAAAGAAGAAATTGATATGAAACAAGGATATGCAAAAGATCTGCTTTATAAAGCAGGTGCGCATTACGTAATAGAAACTATTGCAGATATCGAGACCGTTATTGATGATATTAACAAAAGGCTTTCACGTGGTGAAAGGCCTTAAAAGTTGATTACAAATTTTTCTTGTTCCTCTGTTTCAATTGTACCTGGCCGGCAATTCCTTACATGATTTATGCATTGCTTTGAATCTAGTCCTAGTGCCTTTAAAATAAGTGAAGCAAACATTCCAGATCTACCTAATCCAGCATAACAATGCAGGTAAACATTTTTATTGAGTTCTAACTGAGTAACACAATCTCTGATAATTTGACTATATTCATTTTTTTTAATCTGAGCTGGAATACCATAGTTTTTTATGGGCATGCTGTAGGCCCTAACATTCTTCTCCTCTAGATCTTTATGGAACTGATTAATTTCAAAATTTCTAATTTCATTAAGTTCTATCAATGAAACAACGAGTGATATATTTAAGTCGATGATAATGGTTAAATCTTTTTTATAAGTAAATTTATCAAATCTAGAATTACTGATACCTGGACAACTGGATATAACCAAATTACCAAGATTTTTTTTTGCTTTAACAATTTTCGAAAGCTTTATTTTAGTAAAGTTCAAATATAGGACTTTTGAATAAAAGGATGAAAGAATGAAATAGCTTCAGTTTTCTTTCCCCTAATTTTTGCATTGTCATCATACTTTCGAAGTCTTACTGCATCTTCAAAATATTTATGACTTTCCAGTTTTCGAATAGCATCTTTGTTTAAATATCCGCCTTGAAGTTTAAAACTTCTTTTGGAGCCATCTGAAAGACCGTCATAATAATCTGATTGAACGGAACATAGATATCTCTTTGCAATAACGTGCATTTTAATTGGGTAAGTAACTTCTTCAGGGAAATACTTGGATAAAAAAGATGCAGCAACGTTTTCATGATACTTGTCATTGTTTAAAAAATCATGGCTATTTACATCTTCGCCAGTCAACATATGCCCTAAATCGTGAAATAATGAAGCAGTAATAAATTTATCACTTTCATTATTTTCTTTAGCTAAGGTTGCGCACTGAAGAGCATGTTGTAATTGAGTAATCTCTTCGTCATAAAAACTGCATGAACCTCTTTGATCAATAATTTCACATAAAACATTGGTACGCTCAATAATTGAAGCTGAATTTAATTTATTTTCTAGAGATTGGATTTTATCTAATTGCATGATTTAAATGATTAATTATATTTTTTTTAATGTCAATAATTTGAGCTGTAACATTAGTGTAATAAATTGCAAAATATCTGTCATAAAAATGCAACTTTGATTTAATTTTTTTGTATTACTTTTCATTCATACTAATGATCAAAGTAGAGAAATTAAATAAGTATTTTGGTGACAACCGTGCAGTAAACGATGTCACATTTGAAATTAATAAACCTGAAATGATTGGTATCATTGGCAGATCTGGTGCTGGAAAGTCAACATTACTGAGAATAATGAATCGTCTAACCGACGCAACTAGTGGATCTATTTTTATTGAAGGCAGAAATATACTTTCATTAACAAAGAAAGACAAACGAGCATGGCAAAAAGATTGTGCCATGATATTTCAGCAATTCAATCTTGTGCCCCGTTTAGATGTTTTAACAAATGTAATTCTTGGAAGATCAAATATTCAAGGTACTTTACGATCAAGCTTAAAACTTTTCACTAAAGATGAACGCGTTGATGCATTGATGGCTCTGGATAAATTGGGAATGGCTGAAACCGCGCTGCAAAGAGCAGAGACTTTATCTGGTGGACAGCAACAAAGGGTTGCAATTTGTAGAGCTATGATGCAGCAACCAAAAATGATTTTAGCCGACGAGCCTATTGCATCGCTAGACCCTCTTAATGCCCGACTTGTAATGGAATCACTTAGAAATATTCATAGAGAAAAGCAGATTACTGTTCTTGCAAATCTTCATACTCTTGATACCGCTAAAAATTATTGTGACAGAGTCATTGGCATGAGACTTGGGGAAATTGTTTTTGATGATGTACCTTCAAGTTTAAAAGATGATGTTGCTAGAGAAATTTATGGCGCTGAAGCTGAAGAAGCATTTGAACCAACAGTTACTTCAACTTCACTTGGTGACGAACAGTTTGCAGAGGCAGGATAATGTTAGCCTTTTCAAAAAAAAACTTAACAACTAACAAGGAGATATACTAAAAATGATTAAAAATTTAGTAAGGTCTATTATTGCTTGTTCATTCCTTTTTGTGTCTGCAAATGCATACGCATGGGATGTATCTGGCTATAAAGGGCCAACAATGGACTTGAGTAAATATCAACCTGAAATGAGACTTGGATTTTTAGGCGATGAATCAGCTCAAGACATTATTAAGAATAATGCATGTCTAAAGGAATATGCGGAAGTTGCATATGGAGTACCAGCTAAAATTTATACTTTTAAAGATTATGCAGGAACAATGGAGTCAATGCTTGGTGGCAGCTTAGACTATGCTTGGTTTGGCTCATCAGGATATGCGGGTATATATCTTGAAGATCCTACCGCTACTGTACCAATTTTAACCAGAATGCAGCCAACAGGAGATATGGGCTATTATTCAGTCATGGTTACAAGATCAGACTCGGGTATCAATTCACTTGATGATTTAAAAGGTAAATCTTTTGGATGGGCTGATCCTAATTCAACATCTGGTTATCTAATACCATCAATCGAATTAAAAGCTGCAGGAATGGATCCAGACTCATACTTTGGCTCTACACAATTTTCAGGTGGTCATGAAAATAACGTTTTGGCAGTTCTTAATGGTGATATCGATGCAGGTGTGACATGGGTATCTGGAGTTGGTGAATGGAGCGAAGGTTACTCTTCTGGAAATCTGAGAAAAATGGTTGATAAAGGACTATTAAATATGGATGACATCAAACAGATTTGGTCATCTGCTTTGATACCAAATGGACCGATTGTAATGCCAACTAATATGCCTGTGAGAGCGCATCAGGTCATGGTAGGCATGAAGCAGTGGATCCATGAAAATGACCCACAATGCAGCGAGAATGTTGCAAATGGAGTTGTTAAAGCTTGGGTGCCAGTCGACCATAGTTTCTATGAAACTATTGTAGCTGCTCGTAAAGCTAAAATTGAAGCTAAAAAAGCCGAATAAATTTCGGTAGTTGCTTGCTAACTTAAGAGGATGGCATGCCCCATCCTCTTAATTAGCAGTTTATTTGGAGGAAACAGTGCAATCATCATTGCCAGAAAATTTAATTAAAATTGAAAATAATTTAAAATCTCTTACAAGAACAAGATCAATTTATTCTTTTCTCTCAATTGCGGCATTGATAGCAGTTATTTATTCGGGTTTAATTGTAGCAGAAACAGGAAATGCGACTAGCATCTGGGTTGGATTACCTAAATTTTTCGATTACCCAGTTGATCTATTTGTTGGGTCATGGGAATACGGCTATAGATGGAATTTATTGTTACTTGAATACCTTCCAGATTTAATAAGCACTATTAATATGGCTCTATTTTCAACAGCAATGGGTACGTTGCTAGCCTTTTTTTTAAGTATTTTTTCAAGTCGTAATCTAATCAAAAGTAAAACTACTGTATTAATATTTCGACGCATCATGGATATATGCAGATCGTTTCCAGAATTAGTTATTGCGCTTGTTTTGTTGTATCTACTGGGAAAGTCAGCACTGCCTGCTGTAATTGCCATCATAATTCATACCGCAGGAGCTCTTGGCAAATTGTTTTCAGAAGCTATTGAGAATGTCGACAAAAATCCAATTGAAGGTCTTGAGTCCTGTGGAGCTTCATGGTTTACCAGAATAAGATTTGGTGTGGTAACTCAGGCACTCCCTCTATTTCTAACTTACACAATTTTAAGATTTGAGATTAATATAAGGGCTTCAACTATTTTGGGATTTGTTGGCGCTGGAGGTATCGGTGAGCAACTTTACACTAATATACAGTGGAAATATGAAGCTGACACTATTGCAATAATGTTTTTACTTGTGTCTACGATCATTGCATTGGATTACTTATCAAGTTATTGGCGAAAATCATTAATAGGATTGAAATCATGAACAGGTCTGAAATTATTAAAAATTATTCAGATATAGTAGTTACTAAATTTTCATCTAAAATGTGGTCAACTTTTTTAGTGCTCGGGATTATAGTGTATTTAATCATAGCAATTTTAAGCCTCGACATATTTCAGATTCATAAAAAATGGAGTCCTGAAAGAGCTTCATTGTTTGCCCTCGACACATATGCACATAAAGACCATGTCACAATGAAATGGAGTGAACCAGATGATATAATTATATCCTTTGAAGGAAGCAGGTGGTCTCAGTATGTTGGCCCCTATCAAAAAAGTGACGGTCTTCCAGAAAGGTATCCTGAATGGACTTCCATAGGTCCAGAGGGTGAAACAAAAATAAGTTTTAAAAATGGAGGGTTTGCAAATCTATACGATGATAAAGTTACAATAGAAAACTGGCCAGACACCAAAGAAACACTTGTTTTTCGTCTTGATGCACAAGGTAAGCCTTACGTTGAAAATGTAGATAATCTCCCAAAATGGATAAGGGTAACGGAAAATAAAATAGAGGTTAGACCATCTCTTTACGAAAGAGTTCAAGTTTATTCAAAAAAAGTTGAAGTACATAGGTACAATCTTGGTTGGAACTATTTCTGGTTTGACTTTGACAGTCCTTTAGAACCATATGGAATTTGGAATGCTATTTCACTTTCATTCTCAGGCGATAGAGTTGACCCCAATATTTCAAATTTTTCGCTTCTAATTCAAGAATTTCTAAATAATGATATGTGGCATCATGGACAAATATTGTGGGCTTTATTAGAGACAATTTTTATGGCTCTATTGGGCACCCTACTAGCAGCTCTTCTGGGTTTTCCTCTGGCATTTTTTGCAGCTTACAATGTAACGCCTTTTAAATTTGTTCGAACGATATTAAGACGGTTATTTGATACATTAAGAGGCATCGATTTTTTGATTTGGAGCTTAATTTTTTTAAGAGCCTTCGGACCAGGACCATTTACTGGAATATTTGCTATTGCAATTACAGATACAGGAACTCTTGGAAAATTAATGTCTGAAGCAATAGAAAACACTGAAGAAAAGCAACAAGAAGGTGTAGAGTCTACGGGAGCGAATAAAACTCTTCAACACAGATTTGGAATTATACCTCAAATACTTCCTATTTTTATTTCCCAAACTCTTTACTACTTAGAATCAAACACGAGAGGAGCTGTTATTATAGGTGCCATGGGCGCAGGCGGCATAGGTTTACAATTACTTGGAGCAATAAATACGGGTACCAGTTGGGAAAATGTTATGTATATGTCATTATTGATTTTAGGAGTTGTTATTTTCATGGATACAATGTCCGCAAAAGTAAGAAGAGCTTTGATTGGTGATGAAACGCTAGGAGCAGAATTACAATTGGCAAAAATGGCAAAAAAATAATTTTTTTTTTTGAGATCTTAATATTTTTTTAACAATCTATTTGTATCATTAATTATGATCAAATTTATTCAATTCTTTTTAATAACGTCGTACATGTTATCATTTCTTGCTCTTGCAGACAGTCATGAAGACAATACAATTGGGCAAGCTGGAAGTGACTATTCTACCAATACTGAAAGTACATACGAGAGCAATATAGGAAACTGTGAAGATTTAAGTGTATTAACGCTCCGTGGATCAGTTAAAAACGATATACAGCGAGCTGACCCAGATTCAGCAACAAAAGCACATAATTTAATGCTTGAAGGAATGGAATTGTGTAATAAAAATCAAAACGTCCTTGCAAAAATGAAATTGAAAGAGGCTCAAACTATAGCGAGAGAAGGCAATGTTGCCGGACAAGATATGAGAATTGGAATTGTTAATGAGTTAGACGAACTGCAAGAAGAGACAGAAAATGAAAAAGAAAAGTCATGGTGGCAGATTTTTTAACTACACCTCTTCTAATAACGTACAAAAGCCAGGATCACTACCATTAAAAAAAGTTTCTAAATTAGAAGAACAGTGATTAATCACACATTGGTCTGACTCATAAAAATAATCATCAATATTTTTAGCTGATTTAATATTCTGCAACATACAAAGACTATACTCATTGAAGTTACTGCTAGGATGAGTATTAAAATATATTTCACAATTAATTATTGTCTCATCGTACCCTATTTCTAGAGATGAAGTGTTTTGAAAGTAAGCTATACAACTCTTAAAGTCGTCAGCATAGATGTTTGTGCTCAGCAGAATTTTAAAAATGAACATTAAAAGCACGAATCGTTTCATGTAATATTATTGTAATATTTCTTAACATTTTTGTAATATTTAAAAATTGGTAAACAATCTATTTTTTAACTATTGTAAAAATAACAAATTTATTCAATGACTTATAAAAATAAATACTAAACAGGCATCAAGTTGAAAGAAAATAGTAGTTTATTTCCTGTTCATACTATTGGAATTGTAACAATCATTGGTTACGGATTTTTATTCTATACTATTGCCCCATTAAAAGAGTATATCTCACTGCACACCAATTTAAGTGAGGAATTAATTCTCACAATGTTTAGTTTAGCACTGTTATTTCAAGCCCTATTAGCGCCTCGGATTGGAAAATGGTCAGACCATCATGGAAGCCTAATCGTAATTAAATATGGCCTGTTATTAGGTATGATAGGCTCAATTTTTATTGGAATAACAGAGGTTGATTTATTTATTTTCAAAAATGTATTGTGGGTGTTTATTTCTATGTTTCTAATTACCTTGGGGCTTGGTATGTCAACCTATGAAGTAGCGTTTAATGCAGCAGTCCAAATGGATGAAATCAATTCTAGAAAAAATATTTCAATAATTACTTTTTATGGAGCGGTAGCAAGCACTATTACCTGGCTTTCAATTTATCCACTTATTTACAATGTAGGCTTATTCTATACGTGTTTATTTATTTCAATTATTTTATTAATTGGCTATGTACTTGTGTCCTCAAAGGAAATGAAATACAAATCAAATATAGAATACTTAAATGAAAGTAAGTTATTATTTAATTGGAATGAGCTAAATAAGACTCAAAAAAAATCATTTTTTTACATTACAATATCCTCTTCTTTACAAAATTTTTTTTTTGTAGCATTCACCCTAGCATTGGTAAATTTTTTTACAGAAACATTTAATGACATTAGTATCGCGGTTTTACTTGCGAGTATATATGGCCCGTTTCAACTTGTAGGAAGATACTTGGAGATGAAAATTGGAAAGCATTACGACGCAAGATATACAGGCTTAATTGCCTTTTTGTTTGTAATTTTTTCAATTTTTACAGCTCAATTTACAAATAATATTTCTGTTGCCGCAATTAGTATGGCTTTTTTCGGGATGGGTCACGGTGTTTTAACAATAACATATGGTTATGTCACCAATATGTATTTTGAGTCACAAATTTATGGCCAAGCTAAAGGGTGGATGGCCCTTTCAAGGAGCATTAGCTTTGCCGTAGGTCCAGCAGTAGGTGCATTTCTTTTTGCGTATAATTTAAACTTATTTAGGATTACGATTGTAATAACTGCAATCTTATCAGCGTTTTCTTTCTTACTAATAATTTTCGAGAAACCTACAAATCAAATGCACGAATTATAATTTGCTTATTTCTAACTGAATTTTACTTCCAACAAAATAACTATCACTTATCTCAATTGGTTTGTTATTAATATCTGTATTTATTGCTTTTGTATGTATTAATGGGTCTCCGACATTAATTTTTAAATATTTGGATTGTACATTATTCGCGCTCTCTGCTGATACTGTTGTTTTTTTTCTATATATTTTTTTTAATCCATATTTATTAAAGGACAATGTCATAGAGCCAGTTTTACGAAAAAATAAATCAAAATTTTTAAATCTTTTTTCTGGGACTAATCTTTCTGTTAAAATAAGTGGAATACCATTAGCTTTAGAGATTGTATAAATATAGAAAACTGAATCATTTTTTTTTAAATTAAATTCTCTTATTTCATTGCTGTACCCTTTTCTCTTATCTATAGAAATAATATCTACAGCAATATCAGTAGTCTCTTGATTTAAATTCTGTGATGCCCTTACTGTTTTTCCGATTTTATAATTTATTTTCTTAGAGTTAAGAAAATATCCTAAACCTCTTCTCGAATAAATGATATTTTCTTTTTTAAGGGCCTCGATTCCACGTCTAACTGTATGCCTATTCACCTTAAAAAGCTTAGCATAATAGTTTTCAGAATAGATTTTTTCCCCTAATCGAAGCTTACGATTAATAATATCTTTTTTTATTGAGTCCCTTATTTCTTCCCAGGCAAACATTTAGTTATTGTAACATAATTTTAATAAATAAATTGAAACGAATCGTCATAATTATTATAGTATACTTGTATAGTTGTATAGATTAATATGGAAAGAAAATTTTGGCTTAGTACATTGGCTACATGCAATGATGCCCACCTAACTTCTCTTTGGGAAAAATTTGGTATTGAGGTAAATTTCACATGGCTTAGAAAACCGGAAATAGGCAGTATAATGTGTCAAGGAAAAATTGGAGTAACAGGAAATAATTTCAATTTTGGTGAAGTTACTATTACCCGTTGTCAATTGAAAACCTCACAAGGAAAAATTGGTCACGGATACGTGCAAGGAAGAAATAAATATAAGGCTGAAATTGTTGCTATATGCGATGCTTTACTGCAAACAAATAAAAGAGATTTTTTAATCAAAAATATAATACGCCCTCTAGTTGTAAGCGATAAAAATTTAAAAAAAGATGTAATGTCAAAATCAGAGTCAACAGCTGTCGATTTCTTTACATTGGTGCGAGGTGAAACTTGAAATGATTAATACAAATGAAAACGAGTCTATTATAAAAGCCGATGCATTCAGAGCTATATTGTTTGCAACTTCTTATCCTGGATCAATTGAAAAGTTTTTAGAGATAAATAAACCTAAACAAATTTCTACATCTTCAGCTACTATTTTGTCCACTATGTGCGATCACACCAGCGCCATTTATATTGGAAAATCATTAGACACTAAATCCTTAAGAGATTGGGTAGCCTTTCATACAAACTCTAAAATAGTAGATAAAAAATTTGCAAATTTTGCAATTGGTACTTTCAATGACATGTTGCCCCTTACAGAATTCTCTAGAGGATCAGACGAGTTTCCGGATAGATCATGTACATTAATAATTGAGACACCATTTAAATCAGACAATGTAAGTATTTCGGGGCCCGGTATCAAAGGTAGCAAAGATATCTACTTACCTCATGCGAATAAAATAAGTGATGTAAATAACTACTTCCCCCTTGGTATAGATTTCTATTTTACCAATAAAAGCAATTTTTTTTGCATTCCAAGATCAATAAAAATTAAAAAGAAAGGATAGTTTCTATGTATGTAGCTGTTAAAGGTGGTGAAAAAGCAATTGAAAATGCTCATAATTGGCTTTCAGAAATAAGGAGGGGTGATGTTAATGTTCCCAACCTCGAAATTGATCAAATTAAAGAACAGTTGACATTGTCTGTTGAAAGGGTCATGTCAGAAGGATCATTATATGATACTGATCTAGCAGCTCTCGCCATAAAACAATCAAGAGGTGACCTTATTGAAGCCATCTTCTTAATCAGGGCCTATCGTACAACTCTACCAAGATTTGGAACATCCCCCCCTATTAAAACAGAAGATATGGTATGCATGAGAAGAATCTCAGCAACTTATAAAGATATTCCCGGAAAACAAAAATTGGGGCCTACATTTGATTATACACACAGACTTTTAGACTTTAGTTTACTGGCTGAAGGCAATATACCTAAGGCAGAAAAACGAAAAGTATTAAAGGAAAAAATACCTCACGTACTGAGATTTTTAAATAAAGAAGGCCTTATTCAAAAAGAAAAAAATAATAATTATCAGCCAAAAGACATCACAAGAAATCCACTTGAGTTTCCAGCTAATAGAAGTGAGAGGTTACAATCACTTTCTAGAGCCGATGAAGGATTTCTTCTTGCTTTAGCTTATTCAACTCAAAGAGGCTACGCTAGAAATCATGCTTTTGTAGGTGAATTAAGAATTGGTTATGTAAAAGTTAAGTACAACATTCCAGAATTAGACATTGAGATCGATATTGCAGAAATAATTGTTACTGAGTGCGAGAGTGTAAATCAATTTCAAGGAAGCAAAAAAACACCCGCACAATTTACACGAGGATATGGATTGACATTTGGTCAATTAGAAAGAAAGGCAGTATCAATGGCCCTAGTCGATAGGGCATTAAGGTGGAAAGAAATTGGTGAAGAGTTTGTCGGAGCTCCTGCTCAGGATGAAGAGTTTGTATTGTCACATTGTGATAATATACAGGCAACTGGGTTTTTGGAACATTTAAAGTTACCCCATTATGTTGATTTTCAATCAGAGCTGGAATTGGTTAGAAGAATTCGTAAAGAGTATGAGAAAAACAAATAACGTAATTAAGATTAAAGATTTCAAAGTAGACAAAGGTCTACCTTTTGATCAAGAATATAATTTTGCGTATTTAGATGAGAATACAAAAAAAATGATAAGACGTGCAATAATAAAAGCTTTATGTATTCCAGGTTATCAGGTTCCTTTTGCCTCTAGAGAAATGCCTATGCCATATGGATGGGGAACAGGTGGAGTCCAAGTTACTGCGAGCTGCTTAACAAAAAGAGACACTTTAAAAATAATAGATCAGGGAGCTGACGATACTACCAACGCTGTATCAATAAGAAATTTTTTCAAAAAAACTTCAAATATTAAAACTACTGAAATTACTGAAAAAGCAACACTGATACAAACTAGACATAGAATTCCTGAAACACCATTAAAAAAGAAACAAATATTTGTTTATCAGGTACCCATCCCTGAACCCTTGGCCTTTCTAGAACCTAAAGTATCTGAAACAATAAAAATGCACTCTCTTTCCGAATATGGCGCAATGCACGTAAAGCTCTATGAAGATATATCAAAAAATGGGCATATAGAAACCGCTTACGCTTATCCAGTAAAAACTAATGATCGTTATATAATGGATCCATCCCCAATACCAAAATTTGATAATCCTAAAATGAATAACTCACCAGCGATACAGCTATTTGGTGCTGGAAGAGAACAAAGAATTTATGCTATTCCACCATATACAAAAGTTAAAAGTCTCGATTTTGAAGACTACCCATTTGACCCATTTAAAGCTGAACACGCGTGTGATATTTGTGGATCAAAGAATACATATTTAGATGAGATTATTGTTGATGATGCGGGAAATAAATCTTTTATTTGCTCAGATACAGATTTTTGTAATAAAAGAAAAAATAAATGATAATCCCTCTTTTAAAAGTTACAAATTTAAGCAAATCTTATGATAATATTGTTGGATGTAAAAATATTTCAATGTCACTATATCCAGGTGAAGTATTGGGCATTGTCGGTGAGTCTGGTTCCGGTAAAACAACCTTAATTAACTGCTTATCCGGCAATCTTGAGCCTGATAGAGGAAAAATAATTTTCAATACTAACAACAAAGAAACCGACTTTTTAAATATATCAGAGTCAGAGAAAAGAAAATTTATTAGAACAGATTTAGCTTTTGTTCATCAAAACCCACGTGACGGATTAAGATTAAATGTATCAGCAGGTGGTAATATAGGCGAAAAATTAATGTCTGTTGGCTATAGACATTATGGAAATATAAGAAGCTTAGCAACAAAATGGATGAATAAAGTTGAAATAGACAAAAGTAGAATTGATGATCTACCCATTACTTTCTCAGGTGGAATGCTTCAAAGACTTCAAATAGCAAAAAATCTAATAACAAGCCCAAATGTTATTTTTATGGATGAACCAACTGGTGGGCTAGATGTTTCAGTTCAAGCTCGTGTTCTTGATTTGATAAGATCACTTGTTAATGAGTTGAACCTTACAGTAATTATTGTATCACATGATTTAGCCGTTATCAGATTACTTGCAGATAAAATGATTGTCATGAAAAACGGTACTGTAATCGAGTCTGGTTTAAGCGATCAGGTACTTGAAGATCCTCAGCAAGAATATACACAGCTATTAGTAAGTTCGGTGTTACACGTTTAGTATGATTGAGGTAAAAAAAGTTAATAAATCGTTTACTTTATTTAACCAAAATAACGCGAAGATAACAGTTTTTAAAAATTTAAATTTTGAGGTTAATCCAGGTGAAATTGTAGCCCTTAAAGGACCATCAGGCATAGGTAAATCAAGTATTTTAAAGATGATTTATGGAAGTTATATAATTGATAAGGGTGCTATAATTATAAATAATAAAAATATTGCCACTCTATCGGCTCAGGAAATACTTAAACTTAGAAAAACTTCAATTGGGTATGTGAGCCAATTTTTAAAAGTGATACCCCGTATTTCTGCTTTAGATGTAATAATGGAACCATTATTAAATTCAGGTGATAATAAAAATAATGCTTATAAAAAATCGATAAAACTTTTAAAGGACTTAAATATTGAGAAGAATTTGTGGCACTTATCTCCGCTAACTTTTTCTGGGGGCGAGCAACAGAGAATTAATATCGCACGAGGTTTTATAAAAGACCTTCCTTACTTGTTACTCGATGAGCCAACTGCAAGTCTTGACAGTAGAAATCGTGATATAATTATCAATTTAATTAAAGCGAAATCTAATAGAGGCGTATCAATTATTGGAATCTTTCATGACGAATATTCTCGAAAAAAGTTGAATGTAAGAGAGATTGATCTAAACATTGAAACAAAGCATTAAAAGAAACGGCAAGGCTTTTATCGTCTTAGGTCCATCAGGATCTGGTAAAAATACCCTTATAAATGGAGCCTGTAAAAATATCGATAATCTAAAGGCGATCAAAAGATACATTACAAGAACTAAAATAGATATTAATGAAGACTATAACCCTATTGATGAAAAAATATTTACACAAATGAAGAGTGAAAATTTATTTTGTACAACATGGAATGCAAATAATTGCAATTATGGTATTCACAAAGATGCAATTGATGATCTTAAGGATGGGAAAAACATAATATTTGCTGGATCTAGAGAATATATAAATAATATATTATATGATATATCCTCTTCTATCGTTATACACATAAATGCTACTAGCAATTTATTGAGTCAACGAATTTTTGGTAGAAAAAGAGAGAACGAATTCGAAATCAACTCTCGAATAAAAAGAGAAAATTATAATTTACCAACAAGTACAAAATTTGTAGAAAATAATAGCAGTATTGATCAAGGTATTAATAATTTAACTGCATTAATTAAAAGTTTAATTTAAACCTTTTTATTTCCTCAAAATGGCCATTTTTATTTTCACCAAGTAAACTAATTTCATTAAATTCAATTACATTATTTGATATTTTGTAAATTAATTTTTCTAGTTCTAATTTTTGTTTGTTAGATAATTTATTGTTATTTTGGTTCATTAGCGTCATATGAAATTTAAACTGATCAAAGACGAATGGATATCCCCACTCTTTTAAATATTTGTTTTGCTTAATAGTTAAAGAATCAGGGATCCTTTTTTTTATTTCTGTTTTATTTAGCTCTGCCCTAAAAGTATCTAGATGTTTAACAAGATCATTCTCAAGGTTTATTAATAATTTGTTTGGTTTTCTGCTAGTTATGAAAGTAAATTTTTTACTATAAACAATTTTTAAACCTTGTATCTTAAATCTACTATGTTGTGCTGCTATATGGCTAATAACATCATAAAAATTTTTTGTTTTAACATTTCTTTTAAGTCTAAATGGTGCCTTTAATGTTGCGTGAAACCCATACTTTGCAGGCTGTTCACAATAGTCTTTAAGTTCATCAAAGAATGTAAAACCTCTATTAATAAAATATTTTTGACGTCTTGTTAGTGATATTTTTTTCTTTTTATTGATATCTCTACCTAAAAGGTTTTTTCCGAAGTTTTCTAAACTCGAGTTTTTTTTAGGCAAAAAGTAAATTGCCACTCTTTTGTAATTAGTCATAATACTTTAACAATAATCTAATAAATTAGTAATATCTTGTTAAATAAATATGAATGAATTTGTAATAAAAAATGCCCATATTGTTTGTCCGGACGAATCTTTTATGGGCCATGTTTACATTGCAAACGGTATAATAAAGGATTTAAGTAAAGGAAATTATACAGGAAATTCTGCTTTCGATTTAAACAAGGATTTCTTAATTCCTGGTTTAATCGAACTTCATACAGATAATATCGAAAGACATTTAACACCCAGGCCAAAAGTAGAATGGCCAATTATAAACGCATTGCTAGCTCATGATAGAGAATTGTCTTCCGTCGGTATAACCACGGTATTTGATGCACTTAGAGTTGGATCGATACCAAAAGGGAACCTTCAAGGTGAATATAAAAAATATGCTAAAGCAACAGCTGACCAAATTTCAACTTTAAAAAAAAATAAACTTTTTAAAATTGACCATTATATTCACTTGCGTGCAGAAACCGCATCTGAAACGTTAGCAAATGAACTTGATGAGTTTGATGAATCAAGCAACGTTAAAATGATAAGCATTATGGACCATACACCGGGACAAAGACAATTTAGAAATACAGATAAATATAAGGAATATTTAGCGGGTAAATATCAACTATCTGATGAAGAAATGGAAAATCACTTCTCTAAATTAAAAGCACTGCAGTCAAAAAATAGTGAAATACATATAAAGAAAATCTCTGAAGCACAAATGAGATTTCAATGTGTTCTTGCGAGTCATGATGACACTACTATAGAAGATGTATTAAGTTCAAAAAATCTAGGAGTTTCAATTGCAGAATTTCCAACCACAATCGAAGCAGCAAAAGAGTCGCAAAAAGAAGACATGAAAATTATCATGGGTTCGCCAAATTTAATGAGAGGTGGGTCACATTCTGGAAATATTTCAGCTCAAGAACTCATAGACGAAAATTGCCTTGATATTTTTAGCTCTGACTATATCCCGTCATCCCTACTTTCTTCAGCTGTCAAATGGGGTTTAGAGTCCGGTAATATGCCAAAAGCAATTGCCTCTATTTCAAGAAACCCAGCAATAGCTACACAGCTTCTAGACCGAGGTAGTATACAGTGCGGCATGAAGGCGGACCTAGTTAGTTTCAGTATTTATAACAATTTACCAATAGTAAAAAAAGTATGGGTATCTGGACAAGCGATATAATTAATCGTAAAATCGAAGAATAAAATATGCAATTAAGAGTCCAATTAATTGCATAAAAATAAACATCAACACGTGCTGTGGATCTATACCGGTAAATGTGTTGGTGAATGATCTACTGATCGTGACAGCTGGATTGGCAAATGACGTTGAAGATGTGAACCAATAAGCCCCAGTTATATATAAAGCCACCGCTATTGCTGGATCTCTTTTTGCCTTTAGTGTGAGCACAATTGTAATTAATAAGCCTATTGTTGCAACCACTTCAGAGACATGAATATTAATTCCTGTTCTTTCTTTAGTTGAAAATTCAATAAATAAATCATCAAAAATATAATTTGCTAAAATGACTCCAGAAGTGCCACCCACTAGTTGAAAAATGATAAATAATATCATCGTTACGTTATTAATATCTGATTTAAATCTAAAATAAAGTGTAACAACTGGATTAAAATGAGCTCCAGATATAGGACCAAATATTGATATTATCACGTAAAGCATTGCTCCTGTTGCTATTGCATTAGCAAGCAATACAACACCTTCATTTGTAGGAGATAGATTTTCGGCCATTATCCCTGATCCTACTACCGAGAAAACAAGTAAGAGTGTACCCAAATATTCAGAAAGTATTTTTTTAGGCATTTATTTAAGCAAATTTTCTTTTATTAATTGATCAATATAATCAAATGTAGATCTAAAAAACTTTTTGTGATCGACTTCGTTTAAGTTCTGTTTAACGGGGTCTTCAATATTGAAATGAAATGTTTTTGGAGCACCCGGCCAGATCGGACATGTTTCTTTAGCGGCATTTCCACACACAGTAACGACATAATCCATAGAGGGAGAGTTGGGCTCACCAAATACGTCCCAGCTTTTACTATAGAGTTTCTCAGTCGGTATTTTCATATCATCTAATAAATCGAGTGTTTTAGGATTTATTATTCCTGAAGGTGTGCTACCAGCGCTATAGCCTTTCAGACTTTCACTATATTTATAATTGGTAATTGCCTCAGCTATAATGCTTCTGGCTGAATTTTGCGTACATAAATATAAAACATTTTTAATGCTCATATACCAAGAGAATATCCAGCAGATCTAATTGTTCTAATTGGGTCGTATTCAAATCCTTCGTTTAATGCTTTTCTTAATCTTCTGATATGAACATCAACTGTTCTAGGCTCGACATATGGACTTGTAGTCCATACATAATCTAATAATTGTTGTCTTGAAAATACTTTACCTTGATTTTCCATTAAAAAACGCAATAAATTAAATTCCGTAGGTCCAAGACTTATTTCTGTTTTATCCCTGGTGACACGATGCGTTGAAACATCTAATTGAATTCCCTTATAAGTAAGAACTTCATTATAAAAAATAGGTCTTAAGCGTTTAAGTACTGCTTTAATTCTTGCTACTAACTCATTGACTGAAAATGGTTTTGTTATGTAGTCATCAATTTCAGTTTCAAATGCTCTTAATTTATCTTCTTCTTCTCCTTTAGCTGTGAGCATAATTAAAGGAATGTTCTTTGTAGTTTTATCTTTACGTACTCGTCTACACAATTCTAACCCAGAAATATTTGGGAGCATCCAGTCAACGATTATGAGATCGTATTTAATATCACCAAATATACTATCCAATGCGCTATCGCCATCAAAGCATACGTCTACATCAAATCCACTAGCTGTGAGATTGTATTTTAATAATTCAACTATTGAGACTTCATCCTCAATTACTAGGATTTTAGGTTTCATTACACCTTTTCCCACTTAATTCTTTTTTCCGACTTACGTTCTAAGGCTTGACCAGTTGTAATGAAGTGAATGTCTTCAGCAATATTTTGAACATAATCTCCTATTCTCTCTATGTTTTTAGCAATCGACAATAAGTGTGAACAGCCTGTAATTGTATCTGGGTCTTCTGCCATCGTCTTAAGAAGATCCCTGTAAATTGATAAATACAATTCATCAATATCGCCGTCTAAATCCCAAGCATTAATTGCTAGCGTATCTGATTTTTGAACGAAGGCATCTAAAACATTTTTTATCATTCTTTGAACGTTCTCACCCATATTGACAATTTCTGAAACCGGCGTGTCGGGCATATTTATTTTTACATTTGCAACTCTTTTAGCAATATTGGTAGCGTGATCACCCATTCTCTCGAGATCGTTTGCAATGCTTAGTGCCGAAAGTACGGTTCTTAAATCATTAGCAAGCGGTTGCCTCATTGCAATTACTTTGTATGTTAAAGCATCAATTTCCTTTTCTAAGGCATCTATTTTATTATCATCTCTTAAAATTTCTTCTGCAAAAGCAGTATCTTTATCACCCAAAGCAACAAGAGAATTGTGAAGCTGTGTTTCAACCAATCCTCCCATTTTAATTAATGTACTATTTATTAAATCTAATTGCTCATCATAAGATGAAACTATGTGTTCACTCATTAACCAAACCTCCCTGTTATATAATCTTGCGTTCTCTGATCTGATGGATTTGAAAAGATTGTTTCAGTCTTATCAACTTCAACTAATTTACCTAAATGAAAAAAACCTGTCCTTGATGAAACTCTAGCGGCTTGCTGCATCGAGTGCGTGACAATAATTATTGTATATTCTGTTTTAAGTTCTCCCATTAATTCTTCAATCCTAGCCGTAGCTATTGGGTCTAAGGCTGAGCAAGGTTCATCCATTAGAATAATATCTGGATTTACGGATATAGCTCTTGCAATACACAATCTTTGTTGCTGTCCCCCCGAGAGGCCTGTTCCCGCATCGTTTAATCTATCTTTAACCTCATCAAAGAGAGCTGCTTTTTTTAGACTGTTAACAACAATTTCTTCTAAATCAGATTTATGTTCTGCTATTCCATGTATTCTTGGACCATAAGCTACATTTTCAAAAATAGATTTTGGAAAGGGGTTCGGCTTTTGAAAAACCATACCCACACGTTCTCTTAGTTGTTCAACTTGCATGTCTGGTGCATAAATATCGTTGCCATCGATTTCTATTTTTCCTTGTACTTTGCATATATCAATAACATCGTTCATTCTATTTAAGCATCTAATAAAGGTTGATTTACCACAACCTGATGGACCTATTAAAGCAGTGACTTGTTTTTCTTCCATGTACATGGAAACATCGAAGAGTGCCTGTTTCTCTCCATAATAAACATTCAAGTTATCTGCTTTTATTTTTATACTTTTCATATTCTATTTTACCATTTTGTTTCAAATTTTCTTCTAATTAATACTGCGGCTAAATTCATTAAAATTAAAAATCCAAGTAACATCATAATTGTAGCTGAAGTTTTTTCAACATAACCTCTTTCTGCGCTTTCTGACCATAAATAAACCTGAACTGGCAAAGAGGCAGAAGCGTCCAGCGGTGTTTGTGGAACATCTACAACAAATGCCACCATACCAATTAATAATAATGGCGCAGTTTCTCCAAGTGCTTGAGCAAGGCCTATAATTGTACCTGTTAATGCACCAGGCATTGCTACAGGAACTACATGATGCATTACTGCTTGCATTTTGGTTGCTCCGACTGCTAATGCTCCTTCTCTTATTGATGGTGGCACCGCCCTTAATGAGGCTCTAGTTGCAATGATTATTGTTGGTAGGGTCATTAAAGATAAGACTATGCCTCCAACCAGTGGTGTTGACCTTGGCAATCCAAATGTATTTAAAATAATACCAAGCCCCAATAAGCCAAATACAATAGAAGGTACCGCTGCTAAATTATTAATATTAATTTCAATAAAATCGGTAACTCTATTTTTTGGTGCAAATTCCTCAAGATAAATAGCTGCAAAAATTCCAATAGGAAAAGACAAAATCAAAA
Source organism: uncultured Pelagibacteraceae bacterium (assembly GCA_902619105.1). Taxonomy (GTDB): domain Bacteria; phylum Pseudomonadota; class Alphaproteobacteria; order Pelagibacterales; family AG-422-B15; genus CACNXQ01. The sequence goes on from CACNCV010000002.1 coordinate 97,824, forward strand.
CTACCAAAATTGTGAATAAAGAACCTACTATTGAACCTCCTACTCCTGCCAGTTCAGGTTCTCGGCTGTCACCCCTCATTAAAAATGGTAGATTGAATTCATAGCTGACAAGTCCCCTATCTACAAGGTCATCAAAAAATAAAAGTTGAATATCTTTAATTCTTCTTTTGTCTTCATCTAAGTCCCTTGGGTAGTTTCCTTTATTAACCTGATCTACATCGTCGGAGGCAGTTAAATATATTGTTTCTGTTTCATTTATATTTGACTTATTCGATTTTAAAAATTCTCTTATTTCTTGCTCAAATTCAATACTGAATAATCGTATCAACATTTTCTTATCTTTTTTCTCTTCAATATCTGGGAAAAGTCCATAAATAGCCTTTTTAGAAAAAGAATACATTGACAGGTTGTTAATATCCTCTGAACTCATTTCAGTAAATTGTGTCGTGTCTTCAATAAGATTTAAAAAAGGTACATCTACCTGGATAACAGTTCTATAAAATGCTGAATAGCCAGATGAAAATATATTTAGAAATAAAATAAGCACCCATGCAAGCGCAAAGCTCATTGCACCAATACAATAAATCCTAAATCTTTTCTCTGAATTTAGCCTTTTATTTAAACTATTTATTCTTTGTTCTATTCTATCAGTCATATCTCTCCGTATATTTTTTTACGACTTGTAAAGCTATAAAATTTAGAGCCAATGTAACAACGAACAAGGTTAAACCCAAAGCAAAAGCTGACTGTGTTTTTGGGCTATCAAATTCTTGATCACCGATTAAAATAACAACAATCTGAGTAGTAATTGTAGTTGCCGCATCAAGCGGATTAGCTGTTAATTTTGCATTTAATCCTGCAGCCATAACAACAATCATTGTCTCCCCAATCGCTCTTGAGACAGCTAATAAAAAAGAACCTACAATACCTGGCAACGCAGCTGGCAATAATACTTTAACAATTGTTTCCCTTTTGGTTGCTCCCATGGCATAAGAGCCTTCTCTTAAACTTTGAGGTACAGATTTTATTACATCATCAGAAAGTGATGAAATAAATGGTATTATCATTATTCCCATAACAAATCCCGCAGCTAGAGCGCTTTCAGAAGAAACAGTTAGTCCAGCACCCTGACCGATATCTCTCACTAAAGGTGCAACAGTTAACGCTGCAAAAAATCCGTATACAACCGTTGGGATACCAGCAAGAATTTCAATAATTGGCTTAGCCCAATCTCTGACTTTTGGAGAAGCGTATTCAGACATATAAATGGCTGTGAGTAAACCAACTGGGACTGAGACACACATTGCAATTAATGCAATAAGAAATGTTCCAGCAAATAATGGAACAGCGCCAAATGCATTGGCCAAGTCTCTTGTATCAAGATCTCCAGCTTCTCTTACAAAAACTCTTTGAGGACTCCAATTTAATCCAAATAAAAAATCGGTTATTGGAACTTGAGAAAAAAAACGCAACGTTTCATATAATAAAGAAAAAATTATTCCAACAGTGGTCATTATAGCGACAAGTGAGCATGTAAAATACAAGACTAGTAAGAATTTCTCGACAATCTTTCTAGAATTAAGTTTGTTATTAATATTGAATAATGAGTAAAGAACCAGTAAACCTGACAACCCAAGAACTGTAACATAAGTTAAGTTTTCACTCGTCTTATTAATATAATTTAATTTATTTACGGCACCATTTATAAGAATAGTATTTTCATCAAAAAGTTTTATGCCCAATGCAGTGTTTTCGATTTGGGTAAATAATAAACTTAGTTCTGTTTCTGTATAACTGCCAAGTGCTATGAAATCGCTTAATACATATTGCTCAATAAAAAATGATTTAAACGAAGTAATCATCAACAGTATCAATAACGCTGGCACAACAGCCCATAGAGCTACGTAGTACCCATAATAATGACTAAGTGATTTAAGATTTTTTTGATTTGAAGTCCTAAGATTTTTTGCTCTTAAATTTCCTAGAAAATAGCTGGCGATACCAATTAGAATCATTAAAGAAATTAATATAAATCCCATGCTTCACCATAATGCTTATTTAACAACTGAGACAAGCATAACTTGCCTCAGTTGTGGATTAATCAAGTCTTTTAGTCCAGATCGAGTGTTTCTAAGTTAGCAACTCTTGATCTTATATCAGATGCATCACCATCAGATAATGCAACTAAACCGATATCAGTTAGATATCCATCTTCACCCATTGCATCAGGACTTGTGAAAGCTTCAAGAAACTCTTCAATTCCTGGCACAACACCTACGTGAGCTTTTTTCACATAGAACTGTAATGGTCGTGCAATTGGGTAAGAATAATCCTGGATACCAGCAAGCGTTGGCTGAATTCCAGTGATCGAAGCAGATTTAATTTTATCTTCGTTAGCTAGAAGGTAGCTGTAACCAAAGTAACCAAATCTTTCTGGATCCTCAGATAATTTTTGAACTATTAAAGTATCGTTTTCACCAGCTTCAATAACTCTTCCATCTTCTCGCACTACTGCACATTTTTTCTTTGCTTTTTCACCAGCATTTTCCCATAATTTATATGCACCTGCTGCTTTACAGCCTTTTTTCATAATAAGTGAATTCCAAGCATCTCTTGTACCAGATGTCGGTGGTGCAACTAGGATTTCAATTTTATGATCAGGTAATGAAGCATCAATGTCAGACCATTTTTCGTATGGATTATCAATTAAATTTCCAGCAATGACATTACCCTCGCCATCTTTTGTAACATTAGCGGGTACTTTTTCTGCAATTGCTAAAAAAAGATGCTCTTGCGTAAAGTCTGCATCGGCAGCATCTAAGCTATGAGCAAGTGTCAAGCCATCATTACCAATTGTAATTTCAATTATGTCAGTGACACCATTTTTAGCACATAATGCTTTTTCTTTACTTTTAATTTTACGAGACGCATTGGTAATATCAGGGTGATCAGTACCAACTCCAGCACAGAATAATTTCATTCCACCGCCCGTACCAGTACTCTCAATCACTGGTGTATTAAATCCAGTCTTACCAAATCTCTCAGCAACTACGGTTGCATAAGGGTATACAGTCGACGAACCAACGATTTTTATAGTATCTCTAGCTTGAGAACTGAATGTAAAAATTGATGAAGCGAAAACTGCAATAATCATTATTTTGATTAATCTCATTATTTTCTCCATTAAGGTTTAGAATCATCAATAATTTATTTTGCCTTGATTACAAAATTATAACGTTTTTGTTACATTTTTATGAACGTCGGTTTCTCGTTGAAATTTAAATAACTGATTTTATTAAGATATTTAAAGGGAAGGTAAATTAGTGAGAATATAATAACTGTTAACACAGCCAAATAAGGAATATGCATTGGAGGAGATGGAAATATATCCAAAAGTGTGTTCGCGGCAGGCGTAATCATTAAATACCAATAATTTACATCTTTAAAGAATTGCGAAATATAAATATTTAATCCATAAATTATAGGTAATAAGCAAATGGCAAACAAAAGAACTCGTAAAACTGACCACCAGGTTAATTGAACCTTCGTGCATACACAGGCATATATTACACCAAGCAGTAATAAACCATGGCCAAAATAATAAGTAATATATTCTGCATCAGGAAATGAGAAATCCAAATCTGGTGTAATGATTGCAAGGAAATTTCCACTTAATCCAAAAAAATAACCTACTTCGAAAAAGAATTTAATTTTTGTAAACACATATAGCCCCATTGATATTGCGGCTATATGGCAAATGTGTAATGGCAATACGTCGTAAATAGAATGATCATAAAATATCACTCGATAAAATGGTTTTATTATCTCATGAGAAATTAATATAAAACCAATTAACAAAAAAATTGATCTAGTTACATTTTTATTATTTATAAATCGAACAAAGAAAGGAAATAAAATTGAAATAGTCACAATTGTGAAAATTGTTGCCAAATGATGATAACCAAACAAAACAAATTGAGTCGCCATATCTTATTTTAACCAAGATTTGTTAAACTATTATTGCACCTTATGAAATGGGTGCAATAGGCAATTCTACTGAAAATGTACTGCCTTGATTTATTTCACTTTTTATATCTAAATGTCCTCTGTGCTTATTTAAAATATGTTTAACTATGGTTAACCCTAAACCCGTTCCACCGATTTCTTTTGATCTTGCTGCATCTACACGGTAAAAACGTTCAGTTAATCTTGCTAGATGTTTAGGATGAATGCCTTCGCTTTCATCTTTAACGCTGATTTTTGATACAAGTTGTGGAAATAGCTTTTTATTATCACTATAATCAGTTTGCTTTTTGATTTTTTCTGCCAATATATCTATTGAGCTGTTTAGTTTTCCATATTTAATCGAATTATCTATAATATTTGTAAAGACCTGTACCAACTCATCTTCATTTCCCAATACAAATAAACCCTCACTAAGTTGATGGTTGACTCTTATTTTAATATTCTTTGTCAATGCGTATTCTTTAAGACTTTCAGCCACATTATCTATTGTTTTCAATAAATTAACTTTTTTGGTTGGATGAATATGCTCATCAGACTCTATTTTAGATACGACAATTAAATCATCTATCAGTCTTTTCATGCGAATTGTTTCTTTATCCATAATACCAAGAAACTTAGACATAGATTTTTGATCATCTTTTGCTGGACCTCTTATAGTCTCCAAAAAACCCATGATTGTAGCAAGAGGTGTTTTTAGCTCATGACTTACGTTTGCAATGAAAGAAGAGCGCACTCTTTCAATATTTTTTAAAGGAGTTATATTTTTCATGAGAATAACATAATTGTCTCTTGTGTTAGTTAATTGGAGATGATTTTTCTCATAACTAATCTCCACATTGTAAAAATTTGTTGATCTAGGTGATAAACTTCCGTACTCACTATTATATTCAATTATTTCTGTTTCTTTATTTTTATATACATTTTCTAATGCCTCTAAAACTATCGGGCTTCTAATTAAGTTTGTTATATTTTGACCAGTATAATTGTTTTCAAATAAATCTATTGAATGGGAATTTTGAAAAACAATTTTTTGATCGGAATCAAGAACGATGATTGCATCTTCTAGCTTATTAAGAATAAAACTGATATTTTCCATTGATTAAACAAATATAATCTTTTGTGATAATTTTTTGTGCTTTGAAAGCATTAAAATAAATTTATTAAATCTACTGTTTAAAAGTTCTGAATAGTTTTTTGGGATAGAAAATATCAAATTTGAATCTTTTACATAAATACTGATATTGCTGTAATTAAAATTAGATAATTTTCCAATTTCATATACAATTCTTAAGAATAATCCAAGCTCAATACAGCTTAATAATTTATTTTTATTTATAACTTTTCTATAATCTTTTATCTCATTTAGATCTATTCCATTGTGAAAAACATAAATAACAGTAGCGAGTGTAACTCTGTCAGAATGGCTAAACTTTAATATTTCTGATTTTAATATTTGTTTAAATACAAACAATCCCCTCCCGTCACGAGCTATGCTGTCTCCCGTAGATAAATAACTTATAGAGGACACTCTTATTCTTTTATTTAAATAGGATTTTCTTTTAAAAAAATTATTAGTAAATAATTTTATATTCTCATAATTTACGGTGCTAGGATTTAATTCGTTAGAAATTGCAGCAACTTTTAATGATTGATATTCAAGAGGATCGCTATTTGAGCTTAAGTTTATTTTATTAGAAATGTAGCCTTCTCTAATAGCTGTGTATGAAATAACTACTTGCCTAGCAGAGGTCTTATTTATTATTTCCAACGCGACCTTGGCTGCGTATCGTATAAATGGTGTTTTATCTTTTGTAATTAATGAATATTGTAGCAAGTCTTTTTTTTTAAAATTTGAAACTTCTTCAAGCATTGATACAAAGTTATCAAAATCAGGTTTGAAATGATGAATGACTTTGAGAGGATAGCTGTACTTATCAAAATATAATTTAACTAAAGCTCTCCACGTACCGCCCGTAAGGATTACCCTTTTAAACTTATTTTCATTAAGCCATTCAGTATTTTGTAGAGAGTTTTTGAATTTTTCTATTATTTTTTTATTTTTAGTTTTTGCTCTGTGAACACCTAGTGGCAAGGACAATGTATTCATTATTTCTTTCTTTTTAACTTCTGCGAGTTCTAAGCTGCCACCGCCGAGATCGGCAACGAGACCACTTGATTTTTTTAGACCGACAATACATCCCATGGCAGAAAACTTTGCTTCTTCATTACCATTTAATACATGTATTTTCTTTTTAAAAATATTTTCTACATCAGCAATAAATGCCTCTCTATTTTTAGCAACACGGACAGCTTCTGTTGCAAAAATTTCATAATTTTTAATATTTGATGAGTCTATCAATTCCTTTATATAATAGAACGCATTCATTGCTTTTTTTATGGAGTCTTTATTAAGCTTATTGTTTTTAATTAGATCTTTACCTAGCCCACATGAAATTTTTTTGTTAAAAATAGCTATCTGATTATACCTAAAGTTTTCAAAAATTTGAAAACGAATTGTGTCAGAGCCAATATCAATTATTGCAATGCGTTCGTCTTTAAAAAATAATTTTTTTTTGGGAATTAAATTATTCATAATGCATCAGAGAGAGTAGTTTCTTAGGCTTTCTATTTCCTTTTAATTTTCCTCTACCTGACAAACTTGGATTTGACATGAAGTATTTATGTGCATTAAACGTCTTACCTTTTTGTTTAACTCTTTTGTATGTACCATCATCGTTCATTATCCACGTTTGCTCATTATCTAGGAAATTGGCAACCATTATTTGATTCAGTATTTGCTCATGGACGGTGGAGTTCTTTATGGGGGTTAATATTTCAACTCTTCTATCCAGATTTCTAGGCATAAGATCAGCTGATCCAATTAAAACGGTGTTATTTTTTGATGGTATATTAGATTCGTTTGCAAAACAGAAGATTCTAGCATGCTCTAAATATCGGCCAATGATACTTTTAACAACAATATTTTCAGAAAGTTTTTTAACTCCTGGTCTTAAGCAGCAAATTCCTCTAATGAATAATTCAATTTTTACTCCCGCTGCAGAAGCCTCATAAAGCTTGGAGATCATTTGAGGGTCAACCAAAGAGTTCATTTTAAGCCAGATACCAGATGGTTTACTTTTCTTTGCATTTTTAATTTCATTATCAATCATTGCATTAATTTGATTTCGCATTGCGGGTGGAGAGAGCACTATATCATTTAATTTCATTGGAGAAGCATACCCAGTCATGTAATTAAAGATTCTTTCAATATCTTTGCAGATTTTTTCATCTGCCGTAAATAATGACAGGTCTTCATAAGTTTTAGCGTTTTTTGGATGATAGTTTCCTGTGCCAACATGTACATAGCTTTTTAATTTGCCTGCTTCTCTTCTGATAATTAGGCTTGCCTTTGCGTGCGTCTTCAATTGAGCGAAACCATATACAATTTGAACTCCTGATTTCTCCATTTGATTGGCAAGAGCTAAATTAGATTCCTCATCAAATCTTGCTTTGATCTCAACAACAGCTGTAACACTCTTACCGTTATCTGCTGCTTTTGTAAGGGCTTTTATAATTGGACTGTCAGCAGTGGTTCTGTAAATCGTTTGTTTAATTGCTACTACTTTTGGATCAGTAGCGGCCTGATTTAAATAATCAACAACGACATCAAAAGTTTCATATGGATGATGAACAACAAAATCTTTTGATCTGATGGCAGCAAAACAATTATTATCAAATTGCTTTAACCTTTCAACAGGTCTTGATATGAATTTTTTAAATTTTAATTTTGGTCTATTTAAATTATGAATCTGCGATAAATCTTGTAAACCAACATGCTTTGATAGAGCAATGACTTGCGCATCTTTAAGATTCAAATTTTTTTTTAAAAAGCTTTTCTTTTTAGATGATATGTTTTTTAAAATTTCTAGCCTTACTATTTCCCCTCTTTTTCTTTTTGTTAAAGCTTTTTCAAAATATTTAATAACATCTTCATCATCCTCATATTCGTAATCGATATCACTGTCTCTTATAACTCTGAATATTGCACTATCCAACAATTTAGAATTTGGGAATAGATCTTTAAAAAAATATCTAATAATATCTTCAACAAATAAATAGTATTCTTTTTTACCCTCTTGAATAAACACAAGTCTGTTTAATGCTCGCGGAACAATGATTACCGAATTAAACGGTTTATTTGAACCTCCTGCCACTAAACTCAATGAAATACACAGTCCTTCATTTGGAATAAATGGAAATGGATGCACTGGGTCAATTGAAATTGGCGTTAATATAGGCAGTATTTCTTCATTGAAAAGTTTTTTTAGATTTTTTTTCAATCTTATATTTAATTTATTAGGCGTAATATGAATTATTTTTTCTGCATTTAATTCTCTAACAAGCTTTCTAAAAGAAACATCCTGATCCTTAAATATTTTTGCTGATGCATTTTGTGCTGCTTTTAATTGCTGATGTCCAGTCATGCCGTCATGACTTATTTTGTTTGGATTATTTTCTATTTCATCCAAAAGACTTGGTATTCTTACCATATAAAATTCGTCCAGATTACTTGCAGAAATTGAGAGAAAATTAACTCTTTCGATTAACGGCACTTTAGTATCATTAGCCTCATCTAAAACTCTTTGGTTAAAAAGAAGCCATGATAATTCTCTGTTTAAGAACTTATTGTCTGAATTTGTATTTTTTCTTATCATTATTAAAGTGATGAAGCATTTATATCTATTGAGACACGCGAAATCAAGTTGGGATGATCCTAGTTTAAGTGATTATGAGAGACCTCTTTCTAATAGAGGAAAAAACAACTGTAACAAAATTGAAACATTTCTTTCACAAAAAAAAATAATACCCGATATTTCCTATGTTTCATCTGCAAGAAGAACTGTCGACACATTTAATTTAGTTCTTGGAAAAACACTAAGGACAAGCTCGAAGGTTGTTTTTAGCAATAAATTATATTTATGTGACGAAATCTACCTTTTTGACTTAATCAAAAACACTGAAAATAATTATTCAAATATTTTAATTGTTAATCATGAACCGACAATTCGAAATTTAACAATTGATTTAAGTGCGCCCTCTCAAGATGAGAAATATTTAAATATTAAAAATAAATTTCCAACAGGAAGTCTTGCAATACTAAAATCTGATTTAAAAGATTGGAGTGAATTAAAATATAATTCATTTAAAGTTACAGATTTTGTTCGACCTAGATTCTTATAGATTATATTGAAGCGGCGTAATCAATTATGCTATTTTGAATTTTTATTAATACATCGTTATCGGAGGATGATTTTATCCAATTATTATTTTTTAATTCTTGAATGAATATTCTTATGTCTAAGGAATCTTTCGTTAAATCATCACCAACAATATAAACATCAATTTTAATACGGCTGTTTATATCTTTTTCAATTGAAAACCAATCAGTCAATATAAAGTAGTCTTCTTTGCTGGCTTCCAACACCGGCATGAATGACAACTTTGCAAGTGAAGCCTTCCATAGCTTTTCTTTATTATTGATTAAATTATCATTATTGATTGAGAGTGATTTACTTATTTCATCGTTTATCCATTTATTAAGGCTTATACCCCTTGAGTTAGGATCTGCTGCGTCTTCTCCTCTAATATGGCCAGAGTCTGCCCTTTCTATACTTAATGGAAGTTGAGCGCAGTTGGTGAGAGCGACTAAAATAAAAATGAAGAAAAAATATGCTTTCATTACTTATTAATATTACAAGATTGTTACATATTTATTAAAATAACCAGAGTGCATTATTTGCACTCTGGTTATCATGATCAATTAACTTGAAAGGATTAAAAAAGTTAATTAAAAGCCAATTTTGTAGCCAATGAAGAAGTTTTCAACATCCTCATTTGAACCCACAGAAGCAACATGATATTCAAGTGAAGCTTTTACGCCTCCACCGAATGACTTTTGCAAGGAAGCAATAGAGCCATCGTCATCAGCAGTTGAGCCAGGATTATCAACATCAAAATATTCATATTGAAATGTTGCACCCAATCCAGGAATCTTTGGTGTTTTAACACCTACTACTGTATAGCTGTCACCGCTATCTGAATCGTATAGACCATAACCAATCGTGTAACCTGCAAGTTTAGGTGCTTTAATACCAATCATATAGTTTTCATCCCCAGTTCTAGTGTCAGTATTGCCTTCATCGACAATGCCTCCTTTGACTGAAAAACCGGCGATCTTTCCAGATATTGAATAAGCCATTATGTCGCCATAACCAGCCGTTGTTCCAAATCCGATACCCGCTTTAACAGTAAATCCATTTATCTTAGGTGATGTGTAGACAATTTGGTTGTTATCATCAAAACCTGCTGCACCAGTAACGCCATCTCCATCTTCAAAATCAGCGCTTAGGCCTTGAGGTAATTTTCTCGAGCTTGCAAATGATGATTTTACTGGGTGACTATCCATACTATCAACGGGGCCGCCTGAGAGACCATTACCAAAAGAAACTGTGCCCATGTCAGAAATGAATGAAATATCAAAATCACCACCTCCACCAGACTCGTAAGCCATGACACCTTCTATACCCATACCATTGTCTAATGTACCTGTGTAAGTCACGTATGCTGATTCTGTAACTGATATCCTTTCCTGAGACGCGTAAGAATCTCCATCTCCCCACAAGCCATTAAAAGTACCGCCAACAGTTACATCTGCTTGCGCACTTGAAAGAGCCATTATACTAGCAAGCGCAGTCGTCGCACTTAAGATTTTTTTATTCATATATTACTCCATTAATTAATTGATAAATGAAGTCATACATGAGATTTCATAAAATTTTAGTTAAGTAAATATTAACAATTATTAAGGTCTTTTAAAATTTTGTTTCAGATAAATTAATGTTATTTCAACTTTGTTAAAATTATATAACTGTTTATTTTTTTATATGTTTAAACCTGTTTTTTTATTTCAAAATTATTTCAATTTAATTTCTAATTATTAATTTTTTATTTCAAATTCATTAAGATGATTACTGTATAAAAAAATTTTTTTGAAGTGTTGTTATTTTGCAACGCGTGATGCAGTTTGATGTGACAAAAACAGCTTAGAAACCTCATGCCAATCAAATTTTTTACTATAATTTATACAATCTGTACGACTCACTTTTCTCGCCTTATCAATTGAATTAATTAAATTATGATCAAGACAATTATGTTTAAAATTATCAAAAACATCAATTGGACCTGGAACAGGATATGCGGCCACGGGAAGTCCACTGGCGAGAGCCTCAATCATGACCATTCCAAACGTATCTGTTTTACTTGGAAATACAAAAATATCTGAAGATGCATAGTACTGGGCCAGTTCACTTCCTTTCTTCACTCCTACAAAAACTGCATCAGTATATTTTTTTTCTAGTTTTTTCTTAGAGGGTCCATCACCTACAAGTAATTTTGTACCTTTTAAATTTAATTTAAGAAAATCCTCTAGCGATTTTTCCTTAGATATTCTTCCTACATATAAATAAATTGGTTTTTCTAATTTGAGATCAATCTTTTTTTTCGGATGAAAGGCTTCAATATCAACACCCCTGGACCATTTAACTGTTCTTTTAATTCCATGTGAATTAAGTTCATCTATAATTGAATTAGAAGATACCATTACTGCGCTAGAATTTTTGTGAAACCATTTCAAAATTTTATATGTAAAAGATATAGGTATCTTAGCTATCGTGTTTATATATTCAGGGAATTTTGTACAATACGAGGTTGTAAAGGCATAATTATTCTTTGAACAATAATTCCTAACCGCTAAGCCAATAGGTCCCTCTGTAGCAACGTGTATAAAGTCAGGCTTAAACTTCTCAATGATCACGCCAATTTTGAACCAATGATTAATCGCAAGTTTTATTTCAGGATAAATAATCAGTGGAATTGTAATAAATTGATCTGGAGTTATGTACCTAACCTCATGTCCTTGACTTGTAAGTTTATCACCAAGTGTTTGATAAGTTCTAACAACACCATTTATTTGAGGGAGCCATGCGTCTGATGCGATGAGTATTTTCAATTAACTTAATACCTTTAAGGAGTCCTTATGTTTGTTGATAATTTCATACTTTTCAGCGATATCTTTCCAGAAAAGAATTTCCATTGATCCATCAAAATTTTCTATTATAAAGGAGCAACTTTCTACCCAGTCCCCATCATTATAGTAATGAACTCCATTTATTATTCGATGTGAAGCATGATGAATATGTCCACAAATAACTCCTTTTAGATTTTTCTTTTTTGCATAACCTGCAACTATTTCTTCGTACTTATTAATGTAAGAAACAGCATTTTTTACTTTTAATTTCAGATACTTTGAAAGCGACCAATATTTCAAACCCAATAATAATCTTAATTGATTAAATCTTCTATTTAGCCATAAAGCTAAATCGTATGCGCTAGCGCCAAGATGGGCTAACCAGGGTGCGATATTGATAATTGAGTCAAATTTGTCTCCATGCAGTATAAGATATTCAGATCCATCTACTGTCTTATGTTTGATTTCATTAACTACTCTAATTTCGCCTAGTGTTATTGGCACAAATTTTCTAACAAGCTCATCATGATTTCCTGATACATAAAACACTTTAGTTCCATGTCGTGCTTTTCTTAGAATTTTTTGTATTACATCACTGTGACTTTGTGGCCAGTACCATCTATTTTTAAGTCGCCACCCATCTATAATATCTCCAACTAAGTATAGGTAATCTGATCTGGTATTTTTTAAAAAATCAAGCAACTGTTCAGCTTGACAACCTTTTGACCCTAAATGAATATCTGAAATAAATATGGAACGATATTTTAAGAGAGGAATAACATTATTTTTTTCGTTGACCATAAATTGGTAAAAAAGAATCAATTTTCATTACATTATCAATAATCTATGAAAGATTTGTTAAGCCATACTTTCTAGAAATATGTCATAAAATTTTAATATTCTTGTAATTTTTATGACAAAATTAAAAATTATAATTTACTCGTTGAGTAACTAGACAGAAGACTGAACTTCCTCATTTAATCCTCCACCCTTCCAAATATAAATGGGGAAGTTCTTCTCTTATTTCCATTAAGGTAATTTGTATATTGGGATCATTATAAGAAAAAAGAGGAAAAATCAGGATTTTATAAAAAAAAAGGCCCAAACAAAGTATTTTGAAAGGGCCTTTTTCTTGATTATTCAGTCTTTTTACATAGTAACGCCAATTCGCATGCCTGATCTATTGTACAAAATATTCATCAGTACAAATACGAGTATAGATGCAATCATTGGTACAGGGTTTGCGCCGCCGTCAGCTCCCATATAAATTACAATTAATCTAATCGAATTTATAAATGAACCGACAAGCATCATTCTAAAAAAAACCGTCGATTGCTCAATCGGCGCAAGCAAAGTTGCAACAAATGCAATTGCAAAGATTATATATGTCCAACCCAAGTTAGAAATTAACTGCAAATGATTTGCGTCTATGTCCCCACTACTAGTACCAAGTCGCTCGATAAACGCAGTAGCCGATTCTGCACCAGTAAACATGAATCCATAAAACAGGAATAATAATGTTAGAAAACAAATTATTACTCTACTTATCGTGTCTTCAACTTTAATCATATATTCCTCCTAAAAATTAGATTGGTTTCTGAAGTAAATAGTCATTAGAACTATAAAATTCAAAATTATAAAAATTGCTAATAGAGGATTCCCGCTATCAGGATTGGTGGCAGTTCCAACCATTAATGCCGCAAGGAACATTGCAGCACCCACAGCACCCATTGAAACAAGAACGCCACTGAAACCCACTCGATACTGGTAAACCAATGAAATTAATATCGCTATATTAATCATAGTTATTCCAAGAACAGCATGCTCTGCTTGAGGGCTGCTTTCAAGGTATGGAGTTTGTCTTATAAAACCACCAGGATCAATTACGTAACTGACAATATTTATCACACTTATAAGTATCGCAATGTAGCCCATAATTTGTGATGTTTTGTCTGTAACGCCAAAAGCACTACTAGCCTTATCGTATGTAAAAGGCATTCCTGCTTTTACTCTCGATACAACAAGCAAGGCTAAAAGAATTATCCAGACTACAAGACCTGTAATGTTTTCCTCTCCAGTTTGTGCATTGGACATAATAATCCAAATTACTTGAAGTAAGACAACAGGTATTGCATAAGCAAAGAAGCCTCTATCAAGACCTTTAAAACCCATATAAAGGATACCTACATATGCAACAAAGCTTACTGCTCCAAACCAGTTAAGAAAGAAAACTGTTGTTTGGTTATTCTCAAATGTTGGGTATCGTTCCATCATGAAATCTGTGTTGAACATCATGACGGCGCCATAAGCAAAAAATATAAGTCCTGCTAGAAACATGCAGCCTTGTATTAATTTATCGTCAGTATTAAACATTTTAATTCCCCTATTTAATTAAAAATCAATTGAGATTATTAAGCTTAAATGCATATTTGAAAATTAAATTATTAATTATAATCATCTAATTTTTATCACTTAATAATTACAAAATGATGTATATTAAGGTCTTAAATTTGCTTTAACTTAAAGTAATTTATTAGAAATTATATATATGCAATTGATTCAATTAATAATTGATGGAGTAGCTTCTGGATGCATTTATGGGCTTGTCGCATTAGGCTTTGTTTTAATCTACAAAGCGACAGAAACCATTAATTTTGCTCAAGGCGATATTCTTATGCTTGGTGCCTTTGTTGCATACTCACTCATTGGTATTTTAGGCATGGATTACCTCACAGGTTTTGCTCTTACTGTTTTAATAATTGCTGTTTTTGGATTTTTCCTTGATGCCGTTGTAGTAAGGCAGATTATTGGACAGCCTGCGTTCGCAACTGTGATGCTAACTATCGGCTTAGGTTTTATTTTTAGAGGCTTTGCATCAATTTATTGGGGAACTGATATATTTTCATTCAGTACTCCTTTCTCTGGAAAGATAACTGAGTTTAACGGTCTTATAATTTCATATGTAAACCTCTCTATAATAATTGGGACTGCAATTCTAATGTCTGCTCTCTATTTCTTTTTTACTTTTTCAAAAATTGGTGTTGCTATGAGGGCATCTTCTGAAAACCAATTAGCGGCTTACTATATGGGAATACCAGTTAAATTTATTTTTTCATTAATATGGTCAATATCTGCAGGAGTTGCTGCTGTCGCGGGTGTGCTTCTCGCACCAATTACATTGGTAGATACATCAATATCATTAATTGGTTTAAAAGCTTTTGCTGCAGCTGTTCTAGGAGGATTTGGATCAATACCTGGAGCAATTGTTGGTGGTATTATAATTGGTATTGTCGAACAATTATGTGGAACTTACGAAAATTATTTATTTGAGGGGGTAAGAGAAATATCTGCTTACCTCGTTCTTATCTTAACATTGATTATTTATCCAAGAGGATTGTTCTCTGATAAAGCTGAGGTCAAAAAAGTATAATGAGATTTATTTTTAAAACAAAATATTCACAAGATATAAATATTGCAAAACATAACGGTGATCGTTTTTGGTATTCACTGCTTATTTTAATCATGGCAGCGTTACCGCTTGTATTAGATGATTTTTACTTAGGTGAAATCTCATATATTTGCATTCTATCCATTGCTGGTATTGGTTTAATGATATTATCTGGATACACAGGTCTTGCATCCTTAGGTCATGCCGCGTTTTTAGGAGTTGGCGCTTATACTCATGCCTTCTTACTTACGAATGGAATACCTTTTTATGCGTCAATTCCTATTGTAATAGTTGTTTCATTTCTAGTAGGTGCAGCAATTGGAATACCAATCCTACGCTTAACAGGGATGTATTTAGCTATCGCAACATTAGCCTTAGGCTTTATTGCGGAACATGTTTTTATAAAATGGGAACACTTTACAGGCGGCAACAGAGGCTTACCTGTGCCTCAACCAGAATTCTTAGGTATGAGCTTCTTTGACAGTGTTTTCTTTTATTATGTCTGCCTTGTCTTTCTTATTGCAGCGATGTTTGCGGCAATCAATATACTCAGATCTCCAACTGGGAGAGCGTTTGTTGCTATTCGAGACAGTGAAATTGCAGCACAAAGTTTAGGCGTTAACTTAGGTCTCTATAAAGCTTTATCATTCGCTATTTCTGGTGCTTTTACTGGATTAGCAGGTGCATTACTTGCTCATTACATTGGTTACTTAGCTCCAGATATATTTAATATCTTTTTATCTTTAACGTTACTTTTACTTATCGTTGTTGGTGGTATGGGAAGTTTACATGGAACAGTGTTTGGAGCGATATTCGTTGGCTTCTTACCGCAATTAATTGCCATCTGTCGTGACTATTTACCAAGTTCTATTGGCTCACAGCCAGGTCTTGAGCCAATGTTGTTTGGATTGATACTTGTATTCTTTATTTTGTACGAACCTCTTGGGATTTATGGAAGATGGATGAAAATAAAATTATTCTTTGAACTGTTTCCTACTTACAAAAGACAAACATTTAAAAAACAAAAAGTATTTACTAAATCGGACCGAGTATAATGAGTTTGTTTGAAGTAAAAAATATCACTGTAGCATTTGGAGGGGTAAAAGCCCTTAATGATGTATCGTTCGGTGTCGACAAAGGTGAAATATTTACAATAATTGGTCCTAACGGAGCAGGTAAATCAACACTCTTCAATGTAATAAGCAGAATCTATGAGGCAAGCAAAGGTGAGATATATTTTGAAAATCAAAACATCTCAAAAACTAAGCCTCACAATATATCAAAGCTTGGAATAGCAAGAACGTTTCAAAATTTAGAATTATTTGAAAATGCAACTGTTCTACAGAATTTACTTCTTGGACGACACATTTATAAAAAAACAAATATTTTATCCGAGGTATTTTTTACGCCCAGTGCCCGTAAACAAGAACATGAATACAGACTTAAAGTTGAAGAAGTAATTGACTTTCTAGACCTTCAACATTACCGAGATACTCTTATAAACGGCCTTCCCTACGGTGTTCGCAAAAATGTTGAACTTGCAAGAGCTCTTTGCACTGATCCAAAATTGCTTCTATTAGATGAACCGTCATCGGGATTAACAAATGAGGAAACAATTGATCTTGGCTTTTGGATAAAAGATATTCAATCTTTATTAGGAATTACCATAATTATGATTGAACACGACATGAGTTTTGTAAATAAAGTGTCAGATCGTATACTTGCACTTAATTATGGTAAGATACTTGCATCTGGTCTACCTGAGGAAATTAAAAATAATGCTGATGTTAAGCAAGCTTACATGGGTGAATAGTTAAATAATTAAAATAATATAGAACATCCATATTGGAATAAATAATATCCAATACCCATACATCCACATCATCCCAACTACTCCGCCCCAATCGTTACTTTCAAAAGATAATTTTCGATCATTAATTGAGTTTTTTAATTCCACTTTAACCTTTGATAAAGCCACTTTGAATTCTTGAGCTTTGATTTCAGGATTATCATTTATTCTTTTTGTTATTGACTTTAAATGCAGCACTTGCCACGGAAGATATAAAGCTCCAAAAACAATATTAATAATAATAAGTGAATGATGAGCATTTGATAGATCTAAGCTGAGCATAGCTATGCTTAAAATCGTATTAATGGAAAATATTACAAACCATCCAAACTCTTCATAAAAGTAAAAACGTTCGTATTTTAAAAGTATTGCACCCCAACAAAAAAACTGTGAAACAATTACCTGAATAACCATGAACCAAGAAATTAAATCAATAAACATATATTGATCAGAATTAATAATCCTGAGCACATAACTAAACATATAGATATATGTCACCTCAACGATGGTTACTAAAAATCGTGTCACAAATACTGATGAAAGAACTGAGTCAATAATTACTGATTTAGAGGCATAATTTACAGGAAACAAACATCTAAATGCTGAAACTGAAATTAGAATTATAGCAGGAACAACAAGGAATAAGTCATTGCTAATGTTTGTTATTGTTAAAGAGGCCCCAAGTAGAAATAAATTAGAAATGACGCCTATTCTAAGTCCTTGCAGGAAATATTTGTACATCTAATGTCCTAATTTATATTTTCCTGGATGAGCAGCGGATAATATTAATAAGCCCGCAATTATTCCTGTATTTTTAACAAAATTTTGAAGTTCATGCCTTTGCTCCAAACCTTCATTCATATTCCAAAAATCATGCATATAATAATTAATTAATATTGTGAGTAGCGCTAATACAAAGGCAGATAATTTTGAATAATAGCCAACTAAGATTGAAATTGAACATGCGCCTTGTAAAATTATTGTTATTATTAAAGATATTTCTGTATACGGCACTTGATGATCAAACATATAATTAAGAGTAAATTCATAATTAAATAATTTAAATATTGCTCCAAAAACTAAAAAATAAATTCCAATTATTATTCTTCCCAAAAGTAAATTAACATTACTCATATTAATCATTCCAATTCATATACTTTTTACAGCCCGGAGGTATATTTTCAAAATAACTAAATCCTTCCTGCCAAATATAACCTGCCTTAAGACAGCATGAAAGTTTTTCTTCTGTATCACTATGAAAATCATAACACATTTTCTCTAAAGGGACTCTTTTTTGATAATTGAATGTCTCAATTCCAAAAATTACAATCGAGCTGACTAATAAATATAAAATCCCAACACCTATGCTTAAAATTCTAAATTTAGAAACTAATGGTATAAAATATAAGTAAAATATTGCAGGCACCGGAGCAAATATAACTATCAAAAAATATAACGCATAATTAGGTATAATAAACTGAACATTTAGTTCGTTTGTGTAGTAGTAGTCTATGAAAGGCAAATAAGATAAATATGCTAAATAAAGAAGCCACAATAGAAGAAAAAAAGATTGGAAGCTTAATAGTTTATTGTGAGATATTCTCTGACGAAATAAATAATAAGGAAGTGAGTAATAGGCTATTATTTTTATCGTTAAGTAAAAATAAAACATTATTTATTTACTAGCTTCCAAATTCCACTATCTTCGTTGTCAATAATAACATAAATTTCGCCAGCACTATTCGTTTCTACATCGCGAACTCGACCAACTTTCTCAAATAACATAGTTTCATTTCTTGCTTTTTTACCGTCAAATTCGAGTGAAATTAATCTTTGTGCTTTTAAACTGGTCACCAAAATTTTATTTTTTAATTCAGGAAACAAGTCTCCTCCATAAAACGTCATGTCACTGACTGCAATTGATGGAACCCATGTGTATATTGGCTTTAAGAGACCTTCTTTCCATGCACTGCCATCTCCAATAATTGAACCATCATAATCAATTCCTCCCCAAGCAACATCCGCCCAACCGTAATTAGTGCCTGCCTCTACTTTTCCAAAAAAATCACCACCTCTTGGCCCGTGATTTGTAATATATATTTCACTATCATTTGGATAGAGCATTATGCCTTGAGGGTTTCTAAGTCCTATTTGATAAATCTCAGGTAACCAGTCTTCGTTCATTGAATATGGGTTATCCTTAGGTGCGGTTCCATCTTTATTTATTCGTATCATTTTCCCAAAATAACTGGTTGGATCTTGTGCAACACTTCCATAACCACGCTCGCCAATACTTGCATACAATAAACCATCTTTAAACATTAGCCTTGATCCCCAATGGATGTTGTTCCATGAAGAACCTGATTGGAAAATATTTTCTATTTCACTAAAACTGTCGTTTTCAATAAAACCTCGAGCTATTGACGTGCTGGTTTTATCATCTCCTCTGTCTTCTGTATAACTAACAAAAATCTCACCATCCTCGTAAATAATATCTAGCATTCCAGCTTGCCAATGCGGTTGAACAACTTTTAAATTATGAGGATAATTTTTTACTTCTTTTGTTGATAAATTAATTTTTAAAATTTCACCTGATTTTTGTGTAAGAAATAATTCTTTATCGTTAATAAAACTCATACCCCATGGCTTATTAAGGCCAGAGATTACTTTTTCTAATTTATATTCTGATGCGTTTAAATTAAAGGTGAGTAAAAAAAAGATTATTGAGATAAGAAATTTCATTATTATTAATTTAATCTATTTACCGCGTGCTCTTCTAATTGCTCTTTTGTCACAAAGTTTAAAGAATTTAAATGACAACTTTCAAGGTGTACTTTTGGCGCTACGCCTGCGTCATATGCCTCTTTCCATCTCAAAGCACAAAGACACCAGCGATCGCCTTCTTTTAATCCAGGAAAATTGAATTCAGGCCTTGGCGTTGAGAGATCATTTCCTTTAGATTTACTAAATTCTAAAAAATCATCAGTCATTACTGCGCAAACTACATGACTGCCATAATCGTGTTCGTCTGTATTGCAGAAACCATCTCTAAAATACCCAGTCATCGGATCATAGCAACAAGCTTCAATTTCATCACCGAATATGTTAGTCACCCTCTCTTTTTCAGACATACAAATTACTTATACCAAAAGATATATATTACCAATTATAAACAAGGGAATTTGAAGTCCAAAATTTGTTAATATTGCACGATCTGCCATCATATACCCTACCATTGTCCATCCAATCGCACCTGTTCCATGAACAAAAATATTTAAGGGATAAATATTTAAATTAGTCAGCAAAATACCAACCAAGATAAAAAAAGTGCTAGCCCACTTAAGTTGATTAATCATAATAATCCTTTCAAATAAATAGCTGAAAAATCTGCTTGATTTAAAAAGCTCTATAAAGTCTAATACTCAAATTATTTATAAATCTGGGAAAAACAATGATTAAAACAAAAATTACTGAAATGTTTGATATAGAACATCCTATTGTACAAGGCGGGATGCATTACGTTGGCTTTGCTGAAATGGCTGCCGCTGTTTCTAATGCAGGAGGCTTAGGAATAATAACCGGTCTTACTCAAGCCAGTCCAAAAGATCTTGCAAACGAAATAGCTCGTTGCAAAGATATGACTGACAAACCAATTGGTGTTAATTTGACTTTCCTTCCAGGCTTTGCAAACCCAGATTATCCTGGCTATATAGAGTCAATTGTAAAAGGTGGAGTGAAAATTGTAGAAACGGCAGGAAGAAGTCCTGAAAAATTTATGCCACTTCTTAAAGATGCTGGAATAAAAGTAATACATAAGTGTACGTCTGTTAGACATGCTCTAAAAGCAGAAAAAATTGGATGTGATGCTGCAAGTGTTGATGGTTTTGAATGCGGTGGTCACCCAGGTGAGGATGATATTCCTAATATGATACTTTTACCTCGTGCATTTGAAGAATTAAAAATTCCATTTATTGCATCTGGCGGTATGGGAAATGGTCAACAACTCGTTGCTGCTCTTGCAATGGGAGCGGAGGGTGTAAATATGGGAACTCGCTTTATTGCTACAAAGGAAGCTCCCGTTCATCAAAATGTAAAAGAAGCTCTAGTCAATGCGAGTGAACTTGATACCGAACTGATCATGAGACCCCTGAGAAATACTGAAAGAGTACTAAAAAATGATGCAGTTACTCGAATACTTGAAAAAGAAAAATCGCTTGGAGCTGATATTCAGATTCAAGATATATTCGGTGAAGTTGCAGGTGTTTACCCAAAAATTATGCAAGAAGGTACCATGGACGCAGGAGCTTGGAGTTGTGGAATGGTCGCAGGACTTATTCACGATATACCAACGTGCAAAGAATTAATTGATAGAGTAATCAACGAAGCAGAAGAAATTATTAACAACAGACTTAGTAAACTTAAGACTGCTTAATAACTTTTTTTCTTGTTCCGGGCAGAGGTGGTGTTTCTGCACCGCCAGCAAAACATTGGGCAATTGACATCCAATCGTTTGCTATATCGCCTGATACTTTCAAGTTAACATCTTCAATATTTCTTACTTGTGTAACGACTTGACAAAATTCTTCAGCCTTTCCAGATATTTTATTTTCATTAGACGGATTATTAAATTCCCAAACTTCACCAGATGGTGCAGTTAATTCTAATCTTGGAGTATCTTCAGGAAGTTCTCTTTTATTTATGGTAAAACAATATTTAAATGTGTTATTTCCAATAACAACTATGTTTTTAATACGATCCTCGTTAATTCTGTCTACACCAAGCGTATCATATAACTCTTGAGCATGAGCCCATGTCTCCATGTGTCTTGCACTTATTGAAGATCTTGCGCTCATATCTGGACCCATCCATTTAACTCTCTTTTTTGGGTCAGCTGCCGCAAATCGTTCAGTCATCTTCTCGTAATATGATTTCCAAGTATCTAATAATTCTCTTCCTTTAATTCCCTTAGTTATAGTTTCCTCAAATTGGTTCATCGTTGAACCTTTACCAAGCATTTCAAGTGCACTGTTGGCAAAGTTTTTCCAATCATCTCCATCTTGAAGGGATAAATCTGCAGCATAATTCCATACATGAAGGTGCCCGATAACGTTGTTAAAGTTCCAGCCTTTAAACTGAGTTTTTTCTTCATAATCGCTATCACTTAAAGATAATAATAGTTTGTATACTGCATTGCTTTCATCACAAAAATCATAAGCTTGTTGTAATTCTAAATTTTGATCTGTCATTTTGACCATTTCGGTTTACGTTTCTCAATAAAAGATGCGATGCCTTCTCTACCTTCATCGCTTAACATGCGTTCAGCAAAACCTTTTGCAGCAAAATCTATCATTTCACTTCTCTCTAGATGTCTTGTTGCTAAGACAATTTCTTTTGTAATTGCATTTGCTCCAGGAGCACAATTCATAACTCCTTTGATTATATCAGACTCAATATTTTTTAAATCATTAGCATCCTTTGCTATAAAATCTGCTAATCCCATTTCGAACGCTTCTTTTCCGGTGAACCTTGCTGCTGTAAGCATAATGCGTCTTGCTTTAGCTAAACCAATTCTTTGTGCAACAAAAGGAGCAATTTGCGCAGGAGGTATTCCTAGTGTAGTTTCTGTTAAAGCAAATTTACAGTCTTCAGTTACTACCACAATATCTCCAGCACAAAGCATTCCGAGACCGCCAGCCATCGCTGCACCTTCAGCTAGCATAACAACTGGCTTTGGATAAGAGTTTATCATATCAAAAAATGCACCAGTCAAAGCACTTGCTTCTTCAACATCTTTCATTCCCTGCTCTCCACCTTGAAAACCGGTTTTAAACATTTTTAAATCTCCACCTGCACAGAATATTCCCCCTTCTCCTCTCATGGTAACGCCTCTCACGCTTAAGTCATCACGTGCAGCATCAAAAATATTTTTAATATCAGCAGTTAATTCACTAGTTAATGCATTTCTTTTTTCTGGTTGATTGAATGAAATTGTTAACCATTCATTTTCTGTATTAACTTTACAGGCTTTTGTTTCCGGCAATGTAGTCATACTTATAAATTATTAATAATTTTCAATGGTTCGTAATTATAAATATTCTTAGTTCTTCGCATAGCAATATCTGTATTTTTTAGCATAAAATTTCTTAGTGATTTCAAAATTGGGTTTCCTAAATGATTTATATATCCCTGATATCTTGAAGATCTTTTAATTGCATTAGTCCTACCCACCCTCAATTTCTCATAATTATTTCTTATAAAATTAAAATCGTCAGATTTGTTTACTAAATTTCCGAATATGTATGCATCTTCCAGTGCCATTGCGCCACCTTGACCCAAAAACGGCATCATCGGGTGCGCCGAGTCTCCCAACAGTGATATATTGTCTTTTGAAAAAGAATTAAGTGAATTTCGATCAAATAAACCCCATTTATAAACTTTTTTTGAAGATTGAAATAATGATTTAATGAAACTTCCATAGGATGAGAAATCCTCTAATAAATCCTCATGACTTCCCTCTTCTCTCCAACTTTCATTATTTTTTATTTTACTTTTTTTTATTGCAATAAAACTTGTTTCTAGTTTTTCATTAACGGGGTAACAGACAATATGGCTATTCTTACCAAGGTATATATTTATCCTTTTGCTATCGGACGAACCAATACCTCTCCACGCGGTATAGCCTGAAAATGTAATTTTATCCTTTTTGATTTTATTTGTTCTAATTAGTGATTTTATACCATCGCAGCCTGCAATGTAGTCTACACCTATATTTTTCTGATTTTTGAAAACTAATTCTTTTTCATTTATTATATCTAACAATTCATGATTGAATTTTATTTCTCCACCTAGATTAATAAATTTCTCATACAGTTTATTTATTAAGACTTTTCTATTTGATGTAATTACTTCTCCAAATTCATTGATATTAACTTTTTTTATGACATTTCCCTGATCATCTCTCCAAGCAATATCTAATGGAGAACAAGACTCTGCTCTAACAGCATCTAAAATATCTATTTCATCTAGTATTTTACAAGCATTGGGAGTTAATGATATGCCTGCGCCATGTTCACTTAGCGCGCTTGATCTTTCAAAAATTTCACATTCTTTTCCAGATCCCTTTAGAACGCAACCTAAAGTAAGACCAGATATGCCTCCGCCAATTATACCAATTTTTTTCACTACTTAATTCCTATAAAAACAATAATTGTACTTTCAGCTTTCACTGTAAAGCTATCTCCATTTACTTCGTTACTTATGCCATGAGAAAAAGATTTCAATTTTTCGTTATTTAAATCATACTTTAACCCTCTTGTTGTAATTTTATTATCTGACGACAATGAAATAATAGATACCGGCACATTATGAGCATTTATTTTTGTATTTTCTCTCACAAAGATTATTCGATAAAAGCTGGTTATCAGTTCAATTTGTAAAATATCTGAGTAAGTGCTGGCTATTAGAACATTTGCCATTGTATGATCTTCCCTCAAACCGGTACTTCCTAATATCACAACTTTTTTAATACTATTCTCCTTACAATAATCTAACGATTTTTCTAAATCAGTCTTGTTCTGATCGGATAATTCAACAACTTCTATTTTACTATCAAGATCATCAACTGCAGCAGAGTCAAGATCACCTAAAATTAGGTTAGGCTGAACTCCTAATTCTTTTAAATTTTCTGATTTAGCATCAATACTAATAAAGTAATCGTTAATATCTATTACCTTTTTAACGTAATTAGTTTTTGAAACATTTCCGTTTGCAATTAAGACAGCGCTCTTTATCAAGTTTGTACCGTAATTAGTAATTAATTGGTCCGGAAATTACTTCAAATCTCTCATTTTGAATCTGAAAGAAATAAGAAATATTACTTCCTTGTCTTTGATCTGGATTAAATGTTACAGAGCCAAGTTTTAGTGGATCCTCGTAATCTTTGAGAGTTTCCATAGCCTCAACAAAGCTATCAACAGTTAAATCTTTTCCGGCTCTTTTGATGGCTTCAACAACTATATCTGCAAAAATATATCCATAGATGGCTCCCGTATTAGGATCTGTTGCATAAATAGATTTAAATTTATCCCACCATTTTTTTTCAATTTCATTAGCCGTATCGTAATAAGGAAATACGACAGAATTTAAACAGTACAGCCCATTCATTACTCCATTTGGTTGTTCTGCCACAACTGTGTAATAGCTTGCTGAAGTTGTCACAAAATCAACATCTGTCCAATTTATTTCCTTTGCTTTCATAAAAGGTAATATAGTTGTTCGAACAATTGTTCCCATGGCCACTAAATCGCATCCTGCATTATAAAGTTTTTTTATTTGAGCAGTGAAATCAGTATCTGTGGGTTTTGCTGACGCACTCTCAACTAATGTCATATTCATTGCTGCAAGTTGATCATCCACGGCATCAACAATTTCCTGTCCAAAATCGGTATCTTCATACAAAACACATACTGACTTTCGATTGTTATTCTCAATAAGATATTTTAATCCTGTTCTGATCTGATCATAATATGTTGATCCTGATGTAAACTTCAAACGATCATAGGGTTCAAACATTGATCGTGCAGCTGTAAGAGGAAATAAACTTGGAATATTCATTGCTAGTTGATCAGACATCACTGCATTATTCATTGGCGTACCAAGAGAACCTAACATAAAGCCAATTTTATCTTTTCTTAACAGTTTATTGGCCGCTTGCACCGCTCTTGGGACAGTATATTGATGGTCTTCAACAATAAATTTTATTGTTCTGCCATGAGCTCCACCCGCTTGATTAAATTCATCAATTCGCATGTTTACACCGTCAACACTTTGTTTTCCAATCATAGAGGCAGGTCCACTTAGATCAGTATGCATTCCAATTAAGATCTCATCTTCTGTAATTCCTTGGTCAGCAAACGACAAGCCAGAGACAAATAATGAAAGAAATAAATAAACAAAAATTTTCATTTAGTATGTATATTCTTTATTATCCGTTTGAATAAAAGTTCCATTTTGAACTTCAAATAAATAAGCAACATTTGCACCTAAATGTTTTTCTGGGGACCAAGAAAGTACTGTGTCGCCAAAAGGTATTTTATAATCATTTATGCTTTCTAATGCGTTTAGGAAACTATCTGTTGTTAATTCACGACCAGCAATTTCTAGTGCTCTAGCAGTTATATCCATGTACATATAACCATAAGCTGAACCTATATTTGGTAGGTTTCCAAAAGTTGACTCATAGGTATCAATCCAATCACAAATCTCAGGTGAACAATTTGCTTTACTTGGGGTATCAAATTGAGCAAATGTATAAAACCCATCTGTAACTCCATCAGGTTGCGATGCTATAACGGGGTGAAAACTTGCAACCTGTCCAAAAAATAACGCGTCCCATTTCATTTGTCTTGCCTTCGTGTAACCAAGAATTGTGTCTTTAACAATTGTACCCATTGCAACAGCTTCACAGCCTGCATTTTTTAATTTTGTAATTTGAGAAGTTAAATCTGTATCAGTTGGCTTATTGGTTGCTTTTTCATGCAACTCTAAACCCATTTCGTTGAGTTGGTCTACAGTCGCCTCGTATGTTTCTTGTCCAAAATCATTATCTTGATAAAGAACGCAAATTTTATTTTTTCCCCTCTCATTGATTGCCCACTTAACTCCAGCTCTGATTTGATCGTAATAACTTGAAAGAGCTCCAAATTTTAAACGATGCAAAGGATCAGTCATTGATCTTGCTGATGATAGAGGAAACAAATTTGGTATATCTTTTTTTTCTTGAGCTTCAAACACAGCATTGTTCATAGGAGTGCCTAAACTTGCAACCATCAGAAATATCTTATCTTTATTTAGAAGCTTATTTGCTGCCTGGACTGCGCGAGGTACTTGGTATTGATGATCTTCTGCAATTATTTTAAGCATTCTTCCATGAATACCTCCTGCTTTATTAATTTCATCAATTCTCATTTGAACACCTTCAACGGAATATTTTCCAAATGAAGAAACTGGTCCACTTATATCCGTATGCATGCCAAGAATGATTTCATCTTCAGAAACACCTTGAGAATAAGAATTGTGGCCAAAAGTTAATAATAGTGCCAATAAAATTGTAAAAATTGAAAATCGCTTACTTATCATCATTCGTCCTCTTGAATTTAAAAGGAAATCTTATTATTTCACAGAGGAAAATCAAGCAGATTGATACATGCTTTCAATGATATCGCCGTATTTTTGATTTATGAATTTGCGTTTCAGCTTCATGGTCGGAGTGAGCTCATCGTCTTCGGCTGTTAATTGTATATCAATTAATGAGAATTTTTTTACTTGTTCTACAGATGCAAATTTTTTGTTTACTTTATTGACCTCATCATCGATCAAGGAAACTATTTCCTCTGATTTACAGAGACTTTCAAAATTAGAAAATGGTATGTCATTATCCTGAGCGTGTTTCATCACATTCTCTTCATCTATCATTATTAGACATGACAAAAACTTTCTTTTATCACCAATTACAACAGCATCTGATATAAATGGACTAAATTTTAATTCATTTTCTATTTCAGATGGAGATATATTTTTTCCACCAGCTGTAATAATTATGTCTTTTTTTCTATCTGTAATTTTTAAATTTCCATAGTTATCAATTTCACCAACATCCCCAGTATGCAGCCATCCATCAATCAGAGTTTCTTTTGTTTGTTCAGGTTTATTTAAATAACCACAAAACACGCCTGGACCTCTAAATAAAATCTCTCCATCCTTAGCAATTCTCACTTCAGAATCATTAACTGCTCGACCAACATGTCCTAGTTTTATTTCTCTGGAGTAAAATGCAGTTCCAACTCCAGCAGTTTCTGTCATTCCCCATCCTTCTCTCATATCTATACCAAGAGAAAGATACCAATTTATAAGATCAGGGGATATAGGCGCAGCGCCGCTTAGTGCGTAACGACAGTTATTCAAACCGAGAAGTTTTTTTATATTTTTTAAAACCAGTTGATTACATATCCAATAAGATAATTTCAATGATAAAGGAGGTTCTTTTCCGTCTATGAAGTACTCTTTATATTTGGATCCTACATTTATTGATAATTGATAGAAGAACTTGCCAATAAAAGTTGCATCCTTCATTAGAATTGTAATCGATGAATAAAACTTTTCCCAAATCCTTGGAACTGCAATAAATACCGTTGGAGAAACTTCTCGAATATTTTCAGGAACAGTATCAATACTTTCTGCAAAATTAACTACTGCGCCAGTTTTTAAAGGGATCATAACTGAAACTGACCGCTCTAATATATGACATAACGGGAGAAACGATAATTGTTCCTCGTGTTCCATTACATCAAAGATATCATATCCAGTATTAATTGAATAAAGTAGGTTTGTATGATTAATCATTGCACCTTTTGAAGGTCCTGTTGTACCTGATGTGTAAACTAAAATTGCAATGTCATCTGGGCTTACATTATTTACTAAACTTTCCCAAAGATCAGGGTTTTCTTGATTAGTTTTTTCACCAATTTTTAGAAACTCTTCATAGCTAATAACTTGATCATCATGAAAGTCATTTAAACCTTCCATATCATAAACAATAATTTTCTTTAATGTAGGACACTCACTTCTTACTTCTAGAATTTTATCAAGTTGTTCTTCATTTTCAGCAAAATAAAATTTGGTCGCACTATCATTTACTAGATACTTAACCTGCGCAGCCGAGTCTGTTGTATACACTCCACTAGAAATTCCTCCCGCACCAATAGTACCCATATCAGTATAAAGCCACTCGGGGTTTCCTTCGCTTGCAATTGAAACCACATTGCCTTTTTCTAGTCCTAAAGTGGAAAGAGCAAGACCAGTTAGTTTTGCCCTTTCTCCATATTGAGACCATGAAATTTCTTGCCAAATACCAAGATCTTTTTCTCTCATGGCAACTTTTTCTCCACGAGATTTAACTGAGTCCCAAAAAAGTCTTGGAATTGTATTTATCTCCACATTTTTTTCTTTTTCCAACGCCTCTCTCCTCTTATACCT
Organism: uncultured Pelagibacteraceae bacterium; assembly: GCA_902619105.1. GTDB lineage: Bacteria > Pseudomonadota > Alphaproteobacteria > Pelagibacterales > AG-422-B15 > CACNXQ01. Next base: position 127,266 of record CACNCV010000002.1, read on the forward strand.
TCATCTTGCTGTCCAAGATAAAATTCTTTTATATCTTCTTTTTCTAGAAGCTCTTTACTGTTTCCTTCCATTACAATTCGACCAAGTTCTAACACATAGCCAAAGTCGGAGTTACTAAGTGCAATATTAGCGTTTTGCTCAACTAAAAGTATTGTAGTTTTTAATTCTTTATTTATTCGAATTATAATTTCAAATATTTCCTTAACTAGCTTAGGTGACAACCCTAATGACGGCTCATCTAAAAGCATAATTTCTGGCTTGCTCATAAGAGCTCGACTGATGCATAACATTTGCTGCTCTCCACCAGACAATAAACCAGCTGGTTGGTTCATCCTTTCTTTTAGTATAGGAAAATATTCAAAAACTTGTTCAATATCTTTATTTATTTCTTTCTTATCTGATCGTGTAAAAGCACCCATTTGAAGATTCTCGATTACAGAACAATAAGGAAATACTTCTCTACCTTCAGGCGCATGACTCATTCCTAGTCTTAATATTTTATCAGGATCTTTTTTTTGAATTTCACTACCGTTTAAAAAAACTTTACCTTTTCTCGGATCAATTGCTCCCGATATCGTTTTGAGAATTGTTGTTTTCCCTGCTCCATTAGATCCAAGAATAGTTACAATAGATCCCTGATTAACTTTGAAACTGATACCTCTAATGGCCATGATTGGACCATAATAAGTTTCAATATTTTCTACGTTTAAAAGAGATTTAGACATTATTTTATTACCACCTCAATATCATCAAAGTTTGCTTTTAAGGTCGCAAGACACCTCATAGGGCTTACATTCTGCTCAAAAGCAAGTTCTTTAGTGGGTCTAATAGTAATCTCTAAATATGTAGATTCAACTAAACTTTTTCTTAGTTGCTCATCTACTGAAAAATAATACTGTGTAGTTGGCGATGCAAATAAATCTGATAAATATGATGAGGCCATTGAATATCTACTACCTCCATAACCTCTGTTTTGAGTCAACTTGTTAACAGTTTCTACAAAATAATCCCTACACTTGTAATTTGTTGAAAGGTAATTTCCTTCATTAAATCCGTAATTTTGCTCAAAAGATATAGATGCGATTATTCTCTCATTTTTCCAATCATAATAAACATTCGTTAACACGTTCTCTTCATCTAAATTATTTGTAACATATGATGCAAGATCTTCTTCAAATCTGATTAATCCAAAATCTAATAAATTAAGTTTATTTGAAGACAATGTATTAAATAAATTATTATTAAATAAAGTTTTTTCTTCGGAGAAAGAATTAAGTATTGAAAGAAAAAAAATTAATATTGTAAAAATAATTTTCATTTGTCTATTCTAATAGATTTGCAGGAATTGGTATCATCTGATCAAGAAGTATTTGCGCATAAGCTTTGCCTTGAGGATCGTTTCTAAGACTTGCTGGCCCACCACCGCCTAGAACATCATTTAAAATAAAATTAATAGAATTTGAGCCGGGTAAAAAGTATCTTTCAACAGATCCTTCAAGAAAGTCAGCAAAACAATCTTTAACAACTTTTTCATCAAGGAAATTGCATATTGCTGGATAAAACTTAGGATCACGTGAAATTATACCAATGTTCGCTTTATTGCCTTTATCGCCACTTCGCCCGTACGCAACTTTAATAAGTGGTACATCGACAAACTTTTCATTTACATCTTCAAAATCTGGAGCTGTTGTTTGTTCAATACTTTTCAAGTCAAATTCTTCAGATCGTGGTATCTTTATTTCATTCTTTGAAGAACCATTATCTATTGTTACGTTCACTTGATCCTTATCAATTAAAAATGAGAACAGCCTTACAATTGGTGATGGTTTTGGCCGCCCTCCAACAAAACCAGATAATCCTGGAGGAGTTGCAAGGCCTAAGCCAACAGACTCTTTAAGCATAATACCTACCGCTCTAATATCTTGGTGTTTAGCAGCAAATTTAAGAACCACTTCACGATTATTTTCATTTGATGATTGCTTGCTGTATTGACTGTTATCCCCAATAATTTCAATACTCGTTTCATCAAAGTCAGCAATATTCATCATGCGCATTATCATCTTTGATCGTTCAAATATTGCCTCTCCGTATGTACGAGCTTTTTTAGCAGCATCTATACCAACAAATGAACAAACATGTCCTGCCCTGAAACCATCAGCGTATGTTGCGCAAACTTTATATTGATTAGGAGCTGGATAACCTTTTGCTCCAGAGATTTTAACTTTATCTTTTTCGGTTTCTTCAATTTTTACATTTGAAAAATCACAAATAACATCAGGTAATATATATGCTTGAGGATCACCTATCTCATACAGCATCTGTTCAGCGACAGTTCCAAAACTTACCATACCGGTTGAATTTTTTGACTTAGTACAATCGAAACTGCCATCTTCAAAAACTTCCACAATGGGATAGCCTATTTGATGCAGATCTTTTGATACTAATTCCCAATCAGTGAAATTACCTCCAGTACTTTGAGTTCCACATTCAATAATGTGACCAGCTAAACTACCTGCAGCAAGTTTGTCATATTCTTTTTCATTCCATCCAAACGCATAAATACATGCGCCTAATGTAACTGCGCTATCAACACTTCTCCCAGTAATAACTATATCAGCGCCACTTTTAAGAGCTTCTGCTATAGGAAATGCACCAAGATATGCATTAATGCTTGCTATTTTGTCCTCAGCAGGAAAATCCTCATTTGAATACATTTCCTTTATATTCAGCTCTGAAAATTTATTCTTTTCCCCCATTAAATCATCGCCTAATACAACTGACACTTTTAAATCCAATTTAAGTTCTTTAATTAATTCTCTGATGGCCTCAGCGCATGCCTCTGGATTTACGCCTCCAGCATTGCTGAGAATTTTTACTTTTTGATCTGCTATTTGTCGCAAATTTAACTTTAATACACTTGATACAAAATCGACTGCATACCCTTTTGTGGCATCTTTTGCTCGAGCCCTTGCCATAATTGACATGGTGATTTCTGCCAAATAATCATAAACAATAAAGTCTAGATCGTTTCCATTCAATAATTGAGGTGTTGCAATAACGGAATCGCCCCAAAATCCACTTGCCCCACCTATTCTAAGTTTTTTTGACATTTGAATGATTATATCTATTTTTGTTATAATTGGTTAAATAATTAAATTGTCTAATACATTATGAGTTTTTTCAAATCAATAAACAATGCATTCGTGAAATGTTTTGATTTTAAGACCAGAGCCAACAGGGCTGAGTTTTGGTACTTTTACTTGTTCACAACAGCTGTTGGTTTTGTTGGATTGCAGCTTGATATGTTTTTTCAATTACAACTAGTCGGTATTGAATTAGCTAATTCAACAGACTCAATAATGCTAGGGCCTATGTATATTTTTTTATATTTTCTTTTTATTGTTCCAAGTTTCGCACTATACGTAAGAAGACTGCATGATGTAAATCGTTCAGGTTGGTGGCTCTTAATTGTACTGGTTCCTTTTATTGGAATAATTACTATTATTTTTTTTATGTGCTTAAAAGGAACAGAAGGTAGTAATGATTTCGGAGAGGTCTCTTCTTAATTTTCGTTTGACTTATTTTTTGCTTTAAATGCTTTCGGGCCGCTACAGCTACTACACCCTGAGCCTTCATTTAAAACTTCACTCTCAATGTCTTTTTCTAATAAACTAAACGTTGCAATTCCTAATAGGAAGAACATTGGAATGAGAATTAATAAATTTTTTTTAATTGTCATTTTTCAAGGTTTGATAATTACTTCTATAATAAATAAGTGGATTTCTATTGTCGTCAATTTTTAAATCTTCAACCTTGCCTATTACTAAAACATGATCAGCAATATCAATTTGTTGATAAACCGATAACTCAATGTGGCCTAAAGTATTATCCAAAATGATATTATTGCTTGATGATATAGTATGGCTTGTTTTACTCACTTTTTCAGGATCTTTTGTAGCAAACAAACGTGATATTTCTTCTTGTTCGTTTGAAAGAAAGTTAATTACAAATGAATTATTTTTTAAAAAGTCTACATGGTCAGTTTCAGACTTATAAATATTAAAGATAATCAAAGGTGGCTTTAAGCTTAGAGAGGCGAATGAATTAATTGTAAATCCACTTTTATGTGAGGTGGCTACTGCAACTCCTGTTGCAAAAGAGCCAAATGCTTTTTTTAGAATATTTTCCTCAAAATCAACTGTCATTTAAGTAATTAAATTAAATTAATACAGAACGAAGCATAGAAACATACCCACTTTTAATCTCTAGATCTTCATTAGAATGTTTCTTAAGTATCATCTCGTGAGCTTTCTTGAGTTTGTAACATGGAACAAACATGAATAAATGATGCTCAAGATGGTAATTTACATAATATGGAGCAACAAAGGCTCTTTCTATAATATTTGCATACGTAGTACGTGCATTGTTAAAGTCATTTTCAGATTTTACACCAGCATGTTCTGCTATGTTTCTAATTCTTAAAAAAAGTTGAAAAAATGTGAAAAGTGGCAATAACCAGAATGCTAAAAAATACCACCATTGTCCTAAAATCCAAAAAAATAAGAATATAATAATATTAGAAATTAGTATGCCATAAAGAGTATTTCTTGACTCAAAACCACTTATTTTCTTTCCGTCATTTTTTTTTGTGTCACTTTTAAGTAATGTTTTAAAAATCAATTCATATCTTTGAACAAGGCCTGATATGCCAAGAATATCTCTAAGTACTTTTCTTAACATGCTCTTTTTTTCTACAGGAAATGGTTTGGATAAACTTAAATCTGGATCATCTTCAAGTTGAGTATTTCTATGATGGGCTAAGTGGTAATGTCTGTATCCGTAAGTATCTGACCACACTGGAAAAGCACAAATCCATTGGGATAGATGATTATTTAACTTTGTATTGTTAGTAATTAGACCATGTGCACCTTCATGCATTAATATTGCTAGTCCTAGTTGTCTTCCAGCAATTACAAGAACTGCTGCTAAAAACGTAAATATATTTGGAAATAAAGAGTAAACTAAAACTGATAAACCAATTATAAACCAGGCATGAAATAATAGAGCGATGCCTTTAAAATCGCTTTTCTCTTTTAAATAATCAACTTCAGTTTCTGATAAAACTTCATTTGGTTTCAAAAATGGTGTTAATTTTTTTGTCATTATTACTATATATATATATAAAATTTTAGAGATTTCACACCCCATGGAATAATCTAATTATTACATATAGTTAGTAAAGTTATTAATTAATAACACTATCTATTAAATGTAATAAATATCATATTTTTGAAATACAAATCCCATACAATTTTTAGAAACATTAAGGAGATAAATATGAATAACTTTCTAAAAACCTTGTTGGTGTCATTATCATTATTTGTACTTACTATCACTTATTCAAAAGCCTGGGTAATGGATGTTTGGACAATTGAAGGAATGGACGCTCAAGAATTATCAGATGCAACAGCTGCCTACAAAGAAAAAGCAATGGCAGGTGGTGCTAAAATGGTAAACATTAGATCATCCTCAAAACTTAGAGGTGATAAACCAGGTGATACTACATTTGTTCAAGTTTACTACAATAATTTTAGTGATATGATGAGTGATCAAATGTTAGCAGCTGCAAATCCTGATTGGTTTGCTAGTACTTATGGCAAAATAAACCAGGATGCTTCAAGTAACAATGCAATCATGGCAAATGATAAGCCAATGCCTGAAGGGGGAGCTGCTGGTCAAACTGTTGCCTACGCATTTGTTGAAATAACTAGTGGTATAAACTTTTTATTAAATATGCCAAAGTTTCAAGAAGTGATGCAAAGTGCAGGAGCAAAAGTTCAGGTGGATAGTTTGAATTGCGCTACATGCGGAGAGTCAGTACTTCCTGCAAATGCAATGATTTATTTCGCAGCAGCAAATATGAAAGATATGGGTGAAGCAATGGATATATTTGCATCCAGTGATATACAAAGATGGGTTTTTGCAAATATTGCACCTCACATAAATATAACTGACGCTGGCGTCTTAGCTTTTAATAATTAATCCAATTATTTAGTTGTCCCAAAGTTTATTGGGGCAACTAAGCAAGCATATAATTCCTTGAGTCAGGGACAGTTTTCTTGTTTTTTGATAATTGCATTTGAAAGACAACTAATGTCGACTCCTCAAAGGAAGCTTGAGAGGATGAAAGGTAGAAGTCCCACATTCTACAAAATTTTTCATCATAAATTTCTTTGACCTTTTCTATGTTGTCATAAAAGTTGTATCTCCATCTTTTTAAAGTTTCTGCATAATGAAATCTTAAAACCTGAACATCTGTTAATGAAAGGCCTGATTTTTCTACTCTAGATACTGTTTCACTAAGTGCAGGAATATATCCACCTGGAAATATATATTTATCTATCCAAGGGTCAGTATTACCTGGCTCGTTTAATCTTCCAATAGTATGAATAAGGGCCACTCCACTGTCATTTAAAAGATCATAGACCTTATTAAAAAATTCCTGATAATGAGCTGTTCCAACGTGCTCAAACATACCAACAGATACTATTCGATCATATTTTTCATTAACATTTCTGTAATCCTGCAATCTATATTCAACCTTTTCTAACTTTTCTCTGATTTTTCTTTGCTGTGCATAAGCAATTTGCTCTTCGGATAGCGTTACCCCAACAACATTTGCATTTGATTTTTTATAAATATGTGCTGCCATTCCACCCCAGCCGCAGCCAATATCTAAGACTGATTGATTTTCTTCAAGAAGAAGTTTTTTTGAAATTAATTCTTTTTTATTTATTTGAGCCTGTTCTAACGTATCATTTGGAGAGTTAAAGTAGGCACAAGAATATTGTCTATCCGGATCTAAAAATAGTTCGTAGAGTTTATCAGATAGATCATAATGATGGGCAACGTTTCGTTTTGATTTTGATATGTAGTTACTTGTAGTAAGTTTATTTGATATTGCTCTAACTACTTTTGAGAGCTTCATCACCCAATGATCAATATCTACTTCCGTATTAGCAAAAATAAGTTTTAAGAAATCATGAATACGTCCCTCCTCTACCACAAGTGATCCATTCATATAACTTTCACCAAAATGTATTGATGGGTTCATCAATAATTTTATCTCTGAGAAGTTATTTGTAGTTCTTATCTTTATGGGATCTCCTGTTCCATCGCCGTACGTATTAATTTCGCCATTCGGCATTACCCATGTGAGGTTTCCTGTTTTTATGATTTTAGAGAGAAGGCTTTTTGTTATCATGTGCTAAATTTAATATAATCTTGAGAGAATTTTCAATAATAAAAATTAAGCTGGCTTTTCTGTTAAAATAATTAAAATCTTACTATTTTCATCAATTCCACTTTCTGGATATTTTTTTGCTTCTTTGATAGCAGCGTATCCAGCCCCACCTGATGGAGAAGTATCAAATTTGTTTTGTTTTAAATCTTCAACCGCAATATCTGCATCTTCATCTTCAATAGTCATAAAATTTGTACACGTTATTGCAAGTGATGATAGAGCTCTTATCGAAGGGCTTTTACAATCTAATCGTCCCATATTAGAAACACCACCTGTGACAGTTACTGCTTTTCCCTCGATTATAGACTCGAGCAATACTGGAGCCTTTGTGGGTTCAACAATTATTATTTTTGGATCATTACCAAAATATTTTCTCATATAGGTTGCAATGGATGCAGGAAAACCTCCCACTCCGGCTTGTAAAAATATATGTGTTGGAGTTTCATCGCATTTTGTACACGCTTCATCTGCAAGAACTAAATATCCCTGCATAACTCTCAAGCCGTGATCGTATCCTTCCCAGGTTACATCTGACAAAAGCATCCAATTGTTTTTCTCAGCTTCTTGCTTTGCACCCTCTAAACTCTCTTCATAGTCATTGCCGCATACAACAACCTCTGCACCAAAACTTCTAATTTTATCTGCAAAGCTTGAAGGGACATTTTTAGATAAATAAATTACTGCCTTTGCTCCAAATATTCTTGCGCCAGCCGCTAGAGAAATCCCATGATTACCTGCACTGGCTGATATATAAGTTTTTCCATTTAGAGCCGAACTCCATTTTGCATCCTTACTGAAAGATTTTAAATTTTCTGCAGCATCACTTGCAATTACAAACGCTGCACCAAGCGCTTTAAAACTTCCAAGGCCCATTCGGTCTCTTTCATCCTTAAACCATAATTTATTTATACCTAATTCATGACTTAATTTGGCTGACTCAGCTAACGGTGTTTCAGCGGCTTTGGGACACAAACTCAAAAGCTTTTTTACAGCCTCAACATCTGTACTAACAGGATCAATGCCATTATCTCCTGGAAGTCCTTTTTTAAAATATGGATTTGTAATAAACTTTTTCATTAAATAAAAACCTTATCAGATTTAAAAATATGCGTATATTTATTAGCTATACTATAATAAGTTTTTTTTTAGCTTCAGCTGTGTTTTCTGATGAAAAACCAGGAAGAAACTTCACTGATCTTCCTGATATTGATGACGGTTATAATATTCATGTTATGTACGTTTTACCAAAAGATGGTGTTGATAAAGAATATGATCTTGATAGCAAAATAAGCATGTTAATGTATCAAATCGATAAATGGTTTAACTCAAAAACTAAAGATAGATTATTTGCAGATGGTCAAAATCTTAAATTTGATCGTAAAGATGATAGTAAAATTGATATAACCTTTTTAAGATTGGATATTAATGATGATGAAATATCCAAACACGGAATTCAGGCAGTTAATGTATTACAGCCTGCAATAAGTCGATTTGGTTTTAACGACCCAAAAAAAGTTTATTTCATCATCTATGGCGGCTCTAACAGAGATGTTTGTGCGTCTTCTCAACTTCCAAGTTATGCAACAGAGAGTGTAACAGCTAACACGGCAGCCCTTTATTACCCAGGAAAAAGAAGTGGATCATGTATTGAAAACAATGGTGGTTTTAAACCTGAATTTAATGAAACTGCTAAAGCTGCTCTTCATGAGATCCTGCATGTTTTGGGGGCCGTACCACAGTGTGCAGAAGATCATCTCGTTTTTAAAGATGAAGGTACAATTAATGATGGCATCGGAGGGCACTTATCAATACCTGGCGATATAATGTACAGCGTACAATCTAATAAAACTTACGATAAAGCGAAACATTTAGATTTCAAAAGTTCAAATTATTATAATCACAATAATGAAAATTGTTTAGATATTGCAAAAAGTAGATATGTGCTTCCAACAGTTAGTAATCCTCAACTGCCCACTTTTTCAACAAAATAAGTTATGGTGTTGCAGCTGGTATTGGCGAATAATTATACATAACATAAAGTTGCTGGTAGCATAGCTTGCCTGTTTTCGCTGCATAATCCTGATGGTACTCTTCTGCAGGATAAAACTCTACTGTTTCTCTAATTTCTGTAACTATTGGGTTTTCAAACTTGCCTGATAAATCTATTTTTTCAATTTTACTCTCAATAATTTCTTTTTCATCTTCGCTGTTGAAGAAGAGTATCGATTTATATTGCTCCCCAATATCAGGTCCTTGACGATTTAAGGTTGTTGGATCATGAATGATAAAAAATGTATCAATCAATTCATTAAAAGTAACTTCACTGCTATCATAATCAATCTTGACCACTTCAACGTGACCTGTCTCGCCAGTTAAAACATCCTCATATCTAGGATTATCTAAATGACCACCAGAATAACCTGAGGTTGCATTGATAACGCCAGGCATTTGTTCATATAAGACTTCAACACCCCAAAAGCATCCAGCTCCCACTATTAAAGATGATAACATACTAGTTGATATAAATTGCTCTTGAGAAATTCAATATTTATTTTCGGTCAGCCACAAGCATTTCGTCATAAAACCATAATCCGTCATGATCACGAATTATGTCCTCAATACACTTAATATAACTTTGATCTGCTTCCTTTTCCTTAACCATTTGATCACTTATTTGAGCAACATATGTGCAAGCATTCCATGCAGAAAATACTAATGATGTGGCAATACCACTGTTTATCTCATTTGGCTGCGACCTCAGTTTGTATTCAAATATCTCTGGTTCTCTGAAATGAATTTTGCCATTAAGTTCATTACCTAAGTTATTTTTCATGTACTGAATGATGTCATGACCTTTATTTGGAAATGGATTTTCATCAGGCCAAAGTTGATTAATTGCATTTAGACCAGGGTCATTTCCGTAAGAGTGAAAAGCAACCATTTTTCCATTTGGCGCTAGCAAACTAACCATAGGTTTAATTACATTATTAACTTTTTTTTCAACACTTGCTCGTGAGCGATATGCTTGTGAGACAATAACTAAATCAAATTCATTAATAGACTCGTTTTTAGATGGAATTATTTGATCTAACGTGAATTCGTGATCTTTTCTATATATGCAAATTACAGATGGATTTTCATAAGTTGTATTTCCCTGCTTATTTTCTTCAACTCTCCAATTTTCTTTTAAAAGTGGGCCCAACTGTCTTAATTGCTCATAGAAACCAAATGAAGAGTCACCATCTAATGCAATGCTACTCCAGTTCATATTTTGTTGCTTAGACTGGTTATTTGATTTGAGATACCCAGCCTCAGAGTAGTGTAAATTAGATATTGTAAAAACCATATTTGGATGTTCAACAAATCTATCAGCAAGTTTTTCAATTGTAATTCTTGCATCTTCCATGCTTACATCTTTGCAAGAAACATAAAAAGGAACAGTTGGAAATTTTTGATGGGCAATTCGAAGTACATTCATTAACACTGCTCCATCACCTACACCAGCATCAAATATTTTTAGAGCTGGTTTTATTGGTTTCAATTCATTAATGATATGAGATAGTTTTTCAGCTATTACTGCCTTTTCATTTGTAGTTGTTACAAATAATAAATATCTCTGTCGATTGTCAAAAAAACGGACTTCTTCTTCCATATTTAATCTTAACAAGTTGCCAAAAAAATGAAACACTCAACTTTAATGGATACTGATGATTTAGAGCCAATTATTAAGCCAAAAGAAATTGATTTTGATACTTTGAGTATAGAAGAACTTAAAGATTATATTAAAGAACTTAATGCAGAAATAAAGAGAGCTGAAAACTATATTTCATCTAAAGAAAAAGATCGTCTAAATGCCGAAAGTTTATTCAAAAAATGATTAATAGATACGGCTTAGTTCCATTAGCATTCGCACTTTTCGTTTTTGTCATTTTTTTTACATCTCTTGTTCCTTCACCGCACAAGAGTTGTATTGATCGAAATTTGGCTGTTTTAAATAATTTAGATGAGGCTAAATATTCAGAAAGCGAGATAAAAGAACTTGGTTTATCGATTGGAACTGGCTGCAGAGAAGATAATTCCTTTCAACTTGCAGCCAATTAAAATTTTAGCTTGGAAAATTTAAGAGGGCATCTTCAGTCATAACTGTCATCACCGTTGTCTCAGTTAAAGCTCCTGCCTCTTGCCTGGCTTTAGTTAATTCTTCGTCGTTTTTAAAAGCCATAAGTCCTTCTTTATCATCATAATGCATAATAACTACCATGGAGTTATCATCTTCAGCATGAGATCCAGCAAATATAATTCTACCTTTAAAGCCCTCTAGTTTATGTTTATTTTCATGAACCATATCTTTCCATGATTTAAAACCTTTGGATAATTTTTGTGTCAACATAACGTACATATTTAAATCTCCTTTCTATGATTCCATTGAAGCTATTACTTCAGCATTAAATGACATATCAGTTTGATATTCAGCCATGCCTGCCATCTTTTCAGCGGCAGGATGTGATTGCCAAAGTTCAAAATGCTTCATTGCTCCTTGATCAGTAACGTACACCTCATGTAAGGAATATATTATCTTTCCTGATGGACCTTTTTCTAAATCATTGTCGATATACTGAGGTGCTTTTGAAACAGAATAGTCAACAATCCTTGGCTCACTGTCTCCGCTTAAATTGTGTGTTTCTCTCATCCACGCCTCATGCTCAGAAAAGAAGCTTTCAAATTCAGATTTCTTTTCTTCTGGTACAATCCATTGAGTAGTAAGAGTATATTGCGATTTATTAGTTGTCATAATTACTCACCCCATTTACCTGCAAATTCATACACAACAGCAGGATCATCACCTACAACCCATCCATCGTGACCAGGTGCAATTGAATACGCATCACCGGCAGTATAAGACATTTCAGTGCCATCGTTGTGCTTGACTGCAACTGTTCCACTCACAATCACGCCCAAATGCGTTGCTTGGCAACTATCTGTGCCCACTGTAGGCTTGATATCATTCGACCACTTCCATCCTGGTTCAAGTGATAATTTCATAATGCGTTGTCCACCTACATTTACAGCTTCAATTTTTGCATTATTAAAATTGTCATTAATTTCATCGGCATTAGCAAAACTTTTTACCTCAACACTACTCATAAACACTCCTTATTTCTTCATTGCATTAAACGCAGTAAGCGTATCATCAAAAGTCATCATGACTTTGAATTGATTGTTCTCAACTTCAAAGTAATGACCAAACATAGTATCCATACCATCAGCAGTTCCTTTTACTAATGCGAATACTTTGTTGCCTTCACTAATCATTGCTTGCGGTGTAACCATAAAATTATCCCAGTACTCAGGGATTTTTGACATATTTGCAATGAAATTTTCCTTACCTTTATGCACACCTGCTAATGGATGTTTTCCTTCTTCTCCTGGAAAAGTCCATGTTATGTCGTCATGAACTATTTCACCAAAGAATGTTTCCATATCTCCAGATCCAAATAAATCATAACCTCTTTGTACTACTTCTTTAACGTCCATATTAACCTCCTGGTTTAGAATAGCTGCCAAGTGCTGTACCTGCTTTGGAAACAATCTCTGTCATATCCACTGCTTCCAAAATAACTGCATCAGTTGCCATACCAGTAGATTGTACAGCAATTTTTGCACCTGCCGCTGAATTAAAATCAATAGAGTCTACAACCATCACTAAATCATAGTCCCCTCTAACTATATCAAAAGATAAAAGATTTCCCCCAACTGACTCAACAAGCTTGGTTACAGCTGCCTTTCTGTCATCTTCAGGTTTGCTTAAAAATCCTTTAAGGGCTTCTGGGGTATATTTTGCCATCATATAAAATTTAGCCATATTTACTCCTTTAAATAAAAATATTATGAACTATCTTAGTGAAACTTTTATGACAAATTTTTATACCTTTTTAAGGAGTTAATATGACTGATCTCAAGGGAAAAACATTATTTATAACTGGTGCTACTAGAGGCATCGGACATGCAATTGCTGAACGTGCTGCAAAAGATGGTGCCAATATTGCAATTATTGCAAAAACCACTGAACCGCAACCAACATTGCCTGGCACAATTTTTACAGCAGCTGAAGACTTAATCAAGGCTGGGGGTAATGCAATTGGAATTAAAACAGATATAAGATTTGAGGATCAGGTGCTTGCTGCTGTTGAAAAAACTGTAGAAACATTCGGTGGTATTGATATTTGTGTAAACAATGCAAGTGCTATTAGCTTAACTCCAACTGTAAATACAGAAATGAAAAGATACGATCTAATGCATAACATTAATACTAGAGGAACATTTCTTGTTTCTAAGTCATGCATTCCTCATTTAAAAAAAGGAAACAATCCACATATTCTAAATCTGGGTCCACCGTTAAACATGGAAAGCCAGTGGTTTAGTCCGCATGTAGCTTATACTATGGCAAAATATGGAATGAGCATGTGCACTCTTGGCATGTCAGAAGAATTAAAGTCATCAGGCATTGCAGTAAATTCATTATGGCCAAGAACGATGATTGATACTGCTGCTGTTAACAATATTTTAGCGGCATCAATGGATGACCAGGGCAAAAGTAAATGTAGAACACCTGCTATCATGGGTGATGCTGCATATGTAATACTTACTCAAGACTCTAAAAAATTTACAGGAAACATGTGTGTTGACGACAGTACGATGATGAAAGCTGGTAAGACGGATTTATCTGAATATCTTGCAACTCCTGATGCTGAACCGTTTCCAGATTTCTTTGTAAACAAAGATGATGGCGAAGACATAATTCTTAGTTAAGTAGTTTTATGGAACAGTTTAGTTTCAAACAGTTCTTACAAATTATTTATAGAATTCTCACTTTTCCATTAATGGCGCTCATTGTCTTTCTGGTTTTGATGCTGTTTTTGTATCTTTTTTGATTTGATTATTCATCAAAGCGTTTGGTGTTACAAGACTGCAGAGTTGTATCATAATCATCATTATGTTCACCTGAGCAACATGGGTCGATATTAGTCTTACAATTTGGGCATTGATAGTGACCATGTACATCAATTGGAATTATTGAAGTATTACACCATTGGCAGTTTTGCTGGGTCATTTTTTAATACCAAATATATTTATCAAATATATTAATTGATTCTTATAAAGAATTATCTATAAGGATCATCAATCCACGTTATCATCATGAAAAGCTTAAATACTTTCTGTATTTAGGCTTTTTTCATTTTTAATTCACATTTTGAGAGTGCTTGATATTATTTAGTTGATGATAATGTGGAGGTTAAAAAGTTGACGCCACCAACATTGTAAGGGGTGGTGTCCACAACCATTTCAAAAATATTCTAAAATCTACAAGACGTAGATGTTTGAAATAAAACAAAAATAAACCCCATCTATAGAGATGGGGTTTTTTATTTTCCGTTTGTTTTTTTGTAAAAATATAAAGATATTGAATAAAAAACTATTGTTCCAATAATCCATGCAGATTGAGATTGAAGCGTTATGTCTCTTTCACCAAAATTTATTAATGTTGGATTAAAATAAGGGCCAAATGGCATTAATGGCGCCCAAGAAATTGCTGCATCGCTTCCTACTTGATTGTGATAAATAACAGCCTCTACTAAAAAATTTTGACCCATGAACCAAATAAAAAACATAGACAAAAACACTAATTGAAATTTCTCATACTCAAGAGCTCTTTTTGGAAAAATCCAATAAACAAGAATAATTGCAAACCAAACAATTCCAGTATCGGCCATTGAATTTACTAACCAATTAATTTCCATTGGAATTGCACATGTCATTGCATCAGATCTTCTGAGATTAACCGGATCACCGTCAATAAGTCCAAAATTAACCCATATTTCCCATCCAAGCGCAGCAATTAAAAATGAAGATAATAATGTTAATGAAATCCATTTCTTCATTTGATTTTTATATATTAGATATGAAGATAAAATTATCGGAGCCATTGCAGATAAATAAACTACTATAGTTCTTCTCCACTCAACAATATCTAACCCACAATCAAATAGCCACATATCTCTCTATTCAATGAATTCTAATTCCTTTACGTAAATCTCTGCAACATGGTCTCTTCCATAAGCTACAATGGCTACTGAAGTTATTTTCTTTGGATTAATTTGCTTTGCTAATAAAGTTCCTGATTTCTTAAAATCTTTGATCGGCATTATAAATTCATTATATTTTTCATTAACTGTAAATTCATGTGAATAGTATTGCCAGGGCAATATAGTTCCAGTTGTTCTTAAAAAAATAAAATATTTCTCATTATTGCCTCTCGCATACAGTCTGATCGACTTTGCTTTACTTAAATCAATATTTTTAAGTTCTCGACGAATTTGAATGAAACCACCATTGTTTTCCGTACTAACATTGCCACTAAGTAGTGCATAAACATCGCTATCAAATGAATTAAATTCAACTTCACCCTCAGAAACACCCCCCATCACATTGTCCGCAATATAAGTCCATTCATTCTTGTTTGTAAAATTATCTTTCAAAATATTTTCTCCATTCGACCCACTAATAAAAGTAATTGATAATAAAAGTACAATTAGAATTTTTTGCATTAAAATATTATTTAATAGTTATTTAATCTCTTCGATCCTTTAAAACTGTTACTCTATGCATTACTCGTTTTTCGGGCATATAATCACCAATTGCATAATGCATCGTACAACGATTATCCCAAATAACTAACGTATTTGGTGTCCATTTAAATCTAATTTGAAATTCTGGTTTATTCATAAAATTAAATAAATAAGAAAGTAAGTTATTAGAGTCTGTTGTTGTCATGCCAACGATCTGGGACGTAAAACTAGGATTAATGTAAAGAAATTTCTCGCCCGAAATTGGATGAACCTTTACAACTGAATGGACAGCATTTCCAAATTCTTCAAACCCTTTATTTAATTTAACTGAAGACTCTCTATTGTCATCATTCATATAATTATTTCGAAAACTTCCCATGTCATGAATAGCTCTTAAGTTTTCAATCTGTGCTTTTAATTCATTGGGAAGTGCGTCATATATTTTTGATAGTGAACTCCATAAAGTATCACCTCCAACTTCTGGAATTATTTTACTGTACAATATAGACGCAAAAGGTGGATCATTTTTAAACGTTACATCAGTATGCCATTCATCTGTATCTGGTGCGTTATCCTCATCATTTTCCAACAAGACAATTTCAGAAAATCCATCTACATGAGGGTAAACAGGATGTGGTTCTTCAATCGATCCAAAACTTTTTGCAAATTCAATATGAAATTTTGGTGTAATATCTTGATCCCTAAAAAATAGAACTTTGTAGTGAATTAAATCTTTATAAATTTGATTTTGAATTTCTTCATTAAAGTCTTTTGGCAAATTAATTCCATTAATCTCTGCCCCCAGCGCTGGACTTAGTTTATTTATATGATATTTTTGCATTGTTCATATTAGAACAATTTTGTAACGATAAAGTAAAGTATAATAGAAATAGCAACAAACGAATACCATATGATTACTGTGTTTCTAGCTTTATTTGGATTTAGTTTTTTGGGATTCTTGAGATCTTCCTCAGTTGGAACAGGTCCTAGTTTATGATAAAATTTTTTTTTCATCTTAGATAAATATTTTTGAATTCTTAGTTTTCAAGTAATTGTTTACTATAAAAATTTAATTTAATCATTCAAATAGTCCCTAATTTTATTTACTCTGCTTTTATGCGCTCCTTTACTTTCGCATTCTTTCCAAATATCAGAAAATGTTACACTCTCTGTACTTTTTCTAGTTTTACAGGTATAAAACTATTTTTATAAGGTAAAATATAAATTTTTTTAATAACAATAAAATTACCAAAATTCTTTTAAAAATGTTTTTTGTTAAGTTTTAAGTAGACTTAAGTTTTAAGGATAATAATTTGCTGTTTTCAATCAAATATATATAATTGTTATAATTCAACAAATATCTTTTAAATATAATAAATGATTGCAGACGATAAAAAACATGTGATGGTTCTCAGCACAGGAAGAACTGGTACTAAATATCTATATGATTTCTTAAGATATCAAGGTCTTTTGAGTTATCACGAAGAACTGTATGGGAACATAGAACCTTCCAAATATGCAGAAGCTTCAAATTTAATTTCTAATAATTGGTACAAAAATATATTTGGAAATGATGATATATGCATGAATATTGTAGATGATTATGTAAATAATTTATCAAATATTATTGGCCGTAAAAATCTTTTTCAAAGTTTTTATTCCGGATCTCCTAAACATAGTGTTAAAGCAAAATTATTATTATTCAAAAAATATCTTAAATATCCATATGCGTTATCAAATAAAATTGTAATTGACTGTAATAACGGAAATTCGCCATTATTTAGCAAAATATTTGAAGCTTGTAAGTCTATTGGAATAAAAAATTATTTTATTATATTATATCGTAATCCAATAAAGATGATTCATTCAATTTATAGAGTAGAATCTTTATCAGATTTCTCAGATAGGCCATCAGAATTCAAGGAAAATCAAAAAGGTTTTATTGCTGCTGCATGCATTTGGAAAAATTTTTATAATATGTTTTTGGATAAACTGAATGACTCATCAGATATAAAATGCTTACTATTAAATATTGAAAATTTAAATAATGATTATTCAACAATTCTTCCACTATTTGATTTTTTAAACGTAAAATTTAATGAGAATATGTGGAAAAAAAGATATAAAGAAATTTACCTTAAAAGAAAATTTAGGAATGGGAAAGGTAGTAATCCAATTAAACGTTTTGTGGAAGGCTCTCCTTCAGACATAATCAATTCTGATTTGTATTTAGATAAATCTTTTTATTTCAGTAAAAAGGAAGTGGATCAAATCCTACCCATAATTAATGATACAGCTAAAAAAATGAAGATAGATCTTAATAAAAGCTCAGAAGAATATTTTGATTTTCACATAAATCGTAAAAATAAAATAGGGTTTAAATAACTCCATTAGAATATTAATAATCAATGAAAGTTGGTAGTTTAAGTGGCGAGCCCGCTCGGGTTCGAACCGAGGACAACTCCCTTAAAAGGGGAGTGCTCTACCAACTGAGCTACGGGCTCTTAATTTGAGTTTATATATGATTATTATCTAAAATATATAGGTATTTTTGTATTTCAAGTGGATATCTTACATCATGTCTAGTTCTAATCTTGCAACATCTGACATGCGTGACATATCCCATGGTGGATCCCATACAAGATCAACTGCAACATTTTTTACCCCAGGAACAGCATCAACAGCTTCTTTTACTTTTTTTGGCATTTCATCAGCTACAGGACAATTTGGTGTAGTTAATGTCATTTGAATAATAACATCATTATCAGGAGTAACCTCACATTTGTATATTAGACCTAATTCGTACAAATCAACTGGAATTTCGGGGTCAAATACAGTCTTTAACGCATCTATAACTTTTTGGTCTTCTACTTTTTCCATTTAGTTGAATAATTCTACAAAATCCTCATAGCCTTCTTCACTTAACTTCTCTAGTGGAACAAATCTTAATGAAGCTGAATTAATACAATATCTTAATCCAGTTTCAGTGGGTCCATCATCAAATAAATGACCTAGGTGTGCGTCACCATATTGACTTCTTACCTCTGTACGAACCATTCCATGAGATTTATCAATAACTTCTACAATTTCTATCCCTTTTATTGGCTTATCAAAACTCGGCCAACCTGTCCCTGAATCAAATTTATCTAAAGAGGAAAATAAAGGTTCCCCCGAAATTACATCTACATAAATCCCAACATCTTTATTATTCCAATATTCATTAAAAAATGGCCTCTCTGTTCCATTCTCTAAAGCAACAATTCTCTGTTCTTCAGTAAGGTTATTAATAGCTTCCTGTCTTTCTTCAGGTGTGGCAGAACACCAGAAAGGTGTATCCATTACTTCTACTTTTGACATATCGTACTCCTCTAAGTTTATATCGGCAAAAGACCGGTTTCCATAAATAAGTTGCAAAACAATAAATAAAACAAGCAGTGCAAGATATACAGGATATAGTCTCATAATTAATCTTTTAAAGCCTGGTTAAAAGCATGCCATGCCATTGTTGCGCACTTTACTCTCATTGGAAATCCACCTACTCCCTTTAAGGCATAAAGTGAATCTTCCTCATTTAAAACTTTTAGGTCTTCATCTGAGCCTGAAACAAGATTTGTAAAATCCTTAAATATTTCCTCAGCCACTTCAATTTTTTTACCTTTTAATTTTTCTGTCATTAATGATGCAGAAGCAAGTGATATGGCACATCCCTCTCCTGTGAATTTAATGTCTTCTATTATATTTTGATCATTAAGAAGAAAAGTAAGCTTTAAATTGTCACCACACAAAGGATTATGACCATCGGCACTTTTATTATGAGGTTCACATTCGCCAAAATTTCTTGGTTCACGTCCGTGATCTAAAATTATTTCTTGGTAAAGATCATTTATTAAATCATTCATTTATTAAAAAACTCCTTACACTTATGTAGCGCAATAACAAATTTATCAACTTCTTCTAATGAATTATACACACCAAAAGATAATCTGGCCGTTGAATTGACACCGAGATGTTTCATTAAAGGCTGACAACAGTGATGACCTGCTCTAATTGCTATTCCTTCAACATCTAAAAACGAAGATACTTCGTGAGAGTGAACATTTTTAATATTAAAGGATATGATAGAATTCCTTTTATTATCTCCACCATGAATTTCGATAAAATCAATTTCGTTTAATTTATTAAACGCATATTTAGTAATTTCATTTTCATGCTCGATAATATTATCGAGTCCAATTTTATTCATGTAATCAATTGCTATACCCAATCCGTGCGCTTCGACCAATGGAGGAGTTCCTGCTTCATATTTCGCTGGTAATTCTGCATAACTTGCACCTTCTAGACTCACATCTCCAATCATTCCTCCTCCACCTTGATAGGGGGGCATTTCTGATAAAAGATTTTCAGTTCCATATAAAACTCCAATGCCAGCAGGACCATAAGTTTTGTGTCCAGAGAAAACAAAAAAATCACAACCTAGCTTTTGAACATCAATTTTTAAATGAGCAGCTGATTGACAACCATCAAGGAGAATGGGAATATTTTTATTTTTACAGATACTTATAGCCTTTTCATTTAATTCAGTACCAAAAACATTTGAAAGATGTGTCAAAGATACAATTTTTGTTTTATTTGTGAATAGACTATTAAAATGATCAATATCAATTTCTCCTGATGGTTGAATATTTGCAAACTTTAGCACAACGCCATACTTATCTCTTAAAAAAAACCAAGGTATTAAATTTGAGTGGTGCTCGATTAAAGATAAAATTACCTCATCTCCCTTTTGCATAAACTTTTCATAGAAAGTTTGAGCAACTAAATTTATTCCTTCTGTGGCACTTTTTGTGAAAATAATTTCATTTTCAGACCTTGCATTTAAGAATTTTTGAACTTTTTTTCTAGCGTCCTCATATCTAAATGTTGATTCAACAGATAATGTATGAACTCCCCTGCTAACATTAGAATAGTGATTTTTATAGAAATCATTTGTTTCATCAATAACTGTATTTGGTTTTTGAGCAGAAGCTGCGGTATCAAAATAAATAAGATCTTTTTTTTCCAATATCTTTTTTGAAAGAATTGGAAAATCTTTTCTAACATTTAAATTTAAAGTTTTAGAGTCATCCATGTTAACAATTCTCGTTGATAAAATTTTGGCCTTTAATTTGCATTTCTGCATCTTCAATCTTTTCTATAAACTCTGATAAAAAGCCCTGTATATATATTCTTTCAGCATCACTCTTTGAAATTCCTCTAGAAGCTAAGTAAAACAGTACTTCCTCATCAGCTTTTCCTGAAGCCGCACCATGAGAGCAAACTACATCATCATTATTTATTTCAAGTATTGGTGTAAGATTAATTTTAGACTCCTCGTCAATTAATAAACCTTTGCTAATTTGGTTAGATTGTGTATTTGAGCAATTTTCATCAACAAATACTTTTCCTCTAAACGAAACATTGGATGATCCACGAGTTACAGCTTTGAATGAACAATCTGATACCGCAGATTTACTTAAGTGCCTTATTTCTAAATTATTTTCACATTTTGATGAATTGGACATGACAACGCCACTACCAATATACTTTGCATTTTCTTCATTTAAATTAATCTTAGTCTCGTTATTTGTAAAATCTGAACCGTTTGTAAAATTAAAATCCTTAAACATTGAACCATTTGACATATTACAGGTATGAACATATGAGTTGTTAGTATCGGATTGAAACTTATTAAATCTGTATAATTCAAGTACTGAGCGGGAACCTAAAAATGATTTTAAAATAAAAGATGTATCAATTATATAATCATTTTCGTCAATAATCTCTAAAGTAGCATCCTTGTTTAAATATATATCAGCAAAAATTTTTAAGTTGCTCCTATTACTGCTTATTAATTTTATTCGTGAAGGTATTTGTGAATAATTCGAAGTGATTTTTAATTTTATTTCATTATTTATTATCTCGTGGGATATAGATAGATCCTTAGAATTAGTTTCAATCGAAAAATTATCTGTTATTTCCATTATTGAGGGTTTTAAAGTTTTCATTAACTGTATCCCTCTTGATCTATTCTTGAAGCTAAAGTCTTGTCACCAGTTTCTATAACTGAGCCATTTTGAAATACATGAACGTAATCAGGCTCAATATATTCTAATAATCTTAAGTAATGAGTTATAATAATAAATGATCTTTCATCATTTCTTAATTTATTAATTGCGTCTGCAGTGGTTTTTAGCGCATCAACATCTAGGCCTGAGTCTGTTTCGTCCATAATAATTAAACTTGGATTGAGCAAATCCATTTGAAGGACCTCGTTTTTCTTCTTCTCTCCTCCAGAAAAGCCAGCATTTACAAAACGACTGTGCATGTCCATTGGTATATCTAGAAGTTTTGATTTTTCTTTTAGAATTTTTAGAAATTCTCCAGCATCAATTGGTGTTTCTTTTCTTGACTTTCGATGTGCATTAACAATCTGCTTTAGATAAGAAGCATTAGTGACTCCAGGAAGTTCAATTGGGTATTGAAAAGCAAGGAAAAGACCATTTAATGATCTCTCATAAGGATCTTTAGAGAGCAAATCTTCACCATTGAGATTAACTGCCCCTGACTCTACATTATAGTTTGGTTTACCAGCTAAAGTATGAGCAATAGTGCTTTTACCTGAACCATTAGGACCCATTATGGCATGTACTTCACCCTTTCCAATATTTAAATTTAAATTTTTTAAAATTTGTTTTTCTTCAACAGTAACATTTAAATTTTTAATCTCTAACATACTATCCAACACTTCCTTCCAAACTTATACTCACAAGTTTTTGAGCTTCGACAGCAAACTCCATCGGTAATTTTTGCAGTACTTCTTTACAAAACCCATTTACAATTAAACTTTGTGCTTCTTCCGCATCTAAACCTCTTTGCATACAATAGAACAATTGCTCATCACTTATTTTTGAGGTTGTTGCTTCATGCTCTATAGATGATGAATTAGAACTATTTTCGGTTAACGGAATGGTATTGGCTTTACACTCGCTACCAACTAATAATGAATCACACTGGGTAAAGTTTTTTGCATTTTTAGCTTTTTTATGAAAGCTGACAAGCCCACGATAAGTATTAGATGACTTTCCTGCAGAAATTCCTTTAGAAATTATCCTACTTTTTGTATTTTTCCCTAAGTGGATCATTTTTGTACCAGTATCAGCTTGCTGATAATTATTGGTAATAGCTACAGAATAAAATTCACCAGTCGAATTATCTCCTCTTAAAATACAACTTGGATATTTCCATGTTATAGCAGAACCTGTCTCAATTTGAGTCCAGGAAATTTTAGAGTTTTTTCCTTTACATAGACCCCGTTTAGTTACGAAATTATATATTCCACCTTTTCCATTTTCATCACCAGGATACCAATTCTGAACTGTAGAATACTTTATTTCAGCATCATCAAGTGCAACTAATTCAACATTAGCTGCATGCAATTGATTTTCGTCTCTCATGGGAGCCGTACAGCCTTCAAGATAACTTACGTAACTACCTTCATCTGCAATTATAAGTGTCCGCTCAAACTGCCCTGTTTCAGAGGCATTAATTCTAAAGTATGTAGATAATTCCATTGGGCATTTAACTCCTTTAGGTATGTAAACAAATGAACCATCGCTAAATACAGCTGAATTTAAAGTAGCGTAGAAGTGATCAGTTACAGGAATAACGGACCCAATGTACTTTTTCACAAGCTCAGGATGTTTTTGAATAGCTTCTGAAATAGGACAAAAAATAACACCTATTTCGTTAAGTTTCTCCTTAAAAGTTGTTGCAACTGACACGCTGTCAAAGACTGCGTCTACTGCAACACCAGCTAAAACTTTTTGTTCCTTTAGCGGTATGCCTAGTTTCTCGTACGTTTCCAATAATTTAGGATCAACTTCGTCTAGTGATTTTGGTTTTTCTTTGAAATCCTTAGGCGATGAGTAATAGTATAAATCTTGAAAATCAATTTCATCTATTTCTGCTTTAGCCCATTTGGGAACTGACATATTTTCTAGTCGTTTGAATGCTGACAGTCTCCATTCCAACATCCATTCTGGTTCATTCTTTTTCTTTGAAATCAACTTGATTACATCTTCATTTAACCCTTTTGGAATTTTTTCACTTTCAATTTCAGTAACAAATCCATACTTGTACTTTTCTTGTGTAAAATTATCTTTGCTTACCTTATTCATATTATTTTACCAACGTTTGTTCTTCTACTAAATCACTGAGATGTACCGTACTCAAATAATTACCGATGACTCCCTCAAGATTTTCCCAAAAATTATGAGTTAAACACTTTTTGTTAGTTCCTGAACAAAAAGCATTAGGATTATTGCCACATCCTGTAGTTTTTATTTTTTCATCTATTGCATTAAATATGTCCAAAATTTTAATTTCTTCTGTTTGTTTATTTAAAATATATCCCCCGCCTGGTCCTTTTTGGCTTTTTACTAATTCAGCTTTCTTAAGGTCGTTAAATATCTGCTCCAAATAAGACAAAGATATATTTTGCCTAACAGAAACATGTGACAAGCTGCATGGTTTTTGTGATCCAAATTTGGCAAGATCAACCATTGCCAATACAGCATATCTACCACGCGAAGTTATCTTCATTTATTTTCCTCAATTAATTTTTCAAGCTTTTCAATTCTATTTCTTAAATCAGAGTTATCTTTTTCCAATTTTTCAACTACAGTTGCCCTGCTGTCATCTCCCTTGCTGAGACCATATGCTCTGAATTTCTTTACTCCTGAAGAATTTGGTACAATTGTATATCGAGCTGGATTTCCAATTACACTTTTGTTTGACTCAACATCTTTTGTAACTACTGAATTAGAGCCAACTTTTGAATTGGCACCAATTGTAATCGGGCCAAGAATTTGTGCTCCAGATCCAATTATTACTTTATCTTCAAGTGTTGGGTGTCTTTTCTTGTCTTTCTGACTTGCGCTATCCTCACTTGGAGAAACTCCTCCAAGGGTTACTCCGTGATAAATAGTTACGTCATTGCCGATTTCAGCTGTTTCACCAATAACAACTCCCATACCGTGGTCTATGAAAAAACGCTCACCGATCTTTGCTGCAGGATGAATTTCAATACCTGTTAATATTCTACCGATGTAAGACAATAACCTTGCTAAGATTGTAAGCCTTATTGACCACAAAAAATTTGATAGTTTATATATACCAATAGAATGCAAGCCAGGTGAAGTAACCAAAGTCTCAATTCTACCTTTTGCAGCTGGATCTCTATCAATATAAGAGTCAATTAAATCAATGATTTTACTCATTTTAAAAAAAAACCTTGAATTTTAAATGTCAAATTTAGTATACCGTCTCAGAGGTTAAATATAATAACCTACTATTTTAGTCAACTATCTAATACCTAAATATGAATAATCAAGTAAAAGAAATAGTTTTTACAGGTCCAGACGGAAAACTAGTTGGAAAGTACAAAAAAGGTCAGTCTTTAAACCCTCCGATAGCACTTTTAATACACCCTCATCCACTCTATGGCGGAACAATGAACAATCCAATAGTAATGGACTTGTTTTCTATATTTGACTCTCTTGGTTTTTCAATTTTTCGATTCAATTTAAGAGGTGTTGGTAAAAGTGAGGGAAAATTTGATAATGGTTTAGGTGAACTTGCTGATGCTGCTGCAGGTCTAGATTGGATACAAAGGCAAAATCCAAATACAAATCAATGTTGGGTTGCTGGTTTTTCTTTTGGCGCCCTACTCTGCATGCAACTATTAATGAGAAGACCCGAAATAACTAGATTTATAAGTATTTCACCTCAACCAAATTTATATGATTTTAATTTTTTGGCCCCATGTCCTGCATCAGGCTTAATAGTTCAAGGTAAAAAAGATGACTTAGTGCCGCCCGAAGAGACTTCAAGGCTCGCTGAAAAACTAAAATCTCAAAAAAATATAACTGTCGACTACGAGGAGATAACCGGAGCAAATCATTTTTACGATAATGAAACTGATAAGCTTGAAAGAACAATACGAAGTTATATTGAAAGAGAGCTTAATTCAAAATATAGATAACTTAGTAATTTTCCCTCCAGTAATAGGATTCTTAACGCCCGTGGTTCCTGGAAATGATATAGGCAGATTCTTTACTCTTCTTATACCCAAATAAGCAAAAGCCTGAGACTCTATGAATTTTGAATCACCATAAATTTCATCAATTGAGATAACTCTATTCCCCAAATTTTCTTTTATTAAATTTAAAATAAATTTATTTTTCACTCCTCCACCAGAAAGAATAATTTTTTGATTATCTATTTTTTTTAGATTATTAATTATCGCGTAAGCAGTAAATGCAGATAAAGTAGCACATGCATCGTAAAAATTTATTTTTAATACTGAGTTAAATGAGAAATAATTTCGGTCTAAAGATTTAGGAGGACTTCTTTTAAAAAAATTGTCATTAAGAAGTTGTCTTAAAATACTTTTATTAATTTTGCCTCGAGAAGAATATGCTCCATTATTATCATAAGGTCGCTTCTTTTTGAAATTTACGTATTGGTCTAGTAAACACATTCCTGGTCCAATATCATGCGCTGTCAACCTACCTCTTTTGTCTAAAAGGGAAATATTAGATATGCCTCCAATATTTATAAAAGAAGAAGGTTTTTTAAGTTTTAGTTTATTGATTAAAAGCTTATGAAATATTGGTACTAATGGAGCTCCCTCTCCACCGTTCAAAAGATCATCTTGTCTAAAATCAGTTACAATAATACTGTTAGTTTTTTCGGCAATATACGAACTATTACACAACTGAATCGATGATTTATTTTTAGATGAATGGTAAATAGTTTGACCATGTAAGGCGATAAGATCAACTTTTTGGATATTTTTAGATATTATAAATTTTCTAATGGCATTTACATAATCTTCACTAACTAAATTTTCACAATCGCTTATATTTGATATGCTATTTTTATTTTTCGTAAAGTTGTTCACAAGATTATAAAGAGACTTTCTAGTTGAATCCCTAAACTTAAATAAAGATGAGCAATTATGAGTAAATATGCTTTTTCCGTCAGAACTTACGTATGAAACATCGATTCCATCTAATGAAGTGCCGCTCATAATGCCAATTGCGTGAAGTTTATTATTGCTCATATATTTTGTATAATTAGTCTAAATAATTTATACATTACTGAATATAGAAAATGACACTTATTGAAGAACTCAAATACCGCGGTTTCTTACATCAATGCACTGATGAGGAGTCTCTAAACAAAAAATTAAAATCTGAAAATATTACATTTTACATAGGTTTCGATTGTACGGCTAAATCATTGCATATAGGCAGCTTAATACAGATAATGATAATGCGCTTATTTCAAAAATACGGTCATACCCCAATAATATTAATTGGTACAGGAACTACCCGCATTGGTGATCCTTCTGGTAAAGATGAAACTAGAAAAATACTTACTGACGATGAAATAAAGAATAATGCAAACAATCTTAAAACTGTTTTTGACAAATATTTATCTTTTAAGAATGAAGAGAATAAAGCGTTAGTAATGGATAATGCAGATTGGTTAGATAAGCTTAGTTATGTAGATTTTTTAAGAGATTTTGGGAAACATTTTACAATAAATAAAATGTTAACATTTGATAGTGTAAAAATACGTCTTGAAAGAGAACAGTCTCTCAGTTTTGTAGAGTTTAATTATATGATATTTCAAGCTTATGACTTCTATGAGCTTAATAATCGAAATTCGTGCACCTTACAGATTGGAGGCTCTGATCAATGGGGAAATATTGTAAATGGAGTGGAGCTCATAAGAAGAGTAAATGGCAAAGAAGTTTTTGGACTCACAACTCCACTTCTCACTAATTCAAATGGTGATAAAATGGGCAAGACAGCTGATGGAGCAATATGGCTTAATGATGACCTTCTATCAGCTTACGATTACTGGCAGTTTTGGAGAAACGTAGACGACAGAGACGTAATTCGTTTTATGAAACTTTTTACAGATTTAAACAAAGAACAAATTGATGGTTATGAAAAAGATTCATCGGAAAATATTAATGATTTAAAGATAATACTTGCAAATGAGGTAACTGCTATGCTTCATGGGATTGAAAGCTCAAGAAAAGCTGAGAAAGCGGCAAAACAAATATTTGAAAACAAAGGTTTGTCAGAAGATATGCCTACTCTCAATTTAAGTAATGAGGATGTGCAAAATGGTGCGCTATTATCAGATCTTATAGTTCAAATGAAATACGCTAACTCAAAATCTGAAAGTAGGAAATTGATACGAGGGAAAGGTGTAAGATTAAATGGAAAGATTGTAGACGACGAGCTTCAACTTTTAGACTATGCACAAATTACACAATTTGAAAATGTAATTAGTGTTGGAAAGAAAAAACACTTTAAAGTAATTATTGGATAGTTGAGCTATTTTCGATGGCTTCTATTGCTCTCTCTATTATTCTAGGCTTAATTATAGTTAATGGGTTAGACTCTACTTCGGGATCATCAGACGAGCCCGACATTAAAAAATCAATTGAAAACATTCCTTCACCTTCACCTCCTACAATAATTGGTCCCAAAATAGGTAATTTCTGAATAATTGCGTTTACAAGATGCATTGGACTTATTTCTCCCTTCATATCAATAATCTTTTCTTTTCTATCAATATTTCCATCCATAATAAGACCCAAGCTATCACTAACAGCAAAAGCTTCAATTTGATCAAATCTATTTTCTGTTTCTATATAGTTAATTTCTCCATAGCCAAAGCGAATTCCCTCTTCACCCTCAGCGATGCTAACTAAACCAGAGATTGAAGGTAGAGATAACAATTTGAGAGATGCCGGTGTATTTATTAATACAAAATCATTTAAATTAATTTTTACATCCGCTGCTTGTGTATTTAAATTTCTTATTGAAGTCATTTCAAACTCTCCGTCACTTAATAGTTTTTTTGCAGGGTGGCTATTGTTTACAAAATATGTGATATCGCTTGAATTAATAATATTAACATCAATGTTATCGTTTTTTTCTCTTGAATAGTTTAAATCGTGCCCCATGAAAGACGCATGGCTGTTTACGGTTAAAATTGAGCCTTGTTTCTCAATATCTGCTTTAAAATCATTTACTCTTACTGATCCAGCAAAAATTACTTCATCAGTATTAATTGAATAATTTTCCCTCTTTAAATAATAAACCCTCTCTTTTTTCTTTGTCTCAATTTTATTTGCAGAAAGATCAATGATATCTCCACTAATATTTAAATTTAAGATACGCTCTGATAAATCTCCTGAAAGATTTAACTTAACGTTTGAATTATTGTTAATTGAAAAATCTTCTAAATAAATATGATTAGTTTTAGTTATTTTTATTCTACCATTAAAATCAATCTCACTATCGAGCGAGTCAAATGTTATTAAACTATCATTCAGTGTATTTGTATCACCTTCAAATTGAATTTTTAAACCTGTTTCATTATTTTTAATTAAATTAATTTGTCTTATAAAGGCTGAAGTATCTGATAAATTTATTAATCCCTTAAATAAAGGGTTTGGAGTTTCTAAATTTTTAATTTCAATATAGTAATTTACAGGGCCTGAGATAAAATTAGGATTCTCATTATCGTCAAAAATAAAATTTGTTTTTAATTCTCCAGAAGATGCGACATATAGACTTTTTAGAGATTTAATTATGTTGTCCGAAGTTGGATCAATATTGAAATTAAGTGTTATATCGTTGTTCTCATTTAAGTTTTGTTGAAGGAAACTGCTTACACGATCAGTTCTAGTCTCTCGTGAAAGAATAGTATTTTGTAAATAGTTTATTGCAGCATCTTTATTAATTCTTGTTACCAAATTGACATTTGCATCGTCTAAGTCATAATTTAATTTAAAAAAACTTCCTTTTTTTAGAACTAATTGATCATTTTTAAAATGATTTATATCGATTACAAATTTTTCTTTATCGTTATAAAGCTCTAAATCATATTTTGTCACATCACCGAAGTTTTGATAAAACTTATCATTGGGCATTAATGTATTTAATTCATAAATTCCAGATATATTAAGATGTAAATTTCTGATCGCAGAATTTATTATATTTCTATCCTCATAATTAAAATTTGTCTCAAGTAAAATAGATTGCCAGCCCTTAAAACTATTAATAAATGGAAATAATTGACTTTCATCATTTAAGCTAAGAATATTTATTAACGAGTCTTTTTTTGAATTAATATCAAGTTTAGTTTTTATATTTTTGTACTTAGTGTTGTATTGTATAAAACTTGTTTCATTCATGTAAAAGTGGTCTCCACTAAACTGCAGAATATTTATTTGCTTGCTTGTGGGAATAAATTCAAAGTTTGTTTGAAAACTTTCTTTATTTATTGATAGATTAGTTGATATTAAACTCCTGGAGTCAAAAACATCAAAAATTGAATTTGTATAAAATAAAATATTATTATCGACTGATTGAAAATTGAGAGCATAATGCTTTGACTTAAGATCTATTTTTTTACAAGATGCAACGACTCTATCAAGTTCATCAAATTTAACATTAAAATTATCAAAGAATATTTGAAAATCATCATTGGATATGTTTATTTTTTCAGATGATATTTCATTTTTTTCATCTATTGAAAATGTAATTACATTAAATAAATTAAAATCCCAACTAATTAAACTTGTATCTAATACCAAACCATTTGTGCTAATAATTTTCAATTTTTCTATTTCCAAATAAAACCCTTTTTCATTAGATCTTTTTAGAACAATATTTTCTATATCTGCATCAAAAGAATAATATAGTTTCAATTCATCAGATATTCTTTTTCCAAATATATTAAGATTTAATCCTCCAAATGATGCTTTGATTGAAACAAACGAAATAAACAGAAAAATTAATACGAATATTAATAAAGTTACATAAATAGATATTTTTATATTCTTACTCATACTTTATTTGATATTAGAGAAGATCAATTTATCAATTTCGCCGTCTAGGACTGCATCTGGATCACTGTCTTCATAATCACTTCTTAGGTCCTTTACCATCCTATATGGATGCAAAACATAAGACCTTATCTGATTACCCCAGCCAATATCAGATTTTTTATCCTCAGACGCTTTTTTTTCAGTCTCAATTTTTTGCATTTCCATTTCATATAATTTTGATTTTAAAAGGTTGATAGCTGTTGCCTTATTTTTGTGTTGAGATCGTTCATTTTGACATTGAACAACAATACCTGTGGGGATATGTGTTATTCTTATTGCGCTATCGGTCGTATTTACATGTTGACCACCAGCTCCTGAGGCTCTGAAAGTATCTATTCTCATATCTTTTTCGTGAAGATTAATTTCTATCGTTTCGTCAACATATGGTGATATCCATACTGATGAAAAACTTGTATGCCTTCTTGAATTAGAGTCAAATGGCGAAAT
Organism: uncultured Pelagibacteraceae bacterium; assembly: GCA_902619105.1. GTDB lineage: Bacteria > Pseudomonadota > Alphaproteobacteria > Pelagibacterales > AG-422-B15 > CACNXQ01. Next base: position 158,665 of record CACNCV010000002.1, read on the forward strand.
TCTTACCAGTCGATGGATACCAGACTCTCTTTTTAAATAACCAAATGCATACTTTCCCTCTACTAAAACTGTGCATGATTTGATGCCCGCCTCCTCACCAAATGATTCATACACTATTTTAAATTGAAATTTTTTTCTTTCTGACCATCGCATGTACATTCTTTGCAACATTTGTGCCCAATCCTGACTTTCAGTTCCACCGGCACCGGCATGAATTTCTAAATAGCAGCTATTTGCATCTGCTTCACCATTAAACTGCATTTGAAACTCAGATTTTTCGAGCTCACTTATAAGTTTATTTAAAATATCGTAACACTCAGTTATTGAGATTTGGTCAGCTTCATCACTTGCTAATTTAAAATACTCGGTTACATCAATTATCTTATTTTCAAAATTATTAACTAAATTTATATTGTGCTCAAGTTCACTAATTTCGACCATGACTTTTTTTGCCTTTTCATTATCAGACCAAAATTCTTTTTTTTCGCTTAGGGTTTTTAGTTCAATTAGCTGTTTTTTTATAACATCTAAGTCAAAGATGACTCCTAATAAAATTTAGTTTTTTATTCGCTAAATCGACTAAAGTTGAAAAATCATTTTCCATTTTAGTATATTAAATATTCCTCTATAATATCTTCTTCTATCTCTATTATTTGAAAACCTTGTGAGCCAACAAGAGTTTGATCATTTGTAGCGAGATTATCACTTTTAGTGAATGCCTCATAGACACTATTAATATCCTGCATGCCTTTAGCAACTGTACCTGTATCATAATCGATTCTTACTAATTCTATACCTCTGGGAATTGTAAATGGCAATATAGGTTTGTCCTCATAATATTTTGATACAAATTCTCTAAAAATTGGAACTGCAATAGATGATCCTGTCTCTCTTTTTCCTAATGATTCTGGACTGTCAAATCCAGCGTAAACCCCTATGATTAATTCAGATGTAAAACCAACAAACCAGGCGTCAGTATTATTATTAGTTGTGCCGGTTTTTCCGGCAATCTCAATACCCTCTATTTTAGTTTTTCTACCAGTTCCCCTATCTACAGCTCCCTTTAGTATTGATACCATTTGATATGACTTTGCTTCATCAAATATTCTTTCAGATATATCATTTAAATTTGGCTCAGCATTTTCTTCTAGATAAGGCTCCCTGCAGTTATCACACGTAGTGTAGCTTTCTAAATATATATTTTTTCCTCTTCTGTCTTGAATTCTATCTATTAAACTTGGTTTGACTTGTTTTCCACCATTAACAAATGATGAATATCCTGAAGTAAGATTTATTAGAGATGTTTCGCCTGCACCTAAGGCCATTGATAAAACCTCTGGCATGTTATACATAATCCCAGCTCGCTCAGCTATCTCTGCAATTTTATTCATTCCTAAATATTGAGCTATTCTGATAGTCATTAAGTTTCTTGAATTTTCAATTCCTTTTCTCAAAGTTGATGGTCCATAAAATTTCTTTCCATAGTTTTCAGGTTTCCATTTTCCTAATTCTGCCCCTTGGTCTACTACAAATGGTGCGTCTAAAATTAAACTATTTGGCTGTAACCCATTTTCTAATGCAGACATATAAACAAATGGCTTAAAGGATGAACCGGGTTGTCTTTTAGCTTGGATTGCTCGATTAAACTTACTTAAATTAAAATCAAAGCCTCCAGATAAAGCAAATACTCTTCCCGTATAAGGATCCATAACAACTATTCCACCATTAATTTTTGGAACTTGTTCCAGATTGAAGGAACTTTTTTTATTTTGTGAAACATAAACTATGTCACCAACCCTTAATAAATCACTTACTTTGTTAACCTCAGGTCCAACATATCCGTTTGATAAACTTTTTCTTGCCCATTTAAAATTTGTTAAAATTCCAGGTACTTTTTTTTTATTTGAAAGTACTTCGATGCTCGCTTTATTTTCTAATTCATCAATATTATTAATTTTAGCAATTAAAAAATTGTAAGGTTTTTTCTGATCTAAGTATGTTAAGTGCCAGTCTTCATTTGAATTATTTGCTATTGGCCCCCTGTATCCATGTCTCTTATCATAATTTAAAAGACCATTTTTTAATGACTCGTCTGCGATAATTTGAATTTCAGTATTTAATGACGTTCGCACCGATAAGCCCCCATTATATAAATAATCTTCTCCGAAAACTGATATTATTTCTTTTCTAATTTCTTCTAGATAATAGTCATTTGCAAATACTCTATTGTTATTTTTTAAATAAGTTTTTATGGGTATTTTTTTAAAAGAATTTACTTCAAATTTATCAATATAATTATTAACAAACATTCTATCTAAAACCCAATTCCGTCTTTCGAATGATAATTCATAATTTTTATTTGGATTATATCTACTTGGAGCTTTTGGAAGCGCGGCTAAAAAAGCAACTTCAGGGATATTCAATTCACTTAATGATTTTTTAAAGTACCTATTTGAAGCTGCCGCAACTCCGTAGGTACCAGATCCTAAATAAATTTGATTTAAATACAATTCTAAGATTCGATCTTTAGAAAGTGTTCTTTCAATCTTTATTGCAAGTAATCCCTCTTTAATTTTACGAGTAAAGCTTAATTCATCCGATAATAGAAAATTTTTTGCTACCTGCTGAGTAATTGTTGAAGCACCCTCAGGTCTTTTATTTGAAAATACATTTAAGATATTCTTTAAAAAAGCCCGTGTAATACCCAACAGATCAACTCCAAAATGCTTATAAAAATTTTTATCCTCCGCTGAAATAAATGCATTCTTTATATTTTGTGGTATATCATCAATAGGTACGAATATTCTATACTCTCTTGAAAACTCTTTTACCAAATCACCATTTGATGCATGGATTCTTGTCATCACATTTGGCTTGTAATTTTGCAGACTTGAATCATCTGGAAGTTTACTGATAAAATATAAAACTGTTCCGGTTGTAAGTAGAATTAATAACAATCCAATATAACTTAAATATTTTACATATTTGATTATCAGACTCATACTAACTTCTTACAATTTATCAAAATTATGGCAATGGTTTGTCTCAAAAGGGCTTGATTTATAGGCTTAAATTAAAAGAAAATAATAAATATTGATTTTTACAATATCTAAATATATCAATGCAATCATATAGTTAGATAAATTTCATGATTTATAAAATATTCACACACAAATATTCAGTGCCACAGTACGTGGCTTTTTCTTTGAAAGGTTTCTTTAAATGTCACAAAAAATTATTATTGATGGCTCAGGCAAGAGTCAAACACAGGTCGCTCTTTTATCAGAACAAGGCTTGGAAGATTTTGAATTTGAGTCTGTTTCCAAGCAAAATCTAAAAGGAAATATATATCTTGGAAAGGTGTCAAGGATTGAAGCTTCTTTACAGGCGGCATTTGTTGATATCGGATCAGAAAAAAATGGTTTCCTTGCATTTGGTGAAATTCATCCCAACTACTTTCAAATTCCCGTAGCTGATAGAGAAGCTTTAATTAAGGCTGAAGCTGAAATAGAAGAACAACATCTAAATGATGAAGAATTGAATATTAGTAATGAAAGTAATGATGCTCAAGATAAAAATACTTTAGCTGAGATAGAAAATGAGATTGAAACAACTAATAATGATTTAGAAAAAAAGGAATTATCTGATAACGAGACAGATAGAAAAATCTTTAAACGAAAAAATAACTCTAATTTACGCAGGAAATTATATAGATCTTATAAAATACAGGAAGTTATAAAAACTGGACAATTAATTCTTGTACAGGTTGTTAAGGAAGAAAGAGGAAATAAGGGCGCAGCTATAACATCTTATATTTCTTTAGCTGGAAAATATTCAGTTTTAATGCCTAACTCGACTAAAACTAAAGGTATCTCACGTAAAATATCAATTTCAGATGATAGAAAAAAATTAAAACAAATAATTGATGATTTAAAAATTCCATCGGAAATGGGGCTTATAATAAGAACTGCTGGCTTAAATAAAACAAAAAATGAAATAAAAAAAGATTACACCGTTCTCAATAAATTATGGGTACAAATCGTAAGTGAAACAAAAAAAGCAATTGCCCCAGCGTTGATTCATGAGGAAGGTAATCTTTTAAGAAGAGTGGTCAGAGATATTTATACAAAAGAAATGAAAGAAGTTCTTGTTCAAGGGAAAGAGGCATATCAAGAGACAAAAAAGTACATGTCACAAGTTTTACCTGGGTGCTCTAAATTTGTAAAACTTTACAAAAATAAAGTACCTATTTTTACAAAACATAATGTTGAAAAAGAAATTATTAAAATGTTTGATCCTGAAGTTAAACTAAAATCTGGCGGGTATATTGTTATAAATCCAACTGAAGCATTAGTTGCAATTGATGTTAATTCAGGAGGAGCAACTAAAGAGAGGAACATCGAAAAAACTGCGTTAAAGACAAATCTTGAAGCAGCAATTGAAATTGCAAAACAAATAAAAATTAGAGACTTGTCAGGCTTAATCGTAATTGATTTCATTGATATGTACGAAATGAGAAATAATCGTCAAGTAGAGAAAAAAATGAAAGACCTTGTTAAGAAAGATAGAGCAAGAACGCAAGTGTCCAGAATAAGTCAATTCGGTCTTCTTGAAATGTCTAGGCAAAGATTGAGACAAAGTTTTATTGAATGGAAAACTGAACTAAGTCATTCATCTATTGTACTTAAAATTTTATACCAAATTAAAGAAGCTATTAACAAAAAAACAAATAAGAATTTAATAATTAAAGTTAGTCCATTTATAAAAGAATTTGCAATTAGAAATTTTAAGAATGAATTAGAAAGTATAGAAAAAATTAATAATTCTAAGTTCACGATAATTGAAGATCAAAATCTAGATCATGTTGACGTAATATTTGATGAATCTCCTAAAAAAGAAAAAGAAATAAAACCTACAAAAAAAAGTGCTGTCAAAAGAAAAAAAAATAAAGTTACACCTAAAAAAAAGTCCATTTCTAAAAACACTAAAAAAAGTATAAATGAAATCGCAAATGAAAAAGTAACATTAAAAGTAATCAAAAATAAAAAATCTGGTTGGTGGCAAAAGTGACAAAATATGCGTTTTTTATCTCAAATAATAATACTTTTTAGCTGTTTTTCTTTGCCCTCAGCTGCACTAGAAATAATTAGGGATATTGAGCTTGAGCAATTTACTGGTGATGTTATTGCTGCCATTTCTGATACCAGTGAGATTAAACATGATGAGATAAACATCTATTTTATTAAAAGTGATCAAGTAAATGCATTTGTGACTGGTGGAAAAAATATTTTTATAAATACAGAGCTAATTATCAAAGCTGAAGATTACAGAGAATATGCAGCGGTTTTAGCCCATGAACTAGCTCATATTAAAGGTGGACACATATTTAACACTTCAATTGAAATATCAAATTTAAGTGACAGAGCATTGCCTGTTTATTTATTAGGAATTATAGGGATTATGGCAGGGTCAGCGGAATCTGGATTAGCAGGAATTATGGTTGGCCAAGCGAGCATAAGTGATGGATTTGCATATTATTCCAGAACTCAAGAAGCTTCAGCTGATCAAGCGGCTGTCAAAATTCTATGTGAAAATGGAATTGATGCAAATTTTCTTATAAGTTTTTTAAATAAAATTGAACGAATCGAAGAGCTTTCAACAACTGAAAAAATTAATTATAGATCTACTCACCCTCTGGTTAAAAACAGAATTACTTGGATAACCTCATCACTTAAAAATTATGCTCAATGTCAACACAAAATTGATGATCAGATGAATAAACGTTTTAATTTGCTTAAGGCAAAGCTACACGGTTTTACTCATAGTCATGATGAAACAAAGTCAATATATGACCTTAATAATGAAGTAGACTTGTATGCAACAGCAGTTTCAAATTATTTTATAGGAAATCATTCTAAATCAATACATAATTTAGAAAAGCTTATTCATCTAGACCCAACAAATCCTTTTTATAAAGAATTGATTGGTGAAATATATTTTGTAAATAATAAGCATGAAATTGCTACAAAGTATCAAAAAGAAGCTATTAAATACAATGAGCATGAGAGTGATTTATATTATATGATGCTCGGAAACTACTTGTTAGCTTTCAATACCCAGAAAGAGACAACTGAGGCAATAAAATATCTAAAAAAATCAATACAAATAAATCCAAAAAATGCCTATTCTTGGTATCTATTGGCAAGAGCATATTCTGATATTAATGAGATTTCACTAGCAAATTACGCAACTGCAGAAAGGTATTTTTTGATAGGAGAACGGCCATTATCTTACGAATTTGCAACTAAAGCATTAGAAAATATCGATGAATATTCACCTGAGTGGTATCGTTCTCTAGATTTAATTAATATTTTAGAGAAAGAAGTTATAATAAACAGGCAATAAACAATATAATGTATCTATGAGTAAAAAACTAATTCAGTTCATTGATGGCCCAAATCTAAATATGCTTGGAGAAAGAGAGCCTGAAATTTACGGATCTATGACTTTGGATGAAGTTCATAAGATTGTGAAGGGTCATATCGCCATAAACTATAAAGAAATTGATGTGAATTTTTTTCAATCTAATTCTGAAGGCGATATTGTAGACTGTATACAAAAATCAAAAAATACTGCATCTGGATTGATAATCAATGGAGGCGGCTTTTCGCACACCTCAGTTGCAATATTAGATGCACTTTTAACAATAGAAATCCCAAAAATTGAAATCCATTTATCCAATTTATTTAGGAGAGAAGACTTTAGACATTACTCATATATAAGTAAAGGGGTGCACGGAGTTATTTGCGGATTTGGGGCAAATAGCTATGTGCTTGCAGTTGAAGGAATGGTTAAACTAATATAAAAGGATAATCTTATGAGTGATAAGTCTAAAAAAAATATTGACCCAAAACCTATAAAAGATTTAGCAAAAATTCTTGAAGAATTAAATTTAACTGAAGTTTCATATTCAGATGGGGATTTTTCAGTAACAGTTGCAAAAGGCGCTCGCTTACAACCTGTTGATAGAGATACTCCGAATCAAAATAATTCAGAAATGCAAGTAAGTGAAGATGATTACAAAAACGATCCAAGAGTAATTAAATCACCAATGGTTGGAACTGTTTACCTTCAACCAGAACCAGGTGCTAGTAAATTTGTAAATATTGGTGACTCTGTTAAATCAGGTCAAACAATTCTTATTGTTGAAGCAATGAAAACAATGAATCCTATAGAATCTTCACTGCAAGGAAAAGTAATCAAAATTTTAGTTGAAAATGAGCAAGCTGTAGAATTTGGCCAACCGTTAATGCTCATAGGATAATGTTTGATAAAGTACTTATTGCTAACCGAGGTGAAATTGCGGTTAGAATAAATCGAGCCTGCCAAGAGCTTGGAATTTCAACTGTAGCTGTTCACAGTGAAGCAGATACTGAATCTATGCATGTCAGAATTGCCGATGAGAGTGTTTGCATAGGGCCTAACCCAGTTAATAAGAGCTATTTAAATGCACATGCCATAATTTCAGCGTGTGAAATTACAGGTGCTCAAGCAGTTCATCCAGGATATGGCTTTCTCTCTGAAAATGCTTCATTTGCCAAGATGCTGGAAGATCATAAATTGACTTTTATTGGACCAAAATACTCTCATATTGAAATGATGGGTGATAAAATTGAGGCTAAAAGAATAATGAAAAAATTTGGCGTGCCAACAGTTCCAGGTTCTGAAGGTGAAGTCAAAAGTGAGTCTGATGCGCTGACAGCTAGTGATGAAATAGGATACCCTGTTTTACTCAAGGCTAGTGCTGGAGGTGGTGGCAGAGGAATGAAAATTGTTAATTCTAAAAAAGAATTAAAGGATGCATTACCAATTATTAAACAGGAGGCGCTTTCTTTTTTTGGAAATGATTCAATATATATTGAAAAATTTATTGACTCACCTCGTCATATTGAAGTTCAGGTAATTTGTGACACTCATGGTAATTTTCTTCATTTGCATGAAAGAGACTGCTCTGTACAAAGACGTAATCAAAAAGTTGTCGAAGAAGCTCTTGCACCTAACATAGATGAGAAAAAAAAACAGAAACTATTTAAGACTTGCGTTGATGCAATGGAAAAGATGGGATATTTGGGATTAGGTACTCTCGAATTTTTATTCGACGGTAAGGAGTTTTATTTCATGGAAATGAATACAAGGCTTCAGGTAGAACACCCTATTACAGAAATGTTAACTCGAGTGGATCTCGTTAGAGAACAAATATGTGTTGCTCACGGAGATAAAATTTTTACAAACCAAGAAAACATTAAACCACTAGGACATTCAATTGAATGTAGAATAAATGCAGAAAGCTCAAAAGATTTCAAGCCATCTGCAGGCAAAATAGAAATGTATCATCCTCCCGCAGGCAATGGAATTAGACTAGATACCTTTATTTATTCTGGTTATAAAGTTCCGCACTATTATGATAATTTATTGGCTAAATTAATTTCTACTGGTAGAACAAGAAATCATGCAATTAAGCGCGCATTGAGGTCACTTAATGAAATTGTGATTGACGGAATAGATACTAATATTGAGCTTCATAAAAAAATACTGTCTTCTTCTGAGTTTAAGAATGGAGGGGTGGCTATAAATTGGTTAGAAAATAATATTGAGAAGCTATAGTTTATAGCAACCATTTACCCAGAGATCATATATAGGATGTTCCATTGATGATATTGATGGAAGTGATTTGATCATCCATCCATTAAATATTTTTTTCATCGTTTTCTCGATGTAAATATTCAAATATACAGCTGTTTCAGCTTTTTCTAATGGCTTGCTATTATAGCAATCAATCACATAAATTTTTAATTCCTCATAAAGATAGTTTTCTTTCAGTTTAATATTTATAGTTTTAACTTCTGCTGTAATTTTGTTTAATATGCTGACAGTAGCAAACGACTCTTCAAATTTTTTATTTTTATTCTTAATAAAATCACTATCTTTTAAATCATTTTCAATATTTTGATTTAAAACTTCATCTTCATAAGTTGGTTCAAGTTCATTTAAATTTATCAATGGTAAATCTTCAATATTTTGAGCATAAAGGCTAGAGATCAATAATAAACTCAAAAATAATATATCAAATATTACTCTAATTTTTTGGACTCCATTTTTTATAATCATCATTTTTAGCAACTGACTGCTTTTCCTTTTTACTGTTTTCTGGATCATAGGCAGCATTAGTACCTGTTAAATTCGGCAAATGATCTATCTGCCATTCATGTTTTTTAAGTTCAGATGGTTTTGATAGTGAAGTGTATCTAAGCCAATTGTTCCATTCCGGGTTAACAAGGGTTGACTCAACTACATTGCTGTAAATAACCCACCTCTTAGTATCTTTTTTATTTTTATAATATTTATTACCCTGATCATCAGCGCCGACCAAAACTCCATTAAAATAAGACCAAATTCTGGTACCAATGGTCTGCCCGTTCCACCAAGTAAATATCTCTCTAAACATGATTATTTATGAATATTTAACCTTAAAATTAACAGTTTTTTCAACAATTAGTGAATTATCTTGAGTTGATAAAACACTGAAAATATTGACTTTTTTTAATTTTAATAACATTTTATATACCTTATATAGTAGTTTTCAATTTTTTTTACACAATATGTTGACTTCATTTTTCAAATAATAAATTATCAACAATCTAGAAAGTTACTCATTTAGCATTCTGGCACAATTTACGGTCGAGACCATTAAATTATTGATATTGGTTTTTTTTATAAGCTCGTCTGTTGCAATGATTATATTTTAGAAGGGAAAATAATGAAAATAAATAGAGAATTTACAACTGCTAATCAATCACCATACGAAAAAATTAAATTTAAAAAAGTTTCAAGTGAGATAGTCAATCCTGATGGGTCACTTGTATTCAAATTAGAAAATTTTGAGGTTCCAGAACAATGGAGTCAAGTTGCAAGCGATATTCTCTCTCAAAAATATTTTAGAAAAGCTGGTGTTCCCTCAAAACTAAAACGAACCGATGAAAAAAATGTTCCATCATGGCTTGCTCCGAGAATTGCTGATGAAAGTGATGGAGAAGTAAGTTATTCGTCCGAAACAAGCTCACAGCAAGTTTTTGATAGACTTGCAGGGGCATGGACATATTGGGGATGGAAAGGTGGTTATTTTTCATCAGAAGACGATGCAAAAGCTTTTTTTGATGAAGTCCGTTATATGCTTGCTAACCAAATGGTTGCACCAAACAGTCCTCAATGGTTCAATACAGGATTAAACTGGGCCTATGGAATCGATGGTCCTTCTCAAGGTCATTTTTATGTTGATCATGAAACTGGAAAGCTTACTAGATCATCAAGTTCTTACGAGAGACCTCAACCTCATGCATGCTTTATTCAAAGCATAGATGATGATTTGGTAAATGATGGCGGCATTATGGATTTGTGGGTACGTGAAGCGAGACTGTTTAAATATGGATCAGGGACTGGAACAAACTTCTCAAACCTCAGGGGTTCTTCTGAAGGCTTATCTGGTGGAGGAAAATCATCTGGACTGATGAGTTTTCTTAAAATTGGTGATAGAGCTGCGGGGGCAATTAAATCAGGCGGTACAACTAGAAGAGCTGCCAAGATGGTTGTAGTAGATATAGATCATCCTGATATTGAAGAGTTTATTAAATGGAAAGTTACAGAAGAACAAAAAGTAGCATCAATTGTTACAGGATCAAAAATATGTTCAAAACATCTAAAAAGCATTATGAATGCTTGCCACAACTGTGAAGCTGATGGTGAAAGTTGTTTTGAACCTGCAAAAAACCCAGCTTTAAAAAGAGAAATTATTGCTGCAAGAAAAAATGAAGTTCCTGAAAATTATATTCAAAGGATTATACATTTTGCAAAACAAGGATACAAATCCATTGAGTTTGAAACCTATAATACAGATTGGGATTCAGAGGCTTATGTGACAGTTTCTGGTCAGAATTCAAATAATTCAGTTCGAGTTACTGACGATTTTTTAAATGCTGTAATTGAAGACAAAGATTGGAACTTAATGAATAGAATTGACAATTCAGTGAGTAAAACAGTAAAGGCAAAAGACCTTTGGGATCAAGTTGGATATTCTGCTTGGGCCTGTGCTGATCCTGGTATTCAGTTCCATACGACAATTAATGATTGGCACACATGCCCAGAAAGTGGGGAAATTAGAGCTTCAAATCCTTGCTCAGAGTATATGTTCTTAGACAATACAGCCTGCAACTTAGCATCTCTAAATCTAATGACATTTATGGATGAGAACAAATGTTTAAACACTGACTTGTTCAAACATGCTGTAAGAATATGGACATTAATATTGGAAATTTCAGTCATGATGGCTCAATTTCCGTCAAAGGAAATAGCTAAACTCTCTTATGAATACAGGACACTTGGTCTTGGATATGCGAATTTAGGTGGCTACCTAATGTCTAAAGGTGTAGCCTACGATAGTGAAGAAGGAAGGGCAAATTGTGCAGCCATAACAGCTTTAATGACTGGCATATCTTATGCAACTTCAGCTGAAGTTGCATCCGAACAAGGCCCCTTCCCCGGATATCAACAAAACTCTAAAAATATGCTTCGTGTTATGAGAAATCATAGAAGAGCCGCATATGGTAAGACTGATGAGTATGAAGGTTTACATATTAATCCTGTGCCATTTGTAGTTGAAGATTTAAGAGATACAAACTTAGGAATGGAAGCGCAAAGTGCATGGGATCAAGCTTATGAGAATGGTCAAAAGTTTGGTTTTAGAAATGCACAGACAACAGTAATTGCGCCAACTGGAACCATTGGTCTTGTAATGGACTGTGATACAACAGGTATCGAACCTGATTTTGCAATGGTCAAATTCAAGAAACTTGCTGGAGGTGGTTACTTCAAGATTATAAATAGAACGGTTCCAGAAGCATTAAGGCAACTTCAATACATAGAGGATGAAATTGAAGAAACAATTAATTATGCCGTTGGTCACGGTACGCTTAAAAATGCACCCGCTATAAATCACGAGACTCTAAAAGAAAAAGGCTTTGAAGAGGAACAAATCGAACTTCTTGAACAAAATTTAAAGAATGTTTTTGATATTCGATTTTCTTTCAATTCATATACTTTCGGGATGGAATTCTGTAAAGAGAAGCTGAATTTTTCAGAAGAACAGCTTACTGACATGAATTTTAATATGCTAACTGCTTTAGGTTTTACAAATGATGAAATCGATGAAGCAAATACCTTCTGCTGCGGCACCATGACCTTAGAGGGCTCACCGCATATCAAAGATGATCATTTAGCTGTATTCGATTGCGCGAATCCGTGCGGTAGGATCGGCAAAAGATATTTATCTGTAGAAAGTCATATACGCATGATGGCAGCGGCTCAGCCTTTTATATCAGGAGCTATATCAAAAACAATCAACATGCCTGCAGAATCTGATGTGGAAGATTGTAATGAAGCTTATTTACTGTCTTGGAAACTCGGCACAAAAGCAAACGCTCTCTACCGTGATGGCTCAAAATTAAGTCAACCACTTGCATCAAAACTTGTTGATGAGGATGTTGAAGAAGAAATAGAACAACCGGATAACCAAATTGATAGAACGATTGCTGTTGCCAAAGAGGCCATGAATTCTGTTGTTTACGGTTCAAGAAATAAAGTTCCAGATAGAAGAAAAGGATACATTCAAAAAGCTATTGTAGGAGGCCATAAAGTTTATCTTCATACCGGAGAATATGAGGATGGTAGCTTAGGTGAAATCTTTATTGATATGCATAAAGAGGGAGCTTTTCTGAGGAGTCTGATGAATAATTTTGCAATTGCAATATCAATTGGTCTTCAATATGGAGTTCCACTAGAAGAGTATGTGGAAGCTTATACTTTTACCAGATTTGATCCGGCTGGAGTAGTGCAAGGTAACAATAGAATTAAAAATGCAACATCTATTTTAGATTATGTATTCAGAGAACTCGCTGTTTCTTACCTAGGCAGGAATGATCTGGCTCATGCAGATAATACTGATGTTGATTTCTCACTTGGAACTGGTGCTGAGGAAGGAACTCTAAAAAATAACGAAATCCCATGGAAGCTTGTTAAAAAAGTTTCAAGCCAGGGTTATTTACGTGGTCAGGATGGACTTTCAGTAGTTAGTTCAAATGGAAGTATGGAGACTGTTTCAGCTGAACAAGCCCCAATTAGTGCTGCAGTAAGCACGGGCTCTACATCTGATCAATCAATGAGTAGAGTTCAAGCTGCAAGAATGATGGGCTACGAAGGGGATGCTTGTCCTGAGTGTGGTTCTTTTACTCTTGTTAGAAATGGCACTTGTTTAAAATGCGATACTTGCGGTGCCACAACTGGCTGTTCATAATTTATTCATCAGTTGGTTTAACTTCTAAATTCAACTCATCAAGTGTAGTCTTATCGACTTCAGCAGGAGCTAACATCATCAGATCCTGCGCCTGTTGATTCATTGGGAACAATATTACCTCACGAATATTTTTTTCTTGAGCAAGCAGCATGACTATTCTGTCTATTCCTGGCGCAATGCCGCCATGAGGAGGTATGCCATAAGTAAAAGCGTTTATCATGCCTCCAAATTTTTCATGCACTTGATCTTTACTGTAGCCAGCTATTTCAAAGGCCTTATACATAATTTCTGGAACGTGATTTCGTATAGCGCCTGATGATAGCTCGACGCCATTACAAACAATATCATATTGATAACCTAAAATATTTAAAGGATCTGAATTATTGAGAGCTTCTAATCCACCTTGTGGCATTGAGAAAGGATTATGACTAAAATCAATTTTTCCAGTTTCTTTGTCCTTTTCATACATGGGAAAATCGACTATCCAACAAAACTTAAATACTCCCTTTTCAATTAGATCCAGATCTATTGCAATTTTATCTCTGGCTGCAGCAGCAATATCATAAACTTCTTTTCCTTTAGCGCATGCAAAGAAAATTGAATCTCCGGCCTTAAGACCTGCTTTGTTTAATATCATTTCTTGAATTTCAGAGGGGATAAATTTTGCAATAGGCCCCTTTCCTTCTACGCCAGAAGAGTTTTTATCAAAAACAATATAACCTAAACCAGCAGCATTCATTTCTTTTCTTGCCCAATTATTAAGATTATCAAAAAAACTTCTAGGTTTTTGACTCGAGTCAGGTGCTGGTATTCCAATAACCTCACCCCCCTCTTCAATGATTTTTTTAAATGCACTAAATTCAACTTTGTCATCATTAAATTCCTTAGTTAAATTAGAAATATTTATTGGATTTCTAAGGTCAGGTTTGTCTGTTCCATACCTGCTCATAGCATCGGCATATGTAATTCTTGGAAAAGGTATTTCTGTAACGTTAAAATCAGAAAAAGTTGTAAATACAGAATATAAAATGGGTTCAATGGCGTTAAATACATCGTCTTGCTCAACAAATGCCATTTCCATATCTAATTGATAAAATTCGCCAGGACTTCTATCTGCTCTTGCGTCTTCATCTCTAAAACAAGGGGCTATTTGAAAATATTTATCGAATCCTCCTGCCATAATTAATTGCTTAAATTGCTGTGGGGCTTGAGGAAGTGCGTAAAATTTTCCTGGATGAATCCTGCTTGGTACCAAGTAATCTCTAGCCCCTTCTGGACTAGAAGCTGTAAGTATTGGTGTTTGCATTTCTAAAAAACCGGCGTCAGACATGAGCTTTCTAATGTGGGAAATAATCGAGGATCTTAGAACAATATTTTTATGCAATTCCTCTCTTCGAATATCAAGAAATCTATACTTCAATCTAATTTCTTCTGGATAGTCGTTTTCTCCAAAAACTGGCATAGGCAACTCCTTTGCCTCAGATAATACTTCTACATTATCAACTGCAATTTCAATGGTCCCTGTATTTAGAGATTTATTAATAGTATCAGGCTCTCTTTTTATAACGGTACCATCAATTTTAATAACGGTCTCAACTCTTAAGCTGTCTACTAAGTTTAGCAATTTAGTATTTGTTTTCTCAATTACACATTGAGTAACGCCATAATGATCCCTTAAGTCAACAAATAGTACATTACCGTGATCTCTTTTTCTATTTATCCACCCAGCTAATGATACTTTAGAACCATCATCTTCTAATCTAAGCTGGTTACAATTGTGCGTTCTATATTTATTCATACTTTTAATTAAGGATCATATATAGTTTGATTTATGAAAATAGTCCAAGATAATAAATCCCTCGAGAAGCTATGTAAATTATTGAATAAGTATAAAATTATCTTCCTAGATACCGAATTCAAAAGAGATAATACATATTGGCCAATTTTATGCACTATTCAAATTAAAACTCAAAGAAAAGAATTCTTAATTGATATGTTATCAGGGGAAAAAATGAACTTTGAAAATTTTAGAAGAATACTCACATCAAAAAAGATATTGAAAGTTATCCACTCTGCTCGACAAGATATCGAAGTATTAAATTATGCTTTTGAAATTAGTGTTGTGAATGTTTTTGATACTCAAATTGCTTATAATTCAATTTATGGGGGACAAACAATTGGATATACTAGTTTAGTAGAAAAACTATTCAAAATAAAACTTTCAAAAAAACATCAAGTTTCTGATTGGACTAAGAGACCTTTATCATCCGAGCAAATTAATTATGCAATTAACGATGTGTATTATTTGCCTAAAATTTACGTGAACTTATTGCAAGAAATCAAAAAAAGAAATTTCGTAAAAAGAATAAAAAAAATAATCGAAGACCAATTAGATACCAAAGATGTCTACAACACTAAAAAATCCTATAAAAGAATAAAAATCAAAAATTTTTCAAAAAATGAAAAAAAACTAATTAAAAGATTTTCAGAATGGAGAGAAAATTATGCCCAAAAAGATGACCTTCCTCGTAATTGGATTGTTTCCGATAAAAATCTTATAAGAGCAAGTAAAAATAGGCTGGGAGAATTAAAAAAAGGTAAAAATAAAAATGATCAACGTTTAGAAGTTTTTGAGAGTTATGTTAAGTCATTATGTCTCGAATGAGATGTGTTGTTATTTTTGATTTTCTTTGCAAGGATAGAATATTAATTTTTTCAAGAATATTATATAATTTTTGATAATCACGATCTACCCTCTTTAATAAATATTCAATTACATTTTTGTCAACTTGAACTTGGGCATTACTAAAATATTTCATGATTATGGCTTTTAAGAGATCATCTTCTGGATTTTCGATTTTAGATGAAGTAAAGGATTTAAACCTTGAATTTAAGTCTTTTAGTTTGATTTCAAAATTTGAATTTATATCAACCGTTACTAAAATTGTTTTCTTTTCTAAAATTAAACTATTATAAAAATGAAAAAAACCCTCTTCATCTTTTAAATTATGAAAATCATCAATTGCTATATTGGTATTAAATGAAATGTTATTCCAGCTTTGCACATCAAGGCAATTAATTAAATTAGCATTGTTATAGCCTGACCATATATTTAAAAGATGTGTTTTACCTGATTTTTTTTGCCCAAATATTACAGCTGATCTATTAAACCAGTCCTGTGGAGATTTTAGTAAAGTTGAAACATTAAAATTACTTTTACTAATATAAAAATCCTCAGGTTCATAAGTTTCTATATTTTTTAAATTAAAGATTAATTGTCCTTTTTCCATTTAGTTTATGTTTTTAAACCAGTAACTTATATAATTTATTAAAGATAATAGAGTACATATCAATACAACAGTAATTAATACTTCGTTTAACATTAATGTAGTGAAATATTTCTCATATCCGTTGATATTGCTAAGCATGGTCATAATAACAAGACAAAACTGAAAGAATGTATTTAATTTACTGATTTTAGTTGGATTAACCTCAATTTTTTTACCAGCCAAAAAAGTGACTACAAATGATCCCAAAATGATTATATCTCTTGAAATTATTATTATGATTATGAATACAGGTAACAGTTTGAGATTTCCAATGAGTATAAAAATCGAAATTACGAATGCTTTATCAGCAATTGCATCTAAATATGAACCTAGTTCACTTTGAACTTTAAAATATCTTGCGATAAATCCATCTAAAAAATCACTTACAGCAATTAAAAGAGTAAATAAAGCCGCGTAACTATATAATTCCTCCAAAAGAAACCACGCAACAAATGGAATAGTAACTAAACGGTAAATTGATATAAAATTTGGTAAATTTTTAATCATCTAAAGAAATTCTATAATATGGTCCAAGATTTACTGCATTAATTTTATTTTGAGAGAGCAGAAGAACAAACTTATCTCCATTTCCTAAAAAATCCACGTACCCCTCAACCTTATCCGTAGTAAATAAAGATGGCTTATATTGTTCCAAAAGCCTTACTGATTGCAGTCGATTTTGTAACTCAACCCAATCAGAAATGTTTTCGATATCGTATACAAACTTAAATCTGTAAACCTCATCAGATTGTTTTGTTAGATCAATCCACGTAAGTAAAAGTTCATTTTTTATATCCTCAATTAATGGTGAAAAAATATCATCCCTAAATAAAGAATAATCAGTCAAATAACTCTTTCTAATTATCTTTTCTTTTTGATTCAAATTAAACTTTATTATTAAATCAAATCTAAGCTCATTTAATTTTTCATAAATAGGGCTACACCATATTAGTATTACGTCATTTTCATCATTTAAATTATTTCCTTCTATGTCTTTATTTTCCAAAAAATTAGATAAATCGGTATTGCCAATTTCAGTCTGTGAAAAGGTCTTTACATCTAGGTTTATTTTATTACCTATATTTTTAATTTTTTTCCATTCGGTGTTCCACAAATTAAATAGAATAAAAAATTGATTAGAATTAGAAAATGCTACATTAACTGTGATATTTTGAGAACTTACCTCAGAAAATGTTAAGGAATTCGATTTGTAAAATTCTTTGATACGGAACGGACTAAAATATATATTAAACTCGCCAAGGTAAGTTTCTCTTGAAATTTTTTCATCAACAAACTCAATACTTTCTACGAAATAAGAAATATCAATATCTTTTAATTTGCTTAATTTTTTATAATCCTCTGGCGTAAGAAGTTTTACTGATACTCTTTTAAAGGCAATTTCTTCAGCTTTAGATATAGCAGTATTTCTAATGTCAGTCTCATTTGAAAAAGATAAATTTACCGTTATGCCAGATGATGAAAAAAAATCTACATTTTCATTAGCAAGACAGGAATTAATAAAAGCAAATAAAAAAACAATCACGAAGCTTATTTGCTTAGTATTGGTATTAAAAATCATATATAAGAAATCTAAATGAAGAAGCTATCATACTCAAGTTCAGGCGTAAGCATAAATAAAGGAAATAAATTTGTATCTGAAATTAAAAAAATAATTCGTAAAGATAAAAATCTTAAAAAATCCAATATTGGTGGTTTTTCTGGTCAATTTGTTCTTGATTCAAAAATTAAAAAACCGATTCTTGTTGGTGCAACCGATGGAGTTGGGACAAAAATTGAGATTGCCCGTATGATGAGAGACCATAAGACAATTGGCATTGACTTAGTTGCCATGTGCGTGAATGACTTAATAGTTGATCAGGCTAAACCTCTTTTTTTCTTAGACTATATTTCAACTGGTAAATTAGACATATCTAAAGGTAAAGAAATTATAGGGGGTATTATTAAGGGATGTAAAATGTCTAATTGTTCACTGCTAGGTGGAGAAACAGCCGAACATCCAGAAGTTGATTCAAATGATAAGTATGATCTTGCTGGATTTTGTGTAGGAGTTAAGAGTGGAGTTGCCAAAGCAAGTCCAAAATTAAAAGAAAATGATATTATTGTAGGAATTTCATCATCAGGTCTTCACTCTAATGGATATTCTCTTGTTAGAAAGATAATCAAAGATAACAAAATAAAATTAAATAAGAAGATAGAAAAAAATAAAACCATTGGTGAACTACTACTCAAGCCTACAGAGATATACGTAGGTCCAATACTTGAAATGTACACAAAAAAAATAATAAAAACATGCGCTCATATTACAGGTGGAGGAATAACAGAAAATTTACCAAGATCACTAAATAAAAATGTTTCTGCAAAAATAAATTTAGAAACCTTTAATTTGCCAATAATATTTAAATGGATACAAAGTTTTGGGGTATCACAAAATGAAATGTTAAAAACATTTAATTGCGGATATGGTATGATAGTAATCTTAGATAGAACAAAGTTTAATCAATTTGAAAAATCAATTAAGAAACACAAACTTAAATACAGTATAATTGGCAATTTAGTGAATTCAAAAAAAATAAATAAAAAAGTTAGTTATATTGGTAAATTAAATTTTAATGATTAAGCATCCCATAGGTATCTTTATATCTGGACGTGGTTCAAATTTAAAATCGATTTTAGATGCATGTAAAGAAAAAGAATATCCAGCAGAAATAAAAGTTGTTTTTTCAAATAATAAGAATGCTCCCGGCTTAAGTTTTGCAAAAGATAATAATTTAGAAGCAATCACATTAGACTACCATAATTTTAAAAATACTGAAGAATATGAAGAAAAGATTATCAGTCTATTAAAACCTTATGACCTTGAACTAATTTGTTTAGCAGGATATATGAAAATATTATCAAAAAAATTAATTGATCATTATCCTAATAAAATTATAAACATACATCCTTCATTACTACCTAAATATAAAGGGCTCAATACTCACCAACGTGTTCTAGAAAATAATGAAACTAAGACAGGTTGTACAGTGCACTATGTAAATCAAGAAATGGATGGAGGGAAGATTATTCTTCAGAGAGAAGTAGAGATTAGTGCAGAGGATACAGAAACCTCAGTTTCTAAGAAGGTCTTAAAAGAAGAACATATTATTTATCCCAAAGCCATCAAGTTGGTGCTTACGAAATAATGTCTGCCTCATCAAAAAAATGATTTATCTCGATTTCAGCATTTTCAGGGCTATCTGATCCATGTACAGAATTTTTTTCTAGAGACAAAGCGTATTTTTTTCTAATCGTTCCCTCAGCAGCTTCCTCTGGATTAGTTGCTCCCATTACTTCTCTATTCCTTTGAACTGCATTTTCTCCTTCAAGAACCTGAACCACTATTGGACCTGAGCACATAAAATCACACAGGCTATGAAAAAAAGGCTTGTCAGAATGTACTCCATAAAAAGAGGCTGCTTTATTTTGGTCTAATTGAATCCTTTTAGAAGCAACAATTTTTAGGCCGGCAGACTCGAGCATAGCTGTTATTTCACCAATCTTATTACGCTCAACAGCATCAGGCTTAATTATTGAAAAAGTTCTCTCAATTGCCATTATTTGCCCTCATAATATTTTGAGACAAATCTATTTAGAAGCTTCACACCAAAAGCTGTTGCTCCCTTTGGTGAAGTAGGCAAAGGTTGCTTAGTCCAAGTAGTTCCAGCGATATCGAGATGTGCCCAAGGAACTTTATTTACAAATCTTTGCAAGAATTGTGCTGCTGTAATAGAGCCTGGACCTCTTCCATTTGTAATATTTTGCATATCTGCAATAGGTGAATTTAACATTTTGTCATACCTATCGTTTAGGGGAAGTCTCCATAATTTTTCTCCTTCAACATCCCCAGCTTCCGCTAGCTGCTTGCTTAGTTTATCGTTGTTTGAAAAAAGTCCTGCATATTCATCTCCTAATGCAACGATTATAGCTCCAGTTAATGTTGCAAGGTCAACCATAAGCTCTGGTTTATATTGTTCTTGAGTGTACCATAGTGCATCAGCAAGGACCAATCTTCCTTCTGCGTCTGTATTTAAAACTTCGATCGTTTGGCCAGAATAAGATTTAACTACATCACTCGGCCTTTGGGCTTTACTGCCAATATGATTCTCAACTAAACCAACAACACCGATCACATTAGCCTTTGCTTTTCTTAGCGCAAGGGCTTTCATTAACCCAATTACAACTCCGGAACCTCCCATGTCATATTTCATTTCTTCCATGCCATTTGAAGGTTTTAATGATACGCCTCCAGTGTCAAATGAAACACCTTTGCCAATAAATGCTATTGGCTTTTTTTTCTTATTACGAGCACCATTCCACTTCATAATAACCAATTGTGACTCATGTATGCTGCCTTGGCCGACACCTAATAAAGATCCCATTCCAAGTTTTTTCATTTCTTTTTCGCCTAACACTTTTACATCAACTCCATATTCATTGAGAGATTTTGCATATTCAGCAATTTTTGGCGGTGTCATTACATTTGGAGGTTCAGTAACTAAGTTTCTTGTGAGTGTGACACCCTCATGTATAGCTTTTACACCTTCATAATTTTTCATAAGTCTAGTGTGCAGCGATGAACAGACTTTTATTCTTTTCTTTTTAATTTTATTTTTGATTTTTTTGTCATCTTTTTTCGAAAAGTACTTAGTAAAGCTGTATGATGCTAATGACATTCCAAGAATCATTTCACTTATAGCATTTAATGAGCCTACTTTTAATGAAGAAATTCCGTCAGGATAAATAATTACATTGCTTTCCTTATAGAATTTAATGAGAGAATTTAAGTAACCTCCTAAGATCTGAAAATCTCTTATTTGATAATCCTTAAAATTTTTTAATTTAAATACAAATAATTTTGCAAGCTTTAAATTTGCCGGCTGATGAATTATTGAGTAATCAAAATTTTTAGAGTTTCTTTCCTGAAATGATGTATCTGATTTGATGATATTTGATATATACTTCTTTGATTGTTGATCAAGCTTTTTTCCATATCCTATAAGCCGACACTTATTGTCACAAAATATCAGCCCTGTAGCATCTTTTTCTTGTCTTAAATTATTAAATTGAATATCCATACATATATACCTTTAGCAAAATATTGATATAATTGAGAAAATGTCAAGATTTACAACATATGCGATTAAAGAAATCTCTTCAAGTTTTTTGTTACTATTAGTCCTTTTAAGTGGCATTTTATGGTTGGGTCAAGGATTAAGGCATATTGAATTATTAACATCTGATAATGTTTCATTCATATCTTATCTTTCTTACATTGTTCTCTTACTGCCAAAAATATTACTAATAACAATACCAATTTGTATTTTTTTATCGGTTCTGTTTAATTTGAACAGATTGCGTAATGATAGTGAGCTAATAATTTTATGGGCTTCGGGCAAATCTCATCATGAAGTCCTAATTAAGCCATTAATGTATATTTCTATAATTATTTATTTATTCTCAATGATACTGAGTATTTATATTACACCAATATCACTTAATGAAATAAGACATAAAATAATTGATATTAGATCCTCTGGAATACATTCATCAATATTGAAAGAAAAAAAATTTATATCTCCAGTCGATACTTTGACAATTTTCTTACAAGAAAGAAATGGAAATGAAATAAATGGATTATTGATTCATGATCTTACAAATTCAGATAAGCCACAAACATATATTGCACAAAATGGAGAATTTATAGATTTTGAGAATAAAAAAATTTTAAGACTTTTCAATGGAAATATTCAAATTTATGATAGTGATGAAAATAGAATATCTGAGATCGGATTTGAAACTTACGATTTGTATCTGACGCCATATAATAAAGAAGAGAATAAACACATCTACTCAGATGA
Source organism: uncultured Pelagibacteraceae bacterium (assembly GCA_902619105.1). Classification (GTDB taxonomy): domain Bacteria; phylum Pseudomonadota; class Alphaproteobacteria; order Pelagibacterales; family AG-422-B15; genus CACNXQ01. The sequence goes on from CACNCV010000002.1 coordinate 181,314, forward strand.
ATTATACACATTTCAGATAATAAAAAACTTAAATAATAAAAAACTAAATAATTTTAATAAATACGAAAGAGAGCAATTTGCAGAGCTTCATAAAAGGATATCGAGCCCTCTTTATATATTTGTTTTTTCCTTTATACCGCTAATTATTTTAAAATTTTCAAAAAAACCAGGAGATGATTTTCTTTACCCTATTGCAATTGTATCTGCCATTGCTTTTATTTTCCAAATTACTCAGATTACTTTCTCAAATATGCTAGTGGAACAGAGTAAGTTAGTTTATGTTACTTATACATTACCGATATTATTCCTCACCTTAATATTATTTTTTATTTTTTTTGATAGAACAAGACTGAAAGAAAATGTAAATGTTAAATAAAATAAATATATACGTACTAAAAAGATTTTTTTACTCTTTCCTTATAACTCTTATTGTATTAGCGGCTTTACTATTTATAGGAGACTTTGTAGAACAATTTAGGAAAGCTGCGGGTAAGAATATATCAATTAACATTATATTTCAACTTACTGCCCTAAATTTTTCCAATTTAATTTATTTTACTCTGCCATTAATTGCTTTCAGTGGATCAATTATGGCTTTTATCATTTTAATTAAAGGTTCAGAAAAGATAATTATTAATTCAATTGGCATATCGAACTTCAAAATTGCTCTGCCAGCTATTTTTTTATACATGCTTCTTGGTATTTTTTTTATAGCTGTTGCCAATCCATTAATTGCAATTTTTGACAAAAGATACAGTGAATTAGAATACAAGTTTATTGATCGTGTTGATAAGTTTGCGTCAATTACCAAAAATGGTCTTTGGTTAATGCAAGAAAACTCTAGTACTGATTTACATAGCGTTTTATTCGCTCAAAACATTAAGGATCAGGGAAAATATTTAATAGATTTTATGATACTTGAATATGATCAAAACGGATCCTATCAAGGAAGGCTTGACGGCACTTCAGCTAAACTGAGTGATGGTTATTGGCACATGAAAAATACTCAAATTTCTCCAAAATTTGGAGACTCCACTTTCAAAAAAGAATATTTTTATAAAACTAATATAAAACCTGAGGATATAACAGATAGTCTCTCCTCACCAACAAGTATATCTATATGGAGGTTAGTAAAATTTATAAATTTCCTAGAAGGCCTTGGTTACTCAGCTATTGATTTTAAACTTCACCTGTATGATTTAATCTTTTTACCGTTTTTATTGGCTTCACTTGTTCTTTTGGCATCATCTTTAACAAAAAACCTTAAACAAAATGATAAATTAACTAAAACAATAATGTATTCACTAATTGTAATTTTTGTTGTTTACTTTTTCTCAAACCTATTTGATGCTTTGGGTTCTACCTCTCAAATACATCCTATTGCATCGAAGGGACTTTTACCTATTTTGATAACCTGCCTGTCAATTCTGATCTATCAAATGGAAAATCTAAAACAAATTAATAAATATGAATAAACTATTAAGCTATAAGTACTTTTACATAATTGTTTTTTTATACATAGTTTTAATACTGGTGTCTTCAAACAAAATATCAGCTGATCAAAAAGTAAGAATTCTAGCTGATGAGGTAAAGGTAGAGGAAAATAGTGGAAACATAGAAGCTCGTGGTAATGCCATCGCCATAAGTGAAAAAGGAACGAAAATTAAATCTGATTTAATCAAATATAGTGATAATGATGGAAAATTCATTGCAGAAGGAAACATAATTCTAAATGATTTAAATGGTAACAGTTACTTTTTTAATAACTTAGTTTCTGATAATGAAATAAATGAATTTGAAGGTACCAATATAAAAGTAAGAATGAATGACAGATCAAGAATAGTCGGCTCAAACTTTCAAAAAAAAGGTGAAATTAGTAAATTAGAAAACGCTGAATATACCCCATGTCTAGAAAACGAATATTTAATTGAAAACTGTCCTGGTTGGAAATTAAAATCAAAAAGAATATTTCAAAATAATCAAAGTAAAACTATTCACTATGATCATGCAAGAATTCATCTTTTTAATATTCCTGTTTTTTACCTGCCTTACTTTTCTCATCCTGATCCATCTGTTAAAAAAAGATCAGGATTTTTAATGCCAACAGCTGAAACAGACCAAAATCTTGGTGATACTTTTTCTTTACCAATTTTTTATAATATTAAAAGCAATCAGGACTTGACATTCACACCTACGTTTCAATCAAAAAGTAATAATTTTTATTCAATAAATTATCGACTACTAAATGAAATTGGAGAATTTAATATTGATTCCAGCTTAGACGATAATAATGATAAGAGCGGTACAAGTAATCACTTCTTTTTGGAAACAAAATTAAATAACCCTTATGGATCCCTCAATGGTTTTGTTCAAACAAGCAATAATGATACCTACATGAGAAAAAACAAGATTAACAAATTAACAGTGCTTAAATCAGGCTTAAGCTTTGATCGAACACATGATAATACATTCTTATCCTTAGATGCAATAGGATATAAGCATTTAGCTATCCAAGGAAGTGAGCAATGGGAATATTTATACCCAAGGATCATATTTAATATAAATGACATTGAAAATAATATTTACAATGGCAATGTATCTCTCAATAACCAATTTGATTTCAATAAGAGTCTCAATGATAGCTATACCTCACTTGCATCATCTCAAATTAATTGGAGCAATAACGTAGTAAACAACGACAATGGAATTGTTTTTGAAAATCAAGCAAATTTTAGAGTAGTCTCAATCTCAATAGATAACAAAGGCACAAGTGACACAGACAACATAAGACTATTTCCACAAGTAGACAGCATTATTAGCTATCCACTCATCAAATCTTCGGAGAATATCAATCAAACTATAACTCCAAAAATAATGCCAATTTTAGCTCCATTTAATAATTATACGGACTCTAAAAGTATTTCTAGCAGCAATTTATTTTCATCAAACAGAGCAACTTCAATAAAAGAATGGGAGAGTGGGCCACGAATTAATTATGGACTTGATTGGTTTATAGACAATAAAAATAACTCGAATGTAAAAATAACACTTGGACAAAGTTATAGATTTAATAAGAATAGCTCTGATACAGTAGAAGAATTATCTGACTATTTCATCTCTTCAAACGTATCAGTTAATAATAGCTATTTAAATAATTCAATTGTGATTGACAGAAAAGATATAGACATCAAATCAATCAGTATGAATACTTATACAGAATTATATAATCTAAAAGTTAAATTAGATTACGATTATACTTCTGGTAAATATTCAAATACAAATGAGCAAATTGCTATTGGCGGTAAATACAATTTAGATGACAACTTTTTTGTAAAATTTACTGGAACGAAAGATATTGATAAAAATAAAAATATTGGTTATCAATACGGCCTACTCTATGAAGATAACTGTCTAGGTATTGATTTTAATTACTATAGAGATTTAACAATTGATAGAGATATAAAAGAAAGTGATGGATATAGCTTCACGATTGTTCTGAAACCATTTGGTTCTACAAGAAGTTATGGAAAAAATAAAGTGTTTGGACCATCTATAAATTAATATGTTTTTTTTTAAGTCTATAAGTTTTAGTTTTTTTATATTTATATTTACTACATGCATAATTCATTCTGATACAAAAATTGAACATAAAATAGCTGTAATTGTTAATGAAGAAATGATTACATCCTTCGATATTATTCAAAGAATGAAATTAAGTGCGATACTTAATAGAATAAATATAAATAATCAAAATAATCAGATTATGATCAATAATGCCGTAGATGAATTAATTCATGAAAAATTAAAAAAAGAAAAGATTAATGAATATGAAATGAGTATAAGTGAAAATGAATATATTGAATTTGAAAATAATTTTTTTATGAACAATAACCTTGAAAAGAATGCACTGATAGACATTTTGGAATTAAATAATGTTAAATATTCAGTATTAAAAGATTTTTTAGAAAATGAGATATTATGGAATAAGTTAATAAATAACCTTTACTTCCGCCTTACATCTGTCAGTGATATGGAAATTGATGAGATTATTTCAAAAAACCCAGACATTACTTTAGAACAAGCAAAAAATTTAGTTATCAAACGTCAATTAGATTTAAAAAGCAGCAAAATGTTACGTGATATGCTTAATGAAGCAACAGTTGAATATAAATAAGTCTAGACCTAAAAAATCTTTAGGGCAGAACTTCATAATCGATGATGAATTCAGCAGAAAATTAAGTAAATCCATTAATTCCGATAAAGACACTAATATAATTGAAATAGGTCCAGGTAAGGGGGCATTAACAGGTTATTTATTAGAAAAAGAATTTAAATCAATTGTATTAATTGAAAAAGATAGGGAACTTTATCAAAATTTATATAAATCTTTTAAAAATGACAAAAGAATTGAGGTAAAAAATATCGATGCACTTCATGTGAAATATGAGAAGCTAAAATTAGAGGGTAAAGTTATAATTGTTGGAAACTTACCATTCAATGTTTCAACTCAATTACTCTTTAAGTGGCTGGATACAAAACAATGGCCTCCTTTCTATAATAGAATGGTTCTTATGTTCCAAAAAGAAGTGGCAGATAGGATCAAGTCAGGGAAGAATAGTAAGAGTTATGGTAAAATATCTGTTGCATGCCAAGCAAGGTGTGAAATTAATGAACTGATGACGGCACCTCCGGAAATTTTTTACCCTGTTCCAAAAGTCTATGGGACAGTACTTGATTTTCAGCCATCGCTAAAATATAAAAATATAGATTTCGTAAAACTAAAGAAAATACTTTCACTAGGTTTTAGTAAGCGCAGAAAAAAAATAAAAACATCTTTAAAAGATTATAAAAAAGAATTGATGGATCTAAAGATTGACGAAAATCTTAGGGCTGAAGACTTAAGCGTTAAAGATTTTTGCAAATTATCAATGTGTTCTTAGTTTTTTTCTGTTTTTTATAATTAAAAGCTGTATTTCTCTAATACACTCATCAATGTTATCGTTTAAAATAACATGATCATATTCTTCTTTATGGCTAATTTCTGTTTCGTAAAACAACATTCTTTTTTTAATAGATTCCTCATTATCTCCTGAAAGTACTGATCTAGCTTGAAGTCTTTCGTAAATATCTTTTTTAGATGGCGGCATAATAAAAAAAGATAAAATATTTTTATATTCTGAATTTTTCAATTGTTTTGCACCCTGCCAATCAATATCAAATAATACATCAAATCCTTCATTTATTAATTTCTTAACATCTTTATGTAATGAGCCATATAGATTACCAAAAACTCTTGCGTATTCTGCATACTCTTTATTAGCAATTTTTTTTTTAAAGTGATCTTCACTAACAAAATTATAGTCCTTGCCATCAATTTCATTATCTCTTGGAGTTCTTGTGGTGTCTGAAATTGATATTTTTATACAGTCATCATTCTGTAATATTTTTTTACATATTGTTGTTTTTCCAGCACCAGACGGAGAGGAAATTATGATAATCATTTGTGATTTGTTAAGCATTATATTTGGTAAAAACTAGTGAAACATTTGTACCGCCGAATCCAAAGGAATTAGATAGAATATTTTTTACTTTAAAATCTAATGGCTCGTCTCTTATAAAATGAATTTTTTTTGAAGGTAGCTCATTGTTCAAATTTAAATTGTAAGGCAATTTACCATTTAATAAACTCAATATACTATATGAAGCCTCTACTGCGCCCGCAGCACCAAGAAGATGGCCAGTTTGAGACTTTGTTGATGAAACACAAATGTCATCTTTATTGTCAGAAAATAGCCTATCAATCGCGATTGCCTCAATCTGATCGCCCGTCGGGGTAGACGTTCCATGAGCATTAATGTAATCAATTTCGCTTGGTAGAATAGAGGCATCCTTTAAACAATTATTCATAGCCCTAAATGCTCCGTCTCCAGATGGTTCCGGTAGTGTGTAATGATATGCATCAGAAGACATACCATAACCAGTGATTTCACATAGAATTTTTGCATTTCTAGCAATTGCATGCTCAAGACTTTCTAATATTAATATTGAAGCGCCCTCCCCCATAACAAATCCATCTCTTTCTTCATCAAACGGTCTTGATGCTTCTTCGGGACTTTCGTTATTTTTTATACTCAGCGCTTTACAGGCTGTAAATCCCTCAATACCTATAGGAGAAATCGTAGCTTCAGAGCCACCAGTCATCATTAGATCTGCCTGTCCATGTTGAATTAATCTGTACGACTCTCCAATAGCATGAGCTGAGGATGCACAAGCTGAAACTGTTGAATAGCTGGGTCCTTTAAGGTTGTAATTAATTGACAGATATCCAGCAGCCATATTAATAATTCTCCCAGTGATAAAAAAAGGACTGACTCTTTTGTCGTGCCTAAAATCTATTGAAGTATTCTCAATTCCTGGCAATCCACCCATACCAGAGCCAATTATGCATCCTGATCTATAAGATATTGGATCTTCTATATTTTTGATATCACTATGATCAAAGGCCTCTTTACCTGCTGCTAATGCAAACTTAATAAACTCATCAATTTTTTTTATCTCTTTTTTTTCTATCCATTCGTAAGCGTTAAATGCTCCCTGGATATTTTCACCTTGTGGTACTTCACAGGCTACCTTACATTTAAAATTTGTAGGATCAAATTTTGATATTTTACGTGCACCAGATTTACCAGAAATAAGATTATTCCAATTTGTCTCACTGCCACAGCCTAATGGGGTTACTAAACCTATGCCAGTAACGACTACTCTTGTCATAATTTATTGACTGATTTAAGACTCTAAATGTGAAATAGCATCACCAACAGTTAGAATTGTCTCAGCTTTCTCATCTGGTATCTCTACATCAAAAGCTTCTTCAAATGCCATAACTAACTCAACAGTATCTAAGCTATCTGCACCAAGATCATCAATAAACTTAGCATCGTTAGTGATTTTCTCCATATCATCTATACCTAGATGTTCTGCAATAATCTTTTTAACTTTTTCGGCAACTTCACTCATATTTACTCCTAATTATTTAATTTCACTAATATTACAACATGCATCACATTGTCAAGCCGCCATTAACATGAAGCACCTGCCCTGTAATATATGATGATTCTTCAGACGATAGAAAAAAAACTACTTCTGCAATTTCATTGGCTTCACCAATTCTGCCCATAGGAACCTTTTGGATCATATCGTCAAGTCTAGATTTATTTACAGATTTAAGTATTTCTGTATTTACAAACCCAGGAGCAACAGAATTAACTGTTATTCCTCTTGATGCTACTTCATTTGCTAAAGTTCTTGTCAATCCCTCAATTGCAGATTTAGAAGCTACGTAGTTAGATTGACCAGGATTTCCTATTTTTGCTGCATCAGATGAAATATTGATAATTCTTCCCCATCTTGACTTTATCATGCTTTTTATAATTAATTTAGTAAGAATAAAATTAGAATTTAAATTTAAATTTATAACTTCTTCCCATTCAGCTTCTTTCATTCGCATAAATAAGTTATCACGAGTTATTCCTGCATTATTAATCAAGATGTCAATTCGTCCTAACTTCTCCTCAGCTTGATCCACTAAGTTTTGTATTTGATTCTTTTCGGAAAGATTGCATTGCACAAAAGTAAGTCTATCTGGATAATATTTAGATAATGCATTTAATTTTTCACTATTCGTTCCAGAGGCACAAATATTATATCCTGCATCATAGAATTTTTTAACCAAAGCATTTCCAATTCCTCCTGTAGCGCCTGTAATCAAAACATTTTTCATGACTGTATTTTTCTTAAAATTTCAAGATCCTCAACTTTCGATATAGAATATGCTTCTAAATTTTTTGATACTCTTCTTATCAGATTCGTAAGAACTGTACCCGGCCCAATTTCTATAAATCTTCTAAATCCATCTTTTTGCATATTTTCAATTATTTCGCGCCATCTAACTTTACTTATTACTTGCATTCTCAATAAATCTGCTATGTCACTAGAATCACATATATTTGAAGTAACATTGGAATACAATGGTACATTGAAATTTTTAAATTTGATTTTTTTTAACTCTGATTCAATTACATTTGAAGCATGCTTCATAAGTTCACAATGAAATGGTGCACTTACTTGAAGTTTTATAGCTCTTTTTATATTTAAATTTTTTGTATTGTCTAAAATGAATTCTATAGCATTTTTTTCACCACTAAGAACTACCTGCCCTTGTGCATTATCGTTCGCAAGATAAATTTTTCCTTTTTCAGATGCAGTATCTATAATCATATTAACTGAATCATTCTTGCAACCAATCAACGCAATCATACCACCAGTGCCAAGAGGCATACTTTCTTGCATAGCTTTAGACCTTACTTTTAGAAGTCTAACAGATTCCTCAAAAATAATGCTACCATTTGCAACAAGAGCACTATACTCACCCAATGAATGTCCAGCTACCGCTTGAAAAGAATTAATAGGTAATAAATTTTCATATTTTATAGCTTCCAGGATTGCAATGCTTGTTGCCATTATAGCTGGTTGAGAATTTTCTGTTTGAGAAAGCTCAGAAATACTACCTGAAAAAATAATATCTTTTAGCCCCCTATCAAGAAAATTGTCTAATTCGTTATATACCTTTCTTGAAGCTTGATATTTTTCATAGAAATCATAACCCATTCCTACACTTTGAGAGCCTTGACCGGGGAAAATTATTGCTGTTTTCATTAAAAAAAAGAATACTTGCTTAATGCACAATTATAGAATATTTATCTCACTTTTAATAATAAATACATTTCTATATGGCACTTTTTGAGCATGTTATCATGTTAAAACAAGACTTAAGCAGTAGTGAAGTCGATAACGTCTTAAAAACTCATCAAGAGACTTTAGGTGACCTTGAAGCAAACATAGTTTATAAAGAAAGTTGGGGCCTAAGGAACCTTGCTTATCCTATAAAAAATAACAAAAAAGCTTTTTATGAATTTATGAATATCGAAATGCCGCAACAAAATATTGAAGCCCTTAACTCCAAACTCAATTTAAATGAAAATGTAATAAGGTATCTTTCTATTAAGGTAAAGTCGTTTGGGGAAACACCCACCGCAATGAAAAGTGAAAAGGATTAGTACTCTTGGATAAATTAAGCAAAAATAAAGTAGATTTTGATTATAAAGATATTGCACCATTAAGGAAATTTATATCTGAGAAAGGCAAGATAACACCTCGAAGAATTAGTTATATTTCTATTAAAAAACAAAAAGATCTATCAAATGCAATCAAAAGAGCAAGGTACTTATCTCTACTCCCCTATACAGGTAAATAAAAAATGGAAATCATAATTCTAGAGTCACTCAACAAATTAGGTAAGGCTGGTGACGTAGTTAATGTGAAAGATGGTTTTGCAAGAAATTTTTTGATACCACAAAAAAAAGCTATTGTAGCCAATAAAAAAAATAAATCAGATTTAGAGAAAAAAATGTCTGAAATAGAAAAAAATAACCAAATTAAAGTTAAAGAAGCTCAAGATGTTAAAAGTAAAATCGAAGGTAAAACAATCAAAATAGAGATGGAGTCAAATGAAGAAGGCAATTTATATGGTGCCGTAACGCAAAAATCAATTGTCGAAAGTATCCTGGGCTCGATGTCCATAAAACTTTCAACTGACTCTGTAATATTGACACCAATTAAAGCTTTGGGCATGCATGAAATCAAGATTCATTTATATGATGAAGTTTATGCAAATATTAATCTCGAAATAATTAATAAATCTTAATACAAACTATAATTTTTTCAGCTAGTTATTTAGTAATTATAACCCTATTTGTAACAGCATTATCTATCAACATTTTGAATTGCCTGTTAGTATCTTTTTAAAAAAATATACTGACAATATATTTAGATTACTGTTTATTAGCGGGATGTCATCTACCTTTCAATTTTCTAATAACTCTATAACTGTAAAAGAACTACCTCATAACATAGAAGCTGAGCAGGGTCTACTTGGAGCGATTTTACTTAATAACGAAATTTATTACGACATAATTGAAATTATTAATATTGAGCATTTTTATGAGCCCGTACACCGCACAATCTTTGATGTTATAAATAAACTCATTTCAAAAGGTCAAATAGCTACACCAATTACTCTAAAAAGTTATTTTGAAGTAGAAAGAAACTTAGAGGAAATTGGTGGCTCAAACTATTTGGCGAGACTTGCAAATTCTACTGTGTCATTAGATTATGCAAAGAATTATGCATACATAATATATGATTTAGCTGTAAGACGCGGACTTTATGAATTAGGAGGTAAAGTTCAACATGATGCAATAGAAAGTGATATGGATGTAAAACCATCTGACTTGATTGAAGAAGCAGAAAAAAATCTATACCAAATTTCTGAAAAAGGTACATCATCTCATAACGTTCAGACATTCAAAAGCTCTGTTGAAGAAGCGATTGAGCTTGCCACAAAAGCTTTCGAAAAAGATAGCAGTGTAGTTGGTATATCGTCTGAATTTAGAGATCTTGATGCAAAACTTGGTGGTCTTCATCCGTCAGATTTAATCATTATAGCAGGAAGACCATCAATGGGGAAAACTTCATTAGCAACAAATATCGCATACAACATTGCTGCGAATGCATACAAAGCTAAGGACCATACTTCATCAGTTCTATTTTTTTCTTTAGAAATGTCTTCTGAACAATTAGCTACAAGAATTTTATCTGAGCAGTCCCGCATAAGTTCAAATGATATAAGAAGAGGAAATTTGTCTGAAAATGACTTGGATAATCTTGTTTCAGTTTCAAAAGATATTTTGGAAATACCACTTTTTATAGATGATACTCCAGCAGTAAATATTGGCACTCTTTCGTCAAGAGCAAGGAGATTAAAACGAAAGCATGGCCTAGGAGTTATAGTGATTGACTATCTTCAGCTATTAAGACCAAGCAAATTATCTAGAAATGAGTCAAGAGTTTTAGAAATATCTGAAATCACACAAGGATTAAAAGCTTTAGCAAAAGAATTAAATATTCCAATTATTGCCTTATCTCAATTATCGCGACAAGTAGAGCAACGAGAAGATAAAAAACCTCAATTATCTGATTTGAGAGAGTCAGGCTCGATCGAGCAAGACTCAGATGTTGTAATGTTTATTTACAGAGAAGAATATTACCTAGAAAAAAATGCCCCATCTCCAGGAACCGCTGAATTTATAGAATGGCAACAAAAGATGGATGAAATACATGGTCAGGCAGACTTGCTTATATTAAAACAAAGACATGGACCTACTGGTAATATAAAGTTAAGTTTTGATGCAAAATACACAAGATTTGGAAACTTTATAAGTAAAGATCATATAGAAAGCTATGAGTAAATATTTCAAATATGAACAACGCCGATAATAATACGATACTCAGTATTAACTTAAAATCTATAAAGAAAAATTATAAAATAATTAGAAATAAGGTAGAAAAAAAATGCGAAGTTGCAGCTACTGTCAAAGCAAATGCTTACGGGCTGGGTGTGGAAAAGATTGTGCCAAGCTTGATAAAAAGTGGCTGTAAATTTTTTTTTGTTGCAACTACCGATGAAGCAATTCAATTACGTAAGATTAATAAGAAAATATGTATTTTTATTTTAAATGGGCTTATTGCTGAGGAGATTGATTTAATTAGAAAGTTTGATTTAACTCCTGTAATTAATAATTTAATACAGCTAAAGAGGATTGAAAAATTTCAAGATAAAAAGAAATTAAAACTCAATATTGCATTACATTTTGATACAGGCATGTCTAGACTAGGCTTTGACCAAAATGAAACACAAAGACTTATTAAAAGTAAAGCGAGCTTAATAAAAAAATCAAATGTTATATTAGTAATGAGTCACCTTTCTTGTGCTGACAATAAAAAGTCAAAACTAAATAAAACTCAATTAGAACTATTTAATTCAATAAGCATGCATTTTCCTAATTCTATGCATAGCCTTGCAAATTCAGCGGGTATTTTACTAGGTAAAAAATATCATTTTGATATGGTAAGACCAGGAATATCATTGTATGGCGGTCATTCAAAAAAAAATGAAGGAAAAATCTATCATGACGTAATCTCTCTTCATGCAAAATTAATACAAGTAAGAGAGATATATGAAGGGGATACAATTGGATACGGAGCTACTTATAAAGCAAAATCTAAAATGAAAATAGGCACATTAGGCTTTGGTTATGCAGATGGTTTTAATAGATTATTTTCAAATAATTATTATGTTTGCTTTAAAAATAAAAAAATTAATGTACTAGGAAGAGTTTCAATGGATTTAATTACAGTAAATTTAACCAATTTAAAAACAAATAAAAATATTATGAATGAAGAGTTTGAAATAATAGGGAGTAAACATTCAATAAATAAAATTGCTAAAACAATCAATACAATTCCATACGAAATACTAACTAATCTAGGCAAAAGATACCAAAGAAGATATATATTTTAAGAATGGAAAATATTTATTTATCTTTAATCAATAAATATACAAACGTTACTTTATTATTTCTCTTAATTATTATTTGCTTTTTTGCATACAGTTCAAAAAACTTTCAGTTAGATGCATCTTCTGACACTTTAATTCTAGAGCAGGATGAAGATTTAAAAAAATATAGAAAAGTCATTGATGATTATGGGTCGAGTGATTTTCTGATTGTAACCTTTTCCGACAAAAATAAGATTCTAACAGATAAAAACTTAGAACAAATAAAGTTATTTGTAGATGAGGTAATAAAATTTAAATGGGTAGAGAGTGTTCAATCTATTTTTGATGTACCATTATTGGAAGTAAAAAATCAAAGTTTAACCGATCTCATCGATGAAATACTCACCATAGAGTCCTCTGTTGTGAATCTCGATGATGCTGAGAAGGAATTACTAAATAGTCCGATATTTAAAAATTTAATAATTAGTGAGGACGCGACTAGTACAGGAGTACTTGTAAATTTTAAGAAGAACAGTACATATGAATTTCTTATTAAAGAAAGAGATAGGCTTAAAAGCATAAATAAGCCTTCTAAAGATGATCTAGACACACTCAGTGAAGTATTAAAAGAATACGAAATAATTAAAAAGAATTTTGATCAAGAACGTCACAACAATATTAATGAGATAAGAAAAACAATTAATGATTTTTCTGCTAATGACTTGAAAATACATTTGGGAGGCGTATCAATGATTGCAGATGATACGATTACATTTGTAAAAAATGATATATTTATATTTGGAATTGGAGCCTTAATTTTTATTTTAATAGTACTTTTCATAGTATTTAAAAATCCTCTTTGGATGTTCGCGTGTATTTCAAATTGCATAGCTTCTCTAATTATTATGATAGGCACAGTCTCTTTAATGCAATGGAAAGTAACAGTTATTTCTTCAAATTTTATTATGCTTATTTTGATTTTATCTTTATCAATGACAGTTCATATTGTTGTTAGATATAAACAATTTTTAATACAAGGTATTGAAAAATCCAGAGAAGAAGCTCTTATACTGACAATTAGAAATATGTACAAACCATGTTTATTTGCCGCATTAACAACTGTTTTTGCATTCGCAACTCTTTACTCTAGCGGCATTAAACCAGTCATGGATTTTGGCATGATGATGTGTGTTGGACTAGTAATCACATATATAACTAGTTTCACATTTTTACCTATTTTAATTTTCTTTTTAAAACTTAGCTTGCCTAGTCATTTATCCTCTAAACATGCTGATAATTTTTTTACCTCTATAGTGCTTAAATACCCTAATATTCTATTGATATGTTTTATTATGATTTTTTGCTTAGGTTTGTACGGTACAACCAAACTAAAAGTAGAAAATAGTTTTATTGATTATTTTAAAAAAGACACAGAGATATATAAAGGTATGAAATTAATTGACGATAAATTAGGAGGGACTACTCCATTAGATATAATTATTGATTTCAATACTGAGACTAATAACTTAGAAATGGAAAGTGTTGAAGAGGAGTTTTTAGATTTTGGTATTGAATATGACCCTGAGGATTATTGGTTTACGAGAGAAAAAATTGATACTATTAAAAAAATTCATGATCATTTAGAAAAATATCCTTTTGCTGGCAAAGTATTATCCCTTGCATCAGTTGTTAGAACAGCTGAAAAACTTAATCTAAATAATGAGTTCGATACGCTTGAATTATCAGTCTTGTATAAAAAACTGCCAAATGAACTAAAAAATCAAATAATAAAGCCATATGTCTTGATTAGTGAAGATCAGGCAAGAATTACAATGAGGATTATTGATACTCATCCTGAATTAGTGAGAGAGAATTTTGTTAGTGATTTAAATGATTTTTTTAATGAAAATTTTTCTGATAAGAAAATAAATGTATCAATAACGGGAATTCTTATACTTTATAACAACATGCTTCAAAGTCTTTTTGACTCACAAATTAAGACGTTATCTATAGTTCTAATGGGTATATTCTTCATGTTATTTTTTTTGTTTAGGTCGTTTAAAATAGCTTTCGCGGCAATAATGCCAAATGTAATTGCTTGCTTTGTGATACTTGGATCAATGGGATTATTGTCTATCCCCCTTGATCTAATGACAATTACAATAGCTGCCATTACCATTGGGATTGCTGTTGATAATTGCATACATTACATATATAGGTACCGAGAATACTTAACTATTACAGGAAAGCACGATGAAACTGTAATTAAATGCAATGAAACAGTAGGTCAGGCTATAAAAAATACCTCTTACACAATTATCGCTGGATTTTCTATATTAATAATATCAAATTTCTACCCAACTATATATTTTGGATTATTTACTGCTTTAGCGATGATAGTTGCACTTTGTGGAAGTCTAACTCTTTTGCCAGTTATACTTAAGAAACTTATAACAGTTTAATAAATGAATATTAATTTTAGTCAATTCTATAATCCATTTGATATTTTATTTCTAATAATAATCTTAATCTCCTTTTTTTTTGGGATAAAAAATGGACTTATTAAAAGTTTATTAAATTTTATTAAGTGGATAATAATTTTTTATTTTTTAAGAAATTGCTTTGATATATTAAGGCCGATCTTTGATCCCTTCATAAGCAATCAAACTCTTTCTGACATAATGATATTCTTTACGACACTAATTGTGTCTTATATTTTAATTTCTTTTATTAATCGCATTATCATTGGGTTATTGCAGCCAAAAAAGTCAATTAGCATCGATATGGTGTTTGGAGGTATGCTTGGTATATTGAGAGGTTACATAGTTTTTGTTCTTATAGTTTTTTTTATAAACAGTAATTTATTATCAGGTTCTACGCCAGAATTTATGAAAATAGGAATTTTTCAAGAAATTGTAAATTATGGCATTGATCTACTCGAACATGCGCCAAGAAACATTAATCAGATTAAAAACTTAGATATTTAAAATGAGAAAATTAAATTGCTTTGTTACCGGTGCATCTAACGGAATAGGAAGTGAAATTGCTATTCAGTTATCATATTTTTCAAAACACATATATATAAGTGCACGTAATATAAAGAAACTTGAGATGGTTCACGATCAAATAATAAAGCAAAACT
This sequence comes from uncultured Pelagibacteraceae bacterium, assembly GCA_902619105.1. Classification (GTDB taxonomy): domain Bacteria; phylum Pseudomonadota; class Alphaproteobacteria; order Pelagibacterales; family AG-422-B15; genus CACNXQ01. The sequence continues at coordinate 196,910 of CACNCV010000002.1, forward strand.
GTAAATGTACGATCGTTCCATTAGATCTATGCGATGAAAATGGCATTGAAAACTTAGCAAAACAGATACTTATTAAAGATAATTCCTTGGATGTGCTAGTCTTATCCGCAGGTATGATTTATCCACTTTCACCAATTGATTCAATTGAATTTAATAAATTTAATGAAGTATTAACACTCAATTACTTAGCAAACTTTAGAATGATTAAAAATTTTCACCCGTTGTTAAAAAATTCCACGGACTCATATATTGCTACAATTTCATCACTAAAAGACACAACAAAAGAATTCTATTGGGGAGTTTATCAGCCTGTGATGACTGCACTAAATGAATTGTTATTGATGTATGCAAACGAAAATAAAAATACAAGCATAAAAACGAACATTTTTTGTCCAAAGGCAGTAAATACTAACCTTAGAGAGATAATCATGCCCGGTGAAGATAAAAGTAAAATTAGTAATCCAAAAGATGTTGCCGAAAAAATAGTGAAATTAATCTTTAAAACAAAGGAAACAGGTCGGATTATAGAAATTAATTAACATATGGATTTTTTGAATTCTTGAATTCATAAATGATTGGTATACCATCAATTTTAAAATATTCCCTAAATGCATTATCAAAGTATTTTTGAAATAAGTTTGGCGTTTTCTTCTGAGTATTGACAAAAACTTTAAATTTTGGAATTTTATTATCAGTTTGAACAATATATTTAGGTTTAATTTCAACTTTATTAATTTTTGGATAATTGGCTTTTTTATTTAAATAGTTTATAAATTTATTTAGTTTCTGTTTTTGTATTCTTATTGATTCTAATTTTTTTTTAGTAATAATTTTCTCCAATACATTATTAACACTAATATTCTTTTTTGCAGAAATAAATTCAATATTTATTAACTTATGTTTACTATAATTATTTTTGAGAAATTTATTTATATTTGATTTAAATTTTTTTTTATCTTCAACAATATCAATTTTATTGAATATAAAAAAAAGTAATTTATATTTATTAATTACTAAATCAGCTAATCTAAAATCTTGCTTTGTGATATTCTCTAATGAATCAATTAAGAGAATTACTGCGTCAACGCTATTAATTAATCTTATTACCTCCAAGTTACGAACCATTTCTTTTTTTTCTTTTACTTTACTCCTTCTTCTTAAGCCTGGAGTATCTACAATTATAAAATCATATTTCTTATGCTTAAACTCCTTTTTATATAGAGATTTTGTTAATCCATATTCATCGCCTACAGGCGATAAATATTCCCCTAGAAGCGTATTAAATAATGTTGATTTTCCAGAATTAGGTTTACCAATAATACCTAAATTTAACTTATCTAACCTCATAGACATTTGAATTTTTATCTGTCAAATAAATAGCATTTGACAATATTAATGGTGGTACCAAAATACCCCTGATAGCAATAGACTCATTTGAGAGGATTTCTCCTGTAATTGGAGATACAATCTTAATCTCTCCAAAATATGAAATGTTATAAATAAGATTATTTATCAAATAAGGGCCAAGCCACAAGTTAAGGTTTTTAATATTTTTTCCTGACCTAAATTTTGAGAGATCAGTTATCCAATATACCTCACCGCTGATTCTATCTAAACAAATCAATTTTCCATCCTCATCGATTACGTATATTTGATTTCCTGACACTAAAGGTGTTCTATAGCCTGATAGATCAATTCCCCAATTGCGTTGACCGTTTAATGCATTTACTGAAACCAGCTTTCCATTTGAACTTAAAGAATATATCGTTTCTCTATCAATGACCGGGCTTGCTGAAATATCTTTAATATCAAAATTACTTACCATTGAAATTTTTGACACATTTTCTGACCATACCGGTTGACCAGTATCGTGAATAAAGGCGACTAACTCTCCGTTACTAAAAGGAGCTATAATTGTATTCTCAAAAGCAACGGGCGAGGATGTAAATAAATTCTTTTTTGTTTCAGATATAGTTTGAAATGACCAATTTATGTTGCCATCATTTAAATTAATCGAAAAAATTCTATTATCCGCTGATATAAAATAAATATATCCCCTATATATCAAAGGTGGAGACAGTATTGGATATTCAATCCGATTAGACCAAATTTCTTCACCATCAATTGTATTAAATAACTTAATTTGTCCATATGCATCAACAAACACTAATTGATTATCAAAATATGCTATACCTCCTCTGATTACCTCATATTTTTTAATACCTTCAGGTTTTAGATTGGCCTCTAAAAATATATTTTTGGTATCAACATTAATGCACTTTAAAAGTCCTGTGTTTAAAACGTGACAAATATTATTCTCAAAAAAAATAGGTTGGATAATATTTACTGGACCTTTTTTTCCAGAAATGATCTTTGATTTTTTTTTAAATAGTGAACTCGTAGCTAAATTATTTAGGTTATTTGATGGATTTAAAAAATGTTGAGACCAAAAAAAATTTTCTCTTGCTGGATCAATTGCTATATTTGAGGTATCAAGGTTTAATGTTTCAGATATTTCAGCATCATAACTTAAAATTGGAAAGCTTCTATTATTATCCTGAATTTCATCATTCTTCGAGCAAGAGATTAGAATTATACTTGTTATAAATAAAATAGTAAATTTGTTAATCATTCTATTATGATAATTCTATAAACTTAATCGCTCTATTTCGAATTTCTATTGGTAAATCTAAATTACTTATTAAGTCTTCAAAATCTTTTTTAGCTTCTGCATAATCTCCAAGTATAAGTTTTCTTACGGCTATAATTTCCAAAAATGAATATTTAAATGGGCTGCTTTCGATTCTCTCATTAGTCAAATTTAAATTAGAAGCTAAATCGTCAGGGTCTTCCATTTTAGCCATAAATAAAAGGTAAGTCGCTAAATCTCTAATGACTACATCATATTCAATATTTTCCGCTATTTTCTCTAATGTAGAGTATCCCTCTTCTATATTTCCATTTTGTACTTGTAAATTTGAAGTTCTTAATGCTGCTAAACCAGATAGGTACTCATTATTAGAAGAAATAATTTCTTCATATAGTGGAATTTGTTTAATAAAATTATTGTCATTTGTTGCATTGATAAATGTTTCTACAAGAATTTCATTTTTTGTCTTACTAATTGAGACATTTAATTGGTAACCAATTACCGTAAATACAATAACTATTATTACTGAAACTGCATATAAACCATACTTATTCCAAAGTTTAGAGAGCTTTTCCCTTCTTAGATCTTCATCAATTTGCCTTATAATATCACTCATTCTTATTTTCCGTTGTTACGTACAATTTGAGGTCGCATATGATAAATATGGTCTGATGAAGGAAAAGTTCTATCTTTAACTTCTTCAGCATACTTACTTACAGCTTTCTTAATAGTGTTATCTAAATCGACATATTTTTTTACAAATTTTGGAGCAACGTTTGTTAATCCCAACATATCTTCTGTTACTAATATCTGACCATCACAATTTGGAGATGCTCCTATTCCAATAGTAGGAATGTTTAAAATTGAAGTTATTTCTGCGGCTAATGGCTCAGCCATGCCCTCTAAAACCACTGAAAATGCTCCCGCTTTTTCAACAGCAACTGCATCATCAATATATTTTTGCCATTCAGATTTTACTTTTCCTCTTACTTTATAACCTCCATCTATCAATACACTCTGCGGTTGAAGACCTATATGGCCCATAACGGGAATTGAGCTTTTTGTAAGATGTTCAATTGTTTTGGACATTTTTTGACCGCCTTCTAACTTAACACCGTTGCAATTGGTTTCTTTCATAACACGAGCTGCATTCATAAATGCTTTTTCAACAGATTCTTCGTAGGTTCCAAACGGCATATCAACAATTACACAAGATTTATTTGAAGCCCCAACAACAGACTTCGCATGCTTAATCATTTGTTCAAGCGTAACTTGAAGTGTATTCTCATAATCATAAAGAACCATCCCGAGCGAGTCTCCAACCAACATTAAATCAACCTGTTCGTCAATAGCTCTAGCAATTGGTGCCGTATAAGCAGTTAGACATACAATTGGACTCTTTCTTTTGAGTGATTTTATATCATTAGCTGATTTTCTTAACATGGGATCGGTTTATACTTGATAAATTGGAAAAATTCTAGGGAAAGCTTAGTTTTGGAATTATTCTTTTAATTCACTGTCTATTAATACAGCTATTAGAAGAGCCGGTTCAGAGCCATTATTTACCCATGCGTGATTTGTGCCTCTTTGTACAACAACATCAAATGGATTTATTTTTACCTCTTCTTCATCCAAAATTAAAGTTACATCTCCTTTTAGCAGTATAATATAATCAATTGTATTGGTTTTATGCATTGCTGGATGTTTTGTTACATCAACCCGGTGATGAGCTGCACCTATGCGACTGAAGGCTTCCTCGGCCATTTTATTTAGCGCCTCGAGTGGGACACCTTTTGGAGTAGGCATTATTTGAAAATATCGAAATTTAGAACCTCCTTTAGGAGGTGATAAAATTATATCGCTATCAGCTCTGTCTTTACTACTTGTTGTATCAATAGTATTTCCATCTTCGTTCCATATCTCGAATAGACCTCCGATTTCTTCTCCGATAGAGCGTGCTGGTGGACCGTCAATTTTAATTATAGATTTGCCATTTTCATTATGTCCTGTAACAATTCTCCTCACTTAATAATCTCCTTTATTTTAATCTCTTCTAACGTTTGGAATTATTTCCTCTTGATAACCTTCTTTAAAGGTTGCTCGATCGCCATAAATTTCAGTTTCAAACCATTCTACAAATTCTTTTGATTTAATCCCCCTCCAATATTTCCAAGTTGACTGTGCGATAGGAGCTTTCATGGTACCCAATTTCAACATATGCATTCTCATTTTTAAATGAGTTTCATCAACAAAACCTTTTTCAACTTTTTCATATGTATCAAAAATATCCACTAGTAATGCATTTACATATACTGCTACTCTCCATTTATCTGCGTTATCTAGTTCGCCTGCAGCCCAATCTTTCGATAGAAAGTTACTAAATTCTTTATCTTTCGATGTATTAAAATACCTTTCATACATTCTGTGAGTTAAAGAGTGTCCAAACTGCGCTTTTGTGATTTCATTTTGCTGATGTATTTGTATTCCTAAATAAATAACAGAAACAACAACACCAAATGCTGCAACCATTTGTACTATTATTATTATTGTTTCTGTGCTCATAAATACAGACTATACATTATTATACTTTTGTGGCAAAAAACATTGCTTAGATAGATTTATAAAAATTGATTTAATAGTTAACTTTTAGTAGTAGCGAACGCTTCCAAAGCTTTTTGTCTAGAGGAACCAATCTCGACAATTGGCATTGGATAATCTTTACCAAGTTTAACATTTGCCGAGTCTAGGACATCTTTAGGTGCCTCCCAAGGATTAAATAAATACTTATTTGGCATATCCTTAAGTTCAGGAATATATTTTTTTGTATATTTGCCATCTGGATCAAATTTCTGACCCTGCATAACTGGATTGAATATTCTAAAATATGGTGCTGCATCAGCTCCTGAACCGGCAATCCATTGCCATCCTGCACTATTATTAGCAAGATCGGCATCAACTAAACAATCCCAGAACCATCTTTCACCATGGTGCCAGTGTAATAATAAATTTTTGACTAAGAATGACCCCACAACCATCCTCAAACGATTGTGCATATAGCCAGTCTGCCACAGTTCCCTCATACCAGCGTCTACTATTGGATATCCTGTTAGCCCCTTTTGCCATTTCTTTAATACATCTTTATTTTTATCCCAAGGAAATTTATCAAACTTCTTTTGAAGATTTTCTTTTGGTAAGGTTGGGAAGTGGTACAGAAGATTGAAAGAAAATTCTCTCCAACCAAGTTCACTTAAAAAATGATCCAAATCTCTTTTGATTTCTTTTTTTCCTTCTTGGGTTTTTGATCGATACCAAACTTGGTTAGGTGAAACCTCTCCAAAATGTAAATGAGGTGATAGTTGTGAAACATTGTTTCCAGACGGAAAATTTCTACCATCTTTATAGTTAGCAAGGCCTTCTTTTATAAAGACATCAATTTTATTATTTGCACCCTTCTCTCCCGGCGTCCAGAGTTTTTCCATCTGGTCATACCAATTGTTTTCTGGCATTAGTTCTAGATCATCTATACTAATACTAATTGTCTTATCCAACAATAGATTGTCTAACTTGGGTTTTTGTATTGGGGTTCTTGGCATTTCAGAATTCAAACAACCTTTTCTGTAGTAAGGAGTAAATACTTTATAAGGAGTGCCATCATTTTTTACTACATTCCATGGTTCCCAAAGAAGAGATCCATTAAATGTGTTTACACTTATTTTCTTATCTTCAAAAAAACTTTTGATTTTTTTATCTCTTTTTATTCGCCACGGTTCATAGCATCTATTCCAGAATATCTCTTTTACATTATAAGTTTCAGTAAGTTTAATAAGGATGTTCTTTGGATCTCCTTTATACAGACTCAAATTATTATCTAATGATTTTTTTAGAGCAATTAATGATTGGTGAAGCCACCATTTACTAGCAGAACCATTTATATGTTCTTTCGAGTTTTCATCATCAAATATGAAAATCGGCAACGTGGCACCATTTTTAATCGAATTATATAATCCAGGATTGTCTGATAGTCGTAAATCTTGTCTGAACCAGAAAATATTAATATCTTTTTTGGGCATAAACTAAAATATAGTCTAAATAATTAGACTTTCCATACCAACCGGGTTTATTGAATCTTATATTCAAAATTTTGAGTTGTTGGATTGTGCCCCAATAATTTAGCTCCATTTCTTATATGATAGTGCGTTGCCATAGGGGTTAATGGAGAAAGTGTAACTATTCTTTTATATCCCATTTCCTTGCCAAATTTTAAAGCCTCTTCCATAATTTTTCGTCCCGCACCTTTTTTACGAGACCATACAGTGTAAGCAATAATTGTATCCGCATTTTGCTCGTAAACTGCTAAACGGCTCATCAAATCTAATTCTCTTACTGAATGAGGAACGTCCTTAGTAAACGCCAAGCACATAATGCCTTCAATTTGATTATTGTATTCCAGGCCATAAATTTTTCTATCATGAGAGGTTCTCCATTTTACATCAAGTTCAGGTCTTACAGGATCTTCAGTTACATCAATATTATCTAATTCAATAAATTTAGATGTCTTAATCCAACTGAAATCAGTTAAATTAAAGTTAAATATTGATTTAAAAAAATTTAATATTTTTACAAATAAGTTGTTCATCAATTAGCTATTTATTTTCGGTCTACTCTTTAGGTTAATTTACACCTATCATTTTAGTGTCAGCCTTAAAAGGTAAATTATTATCTAGATCCGTATAATATCTTAGGCACGTGCTAAACGTGTTGAATAAATAGTGTTGGTACACTATGAGTATGACATTTGATGGTCATAACTAAAGTATTCTCTTTTACACCTTTTTTGATTTCAGATATATCTATGCCAGATGCTACCAATTCGTCTCTTTTTTTAACTATATCCTCTACTTCCCAAGCAAGCCCCCCTAATTTATCTTCGGGAGTTTCGTTTTTGTCTTTTTCTTCAATTACTTCAATAATGGTTTTGTTTAATTTAAAAAAAAGTATTCTTCTTTTCCAAGTTTCAATAAACTTATCTAAAGCAAGCCTTATTTTAAAAATCTTATTATATATTTCTATAAAACTATCTGCATCATTAGTTTTAATTACAACATGATCCAGTTTTTTTACTGCATTATCTGAAAACTTCATTGCTTCAGGCAAATGCCCTTCTTTATGTTGAATAATAAATGAAAATAAACCGCGAGTTAATTCAACAGGTAAAAATTGATTAACCCATGATCTCTTAGAATTATTATTGGTATTTATTCCTTCACCATTTGATTGACTTGGAAGAGAGTAACCAAGAGCAATTAGTTTATTTCTTACGGCTTGCAAATCATCAGTTCCTAACACTATTCCCATCAAGCCCTCACCATCATTTTTAATTTTATTTTTAACAAGCTGTGCGCCCACTCCATCTCCAGTTGCAGCCAAAAGTTCTAAATATGTATTTTGTAAATTGAATAATGAATTTGAGGTTCCCCACTCTTTATGATGACCTCTCCATGATGGGTTTATACCTAATATTTTTTGGTAATTTTGCTCTGCTTCCTCAAGATTGTTCACAGCTATAATTAAGTGATCTAAAGACTTAATCATGTTTTTACTCTCAGTATTACCTTCAATTCTATTTAATTAAGTTCTTTTTGTAATTATAGTATTTAATATAAAATTATCACCCGCTCCTTTTTTAAAGTAATCAAAAAAAATTTTTGGGTCGATAATTGGCGACTCTGGAGTATGAACTCCATTTTTATTAATTTTACCATCAATAAACATTTGGACACCAACTGTTAAAGGCAGTGAGGTTGCTTCACCCATAGAAAAACTATCAATATCACCATCAATTGTAACTCCAATTGATGTAAATTTATTTCCTTTTAAACCTTCTGCATAACCATAAATGCTAGGAAGATTTTCTTTTTTATAATCTACCATATCCGGACCATTTAGACTTTCAAGCCAAGTCAAAATTCTTGCGGCAAAATTTTTGGTAATAATTTTCATATTTATTAAAAATCTAATAGTTTTTAAGATTGCTATAAAACTACTCTCAATACCATGCATTAAATTATAAGACTCTTTAATATCCTGGTAATTGTTAGGAAATGTTATGGCCTCAGGGTGTCCAAAAATATATGTGCTTCTTTTCCCAATATCAGGATAATCAACCTTGATTTCTTCAAGAGGTTTTACCATTTCAAAATTTCCATTTTTAAAAATTTTTACCTCTCCAATCATTTGCTCTATACCATGCACCATTGCAGCACTAACTCCCGATTGAGATGACTCACTTTCTGGTTTTGCGGCAGACATATCCCAGCCTGTATAAACTTTTCTAACTTCATCAAGTTCAGATATTGCTATATGAGCCAATATATTTGTTAGTCCTGGACTTGCTCCAAGACCTATAATAGCTGTGATATTTGCCTTTTTTGCATCTTCATTCATTTGAAGCATCTTTTCGGTTGGCTCCCAATCATCGCAGATATCAAAGTAGTGTGTATTAGTTTGAATTGCAGCTTTGAGTATGGGTTCTGCAAATAAAAAGAATGGTCCGGTCGTATTGACTGCAATATCAACTTTTAACATTTCCGATTTCAGGTTTTCAAAGTCTCTGATATCTAATTTTAAACCTTCAACTCTATTGTCAAAATGTGAAGCAAATTTTTTTGCCGATAAAGAATTAACGTCTGCTACATAAATCTTTTCAATCTGTTTTATGTTGTGCAAGTATTGAACTGCATATCTTCCCATGCCACCACTTCCACCTAATGCTAGGACCTTCATAAATTACTCCCACTCAATAGTTCCTGGTGGTTTTGAAGTTGTATCGTATACAACTCTATTTATACCCTTAACCTCATTTATTATTCTTGTTGATACTTTACTCAAAAATTCACCTTTGAAAGGATAAAAATCTGCCGTCATTCCATCAACAGACGTAACAGCTCTTAATCCACAAACTTGCTCGTATGATCTATGATCGCCCATAACACCAACAGTTTTAACGGGCATTAGAACTGCAAATGCCTGCCATATTTTGTCATATAGGCCCGCTTCTTTAATTTCTTCTATATATATACTATCAGCCTCTTGTAAAATTTTTACTCTATCTGCAGTTACCTCACCAAGTATTCTTATTCCCAATCCGGGGCCTGGAAACGGATGTCTGTTAATGAATTTTTTTGGAAGTCTCATCTCCAGTCCTAATTTTCTAACTTCATCCTTAAAAAGTTCTCTTAAAGGCTCAACAAGTTTAAGTTTCATTCTTTTTGGTAACCCACCAACATTATGATGAGATTTAATGACTGATGTCGGACCACCATGAAAGCTCTGACTTTCAATTACATCAGGATAAATAGTTCCTTGAGCTAAATATTTAGCACGTTTTATTTTGTTTGCCTCTTGATTAAATATTTTAATAAAAAGATTACCTATTATTTTTCTCTTTTTTTCTGGATCTGTGGCTCCTTTTAGGGCTTTTATAAATGTCTTTCTTGAGTCTTTTACTATTAATCGAGATTTAAAATGCTTTTTAAACATTTTTATTACCTCTTTTGTTTCGTTTAGTCTCATTAAACCTGTATCAACATAAATGCATATTAATTGCTTATTTATGGCTTTTGAAATTATAGCTGCAGTTACAGTACTATCCACTCCACCCGATAATCCACAAATTACCTGATCCTTATGAACTGAATGCTTAATCTCAGTAATCTGATTTCTTAAATGGTTTTTCATGCTCCAGTTTCTTTTTACCTTGCAAATTTTAAATATAAAATTTTCGATTATCTTATGACCATTGGGTGTATGGACAACTTCAGGATGAAATTGTAAACCATAATAAGATTTTTTTTCATTCTCAACTGCTGCAAACTTAGTATTTGAACTTGATGCAATGCTTTTAAAATCTCTTGGTAGACTAATAACCTTGTCACCATGGCTCATCCAGACATAATTCGAGCTCATTCCTATCCTAAATCCTGAGAATAAAAGACTTTTTTTTGAGGGCTTTATAAGAGTTTTACCAAATTCTCTTTTTTTTGAAATTTTAACCTTTCCACCAAGTTGATAACATAATAATTGCATACCATAGCAAATTCCCAATATTGGAATATTTAGATTAAATATTCTTTTATCAATTCTTGGAGTATTTGACTTATGAACACTTGCTGGACCCCCAGAGAAAACTATTCCTGAACATCCTCTATTAAGTATTTGCTTATAAAGTGATTTGCTTGAGACAATTTCACAATAAACACCAGCTTCTCTTACTCTTCTTGCTATTAACTGTGTTACTTGAGATCCAAAATCAACAATAAATATCATTATTTATTCCGCCAAATCTTTTAATTTGACAATTTCTTCGCATGAAGTTTCACATAATATTTCAAGATTAGATATTTGCTCAGCGTATTGCTCAATTAGACCTAATTCATAAGATACTTTTCCTATTAAAAAATTAAGCTCAAGATTGTGTGGGATAAGCGTAAAAACAATTTCATAATATTTAAGAGCATTATTCTTATCTTCTAAGCCTTCATATGATTTGCCTAATAAAATATATGACACAGATGATTTGGGATTAAAAACAATATCTTTTTCCAAATACCTTATCGCTTTTTCAAAATTTTCTTCATTAAAACCATTTAACGCAGATGCATAAAAACTATTTGAGGCAGATATAATTGTTGGAAAAAGAAAAATGACTGTTACAAATAGTATTTTCATTAAACGTTTATATATTTGTCGGATAATTTGGTGACTCTCTTGTGATATCGACATCATGTACATGGCTTTCCTTAAGACCTGCTCCTGTAATTTCTACAAACTTAACATTCTTTTTAAATTCTACTATATCTTTTGAACCAGTGTATCCCATAGAAGCCTTTAAGCCTCCAACAAGCTGGTATATGATTGGCGATATAGGTCCTTTGTAAGGAACTCTTCCCTCGATTCCCTCAGGAACATGTTTATTGCTCTCAGTTATTTCTTCTTGAAAATACCTATCTGCAGATCCCCTGGCCATAGCCCCAAGCGATCCCATTCCTCTGTATGATTTATAGCTTCTTCCCTTAAATAAATATACCTCACCAGGAGATTCGTCAGTTCCAGCAAAGAGTGAACCAATCATAACCCCGCTTGCTCCTGCACCTAAGGCTTTTGCTATATCACCAGAATATTTAATTCCACCATCCGCAATTATCGGCACTCCTTTTTTTGCTGCAGTTTCAGCACAGTCTAAAATTGCTGAAAATTGAGGTACACCAATTCCAGCTACCACTCTAGTAGTACATATTGATCCCGGACCTATTCCAACTTTCACACAATCAGCTCCTTGATCAATAAGTTCTTCGGTGGCTTCTTTTGTAGCAACATTTCCAACAATCACATCTGTTGAGAATTTTGATTTTATTTCTTTTAAGGTACTGATAACTTTTTCTGAATGACCGTGTGCAGTGTCAATGACAAGAACATCTACGCCAGCATCAACTATTTGTTCTGCTCTATTAATTGCTTCTTCACCAACTCCGATTGCTGCTCCAACTATCAGCCTACCTTTTTGATCTTTCGAAGCATTTGGATGAAGCTGACTTTTTTCTATGTCTTTAACAGTAATTAAACCAATACATTTGCCCTTATCATCAACAACTAATAATTTTTCAATTCTATGCTTGTGTAGTAATTTTTGGGCATCATCTGTTGAAATTCCATCTTTGACTGTGACCAAATTTTCACTAGTCATTAATTCACTTATTTTTTGAGACATATTTGTTGCGAATCGTACGTCCCTATTTGTTAGAATGCCTAATAATTTGTCATCTACGTCAACAACAGGTATGCCTGAAATCTCATTGACTTTCATTAATTCTAGAGCGTCAGCTAACGTTGCAGATGGTAATATAGTTAGCGGATCAATTACCATTCCGGTTTCAAATTTTTTCACTTTTGAAACATTCTGTGACTGTTCATCTATAGACATATTTTTATGTAATATCCCCATTCCACCAGACTGGGCAATTGCAATAGCTAACTTATATTCAGTTACCGTATCCATTGCGGATGATATAAGAGGAACACCCAATGAAATATTAGAAGTAATTTTTGTAAAAGTACTTACATCTGAAGGAAGCACAGAAGATCGCGCAGGCTTAATAAGAACGTCATCAAATGAGAGAGACTTTTTAATACTGGAGTGCTCCATCTCAGAGGAATAAATTATTTATTAATTTATGTCAATCAATAGGTGATTTTTTTTCAAGACAAATCAAGTATATTTCACTCGAATCTTTGCGGCTTGACTTAGGCTTGAACGAAGTCACTTTTTTAAAATGTTTTTTACAAGTTTGTATAACTTCTGAAATATCACCTGATCTAAAATATTTTGAAACCATATTCCCCCCTGGATTCAATTCTTTTAGGGCAAAATCAACAACATTTTCTAATAATTCAAGTGAAAGCAAAAAATCTGAAGATTTATTGCCAGATAAATTTGGCGATAAATCAGACACTATAAGATCAAATTTGTCATATTTGGCTAATATTTCTGAGCATTCTTCAGACAAGAAATCGACTTTATATACATCAACATTCTTTATGGGATTCATATCTAAAAGATCTAATGCCACTATCTTTTTAAGATTTTTTCCACTAAATTTTAATACTTCGCTCCAACTTCCAGGAGCAGATCCAATGTCTAAAGCTTTTTCTGAGCCATCAAGAAGTTTATATTTTTCAATAATTTCAATTAACTTATAAGCCGCTCGAGATCTAAAATTATCTTTAGAGGACTTAATTACATACTCATCCTCTAAATGTCTTTTAAGCCATTTTTTACTCTTATCTGAAAAGGACTTATTCTTGACTTTCATAAAATTGTTATTTTTCAATCATTTATAGCTGAAAAAAGCACATTTGATAACTTAAAGATTCAAACTATATCATAATGATATAGGTATTGATTATATATATCATTCTGATATACATACGTTTTTTTAAAGGGTATTGATGAAATACATAATACATATTGCACTGGTATTTTTATTGTTAAATGTTTCTGTTCAGGCTTTGAGTCTTAAGGAAGCAGTCAATGACTCACTATCTAATAATTTATCACTTAAGATTGAAGCTATAAATGTTGATATGGCTAAAGAGAATTATCTTCAATCAACAACAGACTACTTTCCAACTATAACTTTAAGTGGCAGTTTATCTGAAAATGATTACTCCGACATTAAAACTCAGTCTGGAAGTGCTGCAAATAGTTACGAATCATCACCAAGTAGTAAATCTATTGTTTTTTCACAAAATGTATTTAGTGGTTTTAGTCGATTTTATAGTTCACTCTCCTCTAAGGAACAATTACGTATTCAGAATCTTACTCAATCTAAAGTCACACAGGACATAATTTTAGAAACAATAGACGCTTACTACAATGTATTGCTTGCGCAAAAGATAGTTCAATCAAATAAGGATAACTTTAATTCGGTGAGTGAGAGGTTTAATGCGACTAGTAAGGAGTTTGAGGTTGGATTGGCTTCTAAGACTGATGTTGCACAATCAGATGCTTTTCTTAATAATTCAAAAATAAATCTTCTCGATGCAAAAATAAATTTAAAAAATACAATGAATTTCTTTTATAATTTAATTGGAACTAAACCAAACAATTTAACATTTTCTGAAATTAATTCAGAAATTCCTGATACATTTGAAAAGTATAAAGAATTAGTTATAAAAAATAATTATACAATAAGGATAGTGAACTCCACACTTGATGTTTACAACGCAAATATTGGGGTGGCTAGATCAGCCCTGTACCCACAAATTAATCTTACGGCCTCAAAAACAGAACTTGACGAATATTCGACAACTATAGATGAACTTACAAATGAAGAATTACAGGCAACAGTCACATGGCCAATTTTTAAATCTGGAAAATCTCTGTCTAATATAAGAAAAGCAAAAAAACAAAAAAACAGTCAAATAATTCTAATACAACAAACTACAAACGAAACACTTTCACTGGCAGAGAACATTTGGGAAAACTATCTTATTACTGACGAAACAGTAGAAGCAGCTAAATTGAACTTTTTAGCTAATAAAACTGCATATGATGGCACTGTAATAGAAGAAGAGGTAGGAGAACGAAGCGTTCTAGATGTACTAACGGCAAGACAAAGTCTTCTTAATTCAGAAATTAAATACTTCCAAGAGCAAAAAGACCGCGAAATCACCAAAGCCCAAGTAATGTATATGTCAGGTATTCTAAATTTGTCATCACTAGGAATAAATTAATATGCAAAAAGAAACGCTATGCTTAGGACTTCTATCGCTTGGACCAAGATCTGGTTATGAAATTAAACAAATGTTTGAAGGTCCATTATCAGATTTTTATAGTTTAAGCTTTGGAACGATCTACCCAACTTTAAACAGCTTACAAGCTGATAAATATGTATCCTGCAAACAACATTCCCAAAGTAAAAAACCTGATAAAAAAGTTTACACAATAACTAAAAAAGGAATGGAATTAATGAAAGATAATTTACTTGGTGATGCATCTTCCTACATTCGATCAGGAAATTTTGGAGACCAAATCAAGTCAGAGTTTTTTTTACTTTTATTATTTTCGAAATATTTACCAAAAGAAACCATGAATACAGTTTTAAATGAGCGAGTTTTGTATTTGAGACAAAAACTTGAACAATTTAATTACGATGGTCCAGTTCCAGGAAATTTAGATGCAATAAGAAACGAGAAGTCAGTATCTTTTATTAGAGGTCTGGCTTCAGCATTAATTGAAACAGGTTTGAGTTATATGGAAAAAAATAGAGGAAAGTTAAGTTAAAATGTTAAAAAAAATACCAATAAATTATATTTCCGCTTTTGTTATTTTTATCGTCGTCATTCTTTGGATCTTCTCTGGTCTAATTGGAGGTGATGAAGCCGAAAGCAATGTTTCTGAAGTAGTTGCAAGTGAGGAAATAATATCTGTAAGAGCGCAAGAGTTTTCTTCACAGAAAAAAACATATTTTTTAACTATTCGAGGAAGAAGTGAAGCTGATAAAATTGTAATGCTAAAGCCTAAGACTACCTCAACAATAGTAAAAGCTATTGATAAGGGATCTTTCGTTAAAAAAGATGATGTCATCTGTAAACTTGATGATGAAAATAGAACAGCTGCATTAAATGAGGCTGAAGCTTCTAAAAATAAAGCTCAGCTTCAGTATGACGCAATCAAAACTCTTGCTGATGAAGGGTATAGATCAGAAAACGCTGTTGCAACTGCAGATGCTGCTCTAAAGGCTTCGATTGCGAGAGTGGAAATGGCTATGAATGAACTTGATAATATTCTAATTAAAGCTCCATTCGATGGATTTATTGAAGATGTGTATCTAGAAGTAGGTGACCTAATTACACCAGCTAGCCCATGTGCAAAAATAATGAGGCTTGACCCAATGATAATTACTGGTGAAGTAACAGAAAAAAATGTTGATCAAATAAAACTTGGTCAGAAAGTTAACATCAAACTAATTGATGAAACTTCCCTTACTGGCTCAGTAAGTTATATCAGTAAAAGTGCTAATCCGAGTACGCGAACATATAAAATTGAAGCCACTGTTGATAATAAAAACGGAAGTATTCGTGAGGGACTTTCAGCTGATATGTTGGTTCCATTAAGAGAGGTTTTGGCTCACCTCATACCGTCTTATCTAATATCGCTCAATGATGAGGGTGAATTAGGTGTAAAAATATTAAAAGATGGAGAGGTAAAATTCTCAAATATTCAAATTGTAGAAGATACTATTGAGGGTCTTTGGGTAACGGGACTGCCTAAAAAAGCCACAGTAATTACCGTTGGTCAAGAATATGTTATCAACGGTCAAATAGTAAACGCTGAAATTGTTAATTAAATTTGATGATAGATTTTTTAGTAGATAGAAAGCGAACTGCTATAGCCTTACTTATAGTGCTTATATTTGCTGGAATATTTGGTCGTATTAATATTCCAATAGAAAATGAACCAGAGATTGTAATACCAGTTGTTTATGTAGGAGTAGGATTAACTGGTATATCACCACAAGATTCAGAGAGGCTTCTTTTAAAACCAATCGAGGAAGAAGTGAGGGCTATCGAAGGCATTGATAAACTTCAAGGGTTTGCATTTGAAAACTATGCAGCCGCCGTTATTCAATTTGAAGCAGCTGAAACAATGAAAAAATCATTAGATAAAGTAAGAGATGCCATCAATGATGCTAAAGTAAAATTTCCCGATGATGCGAAAGAACCTGTTGTAAGCGAAGTATCGTTTGAAGACCAGCCAACTGTTATAGTATCAATTGACTCACCCACTGCGTCTGAAAGGTACCTGCTAAATTTGGCTCAAGAAATAAAAAAAGAAATTGAACTTATTCCCTCAATTTTTGAAGCTGAGCTATTAGGCGCAAGGGAAGAGCAATTGGAAGCTACGCTAAATAGATCGCAAATGGAAAACTATAACATTTCTTTTGCTGAAATTATTACCTCAGTATCAAATAACAACCAAGTTGTTACTGCAGGTGAAATACAGACTGGTCAAGGCCAATTTGCTGTAAATGTACCCGGATTATTCGAAACAGCTAGAGATGTATACGAGCTACCCATTCGCTCAACCAACAACAGTACTGTTAATTTAGCCGACATCTCAACTATTAAAAGAAATTTTAAAGACAGAGAGAGTTACACTAAAGTAAATGGAGAGCCTGGAATTTCTCTATTAATAAAAAAAGGTAGAGGACGAAATGTAATTGATACAATAAATGAAGTTGATGAGGTTGTTCAAGGCTTTAAATCTAAAGTGCCAAATGATGTAAACTTTACTTACGTCATGGACTCCAGAGAAATAATGGAAGACAACGTAAATTCATTACAAGGTAATATTTTACTCGCTACAATATTTGTGATCATAGTAACAATGCTTGCGCTGGGGATTAGATCTTCATTAATTGTTGGCTCTGGTATACCCGTATCAATACTGATTGCTCTGTTTGTTTTGTATGTGCTTGGCTATGATTATAATTTTATGGTTATTTTTGGTATCTTGGTTGCTCTTGGGATGTTAATTGACGGCTCTCTCGTTGTTGTAGAGCTTGCAGATAGAAAGATGCTTGAAGGCTTTGATAAACAAAAGGCATATATCTATTCAGCGAAACGGATGTTTTGGCCAATTGTTGCATCAGCAGCAACAACCCTTGCGGTTTTTATACCTCTTTTTTTCTGGCCAGGCGTTAGTGGGCAATTTATGCGAATGCTGCCTGTAACGATTTTTGTTGTTTTATTTATTGCGCTTATTTTCAGTTTAATGTTTGTGCCTGTAATTGGAAGTGTATTTGGCAAACCTTCTAATGCCTCTGCTAATTCATTTAAAAAACTTGGTTCTGATCAAAATTTTAATCTTAAAGATATCAGTGGCTATATAGGGGTCTATGTATCTATACTTGATAAACTATTGAAAAGACCAGTCCTGACACTTTTATCAGTTTTTATTATACTATTTACAATTATTTCAAGTTTCTTTTCCTTTGGAAAAGGAATGATATATTTCTCAACTGGTGATCCTTATTTTGGAGAAATAAAAATATATGCACGAGGAAACCTTTCTATCGATGAAGTAAATAAGCTTACAAGTGATGTTGAGCTTATTGTTAATGAACACTCTGGTATAAAAAATTACTTTCTTCAAACTGGTCAATTCAGTAATGTTGGTGGACCTGGAGGTGGTAATTCAGAAGATTTAATTGCGACGGCGTATTTTGAATTTGTTGATCGAAATCAAAGAAAAAACGGACACGAAATTATTTCTGAATTAAGAGAGCAATTTTATCAGATTAAAGGAATTAAAATTGAAGTTTCTGAACAAACGGGCGGTCCACCTGTTGGAAAAGATATTCAAATAAGAATAACAGGCCCATCCAGTTCAAGCATTCTTGATGTTACAAAAGATGTTAGAAAATATATAGATGAAAATGTAAATGGTCTTGTTGGAATAGAAGATACACTGCCTGTGCCTCTGGTCGATTGGGAGCTTATTATTGATAAACCAAAAGCAGCTCAATTTGGCGCCGATATATTTACAATTGGAAAAGCTGTTAGCCTAGTAACTAATGGAATAATGATTGGAAAATACAGACCTGACGACGTCGATGATGAACTTGAGATTTTTGTCAGATACGCAGATAAAGAACGATCAATTGATCAACTCGATAATATAATGATTGAAACAAGGTCAGGGCAAATTCCAATTAGTAATTTTGTTGAAAAAAAACCAAAAAAGAATGTCAGCTTCATTCGAAGGTATGACACACGTAATGCAATGTATATTAAAGCAAACGTTGAAGAAGGCCTAATTGCAGCCGATAAAGTAAATGAGATTCAAAAATGGACAGATGAACAAAATTACCCTTCATATATTGATATTGCCTTTGGTGGTGAAAATGAAGAGCAAACAGAGTCAATGAAGTTTGTGACACAAGCATTCATTATTTCAATTCTTATTATGGCTGCATTATTAGTTACACAATTCAACAGTTTTTACCAAAGTTTCATAATCTTAACTGCTGTAATAATGAGTACAGCAGGCGTATTTTTTGGACTATTGGTATTCAATCAACCTTTCTCAGCTATAATGCATGGTGTGGGAGTTGTATCCTTAGCAGGAATAGTTGTTAATAATAACATAATCTTGATTGATGCATTTAATTTTGTAAAAGAAAAAGATAATGATAATTTATTTAACAGCATTTTAAAAGCCTGTGCACAGAGATTAAGGCCAATTTTCCTAACAACAATAACAACCATGCTTGGCTTAATCCCACTTGCAATGAATTATAGTATTGATCCTATATTAAGAACGATTGAATATGACTCAAATGTAAGTGGCTTTTGGACACCACTTGCCCAATGCATTGTTTATGGTTTATCTTTCTCAGCGTTTCTAACATTAATCGTAACGCCATGCCTTCTAATTCTTCCCTCGCACATAAGGTCTTATTTTAAGAAAGCGCAGCCTGAAATCGTTAATGCATAACACATGTTAAGAAATATATTATCAACCATACTACTCAGAAAAAAGACAATCTCTACCCTTCTTTTGATGATTATTCTTTTGGGAACAATCTCATACGCAACCTTTCCCAAAGAAGAAATGCCTGAAATAGATCTAAAAACTGTTGCAGTGATAATTAATTATGACGGCATGTCATCTAATGAAATAGAAAAATTAATAACAGAGCCTTTAGAGCGTAAGCTAATGACTTTAAAAGATATCAAAGAAATAATTTCAATTTCTAAAGATAACATAGCTTCGTTCATGGTTGCTTTTAATTTAGATACTGAAAACGAAAACCTTGCAAAGCTGGTGAGGAATACTATTACAGATGCTAGTGATATGCTTCCACGTGAAATGGAGATTATAGAAGTAAAAGAATATGACTCATCTATGTTCTCGAGAATCTATATTGGTTTATCCGGTAATGTGCCTTATGAGGTCTTACAAAATGCAGCAAACTCATATAAGGATGCGTTGGAATTAATTGACAATGTAACAGAGGTTGAAATTAAAGGCGAGCGCGAGGAAATAATAAAAATAACTCTCAATCCTTCATTGTTGCAAAAGTACGGCTTAAATATATCTGATGTTTATTATGCTCTTAAAGCATATAATAATATAATTCCAGCAGGTGTATTATCTGATCAAAATGCTGATTTTTCAGTAAAAATTCCTGGTCTTTATGAAAATTACAGGGAAATTAGCAATCTTCCACTAAATGCTAAAAATAATTTTGCATTAACCTTATCCGATGTTGCAGACATCAAGAGAGCTTTTGATAAGAAAAAGAATACAGTCATAGTAAATGGAAATGCCGCTTTGAGTTTAGAGGTATCTAGGAAGTCAGGTACTAATATTTTAGACACATACATTGATGTAAAAAAAGTATTAGCTGAAAACGAAGGAAAGTTTCATCCTCTTATTAAGGCTGTTATTGTAGATGATGAATCTACTGAAATAGAGAAAAGAATTGAGTCATCTGAAAATACAGTAATCACAGCAGTAATACTTGTAATGATCATTGTGATTGCTGCCTTAGGAATAAGAAGTGGCTTAATTGTAGGTTTGTCAATTCCGACCACTTATCTGTTTTCAATATTGATACTGGACTCGATGGGAATGACATATAACTTAATGACTGTTTTTGGACTGATATTGGCAGTAGGGTTATTAGTTGATGGCCCCATCGTTATAACTGAATACGCTAGAGCAGAACAAGAACGGGGTATTCGAAGAAGGGACTCATACATAAACTCTTCATATAATATGTTTTGGCCAATTATTGCTTCGGCGTTAACGACGATTGCGGCATTTTTTCCTCTCCTATTTTGGCCAGATACATTGGGACAATGGTTAAGAGTAATCCCTCTAACAGTAATTGTTGTTTTATCCACCTCGCTAGTAGTCACATTGATATTCCTACCCGCAGTAGGATCCATGATTGAGCGTAAAACAGCTCAAATGAAAGAGGAAAATAAAAGAAGAGACAATAAATTAATTGAAATATATGAGAACACTCTAGCTCAAGCAGTTCAGAGACCAATATTGGTCTTATTTCTAACTTTACTTACATTTACAAGTGTAATTTTGCTTTACAGCAAATTTAATAGCGGTGTCATTTTTTTCCCTAACGATAAAGCTACAACAGCCAGAGTGGAAGTAATGGCCAGGGGAAATCTTTCTCCTAATGAAACTGGAGATTATATTAAAGAAGTTAGCGAAGTGATAGATGCAAATCCATACGTTAAAAATTATGTAGCAAATACAATGAATAGGAATAGGATTTGGTTATTTGATGACGCACCCACTGATATTATTGGAAGAATTTGGTTAGAATTGCTTCCTCCTGACCAAAGACCGGATAGTGATATTGTATTACCAAATATTCAAAAGGAACTGAACAAACTAAATGGATATGAAGCGAGAATAAAAGGAAATACATATAGTTCTTCCATCGTAGGACCAAAGGATATAGAAATCGAGGTAACTGCGGAAGATAAAAGACTAATTAATCAAGCTGCAATTATTGTAAGAGACAAACTTCAGAATATTCCTGGAATTGAAGATGCCGAAATAAAATACCCAGTTACAGGTATTGAGTGGTTATATGAAATAGATAGAAGTAAAACAGGAAAATATAATGTATCTATCCAATCCATAGGCTCTATTATAAATTTAGCAACAACAGGAACTAAGATAGGAACAATAAGACCAACAGATAGTGACAAAGAATTAGATATTAAGCTTTTTTTACCAGATGACTTGAGAACTCTTGATCAAGTTGAAAATATTTATATCAATACTAGTAAAGGTCAGCTGCCAGTATCTGAATTTGTAAGTCAAAAGCCTAAAAATAAAATTTTTTCAATTGGCAAGAAAAATGCTGAAAGAGTTTTGATGGTTGATGCAAATACTACCTCAGATTTTAATACTGCCGAACATATTGAAACTATAAAAAACTGGCTCAAAATAGCTAATCTACCAATCGAAGTAAATGTTAAACTTGTGGGAGAAGCAGAAGACTCTAGAGGGTCACTTATCTTTGTAATTTCAGCTTTTAGCATTGCATTATTACTAATGTTTATAATATTAATTTCGCTATTTAATAATTTTTATCACACATTTTTAATTTTATTTTCAATTGCGTTATCAACAACTGGCATATTTGTAGGACTTATTGTCTTACAAATGCCATTTAGTGGCGTTATGACGGGCCTTGGCATAGTTGCTTGCACAGGTATTGTTGTAAATAACAATATTATTCTAATCGATAGCTATAGAAAAATTAGAAAGAATGAAGAAAATAAAATGAAGGCAATCATTCGGTCAGCTAAAAGTAGAATAAGGCCCATATTTCTTACGACAATTACCACAGTATTTGGATTACTTCCTTCAGCATTGCAAATTAGTGTAGATGTTTTTGAAAGAGAAATATCATACAAAAGTCCTGAAACTTATTTTGTGCAACCTTTAGCATGGGCTATTGTTTTTGGCCTTTCTTTTGCAACAATAGCTACATTATTTGTAACCCCTTCTCTACTTGCATTGCCTGAAAAATTAAAATCAATGATTTCAAGAAGAAATAGGATCAATACTTCATCAGTTGTAAGAGAAGAAGCTATTTAATATGAAGTCTATTGCAGTGTATTGCAGTTCATCTAATAAAGTCGATGACATTTATAAAGAAGAGGCCAAAAAAGTTGGAAATCTATTGGCTAAAAAAGGAATAAGGTTGGTTTATGGTGGAGGTAACATGGGGCTAATGGGAGTACTATCGAATAGTGCAATTAATTCCGGTGGCGACGTATATGGAGTGATTACAAATCATTTAATTGAAATTGAAAAAAGAAATGACAGCCTTAATAATATAAAAATTGTTGAAACTATGCATGAAAGGAAAATAGAAATGTATAACAACGCAGATGCATTTCTAATATTTCCTGGTGGCATTGGGACTTTGGAAGAGTTTTTTGAAATCTATTCATGGAAACAGCTTAGACTTCATAAAAAACCCATCTTTATTTATAACTTTAACGATTTTTGGAGAGATCTTTTTACTCTTTTAGAAAATATAATAAAGAAGGATTTTGCTGGAGAAAATATGAAAGAAGCATATAAGGTAATCAATAACTATAGTGACCTCACAAAAGAATTAGAAATTAATGTCGAAAATTAAAGTAAAAACCCCACTTGTCGAAATTGATGGCGACGAAATGACAAGAATTATATGGCAGTTTATAAAAGATAAACTAATCCTGCCGTACCTTGATATTGATTTAGAATATTATGACCTGGGTGTTGAAAATAGAGATAAAACAAACGACGAGGTTACAGTAGACTCCGCAAATGCTATAAAAAAATATGGTGTAGGAGTTAAATGTGCAACTATCACACCAGATGAAGATAGGGTAAAGGAATTTAAGTTAAAAGAAATGTGGCGTTCCCCAAACGGAACAATAAGAAATATCCTTGGCGGTACAGTTTTTAGAGAACCAATAGTATGCGAGAATGTTCCAAGACTTGTACCCGGTTGGACTGATCCAATTGTAGTAGGGCGACACGCATTTGGCGATCAATATAGAGCGACGGATTTTAAAGTTCCTGGTAAAGGAAAATTAAGTATTAAGTGGACACCTGATGACCCCAATCAAGAACCGATTGAAAAAGAGGTTTATGAATTTCAATCAAGTGGTGTTGCGATGGCAATGTATAATACCGATGAGTCAATACGTGATTTTGCTAGGTCATGTATGAATTACGCTCTTATGAGAGAGTGGCCAGTCTATTTATCGACAAAAAATACTATTCTTAAAAAATATGATGGAAGATTTAAAGATTTATTTCAGGAAATTTATGATAAAGAATTTGCTGATCAATTCAAATCTTTGGAGCTTGATTATGAACATAGATTAATCGACGACATGGTCGCATCTGCGTTAAAATGGAATGGTAAATTTGTTTGGGCATGTAAAAATTATGACGGCGATGTTCAATCGGATACTGTCGCTCAAGGTTTTGGTTCTCTTGGATTAATGACAAGTGTATTGATGACACCTGATGGAAAAACCATTGAGGCTGAAGCTGCTCACGGAACTGTAACGAGGCACTATAGGCTTCATCAAGAAGGAAAGCAAACGTCGACAAATCCTATTGCATCAATTTTTGCATGGTCAAGAGGTCTAAAGTACAGGGGGAAGCTTGATGATAATGATGAACTAATTCAGTTTGCTGATACTCTTGAGAAAGTCTGTGTAAAAACAGTTGAACGTGGATCAATGACAAAGGATTTGGCACTCCTTATGCCTCATGAGCAAGATTGGCACAGTACTGAAGACTTTCTTGAAATAATTGAACGAAATTTAAATAAAGCCCTTAATCCAACTTATCAGTAATAAATTTCAGTATTTTATTTTTTTGGTCAGTTTCATCAATTAAATCACCACCGGACTGAGCAAAATCTTTTCTGCCACCTCCTCCTTTTCCGTTAGAAACTGAAGAAGCGTACAAAGCAATATCATCTGCACCAATGACCTTTGTGAGGTTGTCTGTTACACCAACTAGGTAGCTGATTTTATTGTCTTTTTTTGAACCTAGAACAATAATACCACCATTTTTGAATTTTCTTTTGGCATTATCAATTACAGGTCTTAACGCAGAGCTTTTAGAATTTTCACAAAAGATAATGATGGTGTTTTTATTATTTGAAATTTCATCATTAACTTCTTTGATTAAATTATTTACTTCCTCTTTTGATTTTGATTTATCTTTTTCGGAAATTAATTTCTTTTCTTCTATTTTCTTATTCTCTGCAGCTTTATTCATTTGATAAACTTTCAGGTCTTCACCGCGCAGAGCTTCTATCCTTCTAACTCCTGAAGCAACCGAAGATTCATTAACTATTTTTAATTTCCCAATTTGACTTGTATTCTCAACATGTGTGCCGCCACATAATTCAATGCTGAAAGTTTTATTTCTCATCTTTCCTATTTTTAACACTCTTACCTCATCAGAATATTTCTCTCCGAATAGAGCAAGTGCTCCAGCATTTACAGCATCATCTGGTGTCATAATTTGAGTTTCAACATCTGATCCTTCCTCAATAACTGTATTCGAAATCTGCTCTATTTTAGATATCTCACTTTCTGAAAGAGATTTATGGTGACTAAAATCAAATCTTAATTTATCAAACGAAACTAAAGAGCCTTTCTGGGTCACATGATCTCCCAAAACTTCTCTTAATGCTTGATGTAAAATATGTGTCGCAGAATGATAAGTCTTACATGAGCTTCTTCTGGCAGAATTAATTGACAAATGTGCACCTGTACCTTTCTTGATATCTCCTCTAATTACTTTTCCGTGATGCACATATAGGTTTCCTTTTTTTTGTGTGTCTGAAACTTCAAATTTAAAATTATCAGCTTCTATTGTTCCTGTATCACCAATTTGACCGCCAGACTCAGCATAAAATACCGTTTGATTGAGTATTAGCGATCCGTTATCACCGTTATGTAAACTATCAACTAATACACCTTCTTTAATTATAGAAATAATACTTCCTTCTGTTTTTTCAGATGTGTAGCCTAAAAACTCTGTAGGGGATAAACTTTTATTTAACTCAAACCAAATTTTATCTGTAGCTGTGCCACCAGATCCAGTCCAATTGCTTCTTGCTTTTTCTTTTTGATCCTCCAAACATTTCTTAAAATCATCAATATCCACCTCAATTTTCTTATTTCTCAAAATATCTTGCGTTAAATCAATTGGGAAGCCATATGTGTCATACAGCTTAAAAGCTGACTGCCCATTTAGAATAGTTTTTCCATTCAAATTATCGATCATTGTATCAAGCTGCTTAATTCCTCTGGACAATAAATCTCTGAACCTTTGTTCTTCATATTTCAATGTTTCATTTATTAGAGACTCTGCTCTTTCAAGCTCAGGATAGGACATTTTCATATTTGAAATCAGAGTTGGTGCCAGTTTGTACATCAGTAAATCAT
This sequence comes from uncultured Pelagibacteraceae bacterium, assembly GCA_902619105.1. Lineage (GTDB taxonomy): Bacteria > Pseudomonadota > Alphaproteobacteria > Pelagibacterales > AG-422-B15 > CACNXQ01. The sequence continues at coordinate 223,140 of CACNCV010000002.1, forward strand.
TGTAATTTAGAATGTGTACGTGCCTCATTGCTCTTCTCATAATTCTCCTTAAGACATAACCTCTGCCTTCATTGGATGGAAGGACACCGTCAGCAATTAAAAAACATGAAGATCTGAGATGATCAGCTATTACTCTATGGCTTGATATTAAATTTTCACTATCATTTTTAGTTAATTCTTTAGAATGATTAATAATTTCTAATATACTATCAACTTGATAATTATCATTAGTTCCTTGCATAACTGCGGCTATTCTCTCAATGCCCATACCTGTATCTATTGAGGGCCGTGGTAAATCAATACGATTTTCTGAATCGACTTGCTCATACTGCATAAAAACGAGATTCCATATTTCTACAAATCGATCGCCCGTTTCATCAGCTTCACTAGGAGGTTTGCCAATATAATTTTCACCATGATCATAAAATATTTCCGAGCAAGGTCCGCATGGCCCTGTTTCTCCCATTGACCAGAAATTATCTTTTGTAGAAATTCTTATTATTTTATCATCACTGAAACTGGTAATTTTCTTCCAAGCATTGTAAGCCTGCTCATCATCGTGATAAATAGTTACACAAAGCTTATCTTTATTTATTCCTAGTTCAGAAGTTATAAATCTCCATGCGTAATCTATCGCATCATCTTTAAAATAATCTCCAAATGAGAAATTACCCAACATTTCAAAAAAAGTGTGATGCCTTAAAGTATAGCCTACATTTTCTAAATCATTGTGTTTTCCCCCTGCCCTAATGCATTTCTGAGCCGTTACGGCACGGTTGAAATCTGTTTTCTCTAATCCTGTGAATACATTTTTAAATTGAACCATTCCTGAATTAGCGAACATTAGAGTAGGATCATTTTGAGGCACAAGGGGACTTGAATGAACATGTTTATGTCCATTTTTAACAAAGTAAGATATGAATGAGTCCCTTAAACTATTAATCTTCATAGTTAAGGTATAACATCGAGATGACTAAAACGCAAAAAGACGCTTCAAGCGCCTTTTTGCTATGATCAATTTATATGAATTTCTTATTCTTCTGGAGTATCTTCGACTTCTTCATTTTCTCCAATTTGCTCAGGTATTTCCTCAGATTGTCCTCTAATTATTGATTCAATTTCATTAGCTACTGCAGGATTATCCTTTAAAAAGATCTTGGAGTTTTCTCGTCCTTGGCCAATCTTATTTCCTTTATAAGAAAACCATGCACCTGACTTTTCAATGGTGCCTACTTTAACACCCAAATCAATGAGCTCACCCAATTTTGAGATTCCTTCACCGTACATAATGTCAAACTCCACTACGCGGAACGGTGGGGCAACTTTATTTTTTACAACCTTTACTCTTGTTTGGTTTCCAATAATTTCGTCTTTATCTTTTATTGCTCCTATCCTTCTTATATCTAATCTGCACGATGAGTAAAACTTCAAAGCATTACCACCAGCTGTTGTTTCAGGACTACCAAACATCACACCAATTTTCATTCGAATTTGGTTAATGAATATTACCATACAATTAGATTTAGAAACGGAGCCTGTAAGTTTTCTTAATGCTTGACTCATTAATCTTGCTTGAAGACCCATGTGCGCATCTCCCATTTCACCCTCAATTTCTGCTTTAGGGGTTAATGCTGCAACTGAGTCGACAACTAGAACTGATATTGCTTTCGATCTAACAAGTGAGTCAGTTATTTCAAGAGCTTGCTCACCTGTATCTGGCTGCGAAATGATAAGTTCATCAATGTTTACGCCGAGTTTTTTTGCATAAGCAGGATCCAATGCATGCTCAGCATCAATAAATGCACAATTCTCACCTTTTTTCTGCGCCTCGGCAATAACATGTAATGCAAGAGTTGTTTTACCCGATGACTCTGGTCCATAAATTTCTACTATTCTACCTTTTGGCAGTCCGCCTATGCCTAAAGCTACATCTAAAGATAACGACCCAGTTGAAATAGCCTCAACATCCATAACGGTCCTTTGACCAAGTTTCATAATTGAGCCTTTTCCGTAAGTTTGCTCAATTTGTGACATTGCTACGTCTAAAGCTTTTGCTTTTTCTGAGTTATCCATCTTTTTATCGTCTACCACTTTTAAATTTGCTTTTGTCATGTGCTTTCTCCAAACTTAGTTTTAATATATGTTTCATTTGTACACATTTTGTTCTCATTTTACAATACCTTATAAACTATTGTTAAATAACGATAAAAAATAATTTGTTCAATTAATGTTCTTAATTTTTATAGTTTTTATCAACAGGTGATTCTATATCTAATGATATAACTCAATTAGATTAACTTAAATATATATCTAAAATTGGCTGATTTTCGCTGTTAATAACTATTTAATCGTCAGAATGAAGCTTTTCGTCTCTCTCGTGCATTTCTTGAGCTTCAATACTAAGAGTAGTTACTGGCCTAGCGTCCAATCTTTCGATATTTATGGGTTCTCCAGTAACTTCGCAATAGCCATAGCTTCCATTTTCTATCCTAGCAAGCGCAGCATCTATCTTGGCGATTAGTTTACGTTGCCTATCTCGAGACTTTAACTCAAGGGATTTCTCTGACTCTTGGGTAGCTCTATCAGACATGTCAGCTGGAGCAATTGAGTCTTGTAGATTTTCAACTGTTTCTCTACTTTCTCTGTAAATCTCATCCTTCCAATTTTTAAGCTTGTTTCTAAAATATTCTTTTTGCTTTGCATTCATGAATTTTTCAGATTTTGTTGGCTTGTAGGTTTTTGAAAGTTTGACCATATTTACTCCTTGAGAATTAAGATTAAAAACAGTTGGGTGCTTTTAGTGGTTTTTATTATTTAAGTCAACGGATCATTACAATTTTTATGATTGATAAATAACTGAAATATAATATGTTTCTCTGAAATTAATCTTAATTATATGAAGTTTGAAGGAACCAGCTCCTATATTGCAACAGAGGATCTTAAAGTGGCAGTAAATGCCGCTATTACTCTTGAAAGACCAATAATAGTTAAAGGTGAGCCAGGCACTGGTAAAACAATGCTAGCTCATGAGGTAGCAAAATCTCTAGATGCTGAAATAATCACTTGGCATATTAAATCCACAACTAAAGCTCAACAGGGTCTCTACGAATATGATGCTGTTACAAGATTGCGAGATTCGCAGCTTGGAGATGAAAAAGTTAAGGATATCAAAAATTATATTAGTAAAGGTAAGTTATGGAATGCTTTTGAGAGCGATAAAAGGCCGGTTCTACTAATTGATGAAATTGACAAGGCTGATATCGAATTTCCCAACGATCTGCTACTAGAACTAGATAAAATGGAATTTTTTGTTTACGAAACTGGTGAGACAATTAAAGCGCAAAATAGGCCAATAGTAATTATAACATCAAACAATGAAAAGGAATTACCAGACGCGTTTCTTAGAAGGTGCTTTTTTCATTATATTAAGTTTCCTGATCCAAATACGATGGAAGAGATCGTTGAAGTACATTATCCAGATATAAAAAAAGATCTAATTCAAGAAGCATTTAAAATATTTTATGATATTAGAGAAGTTCCAGGAATTAAAAAAAAGCCATCTACCTCTGAACTAATTGATTGGCTAAAGTTGCTCATGACGGATGATGTAGATGCTAAAATCCTAAGAGAAAAGGATCCGAAAAAGCTAATACCACCTCTTCATGGGGCTTTGCTAAAGAATGAACAAGATGTTCATTTATTTGAGCGTTTAGCTTTCATATCTCGTAGAGAAAATGAGAATGTTGAGTAGAGTAAGAATCTCTATAAAATAATATTATATGTTTATTAATTTCTTTTTTGACCTTAAACAAGCAAGCTTACCCGTATCATTAAAAGAATACTTGATGTTGATGGAAGCGATGAATAAGCGTGTTGTTGACTCATTCAATGTTAACGACTTTTATTATCTAAGCCGCTCAGCATTAGTCAAAGATGAGAGATATTTAGATAAATTTGATCGAGTTTTTGGCCATTCATTTAAGGGGTTAGAGAACCCTGAAGGTGAAACAACAAAAGAAATACCAGAAGAATGGTTAAAATTGATGGGGCAAAAGTATTTAACTGATGAAGAAAAAAAGATGATTGAGTCCTTGGGTGGCTGGGACAAGTTAATGGAAACACTCAAACAGAGGTTGGAAGAGCAAAAAAAGAGGCACCAAGGTGGAAGCAAATGGATTGGAACAGGTGGAACATCTCCATTTGGAGCATACGGCTATAACCCTGAAGGAATAAGAATTGGTCAGAAAGAAGGAAAAAATAAAAAGGCAGTAAAAGTTTGGGATAAAAGAGAATTTAGCAACTTAGATGGCGACGTAGAACTTGGCACTAGAAATATAAAGATTGCTCTTAGAAGGTTGAGAAAGTTTGCGCGTGAAGGAGCTGAAACTGAGTTAGATTTAGATAATACAATTAAATCTACTGCTCATAAAGGTTACATTGACGTTAAAATGATGCCTGAACGAAGAAATAAAATCAAAGTATTACTTTTTTTTGATGTTGGTGGATCAATGGATGCGCATATTAAAATCTGTGAGGAGCTATTTTCTGCAGCAAGAACAGAATTTAAACACATGGAGTATTTCTACTACCACAATTGCTTGTATGATGCGGTTTGGAAAGATAATAATCGCAGATACAATGACAATATCAAAACATGGGACGTTCTGCACACATACCCATCTGATTATAAAGTAATATTTGTTGGAGACGCTGAAATGAGCCCGTATGAAATAACCTACCCTGGCGGAAGTGTAGAGTTCTGGAACGAAGAGTCTGGTGAAACTTGGCTAACTAGAATGTTAAACGTATACGAAAATGCGATTTGGCTTAATCCGATACCTGAACGATATTGGGATAGAATTGCATCAACTTCCATTATAAAGCAGATCTTTTCTGATCGGATGTTTCCTCTCACAATTGAGGGAATTGATCAGGCCATGCGTGAACTAAATAAATAATCCATGCTTAAAGAGCAGAACGTTATTTTAGGCATATCTTTGTTATGCCTTGGATTATTAATAGCTCCTTTATATGATGCGCTTGCTAAGTACTTAAGCGAGGACATTGGTATACTTGAAATAATTTGGGGACGTTTTTTCAGCCATTTTATTTTCTTAGTGCCACTTGTTTATTTTTTAAAAGGAAAAAAAGAATTTGTTAATCAATCAACGAAGCATCAATTAATCAGAGGTACTTTTATATTTCTTGCGACGGCATTCTTTTATGCATCAATTTCACAAATCCCTCTTGCTAATGCATTAAGCATAATGCTCATTGCTCCCATTGTGGTGGTATTCATGTCTTCATTTATTTTGGAAGAAAAATTAAATTCACTAAAGATCTTTTGTGCATTTTTTGGTTTTTTTGGAACTCTTTTAGTAATACAGCCAGGGTTTAGTGAGTTTAATTATTTTTCTTTATTTGCCTTATTTTCAGGATTCTTTTATGCAATGTATCTTGTTTACACGCGCCGCGTAAACTTTACTTCTGATCCATGGGTAAGCCTGTGTTATACCGCTATTCCTGGGGCACTAATAATGACTATCTTTCTACCTTTTTATTGGGACAGTGATCCTAATTTTAGTCAGATTATTTTGATGGGCTCAATTGGTTTAGTTGTGATTCTGGTGCATTTTATATTTATAAAAGCTTATCAAAATGCTGAAGCAAGCATTTTAGCTCCATTTCACTATTTTGAAATTGTCAGTAATATGCTAATAAGCGTCTTATTTTTTAGAGATATTCCAAACATAATAGTGTGCTTTGGAATTCTTTGTATTGTAAGTAGCGGAGTACTTATAACTTTTAGGCAAAAACTAAATTATGAATAATTTGAACGTTGATTATCGCTTTTCTGTAGCACCAATGATGGGAGTAACAACTCCAAGCGCAAGGTACATGTACCGTCTTATCTCAAAAGAAGCTGTTTTATTTACTGAAATGATAGCCAGTCAAGCTTTACACAGAGGCGATTACAAAAAACTTCTTAGAAAAGAAAATATCGAAAGACCTGTCATCCTGCAAGTTGGTGGTTCTGATATAGGCTTATTAAAATATTCAACAAGTTTAGCAAATAAGTTTGATTATCAAGGTATCAATTTAAATGTTGGTTGCCCCTCTAAAAAAGTTTCTCAAGGGAAAATGGGGGCGTGTTTGATGAAAGAAGCAGAACTGGTTAGAGATTGCTTAAGTGGAATGAGAGAAGAGACTTCAATGGATGTTTCATTAAAATGTAGAATTGGTGTTGATGAATTTGACTCTTATGATTTTTTTAGAAATTTCATTTCTACAGTTCTTGAGAGTGATGTGAAAGTTATTTTTATTCATGCCCGTAAAGCTTTTCTTAAAGGTCTTGATCCAAAAAAAAATCGTACATTGCCTGAACTTAAATATGAATTTGTTTACAATATCAAAAAAGAATTTCCTGATATTAAATTTGTCATGAATGGAGGTTTGACAAATATTGATGACTGTATTGAACAATTGAAATATTTAGATGGAGTGATGGTAGGTCGAGCAGTACAGGCAAACCCTTTTTTTATTAAAGACGTGGATCATATTTTTTATGGTCAAAGTAATATTCAAGTTAACAAGTCCGATGTCGTGAAAAAGTATTTTGATTATATTAAAATGAATATTGAAACTGTATCTACCTATGAATTGCTCAGTCCATTACTTTCACTTTGTTTTGGAGTTCCAGGATCTAAAAAATTTAAACAAGAAGTGAATGAACTTATAAGAGCGAGAGATATCAATAAGTTAGAAGATACTTATTTAAATTTGATTGCCGCTTAAATTATTTCAGCAATATCAGAAAAGTCATACCTCGGGGCTCTCTCATAAAAACCACCTTCAGCAGCGTATCCCAAATTACATAGAAAATTGCTTTTAATTGTTGTGCCATTAAAAAATTCTTTATCTACCAGATCATTTGGGAAGCCAGACATTGGCCCTACTGATAAACCAAGGGAATTTGCTGCTTTTATAAAGTAACCTCCCTGAATTGATGAGTTTCTAAAAGCTGTAACCTCAGACTTGGTTGTATCATTTTCAAAATATTGCTTAGCATCCTCACGTAAATAGTTTCTGGGAAGATCACGCCAAAATTCTATATCCATTCCAATAATTGTACATACAGGTGCGTTGATAACTTTGCTAATATTATCATCACTCACTAATTTTGATAGCTTTTCCTTTGAGGTACTACTTTTAAGAAACTTTAATCTCATTGGACTAGAGTTAAACGAGGTTGGGCCCCATTTAACAAGATTATAAAGTTCATTCAGTGTATCGTTTGCAACTTCCTTTTCAGTAAATTTATAGCAAGTTTGTGGTTCAACAAAAATTTCTTTTAATCTGTCTGACATCTTAAATAATAGCTTTTATATGCTCTTCAATCTCTTCAGGTTTTTTTTGTGTACCAAAACCTCTAACAAATTCACCTTCTTTATTGATTAAAAACTTTGTAAAATTCCACTGTATCTCTCTGCCTGCTTCTTCAGTAAGCTTAACAAAAAGAGGTGATGCATTTTCTCCATTAACATCAATCTTATCAAACAGGCGAAAGGATACATTATACTTTGTGCCACAAAAATCTTTTATTTCTTCATTCGTCCCTTTTTCTTGGGCGCCAAATTGATTACAGGGAAATGCTAAAATTTCTAACCCTTTGTCTTTATATTTGTCATAGAGATTTTGTAAGCCAGTATATTGCGGTGTAAAACCACAAGCACTTGCTACGTTTACAATTAATAGAGTTTTTCCCTTGAATTTTTCCATTTTGATAGAGTTCATATCAATGTCTTTTACTTCAATGTCATAAATACTCATATTTTTCCTTATCTTACAAATGTTCCATTATTATAGTCATTAATCGCTTGAATGATCTCACTTTTGGTATTCATTACAAATGGTCCGCCACGAGCAATTCTTTCACCAATTGGTTCACCTGCGATTAATAAAAACTTAGCATTGGTTTCAGCGAATACTTTCAAATTATTGCCATTTGTCAACAATACTAGTTTAGATCCCTCAATATTATCATGAGAAAGGTTACCGATTTTTATTCTGCCATCAACCAAGTAAACAAAACTGTTATGCGATTTGGGTATTGAAAAACTAAACTGCTTATTTTGCTTAAGTTCAACATCAAAGAATATTGGCTCAACATTATGCTTTTTAATCGGCCCTTCAGCGTTCTCAAATTTTCCAGCAATTACTTTAATTTTTTTATCTTCATCGTGATGCATACTCATCTCTTTGGCATCAATATAATGATATTCAGGCTTACTCATTTTTAAGCTAGCAGGCATATTAATCCATAACTGAAAACCGTGAAGCTTGCCCTCCTTCATAGCGGGCATTTCGGAGTGAATAATTCCACTGCCAGTTTTCATCCACTGCACATCACCTGCTGTCATTCTTCCTTCTCCGCCAGTACTATCTTTATGCTCAAATTCTCCAGCCAGCATATAAGTCACTGTCTCTATCCCTCTATGAGGATGTGATGGAAAACCAGCTATATAGTCCTTGCTGTCTTCAGAACCAAATTCGTCCAACATTAAAAAAGGATCAAAATAATTTGGCTCCACACCTATACTTCTTTTTAATTTTACTCCAGCACCGTCTGTTGCGGGAACAGGATTAATAATATTTTTGACTTCAATGTCAGACATATTTTAATTAAAGGTTAAAAGTATTTTGCCTTTTGCGCGACCACTTTTGAGATGATTATAAGCATCAAGATATTGATCAAAAGAAAATATTTTTTCGATGATGGGCTTAATCTTTCCATCTTCAATCCACATTCTAAATAAATCTAAATTTGCAGTTGATGTTCTGCCAGATAATACAACTCTTGATTTTTTTCTTTGAAACAGTTGTTTTGCCACATCTATATTATTGTAGATATTATTTTTTGTAGTCACATATATACCGTTAGCCGACAATATTTTTGATACATTGGGAAAAGATAGATTTCCATTTGCGTCAAAAACGATATCATATTTTTTTGATGAAGATAAAATATCTTCTTTTGTATAATCAACTACGTCATCTATATTAAAATCATTTTTAATCCATTCGTAATTTCTATCACTTGTTACCGCAGTTATTTCTGTTTCATATATTTTTGCCATTTGAATTGCAAAAGAACCCACTCCTCCGGATGCACCATTAATTAAGATCTTGTGTCCCTTTCGAATTGAGGCAATATTTCGCAATGCTAGTAACGATGTGTTTGCTACTTGAGGAATGGCACTCGCTTCGAGCAACTTGATATTTTTTGGTACAAGTGAAATTAACTTTTGAGAAATTTTAATTTTTTCTGCGGCACTTCCATTGAATAATATATCTGTCATACCAAATACTTTATCACCAACTTTAAAAGCTCCTACATCTCTTCCAATTTCAGTAATTTCACCACTGAAATCACAGGCAGTGAATATAGGAAATTTATTCAGATTGGTTATGGGCTTAAATCCACCTTGCATTTTTTTGATATCAACTGGATTAAGCGATACGGCCTCGATCTTTACAATTACTTCTGATCTTTTAGGTCTTGGCTCAGCAACCTCTAAAATTTCAAGATTATCAATATCTCCGTATGAGTTGTATCCTATTGCTTTCATTTAAATATCTAATTAATGATTTTTTGATATATAATTAATAAAACCACAAATACAACAGATATTCATGATTTATAGTTTACTTAATGACATTAGTTGGGTAGTCAATATTCGAACACCCTATTTAACTCCTATATTTGAATTTTTTACATGGTTGGGATATCGAGATTTTTTATTCATGTTTATCCCGTTTATTTATTGGTGTTATGACCGAAAAGTTTTTGGCAAGCTTCTTGTAATAGTTTTCTTTTCCGCAATTATAAATTCATTTCTGAAAGATATTTTTCAAGATCCAAGACCAGATTTTGCTCTTAATATTGATCCATGGCTCCAAACTGATACTTCATTCGGGTTTCCAAGCGGTCACACTCAAATTGCGGTCGTGATTTGGCTTTATATAGCCTTAAATGTGAAAAATGTATTTGTGAAATCACTTTCAATAATTTTTCTCTTTGGAGTGCCTCTTAGCCGAGTTTACTTAGGAGTTCATGACATTGGGGATATTTTAGGAGGCTTGGTTGTTGGATTAGTTACTCTTTATATTGCAGACCTTATCTACAAAAACATTGAGAGAGGAAATATTACATTTAATACCTTTACAAAATATCTATCAATGGTTGTAATCTTTCTTTTATTTTACCTTACATGGCCGACCGCGCATGGAAATGAAGCGGCAATAGCAATCGGAGGTCTAATGATTGGTTTCTTTATCGGCAAAGATATTGACCACAAACAATTTAATTTTGTTCGTACTTCTAATGCAATTGCTCACTACACATCATGCATTTTGGCATTAGTTTTATTTCTTTTATTTAATGAATATCTAAATTTAGCTTTTGAAAAAGTGAACTTATCTCTAGAGCTTGAAACGGCTTTAAGTTCATTAATATTAGGCTTTTATATTTCTTTTTTGTCTCTTTACTTACTTTCAAAAATTAAACTTCAATTATCCAAATAAGTTTCTCCATGCTTTAATGTGAAAAATCTATCTTGAGAAATATTGTATTTTGAGACGACTTCAATTAATTTTTGAGGCGGCTCTCTTACAGGCTCATCGGTTAAAATAAATGTTCCCCAAGACATACCAATGGCTTTAGAAGCTTCTAAATCTAAGAAAGACATAACTGCCTCTTCAGGATTCATGTGTGAAACTTCCATGATCCATCTTGGCTCGTAAGCACCGATTGGAATAGCAGCTAAATCAACTGACCCCAATCTTTTTCTGATTTCTTTAAAATCATCAGAATAGCCTGTATCACCTAAATGAATAAAGCTGTGATAATAGTTTTTAAAATGCCAAGCTCCCCATAAAGTTTCATTTCTATCAAATAAGCCCCTTGCCGACCAATGTTGCACAGGAGCAAAAGTAATTTCTGTTTCACTTACTTTAATTGAGTCCCACCAATCTAGTTCTCTCACATTTTTTATCCCTTTATTTATGAACCATTCTTCGAGACCCAGTGGAACTAAAAAAAGAACATCTTCGTATTTTTCCGAGATTAATTTTACGCTTCTATAATCAAGGTGGTCATAATGACTATGAGAAATTGTTACGACATCAATGTTTGGTAAATCATCAATTTCCATACCGGGTGGCATATATCTCTTTGGTCCAGCAAAACTTAATGGTGAGGCTCGATTAGTAAAATGTGGATCTGTAAGCACATTTATATCCTTGTTTTGATATAAAAAAGTCTCATGCCCAATCCATGTAGTAACAATGTTATCATTGTTATATATTTCTTTAAAATTTGGTTTCTCCATTTCAAATTTAAATGTCGATAAATCCTTACTTCTTCTCTCCCAACTCCATTGCATTAGTTTTTTAAAGCTACTTTCATATGGTACTCCATTAGTGTTTGCATAAGTTCCATCCGATAAATGATGTACGGGGGTTTGTGACAGGTTTTCAGTGCTTGCAGGCGCTGAATAAAATAAAAATAAGAACAATAAAACCAATCTCATAATTATTTATCCCTTAAGCTCCATAATATAGCCAGGCATATACTTTTTGATATCGGAAGCATATAAAGCACAGTCATTATTGTAATTGGTATCCATGTAATTGCCTGCAACCATAACTGAGGTGAATAGTTTTGTTCTATATATAAAACTAAAGGAACAATGATGTGTCCAACAATAATAATTGTAAGCCAAGGACCAAAATCATCCGTTCTATAAATTGAAAGCTTTTCATTACAATTATTGCAATTAGGCTTTAGTTTCAAATATTGCTTATAAATTTTTTCTTCTCCGCATTGCGGGCATTTTTTAAAAACTGATCGAGATAAAGCAAGTAATAATGATACTTTCACAATATTTACTTTTCGCTTAAAATAAATTCATTGCTTGAATCCGCTAACCAATCCCATAAATAATCAGCAAAACTCCATCTAACTGATATATCAAAAACTAGGTCATCTGATAATCTGTCAATGAGGACTGTTGCCTTACTTATATATGATTGAGCGCAAGAATTCCCTTTTGTGAGATATTGATCAAAATTAAGAGGGCAAGCTTTTGTTAAGACTTCAATACTTTTTGGGCCACTAAGCCTCATCGTCAAATAATAATCAGATACATCGGTAATTGCGCAAAATAAATCTGAAAGTATTTCTCTTAATCCATTGATAACATTGTCTTTTTTTTCATCTTCACTTAATAACAAATATTCATTTGGTCCTAACCACAAAACTCTAGTCTCATTATTTCCAGTGACTTCACCAGCACTTTTTGGAAGGCTATATGTAAGGTATTTTTCTACTGCATCTCTTGCTTGCACATCATCTTCCTTTAATCTCACATTAATTTTTCCTATAAAATCAATTAGCTCCAATGAGATATTATCCGAAGCGATTTTTTCTTTTTGTGTAAGAGGGGAAAAAATTTGCGGTTGATTACTCATTATTTCTCTTACCTTCTTTGTCGTAGAATATTGTATCTGTCACAGTAGCTTCAATAATCTTGCCATTCATAAGTGGTACAACTACTTGTTCACCCATTTTACTAAAACCATCTTTTAACATCGCTAGAGCGATTGGATAACCTAAAGTAGGACTGTAATAACTAGATGTAACATGTCCTAACATTTTCATCGGTGGCTGTTTTAATGCCTTTTCAACGATATGTGATCCTTCTGGAAGGATCGTTTTTTTGTCGTTAACTAAGAGTCCAACAAATTTTTTTCTATCATGTCTAACGGTATCAGGTCTCGTAAAGGATCTCTTTCCAAGAAAATCTTCTTTCTTTTTTGAAACGATCCAATCCATATTCATATCACTTGGTGTGACACTTCCATCTGTATCTTGTCCAACGATTATAAATCCTTTTTCAGCTCGCAATACATGCATTGTCTCTGTACCATATGGAGTAATATTGTATTTTTTCCCATGTTCCATAAATTTTTCCCAAACATAACGTCCATAACGTGCAGGTACATTAACCTCATAGCTTAACTCTCCAGTAAAGCTGATTCTGAAGACTCTTGCCTTCACTCCACAAACTTCCCCTTCTCTAAATTTCATGAATGGAAAACTTTCTTTTGATAAATCAATATTTGTTAAATCTTTTAAAAATTCTCTTGAATTTGGTCCCGATATAGACAGCACAGCCCACTGTTCAGTAACTGAGGTGCAAAATACTCTCATATCAAGCCATTCTGTTTGTAGAAATTCTTCTAACCAGGACATGACTCTCGCAGCGCCACCAGTTGTCGTTGTCATGTGATAGTGATTTTCTCCCAACCTACTTGTAACCCCATCATCAAATATCATGCCATGCTCATTGCACATTAATCCGTATCTGCATGAGCCGATTTCAAGTTTTGACCAAGCGTTTGTATAAATCATATTGAGGAATTTGGCGGCATCAGGCCCTTGAAGATCAATCTTTCCAAGGGTTGATGCATCTAATATGCCCAAGCTATTTCTTACTGCTAAACATTCTCTTTTGACTGCTTGGTGAATATCCTCTTTGTTTTGAGGAAAATAATATGGTCTTTTCCATTGCCCAACATCCTCAAATACAGCTTTATTTTCAACATGCCATTCATGCATTGATGTTTTTCGTTCAGGGTCAAAAAGCTTGTCAACGCTTCTTCCGGCTATAGCTCCAATCGTCTGAGGGGCATAAGGCGGTCTAAAAGTTGTGTGACCTATTTCGTCGACAGGTTTATTGTGAATATGAGACATCAAAGCCAATGCATTAACATTGGATGTTTTTCCTTGGTCAGTGCCCATCCCTGTTGTTGTGTACCTTTTTGTATGTTCTACACTGATGTAGCCTTCTCGTTGCGCTAAAAAAATATCTGCAGCAGTTACATCGTTTTGAAAATCAATGAAATGTTTAGATCCTTTTGTAACTTTTTTCTTACCTAACATATATGGCTCAACATCAGAATGTGTGAACTCTATCTCTTCTTTTCCAGTCCAATTAACTTTTTCAACGCTATTGAAATTAAGTTCATTAGCTGCTGCTATTCCTGCTTCAAATGATTCATTAAGATTTTCTTGCAGATTAAACTGACCATTATTCGAACCAATTATTTTTTGGTTTTCGATGATTTTATCAGGAACAAAAGTATTTATCTTTAGATCATATTTTAGTTTACCTCTTGATTGGCTGAACAGTTGGACTGCTGGATTCCATCCACCAGACATTAATACACAATCAGTATGAATATTTTCAACTTCTCCTGTTAGTTGATTTTGATTTTTATCAACTTGCTGTATTTCTATTCTATTTACTTTCTTATCACCATAGGTCTTAATAACCGAATATGACTTAAAAACTGTTATATTTAATGATTTACATTTTTCACTAATTCTTGCATTTAAAAGATCTCTTGTATCTACGACTGTTACTTTAGCCCCCTTTTCAACAAACTCAAAAGCGGTTAAATAAGCATGGTCATTGTTTGTAAAAAGCACAACTGACTTACCTGGTAATACTCCGTACCTAGAGAGATACTTTTGACCTGCAGATGCCATCATGATACCAGGTCTATCATTGTCAGCAAAAACAAGCGGTCTTTCAAAAGCTCCTTGTGCCAAAATAACTTTTTTTGAACGTATGCGCCAATATCTCTCTCTTGGTAAAGTGCTTGAAAATTCTACATGGTGATTAGTAACTTTTTCTAAAGCCGTTAAATAGTTGTAATCATAATACCCCATTGCGGTGGTTCTTTTGAGAATTACAACATTAGCTAAGCCGTTTAATTCATCTATGATTTTTTTCAGCCATTTTTTTCCGTCTTTTTCATTGATACTAAAATTATAATCGAGGAGATATCCTCCTAATTCGGGATTTTCATCTATAAGCAAAACTTTACACCCCGATCGACCTGCACCCAAAGCTGCGAGTAAACCCGAGATGCCACCACCTACAATAGTGATATCAGTGTAATAAAATTTCTGTTCATATCTATCTGGGTTTTTTGCTGTAGGTGACTGACCTAACCCAGCAGCTTTTCTTATGAAATGCTCATAAAATAACCACATGCTTGGAGGCCATTTAAATGTTTTGTAATAAAAACCTGCAGGGAATATTCTTGATAGAAAGTTGTTCATTGCTCCAATGTCAAAATTAACTGATGGCCAACAATTTTGACTAGAAGCTTCCAGACCTTCATAAAGCTCTACTTCTGTTGCACGAATATTTGGCTCTGTTCGTGCTCCAAGTCCTAATTGAACAATTGCATTTGGCTCCTCTGAACCTGCAGTTAAAATTCCTCTTGCGCGATGATACTTAAAACTTCTACCTATTAAATGAACATCGTTAGCTAATAACGCAGAAGCTAACGTATCGCCCTGATACCCAATATAAGACTTTCCATTAAAAACAAAGTTAATTGGCTTTTCCCTGTTTACTTTACCGCCGTAAATTGTCCTATTTTGATTACTCATTTGATATCACCGGCTTCGCTTCACCCATTTTATATGTTTTTATTATTTGATCTGTGACAGTGTCTCTCATTACATTAAACCATCGTCTACATCCATGATCGTGAGTCCATCTTTCAAAATGGGTTCCTTTTGGATTTTCTCTAAAAAAAAGATACTTGCCCCATTCTTCATCACTTATTTCAGATGGGTTATCTGGCCTTGCAATGTGAGCTTCGCCGTGACATGTGAATTCTGTCTGATCTCTTTCCCCACAATATGGACAATTAATTATAAACATAAAAAAAATTATTAATGAGCAACTGCTGCCGCTGCAGCTTCATCAACTAAGGCTCCTGAGAAATGTCTTTCTAATGAAAAAGGAGCTGCAATATCATTTGGCTCTCCTCTAAAAACTGTCTCAGCAAATACATGAGCTGACCCTGGAGTTGCTTTGAATCCACCAGTTCCCCAACCGCAGTTAATAAATAAGTCTTTTACAGGGGTCTTGCCTATTATTGGGCTTCTATCTGGGGTTACATCTACAATGCCTCCCCAGCTGCGAAGCATTTTAAGTCTTGAGAATATTGGAAATAATTCAACTAAGGGAGCCATCATATGTTCAATCATATCAAAGGATCCTCGCTGAGAATATGAGTTATAGGCATCAGAACCTGCTCCAACAACTAGTTCACCTTTATCTGATTGACTTACATAAACATGAACGGAGTTTGACATGATGACACAATCCAGAATTGGTTTAACAGGCTCGCTTACTAAAGCCTGTAAGGGTACAGAGTTTATTGGGAGAGAAAAACCTGCCATATTAGCTAATACTGAGGAGTGTCCAGCAGGTACGAGACCAACTTTATCAACTTTAACAGAACCTTTTGTTGTTTGTAATCCAACAACCTTGCCATTTGATATATCTAT
Organism: uncultured Pelagibacteraceae bacterium; assembly: GCA_902619105.1. Taxonomy (GTDB): domain Bacteria; phylum Pseudomonadota; class Alphaproteobacteria; order Pelagibacterales; family AG-422-B15; genus CACNXQ01. Next base: position 239,578 of record CACNCV010000002.1, read on the forward strand.
TCCTTTAACCTCACAGTTTTGAATTATATCGACACCAAGATTTTCTGCCGCTCGTGCATACCCCCATGCTACAGCATCATGACGCGCTGTTCCTGCTCGCCTCTGGAGTAAGGCCCCTAAAACAGGATACCTGCCATTAACATTAATATGAGGTATTTTTTTTGCAACTTGATCCTGATTTAGAATTTCAGCGTCAATACCATTTAAATAATTAGAATAACCTCTCCTTGTGATTTCTTGCATGTCATGAACCGAGTGCGCTAAGTGAAATAAACCTCTTTGTGAAAACATTACATTAAAATTAAGTTCACTAGAAAGGCCTTCCCATAAATTAACAGCATGATTATAAAGAGCTGCACTTTCATCCCATAAGTAATTTGATCTTATTATGGTTGTGTTACGTCCAGTATTACCCCCACCAATCCATCCCTTCTCAAGAACAGCAATATTTTTAACACCAAATTCTTTTGCTAGGTAATAGGCAGTTCCTAATCCATGACCGCCACCTCCAACTATTACTACATCATATTCAGGTTTAAGATCAGGACTGCTCCATGCTTTTTCCCAATTCTCATGATAAGAAAATGAATTCTTAACTAAATTGTATAGTGAGTATTTCATAACTTAAACCTCTTTACAGAATACGGTGACAAATCTAAATCTGTATTGTTTGCGCAAATTTGTTGTGCAACCAGTTTTCCTGATATGCCACCTAATGACCACCCAATATGTTGATGGCCAAAATTATAATAAATATAAGGGTTTTTTGGAGATTGTCCAATCACTGGAAGAGAGTCAGGCACCGACGGCCTGAACCCTACCCATGTTTTTTGAGGAAGGTCTGCTGAGGGAAAAACTTCCTTTAATGCCCGGTTTAAAAAGTTAAGAACTCTGTCATTTTTTGTTTGATTTAACGCTCCAAATTCAACAATTCCACCCGTTCTTAGGCCGTCAGACATAGGTGTAAAATATGTTCCTCGTTCTTGCCAAGATATTGGTCTTTTTACAATATTCTTCAATTCTGGATTGACTAAATGGTAACCCCTTTCAGCTTCCAGTGGCACTTTGTCGCCTATATGTTTAAGCAGATCATTAGACCATACTCCAGATGTAATCACGACTCTATCGTGCAGGGTCTCTTCTGAGTTTGTTTTAATATTTATTTGATTAGTTTCAGTTTTTTTGATGGATATAACTTTCTCTTTTTTGAATTTTCCTCCTTTTTTAATAAACAGTTTCATTAATGCTTCGCTAACCTTGATCGGACTTTTTGCAAAATAACTACCTTCAAATAAGGCCCCTTTGTAAAAGATATTATTAATATTAGGTTCAAGATCAGAAATATCATCTCGACTTAGAGTTGTTATTTTAACACCTGTTTCTTCTCTTTTAGGAAAATCTTGTTTTGCAGCATTAAAAAATAATTTTGTAGACCATCCATACATGATAGACTCTCTTGATATATAATCTTCTGCATTTGCTTCATTGAATAGATCTTCATAACCATCATCCATATGTGACAGTAAAGTTGTTAAATGTTGAACGGTGTGGTTAACTTTTTCATTTCTGCAATTGCTCAAGTATTTAATAATCCATGGAAATGTCTCGCTTAATCGTTTTAGGCTAATGAATAAGGGGCTGTTTTTGTTTAGCAATAAATATGGAAATAAATAAAAATAGGATGATGAATTAGTTGGTATATTTGCATATTTTGCATAAGTTCCAGCATTGCCGTAACTTGCTTGTGATCCAGGATCATTCATGTCATACAAGGTCACATCTTGACCGTACTTCTTAAGCCAATTGGCTGAAGAAATGCCAACAATTCCCGCTCCTATTACTGCTATTTTCATTTGTAACTATTGTGATTTCATTTCTAGAAGTCTGCTTATGGTTCTGTTAAATTTATCTTTCAAATGATATGCACTGCCAAGATCGCTTATTTCTTTTTCTGTGCTTAAATATAATTTAATTTTATTATCATAGAGAACATCAATTAAATTAATAAATCTTTCTTGAAGATTAGAATTTGTATTTCCAAAATTTGGAACATTTTCAACGATTAATCTATCAATTAATTTAATTAACTCGATGTAGTCTTCAGTGCCTCTATTATCGCCACAAATTTCATTGAATTGAAAACGAGCTATTCTATTAGATAAATTCTTAACAACAAAATTTCTCTTCTTCACACTTATTACTTTATCCTCGACTGAAGTTTTATTTGAATGGATAGAAAAAATATCATTTATTTTAAGCTTGCTAACCGGTGAATTTGATAAAAAAAAGTTCTTTTCTTCTTTTAATGATCTTGTTCTATAGTCAATGTCTATTGATAGATGATGAATTAGAGAGTTATTTTTAATTAAATTAATAAATGGAATAAAAAGTTCTCTTTGCAGCCCTTCTTTGTATAAGTCTTCTGGGCTGGAATTAGAAGTTAATACAATTAAAATATTATTTTTAAAGAACTCCTCAAATAAATGCCCAAGAATCATTGCGTCAGCTATATTTGTGACCTGGAATTCATCAAAAAATATGAGACTTGATTTCGATTTAATGCCTTTTACAAGTTTTGAAATTATAAAATCTCTTGAATTTTTTTCATTTCTGAGTTGGTGTAATTGATCATGTATATTAATCATAAACTCATGAAAATGGACTCTTTGTTTTTCTTTTAAATTTACGTCATCATAGAATAAATCCATAATGAGTGTTTTTCCAATGCCCACTCCCCCGTATAAATAAAAGCATTTCTTTTGATTTAAATTGTATCGAAATAGTTTTTTTATAAAATTTCTGCTCGAACCTAACAAAAATTTATCTAATTCAATAACTAAATCTTTTTGCTTAATATTATGTTCAATATGCTTATCTTTACAGAGCTGTTCGTAAACTTTTAAAGCTTCTGACACTTTTTCAAGTAGCTAAGATCTAAGTTTCTGATTATCAGGATCGTATGGACTTTCGGGTATTACCGTTACATCAAACATATCTCCCAAAATATCGATCTTTAACTTTGTGCCTACTTCTGAATGAGCTGGATTGACCATAGCTAAAGCGAGAGACTTATTAACTCGAAAGCCAAAATTTCCACCTGTAGCGCGACCAATAACTTTGCCATCAGCATATATTGGATTATTGCCAAGCACATCAGCATCTTTGACACCATGAACTTCAAGAGTTACGAAGGAATTTTCAAAACCTTTTTCTCTCCACTGAACTAATGCATCTCTTCCTATGAATTGACCTTTGTTTGGGTGAATGAACCTGTCTATTCCTGACTCATATCCTGCGTATTCAATTGATAATTCTGTACCAATTAGTTTGTAGGATTTCTCAATTCTCAAAGAGTCCATTGCTCTTATGCCAAAAGGCTTTAAACCCAGATCTTTTCCTGCATCCATTAATGTATCGAATATATGATTTTGTACTTCAATTGGTGAGTGGATTTCCCATCCTAATTCGCCAACGAAATTTACTCTTATTGCAAGTGTTTCTGCAGCGCCAATTTTTACTTTTTTACCAGATAGCCATGGGAAACCCTCATTTGTGAAATCATCCTCAGATACTCTTTGAAGAAGTTCTCTCGACTTCGGACCAGCGACAACTAATACTCCAATTTGATTTGTAATATTTTCAAATTTTACACTTCTGTCACCGGGCATATGTTTTTTTACCCAATCATGGTCCAGCCGCTGCCAAGCTCCTGCAGAAACACAATAAAAACTGTCATGAGACTCTCTCATTATTGTAAATTCTGAGTGTACTCCTCCTTTAGAATTCAAAGCATGACAGAGATTTGTCCTTCCTATCTTTTTTGGTAATTTATTAGCAACTAAATTGTCTAAGAATTCTTCTGCTCCTGGTCCGCTTATTCTGCATTTTGCAAATGCGGTCATATCTAAAAGACCTACATTTTCTGTTACATTTTTACATTCATTTCCAATGTGCTCAAACCAAGCTGATCGCCTGAATGACCAATCGTCTTCTTGAGGAACTCCCTCAGGAGCAAACCAGTTTGCGCGCTCCCAACCAAACTTTTGACCAAACACTGCACCTAAATTTTTCAACCTATCATAACAAGGAGCTTGTCTTAATGGCCGGCCTGCAGGCCTTTCTTCATCAGGATAATGGATTGTGAAGACGTTAGCATAAGCCTCTTCATTTTTTTTGATTAAATATGATTTTGATGCGTAATCGCCAAACCTTCTGGGTTCAACCCCGAGCATATCAATAGTCGGTTCGCCATCAACAATCCATTCTGCGATCTGCCAGCCTGCACCACCAGCAGCTGTAACGCCAAACGAATGACCGTCATTTAAATATAAATTTTTTCTATCCCATGCTGGACCGATAATTGGGCTTCCATCTGGAGTATAACAAATAGCACCATTATAAACTTTCTTGATTCCTGCTTCTCCAAAAATAGGAACTCTGTGAATGGCATGCTCTATATGGGGGCCAAGTCTGTCTAAGTCTTCTTGGAATAATTCATACTCACAATCTTTGCTAGGTCCATTGACATAGCAACATGGTGCACCATTTTCATATGGTCCAAGAATTAATCCACCAGCTTCCTCACGCATATACCATGCGCCGTCAGATCCTCTAAGTACACCCATTTCAGGAAGGCCTTCTTTTTGTCTTTCTAGAATTTTAGGATGAGCTTCTGTAACGATATATTGATGCTCAACAGGTATCACTGGGATATCTAATCCAACCATTTCTCCGGTTTGCCTGACAAAATTTCCCGAGCATGAAACAACAATATCACATTTGATTTCACCTTTATCAGTTGTAACAATCCAACTATCATCTGGTAACTGTTCAAGTCCTATAACTGCTGTTTGTCTGTAAATTTCAGCTCCAAGCGCTCTTGCTCCTTTTGCTAGAGCTTGCGTAAGATCATTGGGTTGTATGTATCCATCCTCAGGGTGCTGTATAGCACCCACTAAGCCCTCAGTTGAACAAAGCGGCCAAACTTTTTGAACTTCTTCGGGAGTTAAAAAATTGACTTTAACACCTATTGTTTCCGCAACACCTGCATATTGACGATACTCATCCATTCTATCCTGGTTTTCAGCAAGTCGAATATTACTTACTTGCCTAAAGCCAACATCTTGACCAGTTTCTTTTTCAAGTTCTTGATAAAATTTAACTGAGTATTTATGGATTTGACCAACAGAGTAACTCATGTTGAATAAAGGCATCAAACCCGCAGCGTGCCACGTCGAACCTGATGTAAGTTCTTTGCGTTCGCACAAAACTAAATCAGACCATCCTTTTTTTGCAAGGTGGTAAAGCGTACTAACTCCAACTACACCGCCACCAATGACGACAACTTTAGCTTTGTTTTTCATATGAATTATGGTCCGGCCCAATCAACAGCACAATATTCGGCACTTCCACCTGTGAAATCCCAATTACGGCCGTGATCTCTAATCCTACTTCTTTTTGATCCTTTGCAAACAATTATTTCTGGCGCAACCCAATATTTTAAGTTTGATACTTTTACTACTTCACCTCTCTCTTTTCCTGGCTCATGTTCAATTCGACCATCTAAGATTTCTGGAATTGTAAACGACCATCCATCGTCGGTTTCTTTATATGATATAGAACATCTTTTTACGCCAAGGAAGTTTGCAATCATATGTCTAAACCAACCTGTTTGTCCACCTGCTTGACCTGAGAAAATAACTGCGAGCGCATCAGCTGCATCATCAGATGCTTTTTCATCAATATATAATCCTGCTGTCCAACCACCTGAACCTAAAGGGCCAGGAACTTCTAAAAGAATAGCAACATTTAAACCACTTAAATCCATAATTCCTTTAGACTCTCTTTTGATAGGGTTAAATCCAGACCACTTTTCTTCTGCGTATCCTTCTTCGATATTAATTCCCCACCATGAAAAGCATTTACCATTTGGTGAATTTGGAACCGCTCTCCCCAGGGACATCGGACAATTGCAAAATACATCGCAGTTACAATTCAGCAAAAAATTTCCTTTTATTTCCCAATGTAAGTTTAGTGGATTTACAGTCATATAGTTAAATAAGTATTAAATACGCCCCCCAACCTACAAGAAGAATGCCCAGAAATCTAGAACTAAGTTTCTCGTAAGGCAGCATTTTTTCAGCCAATACAATTATTGTTATTGCGACAACCCAAAGTAAATTCATAACTCCATTTACAAAAAGCAGAAGCATAAGAACCCAGCAACACCCTAGGCAAAATAAACCATGCTTTAGACCCACATAGGCAACATTTCCGTATCCTTTAATAGGACCAGCCATCAGAAACGATAAGGGGTTTCTGCATTTCTCAAGACATGTATCTTTCAAACTTGTAAATTGAAATGCACCTGCTCCAACAAGAAATAATCCTGCAAGAATATTGTTTTGTAATGTTCCCATCATATCGACTACTCCGTTATTGTGAAAAATATATTGAAGAGTACATGCAATAAGTGAAAAAATTGTCCAAATTAAAATATAAGTGAATGAAATCACTATCATCTCAATAATAATATTCGACGATATTTGCATATTCGATCTCATCATTCTAAAAATATTTAAAAAAATAAATGTAGATGGAAGCATCATCGCAAACATCATGACGGTCCACATTACGAACATCACGATAAAATCATTTATTGTCCACTTTTCTGTCATTGGCATCATAAGAAAATTGATTGATGAGTTTTTTTCATTCATATTCATTGAGTCCATAGTCATTTCTGTATCAGACATTGAGTTCATTGACATTTCATTTTCTGACGCGGTTTCCATTGACATTGTCATTGGATTTTTATTTTGCATCATTGAGTCCATTGGATTAGATGCCATGAGGAATAAATAATACCAAGCTAAAGCAATTAGTAAGGTGAGAAAAAAAAGTGTGGTGATATATTCAATTTTAAATGTTTTCATTAATGTTCTGTATGATCATCTAAACTTTTTTGAGTTTCAACCTCAAAAAGCACTTTGATCTCGCCTGCATTTTCAAATACTAAAAACCCTTCTAAACTTATTCCATGAGTTAATTCAATACTAAAATTTGAAAACATTATATGGTGCGTGCCGGGTTTGAGCGATTTAGCTTTTTGTGGAGGGATTTCAATAAAATCAACTTTACTCATTGTAACTATTCCATTCTCTTCACTTGAATAATGTAACTCAGTATCTGCAAAGTCAGTAACAACTTTAATTAAACGATCTGTCTCGAAACCTATGTTTACTATTTTCATATATCCAGCTGCAGGGCCTGATGAAATTACAAACTTAATGTGTGGGTGATTTATATTAATATGATCTTTTTGAAATTGGTGAGCAGCTCCAATTTTTGTAGAAACTAAAAACAAAACTATTATTAGTGCTTTATACAACCCTTAATCTCTCTCTGTCGAAAACATACAGACATCGTTAACACAAGTTAAAACGCATAATAAGTTTTTATCTTTGTTATGATAAGATGCCCATAATTCAGTCTTTTCATGTTTTAAAAGAAGCTCAACATTAGCATCACAATTTTTTTTTGATGCTTGTTCAGATGCCAATTCTCTATATTTATTTGTTTCTATTATTTCGGAACAAGACAATAAAATAAAAAAAATAAATATTGATATTTTATACATTGTTATAGATTTTTTAAATCTTCAACCATTTGATCAATACTAGAACCAAAGGGAAGTATGCTTCTTAATACATCATTATCATCAAAAATATAATAGAAAGCAGTATGTTGAACCATGTAATTTTTTTCTTTATTACTTATTTCATCAGATTGTTCAGATGTACCTAGATAATTTTGATGTTCTGAATTTGTTGCCGGCTCAACATGTACAAAAAAATCTTTCCATATTGGCATAAGATTTTCATGTGTCCCCGTTAAACCAATTAAATTATTGCTAAAGTTGCTAAGAAATTCTTTCAATCGGTCAGGGTTATCCCTAGCAGGATCAACTGTTACAAAGAAAAATTTTATATTTTCTATTGAATGGTTTTCTCTATTTAATTGATCAATGGCATTACTCATAAGATTTGCACTAATTGGACAAATATCTGGGCAATGAGTAAAGCCAAAAAAGAATACTTTACTATATCCGCTGTAAGTTCTTTCACTTACATCAACTCCAAAATGGTCAACTGCTGTGAATTTTAAATCAATATCATTTGATACTTTTGAAGTATTGTCTCTAAATAATTCAGAAACTGCCCAACCGGCGACGACTGCTAATATTATTATTAAGAGGAATAAAAGTTGATTAACTCTACTTCTTGAAATCATTATTCCATTTTTTCGAGTCTAGAACTAAATGGTAAAGGGACAACTTCAACTTCTCGTTTCTCTCCATCATGATCAATCTGATAAACTTCTTCTGAATTAATTAAATCAATATCAATGAACCCTAAGGCAATATTGCATCCAAAGTTTGGGCTATATATACAGCTGGTTACAAATCCTTTTTTTTCAGAATTATTGTCAAACAATGGTATTCTTGCCATATTATAACCAATTTTCTTTCCTGAAATTTTAAAACCAGTGAATTGTTTTTTAATGCCCTCTTTTCTTATTTTTAAGAGAGCATCTTTTCCTACAAAGTCCGCTTCTTGATCAAGATCATAAAATTTTGGTAAGTTTAGTTCTAAAGGGTTCTCAGCTAATGAGGTATCTCCTTGGTGGGAAATCATACCGGCTTCAATTCTATCTATTTGATTAGGACAACTTGGTGCAATTTTAAACTCTTTTCCTGCTTCCATTAGTGCGTTCCATAATGCCGGTCCATCTACTTCTCTTGTTATATAAATTTCGTATCCAAACTGATTACTCCAACCGCTGCGTGCAATGATGATATCTAATCCAAATAAGTTAGTTTCGATAAATTGATAATATTTTAATCCCATAATAACTGGATCATCATTTGTAGCTTTTCTCATGAGTTCTTTTGAGCGCGGGCCTTGCAATGAAAGTGGGCAAGCTTCAGGCTCTGAAATTTTAACATTAAATTTACTAGATAAAGCGACGCCTTTGCACCACAATATTGCATCAGAATCTGCAATGCTTAGCCAATATTTATTATCATTAAACTTTAAAATTAATGGATCATTTATGATTCCACCATTTTCATCTGTCATAAACGCGTAACGACAAAAACCATCTTTGAAAGTTGATAGATTTCTTGGCGTCATGTACTGAACAAATTTAGCGGCGTCCTCTCCAATAATTTCAATTTGTCTCTCTGCTGCAACATCCCATAATGTTACATCGTTTATTAATGATTGATATTCCTCCTCAGGAGTTGTGTAGCCAACAGGCATTGTCATACGGTTATAAGTTGTAAAATTGGTAGCACCATATTTTAGTGTCTCTTCAAAGAAAGGTGATTTTCTAATCCTTGGGGTGTATATGATACCTTTTGACATTCTGTTCTCCTTAATGATCAGACCTTATAGACCATAAAGTCATAAAAAGTAAATCCTTTTCCTAAGTTTCTACTTACTTATTGAAACTATAAATGCTAAAAAATAATGATGAGCGAAAGATACGAAAATTTAATGAAACGTATTCATGCTGGAGAAAATATTCTTCTTGACGGGGCCACAGGTTCAGAACTTGAAAACCGTGGTATTAAAATGGATAATTCTTGGTGTGGTACAGCCTCCTTAGAGAGCGATACATTGAAGCAAATACATAAAGATTATATTGAGGCTGGCTCAAGTATTATAACTACTAATACTTATGCAACAAATCGGATGATCTTAGAAACTGCAGGGGTAGATAATCAATTTAAAGAAATAAATCTAAGTGCGATAAATGCAGCTCTTAAAGCAAGGGAGGAATGTGGTAGAGATGATGTACTTATAGCTGGGTCCTTATCTCATCAAATACCGTATGAGGATGCTTTTGAAACACAAGAAGAAAGAGAGAAATTTAAGAAAAAACTCACACCCGAATATTTTCAAAAATCCTTTGATGAGCTCGCTTTTTTTCTAGCCGATAATGGGTGTGATTTTATTCTACTCGAGTTGATGTATCGACCAGATCGAATTGAGATAATTTTTGACTCAGCAAGTAAGGCTGGATTGCCTGTGTGGGCTGGATTTTCATCTAGAAATAAAGATGGGTTGATAGCCCTTACTACAGACTATGACTATAGTTTTAAAAAAATGATTAGTAATGTGAAACATCATAAGTTGGATGCTGTAGGAATAATGCATTGTGAAATTAATGTAATAGAACAAAGTATTAAAGAACTTAAAGAAGTATATGACCTTCCTGTTATGGCGTACCCAGAAGTAGCGGTATTTAATTTTCCACACTACGACATGAGCAATGTAATTTCTCCTGATGATTATTTAATTGAAGCAAAAAAGTGGAAGGATGCTGGAGCACAAATTATAGGTGGATGTTGCGGCACAACAGTTGAACACATTAAAGTACTCAATCAATTATAATTAGCCCGCATCATCTTCAGTCCTTGATGCAAAAATTATTTCTGTTAACCCGGCAAATATAATAAAAGAGCTACCTAATATTTCTCGCCATCCAATAAGCTCATCTGTTAATACCGCGGCGCTGAAAGTTCCTACAACTATTTCAAAAAGTATAATTATAGAAAATATGCCTGCACCAATTCTACTTGGTGCACCTAAGATCACTATATTTGTCGGTATATGAAATAAAATTGCAATTAAAATTAGCCACGGCATCATTGTAACCCATGACTCTATTGTTGGAGCATCACCTAGGTAGTCGCTCAAGAAATATGATTGTATTAATGTAAATAAGCCGCCATAAAAAAAGAACGAAAATAAGATAGGATATATTCCCTCTGGCTTTTTTATCTCCATTCTAACTGCTGATGCAGCAATAAGAATTCCGCCTAATAAAGCAATCCAATCACCAGAATTTTGTGGTAATGGTATCACGCCGTCTTGTCCAAAAACAATCCAAACACCAGATAGTGCAAGAGCTAATGTTATGTACCTATAAAAACGTGGAATTTGTCTTAGAAACACTATTTCAAAAAGAGTCGTCCAAACGGGAGTTATATAAAAGAGTATTAAAGCTCTAACTACATCTGTAAGTAAAAAACTATTAGCGTAGCAAGCAATGCCGCCTCCAAACAAAAGTCCAATTAGAGGATATTCTAGGCCAAAAGACTGACCTTTATAAAGCCTCCAGAGCGAGATTGGTAGCAGCATTACAAAAGGTATAACCATTTGAGAAATCGTTGCCCATCCGCCCGTTAAACCACCAGCCTCTAACGCTCTTTGAGGGATCCAGAATAAACCCCACATACCCGCAGCAACTAATAATGCAAAGCTAATTGTGTAATAGTAAGGATGTCTTGGTGTAGTTATCATGATAAATAATTAAAAAAAAGGCCTTGCACAAAAGTAACAAGGCCTTAATTTTCTGATTTAGCTATTTAGACTTACGGAAGCCAAGCTTTCCATTCGTCAGTACTGTTTTTCCATTCAGCAACAGCTTCTTCGACAGATAAACCATCGTCACCAACTCTTACAAGCATTTTTGCTTGATCCGTGTTAGAGAAAGCCATCTTTTGAAAGAATGCTTTTGCATCAGCATTAGCAGGATCATTGATCATGTCAGGATTCATATAATTCATCGTGTAGTCTTTATCCCAACCTGTAGCAGGCCATGCTGCAGTTCCACAATCTTGCCAGTTATTAGCTTCAGTAAAACTATCACAGTATTTGTAATCTGGCAGTTTTACACCAACCATTTCATTCTTACCGAAGAAAAAGTGTGGTTCCCAAAGATAAAGAAGGAATGCCTCACCTCTATCGTAAGCTCCTTGAGCTTCCGCTAGGGCTGCAACTTCAGTACCTAGTTCTGATGCTTCAAAATCAATTCCTAAAAGATCTAATCTTTTTTGGTCATGACAGTTCCAACCAGCAACTGGACATCCAATCAATCTACCTTTTGAACCTGTTTCAGGTGTAGCAAATTGATCTTTATATTTATTTAAATCACTCCAGTCTTTAAAATCTGGGTTTGCGTCAACAAAGTATTTTGGAACATAGTAATCAGACATTCCAATGATACCACTTGTGTACGCGTCAACAGTTCCATCACCAGAATACTCTTTTACAACCTCTCCGTCATAAATTAGATTAGTGTTGAGCATTACATCGTCAGCCTCAGCATAACTTGGCCAACTTTCACATGCGAAGTCAATATCGCCAGCGGCAATAGCTTCCCATAGACCTGTTCCTGAAGCAAATTCTATTCTATCAATTCTATAGCCTAGCTCCTCTTCAAGGATAGCAACTGCAACCTGACATGTTATTTCTCCACCAGTCCAGTCAGCAACAGCAGCTGTTAAACGCTTTGCGTTGGCAGTACCTGCCGATAGAACTAAAAAAGAAGACAAAATCAGGGCAGCAAAAGTTTTTGCAAATAATGAATTTTTCATTAATTTCCCCTTTTTATTAATTAATTAATGAATAATTCTAGACCAAAAAAGATGAATAAGTAAACCGCTTTATCAATATTTTTTGAAGAAAAGTATAAGGAAATATGTATATATATTAGATCTATAAACCTAGGGCATCTCGCTGTTTTTTTGTCCATGCGAGACTTATACGGTCAATTATCATAGCTAATAAGCAAATTCCAATCCCTGCAGCGAGAGCTCTGCCGGTATCTGATCGAGCTAAACCGTTAAATACTTCAAGACCTAGTCCTTTCCCGCCAATAAGAGGTGTGACAATTTGCATTGCAAAAGCCATCATGACTGTTTGATTGAAACCCATAACCAAACTAGGAACTGCTAAAGGAAATTTTATCTTATTGAGAGTCTGAATTGTAGTGCCTCCAAACGACTTTGATACTTCTGAATATGTGGAAGAAACTTGAGACAGGCCCAATACAGTTAAGCGAATTATTGGAGGTATGGAGTATATAATTGTTGCGAGCAACGCAGAAAATGCCCCGCCACCAAAAAACATTAATACTGGAACAAGATAACAAAAATATGGCAATGTTTGCATTGCATCTAATATAACCTCATTGATATTTTGAAAGCGTTTACTGTAAGAAGCAATAATGCCTATAGGAACTCCTATTACAAAACACAGAAGAACTGAGATAAGAACAGATGAAAGAGTTATCATTGCTTCAGTCCAAATATTGCATGCACCGATGAAAACTAAAAGAATAGCAGTAATAATTGCAAATCTAATTCCAACAGATTTCCAGCTAATTAGAACCAATGCGCCAATTGTGAACCAATACGGCAAATACGTTAGATAAAAATCAAATGGTCTTAGAAGGTAAATAACAACAGTTGATCTGATTGTTTTGGTAATTGAAATAAATGTATCATTTACAACTAATGATTTTACACCGGCAGCAATTTCTTCTCTTATTGAAAGATTCCATGCATCTGGAAAAGTTCCTATTGCAGCAACGTTTGCATCATAATAAACGATGCCTATTAATATTAGTAATCCAGAGAAAAAGAAATAATGAGCATTTATAAACTGTGCAATCGCAGAGCCGTAATCTTTATTAAATTGAGAAATTACTGAATTTAAAATGAAAGAAAAAATTCTAATAAGGCTTGAGAATACAAATGCAAATGCAAAATGAATTAATTGTAGAGGTTTTTCTACCTGTCGTGCTATGGGATAAATATCCCATGTTTGTGGTAAAAGATAAAATTTTTGACTATCCGATGGCAGAGTTACTGTTTCTCTACTAGCGGCTTTGCCAAATCTATCAAACATGATTGCCATTAAAAGAACGCAAATGCCCCCTTCCAATGCAGCTCCGACTTCTAGTTTTTTTATCGATACCCAAATATCTGAACCTAGACCTTGAGCCCCAATAAAAGTTGCTAAAACAACCAAGGCCAAAGCCATCATTATTGTTTGGTTAACGCCCATCATGATGCTTGGAAGAGCTAATGGAATTTGTACTTTAAATAAAATTTGGCTCTTACTAGAGCCAAAAGCCGTTGCCGTTTCTACTGTTTCATTAGGGACCTGACGTATACCTAAGTTTGTCAGACGAATAATAGGAGGCATTGAATAAATCATTGTTGCAAGAATTGCAGGTGCGCCTCCAATTCCAAAGAAAAACATTGCTGGGATAAGATAAACAAATGCAGGCATCACTTGCATTATATCGAGTGCTGGTTTCATATTTCTCTCAAAACGATCACTTAATGCACAGAAAATGCCAAGTATCACTCCAACGGCTACAGATAAGAATACTGATAGACCCATAAGAGCAAGAGTTTCCATCGCAGAATCCCATAGTCCAACCATTCCCCAATACATGGTGCCAAAAAGAACCAGAATACCTAATCTAATTCCACCAAATGCAAGTGATGGAATAAGCAATAACGCTGCTATGAATACCCAAGATGAATCTAGTAAAAAATCCTCGAGCATCCAATAAAGGTCTTTTACATAACCAGCAACCATCCTTGTATAAACTTTAATATTATCTTTTAAAAAATCTTCACCAGCATTGACCCAAGCTGTAAAAGTAAAAGCATCTGTTATAAAGACAGGAAATTCCGAAACATCTTCACCTTGGAATGCAAGCCAGATTGAAGCTAGAATTGCAGCAAAAATGAGCCCAGGAATGATTAGGCTCTGAGTACTACTTTTAGAAGATAAAAGAGATGTATCTTGGGTTAATGCCATGTAAAATAGTATTCCTCAAGGTTAAATAAATTATTCAAAAATCCTCAACATAGTATAACATTCAGCAGATAAAGCACTCAAAAATAATGGAAAAAAATGACAAAATAGTATGCACAAATATATGGAAGGTATTTGGGCCAAATGAAAAAAGTGTTCTTACAAATTTAGACAAAAATCTTTCAAGAAGTGAAGTGCAAGAAAAAACTGGACATGTGGTTGCAGTTAAAGATGTAAGTTTCTCAGTTCAAAAAGGTGAAACGTTCGTTGTAATGGGTTTGTCAGGTAGTGGTAAATCTACATTAGTAAGATGTTTATCAAGACTGATTGAGCCAACAGCAGGTGAGGTAAAAATTGACAATCAAGATGTAACGCAGATGAGTAATAAAGATTTAACAGATCTGAGGCGTAATAGAATGAGTATGGTATTTCAGCACTTTGGTCTTTTCCCTCATCGAAGAGTGATAGAAAATATTGGCTATGGACTTGAAATAAGGGGAGTAAAGAAAAAAGATCGATTAGATAAGTCAATGGAAACACTTAAACTTGTAGGACTAGAAGGTTGGGATCAACATTACCCTCGTGAATTGTCAGGTGGAATGCAACAAAGAGTTGGACTAGCTAGAGCTCTGGCAGTTGATCCAGAGATTCTAATTTTTGACGAACCTTTCTCAGCACTGGATCCATTGATAAGAAGGGAAATGCAAGACGAGTTAATTAGCATTCAAAAAATGGTTCAAAAAACAATGGTATTCATCACACATGATTTTTCTGAAGCTATTAAAATGGGTGATCATATTGCAATTATGAAAGATGGAGAAATATCACAAGTTGGTACACCAGAGGAAATTGTTGCAAATCCTGTCGATCAATATGTAAAAGACTTCACTGAAGATGTTCCTAAATACAAAGTTTTAAGTGCGGGTAAATGCGCAAGAAAAGAATGCTGCGAAGATACAAAAAACCTTTTTGCCCAGGGCAATGAGTGTATTAACAGTGACGTTAAAATCGATACTTTAATTAATCAGATAGCTGATACTGACAAAAAATATCCTGTAATCGATGCAGTTTCAGGAGAACTAATTGGTGAAATTGATCGGTCAATTGTCCTAAAATCTATGACATCTTAATTAATTAAAACAAATAAACCATGACGCTTTTCAATTTGAACAAAGAAGAAATTCTTGCCCCTCAAGATTGGGGCTTTCCGGTACCGATAGCATATGGTCCAGGTAGATTTTCCGAAATTGGAACTTATTGTTCTCAGAATAAGATAACCAATCCACTGATTGTCACTGATAGTGGCAGTGTTGATCTTCCCTTCATTGATAACTTGGTCGAAATTTTAAAAAAATCGAAAATTAATTCTGGTATTTACTCAAAAATTTCACCCAATCCAAGAGATGATGAAATTGCATCAGGAAAAAAACTTTTCAATGATAATAATCATGATGCAATAATTGCCATTGGCGGTGGAAGCGCCATGGATGGTGGTAAGTCAATTTGTCTAACCGCTAATAATGAAATTGAGTTATTTGACTTTGAGTGGGAAAAGACACCTCAAGTCATTGGACCAGATAATAAATTTCCTAAACTTATTACAATTCCTACAACAGCTGGAACAGGCGCTGAAACAGAAAGTACAGCAATGGTAACAGATACCAAACAAGGAATTAAACTTTGTATAATGCATCCTGAATTGAAGCCTTCATTGGCATTGCTCGATCCTGAACTAACATTAGGATTACCCTCAAATCTTACAGCATGGACAGGTGCAGATGCAATGATCCACTCAATTGAGGGTTATTGTGTTCCAGGTTTTCACCCCTTATGTGACGGTGCCGCACTCGAAAGTCTAAACTTAATTTCTAAATCACTCATTACAGCTGTAGAAGAACCAAATAATCTTGAAGCAAGAGGGGCTATGCTTGTTGCTTCGTGTTTGGGGGGAGTTTCTTTTATAAAAGGGCTGGGTCTTGTTCACGCTATTGCGCATATGGTTGGGGCAGAATTTAATACGCATCACGGACTAACTAATGCTATTATTTTGCCAGCAGTTCTAAGATACAACCTACCAGATATGGAAGAGAAAGTGATGAGAATGGCTCAGGCAATGCAATATAAAGATCATACTGCAAATCATTTCATCGAAAGCATGGAAAAAATACTAGATCGAATTAAGATACCCAAGGGTTTAAATGAAATTGGTGTTCCAGAAGATTGTATTGAGAGAATATCTGAAAAGTCAATGATTGATACAGCCTTTGGCACTAACCCTCGTTCAGCCACATTGGATGATGTTAGAGAGCTCGTCAAGGTCAGTATTTTTGGAGCTCGATAAAAAATCTCGTAGATGATTACTCATTTATCTGTTCGGGAACAAGTTGACTTAATTTCTAAAAAAGAAATAAAAGTTGAAGAACTTTTTCAAGAATACTTGTCCAATATTGAAAAGCTTAATCCTAAACTTAACGCCATTGTGTCACTAAGAGACAAAGATTGGATTATTGATAAAGCAAAGGTACAGGATGCACAAAAAGTTGATGTTACAGGAAAACAAATTTTATTTGGACTTCCATTTGTTTCAAAAGAATTATTCGACGTCACTGGACTGCCAACTACTTATGGAATACTTGAATATCAAAATAGTTTTCCACAAAATGACTCGTTAATTGTAAAAAAAATAAAGCATCAAGGAGCCACAATTATTGGAAAATCAAATATGGCAGAACTAGCGATTGGATCTCATACAAAGAATAAATTATTTGATTCAGTCTCAAATCCTTATAACTACAATCTATCACCTGGCGGTTCAAGCGGAGGAGCGTCAGCAGCTGTAGCTAGCTGCCTCGTTCCATTTTCTGATGGTACGGACATGATGGGCTCTTGCAGAAACCCTGCAGCTTTCACAAATCTATATGGTTTTAGACCATCTCCTGGACTGATACCTGATAAAAGAGAAATCAGTAAGTTTCCTGTATTGACGACTCCAGGTGGAATTGCCCGAACACCTGATGACCTAAGTATTTTTTTAGATGCCGTCGTTGGAAAAGATATAGAAGATCCCTACTCGTTTAACTTTGAGGGTTCATTTCAGTCAATTACTAAAAATTTATCTAGTGAAATAAAAATTGGTTGGATTAACAACTTTGTTGAACACTATCCTTTTGAAGAAGGAATTATAGAATTATGCGAAACCTCTTTAAACAAACTCGTGAAAACAGACAAAAAAATATTTGTAGAAAAATGCAAAGTTAATATTGATCCAGATAAACTATGGGAGACATGGTGCACTCTCAGATCAAAAATCACATTTAATGATATTTCTGCAATGCAAATTAAGGATTTTGATGAACTAAGCTTTCCAGCTAAATGGGAATACGATGAAGGAAGCAAAGTTTCAGATGATCAAGTTTCTAATTCCATTGATTGGTATAATAATTATAAAAAGTATGTCGATAGTATATTTGAAAAATATGATTTTATTGCTTTACCATCAGCACAATTGTTTCCATTTAACAAAGAAATAGATTTTCCAAAAAGTATTTCAAAAACCCAGATGGACACATACCATCGCTGGATGGAAGTTACGGTATTTGCAAGCATGTTTCAATTGCCTACCATCTCATTACCAGTTGGCTTTAATGCTGAGGGACTACCAATGGGCATGCAATTAATTGGAAAAAATAAATCAGATGAAAAAGTAATACAAATTGGAAAATATTATGAAGAAATCTTTAATCATTCAAAAATAAAACCTAGTATAATTAATGGTTAATAAGTTAGTAGATACTCCAAACCCAACTCTTGTGACATTACGCGACAATAAAGCTAAATGGAACCTTCCTGAATATAGAAGAACCGGCTATAGGAATCTTCATAAAATAAACAGATATGGCCTTTTGTTAAGATCAGATTACGTTCTTTTGCTTAATGAAAACAGTAAAGATGAAATAGCTAAAATAAACTCAGTAATGGAAATGACGAGCCATAAATCTTTTTGCTCTTTAATAGTTGGGAGAGGGCAAGAAATATTTTTTGAGAAATATGCAAAAGATTTCTCTTCTGAAACACCGCATACAATAATGTCAATTTCAAAGATGTTTTTAAATCTATTTGTCGGTGAATTAGTTGAGAAAGGTGAATTGCAATTGGAAAAACCTATTGGCTATTATTTGCCCAATATTGGAGAAGGATATTCAAAAGCGACGGTGCAAAACGTATTAAATATGAACATTATTAATGCTTTTACCGAAGATTATACTGACCCGTATTCAACATCATTTATGCATGAAACTGTTGGTGGCTGGCGAATACCAGATGAAGATAAAGATGAAAAGTTTCAAGAAGATTTCTTGAACAGTATT
Source organism: uncultured Pelagibacteraceae bacterium (assembly GCA_902619105.1). Taxonomy (GTDB): domain Bacteria; phylum Pseudomonadota; class Alphaproteobacteria; order Pelagibacterales; family AG-422-B15; genus CACNXQ01. The sequence goes on from CACNCV010000002.1 coordinate 258,632, forward strand.
CAAACAGATGGAACTAATTCTGTAATAAACAATTCTGATAAAGCATTTTATAAGTCGGCAAACAGCGACGTAATTGCTCTACTGATTGAAAAATTAAGTGGGATAGAGCTGCGAGAGTGGCTTCTCTCGTCAGTAGAAGCAATGGGTCTTGAAGATGGTTTGTATATGGCAACAGATAGAGGTGGGATGCCATGGCTGTCCGGTGGTGGTTGTCTTGTTGCGAGAGATTTGCTACGCATGGGACTGCTTTTCTCAAGAAAAGGTCTTGGGATCAGAAATAGAATAGCTGGCTCTAGTAAATTTATTGATGATACACTTTCTGAAAAAGGTCCAAAATATATGCACTTAAAAGATGGAAAATTTGTTTATTATGCAAATCAAACTATGAAATCTAATAATTGGATTGGGCATTCTGGATACGGTGGGCAATTTTTAATGATTAACTTAGAAACAAATGTTGTTGCAAGTTTTTTTTCTGTTTTAGAAACCGACTCAGCAACTGATGAAGACTATAAAGCCAAAATGATTCTGATGCTTGAGGAAGTAACATCAAAGCAATATTCATAGAAAGGATAGATAATGAGAGGATACGTAATGGTTGGGTCGAGTGATTTAAAAGAATCTAAAGCATTCTATGATGTTGTCCTTGCGGTAATGGGAATAGTTTCAATTTACGAGGATGAGGTGTGTGTAGGCTATGCACATAAGGGAAATGATGAAGTAGAGTTCTACATAACAAAACCAGCAAATGGAGAGTCTGTTACATATGGAAATGGTACACAGATATCCTTTTTGACCGAGTCAAAAGAACAAGTTGATAAGTTTCATAAAACTGCTTTAGGACTTGGAGCGCAAAATGAAGGAGATCCAGGTTTTAGGCCAAGTGACAGTAATGTTTATTATGCATACATCAGAGACCCAGATGGTAACAAAATTTGCTCATACACAAGTGTAAATGTCTAGAGCTGCTAGATTTAAATTATATCGAGCATTGCTTATAGTTGCTGTTGTTTTAATAGTACCTGTCATCTTTGTTGTAGGAATTACTCTGCCCTATTTATTTAATACAATAAAAATAACTTTTCCTGATATTGTCATTGATAAAGACGTTGAAAGCTATATTGCTGAAAAAGAACTGCTTTTTAAAAATACTGATCCCCGAGCAAAGAAAAAAATCATATGGCATGATGATGCGAAAGTTAAAACTGAATATTCAATTGTTTATCTTCATGGAAGTTTTGCGACGGGGCGTCAGCAAGAAGATGTTTTGGTAAAGATTGCCAAAAAATTAAAGGCTAATTTGTTTATATCAAGACTAGCTGGCCATGGCTCTGGTTTTGAATCTACAAAAACTCTGGAAGCCAAAAATTTTCTCGAAGATGCAGCCGAAGCTGTTGCAGTAGGCAATAAAATCGGAAAAAAAGTTATATTAATGGGTTTTTCAGCTGGAGGTTCATTTGCATTAATGGCTGCAAAAGATCAAAAATTAAGTGAAAAAATTGATCATTTGGTGCTTGTGGCGCCATGGACTCCCAAGCTATCTCCTCCTTATTTCTTAGCGGCTACTGGGTTATTTTTTAAAAGCCAATACAAGTTTAATTTTCCTAGAATGTTTAACTTGCCAAATGAAGAATGGGATCCTTTTTGGGTTAATGAATTTCACAGGGAACTCCCAAGACAGCTTTGGGTGGCGGCATTTTCAGGAAAGAAACTTGAATTTCAAGAGACTAAGATTCCACTTTTAGTATTTTATGAAGAAAAAGATAAAGTAGTAAACGCTGAGGGAGTTAAAAAAATATTTGAAAAATGGAAAGGACCTAAGAAAATAATTAATAACGATACTAATTTAGGAGGCTTTAATTATCATGATATTATTGGAATTCTAAACTCCCCACAAGATGATTTCTTTGTTGAGGAAATCAACAACTGGATAGAAGTTAACTCTTAAATAAACTTTTATTATTTTCTCTCAATTTATTTTTTTGAACTTTGCCCATAGAATTTCTAGGTAAATTCGACATAAATATTATTTTTTTTGGTTGTTTATATTTAGCAATTTTATCTTTTGTATAATCCAATATTTGACTACTATCATTTTTATCATCTGTTGTCACTACTGCCGCAACAACTGCTTCGCCAAAATCATCATGATGAACACCAAAAACTGCTGACTCTGTAATATTTGGCAACTCATTTATCACATCTTCTATTTCCTTAGGATAAACATTTAGTCCACCGCTTATAATCATATCTTTATCTCTACCAACAATAGTAAAGTAGCCATTTTCATCTTTCTTTGCGAGATCACCTGTTATGAAGAAACCATCATCTTTAAATGATTCTTTGGTCTTTTCTTCCATTCCCCAGTACCCCTTGAAAATATTTTCGCCCTTAAGTTCAATAGTTCCTATTTGACCCTCCTCTACTTCCTTACCTTCTTCATTGACTATTCTTATTTCAATGCCTGGTAGAGGTATGCCTACTGTACCTGCTTTTCGTAATCCGTCATATGGATTTGAAATATTCATATTTGTTTCTGTCATGCCATATCTCTCAAGAATTTTTTTACCAGTTCTTTTTTCAAATTCGATGTGAGTTTCTGATAGTAAAGGTGCCGAACCAGAAATAAATAGTCTCATGTGTTTTGCTGACTCATTATTTAATTTTTCATTTGCCAACAATCTCGTATAAAAAGTTGGCACGCCCATCATGGATGTGGCTCTTTTCATCCAAAGCAAGGCTTTTTCAGCATCAAATTTTTCCAAGAAAATCATTGATCCTCCAACAATTGCAAGAAGATTACATGCAACAAAAAGACCGTGAGTATGGTAAATAGGTAGCATATGTAAAAGCACATCATTTTCTGTAAATTTCCAAAAATTTCTTAAAACTTCAGAATTTGAAACCAAATTTCTATGCGATAGCATCGCTCCTTTTGATTTTCCAGTAGTGCCAGATGTATATAAAATGGCAGCTAAGTCATTTTCGTTTCTTTTAATAGATTGAAATTTTTTTGGATAGTTTTTTATCTGATCAATCAATGAACCAGTTTCATCTAAATTTAATGATAAAATTGAAACAGAAGAATAGCTAACTAAGTTTTTTACTTCATTTTGAATTTTATCATCGACAATTATCACCTTAGGTTTGGCGTCATTAAAGAAATATTCTAGTTCACTTAGGGTATAGCCAGTATTGAGTGGCAGATAAACACCTCCAGCTTTGATGGTCGCTACGTATGTAGCAAGTTGAATCACATTCTTTTCTGCCTGTATGGCCACTCGGTCACCCGGTAATAAATTAATATCTATTAAGTAATTAGAAATTTGATTTACAATTTCATGAAATTCTAAGTAACTTATCTCTTTATTTTCATTGATCAAAAAAATATTTGAACTCGTTTCGTTAGATTTGAATATTTCGTCAAATAGATAGTTTGATTCAGTCATTACTATTTTCATCCAATGAATAAATGCTCAACTCAGATAAAATACTTTCGTGAACAACTATACCAAGTCCAGCTGATTTATTTATATGTGCTTTATTATCAATAATATCAAAAGGTAACTCACAAAATTTCTTTGAAAAGTTTATAAAATCTGGAAATATTTCAGCCTTTTCTGAATTAGAAATACTTGAGCAAACATGAAGCATCGCAGATGCTGAAACGGACATTGAATTCCAGCAATGCGGAGAAATAGAGATGCCATTATTTGATGCTTCATTTGATATCTGGATAATATCAATAAGTCCGCCCATACCTGAAATATCAGGATTAAATATATTTGCTGCATTCCTCTTTATTAATTCTCTGAAATGGACCAAGCCTGATTGCTTTTCGCCAGTTACAATTTTCATATTAAAAGTATTTTTGATCTCAGCAAGTAAGCTAATATTCTCACCATCAACAGGCTCTTCTATCCAGTAAGGATTAAATAACGATACTTCTTTTAAAAAAGATTTTGTCTGATCTAAATCTTTAGGCACAGCTAAATCAAGCATTAGTGGTAATTCATCTCCTATTATTTCTCTAACTTTTTCAACAAACTGAATTGAAATTGATACGCTATCTAGCATTGGATATATTTTAATTCCCCCATATTTCTCTCCAAAAAATTTTTCTATTTGCCTTAAATAATCATTTGTGTCTTTTTTTAAATCGCTCCAACACGTAGCATAAATGGGAACATTTGATTTGGGGCTTTTTGTTAGTAAAGAATTTAAAGGAAGATTTTTTAGCTTCCCTGATATGTCCCATAATGCAATTTCAATGGCGCTTGTGGCAGAGCTGAAATCTAAACCTCTGTGACCATCACTTAACAATGAAATTTTATTATAAAATGACTTTATTGTTAGATTTGGAATATTCGAAATTTCTTTAAATAGTTCTTTTATAATAATCGCAATACCCTTTTCTCTAAGATTTATAGAGAACGCTTCTCCCCAACCTTCAATTCCATCTTCAGTAGTTATTTTTATAAGGATAAATTTTTTTGTATTTGACCATTGATCATCAGACAGATGATTATCGGTTATCCAGATCTTTAACCTTGAGAGTTTACCAATGCTTATATCTTGATTATTCATTATCAGTATTAATATTAGATGGAATATAATTTAATTTGATCTTTAACATATATAAAAAAAACCTTATGTTAAGGTATGATTTCAAAGTTAATACTAGGCGCAGGATGTTTTTGGGGAGTAGAAGTTCTTTTTGAAGAAATGTCTGGCGTTAAAAAAGTAATTTCAGGGTATGCCGGCGGGCATACAGAAAACCCTACATACGAAGAAGTCTGTACAGGTAAGTCAGGACACATTGAAGTTGTTGAGATTGAGTATGATAATCGTGAAGTAAAGTTTGAGGAATTGTTAGACAAGTTTTTCTTTATTCATGATCCAACTCAGATGAATCGTCAAGGTCCAGACATTGGTGAACAATACAAATCAGTTATTTTTTGTAATTCTGATGAAGAAAGAAGAATATCGGAAAGCAAAATTGATGAGATTAATAACTCAGGCGAACATCAAAACAAAGTAGCTACAGAATTAAGAGAGAATGCTAAATTTTGGCCTGCTGAAGAATACCACCAAGACTTCATAGAAAAAAATGGTAAAGTTTGCTATCACCAACTTTACGTACAACACAAATCCTAAAATGTATTATTAATAATGCTCAGCACGTTGATTTGTGCTGAGCAATTAATATAAACTAGCCTTTTACAACTTCTCTTGTATTCGCGTTGAAAGACTCAGTGAACGGAACATCAACTGTTACGGCGTCTACTGGTACTCCTGGCTCATCAGCATAAATATCAGGTAAATGAACTTTAAATTTTTTACCTAGTTCCCATTTTGGAAAACCATTTGGATTAAGAGTTCCATCAAAAGGTATATAACCCATAGCTATATTTTTTCCTTTTTCAGGATGATACCAAGGTGAAGTAATAAAGCCACATGGGTCTCCACCGTCACCAGGAGACACAAGCCAAAAATCAGGCGCATACTCATCAATTGGTTTGCCACCAATCTCAAATCCAACCAATTGTAACTTGTATGGCTTATGACCATCTTTCAAGTCAGCCTTCATCTTTTCAAGCGCTTGCTTACCGATATAATCACCTTTTTTCTCCCACTCACCTTTTCCAGATAAAGAAACTTGATAGCCCAGATTACATTGAAAAGGATTGTGCTCATGATCTAAGTCCTGACCCCAGGATAAAATACCTGCTTGTATTCTTCTGTGGTGAGCAGGTGCGATAACCATTAGATTATGTTTCTTGCCTGCTTCCAAAACGGCATCCCACATATCGTCGGCATAGAGCGTCGCATTTCGTAAATAAATTTCATAACCGGACTCGCCAGAGAAACCAGTTTGAGAAATCACGCAACTTCTTCCACCAACTTTAACTTCTGCTAGACCATAAAAAGGAATATTATCAAGATCAACTTGATCACCCACTAGGTCTTTCATTAAGGCAATGGCTTTTGGTCCTTGAATTTGAACAGGGCACGCGTCGATCTCATCTATTTCTACATCAAATCTTTTATCAGCGTTTACGCCTTGTAAATAAAGTCCAATATCTGAATCTGACAAACTAAACCAAAACTCATCTTTTGAGATTCTTAAAAGAATAGGATCGTTTAGGACTCCACCCTTATAGTTACATAATATTACGTACCTAGCTCTTAAGGGGGATATCTTTGTAGCATCTCTCGTAATTACATAGTCTGTAAATTTTTCAGCATCTGGACCAATTACACGTATTTGTCTCTCAACTGCAACATTCCACATAGTCACGTGGTTTTTAATTGCTTCATATTCAACCATTGCTCCACCATCTTCTGGCTTTACATAACCCCTGGGATGATAAATACGGTTATAAACTGTTGCTCTCCAACAACCCGCTTCCATCGACTTATGCCAGTATGGTGACTTTCTCACTCGAGTTGAAATCAACATTTCAACTTTTGTTGGTCCACTTTGGCGTAAATTGTATGGAACATGTCTGTCGCTTTGATCAACAGTAGTGTTATGTTCTATTTTTTTAGACATAGTAGTTCTCCTTTTCTAACCATTCGTTTGCTTTTTTTATTCCACCAAACGCATAAATGTGAAAATGTTCAACGTTCTCTTTTAATTCTTGAATTACATCATCAGGTGTCTGAACAGTCAATAAATCAAAAATTTTAGATGCATTTTTTTTTGCGAAATTAAGCGTATTCTTTAGTCCAACAAATCCAGCGAATTTAACTAGAGTCTTCATAGAAGCCGGACCCGCAACGCCTACATGAACAGGAAGTGGTGCTCCAGAAATAAAAGACGATAATGCGTCTGTATCTTGTGTCCACTGTGTTACAATATAGTCAGCAAATGGGGCCTTTGATTTCATTGCTTCTTCAATAGCTGCATCGCTCATATTTGGAGATCCTTCAGGGTGACCAGCAATACCTATTTTCATTCCATCAAACAATCCAGTTTCTATAAGTTGAAGTGAACAATGATATTTTCCTAAAATATCTCGATCACCACCAATTATTAAAACTTGTTTAACTCCAGCCTCTTTAACTTGCTCAATATATGACTTTAACATATCTGAATCAGTAATTGAACGTGCTGGAAAGTGAGGAATGGGATTATAACCTGCACTAGCTAACGCTTTGGTTTGTTCAATAACGTCAAGATAACTTGTGCCAGGCAAAAATGTAATATAAATATCATTGAGTTTAGGCAAATCGGATAGATTTGTCTTTGTAGTCACCTCTAATGAAAAATTTACATTTCCCATAATGCTGTTAATGAGTGTACCGCTTAAGCCACGCGAATTTTAAATTGCACTGCTTGGCTTAATTTTGCAGCGCTATTTGAGTCTCCTAAAACAAAATTTAAGTAAAAATTTGTTCTATAGCAATACATTTTTGTAGACTCCTATCTGTAAAGTTCTTAAGTTGTCTAGGTTTTTAATATTAGTATCATTTATGGCTGTACTCTCAGATATTGAAATTGCTAGACAAAATAGCATGGCTCCTATTGAAGAAATTGCTTCAAAATTAGACTTAAAAGATCAAAATCTCCAAAAATTTGGCCACCACATTGCTAAAATTGATACTCAACATATAGAAAGTAATGGCAAAAACGGAAAACTCATTTTAGTTACAGCCATTTCGCCTACCCCAGCGGGTGAAGGAAAGACTACTACATCAGTTGGTCTTAGTGATGGCTTAAATAAAATTGGAAAACAGTCATTGGTATGCTTGAGAGAACCCAGTTTAGGACCTTGCTTTGGTGTCAAAGGTGGTGCTGCAGGAGGTGGTTACGCCCAAGTAGTACCAATGGATAAAATTAATTTACATTTCACAGGTGATTTTCATGCAATCACATCAGCACATAACCTCCTTGCATCGATGATTGATAACCATATTTATTGGGGAAACGATTTAGGAATTGATACAAGAAGAGTGGTTTGGGGACGTGTTGTAGATTTAAATGATCGTGCTTTAAGAAATATTAATGTTAATTTAGGCGGTATAGCCAACGGATACCCTCGTGAGGATAAATTCGATATTACTGTTGCATCTGAAGTGATGGCAATTTTTTGTTTATCTACAAGTTTGGACGATTTACAAAATAGACTTGGGAATATCATTGTTGGTTACACAAGGGAAAAGAAAGAAATTACGGCCCGAGACTTAAATGCAGACGGCGCGATGACTACTTTGCTAAAAGATGCTTTCTTACCTAATCTTGTTCAAACACTTGAAAAAAATCCTGCTATCATTCATGGGGGTCCTTTTGCAAATATTGCCCATGGATGCAATTCTTTAGTTGCTACTCAAACTGCTCTTAAATTAAGTGATTATGTTGTAACAGAAGCAGGCTTTGGTGCAGATCTTGGAGCAGAAAAATTTTTAGACATAAAGTGCCGTAAAGGAAAATTAAATCCTTCAGCAATAGTAATAGTTGCAACAGTTCGAGCGTTAAAAATGCATGGTGGTATGGATAAAAAAGAATTAAAAAATGAAAATGTTGAAGCTGTAAAAAAAGGTTTATCAAATTTAAAGCAGCACATTGCAAATATGCAAATGTATGGAGCGCCTGTTACAGTTGCTATTAATCATTTCATATCTGACAGTGAAAAAGAATTATCAGCAATCAGCGATTGCTGTGACTCATTAAATGTAAAGTCATTTAATTGCACACATTGGAGCAATGGTGGTGCAGGCACAGAGGAACTAGCAAAGCACATAGTAGAAATTACCGAGCAAAATGCTCCAAAGATAAAGCACCTGTATCCGGACGAAATGAAATTGTGGGATAAGATGAAAAAAATTGCACAAGAAATATATGGAGCGAGCGATATTATTGCTGACCAAAAAATAAGAATGCAGTTTGACGACTTGGAGGAAAAATATGGCCATTACCCAATATGTGTAGCTAAAACTCAATACAGCTTCTCAACTGATCCAAATCTAAGAGGCGCTCCAAAAGACCATGTAGTTCCTATCAGAGAAGTTAGACTAGCAGCGGGTGCAGAATTTCTTGTAGTTGTATGCGATAAGATTATGACTATGCCAGGTCTGCCTAGAGTTCCAGCTGCAAATGCTATACACTTAAATAAAAATGGCGACATAGAGGGATTGTTTTAATGGCTCACATGTATGATACAAATTTAGACAAAAACGATGCAAATTTTGCACCCTTGTCTCCTTTAAGTTTTCTCATACGAGCAGCGGAAGTTTATCCAAACAGAACTTCGATTATACATGGCAAAAAACAATTTACATGGTCTGAAACATATAAAAGAAGTAAACAGCTTGCGAGCGCACTTTCTAAAAGAGGTATAGGAAAGGGAGATACTGTTGCGGTTCTTTGTTTTAATACACCTGAAATATATGAGACACATTTTGGTGTTCCGATGATAGGCGCTGTATTAAATACGATAAACATAAGATTAGATGTAGATACAATTAGCTATATTCTTGAGCACGGTGAAGCAAAAGCATTGATTACTGACAATGAGCTTTCACCGACGATAAAACAAGTACTCGACAAGATAAAAAATAAAATTCTTGTAATAGATATTGATGATGAGCTAGCAAATCATCCTGAGGGAGCTGGAGAGAATCTTGGAGAAATTAATTATGAGGATTTTCTTTTAACAGGTGACAGTGATCTCGAATGGAGTTTACCAGATGATGAATGGCAATCATTAGCGCTCAACTATACGTCAGGCACCACTGGATTACCAAAAGGGGTTGTTTATCATCACAGAGGCTCATACTTGATGGCACTTGGATCTGTTACTGCTTTTAGTATGCCAATGCATCCTACTTATATGTGGGTTGTTCCAATGTTTCATTGTAATGGTTGGGGTAATCCCTACACGCTTACAGCCCTAGCAGGCACGAGTGTATGCCTTAGATATGTTTCAGCTAAAAATATGTTTGATGCTATTGCAGATCATAAAGTAACTCACTTTGGTGGCGCGCCAATTGTTCTAAATTTTCTAGCACAAGCAACAGCTGAGGAAAAAAGAGAATACTCTCAACAAGTATATGTGGTCACAGCAGGAGCTCCTCCACCCGCAGCCACATTAGAAGCGGTTCAAAAAATGGGTTTTGACGTTACTCATGTTTATGGACTGACTGAAACATACGGACATATTTCATTATGCGCATGGCAGGATGAATGGAATGAGCTATCAGTTGAAGAACAGTCAAAGCTTAGATCAAGGCAGGGCGTAAAGTTTCCGATGATGGATGGCCTAGCAATTATGAACCCTGAGACTATGGAGCACGTTAAGAATGACGGTGAAGAAATAGGTGAGATCATGATACGCGGCAACTGTGTAATGAAGGGATATTTAAAAAATAAGGAAGAAACAGATAAAGCTATGGCAGGAGGCTGGTTTCACTCAGGTGATCTGGCTGTAATGCATCCAAATGGTTACATTCAAATAAAAGATAGAAGCAAAGATATAATCATCTCTGGTGGTGAAAATGTCTCATCAGTTGAAATAGAAAATACACTTTATAAACATCCATCTGTATTATTTGCTGCAGTGGTTGCAAAACCGGATGAAAAATGGGGTGAAACACCATGTGCTTTTATTGAATTAAAAGATCAAAATGATAGCGTGAGTGAAGGCGATATTATTTCGTTTTGTAAGGAAACTCTCGCTGGCTTTAAGTGTCCTAAAAAAGTCGTTTTTACTGAACTACCAAAAACTTCAACGGGTAAGATATTAAAATACGAACTGAGAGAAATGGCTAAAGCTGCCGACGCTTAAGAAAAATGAATAGAATCGTCATTTAGTCGGCCAAATTTAATACCAAAGAAATCTTTAAAATAATTTTGTGTATTGATCCATGGTGACCTGCTGCCTTGTTGGGGGAATAAATGAATGGCTCGATGTATATATCCTGAGGAAAATTCAGTCGCGAGCCAATCTTTTTCAGCTTTCACATCCACTGGAACCCTTGGTACACAATGACTGTAGTTATTCTTATCAAGATAATTAATTAATCTACATGCATATTCACAGGTTAAATCTGCTTTCAAGGTCCAAGATGCATTAATATAACCAAAAGAATTTACGAAATTTGGAATACCGCTGAACATCATACTTTTATAAGTCATTGTTTCAGAAGGCTCGACTAATTTGCCGTCGATATGAACTTGGACACCACCAAAAGATTGTAAGTTTAAGCCTGTAGCAGTTACTACAACATCAGCTTCAATATTTTGCCCTGATTTTAGCTTTATTCCCTTACTAGTAAACTTATCGATATGATCTGTAACGACTGACGCTCTATTGTCTCTTATGGACTCAAACAAATCGCCATTTGGAATAAGACACATTCTCTGTTCCCATGGATAATATCGCGGAGTAAAATGTTTTGAAATATCGTGATTAGGCAATAATTCTTTAACTCCATCTATGAGCTTTCGTTTTACATATTTTGGATATGATCTACAAATTCTGTAGAGAAGCTGCTGAAAAAATACATTTCGTAACCTAACAAGAGTGTAAGACATTTTTTGTGGTAAAACTTTTTTTAAAAAATTCGCAAATCTATCTTCATCTGGACTTGGAAAATAATATGTTGGCGAGCGTTGTAACATCGTTACGTGTTTAGCTTTTTTTGATAGTTCGGGAACTATAGTTGCTGCTGTTGCGCCACTACCAATAACAACCATTTTCTTATCTGTGTAGTCAAAATTTTCAGGCCACTTCTGAGGATGTATTAATTTACCTTCGTACTTGTCTAGGTCATCAAATTCAGGTGTGTATCCTTCATCATAATTATAGTATCCTGTCCCCATGAATAGAAAATTTGCTGTTAATAATATTTCTTGCTCATGATGAGCAGCTCTTACTTCCCAATTTCGCTCTGCTGAATTCCAGTTTGCGCTTAAAACTTTGTGACTAAATTTTATTTTTTCGCGTAAATTATTTTCTTCAACTGTTTCTTCTAAATAACTTAATATAGAAGGTCCATTTGCTATTGTTTTTTGCTCCTTCCATGGCTTAAATGCATACCCGAGTGTGAACATATCGGAGTCTGATCTTATTCCTGGATATTTAAATAAGTCCCATGTACCGCCTATATTCTCTCTCCCTTCAATAATACAAAAGGATTTATTAGGACAATTTTTTTTTAAGTAATATCCAGCTCCTATACCCGAGATTCCAGCGCCAATTACAATTACATTAAAATGATTGCTATTTTCCATTGATATTAATTCTTAATCGATATTTCCACTGCATCATATATATTATTTCTATACTCTAATTTCGAGCTAAAATTTTGAGACAGATATTCCCCTGATTCTCTCACATAGTCGAAATATTCAGCCATTTCATCTTTAAAAATCCCAACATTATCAGCAAATACTACAGAATTTTTGACAATTATGCCCTTTGATTCCAAAAGTTTTAAATCCGAAAGATACTTTTTCTTGGCATGGTCAATAAATACAAAATCAGCATTGAAATTTAATTTTGGTATTATTTCCTCAGCACTTCCGTACATCAAGTTTACTTTATGATCTAGTCCAGCAAAGTTAATTAATTCTTTCGCTATTTCTATAGAGCGAATGTCTGAGTCAATCGAAGTTAATTGACTTTTTTCTCCAATAGTTGATGAGATTAATACTGCTGAATATCCAATAAAAGTTCCTAACTCTATTACATTATTTGGTTCTGACTTTAAAAGATGATTTTTTAGAATTTCTCCTTTTTCTGGACCGACATTCATTAAGAATTGACCACTCTCTAACACAAAATTATCTATTGTTTGCAGTATAGATTTCGGATTGTTTCTTTCAGCATTTGAAAAAACATAATCCAAAGTTTGTCGCATCAACATAACTTATTTTAGCGGACTAGCGGCGCCCCAGTAATGATAGCTTAAAAATTTTGGTCCAGGAACATACATGCTGTCTATTTTATCTATTTTAAAATTAGCTTTTGTTATTTCATTTGGAATATCTACATCAAGATGACAACCGCCCGCTATCCTTTTTTGAATCCCGTTCATTCTTTTTTGCCATTTCAAAACATTTGAGTCAGGAGATTTGCCATGTTCAGAGAATAGAAATTTAGCGTTTGGTTTCATAACTCTGTTTATTTCAGACATAGCACTGCCTAAGCCAGGAATGGAACACATTGTGTAAGTGCTAATCACTGTATCAAATGAGTTATTATCGAAAGGCAATTCCTCAGCCTTAAGTTGTTGGATATTCAAATCTATATTTTTTAATTCTGCATTTTGTTTTGCTTTTTTCAACAATACGCCATCTGGCTCAACAGCAAACACCTCAGATACATTTGCTTTATTGTAATAATTAAAGTTTAATCCTGAACCAATACCTATTTCTAATATTCTACCAGACGCAAAGGGTATTACTTTTTCTCTTTGTTTTCTGAATGGTTTCATTTGCATCGCATAATTAATGAGATGCGGACAAATATATTTATCGTATAGTTTTTGCAGCAATTATTTTACACCTAATTTTTTTTGAATATCGCTTGATGAAGTTGTGTATCGAAAAGTTAGCGTTTCATCTGGTCTAGCGCGTATAAATGCTTTCTGTGCTGCTAGGGCAGCTTCATGAAAGCCTGATAGAATTAACTTTAGTTTACCTGGGTAATAAGAAATGTCTCCCATTGCAAATACACCTGATAAATTCGTTTCAAAATTTTCCGTATTTACCTCAATTTGTTTTTCATTCAAATTTAGGCCCCAATCATTAATGGGTCCTAGCTCCATTTTAAGTCCATAAAAAATTAAGATTTCGTCACAATCTATAATTTTTTCATTTCCGTCATTATCTTTTATGATTGCTTTTTCAACTCTATCACTGCCCTTAACATCACTAATCTGATTTTTTGTGATCAAGTCAACTTGACCTTCTTTAACAAGTTGTTTCATTAAATTAACCGTGTGATTAGCTGCTTTAAACTCATCACGTCTATGAACTAATGTTACGTGAGAAGCAATTTTTGAAAGTTCAACAGTCCAATCAAGTGCGCTATCACCTCCACCAAAAATTATAATCTTTTTATCTTTATAAAAGTTTTTATCAGGTATCGAATATTGAATACCTTTATTTTCATATTTTGATACATTTTCAATTGGTGGTTTTCGTGGCTCGAATGAGCCAACGCCACCAGCTATAAATATATTAGGAGTTTCAAAAACTTTATTGCCCGTAGTTTTAAGTTTCCATAAGCCGCCAGTATTTATTATTTCATCAATTCTTTCATTTAGGTGAAACGGAGTATTAAATGGCTTGATTTGTTTTTGTAAATTTTCAATTAATGATAATCCAGTACACTCTGGAAGCGCAGGTATATCGTAAATTGGTTTGTCTGGATATAATTCAGCACATTGTCCTCCAATTTTGTCAAGATTATCTACAACGTGACTATCAAGTCCTAATATACCCAACTCAAATACTGCAAACAGACCCACAGGGCCTGCTCCAATTATTAGACAATCTGTCTTGATAGTTTCAGACATATATTTATTCCTTGTTATATGATAATAAATAATATTACTTATTGATTATACAATGATTTTATTGCGCAGATACCTATTATATTTAATTGCAGTAATATTGATTGCTGTAGCCTTTACTTATGCCTCCGCCAAGCTTTACGAAGAATTTGCATTTATCAAGAACGACAATTGGCAAATTTTGCCATCTCCAGGCGATAAAAATAGAGATATTTACACAAGGGCCGCTGTCGCAATGAGAGGAACATTTGCTTTGGCAAAGCCTGAAGCTGCATATTTCCATGCATTTAACGACATTGAAGAACTAGAATTACAAGGCAACTGCAATTATCATTTATTCGGAAATGATATTGAATCTAGATGGTGGAGTATCACCGTCTACAATGAGGACGGTTATTTAGTTGAAAATAATGAAAAAATATATGCGTTAAATAGTGAAACAATTGATTTTAATATCGATGGCGGGTTCGATATTTTTTTAACTAATGACAATAATTTTATTTCAAAAGTAGCTGATAAAAATTGGATGAGAACACCTAGTGATGAGAGTTTTTCCGTCGCATTAAGAATTTATTTACCAGGTGAAGAATATTTCTCAAAATTGAAGAGAGTGGATTTGCCGGTTATTGAAAAATTGGAGTGTGGTGATGAGTAATTTAGTTAAAAAATTATTTGCACTTGTATTCATTGGGTTTTCACTTCATCTAGTGATAATTTACTACACACCTAGTTTAATGATGAAGTTTATCGGTAGAAATTGGGAAGAGCAAAATATGATTAATAATTCATTTGCTCGCGATTTACCTGACTCAGAATTTACTGAAGTTATAAGACCAAGCGCTGACATACTTTATGGTGGATGTGCTTATGACGTTACTTATTTTCCATTGGTTATAGAAACTGAAGTACCTGAGTCTTACTGGTCGATATCATTCTTTTCAGAAAACACTGACAACTTTTCTACAATAAATGAAAATGCGCACAACTTTGGTAAGCTTAAAATTTATTTGTTTGGACCTAATTCTATGCCAACAAAGGTAAATGATGGTTTTATTGTTGTTTCCCCGTCTAATAAAGGCCTTATGTTAATGAGACAATTTATAGGAAATGGTTCTAAACTTGATAAATTAAATGAGATACAAAATAGTTTAGACTGTAAACTTGAGGGTTCTTAAAACTGCTTCTCAGGCATATTAACAACTAAACCGTCTAGCTCATCAGAGACAGTAATTTGACAACTTAATCTGCTGTTATCTTTAACGTCAAAAGCAAAATCCAGCATATCTTCCTCAGAGTCCTCTTTCGGAGGCAGTTTTTCTATCCATTCTTTTGCTACATATACATGACAAGTAGCACATGCACATGCACCGCCACAATCTGCATCAATACCAGGTATTTTATTCTTGATCGCACCCTCCATGACAGTCAGCCCACTACTAACATCAATTTCGTGCTCCACGCCGCTAAATTCGATATATTTGATCTTTGCCATTGAGATTTTTTTAAGAATATTTAAAAATGCATTGCTTAAGGGGATCAAATACATCAAAAAAGCGCCAAAGCAAGAATTTTCTCACTTTAGCGCTTTTTCTGGGGCCGGTCGAACCCCGAAACGCATGAACGTCTCATTGCGAACGGTCATTCTAGGAAGGTATTTTTTTTGAAACAAGGGATTATTTATGCAAAAAAGTTATCCACACGAATTAAGCACACTTATCCCCACTCAAACATTAACTTATTAACATGATATCAAAACCGTATTTATTATTTCTTGGAGACGCAAAAGATGATTTGGCAATAAAGACTGCTGCAGGTGTTAATTACTGGCGTCCAGATTGGTGTATCGGTCAAATGAGCCTTCCAAATGCCAAATCTAGCTTAGGTTTAAAGGAAATGAGTATAGAAGAAGCTGTTAAGAATGGCGCCAAGACATTTGTTATTGGCGTAGTGAATGCCGGGGGCGTTATGCCTGAAGAATGGAAATCTATTATAATTAATGCAATATCATCTGGAATGAATGTAGCCAGTGGAATGCATACAAAACTATCCTCGTTTAGTGAAATTGCAGAAGCGGCTGAAAGAAATAATGTTCAACTTCATGATTTACGGTTTAGTAAAAAACAATTTCAGACAGGAAAAGGAATAAAACGATCAGGCAAAAGACTACTTACTGTTGGAACAGATTGTTCTGTGGGAAAGAAATATACAGCACTCGCAATTGAAAGAGCGATGCAGAGTAATCAAATAGATGCATCTTTCAAAGCAACTGGACAAACTGGAATCTTAATTGCAGAAAGTGGCATTGCAATTGATGCTATTGTTTCTGATTTTATCTCAGGAGCAGTCGAATGGTTATCGCCTGACAATGATAAAAATCACTGGGATATTATTGAAGGTCAGGGATCTCTGTTTCACCCTTCATTCGCAGGAGTTTCACTAGGATTGCTTCATGGAAGCCAACCGGATGCATTTGTTGTATGTCATGAACCAACACGAACTAATATGAGGGGCGTGGATACACCTTTACCGAGTATAAGAGAGGTTATCGATCAGACAATACAAAATGGTAAGCTTACTAATAAGCAAATACAATGTATTGGCATTGCACTTAATACATCTAATTGTGAGTCTGAGGCAAGTGATCATAAGGACAGATTATCTAAAGAATATGGCTTACCATGTTTAGACCCTTTACAAGACAGCCTTGATCCATTCATTCAGATTATTGAAAAAATTTGAAACATTAATGTCTAATATTCAGATAAAGCATATATCTTGGGATTTAAATAAATCATTTAATATTTCTAGAGGTTCTAAAACTACAGCCGAAACAATTGAAGTACAGATAGAAAGTAATAATTTTTATGGTCATGGCGAGTGTGTTCCTTATAAAAGGTATGATGAAACTATTGATAGCGTAACTTCGGAAATTAACAATTTAAAACCAGACATTGAAGAAGGTAATGTCAACTTAACTAATCTCGATAATTTCTTAAAAAATGGGGCAGCAAGAAATGCAATTGACTGTGCGATGTGGGATCTTGAATGTAAGATTAAAAATACCTCGATTTGGAAATTAATGGGAGTTACAAAACCAACTACATTACCTGGCAGCTATACCGTAGTATTAGATGAGCCAGAAAAAATGATAGAGGATGTAAGTAATCATCTAGAATTTCCAACATTAAAATTAAAAGTTAATAAAAACGATCTTCACCAAATCTTAACAAAAACAAGAGAGCTTTCTCCAAATAAAGTATTAATCGTTGATGCTAATGAGGCATTCAATATAGATGACTTAAAATCAAATGCTGATTTATTTGTAAAAACAAAGATTGATTTAATAGAACAACCACTGTTATCTGAAAATGATGATGAGCTAAAAGGATTGAATTTTCCTATTTCTTTATGTGCAGATGAGTCATTCCATGACAGTTCTGATTTGGCAAAAGTGGCTCATAAATATAATACGATAAATATTAAACTCGACAAAACCGGTGGTCTTTCAGAAGCAGTAAAAATAGTCGAAGAGGCAAAAAAGTTAGACCTAAAAATCATGCTTGGATGCATGGTCTCCAGCTCCTTATCAATGTTGCCGTTATTGCCGCTATATGAAAAAGCGGATTTTATAGATCTTGATGGACCTTGCTTTATAGCTAATGATAGAAAAAATGGACTTATTTATGAAAACGGTATGATGCTAGTTAAGGAAGATCTTTGTTGGGGTTAAATTATTTTTCTGCTTTTGGTGTAAAGATTTTCTTTCCATTGTAAGTGCCGGTTGTCATATCAACGTGATGAGAAAGTCTCATTTCACCAGACTCTTTATCTTCAATAAAATTTTTTCCCTTTAGACGTAAATGAGATCTTCTCATACCTCTTTTGGAATTCGATATCTTACTCTTTGGGACAGCCATTTTATTTTCCTTTATAATTTAGTTGGATTTGGTTCATCTCCGTAAACTTCATCAGGATCAAAAACTTTTTCTTCTGTTGTGAACCTTAATCCAGACTTATTTGCAGTATCTTCTAAGTCAATTTCGCGGTAAAAACAAGACTTATAACCAACATGACAACTAGCGCCATTTTCTCCTATATCAACCTTCAAACAAAGGGCATCTTGATCATCATCAATTAGGATTTCCTTTACTTTTTGAGTATATCCACTTTTAGCTCCTTTATGCCATAAGGCATTTCGACTTCTGCTAAAGTAGAAAGCTTCTTTCGTTGTAATAGTTTTTTTAAGTGCCTCTTCATTCATAAAACCTGTCATTAAAATTTCATTAGTTCTATAGTCAACTGTTGTAACAACTATCAAACCATTATCATCGAATTTAGGGGCAAGTTCATTGCTCTCTTCAACCTGCTGTACTGATTGTCTTTTCTTAAACATAATTTATACTTGTCAAATAATTTAGGGTGGGTTTAACTTAAAAAATTAAATAATTCAATTAATTAAACATAAATATGACAAACAATAAAGACCCTATAAAACCTGTCAGAGCCCAAGGCGCTAGGACAACGTTTTTTCCTCCTTATGCCCTAATGATTGGATTGATAGCATCAAGCCTCCTTGACAGTTTTTTTTTACATTTGCCTCTCTTTAAAGGAAGTATGATAGTTTTAATCATCGGATTAATTATTGCTGTTTCCTCTTTTTTAATGGCTATTTACACCTTAAAAATATTTTCTGATAATGAAGAAAACCCTCACCCAAAATCAGTTCAAAATCAATTGTTTGTTGGTGGAACATTCAAATATTCAAGAAATCCAATTTACTTAGCAATGGTAATAATTCTATTAAGTTGCGGACTTGCATTCAACTCATGGTGGTATGTAATTAGTGCGGCTATATCAATACCACTATTGACTTATGGAGTAATAATTCCAGAGGAAAAATATCTTGAAAAAGAATTCGGAAATGTTTACTTAGACTACAAGAAGTCAGTCAGAAGATGGCTTTGAAATAACTTCATAAATTTTAAATATGTACAGCTTGCTTAAGGGAACATGGGCCCTATTTTTTGGTGTTGCAATGATAATGCTTGCTAATGGGCTTCAAGGCAGCTTGATTGGAGTCAGGGCATCAATCGAAGGGTACTCTGCTGCATCAGCGGGTATTATACTTACTGGATATTATGCCGGATTCTTATCTGGTGCCCTCTTGATACCCCATCGCATTAAAAGTGTTGGACATGTAAGAATGTTTGCAGCTCTTGCATCAATTGCTTCTATCTCAATTCTCTTGCATTCAATTCATGTAAGTTTCTTTGGATGGTTTTTAATGCGTTTTATATCTGGAATGTGTTTTGTAGGCATGTATACCGTTGCAGAAAGTTGGATCAATGACCTTTCGGAAAATAATAATAGAGGTAAAGCTTTATCTATTTATATGATGGTTAGTATGGCTGGAAGTGCAGTAGGTCAATTATTTCTGAATTTAGCAAATCCAGAAACCGCATCTTTGTTCATGCTCGTTTCAATTCTAATTTCCATATCTCTCGTACCAATATTAATTGTTGTTAGTAAACAGCCAGATTTCAGTGTTACTGAGTTTTTAAATGTCAGACAGCTTTATGAAGCATCGCCTCTTGGAGTAATTGCTGCTATGATGACAGGTTTGGCTCATGGAACTCTTTGGGGAATCGGGACCATATATGGTTTAAAAAGTGGACTATCAATTGAGCAAGTATCAATTTTTATGTTTACATTTATTATTGGAGGAGCACTAAATCAGTATCTTATCGGCTATTTGTCAGATACGTATGATAGAAGAACAATTATCGTAATTGTTGCTTTTTTAGCAGGTGTCTTCTCTATTTTAGCTCTAATTTTTGGTAATACTTTTTCTGTTCTCGTAGCAATTACTTTCATATTTGGAGGTCTGACTGTGCCTCTCTATGCGCTATCGATTGCACATACAAATGATTTTTTGTCAAAAAGAGAAATGGTTGCAGCAAGCTCAGGGCTTCAACTGGCAGGAGGCATAGGCCTTACAATTGGACCTATCTTAGGAGGGCTGGCAATTGATATAATTGGAGCTTCAGGTTTTTGGATATATTTATTCCTAATTCACACCAGCCTAGGTTTATTTGGGATATACAGAATGACGATCAGAACTGCTGTTCCATTAGAGGATCAAGGAAGCACTGTGCTTGTAAGCAGTAGAGCTTCGCCTGTTTCTATGGAATTGTATCCAGACGCTGAAGAGGGTTAATTTAAATAGACTTCAACCAATTATCTATATTTTCACTTATTTCGTCAGGTGAGTCTTCTTGAACAAAATGGTTGCCTTTTACAGTCGCTTCGGATTGATTTTTAAATTTTCTACAAAATTCAATTAGAGGCTTTGGCATTAAACGGCCTGGCTCTGCAATAATTAAAAGTTTTGGTATTTCTGTCTCCATCATGAAAGATAGGTTTTTTTTAACTTCTTCATGGACGTGCTTCGGTTCTTTATCAATTGGTATTTGTCGCGGCCAGTCCAAAGTTGGTCTTCTATCCTCTCCAGGATTAAGAAATGGTTTTCTATAAACAGCCATAGTTTCTTCACTTAGAGGAGTAATTGGGTCTGTTCCCAACATTTTTTCAACAAAGAAATTTTCTTCTAAAACCTTTTTGTCACCTTTTTCGGACCTCAGCATCATAAATAAACTTTTAAGCGGTTCTTGCATTTCTTCAGATTTAATCGGCGCAATAACTGTTTCAAAGTAACATATGCCTCTTACTTTATCTGAATTCTCTCTCGCCCATTTAATACTTAATGGCCCTCCCCAGTCTTGTCCTACAAGGGTAATTTTTTCGTTTAAATTTAGACTTTTTATTAATTCAGATAAGTATTCAAAATGAGTATCAAATGTATAAGTCATATGACCAGGATTATCTAACTTATCAGAGTCACCCATACCAATCATATCTGCCGCAATGCATCTGTAACCACTATTTAAGTTTTTAATAATATTTCTATACAAATAGGATGAGCTTGGGTTTCCGTGAAAAAAGATTATTGGATCACCTGTGCCAACATCGACATATGCAATTTTTTTATTTTTATGAGTAAAAATTTTTTTTTCTGTCATTTTTTTATAAATTTACACCAATCTTCTGGTGATCTTCTATTAGTTTTATAATTATTTAATGGCGAGGAGTCATCTCTGTATCCAATTGCCATGCCACAGAATAACATGAGATCAGAGTCGGCTTCAACAAATTCAGATACCATTTTCTGCCTAAGTGACCAAGATTCCTGTGCACAAGTATCAATTCCTTCTTCTTGAGCAAGTAGCATAAATGTCTGTAGGAACATTCCTAAATCTGACCACTGAGGTTGGTTCATCTGGCGGTCTACAAAACAGAATAATGCTGCAGGTGCACCAAAAAAAGTGAAATTTTTAAGCATTTGATCTACCCTTGCTTGCGAATCTGATCTTTCAATTCCAATAGAACCATATAACTGTTCACCAACTTCAAACCGTGAAGTTCTATAAGGCTCTTTTAGTTTTGCAGGATAAATTGGGTACTCAGGTGTGTCTATGCCCTTCCATTTATCCTGAAATTCAAGAAAACGTTTCATCGAGTTTCCATTTATTATAAATATTCTCCATGGCTGTAAATTGCCTCCCGATGGGGATCGAGAAGACTTATAAATTAGGCTTTCTAGTATTTCATTCGATACCTGCTTTTTTGTAAAAGCTCTTACTGATTGGCGATTGTTTACGGCCTCTGAAACAGTTGTCATAATTTAATTTTTATTCTTTTTTTTTCATGAAGTTTTTTTTTATTTGCGACCTTTTTTGGTCTAAACTTATCTGTCCTTAACTGTCTTGCAATAGGATTACTTTTTAATTTACTTTTTTTCTTTTTCATTCTTTACAGAAGCACACTGCCTCCATCTACCATCAGGGTTTGTCCTGTAACGAATTTACTTTGATCACTTGCAAGATAAAGAATAGTTCCATATATATCATCAACTTCAAGTGTCTTTTGTAATATCTGCCCTTTAGAAATAACCTCAAAACCACGTTCTGCTTTTTCTCCTAAAAATTCCTTTGCCGACTCGGTTCTTACCATAGATGGCGCTACTGCATTCACACGAATGTTATCTTTTCCCATTTCTCTCGCCATAACCCGAGTTAGTCCAATCACGGCAGCTTTTGATGTAGCGTAATCTGCGGCGTAAGGCATGCCGTATTTAGCTGCTAGAGAAGCGATATTTATTATTGAGCCACTTTTGTTTTCTCTCATTATTGGAGATATTGCTCTGCAGCAATTCCAAAGTCCTTTGACATTAACATTCATCGCTTTGTCCCATTGATCTGGATCAATATCTTCAAATCGTGAGCTTTTTAATGCTCCATATAGTGCAGCGTTATTTACAAGTACATCTATTTTAGAAAATTTATCAACTGCCTTCGCCATCATATTATTGCATGAGTTTATATCTGTCACATCGAGATTTAGACTTAAAAATTTATCTGTAACTTCGCTCACCTTTTTCTCTGTCTCAGAACAATCAGATATATCTGCAAAAATAATATTCGCTTCTGCTTTCGCAAATTCAAGGGCATATTTCTGTCCCAGGCCTCTTGCAGCACCTGTAACAATAATTGTTTTATCTTTGATCATAAATATCTTCTAGCTCCTCTATGCTCATTTCAAATAATATCTTCTTTACGATGTTATATGAAAAACCTGCTCTTGACAAAACTCCAAGTTCTCTCATTTTTATTTTTTCTGTAAGTTCATTTTTCCTATAAGGTCCTATAGATTTCTTTTTTGCTAACGTACAAGCGGCTATAAGATCAATATTTTTAACTGAATTTCTAATGTTCTGTATTGCATCAATAATTATATTATCCTTTACGTATAGTTCCTTAAGTTTGAATTCAATTTTTTTTAGTGACCAACCCTTATTTAGATAATTCCTGATTTTACTCTCAGAAAATAGCTGATCATTAAGAATTTTTTGTCTTTCTAATGAAAAAATTATTTCATTGATAATTTCTTCTGAGTTAATACTTAAATGACTATCTTTAACCTTTCGTCTTAGATAATTTCTTAAGTTTTCTGAGCTCGATGCGTATCTTTGTAAGTACCATAAAGCTTTTGACTCAATTTCAGTATAATTAGATTTATTTTTCATTAACTATCTGAATAATTTTTTCTGCTGCCATTATACTTGGTATGCTTTGAGATTTAAGTTTCGAAGTAGCTTCACTTGCATTTGATAGAACTTCTTGAAGGTAATCATTATCATCTAAAAATTTTTTTAAATAATACATAATATTATCTTTATTGCTTTTACTTTGTAGCAGCTCAGGAATGATAAACTTCCCTTGTATAATATTAATTAAATTACCCATTCTAGTTTTAATAAGGAATTGTAGTATAAAATAGGTTACAGGATTGAATTTGTATGCTGTCACATATGGTGTATTAAAATATGAAACTTCCAGAGCTGCAGTCCCTGAGGTCACAATGCCAAGTTTTGCATGATAGTAATAAGAGTATTTAATATGCTCATCTAGAATTATTTTTATTATATTTTGTAAACCGAATTGACTTAAGATATCTTCTACATAAAAAGTCATTTCTTTTGTAAGTGGCATTACAAGCTCATACTTGTCATCTAACTTCATGGCCCTTATTACTTCTAAGTAAATTGGTAAAAGAGATACAACTTCCTTTTTTCTACTTCCCGGTAAAATTAAGAAAACTTCTCTGTCTCCCTCAGTAATTTGATGCTTTTTAAAGTTTTCAATATTTATCTCTGTTATCGGATGACCTACAAAAGTTGTCGGCACTTCATATTTCTCAAATATTTTCTTCTCAAAGGGTAGAATTGTCAGCAAGTGGTCTACTGATTTTTTTACTGTATGGACACGTCCAGGTCTCCATGCCCAAACGCTAGGAGCCACATAATGAAGAATTTTTAATTTATTATTTCGTTTTTTTATCCGTTCAGCAATTCTCAATGTAAAATCCGGACTATCAACTGTGAAAATAATATCAGGATCAAGATCAATAATTTGATTAACCACTGATTTTATTATGCGATTTATTTTAAATATCTTAGGAATAACTTCAATTAATCCCATCACATTAATTTCTGATATATCAAAAAATTTTTGAATACCCTCTTTTTCAAGGGCTCTTCCACCTATACCGAAAATTTTAAGAGGCTCATTTGAAATTTTTTTTAGTTCTTTTATGGCTGATGCGGCTAATTTATCGCCAGACTCTTCACCGGTTATTACTACAATCTTCATTTTACTATTTGATCTAATTGTTTATATTTATACCATTATATATGTCTAAAAACGTAACATTTTGCTTTGATTTTGGAAGTCCTTACTCCTACCTAGCCTACAATAATCTTCAAGTAATTAAAGACGAAGGAGCTGAAATTGAAATTATGCCTGTTCTGTTGGGAGGCATATTTAAGGCTACAGGAAATCAACCGCCTGCAACTGTCCAAAAAAAGGGAGAATATATGTTTAAAGATATTACTCGTTGGACAAAAACACTCAATATTCCATTTAAGATGAATCCCTATTTTCCAATATTAACAGTGCCTCATATGCGAGGGGCGGTATTAGCCCAAAAAAATGATATTTTAGAAAATTACATGCAAGTTATGTTTGAGTCTATTTGGACAAAAGCAATGAATCTTAATGATCAGGAACTTCTGACCCAAGTCGCCACTGAATCTGGAATGGATGCAAATAGTTTTGCTGAAGGAATTTCAAGTGATGAAATTAAAAATAAATTAAGAGAGAATACTGAATTTGCTATTAATAAAGGAGCGTTTGGAGTACCAACATTTTACATCGATGATGAAATGTATTGGGGCATTGACAGTATGAAATTTCTTGTTGAATATTTAAAAAATCAATAATCAGCCATTATCCTCTTCATTATAATTACGAGCAATAATAGCCCCTAAACCAGGGAAATATCTTGATATATATAATGCTATTTTTGGAAAGCTTATTCTAGGAACAATATAAGCTTCTCTTTTATTTGCTTCTATTGATTTAATAATCATTTCTGAGGCTTTATCCAAATCCATACCTTGACTTTCATGGCCTCTATCATTAGCACCATAAGGAGTGCCGTCTCCAGTTAAGGCTTTCATACCTATCTCAGTGTTAACAAATCCTGGAGCGACAGTGTTAACTTTAATATTATGTTCATGAACTTCAGCTCGAAGCGAGTCCATAAAACCGTGCAATGCATGTTTTGATGAAGCATAAACAGTTCTTTTTTTTGATCCAAATTTTCCAGACAAACTGGTGTTCGTTACTATCTGACCTTTTTTATTTGATATCATTTGTGGAAGCAAACACTTAGTTAATTTAACAACGGAGAGAAAATTTAGATTCATAACTTGTGTATACACATTAAAATCTGTTTCATTCGCTGCAGAATATGCAGATACTCCAGCATTATTAAAGAGTATATCTATTGAACCAACCTCACGAGTAACTCTATTAACTAAATCGTCAATGGACTCCAAATTTGAGAGATCGTGATCAAAAATATGCGCCTTTGCATTTCCACATTCTTTTTTTACATCCTCTAGTTTGTCTCTATTTCGCGCAGTTAATATTACTTCTGCACCTAATTTTGATAGCTTAATTGCAACTGATCGGCCAATGCCGGATGAAGCGCCCGTAACCCAAATTCTTTTATTATGAAAATAGCTCATAGAATTATATAATCTAACATTATGCAACTAAGACTAGCAAGAAATAAAGACGGAAATCAAATAATCAACTTAATCAAAAGATGCTTTAAGGATTATAAAAATTGCTACCTTGATGTAGACAACGACTCTCCAGAGTTAAGAGATGTTTATTCTTACTTTAAAAATAAAAAAGGAAAGTTCTGGGTATATGTTGATAAAAATAAAATTATCGGATGCATGGGCTATATACCACATGAAAAAAATAACTTAGAAATACATAAGCTATATATAGATAAAAATTATCGAATGAAGGGCTTGGCAAAAAAACTAATGTTAAGGATTGAGAGTATTGCAAAGAAATATAAAAAAAGAAAGATAGTGCTATGGACTGATACTAGATTCAAGGAAGCTCACAAAATGTATAAAAAATTAAATTATAAAAAAATGTCAAAAACAAGAAAGTTAAATGACATAAGCAATACAACTGAATATGCCTTCCAAAAAGTAATTAATTAGCTTTCACTGTTCCTAATTTTCTCTCCGCTAACCCAACAGCTAAAACTATAATGAAGTTGATAATTAAATATATTGATCCTGCTACTAAAAATATTTCAACGGGTGCATAGGTTTTTGAGATTATAGTTCGAGCTATTCCAGTAATTTCCATGAGCGTGATAATTGAAATCAATGAACTGGCTTTGACCATTAATATCAACTCATTACCATAAGCTGGCAATGCTTGTCGTACGGTAATTGGAAGTGTAATTAGCAGAAATGTCTTAATTTTATTCAGTCCTAATGCTCCTGATGCTTCTATAAAATTTTTAGACACAGAAAGGATACCTCCTCGAATTATTTCAGAGGAATAAGCACCAGTGCTGATAGTCAGTGTAATGATACCACACCAATATGGCTCTTTTAAAATTGGCCACAATATACTATCTCGAATAAATGAAAATTGACCAAGACCATAATAAACAAAATACAACTGCAGTAACAGGGGTGTCCCCCTAATTAAATAAACAAAATAATATGCAGGAATTGACATTGATTTTTTGCCAGAAATTCTCATCAATGCCACGATTATTGCTAATGCTAGCCCGAGTACTGTTGAAATAGAAACCACTTGTAATGTAAGAGGAATACCCTCAATTATTTTGAAAAATGACTCATACATTAATTCAAATCTCATAGCGCCCCCTTAGATACAAAACCTTTAGAGTAAGTATTTTCAGCTTTATCAAATAAAATGTTAGAAAGCCTGGTAATTACCAAATACAGAATAATTGCAGCCGTATAAAATATAAATGGTTCATGTGTCGAGCCCGCGGCAATACGCGACTGTCGCATAATTTCAACTAACCCTGTAACACTAATTAGCGCGGTATCTTTAAGTGTGATTTGCCACACATTACCAATACCTGGCAATGCAATTCTTGCAACTTGTGGGAATATTACTCTTCCATATAGACCATATCCATTTAATCCAAGTGTTTTGCCTGCCTCAAACTGCCCTTTATGAACGGAGTTAACCGCACCTCGAATTACTTCTGTAGAATAAGCCCCTGAAATTGCACCGACAGCAATTGTACCAATTGTAAATGCATTCAGTTCAATATAGCCATCATATCCAAAAATTTTAGCAATATACATCACTGCGCCGCTGCCACCAAAAAAAAGAAGGTATATGACTAAAAGCTCTGGTATTCCTCTTATTATTGTTGTGTATGTATTTGCTATTATTTTTAGAATAAAAATATTTGATAGTTTACATGCAGCAAAAATAATTCCTATCAGAATACCTAAAAGTAAAGATGACGCACTTACAAGAACTGTCATCAGTGCACCCATAAGCATCTCATCTCCCCATCCAGATGAACCAAAGGAAAATACTTCAAACATATTTATTTATATAAAAAAAAACGGCTGAGTATAAGTCAGCCGTTTTTTTACGTTATTAATTTCAAAATTACGGTGCTAAGTCTTTACCAAACCATTGCATTGATATTTTAGAAATTGTTCCATCTGCAGCTGCATCAGCTATTGCTTTATCAAACATCGCTTTTAGATCAGCATCTCCTTGTCTGATACCTGCGCCAACACCTTCACCTAAAAGTCCTCCAAATACATTTGGACCAAAAGTTACTACATTAGAACCACCTGAAGTTTCCATAAATGCCTCTGCCGTTCCTACGTCACATAACATTGCATCTATTCTACCAGCTGCAAGATCAAGATTCATTTCATCTTGTGTTGGATAAACCTTTAAGTTTGAGTCTAAGTATTTATTTGCAAAATCTTCATGAATTGTTGCAACAGTAACTCCAATATTCATGCCTTTCATTGCATTATTTAACGCGCTTATTGTACCAGAAGTAGCACTGCTATCATCATCAAGATTTAAGTTTTTTGCTGAAGTAAAAGTGCTTAATGGTGAACTGTTAAGCGTAAAAAATCTAGCTGGCTCTGTCATGTAAGCTTTAGAAAAACTTATCGTTTTTTTTCTTTCTTCAGTCACTGACATACCTGCCATGATTACATCATATTTACCATTAACTAGTGCAGGAATAATTCCATCCCAGTCCTGTTGAACGAACTCACATTCAGCATTCATTCTTTTGCATAGATCCCTTGCAAGGTCTAACTCAGCACCTACAAGGTTTCCAGATGCATCTGTGAAATTCCATGGTTCGTATGCACCTTCTGTACCAATTCTAATTTTTGACCAATGACCGTCGGCAAATGCCATTGAAGCTATTGCACTCATAGCCAATCCAATTATTAATAATTTTAAATTTTTCACTTAATTTCCTCCAAATTGAAATAAACAGAGGCATAGGGTCTATTAAAATTACTAAATGAGCAAGAAAAATGTTAGTTTTACTTATTATTTTTGAAGCCTATTCCAAAGATATATAATTATTGCAACAGAAATTATACCTACTACACCCTCACTTCCTAGTTGGTTAATCAAACCTACTAAGTTCTGAGTAATATTTTTTCCCAAAAAAGGTGAAGATGGTCCAAAGAGCACTTCCAAAATTATAGCTATTGCTATCAACAATAAGCCAAAATCAATGATTTCTCTTAATATTTGCTTAATTCTTGAGATCATATTCTAATTTTTATCACCTCCCATGCTTAAACACGGGAAGTGATAATATATTTAATCTCTGAATAACCAGAGAATAACACCAACAGCAATCAATCCAACAACTCCGGCATTACCTAATTGGTTCACTAGAGATACGATATTGCTGGCTATATTGCCAACAAATGGGATGCTTCCTCCGCTGAGTAGGCCAACAACAATACCCAAAGCTAGCAGTGAAAGACCAAGGCTTGTTAGAGCCTTTATCGCGTTCTGTGCGTTTCTAATCATAACTTTCCCCCTCGTTATGTTTATTTAGATAAGTACTATATTTAGTACATACATGCACACTATATTCAAAATATGGTAAAACAAGCTTCTTTTGAAATTTAAGTAATTGAATTTATTTGCTTTTTCGTAAAATATTTTAAAATGTCACATTAATACAACATTATTTTTATCTATGTCTTTGAATTTGATTCTATTCAATCTGCGATAATAACTCTAATGCTAGTTGATTAATATCTATCGTTCTTGATGAAAGCCCATATATCTTCTTATCAGGTCTAATAATTATTTCCCCTATTTCTAAGTATTCAGATAACTCGGAACCTAAACTAAAGCCTGCATAGTCATGAATAAATTTAAAATTTAAATTTACCAATTTTTCATAAACGCCATCATTCAATTTGTTTTTGATGTCTTTACTTGAAAATATTGCAAAACAGTTTCCAACTAATTTATCTAAACAGCCATCATTTTCATTATTAGTAATTTCTTTATTAGAAAGTCTTCTATTTATGATCAGTTCATTTTGCGAATGGCTAAAAATGCCTTTTATTGAGTCTTTCTCTTCAATACTATTTTTTCTTCCAAATGCTTGATCTCTAGCCTCCGGTGCGATTGACTCCTCTAGTGGCATATTTTTCTGAAATGCCATAGATAATGAGTCAATTAATTGCCCAAGCGCTATAGATGATTTTATTGTTTGCTTTATTTGTTCAGTTCTTTCTAAACTATAAGAAAGTAGTAAATTTTTATTACAATTAGAATGCACAACCAAGTTAATTTTCCATATCAAATTTAATATATCTCTAATGCCAGTATTCAATCCTTGACTTGCGTAGGGTGGCATTTGGTAAGCAGAGTCACCTATTAGGAATATATTGTCTTTTTGAAAGGTTTTAGCATAAGATCCTCTAAAATTTTGAATAGATACATTTTCTATTTCGTAATGATCATGTTGAATCCATTTTGAGATTAAATTTTGAATATTATTTTTTTTAATTACTTTTTGATGTTGTTCGCCTGCAAGTAATTGAAATTCAAATCTATGCCTTTTATTTGAAAGAGAGATATAGGAAGTTGGCCTTGTATCGTCGCAAATTTGTCTGAAAACATTTTCTAGCCTATTATTATCTTTAAGTAAAATATCGACAAGAAGCCAATTTTTTGAGTATCTCTCGTCAACAGTTTCAATATCTAATTTTCTTCTAACAAAGGAATTTATTCCATCGCATGCAAGCAGATAAAGTGCCTCAAAATGATTTAACTTATTACCACTTTTTGTATCAAGCCTTACTTTGTTATCATTTGTAATAAAATTAATAGGCTCGTTATCAAATAGTAAATCTATATTTTTATCAGCCATACATATTTCTCTTATTATTTTCTCAATTTCTGGCTGAAAAAAAGTACAGATAGAAGGAAAGCCGTTATCAGTATTTAATACTGGATTACGCTGAATCACTCTTCCATTGGTCAATACAATGTCAGTAAAATCTGGTTTATTTAGAAATACTTTAACGGCGTTGTATAAACCAATACCTTCCAATAAACGTAAGCTTTCATCGTCGAATGATATAGCGTTTGAAGTAAATTCAGCGTCTGATCTTGACTCAATAACTAGTGTTCTAAGATTGTATCGGCTGCATACTTTTGCACAGATTTGACCAATTAGTCCAAAGCCCACAATGGCAACATCATATTGATTAATATTACTAGTCAAAATTACTCCTAGATAATGAAATCGCTTGACTCTTACTTTCAATTTAGTTTCAATTCAAGCCATTATTTAATTTGATAAAAAAAGATTTGAAGTGGTTAAAATAGTAAACTCATGGAATGAGTGGGATCCCCTAAAACACATAATTGTTGGAAGAGCAGATAATTGTTGTATTGCTCCAGTTGAGCCTGCAATGGCTCCAAAAATTCCGGAAGATTCTGACATGAAAGGTAAATTTGGACCAAGGCCACAACATACAATTGATAGAGCTAATTATTTACTTGATAATTTCTCTGATATTTTAGAGAAAAGAGGAATAAAAGTAGATCGTCCATCACCACTAGATTTCAATCAGAAAATCGGCACTCCAGATTGGAGCATAGAAACAATGTTTGGCTGTATGCCTCCTAGAGACGTTATACTCACTTTAGGTAGTGAGATGCTAGAGGCCACAATGTCCTTTCGTTCAAGATGGTTTGAGTATTTGTGTTATCGACCTCTATTACAAAGTTTTTTTGAACAAGATCCAGAAATGAAATGGGAAACTGCTCCAAAACCAAGGTTAACGAATAAATCATACAGGGATAATTATCTCGCAGACGAGATCACAATAGATCAAAGGTATGAGTGGGTTGCTGACAAAAAATTTGTAACGACTGAAGAAGAGCCTTTGTTTGATGCAGCTGATGTGTTGAGAATGGGTAAAGATTTGTTTATTCAACACGGCTTTACAACAAACTTGAAGGGTATAGAGTGGATCAAAAGGCACTTTCCAGATCAGCGTATTCATGTTTTAAATTTCCCTACCGATCCTTTTCCTACTCATATTGATGCTACATTTACCCCTTTAAGGCCAGGGTTGATATTAAATAATCCTGAAAGAAGACTCCCTGATGAACAAAGAAAAATTTTTCATGATAATGATTGGGAAATAGTTGAAGCAGCTCGTCCTTCGCACAATTCCCCTCCTCCACTATGCTACTCAAGCGTATGGTTAAGTATGAATGTACTCATGTTGGACCCTAAAACAGTTTGTGTTGAGGAAACCGAAGTTCACCAAATGGATCAACTTGATAAGTTAAATTTTGAAGTTGTTCCAGTTCCTTTCAGGGATGCCTATCCATTTGGTGGCGCTTTACACTGTGCAACGACTGATGTTTATCGTGAAAGTAGTCAAGAGGATTACTTCACAAAACAGTAATTTAATAATTTGTTTTCTCAATTATGATATTACGATTGATATAACAATTCATTAGAAGTCCAAATCCAAACATCACTGCCAGCATCGAACTTCCCCCATATGATATAAATGGAAGCGGAACTCCAACCACTGGCAATAAACCTGTGACCATCCCAATATTTACAAAAACGTAAATAAAGAAAACATTGCAGACACCTAAGGACAAATATTTACTAAATAAACTGCGGCTTTTAAGTGCGAGTCGAATAGAAACCATGATTAGGCCTGCGTATATAAGCAATAATATTAAAGTGCCTAAAAAACCAAATTCTTCACCTAACATTGTAAATATGAAATCTGTTTGCATTTCGGGAAGAAAATTAAGGTGGCTCTGTGTACCTTCCATGTAACCCTTGCCAAAAATACCACCGGAACCGAGTGCAATTTTTGATTGCATTATATGATATCCATTTCCAAGAGGATCTCGCTCGGGGTTAAAAAAAGTGAGTACTCTATCTTTTTGATATTCTTTAAGATATTGCCACAAAAGTGGTAAAGAACAGATAATTGAAAATAATCCAACCATGAAGTATTTATAATGTAAACCTGAAATCCAAAAAAGACTGATTCCGCCAAGTAAAATTATTAATGCAGTACCTAAATCTGGCTGGATGATTACAAGTAAAACTGGAACTGTGGTAATAATTAATGGAATAATTAAAGTTTTAACAAAACTATTATCATTATTTATTGAGTGAAAATACTTAGCTAAAGCTAATACTAAAGTATATTTAACAAATTCAGACGGCTGCAGGCTTATCCCTGCTATGCTGATCCATCGAGTAGCACCGTTACTTTCAATACCAAAAAAGGGGATAATAATAAGAGAAAGAATACTTAGTATAAAAATGATATATGCGTACCCAAATATAATTCTCAAATCAAAAAGTATGACAATAAAAAAAATAATCAATCCTAATATAAATCGTTGAGAGTGTTTAAGTGGCCACGAATTAAAGTCTCCATTTGAAATACTATATAATGCTGCTAAGCCAATGAAAAATAATGTTACTATTAAGGCTAATAGAAGGTAATTGATATTTTGTAATTTAGCGAGGGTAGAGCTATATAAATTGTTTTGTTTAAACATTAAATATTTCATTTCTTTTTAGATGAAGCTTCTTATTAAATAAGTATTTGAATATATCTGAGGCAATAGGAGCTGCAGAACCTGAACCACTACCTCCATGCTCTACTATTACAGTAACTGCATATTTTGGATCTATAGTTGGACCGTAACCAATAAATAGGCCATGATCTCTTTTTTCCCATGGCAAATCCTTATTTTTTATTAAACCTTCTTCTCTTTCTTTAATTGATATTGCTCTCACTTGAGACGTTCCAGTTTTACCCGCCATTTGATACTTGCCATTAATTCGAGACCTGTAAGACGTACCTCCAGGCATGTTAGTAGCTTCATCTAATGCATTTTTTATAATTTTTAAGTGTGAAGGATCTGCAATAATTCGCTCATCATAAACATTTGGTATTTCGTTTTCAAATACTAACTTTGGAGTAAGTCTCTTACCATTATTAATTAATTGAGCTAAAGCTAGAGATAACTGAGCTGAAGTTGTAAGAAAATATCCTTGACCAATACCAGCAGACAGTGTTTCTCCTACCATCCATCGACTACCAAGGTTTTCAAATTTCCATTGTTTATCAGGAACTACACCACTTTTTTCTTCATAAAGAGATTTGAAAACTTTTTCACCCAACCCGTACCTCTTACAAACTTCAGCAATTTTATTAATACCTATTCTTCTTGCAATTTGATAAAAATAAACATCACAAGATACTTTGATTGCCTTAGTCATATCAACATTACCGTGCCCTTCTTTCTTCCAACAGTGAAATGTTTTGTATCCCGACTCTAAACTGGAGTCTTCTATTTGATGTTTGCCATTACAAAAAAATGATTCTTTATGAGAAACTCCCATTTCTAAAGCTGCGAGAGCAACAAATGGTTTTATTGTTGATCCAGGTGGATATTGGTTAGATATCGATTTATTAATTAAAGGTTTATATTTATCTAATAAAAGATTGTCCCAAGTTTTATTTGAAATTGATTTACTAAATATATTTGGATCGTAGGATGGTGAGGAAGCCAATGCATAAAATTCACCATTTTTAACATTAATAACTGATACACTTCCACTGACTCCTTTTAGCCTTTCATAGCAAAACTTTTGTAATTCTGAATCAATTGTAAGTTGTATATAATTACCTTGCACGCTATTCACACGATCAAGTTCTCTAATTTCTCTTCCACTCGCATTGACTTCAATATTCTTGTTGCCAAGTTTGCCGCGCAAAGTTTCATCTTTAGCTTTTTCTATGCCTATCTTACCTGTTTTAGCGGTACTTAATTTAGACAATGGATTTGATTTTTCCTCTTCCTTATTTATTGAAGAAACATATCCAATTAAATGTGAGTGTGACTCACCTTGGGTATAATATCTTTTAAATCCTATTTGTGGATAAATACCTTCTAGCTTATGAATATTAACATTTATTGTTGAAAAATCTTTCCAAGTTAAATCATCAATAACTGCGATAGGAATAAATTTTTTTCTAGAATTAACTTCCTTTAATATTTTTTCTATATCAATTGGTGTATTTGGCAATATGGATTGTAATTTTACTAGTGATTTTTTTACGTCTTCAGTTTCTTCTTTTATTATCACAACTTCATATTTTTGTTTATTGACAGCCATTGGTCGACCTTGCAAATCAAAAATAATACCTCTTTGAGGCTCTAGAAATCTGTGAGTTATTCTATTTTTATCAGATAATTTCTTGTAATTACTATTCTCAACTATTTGCAAATAAGCCAATCTCCCAACTAGAACAGAAAATACACCAGCTTTTGCAATAGTTACAAGCGCAGCTCTTCTATTAATTAAATTTTCTGTATCATATTTCTGAAAAATAAATTTATCTGATTTTTTCATATTTATTTTGTATATACAAAATTATTGAGTTTAATGGAAAGTATAATAATAGAATGACAAAGAACGATAAAAATTCACTCAGTGATAAATAGTTGAGTTGGTAATTAAAATAGATAAATAAATTTTTAAAAATAAAGAACGCTAATATTGCTATAGCAAAAATAATAAATTTAATTTTTTGTTGCTCAAATACACCATAATTTGATGATATTTGACTCAAAAAATAGAATAACAAATAAGTACTTCCAGAATATCCTAAATTCATTCCAAATAAAATATCTTGAAAAATACCCCAAACAAATATGAAAAAAGGGACAAGCCATTCGCTTTTATTCCATTTTATTGAATACAAAAAAGTAGAGAGAATTAAAGTTAGATCTATAAGATCAAGATTAAATACATTGTTTAATGAAATAAAAAAAAGAAAAAATCCATTTAATATCAAATAGTCTTTAGCACTTAAATTCATCAATTAACTTTCATTTTCTAGTTTATAATTCAATAGCTTTACATGAGATAAAGATGTAATATCTTCGAACAAATTAATCTCTATTTCGTTATTTTTTTTTCCTACAACTTGGCCAATAAGTTGAAATGGAGGAAATATTCCACCTTTACCCGATGTTGTAACTAAATCTCCAATGCTAATTTTTTCAATATCTTCAATAAATCTAACAGTTGGATTTTCACGGCCTTGCCCTATTAATATACCATCATAACCTTCATCAGAAACTATCACTGGAATTCTGCTGTTGACATTACTTAATAGAAGTACGCGTGAGAGATTTTCACTAACATGAGATACCCTGCCTATGATAGCAGTAGACCCCGATACTGGCATATCCGCTTCAACATTTTCTTCTTTTCCTGCATTGATTATTAAAGTTCCGTTAAAATTGTTTGAGAAATCACCTACTATTCTTGAAGTTATAAAATCAAATTGAATCTCACTGGATACATTTAAAAGTTTTTCATATTGGGCAATTTTTAGTTTCATTGAAACCATTTCCTGAAAATTTGCCGAGTCTAGCAATTGCATTTCCTTAAACTTTTTATTTTCTTTGTAAATATTCTGAATTTCATAAATGCTTACAAGTCCATCTTTAATTAAACTAACGGGACTGGAAACAATCGAAGTTATCAAGTGGATAGAGTTTATACTTTTTGTTCTAATTTCGTTCAAAAAAATACTGTTATCAAATCTTCCAAAATAAAAAATTAAAGAAAATACAATTAGAATTAATGGTATAAGAGTAGCTGCATAGCTATTCTTATTGACGTATCTTGAATAAAAATTACGTGATGTCCTCACAGTTAGACTTTAATTAATAAGCAGATGATAAAATAGGTTCAAAAGAACTTTCTGACTCTAGCGCTTTCCCACTTCCTAAAGCAACACATGACAATGCTTCATCTGCAATTGTAACAGGAAGTCCCGTAGCTTCTCTAATGGCTTCATCCATCGATTCCAATAGTGCGCCACCTCCAGTTAAAACTACGCCCATATCAACAAGGTCAGCGGCAAGTTCAGGCGGCGTATCTTCAAGTGCAGACTTAACTCCTTCAATAATTGTTTGAATTGGTTCAGATAATGCTTCAGCAACCTGTGCTTGAGTAAGCTCTATTTCCTTTGGAACTCCCGAGGCCAAGTCTCTTCCCTTTATATCAATTGTTTTTCCGTCACCTGTTTTAGGAGATATTGCAATACCAACTTCTTTTTTTATCATTTCTGCTGAAGCTTCACCAATTAAAAGATTATATCTTTTTCGCATATAATTAATTAATGCGATATCCATTGCATCTCCACCAATTCTTACTGAACGAGAATAAACTATTCCTCCAAGTGAGATAACAGCTATTTCAGATGTACCTCCACCAATATCGACAATCATTGAACCTCGTGGCTCACTAACAGGCAAACCAGCACCAATCGCGGCAGCCATTGGCTCTTCTATTAGCGATACCTTTCTTGCTCCTGCGGCTAAAGCTGAATCATGAATAGCTCTTCTTTCGACAGGTGTTGAGCCAGTTGGAACACAAATAATTATTCTTGGGTTAGCAAATGTTTTTCTATTGTGAACTTTACGAATAAAATGCTTTATCATTTCTTCTGTAACAACAAAATCCGCAATTACTCCATCTTTCATAGGTCTAATCGCCTGAATATGTCCCGGTGTTTTACCCAACATGCTTTTTGCCTCCTCACCTACAGCAATAACTTTGCTCTTACCGCCTTGATTTAATACAGCTACTACTGATGGTTCATTAAGTACAACTCCTCTATTTTTTACATAAACGAGTGTGTTAGCCGTACCTAAGTCGATTGCCATATCAGAAGACCAAATTCCAATTAAATTATTAAACATTTTAACCTTTCTTTATCAAACGCCAGTGCCACCTGACATACTCGCTGGAGCTGACTTTTCTCTTTTAATTATCAATTTGTTTAGGGCATTTA
Organism: uncultured Pelagibacteraceae bacterium; assembly: GCA_902619105.1. Classification (GTDB taxonomy): domain Bacteria; phylum Pseudomonadota; class Alphaproteobacteria; order Pelagibacterales; family AG-422-B15; genus CACNXQ01. Next base: position 296,595 of record CACNCV010000002.1, read on the forward strand.
TATATGCTTTTGCTGACGCAACAAGTGTATCCGTATGTGCGCCAAGTCCGACAACAGTTTTTCCATCTTCAGCCAACCTAACAGAAACTTCAGCTTGGGCATCTGTACCCTCAGTAACAGCATGAACTTGATACAGCAATAATTTTCCTTTGTGTGGGATAAGTTGACTTAAACCATTAAAGATTGCGTCAACAGGTCCATCTCCAGTTGAAGTTACTGTCCTGTGCTCATCATCAATTAAAAGACTGATCTCCGCTTTTTGAGGTCCTTTCGTTCCTGCGATAACTTGCAAATCCTGTAGTAAAATAGAGTCATTCACTCTAATTACCTGGTCATCAATAATAGCAATAATGTCTTCATCATAAATATTTTTCTTTTTGTCAGCTAAATTTTTAAAATTTTCAAAGGCCTCTTCAATTACGTTATCATTAATTGAATAACCAAGTTCAATTATTTTTTGTTTGAATGCATGTCTGC
>CACNCV010000003.1 GCA_902619105.1 uncultured Pelagibacteraceae bacterium
TATCTAGTTGTGCACAAGTTGTAACAGGAACTGCTGTAAAAGTCGCAACCGTATCTCAGGAGGAAAGATCAATAGGTGAGTTCGTGGATGATGCCATTATAAAAACTGTTATTAAAAATACATATTTTGACCAAAGCGAAAATTTATTTTTTAATATTGATGTTGAAGTTTCACAAGGACGAGTTTTACTTACAGGCACAGTAGAAAACGTCGATCTTAAAATTGAGGCAACGAGAATAGCATGGGGAGTTAACGGAGTAAAAACAGTAATTAATGAAATACAAATCAGCAATACAGATAGTATATTAAATTTTGCAGACGATTTAGTAATAAGTACAAAAATCTTAGGTAAGTTAATGTTAGAGGAAGAAATAAACTCTCTGAATTACAACATAGAGACAGTTAATAAATTAGTTTACATAATAGGTATTGCCAGAACTGAAAAAGAGAAAGAATTGGTTATCAGTATTGCAAGAGATGTGTACGGAGTTGAAGAAGTTATTGACTATATAAATATTAAATCAAGTGATTTATAACGAAGATGAAAATTGGATTTCAGATAAATGACATCGAAACACTCAATTTTAATACTGATAGCACTTTACCAATAATTTTAGAATCTCAAAAAAGAAAAAATAAAAATTATTATTTTTTGCCAGGCTCCTTAACTTATAAAAATGGTTCTGTTTACGCTGAAATTAGGGAAATTAAATTTAATGATAATAAACTGAAAAAGTATTCAATCGGAAAAATACAACATACTAATCTTGAAAATTTTAGTCATATTTTTATCAGACAAGACCCACCTTATAATATGGAATATGTATCATCTTTGCATTTATTGGAGCAAGTAAAAGGATCTACAAAATTTATAAATCTCCCAAAGGGTATAAGAAATGCGCCAGAAAAAATTTCAATGTTAAATTATAAAAAAATAATACCACCTACAATTATCACTCGATCAAAAAGAGAAGTTGATTTTTTTGTAAAAAAATATGGAAAGTCAGTAATTAAACCACTTTATGGAAATGGAGGTGATAGTATATTCTTGTTAAATAAAAAAGATGAGAACTATAATCAAATTACTGAGAGATTTATTGATCAGCACAATGAACCTTTCATTGTTCAAAAATTTTTGCCAGATATCAAAAATGGAGACAAAAGAGTCATTTTAATTAACGGCGAACCAATTGCAGCATTAAGGCGAATACCAAAAAATAATGAAATAAGATCAAATATTCATGTAGGTGGGAATTGTGAGGCAATAAATTTATCTAAGCAAGACTTTAAAATTTGTAATGAAATTAAAGATCTTTTAATAGAAGAAGGACTTTTTTTTGTAGGTATTGATATTATTGGTAAATACTTAACAGAAATTAATGTTACATCACCGACTTGTATACAAGAAATCAAAAAATTACATAAAATTGATATTGCAAAAATAATTTGGAATAAGCTTAATGTCCGATAAATACCTATATTTTATATGAGTGTACAAGCAAAAATATTAAATTTAATGCTTAGGAAATATATTAAGAATGTTCAACCTCCAGTTGAAGAAAGATCTTATATAGAAGCAAGGAAGATGATGAATCAAGAAGGGTATAGTGATCAAAATTTATCATGGGGATCTAAACTTTTACAAAAATTAATTTTTAATAAATCTAGCTTAGATATATTTATAAATGAAATTTATTTAAACAAGATTCGAACATTACATTTTTCTCACACAAATTTTAATAATAAAAAATGTATTTTATATTTTCATGGAGGTGGATATGTTGCTGGCTCGCCTGAAACTCATCAAAATATGTTATTATCTTTGGCAAAATTATCCTCAATTCAAATTTTCGCCATCGATTATTCATTGTCTCCCGAAAGTACATTCCCAATTGCAATTAATGATGCTGTGAGTAGTTATCATGCACTATTAGAAAAAGGTTTTAAAAGTGAAAATATTTTCTTTGGTGGAGATTCAGCTGGTGGAAATTTGGCTTTAGTAAGTATGCTCAAATTACAAGAGCTAAATCAAAAATTACCATCTAAATTATTTTTGTTATCACCATGGACCGATCTTACAGGTGAAGGTAGAAGTATCAAAGAAAACTCGAAATCTGATCCTTACTTATCTTATGACAACTGGCTTAATACATCACTTTCCATGAAAAAAACTGTTAAAGAATGGTACGCTCCAAATCAAGATTATAATAATCCACTTATATCACCCGCATTTGGTGAATATACTAATTTTCCAAAAACATTAATTCAAGTAAGTGATATTGAAATTTTGTATAGTGATTCACAAGTTGTTGCGTCACAAATTAGAAAGGGTGGTAATGAAGTTGATTTAAGCATCTATAATGATTTACCTCATGTTTGGCAAATTTTTGGTTTTCTGCCCGAGGCAAAACAAGCACTTAGAGAGATCTCAGAATTCTTATTAAATTAACTTTTAAATGCTGATAGAGCGGCTAAGTTGACAATATCTGAAACATTAGCACCTAGAGGAGCGATTTGAATACTCTCCTTAAATCCAACTAGATAAGGTCCTACTAATGTACCACCACCCAGCTCTTGTAACATCTTTGTAGAAATACTAGCACTGTGTATTGCTGGCATGATAAGTAAGTTTGCTGGTCCTGATAGTTTACAAAATGGATACAAACTCATCAAATTTTCATTGAGAGCAGTGTTAGCTCCCATCTCTCCATCATATTCAAAGTCAACATTTTTTTGGTCTAGAATCTTTTTTGCGTCTCTCATATAGATAGATCTTTCCGTGAATGGTTTGCCAAAATTTGAATATGAAACTAACGCAGCTCTTGGTTCAATTCCGAATATGTCTCTAACAACTTCAGCACTTTCTTGAGTAATATTTGCTAGCTGAGATGCATTTGGCATGTCATGAACATTTGAATCTGCAACAAAAATTGTTCTTCCATTACATAACATCACTGTCATACCAAGGATTGTCTTATTAGGTATTGGATCTAAAACATACTCTATACTTTCTAATGACGCGGCATAACTTCTAGTTAATCCACAAACCATTGCATCTGCTTCTTTTAAGGAAACCATACAAGCCGCAAAAACATTTCTTTCTCTTATAAGTAAGTCTAAACAATCTTTTTTTAAAAAACCTTTCCTTTGTAATCGGTGGTAAATATGTTCTGCGTATCTGTCATGTTCATTTTTATTTCTTGTACTATGAATTTCCATTTGATCAAAAAATTCCAAACCCATAGATTTCATTTTATCTTTAATAATCTCATCTCTTCCAATTAATATTGGGGTGCCCATCCCATTATTAAGAAAAATCACAGCAGCCCTTATCATATCTTCCTCTTCACCTTCAGTAAAAATAACTCTTTTTGGATTTTCCTTTACTTCTTGAAAAACTTTTTGAAGAAGACCGGCTGAAGGATTTAGTCTAGCAGATAATTCATTAGTATAGTTTTCCATATCAACTATAGCTTTTCTTGCCACACCGGTGTCCATAGCAGCTTTAGCAACTGCTGGTGGTACTTTACTAATCAGTCTTGGATCAAAAGGGGATGGAATTATATAATCAGGACCATATTGAGGTCTTTTACCAGGATAGGCATTTGCTACCTCATCAGGAACATCTTCTTTAGCTAAATTAGCAATTGCTCTTGCGGCCGCAATTTTCATTTCAAGGTTTATTGTTTTTGCTCTAACGTCTAAAGCACCTCTAAATATGTATGGAAAACCTAAAACGTTGTTAACTTGGTTAGGATAATCAGATCTTCCGGTCGCTATAATTGCATCTTTTCTGCACTCTTTTATTTTTTCAGGAAGTATTTCTGGTTCGGGATTTGCCATTGCAAAAATGATTGGCTTTTCGACCATTGATAAAACCATATTCTGGCTAATAATATTTCCAATCGAAAGTCCAAAAAAAATATCAGCACCCTTCAATGCATCTTCAAGAGTTCTGCAATTGGTTTTAATTGCATGTGCAGATTTCCATTGATTCATATTTTCTTTTCTATCAGTGTGTATTACTCCTTTAGTATCGCACAAAATTGCATTCTCATTAGGCATACCCATTGCTTTTAATAATTCAAGGCATGCAATACCTGCAGCCCCTGCACCATTAACAACAATTTTTGCTTCATTAATTTTTTTACCAGTAAGATCCATTGCGTTTATTAATGCGGCAGCAGATATAATTGCGGTGCCATGCTGGTCATCATGAAAAATGGGTATGTCCATTATTTCTCTAAGTGAGTCTTCGATTATGAAGCATTCTGGTGCTTTGATATCCTCAAGATTTATTCCACCAAAAGAAGGCCCTAAATATCTTACAGAGTTAATGAATTCTTCGGCATCTTCAGTATCAATCTCTAGATCAATAGAGTCGATGTCTGAGAATCTTTTGAATAGCACAGATTTTCCTTCCATAACTGGCTTAGATGCATGGGCCCCTAAGTTTCCAAGACCTAAAATTGCTGTACCATTCGAAATTACTGCAACTATGTTACCCTTACTTGTATAATCGTAAACTGTACTTGTATCTTCGGCAATTGCATTTACAGGAGCTGCAACACCAGGTGAATATGCCAACGAAAGATCTCTTTGAGTTTCAAGAGGTTTTGTGGCCTTAATTTCTATTTTACCAGGCTTACCTTGCGCATGAAACACTAAAGCTTCTTTTTCACTAAAATGTTCTTCTCTATCTTTTTTTTTCATATTCTTTTTTTTGGATTTTATATAGGTTTTTTCCTGCTTTTCAAATTCAAAAGATATATATTGAATGAACCTTTATTTTTGGAGTCATTTAAATCAAAATAGATTAATAAACAATGTTTATATGAATGTTTTAAGGTCGTCATTTATTTATTCTTTATTTACTTCGATTAGTAGAATTTTCGGTTTTTTAAGAGACATTCTAATTGCCAATTTTTTAGGTACAGGAGTTATTGCCGATATTTTCTTTATTGCTTTCAGATTGCCCAATACATTTAGGAGAATTTTTTCAGAAGGAGCTTTAAATTCAGCTTTTGTGCCTATCTACTCTAAACTTATTAAGGATAATCTTGCGCAAGAGTCGAGAAAATTTGCTGGAAGTATTTTTTTGATTTTCTTAATAGTATCGTCATTAATTGTTCTAATCATTGAAATATTTATGCCTTTTTTTGTGTCGATTTTGGCTCCCGGTTTTACGAATGATTACGACAAGTTTACTGAACTAGTTAAAATTTCAAGAATTATTTTTCCTTTTCTGATTTTAATTAGTGTTTCATCAATTTTTTCATCCATTCTTAATTCCCATAATAAATTTGCATTGTCAGCAGCTCTTCCCATAATATTAAATATAACATTGATTATTGCACTCGTCATCGCATCTTATACAACGGGTGATTTTTTATTATTTTTATCTTGGAGTGTTATTATAGCTGGATTAATTCAGATCTTATTTCTTACAATTGCTCTTGCTAGAGGAAAAATATATTTTTTCTTAAATGTAAAAATATATACCAATCATATTAAGCGTTTTACAAAATTATTTTCTGCAAGTTTTTTTTCGTCTGGATTATTGCAGCTAAATATTTTAATCGGAACGATAATTGCTTCTTATGAGAGTGGAGCAATTTCATATTTGTATTATGCGGATAGAGTTTACCAATTACCTCTTGCACTTATAGGCATAGCAATTGGAGTCGCATTGCTTCCTTCAATTTCTAGAAAGATTAAATCAGAAAGTCTTGATATAATTCACAACTCAATAGAACAAACTTTATTATATTCATTATTATTTGCTGTCCCTGCGTCAGTAGGAATTTTTACTCTTTCAGAGCAAATAATAAGTGTTCTTTTTGAAAGAGGAGAATTTACTGAGACGTCGTCATTATTTACTACCAGAGCCCTTCAATTCTATGCTTTAGGTCTCATCGCGTTTATTCTTATGAAAATTTATACACCAATATTTTTTGCATATGAAAATGCAAAGCCTACACTATATATTTCTGCTATCAATTTAGTTATTAACACCATATTAAGTATAGTCTTATTTATTTATATAGGCTTTATTGGAATTCCAATAGCTACAAGCGTATCTGCATGGATAAGTGTTTTCTTAATGAACAATTCCTTAAACAGGCATGGTTATTACCGAATCAGCAAAAGAATTTTTTTACCTACAACAATAATTATTTTTGCATCAATTATAATGTACTTATATTTGCTTTTTCTTAAAAACTATTTAGGGATATTTTTTAATTTTTTACAAGACAATGAAATTATATTTCTTTTGTTTTCAGTGCTTTCTTCAATACTACTTTATTTTATCCTTATTTCATTTTACAAGCCGTTTAAATATTCTGAAATTAAAAAGATTTTACAAAAATGAACGAAGTGAAAAATAATACAGTTTTATCGGGTGTTCAACCATCTGGTGATCTTCATATAGGCAACTATCTTGGTGCAATTAAAAATTTTGTAAGTATGCAAAATGACTACAATTGTTTTTTTTGTATAGTTGATTTACATGCGATTACAGTAAAGCAAGATCCAAATACACTTATTAATAATACATTGGAAGTTGCAGCAAGTTACATTGCATCAGGTATTAATCCTAAAAAAAGTGTTATATTTAATCAAAGTAGTGTGCCTGCTCATTCAGAGCTAGCTTGGATATTCAATTGTGTAACAAGAATGGGATGGTTAAATCGAATGACACAATTCAAAGATAAAGCTGGCAAAGATAAAGAAAATGCAAGCTCAGGTTTATTTATCTATCCAAACCTAATGGCTGCGGACATATTAATTTATAAAGCAACTCATGTGCCAGTTGGGAATGATCAAAAGCAGCATCTCGAACTCACAAGAGATATCGCACAAAAATTTAATCGTGACTTTAATTGTGAAAACTTTTTTCCTATTCCTGAACCAATTATAGATAAGAATATTTCAAGAATTATGTCTTTAAAAGATGGTAATCAAAAAATGAGTAAATCGGATCCATCCGAATATTCACGAATAAGTCTTTTAGATGAAAGTGATGAGATTATAAAAAAAATAAAAAAAGCAAAAACTGCAGATAATGTAATGCCAGAAAAAATCGAGAAAATAATTAATTTAAGTGAGGTTAATAATTTGCTTAATATTTATTCAGGATTTTCTGGTATCGAAAAACAGAAGTTAATTGAACAATATAAAGGAGAAAATTTTGCTAATTTTAAATCTGATTTATCTGATATTATTATAGAAAAAATGAAACCTATAACAGCAGAAATCAAAAAACTTATGCAAGATAAAAGCTATCTCTTACAGATTTTATTAGAGGGTAAAAATAAAGCAAACGAAGTTGCGCAAAAAACAATCAAAGATGTATATGACATAGTAGGATTACTTAGAAATGAAACATAGATCAAAATTTTTAGTAATAGTTGACGAGTCAACAGAATTGCATGTAGCTATTAGGTTCGCAGCTAAGCGTGCACAAAGTACAAAGGGAGGCGTCATCCTATTAAATGTAATAGAACAGTTTGATCCTCAACAATGGCAATCAATTGAAGACATAATCCTTCAGGAAGCAAGAGAGAAGGCACAAGAAAAACTTCAAAAATGGTCTAAAGTAATTTATGATCTTACAGGTGGTGTTCCTGAATTAATGGTTAAGGAAGGTGTAACAAGTGAAAAAATTATTGAAACGCTTGAAGAAGACAATGCAATTAGATTTCTTGTTCTAGCTGCTGCAGACGCAGATCAGCCAGGGCCACTTGTATCTCTTTTGGCGGGTCAAAAATCCGGAAAATTACCTGCCCCTATTGTAATTATTCCGCAGGGACTTTCAGACGATGTAATAGACGATTTAGCATCGCGATCAAATTAAAAATCAATTTAATTTCAGTAACTTAATAAATAACTGTATCAAATCTTTAAAAATTTATGAATCTAACTATATAACTTGAAAAACATATGTTCATACAAACCGAATCAACACCAAATCCAAATTCCTTGAAGTTCATTCTCGACAATTATGAGCTATGTGAAAATCCAATCGAGTTTAATAAATCACACAATGATAAACAGTCAGCGCTTGCTGACGAACTCTTTAAAATCAAAGGAATTGTAAATATATTATTTAACAAGAATTGTATTTCAATTAATAAAAATGAATTTACTTGGGATCAACTTAAAGCTTCTATATTGCAAGTTATTTCCAACCATATAACTTCAGGTCGACCAGCAATCGAGAAACAAGATAGCGATACCAGCGAATTAGATCATATCAAATTTGATGAAGAAGATTTTAATGTGGTGAATATGATTAATAGTATTTTATCTTCAAAGATCAGACCAGCAATAATGCAAGATGGTGGTGATGTAAAATTTATAAAATATGAGAGTGGTACAGCCTATCTTTCGCTAAAGGGAAGTTGCGCAGGCTGTCCTAGCGCAACAGTTACGTTAAAAAATGGAATTGAAAATATGCTTAAACATCATATTCCTGAAGTCAAAAATGTTGAGCAGGTATTTTAAAGGTTTTAAAACAATGAATATTTTAATTACTCAAGATAAAAACATTCAATTTCTATTTAAATTGTACTATTTTATTTTTTTACTAATTATTTTGTCAGTTTTAACTTCTTTAATATTTACTAATAATTTTTATCAAAAAACTGTTACTACAAAAAATGCATTAATCAATACCGATGAAAAGGATTTAGCAACTATATATATAAGTGATTTACAAACTGTAAAATCTCTCCAGCAAAATGAACTTATTCACGACTTTCACATTGACAATGTTAGGAAAACTAAGATTGTTCCTAATATAGTTATTGCTCAGCTTCCTAGGGATTTGAAGAATATTAAATCAATTAAAAATAGAAAAGACCTTTTCATAAAGATTACGTTACCATTAATAGTTCAAGAGAACGAAAAGCTTTTATCATTAAATAAAAAAATAAAATCAATCAAAAATAGTTTTGATAAAATTTCTAGAAAAGAGGCTGATTGGGTCAATAAACTAATGGTTAAATATAGAGCAGATACTTTGGATGCTTTATTAATAAAAGTTGATAAAATACCCGTATCCCTCGCCCTCGCCCAAGCTGTAATTGAAAGTGGATGGGGAACCTCAAGATTTGCTTACGAGGGGAATGCACTATTTGGACAATACGTGTGGGGTTCAACTAATCATGGAATTATACCTAACGATAGAGAAACTGATGCAAAATATAAAATTAAATCGTTTGATAGTTTAAGTGAGTCAGTAGCATCTTACATGAAAAATCTAAATACAAATTTTCACTATAATGAGTTTCGTATCAATAGATTTGTCTTAAGATCAAACAATATACCTTTAAGAGGAATGTATTTAGCCGAGTATTTATTAAGTTATTCTATTGAAGATAATTATACCGACAAAATCAAAAATATTATTGAGATAAATGACTTTGAAGATTTTGAAAATATAAATATAGAAAAACAGCTCCCGCTAATTACAGATATTATTTAATTAAAAACTGATACCCAAACCAATACCATTTATCATCAACAATTGTCGTGCAATTGATTCTAGCTCTTCCTTCTAAGTAAGCTTCATTTAAATTAATTTGCACTCTGTCTTTTTTTATATTTATAATTTCTTGCTTATCCCACTTGCCGCCCGGATTAGAAAAACAATTGATAGAATTTCCTTTCAAGTTTTTGACGATACTGAATTCAATAGATGGTTTTCTGTCATCAACTAAAAACATATCTGTGGGCATAAAATCCTCTACATCTAAAGAATAGGCATTTACCGCAAACTCAAATCTATCCATTTCACCAAATTTCTCGTTTAATGAAAATCTTGGTAAATAGTAATGATTATCAAAGCTTGAAATAACGCCAGAGTGCTGACCAAATGCATGCGAAATATCAAATTCTTTCAAAATTCCAATTACCTCATTACTTGTTTCGCCGTAAGGATATGCAAAAAGTTTTGGTATAAAGCCAACATTCTTAATCCAACTTTTATGAGAATTTAAAATATCTTTTTTTATATCTGCAACATCGTTCAATGGCATGTGTAAGTGTGTGGATGTATGCTGACCAACACTCCCACCTTCATTGATAAATTGTCTAATTTGAGGCCATGTCATATAGTCTTTTATTTTTTTATCAATTATGTCGGTAGAGATAAATAATGTGACCGGAATATTATTGTCTCTAAATACTGGCCATGCAATTTTGTAAAATGAACTGTAAGCGTCATCAACAGAAAATGCTATTGCTTTGTTATTAAATTTTTCATTTTTTTTTAAATTTTCAACTATTTCTTCTAGACTCAAAATTTGAATCTTATTTTCCAAAACATATTCTATGTGCGATAGAAATTGCTTTTCTGTTACATTGGTTGAAGGATATTTGTTTTCATCAAATCTATGATACATAAACACTGAAATACCAGGTTCAGAAAAGGCAGGCAAAGTATAGGAAAAAAGAATTATAAGAAATAAAAAATAATTTTTACTTAATTTAGTAAAAAAAAAATAATTCATATCATCTAATATTTAGTCTATATGTAAAAAATAGCAATATTATGTTCTTAATTTTAGATTTTACTCAATCATTGCGATTGGCAATAATTAATAATAATAAAACTATTAGTAAAGAAATAAAAACAAAAAAAAATATATCCGAAATATTAATTATAGAAATTGACAAATTCTTAAAAAAATCAAAAACAAATTTTAAAACAATTAAATCAATTTGTGTGATAACAGGGCCTGGAAGCTTTACAGGTATTAGATCAGCATTAACCTTTGCCAAATCACTAAAGCTTACAACAAAATTAGACATTTTTGGAATATCTAAGTTTGAAATAATCAACTCTCAATTTAAATCAAACAAGTACAATAAAAAAAAATGTATACTTTTACATTTCAAGGATAAGCAATTTTTTTTACAAACATTTAAAGACCATAAAGCTATAGAAAAAGCAAAATTGCTCGATTTAGATAATGTAGAGTTGAGATTTAACGATAAAACAACTTATATTTATGATAATATTTTATTTAGAGATTTATTAGAAAACACGGTTAAAGCTAGTATAAAAAAAAATTTTCATTTAATAGATTACAATTTAGATGGATTAAGAGAAATTATTATAAAAAATGCTATTGATAACTCAGAACCAAAACCGTTATATATAACTAACTATTATTGAGATGAAAAAATGATCGATGTAAAAAAATTGTGTAAAGAAAAAGGACTAAGAATGACTGAGCAAAGAAATATTATTGCTGACGTTATTACTGAAATGAGTGTGATGGGACATCCTGATGTAAACGAAATATTTCTAAAAGCTAATGAGATGGATAAAAATATCAGTATTGCAACAGTTTATAGAACAGTAAAATTATTTGAAGAATACGGTGCAATTGAAAAGCATGAGTTTAAAGATGGCAGATCAAGATATGAAGCTATAGAGGACCACCATCATGATCATTTAATAGATATTGAATCCGGAGATATACACGAGTTTACGAATGAAGAAATTGAAAATATTCAACGGAAAGTTGCTGAATCATTAGGCTATAAACTTGTTGATCACAGACTTGAACTTTATGGAATAAAAAATAAAAAAGATAATTAGATGTCTATATTGAGACTTACTTTTATACTTGTCTTTTTAATTTCAATTATATTTGTATCTATACCAATACAATTCTTTTGTAATGTTATTGGTTTTAAAGTTAAGAAACTTTATCCTTTACTTTTTTACCGTATGATAAAAATAATCACAGGGATAAATATTAACTTTGATTCAACAAAACTTAATAAAAAAAATGCAGGTGTCCTATATATTGCTAACCATGTATCTTGGTTTGATATTATTTGCTTAGGAACATTGCTTAATGCTAGATTTATTGCAAAAAAAGAAGTTTCAAAAATGGGAATATTTGGTTTTTTAGCAAAGTTAAGCAATACTTTTTTTATAGACAATGAAAATAAAAACAAAATTATAGAGTACAACCATCTAATTCAAAAAAAACTTCAAGAAGGCGAAAATTTTATTATATTTCCTGAAGGGACTACTTCAGATGGAAATGGTATTTTAGATTTTAAATCCTCAATGTTGGAATGTGCTTTTGATGATAATAATAAAATAAACATTCAGCCGATTTCAATATGCTATTCCAAATTAAATAATATTCCTATGGGAATATATTTAAGGCGTAATATTGCATGGGTAGGAGATACTTCCATGGTCGCGGCTATGGCAAATTTTCTTAGATCTGGTAGGATAACTGTCGATATCATTTTTCACGAAATTATGAGCATTAATAATTTTGAGAATAGGAAAGATTTGGCAGTATATTGTGAAAAAAAAATACTAAAAGGCATAAATCAAAAAATTAAAGTTAATTAAAATGAGTCATCCCACTTTTTTTGTTAAATCTTATGGATGTCAAATGAATATGTATGATAGCAAAAAAATTGTATCAATTCTGGAAAATAAGGGTTTAAGGCAAAATAAAGATATAGAAACTGCTGATCTAGTCGTTTTCAATACTTGCAATATAAGAGATAAAGCCGCCCACAAACTTTACTCGGATATAGGAAGAGTAAATAAACATAAAAAAGAAAAAACTATCGCAGTTGTTGGATGTGTTGCTCAGGCTGAAAATGAAGAAATGTTTAATAAAAATAAATCAATCGATATAGTACTAGGTCCACAGAGTTATCATTTATTACCTCAAATGATTGATGACCTTAAACAAAATCCAAAACAATTAAATACGGAATTTATAGTTAACGAAAAGTTTGATTACCTTTCTGAACAAAAAAGAAAACAAGGCGTTTCATCCTACTTAACGATTCAAGAAGGTTGCGATAAATTTTGCTCTTTTTGCGTAGTTCCTTATACAAGGGGGCCTGAGTACTCTCGCCCTTTAATATCATTACTTAACGAAGTACAATTTCTAACAGATAATGGTGCTAAAGAAATAGTATTATTGGGTCAGAATGTAAATGCGTATAATATTTCTCATCACGGTCGAAAAATAAATATTGCAGATTTAATTGAAGAGATTAGTAAAAACAAAAATTTAGAAAGAATAAGATATACAACTTCACATCCAATTAATATGAGCGATGACTTGATAAAACTTCATGCAACTAATGAAAAGCTTATGCCTTTTCTTCATTTGCCAGTCCAATCTGGTTCATCAAATATATTAAAAAAAATGAATAGAAAATATGATACAAATTTATATAGAAAAATTATTGAAAAATTGAAAGCTGCTAATTCAGAAATTGAAATATCATCTGATTTTATAATTGGTTATCCAGGCGAAACTGATGATGATTTTAAAAAAACACTTGATTTAGTGAGTGAGATAAAATTCACGCAATCTTATTCTTTCATTTACAGCGCAAGACCAGGAACTAAATCATCATTTGAAGAAGACAAAACTCCGCTAAGTATAAAAAAAGAGAGATTGTCAATACTTCAAGATAAACTTAAAGACATACAATTTGAATTCAATAAAACTTTTTGTGGAAAAGATATTGATGTTTTAATTGAAAATCAAAGCACTAGTAACCCTGAATACTTCTTTGGTAGAACACCCTTTATGCAATCAGTTTACATAAAATCGCAAGAATTAAATCCGGGCGATGTGAAAAATGTAAATATTTCAACTTGCAATCATAAGAACTTGTATGCTAGTTGTTAAGATAAGATTTATATAAAAATTTGAAAAATAAATTACTAAATAACACCGATAAAAAATCTTCTCTTCAAGGTATAAATTCAACTGTTATCAATATTGATAATTCTGAAGTATTAGATATATTTGGCATCAATAATGAAAATATAGAATTTTTTGAAAACAATTTACCATTGAAAATATTCCAAAAAGGTAATCAATTAATTATTCAAGGGAATAAAAAAAATACTGATATTTTAAAAAACGCCATAACTCAAACAATCAGCGAAAAGAAAATGAACAAAGCAGTTAATAACAATATTAACTCGATGCAGGAGAATTTAAAAAAGAGTATGTCAAATGACATAAAAAATATAAATATTACTAAAACAGTTAAATTAGATGTTGTTGGTAAAAGTAAACTACAAAATACTTACTTAGAAATATTACAAAAAAAACAAATAGTATTTGCGGTAGGACCAGCAGGTACAGGAAAAACTTTTCTTGCTGTTGCTGCAGCAGTTTCTCAATTACTAGAAAAAAAGTTTGATCGAATTATCTTGTCTAGGCCTGCTGTTGAAGCAGGGGAAAAACTTGGTTTTCTCCCTGGCGATTTAAAAGAGAAGGTTGACCCATACTTAAGACCACTTTATGACTCTTTGTATGATTTAATGCCATCTGAAATTGCATCAAGAAAAATCCAATCGTCTGAAATTGAAATCGCACCTTTGGCCTTTATGAGAGGAAGGACTCTTAATAATTCTTTTGTTATACTTGATGAAGCCCAGAATGCGACACATAATCAAATCAAGATGTTCTTAACTAGATGTGGCAAGAATTCAAGAATGATTGTAACTGGTGATCCATCTCAGACAGATCTAACTAAAAGAGGTGATTCCGGTTTGCTTAGATCAATTAAAATTTTGTCAGATATTGAGGGGGTTTCAGTCATAAATTTTGGACAGAAAGATATTGTTCGAGATGAAATGGTTACAAAAATTATAAATGCTTATGACTCATATGACGATCAGATTAAAGACCTTTTTGATCAAAAAAATTAAATAGATGATTGAGATTAACTACAACGTTGATGAGGTAGGATGGAAAAAAAATTTTCCATATTTCAAAAAGTACATTTCAAAAACAGTAAAAGAAACAATTAACATTATAGGTATTGGAATTAATAAAAATATTTCTGTAACCTTTTTTTTGACCTCAAATAAAAAAATTAAGGAATTAAATCTGAAGTATAGAAATAAAGATAAACCTACAAACGTTTTATCGTTCCCAATGCAATTTTCTTACATGAACTACTATCTTTTAGGTGACATAGCACTGTCAAACCAAACTTTAATAAGAGAGGCAACAGAACAAAAAATTACAAAGTATGACTACTTATGTAAGATGACAATTCATGGAATGCTTCATTTAATGGGCTATGATCATGAGACAGACAAACAATTTAAACAAATGAGAAAATTTGAAAAATTAATATATAGTAATATCAAGCAAAAGAATGATAAATAAAATATTCAATAAAAATTTCTTTACTAAAAAACCTTCTAATAATTCTTTAAAAGAAAGTATTGAAACTGTTTTAGATAGCCATCTTAAAGATACAGAAGGAATATCCAAACACGAAAGACTAATGCTTTTGAATATATTAAAAATTGAGGGCATTAGGTCATCAGATATTATGATACCAAGAGCTGATATCGGTGCTGTTGAAATAAATGATAGTTTCGAGAAAGTGCTTCAAGTTTTTATCAAGGAAGCTCACTCAAGAGTCCCCGTATATGAGAACAATCTGGATAACGTTGTTGGGATGGTTCACATTAAAGACATAGTAAATTATCAAAATAAGAAAAAAATTGAAGCCAACTTTCTTAGAGATTTAAAAAGAGATATTTTAGAAATACCACCATCAATGCCTGTACTTGATTTACTTCTAAAAATGCAAATCACTAGGCTTCATATGGGAATTGTTATTGATGAGTACGGCTGTACTGACGGTTTAATTACAATTGAAGATGTAATCGAAGAAATTACTGGTGAAATTGAAGATGAGCACGACGAAAAGAATTTACCAATGCTAATTAAATCATCTGCTAATGTTTTTGAAGCAAGTGCTAGAGTTGAAATTGATGAGCTACAAAAAGTGACTAATACACAATTCCTTGATTCAAGTGAGAACGAAGATATTGATACTTTAGGTGGACTAATCTTTTCAATTGCGGGCCGAGTACCTCAAAGAGGAGAAATTATAAAACACAGTTCAGGAACAACTTTTGAAATTAAAGATGCAGATCCCATGAAAATAAAGTCTGTTAAAGTTTCAACTCCAAAAAAATAATGAGATCACTGGGCTTTATTCTAAATAAAAAGTCCTATCTATTTACTTTAAATTTTCTTTTAGGGTTATCCTTAGCTTTTAGTTTTGAGCCCTTCAATGTGCCATTTTTATCAGTAATTGTGATTGGGCTATATTTTTTGTTGAATGACTTTGTTTTTCAAAAATTACAGAGTTACTATAAGATTTTTTTCTATAATGGTTTATTTTTTGGTTTTGGTTTTTTCTTATTAGGTATGTATTGGGTTTCAAATTCAATATTAGAATTTGATCCTGATTTATATTATGTTGTACCGATAATTTTTATTCTTTTTCCAGTATCCCTATCTATTTTTTTTGGATTAATGCAAATAGTTAATGCTTTTCTCTGGAGTGAATCTAATTCAAAGATATTTTATTTCAGTTCTGTATGGATTATTTTTGAATTTTTAAGAAGCATATTATTCACCGGTCTCCCTTGGAATTTAGTTGGCTATAGTTGGTCATGGTCATTAAAATATTCACAAGCGGTTTCTTTTTTGGGTATATATGGGCTTGGATTATTAACTGTATTTTGTTCAGCATGTATCTTTTCATTTTTATTAAATAATAAAAATAAGCCTTATCTAATTACTGCAATTATAATACTTACTTTACTATATATATATGGTTTTTTTAGAATAAATTATTATCAAGTGGTTTTTTCTAAAAATGATTTAAGAATTGTACATACTCATCTAAATCAAAAAGATAAGTGGACTAAACAATCAATTGATAATACTGCAGCCATGGGCTCACCTAACCTAATTACAGTATTTCCTGAAACTTCTCTTGGCTTTGATTCTAACAGACCACAAAACTGGATAGTTGGGTATATAAGAAAGGATGAAGATAATTTTTTTAATTCCGTTAGCTATATGGGATTTTCTTATGATAAGAAAATTCTCGTACCTTTTGGTGAGTATTTTCCGTTATCAAAGTTATTTAATATTTTTTTTCCTCACAATTTATTCTTCAAAAATGAATTAACCAGAGGTAATAGTAGTCAAATATTTCCAACAAATATTACCCCACTTATTTGTTATGAAGTAATTTTCCCTAGTCTTGTTCGTAAAAGTATTTCTAATAATACAGATTTATTAGTTAATATAAGTAATGATGGTTGGTTTGGGAGTTTGAGTGGTCCCAGGCAGCATTTTGTTCATGCCCAGTTTAGATCTATTGAACTTGGAATTCCAATGGTAAGATCATCAAATAAAGGTATTTCAGGATTAATTGGTCCTAAAGGAGAAATAATAAGTGTTGTAGACTCAAGTAAAACTACTTACTTAGATGTAAAAATCCCAAAAAAATTAGAGACAACCGCTTATAGAGTAAATGGAAATTTTTTTACGTATTTTTTAATAGTTTTATTTTTTATAATTGGATATGCTATTCGATCTAAACAAAAAAAATAAAAATATGAGTGAACAATATTTATTTACAAGTGAATCAGTATCTGAAGGTCATCCTGATAAGGTATGTGATATAATTTCTGACTCAGTCGTTGATGATTTTTTATCGCAAGAGAATCCTGAAAATTCAAGAGTTGCAATGGAAACACTTGTTACGACAAACAAGGTTGTAATGGCAGGTGAGGTTAGAGGCCCTGATAATTATAAATGTGATTACGAGTCATTAGCTAGAGATGCTGTTAGAGAAATTGGATATGAACAAGATGGTTTTCACTGGAATAAGTTTTCATTTGATTGTTCTGGAGTTCATAGTCAATCTGCTGATATTGCTATGGGAGTTGATGCTTCAGGAAATAAAGATCAAGGCGCTGGTGACCAGGGAATAATGTTTGGTTATGCTTGCAAAGAAACACCTTCTTTAATGCCAGCCCCAATTTATTATTCACATAAGATTTTGGAAGAAATGGCTATTAAAAGAAAGAAAGGTGACACGCCAGGAATTCAGCCTGATTCAAAAAGTCAAGTTACGCTTCAATACAAAAATGGTTCTCCTGAAAAGTGTACTAAGATTGTTGTGTCCACCCAACATGATGAAAATCTTGATCAACAAGGAGTGAGTGAAATAATTATTCCTATCATAAAAAATATTATGCCAGAGGAGTGGATTAGCAATGAAACTGAAATATTAATTAATCCAACTGGTAAATTTGTAATAGGTGGTCCTGATGGTGATACAGGCTTAACTGGAAGGAAAATAATAGTTGATACCTATGGTGGAGCAGCACCCCATGGTGGAGGTGCATTTTCGGGAAAGGATCCCACTAAGGTAGACAGATCAGCAGCATATATTTCAAGATACATTGCTAAAAATATTGTTGCATCTGGAATAGCTGAAAAGTGCACTTTGCAATTAGCATATGCAATTGGAGTTGCCGATCCTTTATCAATATATGTTGATACACACGGTACCTCAAAAATGTCAGATGAGGATCTCATAAAAAAAATTGTAACCAACATTGATCTCACCCCTAGGGGCATTAGAGACCACCTTAATTTACATAAGCCAATTTACAAAAAAAGTGCTGCATACGGACATTTTGGAAGAGATGCTGAGAATGATGGATCTTTTTCATGGGAAAAAATAGACTTATCAAAAAAATTATAGAATTTTTTTGTTTTCATCAAAAAGCGAATATCCTAAGTACTATTCTTACAAAGGAAGAAAAATATCAAAAAGAATTTCCTTAACTCAAAAAGAATTAATTAATAAAATTTATAATCAGTACTCACTAGATGAGCAGATTATAAAATATCACAATAACTATGACTCAAATAAAAAAATAACGCTTCCAAAAAGGTTCACAAAAGTAAACATTGAAATTGGTTTTGGCGATGGGGATTTTTTAATTAAAAATGCTATCTCCTACCCAAATGAATTATTTATTGGAATAGAAGTTTATCTAAATGGAATTGCAAAGGTTCTTACAAATATTTCAAACATTAAGTTAGAAAATATAATTCTTAGTCACCTTAATAGTATATATTTTTTAGAGGCAATACCTTACAGGTCTGTAGATAAAATATTCATAATTAATCCAGATCCATGGATTAAAAAAAAACATAATAAAAGACGTTTAATATCCTCTGAGGTAATAAAGCTATTAATTAATCTAATTAAAACAAAAAATTCAATTTATATAACTACTGACTCAGAGCTTTACCTCAAAGACATGGTAAGCTTGATAAGTAAGCATGTAGGAAATATAGGAACTTATGATTTAAGAATTTTATCAAAAAACGACCGATTATATGGAATTTCTAGATACCAAAGGAAAGCAATTGAAAAAGGTGAGAAAATTTATCAATTAATATTTTGAAATTTCTGAAGCTAACTTACTTGATTTATTAATACTTCAGGTGTATAGAAATATAAAAATATTGCTAATTCAAACAAAGTGGGTTAAGCCCACTTTTTTTTTACGCTAAAGGATAAATATGGTTAGTGCCAATAAAATTGAAATTTTAAGAATTGCTGAAACTGTCGCCCAAGAAAAAATGATAGATAAGACGATTGTAATTGCTGCATTAGAGGAAGCTATTGCTAAGGCAGCCAAAAGTAATTACGGTGAAGAGAATGAAGTTATAGTAGAAATCAACCAAGAAAATGGTGATATCTCGATTTCAAGGAAAATGCTTGTCGTTGAAGAAGTAAAAAATAAATTTCTTGAAATCACATTAAAAGCAGCAAAAAAAATTAATGGCGCAGCTCAAATAGGTGACCAGCTTTTAGATCCATTACCACCATTAGATTTTGGAAGAATAGCAGCTCAATCAGCAAAGCAGGTAATTAATTCTAAGGTTAGGGAAGCTGAAAGAGAAAGGCAATATATTGAATACAAAGATAGAGTAGGTGAAATTGTAAATGGAATAGTTAAAAGAACAGAGTTTGGTAATATTATATTAGATTTAGGAAAAGCAGAGGGAGTAATTAGAAAAGACCAAACAATTCCAAGAGAAATCCTTCGCAATGGTGATAGAGTAAGGGCTTATATATATGATGTAAGATCTGAATTAAAAGGACCACAAATATTTCTATCTAGGTCACATCCACAATTTATGGCAAAACTGTTTACTCAGGAAGTTCCAGAGATTTATGACGGTATTATATCTATTAAGAGCGTAGCACGTGACCCAGGCAGTAGAGCAAAAATTGCTGTTTTCACTGAAGATGGATCAATAGATCCAGTTGGTGCATGTGTTGGCATGAGAGGTAGCAGAGTTCAAGCAGTTGTTAACGAATTGCAAGGCGAGAAAATAGATATTATAAATTGGTCTGAGAACGTGGCAAACTTAGCCATTGCGTCCTTATCTCCTGCAGAAGTTTTAAAAGTTGTTTTAGATGAAGATCAAAATAAAATTGAGGTTGTGGTATCCGAAGAGCACTTAAGCTTAGCAATTGGAAGAAGAGGACAAAATGTAAAGCTTGCTACGGAGTTAACTGGATATGAAATCGATATTTTAACAGAAGATGAAGAGTCTTCAAAACGCCAAGAAGATTTTGCTAATAAGACAAATATATTTATTTCGTCACTAGATGTAGACGAAACTCTTGCACAACTTTTAGTAAGTGAAGGCTTCGGAAGTGTTGAAGAAGTAATTGAAACAGATAAATCTGAGTTATTGTCTATTGATGGATTTGACGAAGAAATTGCTACAGAGTTAATAGAAAGAGCAAATAAATATTTGGCAGATAAAGAAGATGAAAATCAATCGAAAATTGAAAAATTAGAAGTTTCTGAGGATTTATCACAGTTTGAGCTTTTATCAAAAGCCATGATCGTTAAGCTCGCTGAAAGTGATATAAAAACACTAGACGATTTTGCAGGTCTTACAACAGATGACTTAATAGGGTATCTTGAGGTGAAAGGTGATAAAAATTCTAGAGTTGCAGGGTTACTAGAAGAATTTAATCTTACAAGAGAAGAAGGAGATCAATTAATAATGGAGGCTAGAAAAATATGGCTTGATTAGTCATATTTATATAATTTTATTATGGCTGAAAATAAAGATACAGCAAAGAAGAAAAAAACTCTCAGCTTAAAACTAGGTTCAAAGCCTAAACTTGCTCCTACAAAGAATATTGAAGCAGGCAAAACAGTTATCGTCGAAAAGAAAAGGTATAAAAGAGTCCAAAGTCCAGAATCACAATCCATAAAAAATAATACTAAAAATTTCAGCGGTATTGCAAAGGAGCCGGTTAGTACCAAAAAAGAAAATATTAATGAAAACAAATCAGGCGTTGTTCTTAAGCCTTTATCCAAAGACGAGCAAAAAAGAATACTCAGAGCTGATAATAAAAAAGATAAAAAAGATGAAATTGAAAAAATTAGATTAGGAAAGTCATCAAATCACCCAGATAAAGCTAATGCTCCCATAGCGTTAGATACAAATATTAATTTGGATAACGTAGATAACAAAGATATCAAAAGAGATATTGATAAGAAAAAAAATCCTAATATAGCTCATGATATTGATGATCGAAAGAGAACACAAAATACTTTCGGCAGAAAAAAAATCAGAGAAAGAAAGGTTACTATTGTAACTGCTTTAAGTGATATAGACGAAAGAACAAGAAGTCTTGCAGCTTATAAGCGTGCTAAGCAGAAGACAAAAAAATCTAAAATTGAGCACGAGCCAGCAAAAAAAATCGTTAGAGATGTCTATATACCAGAGTCCATAACTGTAAAAGAACTAGCCAACAGAATGACAGAAAAGTCAGGTGACTTAATTAAATCACTTATGAAGATGGGAATGATGGCTACAATTAATGAGTCAATTGATGCAGACACAGCGGAGCTTTTGGTTACAGAATTTGGTCATAACTTCAAAAGAGAAAACATTGAGGATATTGAAAAAGACCTTATTTCAAAAGATACAAAAGCAGAAAAAAATAAAACAAGATCACCGATTGTAACAATTATGGGACATGTTGATCATGGAAAAACATCTTTACTGGATAAGGTTAGAAACTCAAATGTTGTTTCAGGAGAAAGTGGGGGAATAACACAGCATATTGGTGCATACGAAGTAGAACACAATAATAAAAAAATCACTTTCATAGATACTCCAGGTCATGCGGCTTTCACTGATATGCGTGCAAGGGGTGCTAATGTAACTGATATTGTAGTTTTAATAGTTGCTGCAGATGACGGTGTAATGCCACAAACAAAAGAAGCTATTTCTCACGCAAAGTCAGCTAAAGTTCCAATTATTGTTGCAATTAATAAATGTGACAAACCAGATTCAAATCCTCAAAAAATAAAAGAGCAACTATTGTCAGAAGATTTAATAGTCGAAGATTTGTCTGGAGAGATACAATCAGTTGAAGTATCAGCTGAAACAGGTAGTAATATTGATAAACTCCTTGATGCCATTGTTTTACAGGCCGAACTTTCAGAATTAAAAACAAATAATGAAACTTTTGCAGAAGCAACCGTCATAGAAGCAAATGTTGATAAAGGAAGAGGTCCTCTCTGCAATATTATTGTGACGAATGGAAAATTAAAAGTTGGTGATATTGCAGTAGCTGGAAGTGAATATGGAAAAGTAAGAGCAATACTAAATGATAAAGGCCAAAATTTAATAGAAGCTACTTCATCTATGCCTGTTCAAGTTTTAGGCCTAAATGAGCCACCTGAGGCTGGAGACAGCTTTGTCACTGTGGAAAGTGATGAAAAAGCTAGAGAGTTATGTGAAATTAGAAGCCAAATCAAGAAAAATAAAATTTTACCAAAAAAAATCAAAAATATTGATAATGAATTAGCTTTTGGGTCTTTAGACAATAATAAAGAAATATTAGAAGTTGTTATAAAAGCCGATACACGCGGATCATCAGAAGCAATAATTCATCAGTTAGAAAACATTAAAAGTGATAAAATAGTAATTAAAGTTATACATTCAGGTGTCGGTTTCATTAATGAGAGTGATGTAGCTCTTGCATCGGCATCAAATGCATTATTATTATCATTTAACTCAACCACTACAAAGGAAGCAAAGATCAAAGCAAAAACAAATAATATTATAATTCAAAATTTTGATATTATTTATGAGCTTATTGAATTTGTTTCTGATTATGCAAGTGGTAAATTAAAACCAACTATTAAAGAAAATTTTATTGGAAAAGCTGAAGTTCTAAAAATTTTCAAAGTTTCAAAGATTGGTGCAATAGCAGGCTGTAGAATAATAGAGGGTTCAGTTAGTAAAAATGCAAAAGTTAAAGTAACAAGAAATGAAAAAACAATTTTTGATGGAAATATCCTGAGTCTCAAAAGAGAAAAAAATGAAGCTAACGAAGTAAAATCTGGAACTGAGTGTGGAATTAGTATTAAAGAATTTAATGAATTTGAGGTAGGGGATTTTATTGAAGCCTTTAGTGTTGAGGAAATTGCACAGACGTTGTGATTTTAAAAAGAAAAAATGAAAAAACTAGCAGATCACACAAAGTTTCTGAGATAATCAGAAAAGCTGTAAGTGAAGTTCTTGTTAGAAATGAAATGCCTCTTGATGCTCCGTTCAAGTTTCCAATAAGTGTAGTTAAAGTTGAAATGAATTCAGATTTAAAAATTGCATATATAGACGTAATTACGCATGAAAAATTAGAAGATGATGAAATTATCTTAAAATTAAATTCTTGTAAGCATTATCTTTCAAGAGAAGTAACAAGTTTAATTAACTTAAAGTTCTCACCTAAACTTGTTTTTAGAATTGATAGAAGTATCGATGAAATGAGTAATATTGAAAAAGTACTTAGAAAAGAAAAAGTTCTAAATGATCTTAATAAAAATTAATACATGAATGGCTGGATTTTTATAGATAAACCAAAAGATATAACTTCGTTTAAAGTAATACAAAGACTTAGAAAAATTCTAAACATTAAAAAGATTGGGCATGCAGGAACTTTAGATCCGTTTGCGACAGGCATACTTGCAATTGCTGTTGGGGAAGCCACTAAAAGTATTCATTATTTTAATCAAAATAAAGTTTATAAATTTAATGTAGTTTTTGGAGTATCAAAAGATACTGACGATATAACTGGAAATACAACTGATAAATCCGATATCATTCCAACTAAAGAAGCAATTGATCAATGCTCAAGAAAATTTATTGGCAATCATTCTCAAGTACCACCTCAATATTCTGCTGTAAAAGTTAATGGCAAAAGAGCCTATAAGCTAGCAAGAACTAACCAAAAATTTACAATTCAATCTAAAGACGTGTTTATAAAAAGTTTAAAATGTTTAGAATATAAAAATAAGAACGAGTACTCCTTCATAATGGAATGTTCATCTGGAACTTACGTTAGATCAATTGCAAGAGATATTGGAAAAATGCTTGGAACATATGCCTATGTTTCTGAGTTAAGAAGAATAAAAATAGGTAAAATTGAGGAAAAAGATATTATTTTACTAGATAAATTTGAAGAATTAGTACATATTGGCGATCATTTTGAAGTAATGCATTCAATTAGAGAGGTACTGGACGACATCCCGGCAGTACTGATCGATCAAGAATTAAGCCTTAAATTTCGAAATGGTCTAAGCTTTGAATATTCTAATAAAAAATCTGAAAATGATTATTTATTAATTGAAACAGAAAAAAAATTTATTGGAATAGGTAAAGCTGTAGATGGAAAAATAAAGCCCGTAAGGGTGTTCAACTTATAAAAGGAAATGTGATGTCGATAAATAGAGAAAAAAAGAATAAAATAATTGATGAGCATGCGAGATCTGAAAAAGATACAGGGTCTCCAGAAGTTCAAATAGCAATACTTAGCGAGAGAATATCAAACCTAACAGAGCATTTTCAGTCTCATAAAAAAGATAACCACTCAAGGACTGGACTTATGCGATTGATAAATCAAAGAAGGAGTTTGCTGGCTTATCTAAAAAAAAGCAATAAAGATTCTTACGAGAAATTAATAGATAAACTCGGTATTAGAAAATAAAGCAATGATAATTAAAATTTTTAGAGGAATGAAAGAATATGATAAAAGTTATTTCAAGAGAAATGAATTGGGGAGACCAAGTATTAAAAATAGAAACAGGAAAGGTTGCTAAGCAGGCAACAGCATCAACCATAGTTAGTTATGGAGAGACAGTTGTTATGGCTAATGTCGTAGCTGCTAAAACCGCAAAACCCGACATTGATTTCTTTCCATTAACTGTAAGTTACCAAGAAAAATTTTATGCTGCAGGTAAAATTCCAGGGGGTTTTTTTAAACGTGAAGGTAGACCTACTGAATTTGAAACCCTTACTTCAAGATTAATTGATAGGCCTATAAGACCATTATTTCCTGAGGGATTCAAAAACGAAACTCAAGTTATCTTAACTGTATTATCACACGATACAGAAACAAATCCTGATATAGTTGCAATGATAGCCGCTTCAAGTGCTTTGACATTATCCGGAATACCATTCATGGGACCAATTGGTGGGTGTAGAGTTGGATATGACGGAAAAGATTACATATTAAATCCAAAAATTAATGAAGAAACTCAATTAGATCTTGTAGTATCTGGAACTCAAAATGCAGTCCTGATGGTAGAGTCTGAAGCTAAAGAACTTTCTGAGGAAATTATGTTGGGTGCAGTTAAATTTGGACACGAGTCGATGCAAGAAGTCATAAAAATCATTATCAATCTTGCTGAGGAGTGTGCTAGAGATCCATGGGAATTTGAATATAATGTTAATGATCAGTTGATTAATGAGCTTAAAAGTGAATTTGAAGATCAAATCAAGAAAAGCTATTCAATTGTTGATAAGATTGAAAGACAAAACTCATTAAGTGAGATTAAGTCTGCTGTAGAAGAAAAATACGCCGACATTGAAGATGAAAACATTAACGAAGTAATGTCATATTTCAAAAAAATTGAAAAAGATGTGGTCAGATCTCAAATTTTGAATGATAAGTCTAGAATTGATGGGCGTAAGCTTGATGAAGTAAGAAATATTTCTTCAGAAGTCTCATGGCTGCCCAGAACACATGGATCTTCTTTATTTACTAGAGGTGAAACACAGGCAATAGTTGTTGCAACTCTCGGATTTGGAGAAGATGAGCAACGAATTGAGGCACTTCAAGGTTCTTATAAAGAAAATTTCATGCTTCATTATAATTTTCCTCCATACTCAGTTGGTGAGGTTGGAAGAATGGGTTCAGCAGGTAGAAGAGAAATTGGTCATGGTAAATTAGCTTGGAGAGCCCTTAAGGCAGTATTGCCTAATAAAGAAGATTTTGATTATACAATCCGCTTAGTATCAGATATTACTGAATCAAATGGTTCATCGTCGATGGCGACTGTTTGTGGATCTTCACTAGCCCTAATGGATGCTGGAGTTCCTATTAAAAATTCAGTTTCTGGTATTGCAATGGGTTTAATTAAAGAGGGCGATGATTTTGCTGTATTATCTGATATCCTAGGTGATGAAGATCATTTAGGTGATATGGATTTTAAAGTAGCAGGTACCAAAGACGGTGTTACCTCATTGCAGATGGATATTAAAATCACCGGAATAACATATGAGATTATGGAAAAAGCTCTCGACCAAGCTAAAGGTGGAAGAGAATACATCTTAAATGAAATGAATAAAGCGTTAGACTCTCCAAGAACTGAGCTTGGACCTTACACACCAAGAGTTGAAATGATGAAAGTCAAAAGAGATAATATTGGCGAAATTATTGGAAAAGGTGGCGCAACCATAAAAGATATAATTGAAAAATCTGGAGCAAGAATCGATATTAGTGATAGTGGAAATGTAAAAATAGCTGGAACCAATAATGAATCAATTCAAGCCGCAATCGAACTAATAAACTCAATTATTGAAGAACCAGAAGTTGGTCAGGTTTATGAGGGTAAGGTTGTTAAAATTATGGAATTTGGTGCATTTGTTAATTTCTTTGGTAAAAGGGACGGGCTTGTTCATATTTCACAACTATCTGAAGAGAGAGTTGAGAAAGTTACTGACGTTGTAAGTGAAGGTGATATAGTGAAGGTCAAAGTAATCGGTTTTGATAAAGGCAAGGTTAAATTATCAATAAAGGATGCTGAAATCTAAACAAAGGTTTCATTAATGGAATACATTAATACTTCAGAAGATAAACTTCATGAAGAATGTGGTGTATTTGGTATATTTGGAAGTCCAGACGCTTCCGCACTTACTGCCTTAGGATTACATGCCTTACAACATCGTGGTCAAGAAGGTGCAGGAATTGTTTCATTTGATGGAGAAAAGTTTCACGGCGTTAGAAGGCCAGGACTTGTTGGGGATCACTTTAATAAACAAGAGGTGATTGATAGGTTAAAGGGTAGCAATGCAATTGGTCACGTTCGATATTCTACAACTGGTGACTCAATTTTAAAAAATATTCAGCCCTTGTATGCAGATTTAATGTCAGGCGGCTTTGCATGTGCTCATAATGGAAATCTCACAAATGCTTCAGCTTTAAGAGAAAAACTTGTCAGTCGCGGATCAATTTTTCAATCTACATCTGATACTGAAACAATTTTACAATTAGTAGCGCAGTCTGAGAGAAAGCAAATAGTTGACAAACTTATAGATGCTTTATTTCAAATCCATGGGGCCTATTCACTTGTTATTCTTACAAACAAAAAACTTATTGGTGTAAGAGATCCTTATGGAATAAGGCCTTTAGTTCTTGGTGACCTCAATGGGGCCCCAGTTCTAGCTTCAGAATCATGTGCTCTTGATATTATCGGTGCAAAATTTGTCAGAGAAATTGAAAATGGAGAAATAATAATAATTTCAGAAAAAGGGATGGAAAGCATTAAACCTTTCCCAAAAGTTGCGGAAAGACCATGTATTTTTGAGAGGATCTATTTTTCTCGCCCTGACAGTATGCTGGGAGGAAACACAGTTTATACTTATAGAAAAAATCTTGGAATAGAATTAGCAAAAGAACATTATGTTGATGCAGATACAGTTGTACCTGTTCCTGACTCAGGAGTTCCAGCCGCCCTAGGCTATGCACAGCAGTCAAATACGCCATTTGAATTAGGTATAATTAGAAATCACTATGTTGGAAGAACATTTATCGAGCCATCCCAAAGTATCAGACAATTTGGTGTTAAGCTTAAACATAACGCTAACGTATCTTATATTAAAAATAAAAAAATTATTTTAATCGATGATTCTATTGTAAGGGGAACTACAGCAAAAAAAATAATTAAAATGATTTATGATGCAGGTGCGAAAGAAGTACATTTAGGCATAGCATGCCCTCCGATAAAGCATCCTGATTTTTATGGTATAGATACTCCAGATTATAATGAACTTATTGCGTCAAAAAATAGTATTGAAGAGATTAATAAGACTATTGGATCTAAATCATTATTTTTCTTATCATTAGAGGGCACTTACAGAGCTATGGGCTATGAGAACAGAAATCCTGACCAACCTCAATTTACTGATCATTGCTTTACAGGCGAGTACCCCACAAGTTTAATTGATCGTGAAAAGGGGAATATATCAAAACAGTTTTCTCTTTTAACAGAAAAAAACTAAATTTCTTTAGGAACACCTACAATATTATAGCCGCAGTCAACGTAATGTGTCTCACCTGTTACGCCAGAAGACAAATCACTTAGTAAGTATAGGCCTGATTTTCCAACATCCTCTAAATCAATGTTTCTATTCATTAAAGAATTTTTCTCAGACCACTTCATCATGTCTTTGCCACCAGAAATACCAGCCATAGCAAGTGTTTTCATTGGTCCTGCTGATAATGCATTGACTCTAATGTTGGAAGGGCCGAGATCAGCAGCTAAATATCTTACACTGGACTCAAGAGCAGCTTTTGCAACACCCATTACGTTGTAGTTCCGAATATATTTTTGAGATCCATCATAGGTAAGTGTTAGAAGTGAACCACCATTTTTCATCAGTTTTTCAGCTTCGTGAGCTACCTCCGTAAAAGAAAAACATGAAATAAGCATAGTATTTGAAAAGTTATTGCGTGATGTATTCAAATATTTTCCTTTTAATTCTTCTTTTTCAGAAAATGCTATTGAATGTAATACAAAGTCAATTTCGCCCCAATGATTTCCAATTTCATCAAATGATTTTTTTACCGATCCTTCTTTTAATACGTCACATTCGATTAAAAAATTACTTTTAATCGAATCTGCTAAAGGCTTCACTCTTCGATGTAAAGACTCTCCCTGATAAGTAAAACAAAGCTCAGCACCTTCATCAGATAATTTTTTTGAAATTCCCCAAGCAATGGAATGATCATTAGCAACACCCATAACCACCCCTTTTTTTCCATGCAGTAAACTCATCCTTCAAACCTCTTAAATACTAATGATGCATTTGTACCGCCAAATCCAAAGCTATTACTCATTGCGGTATCAATTTTTTCATCATGACGTGAAGTAAGTATATTCATTCCAACTGCTTCTTCATCCAACTCCTCAATATTAGCAGATTCAGAAACAAAATTATTATTCATCATTAATAAAGTGTAAATTGACTCATGAACACCAGCGGCACCTAAAGAGTGTCCACTCAAAGATTTTGTAGAACTGATGAGAGGCAAATCATCTTTAAATACTTTTTTTATTGCTTTTAATTCAGCAATATCACCTACAGGTGTTGATGTTCCGTGAGCATTAATGTAATCAATTTTTTCAATATCTTTTTTTGCCATGATCATGCACCTTTCAGCACCTTCCCCTGATGGTTGAACCATGTCATGACCATCCGATGTAGCTCCATAACCGACTATTTCAGCGTATATCTTAGCATTTCTCTTTACCGCTGTTTCTAAATCTTCCAAAACGACTACCCCACCTCCGCCGGCAATAACAAAACCATCACGATGTTTATCAAAAGCCCTTGAAGATTTTGAGGGTTGATCATTATATTTTGAGGATAAAGCAGGCATTGCATCAAAGAGCGCTGACAAAGTCCAATCTAATTCCTCACCTCCTCCAGCAAATATACGATCTTGTTTTCCCATTTGTATAATTTCATAAGCATTACCTATACAGTGGGCACTTGTAGAGCATGCTGAACTTATTGAATAATTTATACCTTTAATTTTAAAATAAGTTGATAAAGTTGCAGAGTTGGTGCTGCACATGACTTTTGGAACACTTGTAGGACCAATTTTTTTCGGACCTTTTTCTCGAGTGATGTCAAACGCTCTAAGTAAGCTTTTGGTAGATGGTCCACCTGATCCCATAATTAAACCTGTCATATTATTCGATATTTCATTTTCATTAAGTCCGGAGTCCTCAATAGCCTCATTCATAGCAATATAATTATAGCTCGCTCCATCTCCCATAAATCTAAGAAACTTTCTTTCTATAGTTTCTTCTAAATTGAGATCTATTTGGCCACTTACCTGGCTTCTAAAACCCATTTCTTTTTGTGATTGGTCAAAAGAAATACCGGACGAAGCATTGTATAATGATGATTTTACTTCATCTTTGTTATTTCCAAGCGATGATACGATTCCAAGGCCTGTAATTACAACTCTTCTCATTATTTAATCAGTCCTACTTTTAATCCTTCGGCAGAATATATTTGCTTACCATCTACTTCTACCACTCCATCGCCTACTCCTACAATAACACCTCTTTTTATTATTTTTTTCATTTCAATTTTATATTCAACCAATTTTGAGTCCTTTAAAATTTCACCACCAAATTTTACACTACCTGAACCTAGCGCTCTTCCGCGTCCAGGTTCACCAATCCATCCCAAATAGAACCCAACTAATTGCCACATTGCATCCAAGCCTAGACATCCTGGCATCACAGGATCCATTTCAAAATGACAATCAAAAAACCATAAGTCTGGTGTGACGTCCAATTGAGCAACAATTTCACCTTTACCGAATTTACCACCACTATCAGTAATTTTTGTTATTCTATCAAACATTAACATTGGCGGAAGTGGAAGCCGTGCATTTCCAATACCGAACATTGTGCCGTGAGCGCAATCTAAAAGATCCTCTTTTGTAAAGCTTGATTTTTTTTCCACAAGGTTTATCTATCTTATTGTTTTATATGAAGTTTATAAGATTAATGTATTATTATTGTAAAATACATTAAATTTTAATAAAAATAAATTTATGAAAGATATCAAGCATTTTTTGAGACAAAACTCGCTAAGACCAACTAAGCAAAGAGTGATTATAGCAAATTACTTATTTGACGGTGTAAACAAGCATGTAACAGCTGAAACTCTATCAAATAAACTTTTGAAGATGAAAGCAGGGATATCTCTTGCAACAATTTATAATACCCTTCATGACTTTTACGAAAAAGGTCTTTTAAAAAAATTAATGATTAATTCTGAACGTATTTATTTTGATACTAACACTGAGCATCATCACCACTTTTATTCCAAAAAGGATCAAAAATTGATTGATATAAATGTAGACATGAAAGTAAGTGGCCTCCCAAAGCCTCCAAAAAATAAAAAAATTAATAAGATAGAAGTTCTAGTTCACCTAGATAATTAATTGATAATAATTCTCAATATCAGTTTAGAACGATTCTAATGTATTGACTTTTTTCAAATCAATTATATCTTTGTATTAACTTATTAAGGAGAGACAAATGACTGAATTAAAAGATAGTAAAACTTTGGATAACCTAAAAGCAGCTTTTGCAGGTGAGAGCCAAGCAAATAGAAGATATTTATACTTTGCACAAAAAGCAGATGTTGAAGGCCACAACGATGTAGCTGCTGTATTTAGATCAACTGCAGAAGGTGAAACAGGACACGCTCATGGACATTTAGAGTTTATGGAAGAAGTAGGTGATCCTGCAACAGGAGAACCAATTGGTTCAACAGAGGATAATCTAAAAGCTGCTATAGCTGGAGAAACTCATGAGTATACAGATATGTATCCAGGCATGGCAAAGACTGCAAGAGAAGAGGGTTTTGACGAAATAGCTGATTGGTTCGAAACATTGGCTAAAGCTGAAAAGTCTCACGCAGGCAAATTCCAAAAAACATTAGACTCAATCGATTAATTAAAAAGGGGCTTAAACAGCCCCTTTTTTCTATCATGGATATAAAAAAAGAAGGCAGTTTAGCTGCACCTACACGTGATATTGTAGATTGGAACTCAGATGAATATCTAAATGAAAAAGCTTTAGATGCTGAGATGCGTCGACAGTTTGAAGTTTGTCATAGTTGCCGACGGTGCTTTAATCTCTGCGATAGTTTTCCAACATTATTTGATTTTATTGACGACTCGCCAAATGAGTCAGTTGATGATTTAACAGAAAAACATTTCGAAGATGTTACAGATAAATGCACATTATGTGATATGTGTTTTATGACTAAATGTCCTTACGTACCACCCCATGAATTTAATATCGATTTTCCTCATCTGATGCTCAGATACAGAACTTATCAAGAAAATCAAAAAAAATTATCTAAAATTCCAAAAGAACTTGCAAAGATAGATCGAAATGCGAGTCTCGCAAGACTGTCGCCCAGTATAGCTAATTGGTCATCTGATAAAAAAAATAAATTAACAAGAAGTCCGTTGGAACTTATGACAGGTATAGATAAAGATGCTGAATTACCTAAGTTCGAAAAAAAGTCATTTCATGATAACTTTAAAAATATTTCTAATAAGCTGAATAAAAATGCTCCAGCTTATGGAAGAAAGGTCGCAATTTATTCAACATGTTATGTTAACCATAATAATTCAAAAGTAGGAGTAGCAGCTAATAATGTTTTAAATTTTAATGGTGTGGACACAATATCGACGTACCCAGGTTGTTGTGGAATGCCACATTTAGAGCAAGCGCAGCATGAAAAAGTAAAAATTCAATCAGAAAATATCTCAGAAGAATTATGTAAACTTATCGATCAAGGTTATGACATAGTAACTCTCACAGCCAGTTGTGGTTTAATGTTAAAATTTGAATGGCCATTAATTAACCCAGAAAATAAAAATGTTAAACGGCTATCAAAGCATGTTTTTGACATTGATGAATATATTGTTGATATAGCTAAAAAAGAAGGACTTGTTGATGGTTTACAATCTTTTGATGATGGAATTACTGTTCACAACGCCTGCCATGCTCGGGCACAAAATATGGGCAATAAAGCGCTAGAAATGTTGAAAAAAATTCCCGAAACCAAAGTAGATGTCGTTGAAAAGTGCGCTGGACATGGAGGAACTTTTGGGGTTATGAAAAAAACAAGAAAGTCGGCAATTAAATACGGCAGGGCGACTGCTCGTCAAATCCGAAACAAAAAAAACAAGTATATGGTCTCGGACTGCCCTCTTGCTTGTAAGCATTTAAATGAATTTTTAAATGAAGATAAAGATACAAAATATATATCAATGCATCCAATAGAAGTTATAGCAAAATCCTATAATTTAACTTGATATTTAATGATTAATTATTAGGTAAGTGATATGCCAATCGAACAAAAAAAAATCGACTCGTCAGATTTATTAGACTTAACTACTTATTCAAAAGAGCGTAAGGCAATTCGAAAAGAAGTTGTTGCAATGAAAAAAAATAGACGAGTAGAGTTAGGACCACATTCTACTTTCTACTTTGAAAATTTTTTTACAATGAAGGCTCAGATACAGGAAATGCTTTATATTGAAAAAGGTGGCGATGAACAATTAAGAGATGAGTTAGAGGCGTATAATCCCCTAATACCAAATGGTTCAGAATTAGTTGCTACATTCATGTTTGAAATAGATAATCCATTAACTAGAAAAAAAGTTTTGTCCTCTTTAGGTAATGTAGAAAATAAGACATATATAAAGGTAAATGGAAATAAAATTTTTGCTGTACCTGAAAATGACGTAGATCGTACAGACAACTCAGGAAAAACGTCATCAGTTCATTTTCTGCATTTTAAGTTTGAGGATCATCATGTTAGAGATTTTAAAGATATGGATTGCACTGTTGAGATTGGAACCGACCACGAAAAATATCCACATATTTCAGTACTTACTAATGAGGTAAAGACTGCACTAATAAAAGATTTTGATTAATCTTTTCCAGTAGATCCAAATCCTCCATCACCTCTTTTTGTTTGATCAAGATCTTGAACTTCTTTAAACGTTACTTGTATAGCATTTGTGAAGACCATTTGAGCAATTCTATCTTTTGGATGAACAGTAAATTCATCTTTGCTTAAATTTATTAATACAACTTTAATTTCACCTCTATAATCACTGTCTATTGTTCCAGGAGTGTTTAATATTGTTATACCATGTTTAAATGCTAAACCAGATCTTGGCCGAATCTGAGCCTCCAAACCTTTTGGCATTGCAATTGAAATTCCACATGGAATAATTTCTCTTTCCCATGGACGAATTTTAACTGAATTTTCAATGGATGCACTTAAGTCAACTCCAGCAGCCTCATCAGTCTGATAAGAAGGAACATCAAAATCCTTAAGCTTTGAAATTTTTTTTATATGTACTTCTGAGAAAGGTAGATTAGCCAAATCAATAATATCAATTATTTAAGTGAAGAGAAATTTTTTGACACAGTTTCTTGGCTACTTCTTTTTTTGTCATCAATTCCCAGTTTTCAGAATATAGTTTTGACGTAAAGTATATTTTATTTGTGTCCTGATTAAATATACTATTTTCTGAAACATTGTTCCCTAGAACCCAATCACAGCCTTTTTTACTTAGTTTTTCATCGGAGTTTCTTTCAAGATTACTAGTCTCAGCTGCGAAACCTACTACCAGTTTTGGCCTTAAATGGTTTCTTTTACTTAGTCTTTCCAAAATATCTGGGTTTTCTTCTAAAATAATATTTTGACGTGATCCATCTTTCTTTATCTTTGCAATCTCTTTATTAGCAATCTTATAGTCTGCTACGGCAGCAGCACATACTGCTATATCTGCTGGCAGTGAACTTTCGCATGCTTCTAACATTTGATCAGCTGAGTTCACTTTTATGACCTGTTCTACATTAGGCTCGGCTAAGCTCGTTGGGCCAGAAACTAAAGTTGTTTTTGCACCTAAACTTTGTAATGTTTCTGCTATTGCATAGCCCTGTTTTCCAGAGGACTCATTAGAGATAAATCTTACAGGGTCTATCATTTCTTTAGTTGGACCAGCAGTCACTAAGGCAGTTCGATTCACAAGAGGTTTATAATCAAGCGCATCAAAATATTTTTTAATAAATTTTACGACTTCATTCGGTTCAGCCATGCGGCCTTCGCCGTATTCACCGCAAGCCATTTCACCGTTATCTGGGCCGATAAATTCGATGCCATCGTTTTTCAATGTCTCAACATTTCTTTGTGTAGAATTATTCAACCACATTCTCACATTCATTGCCGGTGCAATCAGTATTGGCTTGTTTGTAGCCATGAGAACAGTAGATGCAAGATCGTCAGCCACCCCGTAAGCCATTTTTGAAATCATATTTGCAGTCGCTGGAGCAACTAAAATAATATCTGATAATCTAGAAAGTTGAATGTGACCCATTTCATGCTCATCTGTTAAATTAAACAAATCAGTATAAACTTTATTTCCTGAGAGACTTTCAATAGATAAAGGTGTTACAAATTCAGATCCAGATTTTGTTAAAATACATGTTACATCTACGTTATTTTTCTTTAATTCACGTATTGTTTCTAGAGACTTGTATGCAGCAATACCTCCAGTAATAATCAATAGAACTTTTTTATTTTGCATTTTGTACACGTATACTTTTTTATTCTAAATGACTAGTAATAAACGAAAAATTTCTCTAAATGAATACAAAAGCAAGCATTATTCCAACTATAAGGGCTACACCGCCTATTACATATGAATTGCCAGCACTATTTTTTGGAGTTTTATCCTCTTCATTCTTTACAATCAAATCAAAGGCTTGATCAGCTCTTGAGATAAAGTCGGGAATGTCAGGAACTTTTCTTGCTATACTTTGTAATGCCTGTTGCGTTTGTTGAAGTCTATTTTTTATTCCTAACTCATCTTTTAGCCATGTTTCAATTTCAGGTTTCGATACTTCCCAAAAATTAATATCTGGATCCAACTTTCTGGCAACGCCCTCAACCGTTATCATTGTTTTCTGTAAAAGCAAAAGCTGTGGTTGTAAAAACATATTAAATTGCTTTGTTATATCAAATAACTGGAGAAGCACATTTCCCATTGAAATATTTTTAGCTTTTTGATTTATGATTGGCTCCCCGATCGATCTCAAAGCTTGTGAAAAATCCTCTATAGATTGATTTTTGTCAATCAAGCCTGCTTCTTGATGAATTTTTGCAATATGTAAATAATCTTGTTTTATAAATCCATAAATAATTTCTGCTAAATAAGATCTATTTTTTTTATCCAATCTACCCATAATACCAAAATCAACTGCTAAAAGTTTACCTTTTGGATTAAGGAATAAATTACCTTGATGAAGGTCGGCATGAAAATACCCATCTCTTATTGACTGTCTTAAAAAATTTATAATCAGATTTTCAGCTGCCTGTTTTTTATTTACTTTTTTTTCGTTCAACTCATCAATTTTGTCTGCAGGAATACCAATAATTTTTTCCATCGTTAGTATTTTTTGGGTAACTTTATCCCAATAAACTTTTGGTACATAAAAACTCTCATCCATATTCGTATTCTCAGATAACTCTGAAGCAGCCGCAGCCTCATATCTTAAATCCAGCTCAAACTTTATGACTTCCTTTGCTTTTTTTATTATAGAATTAGGCCTTAACCTATGAAATTCAGTGAAATTTTCCATGAAAGTGGTAAGCCACTCAAGCCTTTCCATTTCCTGATTGATTATTTTTTCTATTTCTGGCCTTAGAACTTTCACCGCCACATCAATTTCTGTATTAGATGATTTTATTTTAGCAAAATGCACTTGAGCAATTGAAGCTGCAGCAATTGGTTCGCTAAATTGTGAAAAAATACTATCAACACTTGTTCCAAACTCATCTTCAATAATTTCAATAGCTATTTTTCTAGAAAAGGGTGGCAAATTATCTCTTAATAATGACAGATCCTCTGCAATTGTATTGCCTACGATATCTGGCCTTGTAGATATTAACTGTCCTAGTTTAACAAATGAAGGACCAAGTTCGTTCAATGCTTGCGCAATTCTTAACCCGTCAGATTTATTCTTATGGTTTTTATCATAAGACACACCTATAGAAATTAAATTAGTAAAAAAAATAAATAAAAATTTAAATCGTATATTTTTATTTATTAAGATTAATACATTGTACTTTTTTAGTACTCTAATCAGTTTGATCAAAAAAAGTAAATTACTGAGCATTTATAATTTTTGTGGCATTGTGTATGGCTACTATTCCATTAAAAATATTACGATAGTTTACATCTGTAAATTTTGTACCCTCAATGATTTTTTTAAAATTTTCTTGTGATGGGAAATTACTAATTGTTTTTGTTAAGTACTCATAAGGCTTTTCATCTCCAACAATCATTTTACCCATTACTGGTATAATTGAAGAATAAAAATTATACACATTTGAAATTGTTTCATTCTCAGCTTTGGAAAATTCTAAGCAATAAAATTTTCCCCCAGGTTTTAACACTCTATATGCTTCACCCAATGATTTTTCAATATTAGAAAAATTCCTAACACCAAAGGATACGAGGTATGCATCAAATGTATTTTCTTTAAAAGGAAGATCTTCTGCAGGTGCAACAATCCATTCAATTTTATCTTTAAAGTTGTGATTTTTTTTTCCTTCTTCAATCATAAATTCATTAGGATCACACACAGTAGCCTTTCCTTTGCCTTTAACTCTTTTTAAGAATCGTCTTGCAACATCACCAGTTCCTCCGGCTACATCAATTATATGCATCTCCTTTTCCGGAGAAAGCCAATCGATTAGTAATTCTTTCCAATACCTATGTGCACCAAGTGACATAATATCATTCATGATATCGTATTTACTTGCAACTTTATCAAAAACTTCTTTTGTTTCCATAATACGTTTATTTATTTAATATCTTATAAACTAAAAAAGTATAAATGTAATATATGCCAGAGCTACCAGAAGTCCAAACAGTTGTAAATGGCATAAAAAGCAAAATTAATAAGCATAAAATTTTACGATTCAAGAAATATATAAGTAAATTAAGATATCCTATCCAAAAAAATTTATCTTCAGAAGTAGAGAGCTCTACAGTTACAACTGTTTATCGAAGAGCAAAATATATAATTATAAATTTATCAAATAACAGATCATTAGTAATACACTTAGGCATGTCAGGAAGGATTATTATTGTAAAAAATAATAAAAAAAAATTTAAACACACACATTTCTCTATCTTTTTTGACAAGAACTTAGTTTTTCAATTTATTGACCCAAGAAGATTTGGATATAT
The DNA here is from genome assembly GCA_902619105.1 of uncultured Pelagibacteraceae bacterium. Lineage (GTDB taxonomy): Bacteria > Pseudomonadota > Alphaproteobacteria > Pelagibacterales > AG-422-B15 > CACNXQ01. The sequence goes on from CACNCV010000003.1 coordinate 38,356, forward strand.
TTTTGTTACAGAGACGGCTTCATTAGAAAGACATAGGTTCTTTGTGAACCTTGGAGTTGAGCCCCTTAATAGACAATTTAACGATCGGTATCTTTTGAACGTAACGAAAAATAAAAAATCGCCGATTAAAAATATAATTATGAATCAAAAATATATTGTTGGTGTTGGAAATATTTATGCTTCTGAAGCATTATTTATGTCAGGTATTCATCCATTCAGGTTAGGTAAAGATATTACAAAACGGGATTGTGTAAAATTGGTACGCGCTATTAAAAGTGTACTAAAAAAATCTATAAAACTAGGCGGTTCAAGCATAAACGATCATACGATGGTTTCTGGAAAGATGGGATATTTTCAAAATAAATTGTATGTTTATGGTAGAGAAGGTTCAAAATGTGTAAAAAGATCTTGTCAGTCGCCCATAATACGAATAGTAATAACGCAACGTTCATCGTTTTATTGTTCTGAATGTCAAAGATAAAAAAATATAGTTAATTATGGCCAATACAAAATCTGCAAAAGGTAAAGTAAGAGAGATTTCTAAAAAAACTGATATTAATAAATCGGTAAGAAATAGATATCGTACCTACATTAAAAAAGTAGAACTAAATATTGTTAAAGGCAATAAAAATGAAGCTCGAGAGGCGCTCAAGTATGCAGAGTCAGAGATAATGTCAGCTGTTTCAAAAAAGATTGTTCACAAGAACACTGCCTCAAGAAAAATTTCACGTTTATCCAGCCAAATAAAATCTATCAAATAGATTCATTAAACTTTTTCCGTAGCTTATGAAAAGCAGTGAAAGTTACATACAAACATAACTCACTAATTTAATTCTAAATTTTATAAGTATCTTAATTACTTTTATTATTGCGATTCATTTTTAGAGAAGTTAGTTTAATTCAAATTAAAAAATATCTTTTTTAATTATTCAGAAAAAATAATTTTTTAGACTAAAATTATTAATAATTTAGTCAGGGCTTTTTTTGATCCAATTTCTATTTTCAATAAAAAGTTTAAAAAAGAATTATGTTTTTTTTGTAAATTAGATAAGATTTTAATAGGGCTGTTGGAGGGGCTTGCAAAAAATGTATCAAGATTTAAATAAGAAACAAGCTTCATCAACTGACTTAAAAGATCAATGGAATTCAGTTTTAAAAAAACTCAATACGGAATATGGAAATGAGATATTTAATAGTTGGATAAAGAATATCTCAATAAGAAACTTAGATGATGATGTTTTATACTTTACTGTACCTACAAGATTTATTAGAGATTGGATTACTTCACATTATTTAGACAAAATTATATTTTTTCTAAACCAAGAAAATTCACAAATAAAAAGGGTAAAAATTAACATTGATAATTCGCTCACTGCTAACATGCTTAATATTGATAAAGCTTCAAGTGATCAAAGGCAAATAAACAATAATTCAAACACCTCTAATTACATTGATGACTGGCCGTTAGACGACAGATTTAAGTTTGATAAATTTGTTGTTGGTTCATCTAATGAGCTTGCCTATGCTTCTGCAAAAAGATTTTGTTCAACTGATGTAAATGATTTTAATCCTCTTTATATTTATGGTGGTGTTGGTTTAGGTAAAACTCACTTGCTCCATGCAATTGGATGGAAATTAAAAGAAGAAAATATAGTTAATAGTGTTTTGTATCTTTCTGCTGAAAGATTTATGTTTCAATTTATAAAATCTCTAAGACAAAAAGATACAATGTCATTCAAGCAAAAATTTAGATCCGTAGACGTATTAATACTCGATGATATTCAGTTCATGATTGGTAAGGTTTCAACACAAGAGGAGTTTTTTCATACGTTTAATTCATTATTAGATATGAACAAAAAAGTCATAATTTCAGGTGATAGATCCCCAAGTGAATTAGGCAGTTTTAATGAGAGAATGAAGTCAAGATTATCAGGCGGGTTGGTAGTAGATATTATGCCTGCAGATTTTAATTTGAGATTTTCAATAATTAAAAATAAATATGAAGAACTTATTAAGAGAAATAAAAATTCATTAAGTCTAGATGAGGAGGTTTTATCGTTTTTAGCAAGAACAGTAACCTCCAACGTAAGAGAACTTGAAGGTGCTTTAAATAAAGTTTACACATTTTCAAATATTTTGGGTAAGAAGATCGACGTTGAACTAACTAAGTCGGTTTTAAAAGATCTACTTAAGTCTAACGATAGAAGAATTACAATAGACGAAATTCAGAAGAAAGTATCAAGTTATTATAATATCAAGCTTGACGATCTTATTTCTAGCAGAAGAATAAGAACTTTTGCAAGACCGAGGCAGGTAGCAATGTATCTATCAAAAAAACTTACAACTAGATCGCTACCCGAGATTGGAAGAAAATTTGGAGGAAGAGACCACACGACCGTTATTCATGCAGTAAAAAAAATTGATGAATTAAAAGAACATGACTCAAAATTTGATGAGGATGTTAACTTGATTACTCAAATGATAACTTCTATTTAATCAATTACTGATGCTTAATAATTTATGGAATTTAAAATAAATAGTTCAGATCTACTTAAGGCACTGTCACATATTCATGGAATAGTCGAAGTTAGACATACATTACCAATACTCTCAAACATTATACTAAAAGCAAATGGTAATGAGTTAACTCTGTCATCAACGAACTTAGATATATACTGTGCGGACAAAATTAAATCAGAAGTCTCTGTAGCAGGTGAAATTTCAGTTTCAGCAGTGACATTTTTTGAAATTGTCAAACGACTTCCACCGGGTTCGGAAGTTGTAATGACAATGGAAGAAGGAGCAAATGAAATTAAACTAAAATGTGGAAGGTCTAAATTCAACTTATCAACTCTTAAAACTGATGATTTTCCTATTATTTCTGATAATGATTTATCAACAAACTTTGTCTTAAGCGCCGATGAATTGATTAGAATTATAGACAAAACAAAATTTGCAGTGTCAAACGAGGAAACGAGATATTATTTAAATGGTATTTTTCTACATAAAGCAGATAGAAATTCTATACAATTTTTACGGGCTGTTGCCACAGACGGCCATCGTTTGGCACAATATGATATTCCACTTCCACAGGGCGCTGAAGATATAACTGGAATTATTATTCCAAAAAAGACTATTTTTGAATTAAGAAAAGTGCTTGATGATGCCAATGGCGACGTGAGTATTTCACTAAATGAAAATAAAATTAGATTTACCTTTAATGATCTAAAAATTATCTCAAAGGTTATTGATGGCACGTTTCCTGATTATACAAAAGTTATACCTCAGAATAATAACAAGAATTTTAAGACGAATAATAATGAATTAAAAAATGCTATTGATCGTGTTTCGGCCGTTGCAGCTAATGAAGAGTCTAAATCTAAAGCAATCAAGCTATCTCTTGAAGATAATAAGCTTAATCTAAGTGTTGAAAGTCAATCTAAAGGTTCAGCAAATGAGATAATAGATATTAACTATGATGGTGATAAAGTTGATATAGGTTTTAATTCCAAATATATCATAGATATTTGTAATGAAGTCGATGGAGAGGAAGTTGACATAAGTTTATTAGATTCGGTCTCACCAGCCATTATTCTTGATAAGACAGATGAAAATCTCTTTTTCGTTCTAATGCCTATGCGAATTTAATTATGTATCCTAATACTAGGATTGACAAAATTTCACTAATTAATTTTAAAAACCATTTAAATACAAACCTAAAAGATCTTGGTTCATTTGTTGTCCTTAATGGAAATAATGGATCAGGCAAAACAAATATATTAGAGGCGATATCACTTTTTTCACCTGGTCGAGGTATAAAAAATACACGCTTTGTGGAGATGCCTAATAAAGTGAGGGATCAAAATAATTTTGAGATTAAAATAAATGTAAAGTATGACGCTGGTGAAGTTGAACTTTTTCGAAGTTTCTCTTCTGTTGAAAAAAATAAAAATTATATTTCAGTAGATAATGAGAAAATTACTAATTTTCAATTATTAGATTTCATAAATATATTATGGATTACACCAATTATGGAAAAAGTGTTAATTCAAAGTAATTCAGAGAAAAGAAATTTTTTTGATCGTCTTATTTTCAATATAAATAAAAGCCACTTAAAAAATTACGCAAAATTACAAAAATTGCTAAGTGAGAGGTTAGCTTTATTGAAAGAAAAAAATTACGATACAGATTGGTTAGTTATCGTCGAAAAAAATATTGCAAAACTCTCTGTTAGATTACTATTTGATAGGATAACTTTTATCGACCAGCTTAACCATAACCTAAGATCTGTTATAGCTCCATTCAATGCATGCCAAATTGATATTTATCATGAATTATCCAAATTAGGTAAAATTAGTGATTCTGAAGATTTTACAGAAAAGTATATAAATGCATTAAATAAAAATAGGGAAATAGATACTGCATTAAACAAAACTACCTTAACAGTTAACAAGGTGGAAATTAAAATATTCAATAACATTGAAAAGATTATTGAAGCTAGAAATTGCTCAACCGGAGAACAAAAATCTATACTACTTTCAATATTTTTGTCAGTCGCTAATATGGTAAAAGAAAAAAACAGTAGTCGTTCCCCTATTATTTTAATTGATGAGGCAATGGCACACCTGGATACTGAACATAAAGAATTTCTATTTAGTGAACTGGAGAGTTTAAAATCACAAGTATGGTTCTCTGGTGTTTCAAAAGATCTATTTGAGAATATTAATAACCAAACTGTTTTCTTTGACATGAAAAATGTTGTATAGTGCAATAAAACAAAACATATAAGTGAGCGAAGTTTCAAATAATTACGGCGCTGAGTCCATAAAAGTTCTAAAAGGTCTTGAGGCAGTTCGAAAAAGACCAGGAATGTACATTGGCGATACCGATGATGGTAGTGGTTTGCATCATATGATATTTGAAGTTGTTGACAATTCAATTGACGAGGCTCTTGCGGGTCATTGTGACCAAATAGCTATTACGTTGAACAGTGATGGATCAGTTACTGTGGAAGATAATGGTAGAGGGATACCCACAGAAATTCATCCCGAAGAAAAAATCTCAGCAGCAGAAGTGATAATGACTCAACTTCATGCAGGTGGAAAGTTTGATCAAGACTCATATAAGGTGTCAGGAGGCTTACATGGAGTAGGCGTTTCAGTAGTAAACGCATTGTCTTCTAAACTTCACTTAAATATATACAGAGATCAAAAAGAACATTTTATTGAATTTAATAATGGAGAAGCCTTAAGTCCTCTCAGTATCACAAATAAAAATATAAAAAAAAATGGAACTAAACTAACATTTTACCCAGATAAAAATATTTTTTCAGACACTGAATTTGATTCAAAAATTTTAAAACAAAGATTTAGAGAGATGGCTTTTTTAAATTCTAAGATAACTATAATTTTTTATGACAGTCGGAATGCAGATAAAAAAGAGAGTAAATTTCATTACGAGGGAGGTATTGGTGAGTTCGTTAAATATCTTGATAAATCAAAAAAATCACTGATCGAAAAACCAATAAGTATAGAGGGGTACAAGAATAATATTGAGTTTAGTTGCTCTCTTTGGTGGAATGATAGTTATTATGAACAAATTCTTACTTTTACTAATAATATCAGACAAAAGGATGGCGGCACTCATTTATCAGGTTTCAGAGCAGCACTTACGAGAGTTGTTAATAATTATTTAGATGGTAGTAAAGTTTCTAAGAAACAATCCATTAGCCCAAATAGCGATGATATTAGAGAGGGATTAACTTCAGTTTTATCTGTTAAAGTTCAAGATCCAAAGTTTTCTTCACAAACAAAAGACAAGCTTGTTTCTTCAGAAGTAAGGCCAGTGGTAGAGAGTTTAGTCAATGAAAAATTATCTGACTGGTTTGAACGACATCCAAATATAGCAAAAGAAATTTTCCTAAAAATTCAAAAAGCCGCTGAGGCAAGAGAAGCGGCAAGAAAAGCTAGAGAACTTACAAGAAGAAAATCTGCACTTGAAATAACAAATTTACCAGGAAAACTAGCTGATTGTCAGGAAAAAGATCCATCACTTTCAGAAATATTTATTGTTGAGGGAGACTCTGCTGGCGGTTCAGCTAAGCAGGGTAGAGACAGAAAGTTTCAGGCAATCTTACCATTAAGAGGTAAGATACTTAATACTTGGAAATCAAGAACAGATAAAATTTTAGGCTCACAGGAAATAGGAACTTTAATTACAGCACTTGGAACAGGTATAGGGCCTAATGAATTTAATTCTGATAAGTTAAGATACCATAAAGTTATAATAATGACTGATGCTGATGTTGATGGGTCGCATATTAGAACACTTTTGCTGACTTTCTTTTTTAAGGAAATGAGAGGACTTATTGAAAATGGTAATCTATATATTGCAAGACCACCTTTATTTAAAATTAAACGTGGTAAGGAAGAACTTTATATAAGTGATGAGGAAAATCTTCAAAAATCTCTTATAAAATACGGAGTTGTTGATGCAATTTTTAAGACTGCACTAGGAAATCAATTAAAAGAAGAGGAGTTATTAAATACTCTAAATAAAATTTCAGAAGTCATTGAGATTTATAGTAAGGTTCCTGATAGATATGATAAAAAAGTTTTAGAGCAAATTGCTATTTCTGGATGTCTAGATGTCAATAAATTTTTAGGCTCAAAAGAAAAAACAAAAGAGGCTATTAATTATATTTCAAAAAGGATTAATATAAGTAGGCCAGATTATGATAGAGGTTGGAAGGGTGAATATTCAAATGATAAGGGATTTGTATTTACGCGTGAATTGAGGGGTCTTGAAGACAGTATTGTTATAGACAATAATCTGTTGGAGTCGCAACTTATAAAAAATCTTAACTCAAATTACTCAGAACTTTTTCAAATGTTTGAGATGCCTAGTGAACTAATTTTAAAAAATGAAACACTCAAGGTTTATTCTCCATCTCAGCTCTTCAACACTATTCAAAATTTGGGTAAAAAAGGCCTCTCTATGCAGAGATATAAGGGATTGGGCGAAATGAATCCAGATCAACTTTGGGAAACAACATTAGATCCAAAAAATAGATCCTTAATACAAGTAAAAATTGATGATGAAGAGTCTACAAAAGGTGTATTTGAAGATTTAATGGGTGAGAATGTTCTACCGCGAAAGGAATTTATTGAAAATAGAGCTGATAAAGTAGTAAACCTAGATATTTAGTCGAAACGTATCCTATAAAGATAGCTATCATTTTTCTTTAACCATATTATTTGATTTTTATAATCAGGACAGAATCTTTTAACCAGCATCCAAAAATTTTTTGTGTGGTTAAATTCTTTTAAATGGCAAAGTTCATGTACAATAATATATTTTAAGATTTTTGTTGGAGCAAAAATTAATCTCCAATTTAAATGTATTGTTCCAGCGGAGTTACAAGATCCCCAATAATTAAAACTATTGGAAATTTTTAGGGCTTTAATATTTAAATCAAGTTGTTTAGATATGATATCAACATAATTTTTCGATTGATTTAAAATTTGCCTAATAATCCATTTTTTAAAAATTTTTTTATGACCATCTTTGTATGATACGATGATGATTTTATTATTTTTAATGTACACTTTATTAAAATTATCTTCTTCAAAAATAATTTTCATTCTTTTCCCCATAATTAATAAAGAGGTATTATGCTTAATTAAAACTAAAGGCAGCATTTTGTTAATTTCTTTATATAACCATTGAACATTTTCATTTGCAAATTTGAGACCACTTTTAAATGAAACATAATTGGGGATAGAAACTAACCCACGAAGATTTTTTTTATCAAAAGTAAGCTTATAATTTTTTGATAACTTATTTTTTTTTACCAGCAATTGAATACTTTGCTTATTATAACTGATGATATGATGTTTTTGCATGTTTTTAATGATTGAAAGTATATAGAATATTATTAGATTAACATGTCTAATGATAGGAAATAAATTTTGACTGACTTGCTTAAACAATCTTTTGATGAAGAAATTAATTTAAAATTAAGAACTTTAAACCTTATACATTGGACAGCTATATTTGGTCAGTTCTTTGCCATTATAATTGCATATTTTTATTTCGAAATAAGCTTTAGTATATATTTCTGTATATTTTTGATACTTCTTAGTGTTGTATTAAATATTCTTGTTAGTATTTTTTATCCTTTAACAAAAATACTTAATTATAATGAAACTTTTTTAATTCTTGTATTCGATTTACTTCAATTAGTTGGTCTTCTTTTTTTAACCGGAGGTCTGACAAATCCATTTTCTGTATTAATACTTGCGCCGCTTGTTATTGCGGCAACCTATCTTGATTTAAAAAGAATAATTGTTATCACGCTAATAGCTATTATTTCACTTAATTTCCTTGCGTTTTTTTATTACCCGTTAGAGAGTGATGCATTGGGTATTAGTCAAAATGAATTTTCTACGTTTGAGATATTTTTAATATGGTCGGCATTAATAATTGCGGCAATATTTCTTACATTTTATTGTTTCAGGGTGGCTGATGATTCAAGAAAAACTCGTAAGGCACTAAAAGAAACGCAACTTTCTCTTTCAAATGAGGAAAAAATTTCTGCATTGATGGGATTAACAGCTGCAGCAGTACACGAACTAGGTACTCCGTTATCAACTATATCAGTGATTACAAAAGAACTTGTCAATAATAATGATGACGAACAAGTAAAAGAAGATTTAAATGTGATACAATCTCAGCTGAAAAGATGTAGTAATATATTAGAAAGATTAAGATCAAATAGTTTAGATGACAAAAATAATGAGTTTATAAACCAGTTAGACTTTATTCGTCTGATTAATGAAATAACATCTTCTTATGATAATAATAATATTAACATTATTATTTCTAATGATCCTTATTTTGAGAACATCAATGTTACAATTCCCAGGTCAGCTGAAATAGTTCATTCAATAACTAATGTAGTTGATAATGCATTTAAATTTGCAAGCTCACAAGTGGATATCAATTTAATTAGTGAAGAAGAAAATATTACTATTGAAGTAGCAGATGATGGCCCAGGATTTGCACCAGAAATATTCCCCTTTCTTGGGGAACCTTATATCAGAAATAATAATAAGGCTAAAAAGCAGGGTCTTGGCTTAGGTTTATTCATTTCTAAAAACTTACTTGCAAAGTCTCAAGGCGAGATTAAATTTTCTCAAAGGGAAGGTGGTGGAGGATTGGTAAAAATAGTTTTATCAAAAAATTACCTCAATTTATCTAATGAGTAATGTAAAAGAAGTATATGTAAATAACGAAAAATCATTAATGATAATTGATGATGATGATGTATTTAGGAATAGGTTAATCACTGCAATGAAACGTAAGGGCTACGAAGCTTTTGGGGCTTCATCAGTTTCGGAAGCTATATCACTGGTTAACACAAATGCTCCAAAATATGCAGTAATTGACTTACGCCTAAATGATGGTAATGGCTTGGAGGTTGTTTCAATTTTATCTAATAAAAGGCCAGATAGCAAAATAGTAATGCTTACAGGATATGGTAATATACCAACTGCAGTAGCGGCCGTGAAAGAAGGAGCGTGTGATTATCTCGCTAAACCTGCGGACGCTGATGATATTGAGGCCGCACTAAAAGCTCCTTACTCATCTACACCTGAACCTCCACAAAATCCAATGTCTGCGGATAGGGTGAAGTGGGAGCATATACTGAGAGTTTATGAGTTATGTAACCGAAATGTTTCTGAGACCGCTAGGAGATTAAAAATGCACAGACGTACTTTGCAGAGAATACTTCAGAAAAAATCACCAAAATGATTCACTAAGCAGTTTTTTTTAATTTATTAATCTCACTTAAGACACTTACACCTTGATCAGCAATTTCCTGGCCAGCAACTGTATCACTTTCATTATTTAGTTCATCCATGTTAACAAATTCTGCATAAGTTGCCCTAGTTCTATCAGTAATTATGTGAGCCTTTAGAAGTGTTTTGACGAGAACTCGAAAGATATTGTTTTGATTTTTCATTTCATCTTTGATTACCTCGCCCTGATCAATGTATTTATGAAACTCCTTATCAACCCACTTATGATCTAAGCCAACACAAGAATATACATGTTTCTTCTCAAATGGATTGACCAGGTTAAACAGAAGTTCAACGAATATTTTCTCTGCCCAATCTTCAACTTTGATATGCTCTTTCTTAGTCAATTTTGGAACTGTTCTATCAGCCCATATTTTACCAAATTTATGATGGAACGCTTCATCACTCATCGTATATTTTAATAACGTTTTCAATACGGGGTCATTCGTATTCTCATATGCCATGGCAAATGCTCCCATAGCTAATCCCTCAATCATCATTTGCATTCCAATGATCTTTTTATACACTAAATCAGACGAAACAATTTCGTTGGCTACTCTACCTAAAGTTGGCCCAACTTTATAAGGTGACCCCCATCTTGCTTGAATATACTTAGTAAAACCAGCAACATGTCTAGCTTCTTCCCTTGTTTGATTAGCTGCATATTCTTGAGCACCTGGATCTCTTAACACGTGACATAAACTTGCACTCAACGAAAGAGCGGCCTGCTCACCATGAAGAATTTGGGATAATACAAATCTAAAACTCTCATTATTTAATTTAATTAACTGATGCTTTGACAACTTCTCCCTAATACTTGGGATTTGAAGTTCAATTCCGAAAGGTCCATCGGGGTCAACAATATTTTCATTTTCGATGTCAAATGGAATATCAAAATCAATGTATTTTTTATCATTGGGGTCCCAGAAATGTTTATGTGTAGCGCTAATTATCTTATCAAAGGCATCTGATCGGTCACTGTAGCGATCTTCATCCATCATTGGAATAAAGTGATTAGGATTTGCTGCGTTGTATGCAGGATCTTTTGTAAGAGAGTTTTTACCAGATTTGGAAGTTTGCCATTTTTCTTGAACCTTATAGATTTGATCTTTGGCTACAATTTTTGCAATTTGTATTTTTTGTGATAATTCCACCATTCAAACGATTATATACATTTTACTTTATAATTAAACATATAAATGAACAGTTGTTCACTTTATTTATTAAAAAATAAAATAAAAACAATAATTTAAATAATAAAAAATTTTACGTCATTATTCTTACCTCATATAATGCTTGAAAATGTGCCAAACGTTTATAATTTAATAATGTACAAAATCATTAATTTCTCATATTTTGTGCGACTATCATTAAAAGAAATCATTTATTAACGAATGTTGCAAAAAATAGAAAATTGGTTCTTTAAATTTCGCCTACCGGTTCTTTTGAGTTTTGTTCTTCTCACTTTAATTATGGGATATTTTGCAGTTCAGATAAGAATGGACGCAGGATTCTATAAACAACTCCCAAGTAATCACACATTTGTAAAAACTTACTATGAGTATCAAGATGATCTAAGTGGAACCAATAGTATTACTGTTGCATTAAGAACAACAGATGGCGACATATTCAATCAAGAATATTTTACAAAATTATTTGAGCTTAATCAGACGATTAGATATTTACCAGGTGTAAATCAGGGCTCAATGCAATCATTATGGACACCAAATGTGAAAGTGATGCGTGTAACTGAAGAAGGCTTTGAAAGTACTGAGGTAATTCCTGGAAATTTAACTCCAGAAAAATTAAATGAAGCAGAAATAAATAAGATTAAAGAAAGAATACTAACTGGTGGTCATGTAGGCAGTATCGTATCTAATGATTTTACATCTTCTCTGATTAAAGTTGAGTTAACAGAGTTTAATCGGAAAACAGGTGAGAGATTAGATTATCTTCAATTGGGACAAGATATTGAGGTTATAAGAGACGAATTTGAAAAAGGTGATTATCGAGTTGAAATAATTGGCTTTGCGAAAATGATTTCAGATATAGCAAGTGAGGCTTACAATGTAGTAATATTCTTCGGACTTGCATTCTTACTTACTGTACTTGCTGTTTACTGGTACTCTAGATCTTGGACACTTACATTCCTTCCACTCATTTGCTCATTAACGTCTTTAATTTGGCAGTTTGGAATGTTAAAGATCCTAGGGTTTGGACTAGACCCTCTTGCAATTCTTGTACCTTTCTTAGTATTTGCAATAGGAGTATCTCATGGAATACAACAAGTTAACCAAATTACAAAAGAAGTAATAGAGGGCCAAACAGCAGAATACGCAGCTAGGGCATCGTTTTCAAGATTATTAGTGCCTGGAACAATGGCTTTAGTTACAGATTTAGTTGGTTTTGGAACTTTGATTTTACTTCCGATAGGTATGATACAGGAATTAGGAATAACCGCATCGATAGGCGTTGCATTTAAAATAATTACAAACCTTGTTATGCTTCCACTGGCCGCTTCTTATGCAAGATATAACAAAAGTTTTGCAACAAGAGCCCAAGCAGCAATAACTTATAGACAAAACTTAATGGGCTTTTTTGGTTTGCTTGCTAGACCTAAACCTGCTGTTATTACCTTGTCTGTAAGCGCATTGCTTTTTGCAGGGGCAACTTATCTAGCGAGTGAAAGACATGTAGGAGACTTACACGCCGGTGCACCGGAATTGAGACCCGAAGCTAGATATAATAAAGATATTAACGAAATAACTAAAAGGTACGCTGTGACCACTGACGTTCTAGTCGTTATTGCTGAAACTGGTGCAACAGGAGGAATAAACCCCTGTAGATCAGATTACATAATGGAAGCGCAGGACAACTTACATTGGTATTTAGAAAACATTCCAGGCGTTACAAAAGTAATTTCTTTATCAAGTGTAGCAAAAAGAGCTTTGAGTGGATACGCGGAAGGTAACTTAAAATGGACTTATCTTCCAAGGAATGAAAGAGCACTTGCATTTGCTACAAGTGTGGTTGACCCATCAACGGGGCTTATAAATGAAGCCTGTTCGATAATGCCTATATATGTTTTTACAGAAGACCATAAAGCCACAACAATTAGTCGATTAGTAGAAATTCTCGAAGAATATAACAAAAAATTTAGAGACTCAGATGAGACTTTAACTTTTAGAGTTTTAATTGAAAAGCCAGCAGAAGGCACTGAAATAATCCCTGATGCCAGTTTTGTTGGAAGTAATGAACTACCCGTTGAAGATTTAGGTGTTGCAAATCCTGTAATTTTTACTGATGATGAATTTACTGATTTTAGTTACGAAAAGGGCTTTAATTCAAGAAACTTATGGACCACAAATTTGGTAGCTTACTATCGTGACATTGACTCATATGATGCAAAAACTGATTTTAGGGTTAGTGATATAAAACAATCTGAAATAGTTTTTAAAGAATTTTTTCAAGAAAATCCAGAATACTCTCATATTCTCTTTGACACAGATGAAATCAAATACAGGTTGGCAAGCGGAACAGTAGGAATTCAACATGCAACAAATCAAGTTATTGAAGAAGGGGAATTACCTATGATGATAGCTGTGTATATCGTGATTATAATTCTTGTCTTTGCTACTTACTTAGACTGGAGAGCAACTATTTGCTGTACCGTTCCTCTAACCTTTGCAACAATGCTAGGGTATGCGTTTATGGACTTAGCTCAAATTGGCCTTAAGGTTTCAACCTTACCAGTTATGGTTTTGGCCGTTGGCGTTGGAGTAGACTATGCTTTTTATATATACAATAGATTAAATATGAGAATGAAAGAAGGTCTTGGTATTACAGAGGCATTTGAGCATACTTTTGCAAATACAGGTGCTGCAGTAGTATTTACTGCTATTACTCTAGCAATCGGTGTTTCAACATGGTCATTCTCTGCACTAAAATTTCAGGCAGATATGGGATCATTACTTACCTTTATGTTTATAATAAATATGGTTTGTGCGATGACGACATTACCTGCTCTAGCTGTTGTACTTGATAAATTATTTCCAAGAAAAAAAATTAATTCTTAGTTAATTTAAGAAATACGTCTTCAAGCTTAGTCTCATTTATATTTAAATCTTTAATTTGAATATTAGATAACCGCAATGCGTCTAAAATTTTATTGATTCTAATTTCACTAGGCTTGTAATTAATTATTAGAGTGCCATTTTTTAGTTCACATTCTAAATTTAATCCAATTATTGGCTCTAGATTCGGATTTTCATCATCTAATGAAATAATTATTTGTTTTCTGTCAATTAATGATTTTATATTTGATGTCGTATTCTTTGTTATTAAATTACCACCATCTATTATTGCAATTTCATTACATAACTCTTCTGCTTCATGTAAATAATGGGTTGTAATGATAATTGTTTTACCTTCACCATTTAATTTATTTATATTAGCCCATAAATTTGCTCTAAGCTCAACGTCTACACCTGCTGTTGGTTCATCAAGAATTAATATTTCAGGATTATGAACCATTGCTTTAGCTATCAGTAATCTTCTTCTCATTCCTCCTGATAATGTTCTAGCGTATGCGTGTGATTTATCTTCTAGTGCAAGAAGTTTTAATATGTCATCAGTCCTTCTTTTATTTTTTGGAACCCCAAATAAACCAGCCTGAATTTCTAATAACTCATATGGAGTAAAGAAAGGATCGATATTTAACTCTTGAGGAACGATGCCCATTAATTTTTTCACATCTTTTAACTTTTCATCATGGCTCATGCCGAATATGTCTATGTGCCCAGATGTCTTTCTTACCAGATCAGCTAAAATATTAATAAATGTTGATTTACCCGCACCATTAGGTCCTAGCAATCCAAATATCGAGCCTTTCTTTACTTGAAGGGAGATATTATTCAGAGCTACTTTTTCATTTTTAGATCCTACGCCGTAAATTTTATTTAAATCTCTCACTGATATTGCGACATCGCTTGACATAAAAAAATAATAAATATTAGAATTAATAGTTTTTCAAAGTAATTTCTTGTATCATTCTGATTATGAATTCTCCAGAAATAAAAAGCGCACAAAATAAAGATATTGAATATGTTAATTCGAAAAAATTAAGCTGCGCTGGAGTTGAAGGTCCATTAGGTCACCCAAAAGTATACCTTGATATGGGAGATGATAATAAGATCGTTTGTCCGTATTGTAGTAAACTATTTATACTTAAATAAATGGCTGATAGAAATCACCTATTTTTGGTTGATGGGTCAGGATATATTTTTAGAGCATATTATGCATTGCCACCACTATATCGAAAAAGTGATGGGCTGCCAACCGGAGCAGTGAATGGTTTTTGTAATATGCTTTATAAATTAATTGAAGATACTGACAAAAAAATTAGCCCAACACATCTAGCAGTAATTTTTGACAGTGCCAGAAAAACTTTTAGAAATGATATTTACAAAGAATATAAAGCTAATAGAGGTGATCCACCAGAGGACTTAATACCACAATTTAAAATAATAAAGGATGCTGTGAAAGCTTTTGGCATACCATCAATTGAATTAAGTGGTTATGAAGCAGACGATATTATTGCAACATATGCATCACTCGCAGAAAATAAAAAGTGGAGTGTATCTATAGTTTCTTCCGATAAAGATCTTATGCAAATTGTTTCAAATCAGGTGAAATTAATCGATACAATGAAAAATAAAACAATTGGCCCGAATGAAGTCCTAGAAAAGTTTGGTGTTGGTCCAAAAAATGTTATTGATGTTCAAGCACTGGCTGGTGATAGTTCTGACAATGTACCAGGTGCACCAGGTATTGGAATTAAAACTGCAGCGCAGCTTATAAATGAATTTCAGAGTATTGAAAATCTTTTGGAAAACTATGAGGAAATCAAACAGCAAAAGCGCAGAGAAACAATCAGGGATAGTAGGAAAAATATCCTTATAAGCAAAGAATTAGTTACATTGAAAAAGGATGTAAACAATATTCCAGCTCTCGATAATTTAGTTAAAAAAGAAATTTCTGTTGAGACTTTAGTTCCTTTTTTAGATGAGCTGGAGTTAAAGAAGTTATCTGAAAGGATAAGAAAAAAAAATCCAAATATAAAAATTACATCCAAAAAGCTAATAAGCACCAAAAAACTAAAAAATATAAATGAGCAAATTGAAAAACCAGATGGTAATTTTACAAAATCGGTCGAAATTTCTAATTTCAAATCTTCTTACAATTTAATAAATGATGAAAAAAAACTTAAAAAGCTGGTTAGCGAAATCTATGATGTGGGTGAATTTGTATATGATGTTGAAACAGACTCGCTCAATATAATCGAGGCTAATCTAGTTGGCGTTTCTTTTTGTTTTAACCAGAAAATTGCCTACTACATTCCTGTGCAACATGTTGACCATGATGAAAAGAAAATTCAAAGCCAAATATCTCTCAAAAGTTTTCTATCAATAATTGCCCCTTTAATGAAAGATGAGTCCATAATTAAAATAGGCCACAATATTAAATATGATAATTCAATTTTAAATAAATATGGAGTTGAAGTAAGGGGTTTTCACGATACCATGTTAATGTCTTATGTTCTCGATGCAGGCGTCAATCGGCATAATATGGATGAATTAGCCAATATTCATTTAAACAGAGAAACAATTAAATTTAAAGATATAGTTGGCAGTGGTAAATCACAGATTACTTTTGACAAAGTAAAAATTGATGATGCACTAAATTATGCAGCTGAGGATGCAGAAATAACTTACAAATTATATTTGTTTTTAAAAAAAAGAGTTCAACAAGAGAAAGGTAATTATATTTATACCAACATTGAAAGAGAACTAATTAATCCGATCCAATCAATGGAAACAAATGGAATTAAAGTTGATAAGAAATATCTAAATGATTTATCATTTCAATTCTCACAAAGAATAGAGAAACTTGAAAAAAAAATATACAAGGAAACAGGTTCAAATTTTAATATTGGCTCTCCAAAACAATTATCTGAAATCTTATTTGATAAATTAAAACTTAAGCCACCTAAAAAAACCAAAACTGGTGAAAAATCTACAGGTATTGAAGTTTTAGAAGACCTTGCATATGAAGGAAATAAAGTTGCTGATACAATTATTCAGTGGCGACAAATCTCTAAATTAAAGAATACATATACAGATGCACTTCAAAACCATATTGTAGAAAAAACTGGCAGAATACATACATCATTTGCTATGGCTTCAACTAATACAGGAAGACTGGCATCATCAGATCCAAACCTACAAAATATTCCGATAAGAACTGAGGAAGGGAAATCAATTAGAAAGGCCTTTATACCCGATCAAGGCTATGTGATGTTTGCTGCCGATTATAGTCAAATTGAACTAAGAGTTCTCGCACATATGGCTGACGTGGCACAACTAAAGGAAGCGTTTATAAATAATGAAGATATACATCAAATTACTGCCTCAGAAATTTTCAATGTAAAACTAAAAGAAGTAGATAACGAATTAAGAAGAAAAGCCAAAGCAGTTAACTTTGGAATCATATATGGGATCTCAGCCTATGGACTTGCAAAACAGCTTTCAATATCAAATTATGAAGCAGGGGATTTTATAAAAAAATATTTTCAAAAATTTTCAGGAATCAAGGAATTTATGGATCATACGAAGGAGTTTTGTAGAAATAACGGTTATGTTGAGACGATTTGTGGCAGAAAATGCTTTTTTCCAAGAATTAAGGACAAAAATTTTGCTCTTAGATCTTTTCAAGAAAGAGCAGCAATAAATGCACCAATTCAGGGTACTGCAGCTGATATTATTAAATTAGCCATGATTAAAATAAATGGTAAAATTAAAAATTCAAATGATTGTAAAATGCTTTTACAGGTTCATGATGAATTAATTTTTGAAATAAAAAAAAGTAAATTAGACCACTTTAAAAAAATTATTATAGAAGAAATGGAAAATGCATTAATGCCCAAATTTGATTTTTCTGTACCTTTAGTAGTTGACCATAACCATGCTCTAAATTGGAGTGATGCTCATTAATGTCAGATGTAATTGTTCTTGTTACTGGAGGTTTTGATCCAATTCACAGTGGGCACATAGCATATCTAAAGGATGCAAAAAAATTAGGGGATAAACTTATTGTAGGAGTCAATTCTGATCAATGGTTGGTACAAAAAAAAGGAAGTCCTTTCCTTCCAATCGAGGAAAGAATTGAAATAGTATCAAATTTATCTGTAGTGGATAAAGCTATTGAATTTACTGATGATGAATTAAATTCAGCTTCAGGCGCAATTCAAAAAGTAATAGATCAATATCCAGATAATAAAATAATTTTTGCAAATGGAGGGGATAGAACCTCAGATAATATTCCTGAGATGGAAAAATTTAAAAATAATAAAAATGTAGAATTTGAATTTGGTGTTGGAGGAGATTTTAAAAAGAATTCATCTAGTTGGATATTAAAAAATTGGCAAGGACCACTTGAATACAGACCATGGGGCTGGTTTAGAGTAATTGATGATAGTGATGATCATAAAATAAAGGAAATACAAGTAAATCCAAATTCAAGACTTAGTTATCAGTCACATGCCAAAAGATCTGAAGTATGGACAGTAATTAAGGGTGATGCAACTGTATTGATTGAAGACAGAGAGCATCATTTAAAAGTAAATAATTCAATTTTTATTCCGGTAGGTAGCAAACATCGATTGGAAAACAATACTGACTCACCACTAAATATAATTGAAGTTCAGACAGGCACATATTTTGGTGAGGACGATATTGTCAGATATGAAGACGATTATGATAGAAAATTAAACAAATGAGTAAGCTTCCTGCAAATAAATATTTAGCTTTCTTTCTACTTCTTAATATCTTTAATTTTGTAGATAGAAATTTATTAATGGCTTTTGCCAATGAAATAAAAAGTGATTTTAATCTTTCAAATGTTGAATGGGGTCTTTTAACAGGTGTTTATTTTCTTTTTTTCTACTCGATATTTGGAATTTTTATGGGAGTTCTTGGGGACAAATTTAATAGAATGAAAATTATTGCATTAGGTGTCTTTTTGTGGAGTTTAATGACTGCATTCACGGGTATCGCAAAAAGCTTTGTTCATTTGGTAATTGCAAGGGCCTTAATTGGCATTGGTGAGTCAGCACTAACTCCAAATGCAGTCTCAATGCTTTCTGATTTATTCCCACAAAATAAAAGAGCGACAGCATCAGCTATTTATTACCTAGGTATTCCACTTGGTGTTGGAGTTGGTTTAATTATAGCCTCGGTCTTTGGACCTATATTTGGATGGAGAACAGTTTTCATAACATTAGGTTTAATAGGTATAGTTCTGGCAATCATAACCTATTTTCTTGCTGTGCCTAAAAGAGGAGAACAAGAAAACATACAAAATGAAAATGAAAACAGTTTATCTACTAAAGAAATAATCTCAAAAACTCTTGAAACATTTTCAAATTCAAAATCAATCATATTTCTAATTGTTGGCGGTATTTTTATGCATATACCACTTGGTACTGGCAATTTTGAACTTCTTTGGGCTGTCAATGAGAGAGGTTTTACAAGTTCATCTTATAACCTACTATTTGGAACCTTTTTTATTGTAGGTGGAACGTTTGGTGCTGTAGTAGGTGGTGTTATAACAGATAAGTTTGGCCCAAAATTTGAGGGCGGTGCAATGACTGTTCTTACGATTTCATATTTAATATTAACTCCGCTAACTATAAGTTACAGATTTATTGAGCCAAGTGGTTTATTTTTTTATTTCACGTTATTTTTTATATCTGTGAATGTTACATTTTGGGTAGGGCCAATATTTGCAGCTATGCAAACACTTACTCCATACAAAGTAAGATCCACCATGTTGGCAGTATTTATCTTAGGTGTAAATATCATTGGTATGGGATTGGGAAGCTTCGTCACAGGGTATCTTGCAGATTATGTGTTTAATAATACAGCCTCACCATATACTTGGTCTTTAGTTGCTGTAGGAGCAACAGGAACTGTATCAATACTTTGTTTTTATATTGCTAGTTTTAATTATAAAAAAGACGCAGAACTTGCTATGCAGACTTAAATCTGAGAAGGTCCTGAATTTATTATTTTCTCTTCAACATCAGACTCGAACTTTACAAAATTGTCTATGAACATGTTTACTAACTTTTTTGCTTGTAAATCATATTCAGATGAATCAGCCCATGTGCTTCTTGGATCTAAGACGCTTCCATTAATTCCATTAACTTCTAATGGCACGAAAAACCCGAAATTGTCATCCTTTCTCATTTCTACGTTAGAAAGCTCACCAGATAATGCAGCATCTAATAACCTTCGAGTATTTTTTATAGATATTCTTTTACCCACACCGTAAACACCACCGGACCAACCTGTATTTACTAGCCAACAGTCTACATTATGTTTAGAAATCTTTTCTTTGAGCAAGTTGCCATATTCTATTGGATTTCTTGGCATAAAGGGAGCCCCAAAACATGTAGAAAATGTTGCTTGTGGTTCATTTGAAAGTCCAATTTCTGTTCCAGCAACCTTAGCTGTATAACCCGATAGAAAATGATACATAGCTTGATCAGGTGACAGTTTTGCGATTGGAGGCAACACACCAAAAGCATCAGCTGTTAACATAATTATATTTTTTGGATGATTTGCTTTACCTGATTTTATTACGCCAGGAATATAGTCTAATGGATATGCCCCTCTTGTATTTTCTGTAAGAGAATTATCGTCAAGATCTAAAAGGCCATTTTCTTTCATTACCACATTTTCTATGACAGTTCCCTTCATTTGAGTAGTTTGATATATTTCAGGCTCAGCTTCTTCTGACAAACGAATAAGTTTCGCATAGCATCCTCCCTCAAAATTAAAAAGACCATCGTCAGACCAGCCATGTTCATCATCACCTAATAGAGATCTCTTTGGATCAGCACTTAACGTTGTTTTACCAGTTCCAGATAGACCAAAAAAGATTGCTGAGTCGCCATCACTCCCAGTATTAACTGAACAATGCATTGGCATAACTTTTTTTTCTGGCAATAAAAAATTAAGGAGAGTAAAAACTGATTTTTTTGTCTCTCCAGCATACTCAGTTCCTGAAATTAGAATTACTTTCTCTTTTAAATTTACGATAATAGCTGTTTCACTATTGGTTCCATGAAATTTAGGATCCATTTTTAAATTTGGAAAATTTATTATTGTAAAGTCAGCTATAAAATTATCAACTTCCTCTGGCGTTGGCCTGACTAAAAGGTGCCTTGCAAACAGACCATGCCATGCGTATTCAGTAATTATTGTAACTTTTAAAGAATGACTTCTATCTGCTCCACCCATTAAATCATGAGTGTATATCGATTTACCATTAGCAAATTCTATAAATGAACTAGCTATTTTTTGATAATTTTCCTCAGAGATGGGCACATTGGTATCACCCCAGTGGATTTTACCTTTATTATCATCTTCCTTTACAAAAAACTTGTCATTTGCCGAACGTCCTGTGTGTTTTCCTGTTTCGACAACTAACGCGCCGTGTTTAGACAACTGTCCTTCACCATTCTTATGAGATATTTCATATAGCTCCTCAGAACTTAAGTTACGGCTTACTTTAGAAGCATTTTCTATAATTTGATTATTTAGATGATTATTCATGATATGAGTGTGTGATAAAAACATATAATTACATTTATGTTAAGGGCAAATATTTACAAAGTTAATATACCTGTTAGTTATATTTTTATGATTTTCTGCCATTTTAATGCCATAACTCATTATTAATAAATAGAAGTATGAAGACTTTAATTGCGCTCGTTGATGATGACCGAAATATTTTGATTTCCTTGGAAGAGCTGCTGAAAAAAGAAGAATTTGAAATTCATACTTATGCTGATGGTCAATCTGCTTTAAATGGAATGTTTAGATATCCCCCCGCCTTAGCTGTAATTGACATAAAGATGCCTCGTATGGATGGTTACGAGCTTTTTAGAAAGATAAGAGAAAAACTTAAAATACCAGTAATATTTCTTACATCAAAAGATCAAGAAGCAGATAAGTTGAAAGGTTTAATGCAGGGTGTTGATGGCTATGTTACAAAAGGAGGTAATTTTTCTAAAGAAATTTTAATTGAAACAATTAAAAATACACTAAATAGAGTTAAAATTGACTCTGATAGTAAGAATGTAAATGAAATAATTCTACATGGTGATTTAAGACTGGACTGCTTAAGACATTCTTGTGAATGGAAAGAAATTCAACTTGATGAAGATTTAACTACAACAGAATTCAAAATAATTAGAGAGTTAGTTGAGAGACCAGGAATTGTAAAATCTAGAGAGCGCCTAATGGAGATAGCATATAATGATGAGCTTGATGTAGACGACAGGACGATCGATAGTCATATAAAAAGAATTAGAAAAAAATTTCGTAAAATAGATCCTAAGTTCAATGCTATTCACACATTGTATGGTTCAGGATATCAATGGAAATAAAATATATTTCTGTTTAAAATAAAAAAGTTGAACAGTTTATTAAAAAAATATTTATTTTACAATTTGCTAGGACTAGTACTGCTAGCTTTAGCAACTACAGTATTAATAGTTGTTTTGAATAACTTTCAATTGAATAAAAGACTCAAGGAGATCGATAATCAAAATTTAATAATTTATAATTTTTTAAATTCATCAAATTTTTTTAGAAATAATGAGTCTGAAAGTATATACGAAGTTATTTTATCTAAGCTAGAGATTAAAAATTTATCTATATTAATTTTAGATAATAAAGGAAATGTGGTGATTGATACAAAAGGGTATGATGTTGCTTCAGGCAGCATTACTCCAAGCCCACTTATTGAGATTGAGGAGCTTGGTAAAAATTCTAATGATAATGAAATTTTGAATTTGAGCGAAAAAAGCGCTAGCTTTAGGGAATTTCTTAAAAACAAAATCTTTATTGAAAAATACAATAATTCTAAAAAAGGAATAAAGAGTAGTTTTTCCGTTCAACAAGAAAATAAAAAGTTAGAACTATTTTCAATTTTACCTGTGAATCTAAATGACGATGTCTTTCATATAGTTGCTTACGAAGATAATACTGAAATTCAAAGGATTAATAATCAAATAAGGTTTAATGTACTTTTGGCTGGTCTAGCTATTGCATTTAGCCTCATTCTTTTTTCTTTTTTCTTAAACTTCATAATTCTTAAGCCAATCAAAAAATTAGCAAAAGCTGCTGAAAATGTAGATGCAGATGTTAAATCGAAACCATTAATAACTGTTCTTGATAGGAGAGAAGATGAAATTGGTCAACTTTCAAAAATTATTAATACCATGCTTAAAAACCTATATCAAAAAATAGATAATGCTGAAAATAATTCAGCTGATCTAATGCATGAGATAAGAAATCCACTTGCATCCATAAGAATGGCCACTGATGTAATCAATGATAAATTAGATGATGAGCAGAAAAAATTTCTTGATTTAATCTTAAATGATATTTCAAGAATTGAGAATATTATCACTGATTATTCATCAATGATTAAAGATGAAGTAAATCTATACAAAAGTCAGTCTAATGTTTTTAATATTAGGGAACTTTTAGATGAGTTAATTCGTAATTATAAAGAGAATGTTCCCAATAAATTAAATATAAAATTTTTTACCAATGAAAATCAAAATCTTCTGGTCAATGGCCAAAAATCTTTTCTTTATCAAGCCTTTGACAATATCATAATGAATGCCGCCTCATTCTCTCCATCAGGCGGTATTATTGAGATTGTATTATCGTCAACAGAAAACTATCTAAGTGTTTCTATTTCTGACGAAGGCCCAGGAATTAAGGACCCAAACATAAAAAGAATTTTTGATAGATTTTATTCTTTTAGAGACAATAAAAATGACCAAAGTCATTCAGGTTTAGGTCTGAGTATTGCTAAGCAAATTATAGATGCTCATGATGGCT
Source organism: uncultured Pelagibacteraceae bacterium (assembly GCA_902619105.1). Lineage (GTDB taxonomy): Bacteria > Pseudomonadota > Alphaproteobacteria > Pelagibacterales > AG-422-B15 > CACNXQ01. Next base: position 62,201 of record CACNCV010000003.1, read on the forward strand.
ATATATCTGCGGACAACGTCATAGAAGGTGGAAATATAATGGGTGCTAAGTTCATCGTTAATTTACCATTGGCAGATTAGATGAAATATTAAGATTGATTAATGTTATATATAACCTATATTTTATGATCTATGGCAAATGAGGACTACAAAGTAGCAGATATAAATCTTGCAGATTTCGGTAGAAAAGAGATTTCACTCGCTGAAACTGAAATGCCTGGATTAATGGCATTAAGACGAGAATATAAAGGAAAAAAACCACTTGAAGGGGCTAGAATTCTCGGCTGTCTTCATATGACCATACAAACTGCTGTGTTAATTGAAACATTAGTAGAATTAGGTGCGGATGTAAGGTGGTCATCATGTAATATATTTTCAACACAAGATCATGCCGCAGCTGCAATAGCAAAAGCAGGTATTCCAGTTTATGCATGGAAAGGTGAAACAGAAGAAGAATATTGGTGGTGCGTAAGACAAACAATTGAAGGTAAAGAGGGTTGGAAGCCCAATATGATACTTGATGACGGTGGCGACCTTACAAGTTTAATGCATAAAGAATATAATGAATTATTAAAAGAAGTTAAAGGTCTTTCAGAGGAAACAACAACGGGTGTACTTGCATTAAAAAAAATGGAGAGTGATGGAACTTTAATGGTGCCAGCTATTAATGTGAATGACTCAGTTACTAAATCTAAGTTTGATAATCTGTATGGATGTAGAGAAAGTTTAGTTGACGGAATTAAAAGAGCAACTGATGTTATGATGTCAGGTAAAGTTGCTATTGTAGCTGGTTTTGGCGATGTTGGAAAAGGAAGCGCAGCATCATTACGTCAAAGTGGTGCAAGAGTAATGGTCACTGAAACAGATCCAATTTGCGCATTACAAGCAGCAATGGAAGGTTATGAAGTTGTTTTGATGGATGAAATGATTAAGGAAGCAGATATTGTTGTTACAGCAACAGGCAATAAAGATATTGTAACAGCCGATCATATGAGAGATATGAAAGATAGAGCAATTTTATGCAACATTGGTCACTTTGATAATGAAATTCAAGTTGATGCACTTAGAAATTACAAATGGGACGAGATTAAGCCACAAGTACACGAAATCACATTCCCTGATGAAAAAAGAATTATTTTATTAGCTGAGGGAAGACTAGTTAATTTAGGTTGCGCTACTGGTCATCCAAGTTTCGTAATGAGCGCTTCTTTTACTAATCAGGTAACAGCGCAAATCGAATTATGGAATAACTCAGAAAATTATGAAAAAAAAGTTTATGTGCTTCCAAAGCACCTGGACGAAAAGGTTGCACGACTACACTTGGAAAAGGTAGGAGCTAAACTTACACAATTATCAAAAGATCAAGCAGACTATATTAGTGTAACTCCAGAGGGACCCTATAAACCTGAAGCTTATCGATACTAAATTTCATTTTAGTGTTAGAATTTATTCATGCTCCTAAAAAATGAGAGGGATACACAACTCTTTGCAAGAAAATTAGTAAAGTTTTCTAGGGGGAACAATATAGTAATTTGTCTTAATGGCAGTTTAGGATCTGGAAAAACCACATTCAGTAGGTATTTTATTCAAGAGTATTTAAAAGATGCAAAAATAAAAGAAATACCAAGTCCAACATTCACCCTGCTACAGATATATGAACATAAAAATATTAAAATTAATCATTTTGATTTTTATAGACTTAACTCAGCCGCAGAGTTAGTTGAATTAAATTTTATGGAATCAACATTTGACGATGCATGCTTAATAGAATGGTCTGATAAATTCAAAGAAATTCTTCCAACAAATCGAATAGAAATATTATTTGAAATTTTAAAAAATAATACTCGAAATGTTGGTATAAAAAAATTTGGTAGGTTTAAAAATTTAAAAATTGATGGGTAATCGTTTCAATCAGCTATTATTATATTTAGAGAAACAGAAAATCTCTACCAAAAATTTAGTTGAGATCAGAAGTGATGCATCTTTTAGAAAATATTACAGATTAGAAAATAATATCCTTGTCATGGATGCAGCACCTGAAAAGGGTGAGTCAGTTTCAAAATTTTCAGAAATTGCAACAATACTTCATTCATTTAATCTAAGTGCTCCAAAAATAATAGACGTAAATAATAAAGAAGGCTTCATTCTACTCGAGGACTTTGGAGATAAAATTTTTTCTACATACATGAATAAAGAAAATAAAATTAATTTATACAAAAAAGCAATTGATGTTCTTATTGATATAAAGATTAAATCCAATCAAAATAAATCTTCTTTAAGCAAATTAACAACATATAATTTTGAGGAGCTATATAGAGAGTCAATTTTATTTATTGAATGGTTTATTGAGCAAAAACTTAGAATGCAGATCAGTAACAAAAAAAGAGAGGAATTTTATCAAATTTTACAACAAGCTTTTTTAAATATTAAATCTCAAAACGATACTCTTGTTCTTAGAGACTACCACGTTGATAATTTAATTCTAAAGGATCACAAGGAGCCACTAAAACAAGTTGGTTTAATAGATTTTCAAGATGCATTATTAGGTTCATCATTTTATGATCTTGCTTCGCTATTGGAGGATGTACGTATGCCTTTAAATGAAAATGAAAAAGAGGAATTGCTTAAATATTATATTAATATGACGAATGAAAATTATGAGACGGTTCTTAGAGAAATCAACTTTTTTTCTCTTCAAAGAAACCTAAAAATTCTTGGAATATTTAATAGACTTTCGATTAGAGATGGAAAAGCAAGATACTTAGAGTATCTTCCTGCAACTTTTAATTTTATTAAATCAAATTTAAAATCTTCACTATTTTTTGATATGAAGAAGTGGATTGAAGAATTACAGATAAAAGAGCTGCAAACATGAAGTCTTCAATTATTCTTGCTGCAGGGTTAGGCAAAAGGGTAAGAGAATATTCTTCAAATTTACCTAAGCCACTAATCGCGGTGAATGGAAAACCATTTATAGAATATTCAATAAATATTATGGAGGAGTTAGGCTTTAAGGAAATTTTTATAAATGTTCACTACAAATCTGATCAAATTATATCGTATTTAACAAATCTGAATAATCCAAAAATCAAGATATCTGATGAAACAGATTGTCTGTTAGATACTGGAGGTGGAATAAAAAAAATAATGGATGAAAATAAAATAGAACATGTCTTTATTTTAAATTGTGACAATTTATGGAAAGATGAAGACACTGTTTTCTTTAGAGAAATGATAGAGAGTTTTCCAAAAGATACAATGTCGTTACTTGCTTTAACACCAAAAGATCTTATAAGTGGCTATGATGGTAAAGGTGATTTTTCATTTACTAAAGATGACCATATACAAAGATATAATGACACGACTAGTAAAGGCTACGTATTTAATGGCGCTCAGATTATTAGAAAAGAAGCATTCAAAGACTTAAAAAATAGTGTTTTTTCAATTAATCAAGTATGGGATGATTTAATCTCAAAAAATTTGATCAAAGGCTACAAATTCAATAAAAATGTTTTACATCTTGGTACAACAGCTGCTTTAAGGAAATATGTTGATAAATCATGATAAAAAAATTAAATATATTCATATTTACTACACTTCTAATTGCCATCTCAACTTTAGCATTTGCACAGGATGACCAAAATCTTGCAAGTTTTATACTCCGAAATCATGAAGCCGGTGCTCTTCCAACAGTTGGAAACATTGATGCGGAAATAACAGTTGTAGAATTTTTTGATTATAGATGTGGCTATTGTGCAAAACAGGCGAAAGATTTTGAAAAATTATTAAATGAGTCAGAAAATGTTAAAATTGTTTATCTTGAATGGCCAATTTTTGGTGATATTTCTGATACAGCGGCAAAAATTGCATTAATTATTTGGGATAATAATCCCGATATGTATTTTGATATTCATAATGGATTAATGAAACTTGGACCAAGGATGAAAAAAGAGTCAATAATCTCTTTATTGAATGAAAATAATCTTGATGGAGAAAAGATTTTTAACCAGGCATTAGGTCAAACTGAGAATCTAGTGATAAATGAAAACTTTAAATTAGCAAAAAACTTAGGGTTGAGAGGAACTCCTGCATCTGTGATTAATGATTCGATTTATCCAGGGTATATTAAATACGAAGTATTAAGTAACTTAGTTAAATAGTTATCTCATAAATAAAATTTCGACACTTGAATTTCATCACGAATACAGTAACCTCTTTACTAATGATTAATAAAGCAAAATTCCAAATTGGTTCTATTGTAAAGCATAAGTACTTTGACTTTAGAGGCGTAATTTTTGATGTCGATCCAGAATTTAATAATACTGAAGAATGGTATCAATCTATTCCATTGCAAGTGAGACCTAGAAAAGATCAACCTTTTTATCATTTGTTAGCCGAAGCACCTAGCCAACCTTCTTATGTTGCTTATGTCTCTCAACAAAATTTATTACCAGATGAAACAGATGATCCTGTTTCACATCCACTTGTTGAAGAGATGTTTACTGGAATTAAAAACGGAAAATATATTTCTAAGACAAAACACAACTAAATCTAATTTCATGAGAAGTTCACTAAAACAAGTATTTGAGCTCGGCCCTCTTGTAGTATTTTTTTATTTTTTTATTAAGACTGGTAAAATTGAAGATGCAATTCTGCCACTTATGATTGCTGCAGGAGTAGCAATTGTTGGATCATATATTGTAGACCGAAAAGTTTCTCCAATGCTTTTGTTTAGCACTATTTTAATATTTATTTTTGGAGCTTTAACAATTTATTTCAATGATCCCTTTTTTATTAAATTTAAGGTTACATTAGTTAATCTTATTTTCTCTTTTGTACTTTTTGGAGGTCTATATTTTGATAGGCCACTATTAAAGTCTTTAATGGGTACTGCAATTAAACTTACCGATTATGGCTGGGTCCAATTAAGCAAAAGATGGGCTTATTTTTTCCTATTTTTAGCAGCTGCCAATGAAATAGTTTATCGAAACTTTTCTGACACAGTTTGGGTAAACTTTAAATTATTTGGAATTATGGGTCTGACTTTCATATTCATTTTCTCACAAGCATTTTTTATACAAAAAAACTTGGCCGATAATTAATTAATTTTCTCTTTCTCAATAAATTCATCTACAAGCCTCCATGTTACAAAAGCAAAAACTATCAAACCACCAAGTAATTCTATCATCGGAGGTTTTTCGCCAACACCCGCCCATGCCCAAATTGGAGCTAAGATAGGTTCTAATAGAATGTATAAAGCTGCTCGGTGCGGTGGAATATAGCGAGATCCTATTGTAATAAACATAAAACCAAGACCTACTTGAAATGCACCCATAAATAAGACAAGCAACAGGTCTCTCGTACTTATTGAATGATCTTGAATAATCAATAAGCCAACAATAATAACCAATATACCAGATAGAAAAGTTGATGGCATAAAGTCTATACTTGACCGTCTATTAATTAATGTGAGCTGTAATGCAAAACAAATTGGAACACCAAGTATAATTAAATTTCCAAGACTGTTAGCTGTTTCAAATCCTTGGGAAAACATAATTGAGATTCCAATCATCGACCCTGCTATTGCAACAATAGTTTTCGTACCAACAATTTTTTTTAAAAAGAAATAACTTGCTAAGGCAGCCCAAAGAGGTCCAGTGCTCATTAAAAAAACTGCATTTGCAACTGAAGTATTACTCATCCCAAAAACAAAAAAAATATTACTTAGTGCTAAAATTACAGCAAGTAATAATCCGTCTTTACCAATATTAATAAAGGCCTTGGGTGTTTCAGATTTAAATTTTATTAATATATAAATTAAAGCTACTAAGCAAAATGTAATCGATCTGTAGGAAGTTACTTGCATTGTAGTTGCATCATCTACAAGCCTGATAAGCAAACCACCAAAACTTAAAAAAAATCCAGCTGCTAGAAGACAAATTGCACCAAAAATTTCATTGTTGTATTTTTTCATTTTTTCGTAGAAAATATTTCACTACTTATTACTCAATAATCAATTCATGAAAATATTAATAAGCTTTTTCTTTTTTACTTTTTTGGTTTCATGTGGTGATCAAAACCAGTCTAATGAGACATTTAGCTCAGATCAAGGATTGTCTCAGGAGCATAAAAAAGAATTTAAAAAGGATTTAATTGAAGTAACTGAAGATATTTATGTAGGTGTTGGTTACGGCCTTGCTAATTCAATTATGATTGAAACAGAAAACAGTTTAGTCATTGTCGATACATTGGGTTCTGTTGAAAGAGCGGAAGAATTATATCAAGATTTTAGAGAAATTTCAGAAAAACCAATTACAGCTATTGTATACACTCATAATCATCTAGATCATCTTGGTGGTGCAACTGTTTTCTATAACGAAAACGAAACAGAAATATATGCGCAAGAAAATATAATTTATAATTTAGATAATATAGCAACAACTATAAGACCGATAATCTTTCAAAGATCGGCAAGGCAGTTTGGAATACCTCTACCCGAGGAAGAAATAGTTCATCAAGGCATTGGAGGGTTTTTAGAAATTAATGATCAAGAAACGCTTGGCCTTGTCAGACCGACTATACTTTTTGATGATGAGTTAACTATTGAAATTGATAATCTTACATTTGTCTTAGCACATGTGCCTGGTGAGACAGATGATCATCTATATGTGTGGATACCTAAGAAAAAAGCTGTGATGGTTGGTGATAATTTTTATAGATCATTTGCAAATTTATACGCAATAAGAGGAACAAAATTTAGAAATCCTATGGAATGGGTCGATAGTCTCGATAAAATCAGATTACTTAATGCAGAGCATCTGGTTCCAAGTCACTCGCGTCCTATAAGTGGAAAAGAAAATGTAGAAAAAGCTCTCACTGATTATAGAGATGGCATTCAGTTTGTTCATGACCAAACTATAAGATATGCAAATAAAGGATTAACGCCTGATGAGATTGTGCAAAAAGTAAAATTACCAAAGCACCTAGCTGAGTCTCCATACTTACAACCTTTTTATGGATCTATATCATCTTATGTTAGATCAACATTTAGTGGGTATATTGGCTGGTTTAGTGGAAACATATCTGACCTTCATCCTCTGACTGTTAAAGAGAGAGCTCAAAAATTAGAAGCTATGGCTCAAAGGCAAACTAAAATATCTGATGAGGCACAAAATGCTCTCGATAATGGAGAATATCAGTGGGCCTTGGAATTATCAGATATGTTAATCGCACTTGATGCAAACAATACACAAGCCAAAAATATAAAAGCTGCTGCAGCTGATCAATTAGCCAAGTTTCAACTTGCATCTAACGATTACTATTTTTATAAAACAGTTGCAGGTGAATTAAGGGATGAAATTGATGTAAATCCATCAACTCCGAATAGTGTTACGTCTGAACAATTACAGGCCACACCAATGAAAGCAATAATGAAGTCACTTCCCGTAAATCTTAACGCGGATAAATCTGTTGAAATAACAAAAAAATATGAATTTAGATTTATCGATAGCGAAGAAGTATACACTATACATATAAGAAAAGGAGTAGCCCAATTAAGTAAAATACCAGATTCTAGTGCTGAAGTTAAAGTCATCACTGATCAACAAACTCTTAAGGAAGTGTTTGCAGGTCTAAAAAATGTAGCTGCTATCTCTCTTCTCCTAGCAAATAACACGATCGAAGTAGAAGGTGGAAAACTTGAATTTCTAAAATTCTTGGGATTATTTACCGACTAGTTATGGGCCAAAAACAATCATTTATTTTGGGTGGACTTGGATTAATTCCATTTATCTTAATTTTAATTGCATGCGCAATATCACCTCCAACTGAAGAATTGTATGGATTACTTTTATTTATTTATGTTGCATATGCAGCAATCATCTCATCATTTCTGGGTGGTATTCAGTGGGGCCTAATCACAGCTTTTGCTGACAAAATTTACTACGTCTTTATTCCACTTTTTATTTCTGTTATGCCCCCATTGATTGCTTGGGCTGCACTTTTGAGTATTGAGAATTTAAGTCTCTCATTAGGTTTAATTCTTGTAAGCTTTCTAATATCTGCCGTTCATGATTATTATTTGTATCAACAGCAAAAAATCTCACAATTATGGTTTATAACAATGAGAATATCTCTTTCATCAATAGTGATAGTTATTACGAGCCTGATGTTTTTATTTGTTTTTTAAGCTATGAGTCTTTGAATAAAAAAGAAGAAACCAAAGAAAACAACCGCAAAGAATGAAAGATTTTTCATGACTTCTATTATTTTTGTAATTTTTAATGTCATTAATAATTTGTATATTAATAAAATTAATAAGACAAAAATTATCTGACCTACTTCTACACCTAAATTGAAACCTAATAATCCAGAGAAAATATTTTCACTACTTATTTTTGAGCCAAGTAAAAATCCTCCAAAACCAAATCCATGAATAAGTCCAAAAATAATTGTTATAATAGATAGCAAATTATTTTCTGAATTTAAATTTTTAAGTAAGTAAAAATAACCTAGAGAAAATAGAAGTATTCCTAATATTAAGAAATACGGAAAATTTGGATTGATTAAATTGCCAAATATTAAAAGTAATAAACTTAGCGTCGTTATAAAGATCATACTTACTCTATGATCATTATTTTCTTTATACAAATATTCCAAGCCGACGAACATTATTGTATAACCAATTAATGCTTCAACTAAAGAGGATTTTACTTGGATAATGTTTATTACTGAAAGTGATAGAGTTAAACTGTGTCCAATAGTGAATCCCGTGATTACCAGAAGCAATCGTTTTAAATTTGTTACTAAAAGCAACAGTCCAAGAATAAATAGCAAGTGATCATAGCCACTTAGAATATGATCAAGACCCAATGAGAAAAATTTATAAAAACTATTCGAGAAGCTATTATTTTCCTTTTCTTCATTTAAATCAATTGACTGATCATTAAAAAATAAGGCTTTTTCAGTATATAAATTATTATCAATGTAGATACGTGTTATATGAATATGACTTTGAACAAGATTAAACAGCGCATTGTTTATGATTTTTATTTCTTTGTTTGATGGACATTCAAAATTTAGTAAGAGATTTAAACTTCCTTCTTGAGAATTTAATTCTTTAATTTCATCAACAAGAGAACAATTTTTGCCTTCTGAGGTGACTTTGAGATGCTGGCTGAGGTAGATTTTAAATACATCGGTCTCACTCAAATTCTCTTCAAACATAATCTTCTGATAGTTTTCAACTTGAAAAATACGAGTAGACTCAAGTGTTAAAAGAGAAAAATTTGCTTCAATTTTATTATCTACAACATTCCATTTAGAGAATGACTCACTAAAGTAGTGGGCGTTCAACGGTGATAAAAGAAAAAAGAAGATTATAACTGTGTTTGCAATTATGTAATTCATTATTTATTGAAAATCATATCTTGTGATGGATGAATTTTCTTTTAAATATAAAAGGTAGTCTTTTAATTTTTGATCGTCTAGTTGATTGTTATAATCAAATACAATTCTCTCTTTTATTTCCTCGAAGTAATCGTCATTCACTTCTAATTTTTGAATATCGTATAATTTAAAAATATAAAACCCATTGGTTCCAAATATTGGTTCAGAAATAGAATTTGTCTCCATCATGGTTATTTGATTACAGATGCCTTTGCCTAATAATTGTTCACAATCTTTGATATTGATTAATTTTTGAGGTACATCAAATAAGTTGTTTTCGTTATACTTCTGCTTTACCTCAGAAAAGGTTTTAGTATCTAACTCAAGATTAATATTACTTATTTTTGTTTCAAGTGTTTTAAGGTCAGACTCGGTTCCTTGCAAAACAGAATTTGGATTTTTTGATTTTAAAAAAATAAAATCAAATTTAATTTTCTCCGTCGGTGCATACTTATTTATATTTTTTTCAAAATAGTCTTTCACATCAGCTTCAGTTATCTGATTATCTTCAACTTGAATAATAAAATCGATCACCTGGGTAATCATTTCCTTTCTTACGCCAATATCTTTTTTGTGCAGATTAAGTTCTATACCTCTTTGCACCAAAAGTTCCTCCTCAATCATACGTTCAAGAAGAAGATCAAGTATTTCAAAATCGTTACTAAGGTCTAAATCAGCTCCGAGATTTGTTGCATATCTTAGGAATTGATCTTCAGTGATGACCGTGTCATTCACTATAGCGACAGCTTTTTTGTTACTGAGAGATAAGTTGTCATTAAAACTAATTGTATCGTAAAAAATCAGAAACAGTCCCGCTAGGATTGCAGTAAAAAATAATAAATTTAATTTATTAAAAATTTTAATCATTTTAGAGAGATTACCACAGGTTTTTTTATCATTATAACGAAAATACTTTTGACATAAGCAGTGCCAGAACTATACTTTTTTATATGAATATTTTAAAAGTTATAAGATATTTTTTTATTCTATCTATTCTCTTCATCATTAGTTGTCTTGTTGTTTTACAATTTGGTTTATTCAGTGAAGACCTTGGACCTGGTGAAATCACTGGAAAAATAAATACAGTTGAATTTGTTGAAGATAAGAAAAAACGACAACTTCAGGCAATGGAGTCATTAAATGAAATCCCAACAAAGCAAATATTATTTGGCGATTTACATGTTCATTCTACTTTTTCTGCGGACGCACATGCAATGAGCTTGCCTATTACTGGAGGGAATGGCGTACACCCTGTTGCAGATGCCTGTGATTTTGCAAGACACTGTTCAGCATTAGATTTTTGGTCAATTAATGATCATGCAGAAGCAACCACTCCAAAGAGATGGATGGAAACAAAAGAAACAATTAGAAAATGTAATGCCTTGAACATTGATCCAGCAAATCCTGATTGTGTGGCATTCTTAGGTTGGGAGTGGACACAAGTCGGTGTTGTCAGAGGCAATCATTGGGGGCATCACAATGTAATTTTAAAAGAAGAAGATGATCAATTGGTACCACCTCGAGCAATCGCTTCTTTATCTGTAGCAAGACAAGCAATGACTGCAAGACCACTGCTGCCAGGAACATTATATCCTTTTGTCGATCTTGAAAATTTCAAACGTTACAATGACTTTCAACGTTATCAGGTGGAAACAGTTAAAGTACCTGATTGTAATTTAAGAACGCCTTCAAAAGATTTACCGCTTGATTGTTACGAACAAGCGGTCACGCCACTTGATTTAGTTACTAGACTAGAAATGTATGACAGTGACTACATGGTTATACCTCATGGCCAATCATGGGGACTTTATACACCCGCCGGTTATACTCTTGATAAAAGTTTAGAGCACTCAAAAAAATTTCCCAAAATGTTTGAGCTTCTCGAAACCTACTCTGGACATGGTAATGCTGAAGAATATCGCTCTTGGCGTGGCGTTGATGTAGTCAGAAATGGCCAACAAGAATCAAGGCCTTTCACTTTTACAATGGGCGATATTGATTTAAAGCAAGGAACTTTTACCATTGAAAACCCTGATGGTTCTGAAGAAGTAATCGATATTGGAACTCAAACATGTCCTAATCCATCTGACAATTATATTCCTCAATGTTGGCAGGCTGGTAAAATAATATATGAGCGATGCATTGAAGAAGGCACAGATGAATCCGAGTGTGCATCAAGAAGAGAAGAAACAAAACAGTCAGTGGTAGATAGGGGTCGAGCCGGTTATCAAGTTGTTCCAAAAAATACTTTCTTAGATCGTAATATTTCTGGTCAATGTACTGATTGTTATAGTCCCCCAATGAATCACGTGCCTGGCGCAAGTGCTCAATACGGTCTAGCTCTCACTAAATTCAAAGATGACGGCACTAAACATAGGTTTCGATACGGTTTTATAGGCTCAAGCGACAATCACTCTTCTGCGCCTGGAAGTGGATATAAAGAATTATTTGGAAATAACATTGATGGAAGCGGTCCATCTACTAAATTTTTTGATAGACTGCTTCACATGGATCCTTGGTATTTTCCAAAAAGTCTAAGCCCCACTGGTAAGAATTCAAACCCAATTAAAGACTCATACATATCTGACTCTCAACCTCAACAATATGAAATCCCAGAGTTGATTGTTGGATTTAATACAATTGAATGGGAAAAACAAAGAGGTTTCTTCACCACAGGTGGATTAGCTGCAGTACATTCAGATGGACGTTCAAAAGAAGAAATATGGGATGCTCTTAAAAGAAAAGAAACCTATGCAACAAGTGGAACTAGAATTCTTCTATGGTTCAATATGATTAGTGGTGATAAAAAAATTCCTATGGGCTCATCTATTGAAATGTATGCTGTACCAGAATTTGAAGTCAAAGCTATGGGATCATTTGAACAAAAGCCAGGATGTCCAGAAGATGCGTATAATGCTCTTGGAGAAGACAGGGTAGATGAATTATGTTACAACGAATGTTATAATCCAAGTGATAAAAGAAATTTTATACAACGCATTGAAGTCATAAAAGTTTTACCTCAAGAATATTCTGATCAACCAATTGATGACCGTATAATTGATACTTGGAAAGTGCATTATTGTAATCCAGATGATGTTGGGTGTACTTTCAGATTTAAGGATGAGGATTTTCTAAAAGATCAAAAAGATGCAAGTTATTATGTCCGCGCTATTGAATTGCCATCACCTCAGATAAATGTGAAGGGCGGTGTATGCACGTTCGATGATGAAGGTAATTGTGTAAAATTTAAGTTGTGTACGCAAGACTGGAGACATCCTAGAGATATTGAAACTTGTTCTGAAATTGATGAACATCGCGCATGGTCGTCACCAATTTATGTAGATTTTCTCTCTTAATCAATTTTCTGGATTCATGAAATTTTTAATTCCAAGCATAATATCTGTTGTCGTAGGTTCCTTGTTTAGCTGGGCATATTTGACTGCGTATGGACTCACTATTTTATACTTTGTTTACTTATCGATGATGATTGGTGTAGTTTTTCTTGCTGCCGATGCTTGGAGGAATCGAGATAAGTGAATATTTAGCATTAGAAAGTTATTGCTAAATTATTGATTTTATTAAATTTTAATTTTTTTCCACACGTTGTCATATTGGCATTCAACCATAATTGTGAATCCCGCTATTTAATAAATGATGCCGGTATCAAAAAAAAATAGGGAGAAAATACATGTTTAAAAAAGTTATACTTTATACAGTATTATTTTCATCACTATTATCCGCTAATGCTTTTGCAGCTGTCGATGACGAAACGGCATATGCTTTAAATACACTTTTGTTTTTAATTAGTGGTTTCCTAGTGATGTGGATGGCTGCTGGGTTCTGTATGTTAGAGTCTGGTTTAGTTACATCGAAAAGTGTATCTACGATAGCCGCAAAAAACATTGGCCTTTATTCAATTGCTGGAATTATGTTCTGGCTAGTAGGATATAATTTGGCCTATGGAATACCTGAAGGTGGGTACATTGGATCATTTACAGCTTGGAGTGATGGCTCTGCTATTGCTACAGGTTATTCTGATGGATCTGACTGGTTCTTTCAGATGGTTTTCTGTGCAACAACAGCATCAATTGTTTCAGGAACATTAGCTGAAAGAATAAAAATTTGGCCATTCTTTTTATTCGTAGCAATTTTAACTGGCGTAATTTATCCAATCGAGATGGGTTGGCAATGGGGTGGTGGATGGTTATCTGCTGCTGGCTTCTCAGACTTTGCTGGTTCAACTCTTGTGCATGCAGCAGGTGGTGCTGCAGCATTAGCTGGAGCAATTGTTCTTGGTCCAAGGCTTGGAAGATTTGATAACGGTAAATTAGTACCGTTTGCGAACTCATCTATACCCCTTGCAACTCTAGGTGTATTTATTCTATGGCTAGGTTGGTTTGGATTTAATGGTGGTTCACAGTTAGCATTAGGATCTTTTGATGATGCTACAGCTGTTGCTACAATTTACATTAACACAAACCTTGCAGCTTGTGCTGGTGTACTAGTATGTGCGGCTATCACAAGATTGGTTAGAGGTAAAACTGATGTAGTAATGATGTTAAATGGTGCTCTTGGTGGTCTAGTCGCAATAACTGCAGAACCATTAATGCCAACACCTTTAATGGCAATCATTATTGGAGGTATTGGTGGTGCACTAGTATTTGCTGGTACTGAATTACTTACATCATTAAAAATTGACGATGTTGTAGGAGCGATTCCAGTTCACCTAATTGCAGGTGTATGGGGTACTCTTGCCGTACCAATTACTAATCCGGATACTAGCTTTGGAACCCAATTCCTTGGCACAGCATCAATTTGTGTGTTCGTATTCGTAGTGTCCATAATCATATGGTCAATTATGAAAGCCACAATCGGTATAAGGATTAGCGAAGAAGCTGAAAAAGAAGGAACTGACGTAGCTGAGACAGGTGTTATTGCCTACTCAATTAGAGACTAAGTTCATTCTTTTAAACTAATAAAAAGGGTCCACTTTTTCCCCAATGATTATTCAAGTGGACCCTTTTTTACATTTGTATTCGTATTCTATTTCCTTTAATCTCTCCCCGTTATGTCCGACACAATAAATCCATTTGAAAAGAAAAAAAAAGGTGTCTTCTTTTTTAAGTCATCTAATCCATATGAGTTTTATGATCTTCTAAATGGTAAGAACATGGATGATAAACAAGATGTTTGGGGTACACTAATTTTTCCTGAAAATGCAAAGAAACCATGTCCCCTTATTATACCCATTCATGGTAGCGCAGGGTTAAGAGAAGGTCACCACACTCACATGGTCAATTTATTAGACGCTGGATTTGCTATTTTTAGAATACATCATTTTGAATCCAGAGGAGTTATTTCAATTGTTGAAAATCAAACAGAGGTAACCCTTGCGTCCATGATTACAGATGCCTTTCGTGCTTTAACATTAGTTTCAAAACATCCTGATGTTGATAGCGACAAAATAGGTATCATGGGATGGAGTCTTGGTGGTAGCACAGCTTTTTATGCGGCCTGGCAACCTATTATTGATACTCTTACACAGAATGGTGAAAAGTTTGCTGCGCATTTACCTATTTACCCTGGAACGTTACTTAAGCCTGAGGATAATCGTTGGTCAGATGCTCCTATGCATGTTCTTTTTGGAGAAGATGACGACTATACTCCTTTAAGTCTTTGTAAGAAAATGATTGAGTATATGAAGCCAGTTCGTAGTGTAGAGCTTACAACTTATCCAAATGCTCATCATTCCTTTGACTCTATCGATCCTGTTGAATTTATTCCTTATGCTATTAGGCTGAAGGATATGTTCATTGATTTAAAAATGGATGGACGACAAATTTTTACTGATGAAAACAATAATACTTTTCATTTAGACTCACTTGAAGAAAGAATGCGTCTGTTAAAAGAAACGCCAAATATTCTTGGAGCTCATGCAGGGGGTAACTGGGCAGCTCGTAAGCAATGTCATAAGGACACTGTCTCATTTTTTCAAAAACAATTTTTTTCATAAAAATTCACTGAGCAGTATTGACTCTTACCTCCACTAGTGCAATAATTAGAACAAAACAAGAACAAAATAGAATTTATCCAATGTTTTTAACATTTTATAAAGAAGCGGTGGAATGCGGTTTTCCTTCTCCAGCGAGAGATTTTACGGAGGGGACGATTGATCTAAATGAGGAACTTATTCCACATCCAAATGCGACTTTCATAGTCCGAGCACGCGGCGACTCTATGATTGGTTCAGGTATTTATCCAGGAGATCTTCTCATTGTTGATCGGAGCATTAAGCCTCAAAATAACTCTATAATCATAGCAGTTTTAGATGGGGAACTGAGTGTTAAAATTTTAAAAATGGAAAATAAACAAGTTTGTTTATCATCATCTAACAAGAACTATATTGATGTTTTGGTCTCTGAAGAAATGGATTTTACCATATGGGGAGTATGCACAAACGTTGTTCATAGTTTAAGTCCAAAGAATAGATAATTAATGAGAGACAAAGTTTTTGCACTAATCGATTGCAATGCATTTTATGTTTCATGTGAACGTGTTTTTAACCCGAAACTTAACAATAGACCAGTCGTAGCTCTGTCAAATAATGATGGCTGCATAATATCACGTTCCAAAGAAGCAAAGGCTCTTGGAATAAAAATGGGTGTTCCACTTTTTAAGGTGAAAGATATTGTAGAAAAAGAAAAGGTAGTTGTATTTTCTTCAAACTACACATTGTATGCAGACATGTCGCGCCGAGTAATGAATATTATTTCTAGTTCTTCTCCGTATACAGAAATATATTCAATTGATGAAGCATTTGTAGAGTTGAGCAGTTTACCGATTGATTATGAGTCTTATGCCCATCAACTGAGACAAACTATTTTACAGCATACAGGAATTCCAGTCAGCATAGGTATTGCCTCAACAAAAACCCTTGCAAAAGTTGCAAACCATAAGGCTAAAAAAGATGATTCTTTGAACGGTGTATGTTCACTTGTGAATTATAATAATATTGACCAAATACTTGAACTAACTGAAGTGGGTGATGTATGGGGAGTAGGAAGACGTTTATCAAAAAAATTAATTAACCATGGAATACATAATGCAGAACTACTAAAGAATTGCAGTGATTCATGGATAAGAAAAATGATGAGCGTTAATGGCTTGAAAACAATTACAGAGTTAAGAGGGATTTCTTGTATTCCCCTTGAAGAATACTCAATGACAAGAAAAAGCTGCTGCACCACGAGATCATTTGGAAAACTTCTAACAAATTTAGAAGACATAGAGCAGGCTGTCACAACTTTTGCGCGAAGAGCCGCTGAACGTATACGCTCTGAAAGCCTTGCGGCGTCTTGTGTTTCGGTCTTTGTAAGAACTAATCCTTTTGACAAAAAAAGTACTTATTATTCAAACGGAGCATCAAGAACACTTTCTCATCCAACTCACGACAGCATAACAATTATTGAAACAGCTTTATTGCTTACAAAGAGAATTTTTAAAAACAACTATCAGTATAAAAAAGCAGGTGTACTTCTTAGTGGTTTATGTGACAAGTCAGAAATTCAAGAGACACTATTTGAAAAAAATTATAATCAAAATTCTGATCTTATGTCAGCAATTGATGCCATTAACTATCGTTATGGTCGGGATACACTTCAGATGGCATCAGAATGTAAAGTTGGCAATTGGAAACAAAAAAGAGAAAACTGCACAAGAAACTATACAACGCAGATTGATAGATTGCTCTTAGTTTAAATTTTTATTTAGAAAGTCAGTAAATATATTATTGAGTTCATCAACAATAAATCCACCGCCACCGTGACCACCTGTAAAAACAAAACTTTCAGCCCTTGGAATTAAGTTTAAAACCTGTTCAACAGTTTTTGGATCAATTTCATCATCATCACTTGCATAGGCTACATGAATAGGAATATCAAACTGTGAGAATTTTTTATAATCAGGAATAAAGTTAGTATTTACAATATTACGTAATGAAGAAAGTAGTGATTGCTCTGTTCCAGGTAGTGTAAGTTGAGCAATATATCTGTCAACCAAATCTCTCTGTTCAGGATTATCGGTTACCCATTGACCAGCTCTATTTTTTAAAAATGGAATTCCCAAAACTCTTAAAACAAAATTTCCCAAGATTGGAGTTTTAAGAATACTAAGTATTTTACTATTACTGTTTACTAGAGGAACTTGTAAACCGATAGCAGATACTTGATTTGGAAATTTGTTAGCGTAACTGATTGCAATTGGGGCTCCCATGGATGAACCATGTAAAATAGATTTCTTTATTTCTAAATAACTCAACAGCTCGTAAAGTTGATCCAAATAAAATTCCATGTTGTAATCAGAAACCGGTCTGTCAGAGTAACCTCTTCCATATTGATCATAACAGATTACTCTATAGCCTTTTAGACTTAATCCCTCACAGAAACCAATATATCCTTCTGAAGGTAAGGTTGCCCCATGAATAATAATTATTGCAGGATCATTTTTATTTCCATAATCCTTATAGGCTGTTTGCCCTTTAGAAAGATTGACAAAATTATAGTCTGATTTCTCTTGATAAGATTTTAAGTCCCCTTTTTCAAAGCTGCTAAATGCATAAATAACTGTGAGAATAATTATGATGATTAAAAGTACAAGAAGTGTAATCGTAGATATACTCTGCAAAATATTCATTTTTATCAACTATAATTACTTAATAAATAAAATCAAAGTTGATCCTAATTAGCTGATTTGCTAGCATAAAGGCCAATTAAAATGGGAGATTATTAATGAAAAAAACGATATTCAGTTTAATAGCAGGGGTGTTGGTCTTAGGACTGTTCTATGGTTGTGACAGACAGTCAGATCAAGCATCTACTGACGAAATAAAAATCGGAGTAATTCTTGGATTTACAGGCCCAATTGAGTCACTCACACCAACGATGGCCAGCTCAGCTGAACTCGCAATGAAAGAAGCAAGTGACTCTGGATTACTTTTAGGTGGAGCAACAGCAAGCTCAGTCCGTGCTGACTCAACATGTGTTGATGCTGGTGCGGCAACTTCAGCCGCAGAGAGACTGGTAACTTCAGATAATGTTGCAGCAATAATGGGAGCGGATTGCTCCGGAGTTACAACTGCAATTGCAAATAATGTAGCAGTGCCTAATGGGGTAACAATGATTTCTCCATCAGCTACTTCACCGGCATTAACGGACATCGATGATAAAGGTTACTTCTTTAGAACTGCGCCATCAGATGCAAGACAAGGGCAAGTATTAGCTCAAGTAGTTATGGATAGAGGTATCAACGAAGTTGCTGTTACTTATACTAACAATGACTACGGTAAAGGACTGTCCGATAGTTTTGTAAATGCATTTAAAGCAATGGGTGGATCTGTTACAACGGAAGTACCTCATGAAGATGGCAAAGGTGATTACTCAGCAGAAGTATCAACACTATCAGCGTCAGGCGCTTCAGAAGTTGCTGTTCTTGGTTACGTAGACCAAGGTGGTCGAGGAATCATTCAGAACTCAATGGAGACTGGAGCATTTTCAAGGTTTATTCTTGCCGATGGAATGATAGGTGACAGTCTGATTGAAAATGTAGATGGTGATTTAACGGGAACTTTTGGAACTTTACCAGGATCTGAGTCAGAAGGGGCAAACATGTTTAAATCAATTGCATCTTCAAACGGTATCCCAGGTGATGGACCATTTGAACCAGAGTCTTATGATGCAGCTGCTTTAATATTGCTTGCAATACAAGCAGGTAATTCTGCGGACAGATCTTCAATCGCTCAAAATGTAATGGGAGTTGCAAACGCTCCTGGAACAGAAATTTTTCCAGGTGAATTAGGCAAAGCATTGCAAATTTTAAAAGATGGAGGCCAAGTTAACTATCAAGGCGCAACAAATGTTGAGTTCTCTGATGTTGGCGAAGCTTCTGGTTCTTATAAAGAGCTTGAAATAGGTAACGGTAAATTTAATACAGTTACAGTTCGTTAAGATCTTAACATTTTAATTAATAGGGGCCGAGTTTGGCCCCTATTTTTTTTGGATTTTCTCAGGTATCACCCCTTTTGGCATAAACCTCAGCGCCAATAAAAGTAATAACCCCATTATAAATAATCTAAGATGTGCAGCACTTCCAAGCAGATGCATTCTAAGAGGATTGTCATATTCAAGCCCTCCAGCTAACATGTTCATAAAACCAATGGACAATGGTTCCGCTTCAATCCAAATAAACCAAATAAAAAATCCACCAAAAATTGATCCCAAGTTATTACCTGATCCACCAATGATAACCATTAACCAAATAATAAATGTAAATCTTAATGGACGATAAGACCCTGGTGTAAATTGGCCATCTAAGGTAGTGAGCATCGCTCCCGCTATACCAATTATTGCTGAGCCAATTATAAAAATTTGTAAATGTTGTGCAAAAATATTCTTACCCATTGCACTAGCTGCTTCTTCATTATCTCTTATGGCTCTTAACATTCTTCCCCATGGTGAGTTTAAAGCAAGCTGACTTAGATAGAAGATTAACAAAAGAACAGAAAAAAATAATCCTGCATAACATAGTTTTACGAATATTCCTGAACTATCAATAACAAGATCGTTAAGCAAATCTTGTCTTGATGAAAGAGATTGCATAGCTTCTAGTTTTGAAAAGTTTATTATCTCAACTAGATTAAGGAACCATTCAGATTGCTGAAGTTCGATTTCATATGGAACAGGTCTATCTAAACCTGAAACATTTTTAACTCCTCGAGATAACCAATCTTCATGTTTAACTATTGCAATTACAATCTCTGAAATCCCAAGAGTTGCGATAGCTAAATAGTCTGACCGTAATCGGAGAGTAATTTTTCCTATTACCCATGCAACAAGTCCGGCGACTACTGCAGCAATCAGCCAAGAGAAAATAATCGGTAATCCCAAACCTCCAAGAAAACCTGTTTTAGCAGGATTAATCGACTCGATAATATCTATTGAAGGTCCATAAAAATTATTAATACCAATTAAGCCAAAAACAATTATTAAGATTATAAGAGTGTTTCTTATTTGCTTATTTTCAATATTTCTGAATACAAACAAGAGCGCAGTAATTGATAATACAAATATTATTGCACTAATGACAATTCCGACACCCGCTTTATCCCATGCTTCATAAATTGGATCGTGTGAAACTAATACCGCTGTCAAACCTCCAAGCGCAGTAAAACCCATTACACCTGCATTAAACAAACCCCCGTATCCCCATTGCAAATTGACCCCTATAGCCATGATTGAAGAAATAATACAAAGATTAATAACACTAAGAGATACAGACCATGACTGAGTAAAGCCCACAATTGCAAGCAAAATCCCCATTATGGTGAAAGCAATTGGAGCTCTTAATTCATCGTTCATATTATTTTACCTCTTACAATTCCTGTCGGTCTGACGATCAGCACAATCACTAAAATAATGAAAGAAATGGCAAACTTATAATCTGTCGAGAGAACTTGCATCAATCCTGAAGGTTCCAAACTTTCTGGAAGAAGATACACAAAGAATTTCTTGTAAGCATAGGTTAATGTAATTTCTGAAAACGCAATAACATAGCCCCCAATTACTGCCCCTATTGGTGATCCGATTCCACCTACAATTGCAGCTGCAAACATCGGTAACAGTAAATTAAAATACGTAAATGGTTTAAAGCTCTTATCAAGCCCATAGAGAACTCCAGCAGTAGTAATCAAGATTGAAGATATAATCCAAGTAACAATCACTATTTTTTCAGGATTAATTCCTGATAATAGTGCTAGGTCTTCATTATTAGAGTACGCTCTCATTGATTTGCCCAGTTTAGTCTTCTGTAAGAAATAGAATAAGCTTATCATTGCAACAAGAGCTACAATGACCGTGATTAATTGAGTTGATTTGATTGTTAATCCTTCTTCTAATCCAAAGTAATTTTTAAAATCCAGTGCATGTACTATATACTTTTCACCATCAAAAAACTTTCTATCATTTGGTCCTATAATAAATCTGACTACTGCCTGTAGAATAAACATAACCCCTACGGAAACGATCATTAGCACTATAGGTTGACTTTTTTGTTTACGATAAAAACTGTAAACTGATCGATCAATTAAAAGACAAAACAAAGCTGTTACTATAATAGCAAAAGGCAGAGCAAGTAACGCAGTAGGAAGAATTCCAGCATTTATTCCTGCGCTCTGAAATAACCAAGTAAATAAAATTGTTGCCATCGTTCCAAATGACATCCAATCAGCTTGAGCAAAATTTGAAAATCTTAATACACCATAAATAATTGTTAAACTTAATGTAGCCAATGCCAGTTGACTTCCATATGACAAAGCTGGGACAATTACAAAATTTGCCAACAGGACCATTGCATTAATAAATTCAAAATTTTCCAACTTACCCTCCCAAAAAACTCTTTCTTACTTCTTGATTATTTAATAGCGCTTGTCCTTCGCCACTAAATTTGTTCTCCCCTCCGACTAGAACATAACCAAAATCTGCAATATTTAATGCTTGTTTGGCATTTTGCTCGACGATCACAATTGCAACTCCTGAGTTCTTAATAGTTATAATTCTCTCAAAAATTTCCTTCATAACTATTGGTGAAACACCCGCTGTTGGCTCATCGAGCATGAGAACCCTAGGTCTTGTCATTAATGCTCGACTAACTGCAACTTGTTGTCTTTGCCCACCAGATAATTCACCTGCAAGCTGATTTTTCTTGTCTTTCATAGCCGGGAATAAGTTATAAATTTCCTCAATTGTTTCTTTAACATTATCATCTCTAAGAAAAGCACCCATTTCTAAGTTTTCTTCAACTGTAAGCTCGCTAAAAATATTCATTGTCTGTGGTACAAAGGCAATACCAGCGGCAACTCGATCTTGAGGTGTTAATTTTGAAATATCTGAGCCATCTAATATCAAACTACCTTCTTTTAGAGAAATCATGCCAAGCATTGCTTTCATGGCAGTTGACTTACCTGCACCATTTGGGCCTACGATTACAACTATTTGATTTCTATCTACTTCAATATCACAACCATGAATAATGTTTTCACCACCGTATCCACCTGTCATATTTGTGCAACTTAAGAACTTAGTCATTGATTATCATCTCTACCCAAATAGGCTTCTATTACTTTTTCATTTTTTTTTATTTCTTCAATATTACCTTCTACGAGAACAGACCCTTCAGTCATTACAATTACCTTATCGCAGAGTTGACTTAAAAAATTCATATCATGCTCAATCATAAAAAACGTATAATTTTTTTCAGTATTTAATTTTTTAATTGTATCTGCAATATCATTTAATAAAGTTCTATTAACACCTGCACCAACTTCATCCAATAACACTATCTTTGCATCAACCATCATAGTGCGGCCAAGCTCTAGTAATTTTTTTTGTCCACCCGATAAATTACCTGCTAACTCAAAAGTTAGATGCTCCAGTTTAAGAAAATTTATAACTTCAATTGCTTTCTCTCTAATAATTGATTCTTCTTCTTCAATAATTTTTCTTTTAAACCATGTATTAAGTATTCTTTCACCTGATTGAGGTCCTGGAACAACCATTAAATTCTCAAGCACAGTCATGTTTGAGAATTCATGTGCTAATTGAAAAGTTCTTAATATTCCTTCATCAAATAGCTCATGTGATTGAAGTCCTGTAATATTTTTACTATCCAAAAATACAGTTCCATTTGTTGGTGCAATATTACCCGCTATGATATTAAAAAGGGTAGTTTTGCCAGCTCCATTTGGGCCAATTAAGCCAGTAATTTTTCCTTTTTCAACTTCCATAGTTGCATTATTTACTGCCTTAATGCCCCCAAAATTTACTGATAATTGATTAATGCTTAACATTTAAAACTATTAAATTTTCTTTACTTAATTCTTCTATACTTACTTTGAAGACACATGATTAAGATAAAGTGCAAATAGTATCATAGCGAGTGAAACTAGTACATTCACCCTGATAATTTCATTAAGAAATAAAACTCCAGAAAAATAGGCAATGAGAGGTATCATAAAATTGATTAAAGATAAAAATACTGGGCCTTGAAGTTCAATAATTTTAAAAAACAATAAGTTTGCAATTGCTGTGGCAAATAATCCCTGAATTATGATGGCTGTTATTGATGGGCTGGTGAAACTTTCAAGCCAAAATGGTTCATAAAAAAAAGCAAAAGGGCTTATAATTATTGTACTCGCAATAGTTGTTCCAGTTGCTAAAGAAATAAAATTTATTTTTGGGACTAATTTTGAAACAATAGAATTTACGCCGTAGCATAGTGCAGCAAGTAAAACAAAAACTTGGCTGAAAAATTCAATTCTGTTATTCCCGCCTAATTTAGAAAGATTCTCAAAACCAAAAAGTACAACCAGACCCAGTGCTGCTAAAATAAAGCTAAGTACTTTAATTAAACTTATATTTTGATCTTTTAAAATTAAAGCTGACAAAGCAAGAGTAATTAGTGGCATTGGACTCATTAAAACTCCAGCAATTCCAGCATCAATAATTCTCTCTGCATCTGATATTAAATAAAAGGGTATTGCTGAGCCTAATGCTCCAATAGATACGTAAAAAATAAGATATGTTCGAGTAAGAATAATTTTATTTCCAGTAAATCTCATGCAAATGTATAAAATTATAGATGCCATAAATAGACGACAAAATACATTGGTTATTGGACCAACATCTGTAACCGCAATTTTAATAAATAAAAAATTTACTCCCCATATGATGGCAAGTGAAAAGAGCAGTATCCAACTAACAATACTCGGTTGATTTATTTGTTTCATTTAATGTTTGAGAAAGGTATTATTTTAAACTTTCAAAGTAAATGAATAAAAAAAATGAGATTATTTGCTCTTTTAATTTTTAGTTTTTTAGTTCTTCATGGTTGTGCCAGTAAACCTCCATCTCAACAAGAAAACATTTGTTCTATCTTTGATCAAAAATCTTCATGGTATAGATTAGCCAATAAATCGTTTGAAAAATGGGGAGCACCTATACATGTTCAAATGTCAATTCTCAGACAAGAATCCGCTTTTCAAAATAGGGTTAAACCTGAGAGAACTAAATTATTAGGTGTTATTCCTTGGTCAAGAAAATCAAGTGCATTCGGATATACGCAGGCAATCGACGCAACCTGGGATTGGTATCGTGATGAAAACAATAAACCCCTTGCATCAAGAGTTAATTTTGCAGACGCAATTGATTTCACAGGATGGTATATAAATAAATCTTATCAAATTAATGGCATCAATAAAGGCGATGCATACAATCAGTATTTAGCCTATCATGAGGGTCACGGTGGTTTTAAAAAGAAATCATACCAAAGTCAAAGTTGGCTGATTGATGTTGCAAAAAAAGTTAAAATTCGTTCAGATAAGTATGAAAATCAATTAGATAATTGTGAACATAAATTTCAAAAGAAATTTCTAGGGATATTTTAATGAGTTCGAATTCAAATATTATAGCTTTAACGATGGGTGATCCATCTGGAGTCGGCACTGAGATTGCGATCAGGGCAAAAATAAAAAAAATAAAAAAACCAGATTTTTTTATTATTCACGATATAGATTTTGTAAAAAAAATCTTAAAAAAAATGAAATCAAAATTAAAAGTTAGAGAAATAAGCAGTCCATCGGAAGTTAAAAAATTACCAAAGAATTATTTAGCAGTCTTGCCAATAAAAATTAGTAAAAATACACAGTTAGGAAAAAAAAATTTATCTAATGTTAAGTCTATTTTAACATCAATTGATCTTGCAGTTAAACTCGCAAAAAATGGAGAAGTTGCAGCAATTGTAACTAATCCAATTAACAAAGATGTAATTGGAAAAAAAGTCAAAAATTTCAAAGGTCATACAGAGTACCTTGCAAAAAAGGATAGAACAAATGATCAACTAATGATGATGATGAACAAAAATTTGAAAACTATTCCTCTAACAACTCATATTGCAATTAATAAAGTTTCTAACAAAATAAATAAAAAAAATATAATTAAAGCCATCATTAATGCCAATGTAAGTTTAAGAAAAGATTTTAAAATCAAAAAACCTCGAATAGCTGTTACAGCTTTAAATCCACATGCGGGTGACGGTGGACTTATTGGTGATGATGAAAAAGTAAAAATTTTACCGGCTATTAAGTATTGTAAAAAAAAGAAAATATCTGTTGAGGGGCCTTTGCCTGCTGATTCAGCATTTATAAAAAATAATCAAAATAAATATGATATTTTTATTTGTATGTTTCATGATCAAGCTTTGATACCTGTGAAGATGATAAGTTTTGATGAGACAGTCAACTATACGGCTGGACTATCATTTGTAAGAACAAGCCCAGACCACGGAACCGGTCTTGATATTGCAAAGAAATTCATTGCATCACCCAATAGCTTAATAGCAGCCTTGAAGTCGGCGTCAAAAATTGCTCAAGCTAGAAGAAAATGACCTTATCACTTTATTCTGCATTATTTATTTTTGCGACCATTATGGTTATAACGCCTGGCCCCGCAAATTTATTACTAATGAGCGCTGGAGCCCAACATGGATTTTACAAGTCAGTACCTTTTGTAATAGGCGTTACCTGTGGGAAATTGTTTTTAACAATTGGTTTAGGAATTGGATTTTTAACTCTTTTGAACTCAAACCCGATATTGGTGAGTATTATTAAAGTAATTGGCACAGCCTATATATGCTGGCTTTCATGGAAAATACTTTTTTTGAATTTTCAATCAACTGGAGGTGAACAAAATGAAAAGGTACCTAATTTTTTAAATGGTTTACTTGTTCACCCTTTAAATCCTAAAGGTTGGGCGATGGTAATCGCTGCTTATACACAATTCACTTCCTTTGGGAATACATACGCTTCTTCAAGTTGGATATTAGAAGTCATTATTGTTGCAGGGACATTTTTTCTCATTCAGTCAATTTCTCATTCTATATGGTGTTGGTCCGGTAGCTTAATATTTAAATTTTTAAGTAATAAAAATGTAATAAGACAAGCCGTAGTGATTATTCTTGCTTTACTTACGATTGGTACAGTAGTTTACAGTAATTTTTTTATTTAATTTTACTGAGACTATTTTTTTCGACAGACTCACTAAAACTTGCAAATAATTTTTTTGAAAAGTCATCTGTAGTTGCTGAATACTCTGGATGCCATTGAACTCCATAAAAGTAACCGCTGTAATTTGATAAACTGATAGCTTCAACTGTTTCGTCTTTAGCGACACCTTCAATAACCAGATTATTTGCTATTTTATCGATTCCTTGAGTATGAAGTGAATTTACCTCTATAGTTGGTGTACCGGCCAACTTTTCAAATTTTCCATTTTCAGTTAAATAAACTTCATGCTGTTTTGAAAATTGTACTTCTGGATCATCAGATTCTGGGCACCTGTGATCCATTCTTCCTGGTACATCATGAATATCTGCGTGAAGAGAGCCACCCATTGCAACGTTAACTTCTTGAAAGCCCCTACAAATAGCTAACATAGGAATTTCATTTTTAAATATGAAATCAATCATAGGGAGAACAGTCTTATCTCGATCGATGTCTAATGGTTCAACTATTTTGTCTTTATTATAAAACTCAGGATAAACGTTTGAGAGACTGCCTGTTAGCATCACCCCATCAAATTTTCTCAAAGTGTTTCTGTAGTCAATTGTTGAGCCAAGGGCTGGTAAAATGACAGGTATGCAGCTAGTAGCTTCAGCCACAGCTTTTATATAGTTCGTTCCTGACGCATGATATGTCCGATGCAATTCAGCTTTTTCAATTACGTCGGCAAATACAGCAATTAGTGGCTTATTTTGAGTATCCATAAAAAAATTAGTTTACTAATATCAGGATAATATCATATAACAACTTTAATGGTTATAAATATTCAAGATAAACAATCACAACATAAAGCAATGTCTGCATGGGATGACGTCTTGGTCATCGATGATCAACTTTCGAGTGAAGAGAAAATTTTAAAGTCGTCAGTGAGATCTTATTGCCAGGAAAAACTCTTACCTAGAATCATAGAGGACAACAGAAATGAAAATTTCAGTAGAGAGATTTTCAATGAAATGGGTGAGCTTGGAATTCTAGGTTCTTATTTACATGGATATGGATGTGCGGGCACAAATTACGTTTCTTATGGGCTTATTGCTCGAGAAATTGAAAATATTGATAGTGCATACCGATCTATCATGTCGGTTCAAACAAGTCTTGTTATGTTTCCTATATATCAATTTGGTACTGATGCACAAAAAGAAGAATATTTACCAAGACTTGCAAAAGGGGAAATCATTGGAAGCTTCGGTCTGACTGAGCCTGATGCAGGTAGTGATCCTGGTGCAATGAAAACCAAAGCGATAAAAGTCAAAGGGGGTTATGAATTGACTGGTACCAAGACATGGATCAGTAATGCACCCTTCGCAGATGTAATTATTGTTTGGGCCAAGGATGAAGATAATGTAATCAGAGGATTTATTGTGGACAGAGAGTCCAAAGGCCTATCAACACCTAAAATTGAAGGTAAATTATCTTTGC
This sequence comes from uncultured Pelagibacteraceae bacterium, assembly GCA_902619105.1. GTDB lineage: Bacteria > Pseudomonadota > Alphaproteobacteria > Pelagibacterales > AG-422-B15 > CACNXQ01. The sequence continues at coordinate 90,230 of CACNCV010000003.1, forward strand.
GCGCTTCAGCAACGGGGCAAGTTGTTATGGAAAATGTTTTTTGTTCGGAAGATAAAGTTTTACCAAAAGCATCAGGCTTGGGCGGACCTTTTCAATGCTTAAATAGTGCAAGATACGGAATTTCATGGGGTGCTCTAGGAGCAGCAGAGTTTTGTTTTGCAACAGCTAGACAATACGCGTTGGATAGAATGATGTTTGGAAAACCTATTGCTGGCACTCAGCTTGTTCAGTCTAAGTTAGTTGATATGCAGACAGAAATTGCTTTAGGTCTGCAGGCTGCACTTAGAGTTGGGCGTCTGATGGATGAAGATCAGTCAGATAGCAATATGGTAAGTCTCATAAAAAGAAATAATGTTGGAAAAAGTTTAGATATTTGTAGGAGTGCGAGAGATATTCTTGGTGGCAACGGTATTTCAGATGAGTATCATGTAATGAGACACATGGTAAATTTGGAAACCGTAAAGACATATGAAGGTACACACGATGTGCATACTTTAATTATGGGAAGAAACTTAACAGGCATACAGGCTTTTAAATAATTATGGCTTATCTAAATCGTACAACAAAGCAATGGCAGGAAATTGATACAGCTCATCATCTGCATCCTTTTACTGATTATAAGTCGCTTGCAAAAGAAGGTAGTATCATCATTACAAAAGCAGATGGTGTTCACCTTACTACATCAGATGATAAACAGTTACTTGATGCCATGTCTGGCTTATGGTGTGTAAATGTAGGTTATGGAAGAAAGAATCTTGCAGATGTTGCCTATAAGCAAATGCAAGAACTACCTTATTATAATTCTTTTTTTAAAACAGCGACACCGCCATCAATTGAACTTGCTAAAGAGTTAGCTGAAATTAGTCCACACGATTTAAATCATGCATTCTTTTCTTCAAGTGGCTCTGAAGCCAACGATACTGTTGTAAGAATGGTAAGGAGATATTGGGATTTAAAAGGTAAGCCAAATAAAAAAACATTTATTAGTAGAGAATATGCTTATCACGGAAGTACGATGACTGGGATGAGTTTGGGCGGTATGACAGCGATGCATTCTCAAGGGGATATGATGCCTGGTTTTGAACATGTGTTGCCTCCTTATTGGTACAAGTATGGAAGCGATATGTCTCATGATGATTTTGGTATTCATGCAGCTAATAAAATTGAAGAAAAAATAAATGAAATTGGTCCAGATAATATTGCGGCGTTTATAGGAGAACCAATTCAAGGAGCTGGAGGAGTTATCATTCCACCTGATACCTATTGGCCAAGAGTTCAAGAAATTTGTAAAAAATATGACATTCTTCTTGTTGTTGATGAAGTCATTTGTGGTTTCGGTAGAACTGGAAACTGGTTTGGATCAGATACTTATAATATTAAACCTGACATTATTACTATGGCCAAAGGGATTACCTCAGGATATATCCCACTGTCTGGAATCATGATTTGCGACAGAGTTTGTGAAACTTTAATCAATGAGGGTGGTGAATTCTACCATGGTTATACTTATTCTGGCCACCCAGTAGCTTGTGCAGTGAGCCTTGAAAATCTTAAAATTATCAAAGAAGAAAATCTGATTGAACAATCACGAAATGTCTCAGTTTATCTGGAGCAGCAAATGCGCGAAATTGAAAAGCACCCTTTAGTTGGTGAAGTTAGAATGAAGAGCTTTATTGGAGCTGTAGAATTAGTGAAAGATAAAGAAACTAGAGAAATGTTTGAAGACACTGGCACAGTTGGAACGATTTGCAGAGACTATTGTATTGAAAACGGTTTAGTAATGCGAGCTGTAAGAGATGGCATGATTTTCTGCCCGCCTCTTATATTCAATAATAACCATGTGGATGAACTTTGTGAAAAGCTAAAAACCTCGCTGGACCAAACACTGGATCATATATCTAAATAGGCCAATTAAGAGAATCTGAGTCTGCTCCTTCATTAAAAATATTTACCCAATAACAATTAGACCCGTCACTTTTATACAAACCTTTGACATCAAAAATAGTTTCACTGTCAAGATGTGAAATTATTAAATAGTTTGAATGCTGCGACAAATATTCAGCGCCTCTAAATTTATTTTCATTAAGAGGCGCACAAAGTAAAAAAATGATTGATTCAACCATTTGGAATTTTAAATACTAAAATTGTAGATAGTATAGTTCTTGCATGATGGCTATAAAAACTCTTAGGACTGCTAGAGCTACCATTACTTTTGCAGCATATCCCCAAAAAGCAGAGTTGCCTTCTGATTTTTTGTTTGAAATATAATTAGTGGAGCTTCTCCAAATTGAAACTAGTATGTGAACCAGTAGTGCTATGAAAACTATGTAAAGTATTAATACTCCTGAAATCATGTCATTTACAATAGCGCCATCCATTAAGTAAAGAATTGAATAGCCAGCTATATTTCCAAAAATTATGCCATATACCCAATAAGTCATTACCAAGGGCACATCCCCATGCCAAAGATCTTTAATTAATTTCATTTTTATCAACCTTTCTTGTTGAGATAATTCTTAGTTTATTATTACTTTCAGTATAGTCACTTAAATTATCTTTATAAACAGTAGAATCAGGGTCACAAATTTTGGCAATAGCTATCGCGCGAGCTTCTCTTTCAGTTTTTGCCTGCACATATATATTTTCAATATCTGTGACCAACACTCTTACATGATACGTATTGGACATTACTTCTTACCTTTATCTTCAATCATTTCTTCCCCACTATTTTCTTTCTCAGTGTCGAATGAAGAGGTAATAAGAGTCCAAACAGCAGTTAATCCAAAGAAGCTAAACCAATATCCTGAAGCTGGCATAATGTATGTAAATACTACTATCTGCTCTATGATACCAAGGATTATCCAAGTTTTTAGTGTCATTTTATGTTCCTTTCTTTTTTACGTTTTTAAATTATGATTTGAATATATTTATTAAATTCTAATTTACTGGAACAATAGAAAGGCTCAAAAAGTTCCTATGGCAGTAGATCGTAAAATTGATACTTTAGAAGGCGCACTAAGGGATGCCATCGAAAGATTTGGTTCTGAAAAAGTAGCTGAAGCTATTGGCAAAAGTAAAGATTATGTAAATAATTTAAGTAATCCAAATCAAAAAAATATTGGTGAGCGAAGAAGAAAAAAAATCTCTCATGAAGACTCGATAATTCTTGATAAATTTTGCTTAGAGAATGAAATGGCACCTCCAATGATCGCTGTTCATCAAATGCTGATTGATAATTATAGGTCTAATTTAGACCCATCAAGATCGATTGAGCAAAGCATAAGTACAATTTCATATAGATTTGCTGAGGTTGTAAATAAAGTCGAAACGTCTCTTGATCCTAATAGTGAAAAAGGAATTGATTTTAGTGAAAATGAAAAAAAACAAATCCATACTTCAATTAAGGAGCTTGAAGAACAATTGAAAGTATTTAAAAACTTAATATCCTTAAAATGAATAATGCCTAAAATAATATTTAAAATTTCAATAATTTTATTGACTTTTTTTGCTACGATTTTGATCGCAAGGGCTGAGACAGATCAGTTTGAACTTTCAAATGATCCATGTGGTGATTTATTTAATTCAATTAGCAATAATATCCAAACTTTACAAAATGCACCTGGGCTAAGCAGACAATATTATGGTTTTAGCATTGAGCCTGCATTTATTGATGGTCATGAATTAGATGGTGTTTCAAGTAAAGATGAAGTTGAGAATTTTTTGATTGTCACTGAGGTGCCCAATCAAAATGATAATACATACTATATGATGGATCAAAATAATGTTTATCAATCTTATATAAAGTCTGAAAGTTCTACAGGATCAGTATACAAAACTGATGGACTTATGGTCGGTGACTTGATCTATGAAATTAATGGTTTGAAGGTTAATTCAAATAATTTTTATGATGCCTGGCAAAACCTTTATTTGTATTACGGAAAAAATTATTCTTTTACGGAGTATGTTTTATTTGATTTTGTTAATGAGGAATTAGGCATAGACCTGAACAATCAAGATACTATCCAGCTTGGAATTTACAGACCTAGTGAGTTTAGTGGAGACCATGTCGTAAGCTTAGATGAAGACTTAATGTATATCAAAATCACATCTGATAATGATTATCCAATAATTCCTGCTGAGCTTGAATTGGACATAGAAAAGATAATTGAGATAAATAGTAAGGGAAATTATTTTGAAGCAAACTATGTTAAAAATTTAATTAATTGGGATAAGTCTGAATTAGCTGATTTGTCCTCAAAAATTTTTGGCAATAATAGTTATTTTTGTTACTGGGAAGAAACTGATATTGAGTATGGTACATTGCAAGCGTTATGGAGGCCTGCAGTAAAATGGACAAACAGACTTGGTTTTGACAAGGATCAAATCAAGAATTCAATTCATGTTCAGTTTTATCCTGAAATATTGGAAAACAATTGTCCCTGCGCAGTTGTATTTTTTAGGGAAGAGGGTATTGCAAAATTCCAGACATACTTTGATTATAGATCCTTTCCATTCGATAAACAAAACCTATCCATATCACTTTTTAACTATGGCGATGGTTATACATATGGTACGGAAACTCTAAATTGGTCTTTTGGTGATGCAAAGCCAAAATTTGTAGGTGCAAAATTTATCAGTCCAGAAAGAGTTAGAAGGGATATATCGGGCTGGTCAATCAATAGTGAAGACAAGTATGACGTTGAAATTGTAAAAGTTTTCGACTCTTCTGAATTTAGATCGGAGATTGAAAAAGGAATAGTTTTAGCTGATTCAGTAAATTGGGATACAAGAGATATTTTTACCTTTGAAATGAATTGGCAAAAAGACATTGAGAGACAATGGGTTTACTTTTTTTTTAAAATTATAGCTCCACTTGTTCTTATACTTTTAATTTGTTGGTCGGTGTTCTGGACACCTAGCAGGGAACTTGAATCAAGACTCACAGTAACAATTACATGTTTTTTAGCGCTTGTTGCTTACACTTTTGTTATAGATGATGATTTACCGCAGTTATCTTATCTTACGCTGATGGATTACGTAATTTTAGTTACTTATTTTTTTGCGTCACTTCCAACTGTATTGAGTATTATTTCTTATAATTTAGCAAAAGAAAATAACAGTTCTAATATAACAGTTGACAGATTTAGTAGATATTCAGGACCTTTTCTGTATATAATTTCACTCTATATAATTTTAACATTTAATGTAAATGAAGAAAATACTCTGCCAATTGCGAAATCTTTAGTGCTCTTCTAATGGAAACACAACTTTTACTTTTTTTATATTTCTTACTTGTGATGGGTCCTCCCGTTATCTTAGCAACTATTTTCGTAAGACTAGATATTTTCAGAGAGCCAATAAGAGCTGTCGTTCTTACTCTTATTATTTCTTACGCTGCTACGTCAATCTTTGGTGAAATTAAATACGGAATTCTTGATATACCAGATGCCTGGTACGATAACAATTTTATAAATTCACTTTTCTTAATTGCATTACCTGAGGAATTGACAAAATTCTTTGTACTTTACTTTTACTGCGCGAGAATAAGAGCCTTCAATGAACCAATGGACGGTCTTGTTTATGGTTCTTTATCAGGACTGGGCTTTGCAATCAATGAAGCTTTTGGTTATGCCTACCTTTATCAAGAAGAGTCCTCAGAGGTTATCGAGGTTGTAGATAGTATTCTTATGAGAGGATTAATAGCCGTGCCCGGACATGCATTTGATGGCATTTTAATGGGCGCATTTATTGGCGTAATGATCTTTAGAAAAGTGAACAAAAGCTTATTTATTTTATTGGCGATATTAGTTCCAACAATTTTTCATTTCCTTTGGGACTTCAGTATATACGCGGGTTATGGAGGATTTGTATACTTAATTTACTTCATACAATTAATAATTGTTGTCCTCTTATTTAGGCGTTTTCGTAATTTACAAAAATCAAAAATCCGAGAAGAAGAGCTAAAAATTAACAAATAACTGGAACTTATTTTAATTGTTATTGTTCCAGTAATTTTGTCTTTGGATCCTTATATTTCATTCAAATGAAAAATCGAAAGGAAAAAAAGATGAAAAAACTAATGTTGATCCTTATTGCTGTAATCGGTTTATCGGGTTCAGTAAATGCTGGCGTGAGCTGCAGTGAAGATTTCTTTGGAAATTATAATTGCACAAGTTCTGGTGATACAGGCAACTGGAGGTCTAGCACTTCTACTGATTACTTTGGTAATGATAACACAACGATATATGACAGAGACTCATTTGGCAGCTCTAGCTATAGCTGTTCTTATGATTATTTTGGAAATTATAACTGTAATTAAAAAAAAAATTCCAGGCTAATTAATTAGCCTGGAAAGAAAGGATTAAAAGTGAAAAAAAATAGAAATACAGAGGAATTTAAAAAATTTATCAATTCTTCATCGGTAAAGAATATATCTGGAGAAGAAAAAACAAATAACATTAAAAAGTTTTGGGGAAAAAAATTAACTACCAAAAGAAAAGGTAAGTCGCGACCAGAAATAGGACTGGAATTTAAAAGAATGCACTTAGCAAAGAAAAAAGTATCGAAAGGCACATATGAATAATAATCAAATTAAATGCCCATATTGCAAAGAAGAATTCTCAATAGGAGAAGCATTAGACAAACATGAAAATGAAATTAGAATTAAAATTGAAGAAGAAAATAAATCTAAAATTAAATCTCTAAAATCTAAGCTAGAACAAGACGCAAAAGCTAAGGCAGTGAAACTTGTTGATGACAAATTAAAAATGGAGAGAGATAAAATGATATCACGCGCTCGAAAAGATATAGAAATAGAACAAAAAAGAGAAATAAGCCAAGTAAAAGCTGAATTAGAAATAAAACATCAACATAAAATTCAATCATTACAAAAACAAAATGAGAGAAAGGAAGAGCTCAACAAAGAACATTTAGAAAAAGAAAAACAAAAGATAAAAAGTGAGCTTGAGAGTAAGGTTGCTGCGGAGAAACTTGCAATTGAGGAAAATAATGCGAAGAAAATAAAATCGCTTGAAATAGATAATGCACGTCTCAAGAAAACTGTAATAGAATCAGCTCGTAAAGCAAAACAAGGTGCTGTTGAACATCAAGGTGAAGTTCAAGAGGAAGTTCTTGAAGACTTCTTGAGAAGAAATTTTGAATATGATCAATTCGAACCCATAAAGAAAGGTGCTAAAGGTGCTGACATTTTACAAACAGTTTATAAAAGAGATGAAGATGTCGGAAAAATACTCTGGGAGAGTAAAGACGCTGTAAATTATAACAAGGCTTGGGAAGAAAAGTTACTCAATGACATGACCGAAACAAATGCCATGTTTGGTATAATTGTAACTGAGGTCATGCCAGCAGAATCTAAAGGACTTATACAGTTCAGGGCGAACGGCAAAATAATAATTTGCCCAATGAAATGGGCTAGTATTCACACTGTAACTAGTTTACTTAGACCTATTGTTGATGCTTTTTCAAGGGAAACAAAAAATCATCAGAGCTTATCACAGCAAAAAGACGCCCTATATCAATTAGTGAGTAGTCCAAGATTTAAACTTATGGTGCAACAGCTAATGAATGAATTTGAAAGTGAATACCAGCAATTAGAAAGAGATAAAAAATCAAATACCAGAAGTATTCTAGCGAGAGAAAAAAACTTAGAAAATAAAAAAAGTTATATAGACAATTTGATTACACAAATTGCAATTGAAGCAGACTTAAAAGAATACCTTACTGAAAACACCAATTATTAACAAAGCTTTAGAACTTAAACTCTCTTGATACAGACAGTCAATGATGTAAGATTATGAAGTGAAGTTCCTGCAAATAGTTTTTTGTTTAATAGTTTATATTTTCTCATTTCCTGCGATTGCAGATAATTTTTGTAATATATTAGCGTTAGAAATCGAAAAAAATTTACCTCAATTTACGAAGACGCCATACTATGATCTGAGTCCTTACTATGGTTTTGATGTTATTGAAGGAGACGACTACCTTGAAGTTACTCATATAAATCAAATGCATCCACTGTCCGGCTTATTGACTTCTGATGATGGAGAGAAACAAATTGTTATAAGAAATCATTTTGAAATAAATGATCTAGTTAAAGACGATAAAAGCGCTCAAAAAAACAAAGAAATTGAAATTTCAAAAAAACAATATCAAGAATATAATCATAGTTACCTCAAAATAGGCGATTTGATTTATTCAATTAATGGTAAAGATATTACTGATAAGTTTATTGGTGAAGAATTTTTAGACTATTTTGATGAGTTCGTTTCAAAAGAATACAGCGATATTATTAAAAATGAATATAACGGTGATAAAGAATTATTTATTTTTGACAAAGTAGTATTACATAGAAACTACAGAAATGATCTAATTGATCAAATAAATGCAAGAATACGTGAAATAAGAGATATTTCTCCAAAAGTATTCGCAGGATATTTTGGTTTACCCTTTAACAAGGAAAAATTAAAAAATTATCTGAGGAGAGAAGCCGAAGGAAGAGAAAGAGCTGATTATCGGGACGTTGTCTATAATTATAGATACCCAGTAAATGACCATAAATTAACTCTTGGAATTTTTAGGCCAGATGCTTTTGATGGGGATATTGATGAAAATGGCGTTATGCACTTTACCGAAAAAGACCTCTTTTATTTTGACGTTTACCCTTCATATAATACCGATAATATCGATGTAAGTGTAGAATACGAATTTTATGATATTCGCAATATAGATGTTCAAAATAATATTTTTACTGCTGATTATAAATTGAAACTTAGGTGGTACGATACTAATCTTGGAAACCTCGCGGCAGAAATTTTTGCGAGAAACGAAAAAAATTTCAATGAATACGGTGAATTTTTAATTGCTCCTGAAAGAGATAACAGGTGTTCGTATGATAATAGTGATGCAAATTATGAAATTATAAGTAAAGTTTGGCGACCAGATTATTATAAATTGAATCAATTAAGCACTGAAAAAAATAAATATAAGGAAAATATAACTATTATGCCTTTTTTACAAACAATCCATGACTCAAGAAAAAATATCTTAATGGTGACTCAAACTGAGAGTGGAACTTCACAATTTACGTTAAATTTTGATTACTCATCCTTCCCATTTGATACTCAAACATTGTCAATAGGAATAGAACAAAAAACACAAAGAAGTTTTTCAAGATTGCCATATTCGGTTTCGGATAGATTTAATCCAGCCAAATCTATTGATCTATCAAAGAGCATGGAAGCATTTAATCATAAACTTTCAGGTTGGGAAATGGCTGAAAAACCTATTAATCAAATTAAATTTGAGATAACTGAGATTAAAGACGATCGTAAAATTAATTTATTAAGCAATTATGATGTGCTAAATGATAAAAACTTTGAAAATTCTTATTATCAAATAAAAGATAGATTTAACGATGAGTTTACACAAGTAATAATATTCTCAAAAAAAATAGATCGAAATTGGAAATATTTTGTTTTTAAAATTATTGCACCGATCATATTAATATTAGTTGTTTGCTGGTCAATATTTTGGACGCCATCAAGAGAATTAGAATCAAGATTAACAGTTACAATTACATGCTTTTTAGCACTTGTTGCATACACATTTGTCATAGACGATGATCTGCCTAAGTTGTCCTATCTAACTTTAATGGATTATATTATTCTTATTTCTTACTTCTATGCGGCTATGCCAACAATCTTGAGTGTTATTTCTCATAAATTATATAATCAAAACAATCTTTCTAACATTAAGTTAGATTATTACGCAAAATTTTTGGGTCCAATTACTTACGTGCTCTTAATTTATGCTATTATATTTGGAACTGTATCATCTAACAATTCAATACCATTCTTAAAAGCAATAACTTTCCAATAAACTAATTTAAATATAGGTAGTAATCGTAGTATTCGGTATCTCTTTGATAGTTTAATGACTCATAGAGACTTTGAGCTTTTTTATTTGTTATAGCTGTCGACAACTCAACACTTGTTACACCTTTTTCTTCAGCAAAACTTTTTGCAGCATTCATCAGCATACGTCCAATGCCTTTGTTTCTGTATTCAGATCTGACATATAAGTCGTAGAGTATTATTTTTTTACTCAATTCCAGTGAGTCAAAAGTTGTATACAACTGGGTCATGCCCATACATTCTTTTTCATTTTCAATATAAAATATTTGTGCCTCTTTATTACTAAGGCGTTCCTTAATATAGTTTTTACAGGCTTCTACATTTGACTCCTTTTTATAAAACTGCCGATATAAATCAAAGATCTCACCAATTTTTTCGAAATCATCTGGTTGAGCAATTTTTATTTGTAAATCATCTGACATATACTTTATCTCCAAATCGTTCGATATATTGATATCACTAAGAAAATAAAAGTAAAAGATGTAACTGTATAGATAAAGCCCATTGGTCCAACTGCATCCATGACTCTTCCTCCAATTAAAGGACCAATAAGCGAGCCAACCTCAAAGACCATCACAAGAATTGCTGTAGCACCTGCAACTTGAGATGCGCTATATCTCTCACCAAGCATAGTGAGTGAAATTGCAAAAAGTCCACTAGCAGCGCCACCCCATATAAAACAGCTCGCTGCCATTACATAAAAATTATCTAGATAGATAGCGAATAGAATTGGACAAAAGAACGTAATTAAAACTGCTATATTCAATAGCAGTCTTTTATTAAATTTGTCCAGCAATACGCCAATCAAGGGTTGGCACATCACACCTCCTACAAGAGTAATAGTTACATATTGCAATGCAATCTCTTGAGTAAATTGGTTCTTAATCATAAAAATGGGAAAGAAAGATACAAACATTACATCATCTAAACCGCATAAAATAGCTGCGCCAAAAATAGTTGGAGCTGCAATGATAGCCGCAAATACTGGAAGAGACTTTTTATCAGGTAATTTCGGGTCTTCAATCTCAAGCATAATAAGCGGTAAAATGGCGATAAAAGAAAGAGAAGAAATAACAATAAAAGGTAACCAGCCTTCAATTCCGGTTAGGGACAATACCATCGGGCCACTTGCAAAACCGATGACAAAAACTGTGTTATAAATCGTTACTATTTTGCCGCGATTTGTATCATCAGCCATTGACAGCATCCATGTGTCAAATGCATTCCAAGCAAGCGCTCCAGCAAAACCAATTATGAATCTGATAACAAACCAAGCTGTCAAACTATCAAAAATTGGAAAAGTAAAATAAAGAATTATTGTAAATATTTGAGCAATGATAATTGATTTCGCTAAACCTATCTTGTGAATAATTATTGGTGTTATTCTTACAAATAATATTACAGCAAGTGGTTGTGCTACTACATTGAGGCCAATTTCAGTATTGCTATATCCTCGTGCTTCTAAAATAAGTGCAAGTAGAGGAATTAAAGTACCAAGCTTAATACCAATAATTAATGCGCAAAGAAATAGGACAATATATGTCTTGTAATTTGTTCCTAAAAGATTCTGAACTGTAGTGTTCATGCAAACCTATCTTCATTAACATAGATGCTTTTAAAATATTTAAGCACTAAATTTTTACAAAATTCATTTGTGTATATTTTTGGATCAAACAATATTCGCTGCCACAAACCATCAACCATGGAATGATAGGTTTCACTTACTTCTTTTGGAGTAAATTCCTTTTGATTGGCAATATTATTAATTTCACTTACTAACTTTTCCATTTGTTGAGAATAAATTTCATCTTGTCTTTGACAAATCGCTAAATAAGAAGGTCTAAATTTCACCTCACTATAAAACGCAATCCATACTGAAATTTTATTTCTGTTGGCAATTTTTGAACTGAAATCATTTTGAATTATACGAATTATTCTATCAATTGGATCTATGTTCTTTTCCTCAAAAATCTTTTGCCATGACTTTTTGTATTCATCAGATAAATACTGCAGCGAACTTATTAATAAATTATCTTTCGACTTAAATCTAAAGTTTGCGTAACCTTGAGAAACTTTAGCTCTTTTTGCTACATGAGCAATCGTAGTATCCGCTAGGCCTCTTTTTGCAATTGTTTCTATCGTAGCGTCAATCAACTTTTGATGATTAACAGAAATCTCAGTTTCACTGGCCTGTTCTGAAGATTTTTTATTAACTAAAGCCTTCATCATATTGAATAAACAATACACAAAGATAACTATTAAAGATAGTTTTGTATTGAATAATCATTCAATTTTTATTATCATGATTCCTAAATATTCTTAATTTTATGGCAAAAAATACACACGATGTAATCGTAATTGGTGCGGGTCATAATGGTTTGACCGCTGCTAGTTATATGGCGAAGGCAGGACTAGATGTTGTTGTTCTAGAAAAAAATGAATGGATTGGAGGGGCTGCTGTTAGTCGCGAGCTCTATCCTGGATGGAAATATTCTAACTGTTCATATGTTTGCAGCTTACTAAGACCTGAGATCATGCGTGATCTTGAACTCTACAAATATGGTTTACAAATTATTCCTTACGAAGGTAGCGCAACAATGATGAGAAATGGGGACTACTATGCCCACTATCATGATCATGATATGACGATCAATTCTATCAGAAGACATTCTCACAAAGATGCAGAGGCCTATGAAAGGTACAGTCGTGATGTCTTGAGGCAATGCAAAATTATCAAACCGCTATTAAAAATGACACCACCTGATTTAACTTCTTTTAAACCAAAAGATTTATTTGGCGCCCTGGAGTTTGCAAAACATTTTGCAGCTAAAGACGAGTTAGGTGGACTTGGTGAAAAAGAAATTTATGACACTATTCGATTTTATACAATGAGCATCAGAGACTATTTAGATGAATATTTTGAAAGTGATATTACAAAAGCACACTTAGCTGGAAGTGCAATTATTGGAACTGCTCTTGGTCCTTGCTCACCTGGCTCTGCTTACGTATTACTGCACCATTATATGGGAGAAGTAGATGGTTCAGTTGGAGCGTGGGGGTATTCAAGAGGAGGTATGGGCTCTATTACAAAAGCAATGACAGGCTGCCTAAACGCTCACGGCGGTGAAGTAAAACCAGATAATGAAGTCGTTAATGTCATTACTAAAAATGGTCGTGCGATTGGAGTTGCTACCAAAAAAGGTGATGAATATTACGCAAAAAAAATTGTATCTAACTTAGATGTTAAAAGAACATTCTTAAAAATTACTGAAGAAAGCTCTTTACCTGGTGAATTTGTTGAAAGAGTTAAAAACTTTAAAATTAGAGGCTCATCGGGAAAACTTAATATTGCCCTAGACGGCCTTCCTGAATTTCCATGTATTCCAGAAGGTGATCCAGGTGGTGGAGGTGATATGCACTTCACAGAAACAATTGAAGAAATGGAAGGAGCTTATGACGATTGGAAACGAGGTGAATGGTCAAGAAATCCTTATGTAGATATGTGTATTCCTTCTAAAAGCGATCCAACAATGGCAGCTCCGGGAAAGCATTATATGTCTGTCTTTATTCAATATGTTCCATTCAATCTTGCAAACGGCGGATGGAATGAAGAAAGAAAGCAAGAATTTGGAAGACATATTGTTGATTGTATTGCTGAGTTTTCTCCTAATTTTAAAGATTTAATTAACCACTACGAAGTTCGTACTCCATTAGAATTAGACAATGAAGTAGGATTGACAGAAGGAAACATCTTTCAAGGCGAATTAACAATGGATCAACTCATGTTTAATAGACCTGTGCCTGGATATGCACAGTACAGAACACCACTTAAAAATATGTATATGTGCAGTTCATCAACTCATCCAGGTGGTGGAGTTATGGGTGCACCAGGAGCGAATGCTGCAAGGGAGGTTCTAATTGATATGAATATCCCTCAAACAGGTAATTATTATTAATGTCAGGAAATTATGACGTAATAGTTATTGGCGCAGGCCATAATGGTCTTGTTTGCGCTAATATTCTCGCAAAAAAAAACCGTAAAGTTCTGATTTGTGAGGCACGTGAGAATTGCGGGGGACTTGTTGAAGAGAGTATAACTAACTTCGTTCCTCAGATACCGCTGAGCGTATCAAGCTCTCTTGGTGGACTGCCAGTAAAGTATAAAGCAAAGTCTACGATCGCACTGTCAGAGTCCGGTCAACATATTCGCCTAGTTGGAAACCAACATATTGACCATAAAGTTATTTCTGGTTTCTCTTCGAAGGATGCAGACAGATATGTAGAATTTCATGATAAAATGTCGTCCTTTTCAAAGGCTTTAGGTTCTTTCATGATGGCTTCACCACCAAGGATCATGAACAATACTTTCTCTGATTATTTTAAATTATTCAAACTAGGCATGAATGTTCGAATGCTTGGAAAGAAAAAATTTAATGAGTTTGCAAGAATGATAGGGCTTAATATTGCGGACGAATTGGAAGACAATTTTGAAAATACTCTTTTGCAAGGCCTAATCGCCCATGACGCGGTGCTTGGTTCTAACTTGGGCCCAAGATCACCCGGTTCATTAATTAATCTACTTTATCGCATGGCCACACATGACAACTCAATCTTTGGGGGAATATATGAAATTGATGGTGGCAGTAAAGCTTTTGTAGATACTTTGCTAGATATCAGTAATAAAAATAAAGTTGAAATTAAAACGTCTTCATCGGTTAAAAGATGCATTACTGAAAATGATAAAGCAATAGGAGTTGAACTTCACAGCGGTGAAAAAATTTATGCAAAAAAAATTATTTCTAATGCAGATCCAAGATCGACTTATTTCTGTCTTTTAGGAACTGAGAATTTAGACACTGATGTGAAAAGAAGAATCAAACATCATCGATCAAAAGGAAAAGTTGCAAAATTATCATTAAGTCTCAATAAACAACCTGAATTTATTAACTGCGATAAAAATGATTTAGAGAGTAGAATGGTAATTGCTCCTTCAATTGATTATATAGAAGAGGCATTCAATCCAAGTAAGTTTGATAAACTTTCTATGGAACCTATTTTAGAAATGAAACTAAAAAATTCTGACCAGAGTAATCCTGTATTAGATATTCAAGTTCAATATGCTTCCTACGGTGCGCAGGAGGGTTGGGATAAAATTAAAGATAACTATGTAGATGCCGTTATAAAATTAATAGGGAAATATGCACCTGATATTCAAAGCTGTATAGAGACTAAAACAATTGTTACTCCCGACGACATAGAGAAAAATTTTTATGTTTCAGGCGGACATTGGCATCATGGAGAAATTCAAATCGATCAGCTTTTTATGCTCAGACCAATTCCTGGGGCATCACAATATAGAACCCATCTTGACGGACTATATATGTGTGGTGCAGGTACTCATCCGGGTGGAGGCTTAACTGGAATTCCAGGAAAAAATGCGGCTCAAGCTATCTTGGAGGACGCATAAATATGAATAGAGATTTAAGATTTACAGCACTAAAAAAAACCCCTTTTCACTCTAGAACAAGCTTAGCTTCAAGAACAAATAAATATTATAACTGGAACGGTTTTACTGTACCCACAGAATACTCAACAACTGAGTTGGAATATACTGCTGCTAGAAATGGCACCTCAGTTATGGATCTCACACCTATGTGCAAATATATGATCAATGGCAGCGATGCTAATAAATTTGTTGATTATCTTGTAACAAGAGATTTATCACAGATGGAAGATAATACAGTAGCATACATAATTTGGTGTAATGAAGATGGTAAAGTAATGGACGATGGTACCATATTTAAATTTTCGAATACTAAATTCATGCTTTGCTGCGCAGTAAAGATCTATAATTGGCTACATGACTCTGCTGAAGGTTTTGATGTTTCTTTTGAGGATGCAACAGACACAACGGCTGCATTAGCAATCCAAGGACCTACTTCTTGTTCAACACTAAAAAACTACGGAGCAGATGACCTTGAATTATTAAAACCATTTGGAATGAAACAATATAATATTAACGGATATGATGTTTTGATCTCACGAACAGGCTTCACAGGTGATTTAGGATATGAATTATGGACTGATCCAGCTAATGCAGAAAACATGTGGGATAGTATCATGGAAGCTGGAAAAGAATTAAAGATAAGACCTTTTGGCATGCATGCTCTTGAGATGACAAGAATTGAAGCTGGCTTTATTCAAACCAATACTGATTTTATGGCAGCTGAAGATTCCTTAAGACCAGTGAGAATGCGTTCACCGTATGAAATTGGAATGGGTTGGCTTGTTCATCTCAATAAAGAAAGTTACTTTGTAGGCAAACGCGCTTTAAAGAAAGAAAAAGAGACAGGTAATTCTGAAAGATGTTTAGTTGGATTGGACATAGATGGCGATAAGCCCGCAGTAGGCTCTGTGATTTATAATGAAAAAAAAGAAGATATAGGAATTGTTACCGCAGCAATGTGGTCACCTACCATGAAAAGAAACGTTGCGCTTGCGTCTCTAAAGCGTCCATATGGAATTAAGATTAAAGAAAATATTTTTGCAGAAATTTATCACCCAGAAGAATTGGAATATAAAAAAATATGGGCAAAGTGTAAGGTTGTAAAAAGACAATTTTTTAGCCCTGAAAGACGTAACAAAGTACCTGCAGACCTTTATGAATAGCCAAAAATAGGCTGTTTTTTTAAAATTCAATTATTGAACAGCTGTTCAATATAGGCTATACTTCAATATGCCCAAATCAACTTCGATTCCCGAAAAAAAAGATCTCCTTAATACTCTCGACGATAGAATTCTATACCCATGGCAGTATCTTGAGTATCGTGGTGAAGACAGCAGGACATTCATTGATAAGTCAAAAGGAATTTATCTTTACGATCAAACAGGAAGACAGCTTATTGATGGTCCTGGAGGAATGTGGAATGTTAACGTAGGACATGGCGTAAAAGAAATTGCTGATGCTGTTTATAATCAGATTACAAGAATGCCCTACGCCAGCCCATTCACGGAGTCCACTGAGATTGCATATAACTATGCTTCACGACTTGTTAAATATGCGCCTGGTGATCTTAAAAGAGTATTTTTCACGTCTGGAGGATCTTCAGCGGTAGACTCTGCATTAAGATTTGTAATGTTTTATAATAATGTTCGTGGGTTAAGAGATAAGAAACAAATTATCTCACGTCATGATGCATATCACGGTAGTACATTTTTAGGGGCTTCATGCTCAGGTAAAGAAAGAGATAAAAACAACTTTGATTTTGCAGATAACTTAGTCCATCATTTGTCTGCACCAAATCCGTTTAAAAAACCAGATGATTTAAGTGATGAAGAATTCTGTGATTTAAAAGTTAAAGAGTTAGAAAATAAAATTTTAGAACTTGGTCAAGATAAGGTCGCAGCATTTATTGCAGAGCCAATCCTAGCATCAGGTGGGGTAATTGTTCCTCCTAAAGGATATCACAAAAAGACAAGAGAAATTTGTACTAAGTACGACGTTATTTATATTTCTGATGAGATAGTAACCGGATTTGGAAGGTTAGGTCATATATTCGCTTCAGAAAATTATTTCGATTTAGAACCTGATATCATCCTTTTAGCAAAAGGGATTACTTCAGGATACGTACCTTGTGGTGCAGTTGTTATTTCTGAAAAGCTTATGTCTCAACTTGATAATAAAGAAAAAGTTATATTTTCAAATGGATTTACTGACTCGGGTCACCCAGTGAGTATGGCAGCAGCAACAGCAACACTTGATTATATTGAAAAAAATAACCTCCTTGAACATGTACAGGAAGTCGGCCCTTATTTTCAATCCAAATTAAGTGAATTAATTGATCTACCAATTGTTGGCGATGTACGTGGTGAGGGATTAATGGCGGCTGTTGAATGTGTAATCAGTAAAGAAAAAAAAGATCCTCTGAATTTACAATACGAGATCGCTTCTCGTATCAATTCTCATTGTCAAAATCTTGGTTTAATTGTTAGGCCGCTATTTAATACGTGCGTCATGTCTCCTTCTTTGATCATCACTAAGGAACAAATAGATGATCTCGTAAGTATACTTAGAAAAGGAATTGAGTTAGCTACAGACGACATCAAGAAAGAAGGCCTTTGGTCTGCATCTTAAAAAAATGCTTGAGTTTAACCATCTGCTAAAAAACTATCAGGAGGGTAAAACCTTACCCCAAGACTTTTATACAGATTCGAATATTTTTTCCGAAGAGATGAAGCGAATTTATTTCAAACAGTGGTTAATGGTAGATCACATCAGTCGTATTCCTAATCCAGGTGATTATTTTGTTTTTGATGCCGAAAAGGAGTCCATCATAGTTATTAGAGGAAGAGACAATGAAGTAAGAGCATTTTATAATGTTTGCACTCATCGAGGATCAAGAATTTGTTTAGATGAAGAGGGTTCAAAAAAACTTTTAGTATGTCCCTATCATGCTTGGAGTTTTTCAGCAGAAGGTGAGCTTAAAGCTGCACGCTTTATGCCGGAGGATTTTAAAAAAGAAGAGTGGGGTCTTAGAGAGTGTCATCTCAAAATTTATGAAGGATTAGTATTTATTAATTTATCTTTAGACGAACCGATGAATTTTGATGAATTCATTGAGCCCCTAAAAAAAATGATGGAATTTCATCAGACGAGTAAGTCAAAAATTGCGATAAGAAAAAAATATCCAACTCATGCAAATTTTAAATTAGTTCTTGAAAATTTTCAGGAGTGTTATCACTGTCCCACAGCACATCCTGAGCTTTGTGCAGTACAGGACAAAGACTGGGTTGTCGCAATGGGTGCCGGAATAGGTACTGCGCCTCAAAAAGAGACTGACGATTATTTAAATAAAATTAAACCTTGGGTCGAGGAATGTAAAAAAAATGGAACTCCGTCTGAGGTTTATCTTGAAACAGAAGAAGGATTGAAAAAAGGCTTAAACAGATATGTTGACAGAACCCCAATTGGAAACGGAAACTTATCACAAACCAAAGATGGAAAGCCAGCTTCTTCACTAATGGGACAGTTTAAAGATTTTGATGGAGGATTAACCCAAGTAAGCTTTAATCCATTTGGCTGTTGTTATTTCACAAATGATTTTGGCGTGATGTTTATTTTTAAACCCATCTCACTTCTAGAGTCTGAAGTGGAACTCATATGGCTCGTAAACGAGGAAGCTGAGGAGAATAAAGACTTTAAGCCCGAGGAAGTAAGCTATATTTGGGATGTTACTACGGCGCATGATACAACAATAATTGAAAATAACCAGGAAGGCCTTCTATCTCAGTCTTTTAAACCCGGAGTTTTATCTGAAAATGAGTCAGCGGTAACTTACTTTTATAATTGGTATTTTACCAACATGCAGTTACCATAATCTCTGAGCAAGAGAATATGAAGCAACTTTATAATAAAGATATTTACGACGTTAATAAGCCAGTTAAAAGTTATTGGGAAAAAGTCAGTCAAATAGAACAAGACAAATATCCTAAGCTCACAACTGATGAAAGCTGTGATGTTTGTGTAATAGGTGGCGGCTTTACCGGAATAAGTACAGCTTATCACATTGCAAAGAATTATAGCGGCGACGTAAGATTACTAGAGGCAGGTCATTTTGGCTTTGCAAGCAGTGCAAGGAATGCTGGCTTTTGTTGTTTGCCTGCAACAAAACTATCGGTCAACCAACTGATTGCAAAGTTTGGCTTAGATGAAACAAAGAAATTTTTTTCTTCGCAAATTGAAGGTGTTGAACTTTTATCCTCACTTATTTCAGAAAATAATATTGAATGTGAAAAAACTGGCACTGGCAATCTAGATGTTGCTCATCACCCTGATAGCAGTGAGGAACTAAAAGAGTGGGGCAACGATCTTAAAAAATATTTTGGCATTAACACCAAGTGGATACCCAAAGAGGAGTTTGATGAAGTTGGACATCAATCAACAGAACAATTTGGAGCTGTTTTTACTGAAGCAGGATTTGCAATGAACCCAATGGCTTTTATGAATGGCTTTGCATCAGCAACTGTAGATGTGGGAGCGAAACTTCATAGTTTTTCTAGAGTGAAAAAATGGGAAAGAAACGGTTCACATAAATTAATTACAGATAGCGGATCGATTACTGCAAATAAGGTTGTTGTTGCAACAAATGGTTATACAGATGAGTCTCTTCATCCAAGTTTTGCAAATAGAATGATGCCTGTTTTATCAAATATAATTGTTACTAGAGAAATGTCAGAAGATGAGTTCAAACTACAAAACTATAAAACTCTTAATCCAATCTGCAACTCTAGAGAGATCTTGTATTACTATAGAAGAATGCCTTCAAACAGGATGTTATTTGGAACAAGAGGTGACACCTACGGCGATGAAAAGAGCGCAGAGAGAATGCAAGAATTCATGACAAAAAAATTTCGTGGGGTATTTCCAAATTGGAATAACATCGATATTGATCATTATTGGAGAGGCACTGTTGTTATGACACGTGACTTTGTTCCGGCATTCGGTGCATTAGAAGAAGATAAGTCTGTATATTTTTCATACGGCTATCAAGCTAACGGTAACAATACAACTGTCTATTGTGGTAAAAAATTAGCTGAAATGATTTACGAGTCAAATAGTGGGGAGACAAACATTTCAAAAGTCTATCAGGGCCTATCACCTAAAATCCCATTTGGATTTTTAAGACTTTGGTATTTAAGATTATATTTGTGGTATGCTAATCTCACAGATAGAAGCAAAAAAGAAATATAAATTGCATCTATTATTTATATAAATTAAAATTTTCTTATGTTTCAAGCTTGGCGAAATTTATACTCTAAGAGTGATAATGCAAAAGCATATTCATTACTGTCTCCTGCATTATTTTTAATAATTCTCGTAATGCTTATTCCTATGGCATTAATGCTAAGTTTTAGTTCTTTTACACAAGTAAGCATGATGGAGATTGATTTCACTCCCACAGTTCAGCGATACATTGACTTTTTTGAAAAAAGTTTGCTTGTCTCACTTCTCATTAAGTCGGTTAAAATATCATTTATCGTAACACTGATCACTCTTCTAACAGCGTACCCTGTATGCTATTACATAGCTTTTTATGTGAAAAAAAATAAAATGTTATGGTTAGTTTTATTAACCTTACCTTTTTGGACTTCATACCTATTAAGAGTATTTTCTTGGAAAATCATACTAGGCACTAAAGGAGTTTTCAATTCAACATTATTAGGTGCAGGCATTATTAGTGAGCCTCTTACATTTCTTATGTACTCGGAGGAAGCTGTTATTATTACTCTAACACATGCTTGGGCAGCATTTGCTTTGTTACCACTTTACGTGTCTCTTGAGAAAATAGACTTTTCATATATTGAAGCTGCAAGAGATCTCGGTTTATCAAAATTTGAAGTATTTTGGAAAGTGACATTCCCTCTATCCTTGCCAGGTGTCATTGGTGCGATTTTAATAATATTTATTCCAACTGTAGGTGATTATGTAACGCCTGCCTTAATTGGGGGTACTGAGGGAAGAATGTTATCAAATATGATCCAAGCTTATTTCGGAAAAATAAACAATATACCACTTGGAGCGGCATCAGCCACAATCATGCTGACGACCGTTATTCTTATAACAGCAATTGTCTCATACACAACAAAAAGACTTACACAGAGGCTTTCTTAAATCATGAATGAAAAAAACAATTCACTGCTAGTTTACACATTAATATATTTTGGTTTTCTCTATATACCGGTTCTTTTTTTACCGATTTTCAGTTTTAATGATGCAAATTATATGTCATTTCCATTAGCAGGGTTTACCACAGATCATTATGAGGAAATGTGGTCAAAGCGGAACTTACATAAAGCTTTATGGGCGAGCGTTAAAGTTGGCGTTGTTGCAAGCGTTGTAAGTACAGCAATTGCACTTCTCGCTGCAAAGGCATTTGTTAGATATAAATTTAGGGGACAGAATGTTTCTTACGGAGCCATAATGATGCCTTTTTTAATACCAGAAATTATTTTAGCAGTATCAATATTAATTATATGGATCAATCTTGGTTTTCCATTGGGTCTGGTTCCAGTAACAATAGGACACATATTATTTTGTACTCCATTTGCAATGTTGATATTGATTGCGCGAATAGAAGGTTTTGACTTTTCTTTAGAAGAAGCTTCACGTGATTTAGGGGAAAATGCATGGGGAACTTTTTATAGAGTATCACTACCTCTATATTTGCCAGGCATAATAGCAGCTTTATTGTTAAGCTTTATTATATCCTTCGATGAATTTATTCTGGCATTCTTTCTATCCGGCAGTGATGCTACTTTACCTATGTATATGTGGAATCAAATGCGTTTTGTAAAAAAACTTCCACATGTACTTGCTTTGGGGGCGGTGATAATTGTGTTTACTACTTTTATTGTTTTGTTAGCATTCTGGCTGAGAAATGTTGGACAAGGCAAAGAGAAACAGGATATAGCTATTAAATTGTAAGAATTATGAACGAAAAATTTATTCAGATAAACGGAATTTCAAAACATTTTGGAAATGTCAAAGCAGTTGATGATGTCTCTTTTTCAATTAAAGAAGGAGAGTTCTTTTCATTGTTGGGTCCTTCAGGATGTGGAAAAACAACTTTACTTCGATTGTTGGCAGGATTTGAATATCCAACAAATGGTAATTTATTGATCGATGGCAGTGATATCACTGCATTACCTCCTGATAAAAGACCTACAAATATGGTATTTCAAAACTATGCCATATTTCCACATATTAACGTTGAGCAAAATATAAAATTTGGATTAAGAAAACTTGGTTTGACTGATGACGAAATTAAAAAAAGAGTTGATGATGTTTTGGCTCTTGTAAAGCTCGAGGGTTATGAGGAGAGATTCAGTGGGCAATTATCTGGTGGGCAGAGACAGCGTGTTGCGTTAGCAAGAGCTTTAGTCAGACAACCAAAAGTTCTTTTATTAGATGAGCCTCTTGGAGCGCTAGATAAAAAATTGAGAGACGAAATGCAACTTGAATTGAGAACTCTGCAAAAAGAAATTGGAATTACCTTTGTATTTGTTACTCATGATCAACAAGAGGCTATCAGTATGTCAGATAGAGTTGCTGTTATGAGTGAAGGCAAGATACAGCAACTATCTGCTCCAAATGAACTTTATAAAAATCCAGAAAATATTTTTGTAAGTGATTTCATTGGTGAAACAAATTTTTTAAAAGCTTCTACAAAGTCAAAAGATGGTGAGCATATAAATGTTACAATTGAAGATCTTGGTGATTTCAAGGTCAAAAATAACCTAAATATTCCAGAGAATTCATCCGACGTTGTGTGTAGTGTTCGACCTGAATCAATGATGATTTCCAGAGATAAATCTGATTGGGATATTTGCTTAGAAGCAAAAATAAATCAGACTTCCTACTTAGGAGAAATGACAAGATTTTATGTTGAGGTTTCTGGAATTAATAAAGTAATAACTGTATCATCCCAGCACTTTGATAATCAGTCATTTGAGAATAATACTTGTTTTATAAGTATCAGTTTAGAAGATATTAGCTTACTGCAAAAAAAATAGCCTGCTCTCAATAAGAGAACAGGCTATTAATGATTTCACAAATTTAAGATTAACCGCCAGCAGTCATTTCTGCCCACTGAGCTTCCATGTAATCCGTTACATCATCTGGTGGCATTACTGAGAATGCACCATTCGCTAAGTGTTCAGCTGGGTTTGGAGCAACTCCTCTTTCAGCTAGCTCATCTGCAGTAAGTGAGCCAAAGCCTTTTTGGTTAGAGTGTCCATAACCCCATTCGCTTAATAGATAAGCTGAAGTTTCGGCACTAGTTGCAGCGTTAATCATGTCATAAGCAACATCTAGATTTGCACCTGTTGCAATTGCAAGTCCGCATGCCCATGTCATTGTACCTTCAACAGGACGCATCATTGGGTAACCAGTCTCCCATGATGTTTCATTCCAACAAATTGAAGCCCAGACCTCTTCGTTTCCAATTGCTTCAGCAATAGAAGCAGAGTCAGCGAAGAATGTTCTAATGTTTCCATTATCTCTGAGTTCACGGAACTTATTGATACCTTGATCAATAGCCGCTTTATTTAATTGGTTAATGTCCTTAATGTCTGTTCCTAGATAGTGCATCATCAAGAATAAACTATCGGCAGCACTATCAAGTACTCCAATTTTACCTTTCATTCTTGGATCTTCTAAGAGATATAGACTTTCATTACCTGGTTGCATCCAAGTGACTTTATCAGTGTTGTACACAATACTTGTGTCTCCCCAGTCAACCGGTGCAAAATAGTTTTGTCCGTTAACTATACCACTTGGTAAGTCTCTAACTTCTGGGAACATATCTCCCCAGTTTTCTAATCTTGATGTGTCAAGTGGCTGAATAACACCAGCTCTTACCCATCGTGCAATTTCACCTTGGCAAGGCCAAGCAACATCAACTTCAAAACCAGCTTTTAATTTTTGAAGACCTTCTTCCGCATCTCCAAAAGTTGAATATTCTGGTGATCCGTGAGCTTCAACATATGGTCCAAATAGACCATCGTCATCATAACCGCCCCAAACAAAAGCACGTCCAGTAGCTGCAAATGCATTAGTAGCAGGAACAAGACCGGATGTTAAACCTAGAACACCAGCTGCACCCATACCCTTTACAAAAGACCTACGACTTACCTTGCCTTCACGCAAGTTATCAATGAACTTTTTAGTTACATCGTATTTTGGCATAATTAATTATCCTTTTTTTTGTTTAATCTGAAAAAATTGTACACCTCTGGGTAAACTGGTCAATACTATATCAATCAAAAACTGGCCGATTTTTGGCATTATTTAGCCATGGATCCACGATTTCGTAGTTGTATCCTCCTTGAAATACTAGTTCATCACTGTAGGAGCGTGAAATAATCTGGATGCCGGTAGGTACTTGGTTTGAACTAAAGCCAGAGGGTACGGAAAGGACTGGCAGTTTACCCAACATATTGAATGGGTGAGACATGCACCATGCAAAGTCAGCACATTCTTGTTCTTTTCCATTAATAATGACGCGGTCATTAACTATATCAATATCTGCTTTGATTGCTGGTAAGGCATTGGTAGGACAAATAAATAAATCATATTTTTCCAATATAGGACCAATTTCTTCATACATTTTTCCAGTCACCATTGCACTTTCTTCAACGCCATAACCTAAGTGAGCACCAATTTGTTCGTGATAAATTTTTTTATTATTTTTTAAGGAGTCAATGTGCATTTCAGTAACACCACTGAACATTTTTGTGTAATCACTGAGTTGTTCTTTTTCAGAATCTGAAAGCTCAGAAATTTCTTTATAAAAAGAATTTGCATAATGACTGAAGCAAACCGAATTTACTTCATCTTTTTTCCAATTAAGTTTCACTTCTGTGACTTGACATCCAAGACTTTCAAATTTTTTCAATGCTGTCAGCGTATTCTGTTCCACTTCTTTATCAATCTCAAAAAATCCTAAGTCCATTGAATAAGCTATTTTCCAATTTTTAATATTTTCGTAATTTAATGGTAATATTTTTTTTGGCCGTAAAGATGTTATATCTTTTTGGTTTGGTCCACACATAATGTTTTGCATCATTGCAGTATCAACCACTGTTCTTGCGAGTGGTCCTGTTACGCAGTAAGGGTCGTGATTGAATGGATAACTTTGAGCATTTCTTCCATGAGGTGGCTTGAATCCAACTACGCCGCATGCACCTGCTGGTATTCTTATTGAACCTCCAATGTCACTTCCTGTTGTCAACATTGCACAACCTGAAGCTAATGCTGCCGCACTACCTCCACTTGATCCACCAGGTGTCATATCTAAGTTCCAAGGGTTTCTTGTTACGCCATTTAGTTTTGAGTGACAAAAAGAAGTGAGAGAAAATTCTGGATTGGTTGTGCGACCGTGAAGTATCGCGCCAGAATTGACTATCGTTTCAACATCAATATCAGTTTTCTGTGCGATATTATTCTTGAGAAGTAAGCAACCATTACGATTTGGTTGTCCTTTTATATTCACTTCATCTTTTATTGCTAAAGGTAACCCTTCAAGAGGCAGAACATCATTATTATTTGAAAATTTTTTCTCAGACTCTTTTGCAAGTTCTAGAGACTTGTCAAAATCAAGATAATTAAATGCATTTATCTTAGGATTAACTGTTTCTATTCTTTTAATTACAGCCGACAGGACTTCAACTGGAGATAATTTTTTTTCTTTGTACTTCTTTAATGTATTTGAAGCGGATAAATAACAAATTTCAATATCAGTATCATTCATGACGATTTTTTATTTAAATTTAACAATTATTAAAATATATTGAAAATTATTTATGATAAGTGAAAAAATCAAAAGTTTAATACAAAGCCAAGATCCACACGCAGGAATGGACCAACTTTTCTTTACAAATTTAGAGATATTTCATGCAAGTTATGATGCAATTTTCAAAAAACAATGGGTTTTTCTCACCCATCTCTCGTACTTTAATCAAAATGATATCTTTACATACAACTTAAACAAAGGATTTATAGAGATAAAAAAAACAGATGATAATCAACTTTCAATTTCCGCATCTGATCAAAACATTAAGTGTCATTTAAAAGTGTATGAGAGTTTAGTATTTATCAATTTATCAAACTCTCCCTATTCTTTTGATGAATTCATTAAACCTCTTGAACCATACATCAAAATACATGGGCTGAATGATGGTAAGATTGCTTTTCAAAAAGATTTTATTTTTAATGCTTCACATTTAGCTACAATTCATAATTTTAAAGAATGCGCTCACTGCTGGGGAGGTGAATTTACACACAAAGATTATCTAAGTGTGCATGGTGAAGATTATTGCAATTCTTATGGAGCAGGTGTTGGTTCGGGGATTGAGGCCCCTAAACTTACAAAACGTATTAAAGAGTGGACAGAACAAACTTTAAAAAGAGGTTTATTTGTTGGAGAGTTCAGTGAACATGACTCAAAATATTTTAGAATTGCAGAGCGCACACCTTTACCTGAAGGTATTGCATCAGAAACAATGGACGGCAGTTATTCTTGTTCAACATTGATGGGTGATTTTAGGAAGATTGGTGCTGATAATGGTTATACTGCAATTGGTTTCAGCCCATTTAACAGCTTTGTTGCAAATAATGAATTTGTGATACTTTTTTTATTCTCACCAATTAGTCAAAATAAAACAGTAGTGACCCAATATTGGGTAACTCATAAAGATGCAGAAGTTGATGTTGATAAAATGATTTTTTTGTGGGACCAAACTTCTACTGAAGACTCGCAGTTATGTGAAATGAATCAAAAAGGAATTGAAAGCAGGTCCTATCAGCCTGGCAAATATGGGGATTTAGAGACGAGCTTAGTTCAATATCAGAAATTTTACCTTAATCATTTACAGACACACCTGAACGACTTAGTCTAATCTTAATTCGATACCTATATGGAACTTGCAACACAATCAGAATTTGATGAAGTGCTTAATCGTCATCATAATATCCAATATGTAGACGCAATATTTACAGACCTCTGTGGTTATGTGAGGGGAAAAAGATTTCCATTGTTAGAGGCAGATAAAATTTTTTCAGATGGTGTATTGTTACCGTTTTCAGCATTTTACTTAGATGTCCTTGGTGGCGTAACTAACACGATGAATCTTGGTTGGACTGACGGAGATCCAGATGGGGTTTTAATGCCCGTTAAAAATTCCATTAAGCCCGTTCCTTGGGATAACAAGGTTCTTCAAGTACTAATTTCTATGAGAAAAGAACAGGAAAAATGGGGCGTAATAGAAAATCCAGCGGAAGTTGATCCAAGAAATATTTTAGAAAAAGTAATGAATAAATTCAAAGGCACTGGATTAAATCCAGTAGTAGCTTTTGAATTAGAGTTTTATTTGTTGGATAAGAAAAGAAATGAGGAAGGCAAGCCAGTTCCTGCATTAGGTGCGAGCAAAACTCATGTATATGGAATTCCCGATCTTGATATGTTTGGTGACTTATTTGATGAAATTAATGAGAACTGTAAAATTCAAGATATCCCTGCTACAACGGCTTCAAGTGAATTTGCTGCTGGCCAGTATGAAATTAATTTAAAACATACAGGCGACCTGCTTAAAGCTGCGGACGATGCTGCAATGTTAAGAAGAATAATAAAAGAAACAACTGCAAAGCATGGGTTTGAGGCAACATTTATGGCAAAGCCATTTCTTGAGGAGACTGGAAATGGAATGCACCTGCATATCTCAGTGTACGATGATAATGGAAAAAATATTTTTGCGACGAAGAATCGGTACGGAAATGACAAGTTAAAAAATGCTTTAGCTGGTTTCCAAGAAACTTTTTATGACTCATTTCCGATATTTATTCCAAATAGAAACGGTTATCGAAGAATACAAACTCGAAATTTTGTTCCAGTGAATAAAAGTTGGTCATGGAATCGAAGAGATGTTTCATTAAGAATACCTGCTGGATCAGATAGCGCAAAAAGAATAGAACATCGGGTAGCATCAGCTGATGCAAATCCATATCTTGTTTTAGCCTGTATACTCTCTGGGCTTCATCATGGACTTACAAAAAAACTATCACCAACAGACCAAGTAAGTTTTGATAACACTGAGGGTGCTGACAAGACTGCTGATCCCGAAATGCCAAAAAATATGGAGTCAGCACTAAATCGTTTTAAAGAGTCCAAACTTTTATCTAAGTATTTTGGTAAAGAATATCTTGATTTATATGTATCAGCTAAAGAAGGTGAATTTGAACATATGGATAACAGTTTCATACCTTCAGAAGAATACGATTTTTATTTATAGACTTATGACTGATCTGCTTTTCAATCAAGATAGTTACTTAAAAGAAACAGAAGCCAGTATTATTGGAGTTGAAGAGAATATTATACAATTGGATAGAACAATTTTTTATGCAGAGTCTGGTGGGCAACCTGGAGATCAAGGCGAGATTGTATTAAAGGACCAAGTTCTCAAAGTTGTAGACACTAAAAAAGGATCAAAGCCTAATGAAATTTTGCATATTGTTGATGGTCCCATCGATCAAAGCTTAATTAATCAATCCGCTGAACTTAAGATCAATTGGGAACTCAGATATGCGCATATGAAAATGCATTCGAGTTGTCACATTTTGTGTAGCTTAGTTGATGCCCTAATAACAGGCGCATCGGTTGGAAGCGCTAAATCAAGAATAGATTTTGATGTTGATCCATCGATACTCAATAAAGAAGAGTTAAATGAAAAGATTAAAGATATTATCAGTAAAGACTATCCCATAATCATAAATCAAATTACAGGAGATGAACTAAAATCAAATCCTCACCTAGCTAAAGGGGCTGCCGTTTCACCTCCAGTTATAGATAACAAAGTACAAACAGTTCAAATTGGTGAGGGGGAAAACATTATCGATCTTCAATGCTGTGGAGGAACACATTGCCAATCTACTAAAGAAATTGGACCACTAGAGATCGGAAAGATTGAAAATAAAGGTAAGAGAAACAGGCGAATTAATATAAGGTTTAGTTCATGACGGATATTTTAGTCAGTAAAGATGATGGACAAGTTGTAACGCTCACTCTTAATGATGCACCAGCAAATTGCCTGACAATGGAGATGATGTCAGCAATTAAAATGGAGATAGATCGAGTAAATCAATCCAAAGATCACAAGCTTGTTATATTTGAAAGTTCAAATGAAAAAATTTTTTGTAGCGGACATAGTTTTAATGAAGTTCAAGAGATGATTAAAAATAATGATAAGAAATCACAAGAACTTCTATTTGCGGAGTGCTCTGAAATGTTAATGAAAATTAGAACAAGTCCAAAGATTTTTGTTGCTAAGGTAAGAGGTATTGCAACTGCTGGCGGACTGGGATTAGTCAGTATAATGGATTGTGTTTTTAGTTCTAAATCAGCGAGATTTGCTCTTGGAGGTATAAACTTTAATTTTGGCTGTCATCAACCGTCAGTATCTGTAGCCCGAGCAATATCCTCAAAAAATGTTATGGAATTATTAGTGAGTGGTCAGCCTCTTAATGCTAAAAGAGCACAAGAAGCAGGACTCATCAACGAATATTTAGAAGATGACGAGTTAGATAAAAGGGTCGAACTATTTTCTCAACAAGTTTGTGATCATACACCCGAAGTACTCGCGCTCACGAAAGAAACATTATACAAGCAGTCAGCAATGAAAATTTCAGATGCCTACGACTTTGCAAGTAAAGCAATGGTTGAAAATCTACAAATGCCTGAAACTAAGAAGGGTATAGACACTTTTTTAAATAAAAATTAACGCTGAATTGAAAATTTTTCTGGTTGGATCTCTTTCTTAAGAGCAGTTTCACGTCTGAGAATAAATATTGCTGATAAAATAATAAATCCAGCACCGACATAAGTATTCCACGCAGGTATCTCATTCCAAATCATATAACCAAATATTATTCCATAAATTAAGCTTAGATATTTCAAAGGTGTAACTAAAGAAACTTCAGCATGCTTAAATGCTGAGGTCAGAGCAAGGTTTCCAATTCCTCCAAAAATTCCAACTGCTGTTAAAATTCCAAGGTCAAACCAAGATACTGGTATTTTCCATCCTCCAAAAGGAATTGTAAATAAAGATGCAATGAAACCAAATAAAGTAAAATACCAAGCAATCAAATAGGATGGTTCGGTCTCACTTAATAAACGGATTGAAATTGATACCATCGCAAAGAATACGCAAAATAAAATTGGTAATAACATGTAGACACTAAACTCACTGGATGTTGGATTGATTATGATCAAGACTCCAGCAAAACCAATCACAATTGCAATCCATCTTCTTACTCTTACAAGTTCACCGAGTATAAATATTGACAGCAGTGTGCTAAAAATTGGTGATGCAAACGTGAGACTTACAGTGGTTGCAAGGGGTAAATAATGAAGACTTGCATAAACACAAAAAAGTGCAGCTGTTCCAGTGAATGCTCTAATAAACATCAAGCCGGGTTTAGTAGTATGAAAAAAATTACCCCACCTTTCTTTAGGCACAACAAGAAAAAGAGGGATCAAGCCCCCTATCATACGTGCCGCAATGACCATGCCTATTGAATATTCTGCAGTTGTCCATTTTACTGCAATATCCATAATGCTGAAACCTGTAACAGATATCAGCATATAGAGCGCGCCCAACTTAATATTATTTCTGTTCATATAGATTTTATTAAAATTTAGATTATCATTAATCAATTTTTAAACCTATGAACATTTGGAAATATTTAATAGCAGCTTCTTTAGGGAATATGATAGCAGGCCCTTTGGGCGCACTTGCATTTACTGCAGGTGCATACTTTCTTGGAAAGAAAACAAACTTTAGAAATCCTGGGGCTAACTTTAATAGTAATCAAGGTGTTTATGCTTTAGGGCTTGTTGTGCTCTGTGCAAAGTTAGCAAAAGCAGATGGAAGAGTCACTGACGATGAAATCAGAAAATTTAAAAAAATATTTAAAATACCTCAAGAAAATATGAAACAGGTTGGAGTAATATGGAAAGAAGCTGCACAAACCAGTGCAGGATTTGAACCTTACGCTCAGCAGTTAAGAGACACTTTTTACCGAACTCCACAAATGTTAGAGCAAGTCATATTAGGCCTCTTTGAAATTGGATATGCTGATCATGATTTATCGGCTCCAGAACTAAAATATATAAAAAAAGTTAGCCAGATTTTTGGAATTGATCAAGCAACGTTCAATAGATTAAGAAATTCTCGACCTGAATTTGTCAAAGAAGACCCGTACAAGGTGCTTGGTGTTTCTAAGTCTCAGACGTCTGCAGAAATAAAAAAAGTTTACAGAAATTTAGCTCGCAAAAATCATCCGGATATCGTTCGGGCAAAAGGCATTACTGATAAAAGCCTTATTCAAAAAGCAAAAGAAAACTTTCAGAGAATTAATGACGCATACGAACAAATTTTAAAAATTAGAGGTGAAAAGTAGGCAAAATTCCTATTCTTTTTTATCATTTTTAAATATGCATTTAGAGCTATAATAACAGCATGGAATTTTTAACATTCATTGCTGTTTGTGTATTAATTTATCTTGTTTATTTAATTCGACAGGACTTTAAGGATCATTCTGTAAGGATTGAAAGTCAAATGCAGCGTGTTACTGAAGTTGTTATCAAGAACCAAGAAAAGCAAGAATAATCACTTCTTTTTACTCCAATTATTACGTTTTCTATTTCTAATTAAAGGTGGATACACACCTGTTGATAGATAAATTTTGACGAATCTAAGTTGTAAAAACCAAATTTTTTTTAATACTTCAATCATTATTTTTGATAATGCATCGCATTCGCTCTTATTTCAATTCAATTTTTTTACAATTTGACTATAAGTAAACTAATGAGCATTGATATTTCTAATTACAACAACTGGTTAGATGCGTGGAATGATTTTTACGAAAAAGAAAAGGAATTAGTAGAACTCGATCCTAATGCCGCGCTTGTTTCTTCAGTCGATGCGGAAGGTAATCCAAACGCACGTGTTATACTCATAAAAGATGTATCAAACAAAGGCTTTGTTTTTTACACAAACTATCAGTCTCAAAAAGGTAAGGAACTTTTCCATAATAATAAAGGACACCTCACATGGTATAGTCGAGCGCAAGGGGTTTCTATTCGTATTCAAGGTGAAGTACAAAAGATTGATGCTTCAATTTCAGACAATTATTTTACATCTCGAGATCGCAACGCTCAAATTTCAGCAAGTATTTCTAAACAGTCAGAAACAGTTGAAAGTAGAGAAGTACTTGATGCTGAATTTAAAAAATTTGCAGATGATTATGAAGGTAAAGAAATTCCCAGACCTGATCATTGGGGAGGAGTAATTATACAACCTGAAAAAGTAGAAGTCTGGAAAAGCAGAGACGATTATAAAACAAGACTTCACGATAGGATTGTCTTTACATTATCAAATGATCAATGGATTAAATCAAGACTTTATCCCTAATGACTTATGTAAATATTTCTCAAAATGAGTATGGAGAAAAAATAAAAAAATCTTCTTTGATTACTCTTGGAGTTGTTCTTTTCTTAATTATCATCAAAGCATTTGCGTATTTTGCTACTGGCTCAATTATAATTTTGTCATTGCTTGCAGATAGTTTTTTTGATCTCATTATCACTCTAACTACATTTATTTTAGTTAGAATATCATTAAAGAAAAATACTAATGAATACCGTTTTGGTTATGGTAAAGCTGAAGCATTGTCTGCTTTTATAGAGGGAATTGTTATTTTACTAATTTCGATATTCATACTTTATATGGCCTACCAAAACTTTATTGATCCTGAAATTACAATTATTAATTCCGAAATAGCACTTATTGTTATTGCAATCTCAATATTTGCCACTCTTATGTTGGTGAGGTTTCAAACAAGAATAATGAAAGACACTGCTTCATTAAGTGTGGAGTCTGAAAAGCTTCATTACTTAAGTGATTTATTAACTAATATTGCAGCATTTGTTGGAATTATGCTTGTAATGTTTGCTGATTTCTCAAGAGCGGATCCATTAATTGCCGCTTTAATTGCGATTTATATGATCTATACAACAATCGCTATTTTTCAAAAATCAATTGCTGTATTAATTGACCGTGAAATTGATGATGATCTCAAGTCTGAGATATTTGACATTGTAAAAGGCCATAACAAAGTTCTTGGATTTCATGATGTTCGTACTCGTCAAAGTGGATCGAGTAAAGGAAAGTTTTTTATGCAAATGCACATTGAGGTCTCAGAGCATGTAAGCTTAGAAGAATCGCACAATATTGCTGATCAAGTAGAAGAAAACATACTTAATAAATTTCCAGATGCAGAAATAATTTTACATGTCGATCCAAGTAATGTTATTGAGGAAAAAGAGTTTGTTGATGCATAAAATACTGATACCAATATTTCTTCTACTTTTTACAACATTATCAACGTCTTCATCTGACCTTCCTGTTCCTCGATGGGTTTCATTAAAAGGTGACGCCAACTTAAGAAAAGGACCATTTCCTGAAGCGACAATTATTTATCGCTATCAGTTAAAAGGGTATCCAATGGAGATCATTAGGGATATCGAAGGCTGGAGGCAGGTTCGTGATCCGAGGGACGGAGTCACAGGCTGGATGGCTCATTTCCTTTTTTCAGGTAAAAGATATGCATTAACATCAAAAGAACCTTTCAGTTATGGTTATGACAAGCCAACCAAAAATAAGATCCTTGCTAAAATAGATCCTTTTGTTCATGCAAGAATTAATAAGTGTGACTCAAGTTGGTGTAGGATTACAATCACAGATGATGAGAAGGAAATTAAAGTCTGGATCGAAAAAAATAATTTACTAGGAGTATACCCTCACGAAATTATCAATTAATATTTATTAATGATAAGAATTTTTTCTGTTCTAATTTTATTAATCTCTAATTCATTTGCAGATATACAAATAAGAAAACAAAATGACTTATTTTGTTATGATGGTGATACATGCTATGTTACATATGAAGGAAAGAAAGATAAAGTTAGACTACTTGATCTAGATACTCCTGAAATTTCAAATCCTAAATGTGAAAAAGAGTATATACTTGGGATTGAAGCTCGTGAGTATATTAACCAATTAATTTCAGAAGGGAAAAGAATCGAATTTGAAACCGAATTCAATAGAGACTTTTTCGGTAGAATCCTATCTTATATAATTGTAGACGGCGAAAACGTTTCAAAATTGATGGTCTCTCACAGTTTAGGAGTTGTGTATGATAAAAATAATAAGAAAGACTGGTGTGAATGAGCAAAAAAAATAATCCTGTGAAAGATATTGATAAATTAAGCCATTTATTTAATCAAATAAATGAACCCATTGTTTGTGTTAAATGCTCTGATGAATTTACATCAGGCCAGACAGACTCAAAGTCACTTCAGGACTACTCAAAATTTGATGTTGGATTTACAAATAGAGGATTTCAAATTTGGTGTAGGAGGCATAATGTAAATGTATGCCATTTTAAATTTGGCGATAAACAGCCTGAAGCTGACTTTCGTTGTCTTGAAAAAAGAAAATAAATTTTTTTACTCTTGTTTTTTTTAAATCAATGATAATATAAGAATCAAAGAATGGGGCAAACCCCCTGATTTCTTGAAATGCAATGTTTTAAGAGGGAGAAAAAACATGACTAAAATAGTAATTTACGATTTAGAAACCTCAGGTATTGACTCGGCTTTTTCATCAATTTTACAAGCCGCTGCAGTGTGTGTAGATGAAAATTTTAACGAAATAGATCGCTTTAATTTAAGGGGTAGAATGAAAAAAGAGTACCCAATTCCTCATCCAAAAGCATTGTTGGTAAATGATGTTGGTGTCGATCAACTAAAAAACCACGAAAATTCTAATTTTGCTTTAATAAGTGAAATCCAAAATAAATTTCTTTCTTGGGGAGAGTGTTTATTTATAGGATACAACTCTATCGGATTTGATGAGCATCATTTACGCCAAAGCTTTTATCAATCTGCGTTACCACCTTATTTAACCAACACTAATGGTAATAAAAGAGGAGACGCATTAAAACTCCTACATACTGCTGCTGCATCACATCCAAATGCTTTTGTTAGACCTATCAGTGACGATACAGGGAGACCAACATTTCAATTATCTGAGTTTGCAAGAGTAAATAACATCTCGCAGGAAAAAGCACATGATGCTTTATATGATGTTGAGGCAACATTAGAAGTTTGCAGGCTTATAAAGGAACGATGCCCTGATGTTTGGACTGCCTCTTTACAGACTGCATCAAAGGGAGATGTATATAGTAAGATGGATCAAGATAAAGTTTTTTGCGCAAGTCGCTTTTTTCGGGGCAAAGAATATACTCATGGAATTACATATTTAACAAAAAACCCTACTTATGAGAATCATATTTACTGCTTTGATTTAAAATTTGATCCAGAATTAGTTTTTGATCTTGATCGAGTAGAGCTAAAGAAGTTATTTAAAGGAAAAGGAAAATGTTTTCACATTGTTAAAGCCAATGAACAACCTATTCTTCTAGAGGAAAAATATCTT
This sequence comes from uncultured Pelagibacteraceae bacterium, assembly GCA_902619105.1. Taxonomy (GTDB): domain Bacteria; phylum Pseudomonadota; class Alphaproteobacteria; order Pelagibacterales; family AG-422-B15; genus CACNXQ01. The sequence continues at coordinate 126,274 of CACNCV010000003.1, forward strand.
TATCAGACAGATGAATATAAGGATCAAGATCCTGAAATTATAAATAAAAGGATGAAAATGATTAGGTCTAACAAAACATTCATTGAGAAATTTCAAAATCTATTAATAGATATGCAAGATGACAGAGATCTAAGTCAGGATCAGAGTGAAAAACTAGTGGAAAAGCAAATTTATGATGGATTTCCTAGTGCAAAAGATAATTATCTAATGCAAGATTTTCATGCTGCTTTGCCTGAAAAGAAATATGAAATATCTGAAAAAATAAGTGATACAAGATGTAAAGAGTTTGCAAAAAGAGTTATGTACAATCAATTTCCTGATTTTTTACCTAAAAATGAATTAAAAAAAAGAGACATAGCCGTTGCCAAGAACCACCTTACTTTAGACGACAAGCCATGGTGTACAATACCCCAAGCTCAGAGTGCTATAGATGATCTAAGAGAAACCGAGGAAGATATAGATCTTAAAAGGTTGGATGAGATAGATGAATATGTTCAAAGTCTCTCAGAAAAATTTGAAACAATTGTAAAAGGGTAAGATATGGAAAATTATTTTATTATTTTATTCTTAGTTTTAATTGCTGCTTTGGTTGGATTTTTTTTCGGTTATAGAAATAAACCACAAAATTCTGAAACAGGACTTGATGAAATATACAAAAAAATTGAGGAAGAGAGTCTCAAATGGGATGAAAGGTATAAACCTGTAAAGGATTTATCGACTGCACTTAAAGGCGGTACACGCCGAGGAAAACTAGGCGAAATTGCACTTGAGGTACTTCTAGAAAAAGCACAATTACCAAAAAATATAGTATTTGAAAGAAACAAAAGATTTGAAGATGATAATTATAGAGTTAAAGAGCCTGATTTCATAATCAATTTGCCGGATGAAAGAAAAATTGTTATTGACTGTAAATTCTCATTTGACGATTGGGATAGATATAATCGTTCTATAGAAGATGGTGAGTCTAAAAGTCAAACTGAGTCCTATCATAAAGAATATATTAGATCGATAAAGAAAATGATCGATGATACAAACGAACGTGAGTATCATAAACTTCCAAAAATTAAGACTATCGATTCAACGATTATATATTTTCCATTAGCAAATACCTTTGAGTCTTTTGAAGATCGCTTTCAGGAAATCTTAGAATATGCACATAAAAAAAATGTACTGTTAGCGAATCCAACAATTATTTTATATATAATCAATATAGTAAAAAGACTTTGGTCTCAGGAAATAAGAGAAAAAAATAATGATTTAGTTAAGATACATGTTGAAAAAATTTATGATCAAATTGCCAGCTTAGATCTAACAATAGAGAAGAATATTAAAAATTTAGAAAATGTTACGGAGGAAACAAAAAAAATTAGAGGTAAGCTGAGAGGAGATAAAAATAGCATAGTTGAGTTGGCAAAAAGGATTATTGATCTTGTAATGGGCACGCCAAAAAAGAAGATGGACGATTAAAATAAATTAATAAAATCAATTATTTATATAAAAATAATACATGATTTAGCCTTGACTTTAACTGTTCTCATACATAAATTACAGACAACTTTAGGGAGGGAATCACTATGGCAACTATTAATGTAACAGACGCATCTTTTGAAGAAGAAGTTTTGAAATCAGATAAGCCTGTTGTGCTTGATTTTTGGGCACCTTGGTGTGGACCTTGTAAACAAATTGGCCCATCTCTTGAAGAGATATCAGATGAGATGGCTGATAAAATCACCGTTGCTAAAATTAATATTGATGAAAACCCTAATACACCCACACAGTTTGGTGTTAGAGGAATTCCAACTATGTTAGTTTTTAAGAATGGTGAGGCTGCTGCAACTAAAGTTGGGGCGGTATCTAAAACTGCAATTGTCGAGTGGATTGAAGACTCAATCGCTTAATTCATTTCTAAAACTTTTCCAGCTAAATATAAAGATCCACATATTAGGATACGTGCATCTTGGTGATTATTATTTAAATTAGCCAATGCTTCCTGAATTGAGTCGGCTCTATTCACATTTTCATAATACTTTTTAAGCCCGGCATATAATTCATTTGAGTCGATTGCACTCTCTTCATTTGGTATCGTAATAACAGTTAGAGCATCAATTTTATCAAACTTGCTTAAATAACTAATTGGATCTTTTGTATTGATCATTCCTAAAATTATACACAACTTTTTATTCGTAAGCTGATTAATTGTTTCATTTAGATTACTCGCAGCGTCCTCATTATGAGAACCATCTAAATACAATTCATTTGTTGGAGCTATAGTAGATCCTAATTTGCCATCAGATATCTTTTCCATTCTTCCTGGAAAGTAAGTTTTATTGTGAAGATTTTTAGAAACAAAAGACTTGATATCAATATTGATTAGTTTTGAAGCTGCAGCCAATGCAAGTCCAAGGTTCTTTTTCTGAAATACATTATGTGTATATAGGTTATCAAATTCAATTTTATTTTGGTTATCTTCATATATTAACTTGTCATTATGTTCCGTTAAGTTCCAGTGAATTCCATGGGCAAATATCGGAGCTTTTTTATATTCCGCCTGATCCATAAGCATTTCTCTAGCTTCTGGGTAAGGTTGATAACCAATAATAGCTGGGATATTACTTTTAATTATTCCAGATTTTTCAAATGCTATCATCTCAATGCTATCTCCTAAAAAATCCTCATGATCTCTAGAAATTGAAGTAATAACTGAGATTGCAGGAGTTATTACATTGCTGCTATCCAGTCTTCCGCCTAAACCTACCTCAAGAAGCGTATAATCAGCTGGGCTATTTGAGGCGGCTTCAAAAAAAGCGGTACTAGTTATTTCAAAGAAAGTAATCGGGTCGCTATGATTAGAATCTTTCACTTTATTTAAGACGGAATACAGCTTCTCATTTGATATTTCTTTATCCATAAGCTGAAACCTCTCATTAAATCTAATTAGGTGAGGAGAGATATAGGCATTCGTCGATTTACTATTATTTTTTAAGATGTCCTGAATAAATTTCAGTGTAGAAAATTTTCCATTAGTTCCAGCAATATGAACAATATTATTTATTTTGTTTTGAGGGTTATCTAATTTTTTTAATAGGTTACAAATTCTATCAAGTGACAAATCTATTCTTTTTGGATGAAGTTCAAGAAGCTCTTCTAAAAGCTTATCAATTTGTTTATTTGATATTTTCAATTAGGCTACTCTTTTAAGTAATAATGAAATTATTTGAGATAATTTATCTTTAAGTTCTTTTCTATGAACCACTTGATCTATAAATCCATGTTCTAATAGATATTCTGATCTTTGGAACCCATCAGGTAGAGTCTCACCTACAGTATTTGAAATTACCCTAGGACCAGCAAAACAGATTAATGCATTTGGTTCAGCCAATGTAATTGATCCCAATGATCCAAAAGACGCAGACACACCTCCACTTGTTGGATTTGTATTAACAACTATATAAGGCAACTTAGCATCTTTAACCATTTGACAAGCTATTGTTGTTTTTGGAAGTGATTGAAGAGAATGCTGATTTTCATCCATTCTTGCACCTCCCGAACAAGTAAATACAATTAATGGAGTATGGTTTGTGACCGAGTGTTCCGCCGCTTTAATCATTGCCTCTGCAGCTGAAGCTCCCACAGAACCACCCATGAAATGAAAATTTTGAGCAGCAATAGTTACATTGATATTATTAATTTTCCCGTAACCAATAAGAAAACAGTCATCCATGTCTGTTTTTTGGCGGGCATCATTAAATCGCTCTTTATAAGTTTTTAAAGCTTTAAAATTAAGTGGATCAGTGAATCCAGAGGGGTATTTTATTTCTTCAAATACACCTCCATCAAATAGATTTTTAAATCTAATACGAGGATGAATTTGTAAGTGTTCGTCACAATTAGGGCATACAAAAAGAGTTTTTTCTAGATCACTCGAATAGAGCATTGTTTGGCATTGAGAGCATTTAATCCACGCATTTTCTGCGATATCTAAACTTTTTTTCTTTTTAGGAAATACCTTTGAAATAGTTCTTGTTAACCAATTCATGAGCTTAGCTTTTGTTTTAAATCACTTACCATATTACCTACATTTGTGGCAGGATTAAGCTCTTCATCAATTGACCTTGTTATTTCTCTGCATAAAGCCGATCCTACAACGCATGCATCAGTATCCTTAAAATCATTTATTGTATCTGCTGTAATTCCAAAGCCAATTATACATTTTTTATCGGGAGATATCTTTTTAATTAAATTAAATCTCTTCTTAATTTCGTCTGAACTTACTTTTAATTTTTGACCAGTAGTTGAAAGCATTGAAATATAGTAAACAACCTCATGAGCATCATTTAATATACTTTTTAATCGGTCTTCATTTGTAGTAGGGCAAAGCAATTGTATGAATACAATACTATTTTCTTTACATTTTTTTGCAAAATCAAGATTAAGTGGCCATGGCCAATCAACACATATGATACCTGAAACTTTACTGCTAATGCATCTCTTAAGGAAATCATCTTCCCCGTAGGCCATAATTTTATTCTGGTATGTCATTATGATTACATCCGTCTCATACTCTTTTTTGAACTCTTCAATAATTTCAAAAATGTCATTTGTTTTAATCCCATTAGATAGCGCTCTGTAAGTACTGTCTTGAATTGCACCACCATCACCAATGTTGGCTCCATGTCCAAGTCCACATTCAATAATATCAACACCTGAATCTGCAATTGATTTAAATATATTAAGTGAAGTTTTTTTATCTGGGTCTCCTCCAACTGTATAAGTTAATAGCGCAGCTCTATTATCTTCTTTTGCTCGTTCAAAAGATTTAATTAAAGTAGACGATGTCATATTTTGTAACCAAGTCTCTCAGCAATAATTTTTGAGTCTTTTGCAGAGTCTCCGCAAGAATCTACAACAATAATTGTATCTTTACTTAGTTTAGGTGCAATTTTGATTGCTTCTGCGAATGCGTGTGAAGGTTCAAGAGAAGGGCTCACAAAACCTTCATTTTTACTTACTAATTGAAAAGCTTCTATTGCTTCCTCGTCACTAGCAGAAGTGTATCTTGCTCTTCCGGTTTCTTTTAGAAAACAATGAAGCGGACTCACACCAGGGTAATCGAGTCCAGCACTTATTGAGTCAGTTTCTTCAATTTCCCCCTGATCGTCTTGAATAACATATTGAGTTGCTCCATGAAGAACCCCGATGGGTGAGTCATTTGTCAAAGGCGCGGCATGTTTTGAAGACCCTTCTGGCCCGCCAGCTTCTACTCCTATGAGTTCAATATTATCATGATCAATCCATTCGTTCCAAAAACCTGCAGCTGACGATCCTCCGCCAACGCAATTAATTAATTTCATATCTTTTGGAACTTCACCAAATTCATCCATTACTTGTTTTTTCATTTCTCTGGATATTTGAGCGGTAGACCATGCACATATTTTGACAAAAATAGTAGGGCCAACAGTGCTTCCAACACACATATGCGCTTCTTCATTCTCACTTGTCCACCATCTCATGCATTCTGATACAGCATCCACTAAAGTTTGTGAGCCAGAGTTTACAGGAACAACTTCAGCGCCATAACTTCGCATAGAAAATACATTTATAGACTGCCTTTCTACATCCTTTGCGCCCATGAATATTTTGCATTTTAAATTAAATTTTGCCGCTGCCATACTGAGCATCTTTCCTGCATATCCAGCACCAGTGTCACCCCCTATATATGTTTTACCTAATCGCTTACATATTAAACTGTGAACTACTGCATTATAAGCTTTGTGTGCTCCACCTGTTGCTTTAGAAACTAGTTTGCAATAGATTTGAGCCCCGCCAAGGTGCTTCGTAAGGTTCTCCAATTTTATAAATGGAGTTGGCGCTCCAACAAAATTTTTAAAATAATAATCTCTCTCAGCGATAAATGTTTCATCATTTCTTAATTTTTCAAATTCACGAGTTAATTCTTCAATTGGATAATTGAGACTTTCAGCTATTTGGTTTCCACCAAATTTACCACCCCAATATCCATTTTCATCATGTTGGTCAATGAGAGGAATTCCTTTTTCTAGTTTCATTTTACAGCTTTGTTTGCCTTTGATATGAATTCAGATATTAATTTTTCATCTTTTATACCCTCTGAATTCTCAACGCCAGAGCTAACATCAAAATATGTAGTTTTTTTTAAATTTAATGCATCTGATATATTGGTAGTGTTGAGGCCCCCTGATAGAAAAAATGACTTATTTGGGCAAAAATTTTTGATAATCTTCCAATCAAATGTCCGGCCAGTCCCTCCAGGCATATCTTTTGTTTGTTTTGAGTCTAATAGAATATGGTCAATAAAAGGACAATATTCTTTTATTTTATCTAAATCAGACTCTGTCGATACACTAAATGATTTTATTATTTTAAAGTTATAAGTTTCATTGATTTTTCTTACTTCATTTAAACTTTCATTTCCGTGCAATTGAACATGCGTAAACTTCATTTCTGAGTAAGCCTTTAAATCACTATCAGTTGCATTTACAGTTACCGCAACAGTATTCACTTTGCCATTTATTTCATCTAAAATTTCTGTACATTTGCTGATTGATATGTTTCTGCTTGAGTTTTTAAAAAAAACAAAGCCCAAGAAAGATGCACCACAATTGATCGCATGTTTTGCAATTTTAATATCTTTTACTCCACAAATTTTAATGTATGATTTAGTCACTTTATACTTTGATAAAAAATTTCAGCTGCTTTTCCAGGTGAATCAGCTGAAGTTATTGGTCTTCCCACAACAATGACATCTGCACCAAACTCAATTGCTTTCTTAGCTGAAAGAGTTCTTTTTTGATCATTATTATTGTCTGTTTGATTTCTTATTCCAGGCACAATTACTTTTAATTTAGATCCGAATGTTTCTTTGACTTTTCTTATCTCCATTGGGCTACAAACAATACCATCCATTCCACAGTCAAATGCCAGCGCAGATAGATTATCTACATTCTTATTAACTGTACCGCTCATACCAATTTCATTGATTAAGTCATCATCAAAACTTGTTAGCATTGTGACACCAATTAAATTTGTACTACTTTTTAATTCTTTTTTTAAATCGACGCATTCTTTTAACATACGGGAACCTCCCAAAACGTGAAGTGTTGTATATGTAGGATTGTAAGAGAGAATATTTTGAAGTGATTTTCTTACTGTATTTGGTATGTCGTATAGTTTGAAGTCTAGGAATAACGGGAGTTCATATTTTAAAATTTTTTCAATACCATTGACTCCACAAGATGTAATGAATTCGAGACCTAATTTAATCCCACCAATATGAGGTGAAATTTCCTTAATAATTCTATCTGCATTATTAATACAACTTGTATCAATAGCACAGTAAATTGGGTTTTTAGTCAAAATTTTTGTTTTATAAAATCTTTCTAACTCTCGTTAGAAGAGTTTTCTTGTTTATTTAGTTTTATTCTAAGTTCTTTTCCTGTCTTAAAGCGCGGAATATACTTCTCCTCAACATTTACAGCTTCCCCAGTTCTTGGGTTTCTACCAGTACGTTGTTTTCTGTGTTGAACTGAAAATGCTCCAAAACCTCTCAATTCTACTCTTTTTCCATCAGCCAAAGATTGAGTAATTTCGTTAAAAATTGTATTCACAATTCTCTCGACATCTCTAACAAATAGATGAGGGTTAGCTTCAGTAATATTTTGAATAAGTTTTGATTTAATTAAACTCATATAAATAATTATATGATATTAACTTGTATTGTAAATGATTGATTGTAATGAATATTTACTCTTCTTTTTTGTCTCGTCCAAGAGCCTTGCCAAGTATCGCTCCTAAGGAAGCCCCAGAGTCTTTTGATCCATACTTTTCCATCGCTTCGCGCTCGATCTCTTCTTCCATTACACGTATTGACAGACTTAACTTATAGTTTGCTAAATCGATATTTGTTATCGAGGCATCCAATTTGTCGTTTTTAGCCCACCTGTCAGGCCTCGCGTCAGATTTCCTCAGTGCGAGTTCAGATTTTTTTATGATTGTTACTGGCCCCATATCTCCAACTCTTACCTTTACTCCAAAATCGCCAGTTTCGATTACATTACATGTTACAACATCACCTTTATTTTTCTCTTTTAATTCATCATAAGGATTGCCATTGACTTCTCTAATTGAGAGAGCAACTTTTTCGTTATCATTTGACATAATTTTTGCTTTAATTGAGTCCCCAATCTTAAACTTTTTAATTTCATCTTTTGGGTCCCCATCCCAAGTTAGATCCTTGCTAAAAATTGCACCATCAATTTCTTCATCCAAATTACAAAATAAAATACCATCTTTTATATTTGTAATTTCTACCTCAAGGATTTTGCCAATGGGATTATTTTCATTGAACTTTTGCAACGGGTTAGGTGTTAATTGTTTTATTCCCAAGCTCAGTCTTCTCTTTTCATGGTCAATTTCAAGGATTTGACAATCTACAGATTGAGATCGGGCATACAGATTTCCAGGTTTGGAATTCTGTTTTTGACTCCATGTTAACATGTCTTTATGGCAAAGTCCTTCAACGCCATTTTCGATTTCAATAAATATTCCATAGTCAGTCACATTTGTTACAACTCCATTTACCTTATCATTTACATTAAATTTATCTTTGACTTTATTCCATGGATCATCTTCAAGCTGCTTCATTCCAACAGATACACGATTTTTTTCAGGGTCAACTTTAATAATTTTTACTTTAACTTTTTGATCTATTTTTAATACCTCAGAAGGGTGAGCAATTCTTTTATAAGTTATGTCACTACTATGTAGTAAAGAATCATAACTTCCTAAATCTACAAATGCCCCATAATCCGTAATAGCTTTTATTTTTCCGTCAACTACATCACCAAGCTTAAGTTGCAAGAATCGCTCCTCTCTTACTTCCTTATGCATTTCTTCGAGAACAGCTCTTCTACTAACAACTATATTATTTCTTTTTAAATCCATTTTAAGAATTTTGAATTTCTGAGGGACATCGATTAAATGACTTACATCTCTTACTGGCCGCGTGTCAATCTGACTGCCGGGAAGAAAAGCTGTTACCCCAATCTCACATGAAAGCCCACCTTTTACCTTGCCAGTTATTACTCCTTCAACTAACTCTCCTGCTTCATATGATTTTTCAATCTCTCCCCAAATTTCTTTTGATTTTGCTTTTGATCTGGAAAGTATACACTCACCATTATGGTTTTCTATTTTGTCTAGATAGACATCAATTTGATCACCAACTGATATCTCTTTTTGATCTTTCTGAAATGCAAATTCTCTTTTAGATATTCTTCCCTCAACTTTGGCACCAATATCAACAATGATTGCATCGTTCTCTATTTCTGCAACAATACCCTTAATAATAGTTCCCTCTTTTAATTTAGAGCCGCTAATTGATTCAGCAAGTAATGAGTCAAATTCTGTATTTGTCTGTTCGTTTATAGACACTTGTTTCATAGATTTTATATATTAATTATTTTTTTAACTGCATTAAAAGTCTGTTCTATATCAAGATAAGTGGTATCTAGCAACAGTGAATTTACCGCCGGCCTAAGAGGAGCTATCCGTCTATTTAAATCTTTTGTGTCACGATCAACTATTTCACGATATACTCTTTCTAACCCTACTTTTTGGCCCTTTTTTGAAATTTGATCAAATCTTCTTTGAGCTCTAATTCTTGCATCAGCCCAAATAAATATCTTATATTTTGCACCTGGAAATATTACAGTTCCAATGTCCCGCCCTTCAATAATTGCAAATTTTCTATTTTTTGCAAAATTTTTTGGAAATCTCCTTTGAAAACCACTTAATTTTTCTCTCAGATACTTTTTTGAAGAGATAACGGAAGAAATTTTATCTATTTCGCTTGAGTACAAATTATTTGAGTTTAATTTATTTAAATTTAGTGAATTTAAAAATTTTAAAATACTTTTTTTATCTCCGATTTTTATTTTTTTTTCTATAATTTCATTCGCCACTGCTCGATAGAGTTTGCCGCTATGAAGTATAGGTGAATTATAATGGTCAGATATTTTTTTTGCCAATGATGACTTTCCAGCTGATGCTGGACCATCAATTGCTATAATTTCAACCATTAGTTTTTACTGTTAAGCTGTTTAGATGTTTTTCAAAATGTGGGTAACTAATCGAAATGCAATCCTTATTATCTATATTTAGATAATTGTCATAAATAATATTTAGTATAGAAAATGACATTGCAATTCTGTGATCATCAAACGTTTTTATCTTAATGTTCTTTTTAATTTTTATGTCTTTTCCATAAATAATTAAGTCGTTTTTTTTATTAGTTATTTTAAATCCAATATTCTTAAAGTTAGTAACTATACTATTTATTCTATCACTTTCTTTATGTCTTAATTCATCAAGACCCTTCATTACTGTTTTACCTTTAGCTTGAGATGCAGCTATAGATAAGATTGGATATTCATCAATTAACATAGCTGAAAGCTTAGATGGTATATTAACACCTTTTAATTTACTATACTCCGCAGTAATACTTCCTACCTCTTCACCACTTATATTTTTAGTTTTTTTTATTTTTATCTTTCCACCCATACTTTTTAATATTTTTAAGAATGCAATTCGAGTTGGATTCATCATTATATTTTTCAGCATTACTTTTGAACCTGGCGCAATAAGTGCTCCAACAATAAAAAAAGATGCACTTGATGGGTCGCTAACAACTTCTATGTCTTTTGAATTTATTTCATACGGTCCATTAAGTTCAATTATTCTACTCCCGTTATTTAATTTTTTTATTTTGAAATTAATATTTAAGTATTTCATCATTCTTTCAGTATGATCCCTTGTAAGCGTTTTTTCGACAATCTTAGTTTTTCCATGAATATTTAAACTTGCCAAAATTAGAGCAGATTTAATTTGAGCCGAAGCTTTTTGAATGTGATGCGTGGTGGGTAATAAATTTTCACTTCCGTGTATCATTAATGGTAAATAGTCTTTTTTTGTAATATTTACTTCAGTACCTACATCCTCCAAATATTTCGTAACCCGTGACATTGATCTTTTACTTAATGATTTATCACCTACAAACGTGCATTTTATAGGGTTTGATGAAACTGCTCCTATCATTAATCGGGCTGTTGTGCCACTGTTTCCACAATCGAGAGCATTTTCGGGTTCAATAAAACCGTTAGTACCATTACCGTATACAAACCAGCAATTATTCGACTTCGTGATTTTAACTCCTAACTCTCTTAAAATTTCCAATGTTCTCATCACATCATCAGACTCTAATAAATTAGTTATCTTGGTCTTACCCTTCGACATTGCTGATAATATCAAAGCTCTGTGAGATATTGATTTATCTCCTGAAATTTTTATCGACCCTTTTAATTTTAACACTTTAGTATTGTCAATTTAGCTTGTTAGTCTAAAGTTATATATTATTTATATTTGAGTTGTATCAAAAATTTATATCATAAATATCAAGGACTAGTTATGCCAAAAGCTGAATGGGGGAAGAAAGTAGTTTGTTTAAAATGTGAAACAAAGTTTTATGATTTAAATAGAAAGCCAGCGATATGTCCTAATTGTGGAGCTGAGTACTCTGACACAGCAGTAGAAGATGTTGTTGTAAATGCAAAACAGGTATTTACTGATGATGTTGATGTTGTTACTGATGACAATCTGGTTGGAAGCGATGCGGCAGAGTCTATTGCTGAAGTTGAGGATTTAGAAATTGGGGATGCAATTGACGATGATACAATTAGTCTTGAGGATACGGAAAATGATGTTCAAGTGATCTCAGAAGATGTAAATGAATTAAACATTGAGAGCAGTCCGGAGGATATAGATGAACAACAATAAGAGGGGCTATAGCTCATCTGGGAGAGCGCGTCGCTGGCAGTGACGAGGTGGTCGGTTCGAGTCCGACTAGCTCCACCATCAATATTTAAAAGAGTCTCCCAAATAAAACTTACGAGCTTCTTTATTGCCCAAGATAGTGCTACTTTCTCCTTCTGCAATAATCTCGCCTGAATGCATCACATAAGAATAATCACAAATGTCTAACACCTCTCTAACGTTATGATCAGTTATCAGGACACCTATATTCTTATTCATTAATTGTTTAATGAGCATTTTGATGTCATCAATACCAATTGGATCAACACCCGCAGTAGGTTCATCCATTAAAATTATACTTGGATTAGAACATAAGCATCTTGCAATTTCAGTTCTTCGTCTTTCACCACCACTTAACATATGAGGCATTGCCCTTCTTATATGTGTTAGCGAAAACTCAGTAAGCAATTCCTCTAAAATATTTTGTTTTTGATCTTTAGGGAATTTTTGTGTTTCAAGAATAGATAATAAATTATCTTCAACTGACATTCCTCTAAAAATTGACGGTTGTTGAGGTAGAAAACCAAGTCCCAATCTGGCCCTTTTATACATAGGCAATGAAGTTAGATTTAAATCATCAAGTAATATTTCTCCCCCATCACATCCTATCAAACCCATTATCATATAAAAAGTAGTTGTCTTTCCAGCACCGTTAGGACCAAGTAATCCAATGGTTTTTCCTCTTTGTAGTTTTAAACTAACGTCTCTTACAATTTGTTTTTTGGAAAGAGACTTCCTTAAATTTTTAACTACTAGTCCATTTTTCGAAGATACTAATTTTGGTTTTTCTATCATTAGATTTAATTTTTATTTACTATTATTGCTTCTACCCTACTTTTTGTCTTACTCCTCATTATACTGATTGAGTTTGTGATATCTAGGATTAATTCGTCACACCTAACAAAGTTTTCATTTTCCATAACTTCAACGTCATTAAGCATTTTAATTTTATTATTTGCTGGGTAGTAAAATCCAGTATTTCCTGTAGCAATAATATTTTCTCTAGCAATCTTTACATTTTGTTCAGCATATATCTCTTCTACTTCGTTTTTCTCATAATTAAATTTAAGAGTTAATTGGTCTGCCCATATCTCTAAATTTTTTTCAAATGCATAGACATTTCCAGAAAAAATAGAAATATTATTTTTACGATCAATTACTAGCTCATCTGAGCTTATATTAATTTCTTTTGAATAAGAAATAGAAGCTAAAAGTAAAAATATTGATGTAGTATGGAGTAATATTAATTTCATTTAATCTTTAATTATAAATTTTGTGGCAACATTACCTTGGTATTTAAAATTATTAAAATTATTTGAAATGACAGAATTATCAGAGGTTATTAATCCTTCTCTGATGCTATGGTTAATATTGTCCTTTAAATTAATAATATCATTTTCCATATCAAATGTAGCATAGCTTGATTTTACCATTTCACCCTCATTGGTATAAAATTTGATATTTCTTTCAAGCTCTATCAGGTTTAACGATTGGTCATATGTGCCTTGATCAGCTTCCATATATATCCATCTCCCATCAGTATTTGATTTAAACTTCCCCTCAACAGCAAATAATTTCAACTGCACATCTGACTTTAATCCTTTTTTAGCTTTTATTTCATAGGTTTTGTCATCCAAGCCCTTTTCAGAAAATTTAGGGTTATCAATTTCTATTTCTAATTTATTACTTTCAGTTAAAGCTACTGATGATGTTAATAAAATAAATATTAGTACATAAAACTGTATGTTTTGAAACCTAATTTGCATATCTCAAACAATCATGAATATGTACAATTCCAATTGGAGATTTTTCTTTTGTTTTTTCAACTACAAATAAACAAGTAATTTTATTGTTATTCATAATACTTAATGCATCTAACACTAAAGAGTCCTTACTTATCAACTTGGGCTTAGAAGACATAATTGTACTCGCATTATATTTAAAAAATTGTTTATTTATATTTCTTCTGAGGTCTCCATCTGTAATGATTCCAATTAATTGTTTTTTATTATCAATAACACCTACATGTCCAAAAGATTTTTTTGTCATTTCAATTAATATAGATTTCATGCTGGCATTTTCAGAGACAATAGGTATTTTGTTTTTAGAATGCATTATATCTTGCACCTGAAGCATTTTTATTCCAAGAGATCCACCAGGGTGTAACTTTTTAAAGTCTGATATTTTAAACTTTTTCAATTTCATAAGTGCCACGCACAAAGCGTCTCCAATGATTAATGTCATTGTAGTTGATGTCGTTGGGGCTAATCCAATGGAACAAGCCTCCTCTGCAGATGGCATTATCAAACTTATATCTGATGCCTTAATAAGATCACTTTCAGAATTTGAAGATATCCCGATGACTGAAATTGAGTTTTTTTTGGCAAAATTAAGTAAGTTTGTTAATTCATTACTGTTACCTGAATTAGAAATTATGATAAGTGAATCTTTTTTTGAAATAATGCCCAAGTCTCCGTGGCTCATGTCGGTTGGAGAACAATATTGCGATGGGGTTCCAGTTGAGCTCATTGTGCTAGATATTTTGCTTGCAATATGACCAGATTTTCCTACTCCAGTGATAATAACTCTTCCTTTTACTTTTGCGAGGGCTCTAACAGCTTTGTCAAAATTCTTATTAATTATCTTATTGAGTTTTTTTATACCTTGTAACTCAGTATTAATAACTTCTTTCCCATCGTTTATTATTTTATTTTTTGTCATTTTCTAACTAGAATGTGAAAATATATCATTATTCCAGCCCCTCAAATCTAACTCAACTCGTGTGGGCAAAAATTCTATGCAAGCCTGAACAAGCTTTCTTCTATTTTGTCTCTCTAAAATTTCGTCTAATTTTTCTCTAATCTCATGTAAGTGAATCACATCTGTTGCGGCGTAACTAATTTGTTCTTTTGACAAGTTTGGATTTGACCAATCACTCGATTGCTGTTTTTTTGAAATATCAATATTCAAAAGTTCTTTGCATAAGTCTTTATAGCCATGTCCTTGCGAATAAGTTCTTGCTATCTTTGAACTAATTTTAGTGCAATAAACGTTTTTTATCATGATGTTTAAATCATGTTTAATAGCTGCTAAATCATGTCTGGCATAGTGAAATATAAATGTTTTATCGCTACCTAATAATTTTTTTAGATTTGGAGCATCAAAATTTTGATCTATAAATTGAACTAAATGACAATCACCTTTTCCATCATAAAGCTGTATTAAGCAAAGCGGATCCCTGTTTGGTTGTAGTCCCATCATTTCACAATCAGCTGCAATAATATTTGAAAAATCAATGCCGTTACCCAAATCATTTTTATGTAAAATAGTTTGCATTGTGTAAGATTTACTCTATTTCAAATCAGTACATAAAGGTATATTTAAAAAATATGAAGAAAAAAACGATCGCATTGATAGGTGGATCTGGGTTTTTAGCTAAATATTGTATTTCTGAACTTCTTAAAGAGGGTCACACCTTAAAAATCGTATGCAGAAACCCCCATTTGGCAGGACACTTGAGAATGATGGCGCCTATAGAGCAATTAGACATTGTAAAGGGTAACATTATGCTTAAGCACACTATTGAGCCATATATAAAAAATTCTGATGTCGTCATTAATTTTGTAGGTGTTTTAAATGATAGTTCTGGAAGTCAATCTTTCGAAAACTGTCATTCTTTAGGGCCTCAAAATATCGCGGATTTATGTAGAAAATATAAGGTTGAGAAATTTATCCATTTTTCATCTATCGGAGCAGATATCAAAAGCGATTCAAAATATCAACGATCAAAAGGTTTGGGAGAGCAAAATATTCAAAAGAGTTATCCCAACACAATCATAATTAGACCATCAATAGTTTTTGGACCCGGTGACGGTTTCTTTTCAGTCCAAGCCAAGTTATTAAAAAGTTTACCTGTTGTACCACTGTTTGCTAATAACAAATACCAATGCGTTTATGTTAAAGATATCGCCACAGCTATAAACAGACTTATTTTGGGTGATAAATATAATGGTAAGATTTTTGAATTTGGTGGACCAGAAAAAATGTATCTAAAAGAAATATACCAGTTAATTTTAGACACTTTAAAAATTAAAAGACTAATAGTTCCTGTTCCATTGTCTTTTGCAAACTTTATCGCATTTATGATGCTGCCCTTACCCTCTCCACTTATAACATTTGATCAAGTAAAACTTCTAAGAAAAGATAATATCATCTCTGAAACTGAATTTAATTTAGAAAAACTTGGTATTGAACCAACTTCGCCAAGCAGTGTTATAAGTACATATATTTTATAGTTTAAGTGAAATAAATCAAAATTATCGATCCTAGTATTATTCGATAAATTACAAATGGTATCATCGAATTATTTTTTACCCAATTCAACAATATACTTATTGATAGGTATGCAGTAATGAAAGAAATAATAAAACCAGAAAATAAATATAAAAAATTTAATGCAATTGATTTATTCACTATTTCAATAGCAGGAATTGAGGCTGATATTAGTATTACAGGTATTGATAAGAGCATTGAAAATTTTGCAGCCTCGACTCTATTTAAACCAACTATTCTTGAACCCGTATAAACAACACCTGCTCTTGAAGCACCTGGAATAATTGCGAAAATTTGAAAAAAACCAACAACAAGAGATTTCTTATAAGATAAATTATCCACTTTAAGACTTTCTTTATTAGATCTGATATCCGCAAAATAAAGAGCTAAACCAAAGACTATAGTTGATAGACCTATAAAATGTAGATTTCTGAAAATTTCAGCAAAACCAGACATATAAGCTAAGCCACCAATAAAAATTATCGGTAATGATGCAACGATCAAATTTTGATTTATCTTTGTTTTGGATACTTTGTTCGGCGTAAGAAAAGGCATCATATATTTAAAGAAGTTAAGTGCCTCAGTTCTAAAATAGATCAATACAGCCGTCAAAGTGCCTAAATGAAGGCTTATATCGAGAGATAAATTTTCTCTTATATTCATCATTTCTGCAGTAATAAGCAAGTGAGCTGAACTTGAAATTGGCAGGAATTCAGTAATTCCTTGAATAATTGCTAAAATAACTACAGGATAAATGTGCATAACAGATATGAAAAAATAGAGTTTTACGCCAAATAGGCAAGCGAAAGTTCTATTTATGTCATAATGTATGACTATTAATATATTATCAGACTGATATAAAACTATTCAAATTATTAATGAGTTTCTATATATGTCAATAATTATGACATAATTAAAAGTTATGCTTAAATTTACTGATCTAAATCAAGAGTATCCTGACAAGAGATTGTCAAAAGATAGAAAAAAAGACTTTCGAGAAATCTATGATAATTTCATTAAAAATAGCGCAAAAGAGCAATCTAGCAGATGCTCTCAATGTGGTGTTCCATATTGCACAGTCCACTGTCCACTTCATAATCATATACCTGATTGGCTAAAGCTTGCCGCAGAGGACAGGCTGGAAGAGGCTTATGAAATCTCATCAAGTACAAATAATATGCCTGAGATATGTGGTAGGATATGTCCACAAGATAGATTATGTGAAGGTAATTGTGTAATCGAGCAATCAGGACATGGATCAGTAACAATTGGCTCAGTAGAGAAATATTTAACAGATAATGCATTTGAGAATGGATGGATTACCCCTCTCAAGGTTGAAAAGAGTATAGAAAAAGAAAATAGCATAGGTGTAATTGGTGCAGGACCAGCAGGACTAGCAGCGGCAGAAGAGCTTAGAAAAAAAGGTTACAAGGTTCATGTTTATGACCGTTACGACAGAGCTGGTGGATTGTTAATTTACGGTATCCCAAATTTTAAATTAGAAAAAGATATCGTTCAACGAAGAATGCAATACTTAAAAGACTCTGGAATTAATATTCATCTTAATGTTGAAATTGGAAAAGATATAAAATTTGAAGACCTTCAAAAAAAACATGATGCAGTGTTAATAGCTACAGGTGTTTATAAAGCTAAAGAAATTAACCTGGGTGAAAGTACAAGTAATATAATTCCAGCATTAGAATACTTAACCGCATCTAATCGAAAAGGACTTGGAGATGAAGTTAAGAAATTTGACGAAGGTGAGTTGGATGCAAAAGGTAAGGACATTGTGGTCATTGGTGGCGGTGACACGGCAATGGACTGTGTGCGAACTGCTGTAAGACAAAAGGCTAATTCTGTGAAATGTTTATATCGTAGAGATAAAGAAAATATGCCTGGTTCTGCGAGAGAGGTAAATAATGCTGAAGAGGAAGGTGTCGAATTCATGTGGCAATCTCTCCCAATTAATATGAATGTTTTAAAAAATGGTTACCAGATTGAATGTGTCAAAATGAGATTGAGTGAGCCTGATGCCGATGGAAGAAGAACACCTCAACAAATAGAGGGATCTGATTTTAATTTGAAGGCTGATATGGTCATAGCTGCTCTAGGTTTTTCTCCTGAAAATTTACCCACACTTTTTAATGTTAAAGACTTACCAGTGACAAAGTGGGGCACAGTAAGAGTTGGTTTCAATACTATGATGACTGATATTGATGGAGTCTTTGCTGCAGGAGATATTGTTCGAGGGGCTTCATTAGTAGTTTGGGGAATAAGGGATGGTCGAGATGTGGCTAATTCAATACACAGTTATATTGAAGCTAAAAAACTGGCAGAGGTTAGTAAGGTTAGAGCATCATGAGTTCAGATTTAAATAGATACAGAAAAAATAAGCAAGTCTTGGAAGAAGGGCACCTTTATAGTCCTAAACAAGAGCACGATGCATGCGGTGTTGGCTTTGTAGCATCAGTTGATGGTAAGCAAAGAAGAGAAGTTGTAGAAGGTGGTATCGATGCGCTAAAAGCTGTGTGGCACAGAGGTGCTGTTGATGCTGATGGTAAGACAGGGGATGGTGCCGGCATACTTACTCAAATACCTATAAACTTCTTTGATGACGAAATTGCTAAAACAGGCCATGAAAAAAGAGACGAGCCTCTAGGCATTGGTATGATGTTTTTGCCAAGAAACGACTATGCAGCATTAGAAAAATGTCGAACAATAATTGAGTCTGAACTTCTTGATCATGGATACTATATATATGGCTGGAGACAAGTGCCTATTAATAACAGTGTTATTGGTGAAAAAGCTAATTCAACTAGACCTGAGATTGAGCAGGTTATGTTTGTTAATAACATTGAAAGAGAAAGTAATTTTGATTATTCAAAAGAATTATATCTAGTAAGACGTCGACTTGAAAAGAGAATAGCAAAACAGCAAATTAATGGATTTTATGTATGCTCTCTAAGTTTTGAGTCAATCATTTACAAGGGACTATTTTTAGCTGAACAACTTTCCATATTCTATCCTGATTTAGCTAATAATAATTTTGTTTCTTCTTATGCAGTGTTTCATCAGAGATATTCTACAAATACCTTTCCATCCTGGGGTTTGGCGCAACCATTTAGAATGTTGGCTCACAATGGGGAGATAAATACAATTTCCGGAAATACAAACTGGATGAGAAATCATCAAACAAGAATTACATCAGAAATTTTTGGTGATGATAGTGAACAAGTTAAACCAATTATAGAAAAAAATGTTTCTGACTCTGCTGCCTTAGATGCCGCATTTGAATTATATGTTAGAGCTGGAAGATCAGTTCCTCTTGTTAAAACTCTTCTAATACCAGAGGCGTGGTCAAAAAGAAGTGAACTAATGCCAATTGAGCATAGAAATATGTATGAATTTTCCAATGCTATTGTAGAACCATGGGATGGACCCGCAGCAATAGCTGCAGTTGACGGAAATTGGATTATTGGTGGTATGGATCGAAATGGCTTGAGGCCAATGCGGTACTCTGTATCAAATGATAAAATAATATATGTTGGTTCTGAAACAGGAATGGTCAGAGTTGATGAGTCAAAGATAGTTGAAAAAGGCAGATTGGGCCCTGGAGATATAATTGGAATAAATTTAAAGGAAGGTAAGATTTATCGTAACTCTGATTTAAAAGACTATCTTGCCAAAGAAGCTCCTTATGAAGAGTATGTCAAAAAAATAATTCGATTAGATAAAAGAGTAACAGTTTCAAGAGAGTCGACAGTTATAGAAACTGAAAAATTAAGAAAGAGAATGATCGCGGCTGGCTTCACAATGGAAGAACTAGAACTTATTCTTCATCCAATGGTGAGTGATGCCAAGGAGTCTACTGGAAGCATGGGTGATGATACTCCTGTTGCAGTATTATCGGACAAATATCGGCCATTATCTCATTTTTTTAGACAAAAGTTTAGTCAGGTAACAAACC
The DNA here is from genome assembly GCA_902619105.1 of uncultured Pelagibacteraceae bacterium. GTDB lineage: Bacteria > Pseudomonadota > Alphaproteobacteria > Pelagibacterales > AG-422-B15 > CACNXQ01. Next base: position 146,477 of record CACNCV010000003.1, read on the forward strand.
CTCCAATTGATAGTCTAAGAGAGCAAAGCAGAATGAGTTTAAAAACTCGATTTGGAAATTTGCAAGATATTCTATCTCCTAATCCGTATGAAGAAAATGTTTTTGTAATTGATAGTCCATTTATAACAAATGGATTGTTTAAAAAGATTTCTGCTCGGGGACAAGAGTCCACAACTGTAATTGATTGTACAGTTCATAAGGATAATTTTAATTTAAAAGAAGAAATAAAGCGTATTCAACTCGAGTCAGAGACTGCAGTTTTAAGCGGAAAGTCTCATATCGTGCTGTCTGATATTAGTGCGGACCATGACAAATTATCTTTACCAATGATATTGATCACCGCTGCAGTTCACACAGATTTGACACGTAAAGGCATAAGATCTTTTGTATCATTGCACGTAAGGTCTGCAGAGTGTCTAGATACTCATTACTTTGCTGTACTCATTGGTGTTGGTGCCACGACAGTAAACCCATATTTAGCATTGGACTGTATTTATGAAAGACAACAAAAGGGACTCTTTGGAAATTTATCTTACGAGCAATGTGTTGAGCGATATAAAAAAGCAGTAGACCAAGGCTTACTTAAAGTGATGTCTAAGCTTGGAATTTCAGTTATTAGTGCTTACAGGGGCGGATTTAATTTTGAAGCTGTTGGCTTAAGCCGCTCAATGGTCAATGAATACTTCCTTGGTGTACAGAGTCGTATGTCTGGCATTGGTCTATCTGGAATTGAAAAAAAACTAACCGATCTTCATAATTATGCATATTCGGATAGCGTACAAACATTACCTATCGGTGGCATATATCGGTACAGAAACGGTGGTGAAACTCATGCTTATGAAGGCAAGTTGATACACCTTCTACAAACAGCGGTTGCGGATGACTCTTATGAGATGTTTAAAAAATATTCAAACTCCATGAGCAACTTTGCTCCAATCAATATTAGAGATTTGCTCGAGTTTAAAGAAAGTGAAAGTTCAATTGAATTAAGCGAAGTAGAATCAATAACGTCTATCAGAAAGCGATTTGGCACAGGAAGTATGTCACATGGAGCACTTTCAAAAGAAGCCCATGAAACACTAGCAATAGCAATGAACCGGATTGGAGGCGCTTCTTGTTCAGGCGAAGGCGGTGAATCGATTGAAAGATCGAAGCCTCTCAATAATGGAGACAGTGCTAACTCAAGAGTAAAACAAGTAGCTTCCGCAAGATTTGGCGTAACAACTGAATATTTGAATAACTGTGAAGAAATAGAAATTAAAATAGCACAAGGAGCTAAGCCTGGTGAGGGTGGTCAGCTTCCCGGATTTAAAGTAACTGCTGAAATAGCTAAGCTTCGCCATTCAACAGAAGGTGTTACACTAATTAGCCCTCCACCACATCACGACATCTATTCAATAGAAGACCTTGCTCAGCTTATTTATGACTTAAAACAGGCAAACCCAGAAGCTAGAGTTTGTGTAAAGCTAGTTGCGTCATCTGGAATTGGAACTATAGCAGCAGGCGTTGCGAAGGCTAAAGCTGACGTCATTTTAATTTCAGGGCACAATGGTGGAACCGGAGCTAGTCCCCAAACGAGTATTAAATACGCGGGTATCCCATGGGAAATGGGCTTAACAGAAGTGAATCAAGTTTTAACACTCAACGGCTTAAGGCAAAATGTTGTACTCAGAACTGATGGAGGCATCAAAACTGGTCGTGACGTTGTAATTGCTGCAATTATGGGTGCCGAGGAGTTTGGGGTTGGTACAACTTCACTCGTTGCAATGGGTTGTATAATGGTAAGGCAATGTCATTCAAACACATGTCCAGTTGGAGTTTGTACTCAAGATGAGGACTTAAGAGCGAGATTTTCAGGTAGCCCTGAAAAAGTGGTTAATCTCTTTAGTTATATAGCTGAAGAGGTAAGAGAAATCTTAGCAAAACTTGGATTCAAAAGTCTAAACGAAATCATTGGAAGAACTGACCTATTGTATCAAATATCAAGGGGATCAACTCATTTAGATGACTTAGACCTTAATTCATTGCTTATTCAAGCGGAAAAGGATCCAAACGTAGAATACTTTAACCACTCCATTATCAATGATGTTGGTTCAACACTTGACCAAAAAATTATTGAGGATGCATCTAAGTTTTTACAAACGGGACAAAAAACTGAATTAAATTACCCCATTAGAAATACCGATAGAGCTGTTGGCACAAGATTATCTTCGACTATATACAGAACTTTCAAGGATAAAGAAGTTAATAAAGAGCATCTAACAATTAATTTGACTGGATCAGCGGGCCAGTCGCTTGGAGCTTTTGCCATTAAGGGGCTAAAAATAAATCTTTATGGGGACTCTAATGATTATGTTGGTAAAGGTTTATCTGGTGCAACTATTTCAATACGACCTCATAAGAACAGTAATTTAGTTACAAATGAAAATACAATAATTGGAAATACAGTTCTGTACGGTGCTACTTCAGGAGAATTATATGCCGCTGGGCAAGCAGGTGAACGGTTTGCCGTTAGGAATTCAGGGGCCATTACAGTAGTAGAAGGATGTGGCTCAAACGGTTGTGAGTACATGACTGGTGGCACTGTTATTGTGCTTGGAAAAACTGGAGATAATTTTGGAGCGGGAATGACAGGAGGCATGGCTTTTATTTATGATGAGGATAAAAAATTTAATCAGAGAGTTAACGCTGAAACTCTAATTTTTGACACTATAGCATCTGATTATTGGACAAATGAACTTAACCAAATTATTCTTTCACATTATCAAAATACGGGAAGTCTTCACGCGAAAAGCATACTAGACAACTGGGAAACTGAAATACAAAAATTTATACACGTATGTCCAAAAGAGATAGTAAACATTCTTCCTCAGCCATTAGGATTCAAAGATCAGTTGAAGAAAGTCAACTAGATAAAAGTAATAAACTCAAAAAATTAATAGAGCAGCATGGTTTTGATACTTTTGGTATTGTAGATGTAAACCCAAAATTGAATTTTAAAAATGAACTAGAGGAGTTCTTGGAAAAAAATCATCACGGCAAAATGGTATGGATGGAGAAAAGATCCAATCACAGGTCAAATCCAAAAGTTTTGTGGGATGAAGCTCAGTCAATAATTGTTCTTGGGATCAACTATCATTTTGAATGTAATTCACTCGAGTTGTTGTCTGAAAAAAATAAGGGTATAATTTCTGTTTATTCAAGAAATTCTGATTATCATAAAATAATTAAAAAAAAATTGAAAAGTCTTTCATTTGAAATTTCAAATTTGCTTAATTGCAGTTTTAAATACTTTGTGGATACAGCTCCTGTTATGGAAAAGCCTATTTCTATGAAAGGTGGCATTGGTTGGCAAGGCAAACATACAAATCTTGTTTCGAAAGACTTTGGATCATGGTTATTCCTTTCTTCAATTTTTGTTGATAAAAAAATTAATAATACTCGCCCAGAGATTGATCATTGTGGTTCATGTTCAAGCTGTATTGATATATGCCCAACTAATGCAATAGTTGAGCCTTACAAATTAGATGCTACTAAATGTATTTCATATCTCACAATAGAACATAAAGGTATTATAGATAAAAATTTGAGAAAACTAATTGGAAATAGAATCTATGGTTGTGATGATTGTTTAGCGGTTTGCCCATGGAATAAATTTGCAAAAAAATCTAATGAAATTAGTTTTTATCCAAGAGATGATCTTATCAAGCCTGATTTAGGTGATTTTTTAAGTTTAACAGACGAAGATTTCAGAAAAAAGTTTGCTAAATCGAGCATTAAAAGGATTGGTAGAGATAGATTTTTAAGAAATGTATTGATTGCAGTTGGAAATAGTAAAGAAAAAAAATACAAGAAAGATATTGAGGCACTTTTAGAAGATAAATCTTCTACTGTAAGAGCAATGGCTGTTTGGTCACTAAAGCAAGTGATTGATAGTAATCATATTGAAAACTATAAAAAAAAATATTTCGCTCTTGAAAAAAATAAAAATGTCCAAGAAGAATGGTTAAATTAAACTTATGATTTTTATATTTGGTTATGGATATACAACCAAACATCTTGCAAGCAAGGTAAGTGATAAAGAAATTTTTGCCACTTCCCGAAGTCTAAATAGTTTACAAATTAATCAAAAAAACATTCAAATCATTGATCCTTCGAAGACCCCAAATATTCTCGAAAAATATAAAAATGAAATAACTCATTTAGTTATATCTGTGCCACCAGATCAAAGTGGTGATATTTTTTTAAAAAATATAAATTTTAATTTACATGAATTAATTAATCTTAAATGGATTGGCTACTTATCTGCTACCAGTGTTTATGGCGATCATGACGGTCAATTTGTGAGTGAAACCTCAAGATTACTTACTAAATCTAAAAGAGGAATTAGCCGCCAGCTTGCAGAGGATCAGTGGAGTCAGTTATCTAAAAAATATAATCTACCCTTACATATTTTTAGAATTGCTGGCATATATGGACCAGAAAGAAATATTCTTGGGAGAATTCAATCTCGAAATTTCACAAGAATAATAAAAAAGGGACATTTTTTTTCAAGAATATATATCAATGATTTAACAAATATTATTTTTGCTTCAATGAACAAACCGAATCCTATTTCTATATACAATATTGCTGACGACTGTCCGTCGACTCTTGATGATGTGATCGACTATATTTCAAAAAAGATTTCAATTATCATACCCAATGAAGTTCTTTATGAAAAGTTAAGTAAAAAAGAACAAATAGAAAGTTTTTTTTCTGAAAATAAAAAAGTGAGCAACAGGCTTATCAAAGAAGAACTTGGTATTATTTTAGAATACCCCTCATATAAAGAAGGTTATAATCAAATCATTAATTTAAATAATTAAATTCCTGTATTCGACTCAACTTGTAGTCTACTAATTGCGATCCCAATTACTACAAGTATAACACCAATTAATAATGAAAATTTCAGTGGTTCATTCATTAATGCCCAGCCATAAAATATTCCAAATACAGGAATTAAATATGCCACCTGCATCATGAAAGTAGTTCCCGCAGTTCTAATCAATATTTGTCTCAGACTAAATGCTAGGCCAGTTGGAATTATGCCTAAATAAAACAATGCAGAAATTGCCGTAAGATTCATTTCATAATTTATTGGTTCAGCAAATAATAGCATCAATGGAATAAGCCATATACTTCCCCATGTGAGCGTATTCATCGTAACCATATCGGAAGGCAAGTTTGAAACTTTTCGAATAATTAAATTTGATACCACATATGAACAACCCGCCAAATAAATCGCTAGAGCGCCGATAAAACTTGACATATCAGTTACAAAAACTTGCACGCCGACCGCGAACACGACTCCAGAAAAACCAATTATAGTTCCTATCATTTTTCTAAGGTTTAATTTTTCATCATCTGTAAAATAATGTGCCAATATCAATGCAAGAAAAGGGTTGGCTGACATTATAATAACACCTATGTTGCTAGGCAGAGTTAATAATCCGTAAGGAATCAAAGTGAAAGGGATTGCGGCGTTAAATAGTCCAATGATTGCATAAGTAAAAATATTTTCTTTAAAAAGCTGAAGGTTTCCTGCTCTATATAGAACTGCCAAAAGAAGAAAAATCGCCCCAATAAATGTTCTAAAAAACCCTATTTCAATTGGATTAAACATAAAGTTGCAAAACTTTATTGCTACAAAAGAGGCTCCCCAAACAGCACCAAGAAATACCAAAAGTGAATAATTATTAAGAGTTGAATTCATTACAATAATTCTTCGATATTTTGGTATAAAGTATTTAGATCAGTTTCTCTTGAAAGACTATGATCTCCATCTTCAATAATTGTCAGTTTTTTATTTTTACTTTCCAATAATTCAATAATTTTCTCAGAGGTTGTAAAACTTACTACCTGATCTTTCCTTCCATGAAGAAGCCTTACAGGACAAGAGATATTTATTGGCTTTGTTAAGAGCATATTTTTTTTTCCATCTTCTAGAAATTTATAAGTTATGGTGTAATCCTCAGCGTACTTATCCCAATTGATTATAATTTTACCTTCAGACTTAATTTGTTTTTTTTGTTCAACACTTAGTCTATTCCATTCACCTATAACAAAATCTGGTGCAGATGCTATGCCTACTAGACCATGCACATAATTTGATTTTTGCTTAGATACGATCAAAGAAATCCATCCACCCATACTCGAACCGATAATAATATTTTTATTTGATTTAAATTTTTCAAATATTTCGCTCGCTTCTATTGACCACTTACTAATTCCACCATCTTCAAATCTACCCTTTGACACGCCATGACCAGAATAGTCAAATCTCAAAAAATTTAATTTATTTTCAATGCACCATTTACTCAAAGCGGTTGCCTTAGTTCCATCCATGCTTGAGCTGTACCCTCCAAAAAAGAAAATTGTTGTTTGAGATTTTAGATCATCTTTTGAATAAGCGATTTGTTCATCAAAAGAAGAATTGATGTAATTAATTTTATTTTGCATAATGATTTACTATTAATCATTTAACTATTAGAAATACTATATGCAATCAAAAATTTGCGTATTACAAGTAATACCTAATCTTGATGTAAGTGGTGCTTCTCAAGGATGTGTTGATGTTGCAAATTTTTTGTCAGAGAAGAACTATAATTCTTATATTCTTACTCATTCAGGGCCTAAATCAATAGAAGTAAAAGACTCTAATGAAAAAGTTTTTTATGCCCCCGTTAACTCTAAAAACCCACTTAAAATTTTTTTGAATATAATTAAAATTATACAACTTATTAAAAAACTAAATATAACAATTGTTCACGCTAGAAGTAGAGCACCCGCATGGAGCTCATACTTTGCATGTGCTGTAACAGGCGCAAAATTTATTACAACATTTCATGGCACATACAATTTTAGTAACCCACTAAAAAAATACTATAACTCTATTATGCTAAAAACAAATGGAACAATTGCAATTTCAGAATTTATTAATGATCATATAAATAATTGTTACCCAACTAAAAATAATAATATTAGAACTATTGCTAGAGGAGTAGATCTGGATTTTTTTGATCCAAATAACTGTAAAACTCAGCAAGTAGAATTAATTATAAAAGAATTCAATATTGATAATGATGCAATTAAGATTCTTCTTGCTGGAAGAATAACGGGATGGAAGGGACATAAACTTCTTCTTCAAGCGATCTCTAGTATTCTTAAAAAAACAAATTATAAATTCGAGATAATTTTTGTTGGTCCCGATGAAAACCATAAACTTAAGACTTCATTAAAAAATTTTGCAAACGAACATAAACTTGCAAAATCTCTTCATTTTGTAGGCCCCAGGAATGATTTAAATAATTTTTATAGTCTGGCTGATTTAGTAATATCTGCGTCAACAGATCCAGAAGCTTTTGGCAGAATTTCTGTCGAGGCCCAAGCAATGGGTAAATTTGTAATAGCGTCAAATCATGGAGGGTCAGTCGAGACTGTGAAAGATGGCGAAACAGGCTACTTATTTGAAAACAATAACTCTGAGGATCTATGTGAAAAAATAATTGATGCAATTTCTTATGAGAAACATAAATCAGATAAAACTTCAGAAGCATGCATTTCACATGTTAGAGAAAAATATTCAAAAATTAAAATGTGCGAGGAGACAATAAATTTTTACGAAGAAGTTATAAATTAAATGGTAAAAAATATTTTGGTTATTAAACACGGTTCTTTTGGAGATATTATTCAAATAAATGGATGTTTAAGAGATATCCAAGAGCATTACTCAAAATATAAAATATATATTTTAACGACACCGGCATTTAATAATTATTTTAGTAAGTGCCCTTTTGTTGATGAAGTAATATTAGATAAGAGAAAGTCTCGATGGAATTTCGTCTATTTATATCGGTTAAAGCAATTATTCACTAAATATAAATTTGAAAGAGTTTTTGATTTACAAAATTCTTATCGAACTGAATTTTATCGAAAGTATCTGTCATCATCTGAGTGGATTTCTTCGAGAACAATTTTAAGATTGAACGAGACAAAAGAAGATTTTGATAAAAAAAGTATCTTAGAGCGATTTAAAATACAGCTATCAAGAGCAAAAATAGATACTAAGTTTTCAAAAAAACCACAAGTCTCTTGGATGGTTGATAATGACTTTCAAATTTCTTCAGAAATCAAAAAAAACTACATAGTCTTATTTCCTTTTTGCTCTCCTAAACACCATCAAAAAATCTGGCCTTACTATGAAGAGCTCATCTCAAAGATTAAATTAAAGTTTTCTGATATGGATATTGTTATTGCTCCAGGACCAGGAGAAATAAAAGCAGCAAGAAAATATAATGTAAAGTTGTGTTTACATAACAATCAGCCAACAAATTTTTTTCAATTGGCAAAATTGCTTATAGGTGCAAAATATGTAATTTCAAATGATACAGGACCTGCTCACTTAGCTGCCCACTTAGGTTGCAGAGGTTTTGCAATATTTGGCGGCCATACTACACCAGAGAAGGTAAGCATTGAAACAGGCAGTTTTTTATCAATTTCTTCCAAGAATATAAGTAATATAAGTATAGAAGAAGTCTTCGATAAAATAGATTCTCATTTATAGATACATGATATAATACTTAAATTCTATGAGTAACAACGAACCATTTATTGATATTTTAAGGCACGATACAGCCCATGTTTTGGCTATGGCTGTTCAGGAGTTATTTCCTGATGCACAGGTTACCATTGGTCCTGTAATTGAAAATGGTTTTTATTATGATTTTGACCGAAAAGAGCCGTTTACTGAAAAAGACCTCGGAACGATCGAAAAGAAAATGAAAGAAATTGTAAATCGGGACGAAAAGACTTCATTTAAAGTAATGAGCAGGGAAGATGCGATTAAGCTATTTTCCGATAAAGGTGAAAACTATAAAGTAGAGATCATTAGAGACTTGCCTGAAAGTGAAGAACTTAAAGTATATTATCACGGTGAATGGTTTGATCTTTGCAAGGGACCACATTTAGAGTCAACAGGTAAAATTGGAAAAGCATTTAAATTAACAAAAGTAGCAGGAGCTTACTGGCGAGGTGATTCAAATAACCCAATGCTTCAAAGAATTTATGGCACAGCTTGGGAAACACAAGAAGATCTTGAAAATTATCTGAATTTGTTAAAGGAAGCTGAAAAAAGAGATCATAGAAAACTTGGTAAAGAGCTAGATTTATTTCATTTTCAAGAAGAGGCTCCAGGCTCAGTTTTCTGGCACGCAAAAGGTTGGACATTATTTAGAACACTTATTGATTATATGCGTCACCGACAAGAAGAGGCTGGTTATGAAGAGATTAACACTCCCGATATTATGGATAAGTCATTATGGGAAAGATCCGGACACCTTGAAAAATTCGGTGACAATATGTTTACCACAGAAGCAAGGGAAGAACGTGTTTATGCTCTTAAACCAATGAATTGTCCTGGATGCGTACAAGTATACAAGCAAGGACTGAAGAGTTACAGAGATTTACCGTTAAGGGTTGCTGAGTTTGGAAAAGTTCACAGATATGAGCCATCGGGTGCCCTTCATGGTTTAATGAGAGTCAGGGCATTTACACAAGATGATGCACATATATTTTGTACTGAAGACCAAATTACTGAAGAAAGCAAAAAGGTATGCGATTTAGTTTTAAGTATTTATAAAGATTTTGGATTTGAAAATGTATCAATTAAATTTTCCGACCGTCCTGAAAAAAGAGTCGGCAATGATGATGTATGGGATAAATCTGAGGCCGCTCTTCGTGAGGCAATGGAAGCTACAGGATTAGAATATACTTTAAATCCAGGTGAAGGAGCATTTTATGGGCCAAAATTAGAATTTATTCTAAAGGACGCCATTGGCAGAGAGTGGCAATGTGGAACATTGCAAGTTGATCTTAACTTGCCCGAGAGACTTGGCGGTCATTATGTTGCAGAAGATGGTCAAAAGCATAACCCGGTAATGTTACATCGAGCATTGTTTGGATCTTTAGAGAGGTTTACAGGAATTTTGATAGAACATTATGCTGGCAATTTACCACTTTGGTTAGCGCCAATACAAGCTGTAGTTGCACCAATTACATCTGACATAAACGAATACGCAGAGAGAGTATTTTTATCTCTTAAAAACAAAGGTATTAGAGTTGAAAAGGACTTAAGAAATGAGAAGATAAGCTATAAAATCAGAGAAAACTCTCTAAAAAAAATACCTTATCAATTAATCCTAGGTAAAAATGAAATGGAAGACAATACCGTAACATTGAGGGAGTTTGGTAATGATAAGCAAGAAAAAATTAAATTTGAAAAATTAAATGATTTTTTTCAAAAAAAATGTATGATGCCGTCTCATCAATAGATAAAGGAGATTAAAATAGCACTTCAAAGAAAAAATAATAGAGCCCAGCTATCTACTAAAGGTCCAAAGTTTCGCATAAACGAATTTATAACTTCTTCCACTGTAAGATTAATTGATGAAAAAGGTAACAACTTAGGAGTTGTTAACACTGATGAGGCAATGCAAAAAGCTTCAGACGCAGGTCTTGATTTAGTTGAGGTATCTCCACAAGTTGATCCCCCTGTGTGCAAAATTCTTGATTTTGGAAAATTTAAATATGAGGCCCAAAAAAAAGCTAGTACGTCCAAGAAAAAACAAAAAGAAATTACAATTAAAGAAATTAAGATGAGGCCGGGAATTGATGTTCACGATTACGACTTCAAGGTAAAGGCTGCTCAAAAATTTATCGCTGCAGGCGATAAAGTAAAATTTACTATCCGATTTAAAGGTAGAGAGTTTGAACATCATGATATTGCTGAAAATTTGATGGAAAGAATTCGAGAAACAATGGGCACGACAAGTAAAATAGAGCAAGAGCCAAAACTTGAAGGTCGCCAATTTACCATGATTTTCACTGCAAATTAGCAGCAGCAGTTAATTCTTATCATTAATAAAAAACTTTTGATTTTTTCTTACCTAGGGTCTATAAACCGTTCATCCAATATGAGTAAATTAAAAACAAAAAAAGGCGCTAACAAGAGATTTAGGCTTACAGCTTCTGGTAAAGTTAAATCATATCAAAGTGGAAAAAGGCATGGTATGATTAAACGAACGAATAATCAGATTAGAAACCAAAGAGGTTCTACAATTTTATCTGATCAAGATGCCCGAATAGTTAAAAAGTTTTTACCCTACGCTTAATAATTAGGAAGATATAATGGCAAGAGTTAAAAGAGGAGTTACTGCACACGCAAGACATAAAAAAGTAATTAAGCAAGCAAAAGGATATAGAGGCAGAAGAAAGAATACTTTTAAAGTCGCAAAGCAAGCTGTAGAAAAATCAATGCAGTATGCCTATCGTGATCGAAGAGTAAAAAAAAGAGAGTTTAGATCACTTTGGACCCAAAGAATAAATGCTGGAGCTAGATTACATGGAATTTCTTATTCAGTTTTCATGAATGGTCTTAAAAAATTAAACATCGAATTAGATCGTAAAATTTTAGCTGATCTTGCTATGAATGAACCTACTTCTTTTGAGCATTTAGCAAAACAGGTTCAGTCCTCAGCCAAATAATTCGTTTGGCATCATATTCTCAAGCATATTATTATTACAGAAAAAACTAAATCTGATATTGTTGTTCTACGATGAAAGATTTTAGAGAGTTAGAAACTGAAATTAAAAAAGCTTCAGATAAATTTACAGATATCGAAAGCATAAATGAATTTAGGATAAAATTTCTTGGTAAGAAAGGTATTATTTCCCTCGAAATGAAAGAGCTAGCTAGTCTTTCTGGCGATGAAAGAAAGCAGAACGCTGAAAAATTAAATAAAATTAAAGACTCTGTTCTAGAAATAATAGCTTCAAAGACTGAAGAGTTAAATAGCGAGGAATTAGAAAAAAAACTTAACTCTGAAACTTTAGATATCACTCTATCTACTTCAAAGTCATACGGAACTATTCACCCAATCAGTCAGGTTATAGAAGAAGTTATAACTATATTTGGCGACTTAGATTTTTTTGTTGCTGAAGGACCTGAAGTTGAAACTGATTACAATAATTTTACAGCTTTAAATACTTCTGAACACCACCCTGCACGACAAATGCATGATACTTTTTATGTTGAAACTGAGACTGATGGAATGCCAAATGTTCTGCGAACTCATACCTCGCCAGTTCAAATAAGAAGTATGTTAAAGCAAAAACCACCAATTCGATTAATTGCTCCTGGAAAAACGTTTAGATGTGATAATGATCAAACGCACTCTCCTATGTTCCATCAAGTTGAGGGTTTAGTAATAGATCAAGAAAGCAACATGAGCCACCTCAAAGGTTGTTTAGAAATATTCCTCAAGACTTTTTTTGAGACTGATAAATTAAATATGAGATTTCGACCTAGTCATTTTCCCTTTACTGAACCATCTGCAGAAGTTGATATTGGATACACTAAGAAAGGAAATCAATTAATTATCGGAGAGGGTGAGGATTGGTTGGAAATTTTAGGATGCGGAATGGTTCATCCAAACGTGCTTGAAAATGTAAATATCAATTCAAATGAATATCAAGGCTATGCATTTGGTATGGGTATAGAGAGGCTTGCAATGCTCAAATACGGAATTAGTGATTTAAGAACTTTCTTTGATAGTGATCTTAGATGGAATAAGCATTATGGCTTTTCACCTCTGAACATACCTTCGATCATAGGAGACTTAAGCTAGATGAAATTTAGTTATTCTTGGTTAACTGAGCATCTTAAGACAAATGCTCATTTCGAAGAAATTGAAAAGAAACTTACTTCTATCGGTCTTGAAGTTGAAGATATTCAAGACACGGGTAAAGCATACAAGGATTTTATTGTTGGACAGGTGCTTGAAGAAAAAAAGCATCCAAATGCGGATAAATTAAAACTATGCAAAGTTGATATTGGCAAGGAAAAGGTTGATGTAGTTTGTGGTGCACCAAATGTAGAAAAAGGCATGAAAGTGGTTTATGCGCCAGTTGGTTCAACTATTCCGGTTAATCAAATGAAAATTAAAGCTGCCAAGATTAGAGGGGTAGAATCCTATGGAATGATGTGTTCAGAATATGAACTTGGTATCTCAAATGAGCATGATGGAATAATTCGACTTGAGGAAAAAGAGACTATTGGAAGACCTTTTTCAGAGATTTATGGCCTTAATGATATTGTAATAGAAATTGGTATCACTCCTAATCGACAAGATTGTCTAGGTGTAAAAGGAATTGCCCGAGATCTTGCTTCAGCTGGTATGGGGGAATTGTTAGAGAGAAAAATATCTAAAGAAAAAGGCTCCTTTAAATCACCAATTAAAATTGAAATACAAGATAATAAAATATGCTCGGCTTTTGCTGGAAGATATTTTAAAAATGTAAAAAATACTGAAAGCCCCGAGTGGCTTAAAAACAAACTTAAGTCAATAGGTTTAAGGCCAATATCTGCGCTGGTAGATATAACTAATTTCGTAATGTATGACGAGAACCGGCCACTTCACGTTTACGATGCAGACAAAATAAATGGCAAAATTATAGTACGCGCAGCAAATGATGGAGAAAGTTTCCAAGCGCTAGATGAAAAAGATTATCACCTAAAAAATGGTATGTGCGTAATAGCGGATGAAAAAAAAGTACTAGGCTTAGGGGGGATCATGGGGGGCGAAAGTACAGGTTGCAGCACTGAGACAAAGAACGTTTTACTTGAATCAGCCTTATTTGATGAGATTAATACAGCCAAGACGGGAAGAAACTTGTCAATTCTAAGTGATGCAAGATATCGTTTTGAAAGAGGCATTGATCCAAATTCAACTTTAAAAGGGATAGACCTTGCAACACAATTAATTCTTGAAATATGTGGTGGTGAGTGCAGTGAGGTTGAGTTGGCTGGAAATATAAAAGAAAATAAAAATGAGGTATCAACTTCTAGTAGTTATATTTCGAGAAGACTTGGTTTTGAAGTATCTGACAAAGAATTGATATCAATACTTAGTTCTTTAGGAATTAAAACGAGCCAAACAGGTGATGTTATCAAATGTTCAATACCTTCTTGGAGACAAGATATTCACGGCGAAGCTGACATAAGTGAAGAAGTTATTCGTATTAAAGGATATGAAAATATTCCGACAAGTAATATTAGACTAAAGACTAAAATTAATAAAAATATCTTAAATTACGCACAAAAGAAGTTGATGAAAGCTAGACACTTTATTGCTTCAATTGAATATGACGAATTAGTAACATTTTCATTCACAGACTCAAAAAATTGTGAAGTATTTGGCGATATAAATAAATTAAAAATTGTAAATCCCATCTCAGAGGAGCTAGATATATTAAGACCTAATCTTCTGCCCAATCTTCTTCAAGCAATTAAAAAAAATAAGAATAGAAACTTTGACTCATTCTCGATCTTTGAGATAGGTAGTCAATACAGATCAACCTCTCCTGAGGATCAGTTGAACGTTGCATGTGGAATTAAATCTGGAATTAAGACAGAAAAGTCTTGGAAGAATATGCAGACGGAATTTGATATATATGACGTGAAACAAGATTTAACTTCCTTAATTGACTATTTAATGCCAGGTAACAAAAAAATATCTGTCTCTAATGACTGTCCTTCCTGGTATCATCCAGGAAGATCTGGTTCGATAAAAATTAATAATTCGGTAATTGCTGGATATTTTGGAGAGTTACATCCAAGAGTTGCAAATCAATTTAAGATTAAGAATAAAACAAATATATTTGAGTTATACCTTGATGAACTGCCAAACACAGAAAAGAAAACCACCAACAAACCTGTACTTAACTTAAGTGATTTTCAGATTGTCACAAGAGACTTTGCCTTTGTTATTGATAAAAAAGTAAAAAGCGAAGAAGTTGTTACTTCAGCCTTTAAGGTAGATAAGGAATTAATTAGAAATGTTGAAATCTTTGATTTATTTGAAGATGATAGTCTTGGAAAAGACAAAAAGTCTATTGCTATTAAGGTTACATTACAATCTAACGAAAAAACTCTTGCCGAAAATGACATTTCTGAAATAAGTTCAAAAATAATTGAATCTGTGGAAAAGTCTACTTCCGGAACTGTTAGATCCTAAACTAAAAATATTATGACTGGCACTAAAAACATAAGAAATTTTTCTATTATAGCTCATATTGATCATGGAAAATCTACTTTAGCTGACAGATTGATTCAATTTTGTGGAGGGCTTTCTGAAAGAGAAATGAAAGCACAAGTGCTTGACTCTATGGATATTGAAAGAGAACGTGGAATAACTATCAAGGCTCAAACTGTACAATTAAAATACAAAGCAAAAAATGGTGAGACGTACACACTTAATATTATTGATACGCCTGGCCATGTTGACTTCAGTTATGAAGTTAACAGATCATTATCTGCTTGTGAGGGATCGCTATTGGTTGTTGATGCAAGTCAGGGCGTTGAAGCTCAAACATTAGCTAATTTATATCAAGCAGTAGAAAATGATCATGTAATTATACCCGTTTTAAATAAAATAGATTTACCAGCAGCGGATCCCGAGAGAGTAAAAAAACAGATAGAAGATATTTTAGGTATTGATACCAGTAATGTAATTGAAATTTCTGCTAAATCAGGTCTCGGCATTGAAGAAGTCTTAGAAAATATTGTAAACGAATTACCATCTCCTGTAGGTGATGAAAGTAAACAATTAAAAGCAATGCTAGTAGATAGTTGGTATGATGCCTACCTGGGTGTTGTGATATTGGTTCGTGTGATAGATGGAGTTCTAAAAAAGGGTATGGAGGTTCGTTTTCATCAAACTAATACAAAACATTTAATAGAGAGAATTGGCTGTTTCACACCAAAAATGGTAGATAACGAGCTTATCAATGCTGGTGAATTAGGTTTTATAACAGCTGCAATTAAAGAAGTAGCTCAAACTAAGGTTGGGGATACAATACTACTAGCTAACGATAAACAAACAGAACCTTTACCTGGCTTCAAACCAAGTCAGCCGGTAGTATTTTGTGGATTATTTCCAACAAATGCTGCTGATTTTAAATTCTTAAAAGATGCATTAGCCAAGTTAAAGCTTAACGACTCTAGTTTTCATTTCGAACAAGAAACCTCAGCGGCTCTTGGAATGGGTTTTAGGTGTGGTTTTCTTGGATTATTACATTTAGAAATTATTGTTGAGAGACTTGATAGAGAGTTCAATTTAGATCTTATAACTACAGCTCCAAGTGTTATTTATAATTTAGTATTAAATGATGGAAGCTCACTTGAATTACATAACCCTGCAGATATGCCTGAGGTTATGAAAATTAAAAGTATTTCTGAACCTTGGATTAAAGCAACAATTATTTGTCCTGATGAATATTTAGGTAGCATCATATCTCTCTGTGAAGATAAGAGAGGAATGCAAACAGAATTATCTTATTCTGGATCAAGAGTAATTTTAAATTATAAGTTACCTCTAAATGAAATTGTTTTTGATTTTTATGATCGCTTGAAGTCAATTTCTAGTGGATATGCAAGTTTTGATTATGAAATTGATGAGTATATTGAAAGTGATTTGGTAAGACTTAGTATATTAGTAAATGATGAATCAGTAGATGCTCTGTCAATTATTGTTCACAGAAGTTTTTCTGAAAAAAAAGGTCGCGCTGTTTGTGAAAAACTAAAAGAATTAATTCCTCGTCATCAATTCCATATTCCAATTCAAGCAGCAATTGGCGGAAAAATTATTGCTCGCGAAACTGTCAGAGGATATCGAAAAAATGTTATTGAGAGAATACATGGTGGCGGAGCTACTGATAGAAAAAGAAAATTACTTGATAAGCAGAAAAAAGGAAAACAGAGACTTAGAACTTACGGTAAGGTCGATATCCCACAAGAAGCCTTTATCGCTGCTTTAAAAGTTGAATAAGGAAAGGTGGCCGAGTGGTTGAAGGCGCACGCTTGGAAAGCGTGTATGCGGGTGACCGTATCGTGGGTTCGAATCCCATCCTTTCCGCCATTTTAAAGCTATTTTCATTGAAAAATTTTTCTATAATCTGATGGCTATGAATTTAGATAAATTTGAGAAATATCCACTTACTTATGGACCGACTCCAATTGAGTATCTGCCGCGTTTGACCGAAGCGATAGGCGCTGATGTTGAGATATATGCAAAGAGAGATGACTGTAATTCAGGTTTGGCTATGGGTGGAAATAAACTAAGAAAACTAGAATATATTGTTCCAGATGCTATTGCCTCTGGAGCTGATACATTAGTTTCTATTGGCGGTGTTCAATCTAACCATACTAGAATGGTAGCTGCAACTGCTGCGAAAATTGGAATGAAGTGTGTTGTTGTTCAAGAAAGTTGGGTTCCTCATGAAGATGCAGTTTACGATCGTGTTGGTAATATTTTAATGACGCGTTTGATGGGAGCAGATAGCAGGTTAGTACCTGACGGTTTTGATATTGGGATTAGAAAAAGCTGGGAAGACGCAATTCAATCAGTGAAAGATAGGGGAGGTAAGCCTTATGCAATTCCAGCCGGGGCATCTGTGCATAAATATGGTGGACTGGGATACGTAGGATTTGCTGAAGAAGTTCGAATACAAGAAAAAGAGTTGTCATTAAAATTTGATTACATCATTGTGTGTGTAGTTACTGGCTCAACTCAGGCAGGGATGATCGTTGGGTTCGCAAAGGACGACCGTGCACACAGAGTTATAGGTATTGATGGGTCGGGTACACCAGATAAATTAGCAAAGCAAGTAAGAGAAATCGTAGACAATACAGCTGATTTAGTTGAACTAGGAAGAACAATTAGAGACGATGAAATAATAATTATTCCTGACTATGCATATCCAGCATATGGAGTTCCGAGTGAAGAAACTAATGAGGCTATTCGTATGGCAGCAAAAACTGAGGCCATGATTACTGATCCTGTTTATGAGGGTAAATCTATGCAAGGAATGATTGATTTAGCCAGGAAAGGTTACTTTAAAAAAGGATCTAGAATACTCTATGCTCATCTTGGTGGAGTTCCAGCTATTAATGGCTACTCATATACGTACCGTAATGGATAAATATATTTAAAGCCCACCTGTAATTAGACCTACCATTCCAAGTACAAGCCATAAGACAAGCATTGTTCTCTCATTAAATGCCCTAGTGCTTTCAATTTTGTTTACCTGTTTATATATTACAATGGATAAAAGCATCACTAAAACCAATAGGTATACAATTGTAAATATCATGTGATTTATAGTATCAATTCGACGTTGGAAGTATATAAATTAAAGCATGCAGTTATTCAGACACTCTTATTCAACATTAGTAATTATTGGAGGCTGCATACTCTTGCTTGTCTCATTTGGTATAAGACATTCTTCTGGACTTTATTTAATCCCAATTTCTGAGCATATCCAAACTGGAAGAGAAGTATTTGGTTTTGCTATTGCAATACAATTTCTAATGATTGGAATTGGATCGCCAATTTTTGGCGCTATAGCTGATAAATATAGCTCATCGGCTGCTGGTCTCTTAGGAGTAATTTTCTTTTTAATTGGACTTTACTTGATGTCACTTGTTGAAGGGTCAATCCTTCTAATCATTTCACAAGTAATTTTTGGATTTGGATGCGCTGGGTGTGGTACAGCTGTAATATTAGGGGCTGTTGGA
This sequence comes from uncultured Pelagibacteraceae bacterium, assembly GCA_902619105.1. Classification (GTDB taxonomy): domain Bacteria; phylum Pseudomonadota; class Alphaproteobacteria; order Pelagibacterales; family AG-422-B15; genus CACNXQ01. The sequence goes on from CACNCV010000003.1 coordinate 165,150, forward strand.
AAAGCTGTAACAGGTAAATATCAAACATTATCTTTAGGTGTTGTAATGGCAGCAGGTTCGCTGGGTCAATTCTTAATTGTTCCTCTAACAGGCTTCTTAATTGAAATGAGTGATTGGCAAAGATCAATCTTATATCTTTGTTTTATTTCGCTTATCATGATTTTATTTTCACTATTATTAACAAAGCATTCATCCAAAAGTGAAATAAATGATGAAGTTAATAGATCTTTGGCATCTGTTTTAAATGAAGCTTTTGCAAATAAGAGCTATGTCTTACTGACAATTGGTTTTTTTGTTTGTGGTTTTCATATTTCTTTTATAGCAACTCATCTACCCGCATACCTTGATGATTTATCTTTACCGATGTGGATCGGTTCATGGTCCTTAGCATTAATTGGTTTATTTAATGTAATAGGCACACTAGTTTTTGGTCATTTAGGGGACCTAAGATCTAAAAAAAATCTGTTGGTAATCTTGTATACTTTACGTGCCTTACTGTTTTTAATTTTTATCTTTTTGCCAAAAACTGAAATTACAGTTCTAATTTTTGCATCACTTCTTGGAATTCTATGGCTATCCACAGTGCCACTTACCAGTGGAATTATATCCGTTATTTTTGGATCCAAATATATGTCTATGCTGTATGGTTTTACTTTTTTATCTCACCAAGTCGGTTCGTTTGTTGGGTCATGGTTTGGAGGCAGGTTTTATGATTATTATAGTTCTTATGATATTATGTGGTGGGCTTGTGTTATTTTAGGGTTTGCTTCTGCAGTAGTTCATTTTCCAATTAAAGAAACACCAATAGTCAAAATGGCAAATTAAATCAATAGTTTAATTGTTTGAACAAATGTACAAGAACTTATATTTGAAATGTTTTTTTAGATAACTAATTAAGTATTGTGACTAAAAGTTCAAAGAAAAGATCATTTGTTAAAGCTCTTACCTGGAGAGTAACTGCAACAGCAGATACATTTTTAATCAGTTACCTAGTAATTTTAAAATCAGATTTTTCAGTTCTTGAAACTGCTGGTTTAATCGCTGCATTCGAAGTAATTACAAAGGTAACTATTTATTATTTTCATGAAAGAATATGGAATTCTTTATCTTGGGGCATGGAATCTTAATTAAGTATTTTTAATTATGTATTGATTCTTCTGGTAAAAACTATTTATCCACTTATCCACATCGTATAAGGAGTTTTTCTAATAAAACTTATTTAAAATTTTTTTTCTAATTGCTATTATTTATCCATCGGACGAACAAAGAACGAAAGCCCTTCGGGGAGTTTGTCGGCGGGAAGCCGAGTTTCGGGGCGGAATGGAGACCTTTAGGGGTTTGTGTTGCGCCCCGTTTTTTTTGCTCCCTTAAATACCACTGCTCGTTCTTATGATCTTTGATTTCTCACTGCTTTACTTTTTCATACCAGTTTTTTTCATAATATCCATTACACCAGGTTTATGCATGACACTTGCTTTAACAATGGGAATTACAATAGGTGTAAAAAATACAATGAAAATGATGGTTGGAGAATTAATTGGAGTTTTAATTGTGGCAGGTACAGCGGTGGTAGGAGGTGGAGCGATCATCTCATCTTTTCCAATTGCATTTGCCGTTTTCAAATATGGAGGAGGTCTTTATTTGATGTTTGTTGGGTATCAGATGATTAACTCAAGAGGATCACTAGCATTAAATTTGGATGGTTCGCATTCATTTGAAATAAATTTTTTTAAGTTAGCAATGCAAGGCTTTATAACTGCTGTTGCGAATCCAAAAGGTTGGGCATTTTTTATTGCGATGGTACCTGCATTTATTAATTACGAAGCAAATTTAATCCCACAAATGTCAGCTCTCGTAATAATTATTCTTATTATTGAGTTTATTTCACTTATGATTTACGCAACAGGAGGTCAAGCTTTAGGTATTGTCTTAAAAAAACAAAATAATATCAGGCTTATTAATGGGTTAGCAGGTTTCTTGATGGTGGGCGTTGGTGTTTGGTTAGCTCTTAGCTAATGTTTTGAAAAAAGAATTCCTGGGCCAGCAGTACTATTAATTCCAGCCTCTCTTAACATTTGCCAGCTAATCGCCTGATTTGATGAGATAACTGGTTTATCCAACAACTTCTCTGCTTCATTGATAATCTTAAATGTTTTAAGGTTAGTACATGAAATAAATACAGCTTCACAATCCTGTTTACCAACTTCTAATATAGCTTCAAGGCTGTCTTTATCTGAAATCCTTGCAACATTCTTATCATCGGACTCATTAAAAGAAATTTGATTTTGAATTATAAAATTATTAGCATGTAAATGATCACGTAAAGATTTTGTTACCGACTCTTGATAAGGTGATACAAAATTTATTTTTCTACAGCCTAACGTGTTCATAGCTTTTTTTACAGCTCTTATTGGATCAGTTACAAATGCCGTTTTATGCTTTTTATTTATAAGACTCTCAATTTTATCTGAGCCAATAACTGTTGCGCCTGATGTGCAAGCATATCCAATACTATCATACTGAATATCAGGTAACAACGCAGATGCTGCTGGCAATTCTTTTTGCATAAGTTCAAGATTTTCATTACTTACAATATTGTCACAATAAATGCGTGAGTGATTGATTGATATACTTTGATCAAGAATGGTTCTGAATTCTTGCTCAATAGTTTCATCACTCTGAAGAACGATTAACCCTAGTCTCGCTTTATAATATTTATTGTCATCCAATTTATAATTTCTCATACAAAGGCCTTTTGTGATTTCAAGATAACACTTCGTGTTTCAGATGGATTTATTACTGCATCAATTTCAAGGTGAGCAGCAGCTTCTATGGCTTTACCTTTATCATAGAGTTTTTCAACTAGACTATTGAATAATTCCTCTCTTTTTGAATTATCTTCAATCTTTTCTAACTCTTTTTTAAACCCAAGTTTTACAGCTCCCTCTAACCCCATTGCTCCAAACTCTCCTGTTGGCCATGCTGCTGTATATACTGGCTCATGAAGACTACCACCAACCATTGCCTGAGCTCCAAGTCCATATCCTTTTCTTAAAAAAATAGCTGTTAGAGGTACTTTTACTTTTGATCCTATCTTGAAGAGATTTGACATTCTTCTAACAGCTCCTTCTTTCTCACTGTCTGGTCCAACCATAAATCCAGGCGTATCAACAAGAGAGATAATTGGTAAGCCATATTCACTACATATTTCAATAAAAGAAGATGCTTTGTCTGCTCCTTCGGAGTCAATTGCACCACCTAAATGTTGACTATCATTTGCCAATAACCCAAAAGGCTTTCCCTCTATTCTAATAAAGCATGTAACAATACCTTTTCCGTAATCAGGTCTTATTTCAGTAAATTGTTCAATATCAGAAATTATTTTTATAATATCTCGAACTGGATAAGACCATCTCCTATCTTTGGGCATAATATCACTAAGCTTTGTCTGATCATCAGCTTTCCAATCTTTAATTTCACCTTGAAAGTATGAGAGTATTTTCTTTGCAATATTAGTTGCGTCTTTCTCGTTTTCAGCAACATAATCAATTACTCCATTATTTTTCTGAACATCCGTCGGCCCTATTTCTTTTGGATCAAACTTTCCAAGTCCACCACCTTCAATCATTGCAGGACCTGCCATTCCAATCCAAGAATTCTTTGTAGCAATTCTGATATCCGCACTTCCAAAAAGAGCTGCATTGCCAGCAAAGCAAAATCCATTATTTATAGCAATTCTCAAACATCTACCGTACAAGCTCGCCCAAAGTGCAAATGAAGGCACATGTAAACCAGCAACAGATGTTGTTACATCTGTATCACCAGGTCTTCCACCTCCACCTTCAGTATAAATGACTATTGGAAGTTTAAACTCTTTTGCTTTTTCACACATGCGATCAAGTTTCATGTGGTGAAAAAAACCTTGAGTACCTGCCAATACTGAGTAGTCGTAAACTATACTGACTGCATCAGATTTTTCTTCACCAATTAGATCAGAATTGATTTTACAAAAACCTGTAATGATACCATCTGCTGTAGTATCAATTTGAAGATCTTCATATTTTCTTCTGTTTCTTTGAGCTGCTACCGCAAAAGCTCCGTACTCTAAAAAACTTTGATCATCAACCAAGTGATCGAGATTTTCTCTTGCTGTTCTTAATCCAAGTTTATGCCTTTTATTTTTTGCTTCAATTCGAGTTTCATCACTTAATTTTTCTAGTCTATCAAGAAATTGAGACAAATTAGGATTATCGGTCATCTTTTATCACAGCATTTTTTTTAATATAGGGTCTTTTTGTATGAGATGATGATACACAACAGCCCCTAAATGAATAGTGAAAAGAAGTACCAAAAAATAGGCTGAAATAACATGAACAACGTGGAATTGGTCCGCAAGTTCGTAGTTAAAATAGTCAATGTAGACCTTAGATATAATAAAATTTACTTCTTCTCCAGAAAGTAAAAGTTTTAAGATTCCACTGATTGTAATCAAAAGAAGCGTAACATAAAATAGTCCATGTACTGCTTTTGATGCTATCAATTGTAATTTATTTACAGCTGAATTTATCGGCTTGGGATTTAAAAATTTCCAAATCAATCTGAGTAACGTTAAATAAAAAATACTTATGCCAATAACAATATGTATATTTTCAACTGTTAATTTAAATTCAGAAAACTCCAAATTATCCAAATAAAGTCCTAAAGGTAGTTGAAATAATAAAATTAAAAAAGTGAGCCAGTGAAAGGCTCGAGCAAGAACTCCATAAGTACTATTGTCATTTTTAATTTTCATAATATATATTTAAAATATGAGAATAATTTTGCAAATACTGCTTTCATCAATTTTAGCTTCTCTATTTTTTGTTTTTATTAGTTTTGCTGACGACCATGGAAAAATTATAAAAGAAAGAAAATCATTATTTAAGCAAAATTATAGTCATGCAAAGAGAATGTCTGCAGAAATAGCAAAAGGTAACAATGATAAAGTAATAGAGCTTTCCGAAAAAATGAGCGTCAATTATGATAAGCTCATCGACCTTTTTCCTGATAATTCAAAAACAGGTTATGATACAGAAGCTTTGCCAACTATTTGGCTTCAAAAAGATGAATTTAATGCTTTGATGATTGAAACCTCAGACAAAGTCAAAAAATTTACCCAAATTGCTGCTAACCTTACAGGAGATGAATTAAAAGAGGCTCAAAAGAATTTAATTTGGTCAAGTTGCAAAGCTTGCCATGATAAATTTAGAATGCCTCACTAGGCTATCACTGTCATTGAAATAATTCTTTTTATCCCAAGATCATTATTCTTGTACCGGTGCTCAAATAAATACACTCCTTGCCATATGCCAAGATCAAGTTTTTTTTCTTTAATTGGAATACTCAGTGTTGTGTTAGTCAGTGAAGATTTAATATGTGCAGGCATATCATCCGGACCCTCCTCACTGTGTAAGTAATTATCGTTTTCGGGTACTATTTTATCGTAGTAATTTTCTAAATCTTTAAGAACGTTCGGATCCGCATTTTCCTGAATAATTAGAGAGGCTGAAGTATGTTTGATAAATATAGTACAGATACCTTTCGATATTCTATGTTTGCTTATAGCTTGATTAATAATATCTGTAATATTGTAGAGGCCTTTACCTTCAACTACTATTTCAAGTTCTTTTTGAATTAACATTTTGATATAAATATATGTAAAATTAAATTAAGTTTACAGCAACAATGAAGAATAATGTATCCCTTTCTGATTCAGGTTGGAATTTACAAAGTAATTATACCCAAATATCTGATAAACTGTTTTCGGAATTGAAACCAGATATAGTTACTAATCCAAGTACTGTTATTATTAATAATGAACTGGCTAAAAAGCTTGGCTTAAATTTAAAAGGTATCTCAGAAAAAGACTTATCCAGTTTATTCTCAGGAAATACACTGCCTCATGGTTCAAAGCCATTTGCACAGGCTTATGCAGGGCATCAATTTGGGCAATTTACAATTCTCGGTGACGGTAGGGCCCATATCGTTGGTGAGCAAGTAACCCCAGAGGGTGAAATATTTGATATTCAGTATAAAGGTTCGGGGCGTACACCTTATTCAAGGGGAGGAGATGGTAAGGCTGCATTGGGGCCAATGTTACGTGAATATCTAATTAGTGAAGCGATGTATCATTTAGGTATTCCAACTACGAGAAGTTTGGCGGTTGTTGAAACTGGTGAAAAAGTCTACCGAGAAGTCCCTTTAAAAGGATCAATATTAACTCGGGTAGCAAGTAGTCATATTAGAATCGGTACTTACCAATTTTTGGCAGCGCACAAAGATTATGAAGGCATGCAAGCTCTTTTAGATTTTTCTATAAAAAGACATTTTCGTAATTTGAAATTTTCTAAAAATGTAACTGTTGAATTTATTCAAGCTGTTATGCAGAAACAAATCAAATTGATAGTGGACTGGATGCGAGTTGGATTCATTCATGGTGTTATGAATACAGACAATTCAACGATATCTGGAGAGACAATTGATTATGGGCCTTGTGCTTTTATGGATAGCTATGATGCTGGGACAGTCTTTAGCTCTATTGATACGCAAGGAAGATACTCTTTTGCTAATCAACCCTCCATAATTCATTGGAATTTAGTAAGGTTGGCAGAGAGCTTGCTACCTCTCATTGATAAAAATGAGAAGAAATCAATTGAAATTGCTCAAAATACACTAAATGAGTTCAGTTCTTTATTTAAAAATGAATGGCTTCAAATGATGAGAAAAAAAATAGGTATTGAGGATCGGAGTGAAGAAGATGAAGAACTTATTAGTAACTTAGTCAATTGGATGCAAAATAAAAGCCCAGATTTTACAAATACTTTTTGTAATTTGATGAATTATAATCATGCAAATGATGAAGTGTTTAGTGACGATGATTTTGGCACCTGGAAAAAAAATTGGCAAGAAAGAGTTAATAATAAAGAATATTTAAAAACGATGACAAATACTAATCCCGTTTTAATCCCTAGAAATTATTTAGTTGAGGAAGCACTTAATGAGGCCGAAATGAAAGGTCAACTTAATAAATTTAATGATCTTAACAAAGCAATTTCATTGCCTTATCAGATAGAAAAAGTAAATATAAAATACCTAACTACACCTAGCAAAACTAATATTCCCTACAAAACTTTTTGTGGAACTTAATATACTTTAAGTTTTTTTTCGAGGCGTCTCACCAAAAAAGAAACAATTAAAATAAGAACCAAATATTCTAAAACTAGAAAAGTATATATTTCTAAAGGTCGATATTGACTAACTACTAGTTCATTTGCTTTTCGTGTTAGTTCGTTCAGGCCAATAATTGATACCAAAGAGGACATCTTCAGCATGTACACAAATTGGTTACCTAATGCGGGTAGTATTATTCGAACTGCTTGAGGGAGCGTTATATAATAAAAAATATGGAAAAAACTCATTCCCATAGAAGAACCCGCCTCTTTCTGACCTTTCGGAACTGCCTGAATGCCAGATCTAAAGATCTCAGCAATAAAAGGACTTTCACATATGCTTAATGCGATTATACCTGCAGTAAATGCAGTGAAATTAAGGTTTAGTAAAACTGGTAAACCATAATAAACCCATAAAATCATAACTAAGACAGGTATCGCTCGGACAATTTCAGTGTAGCCAATATTAATAGCATTAAGCGTTCTATTTTTTGTTATGCTGGCCACTGAAACAATCAGACCTAAAATTATTGCTATTGTAATTGAAATAACAGAAAGAATAATTGTATATCCAAGTCCTCCAATCAAAAATTCAATATTTGATAGTCCAATTTTGTTATTAGGTAAAATAACATACCAGCCCCATTGATAATTTGATGTACAGCCTACAAATACAAAAAAAGTCAAAAGTATAATGAAGATTTTCATATTTTTAGTAATATTGAAATTCATGATAAAAAATATAATTATAATATTTAAATATAAACGTATAATTTTTTAAAAAAATATTAAAAAAGGAAAAATCAAATGAAGCTCATTCAAGCCCTATTAATCTCTTTAGCGTTATTTACCTCGTCTTTATCCAATGCATCAACACTTGATGAAATTATGCAAACAGGCGTGCTAAAAGTAGGAACGACTGGCGATTTTCCAGGCTGGAGCTTTATGAATCCTGAAACTAATGAATACGAAGGTTACGATATTGATGTAGCAAAAAAATTAGCTGAAGATATGGGAGTTGATATTGAATTTGTAGCAACAGATTGGAAAAATCTTGTTTCGGGTGTGGTGGCTTCTAAATACCATATGACATCAAGCGCTTCTATAACAACACAGAGAGCACTCACAGCCGGGTATTCAGATTCATATTATGGTACCGGAACAGTTGCAATGACACTTTCTAAAAATTCAGAAAAAATTACGAGTTGGGATAATATTAATAACTCTGACACAACGGTTGCAGTTACGCTTGGTACTGTTTTTGAAAATGAAGCGAAAAAATCATTTCCTGACTCTAAAATTGTAATGGTAGAAGCTCCTGCACGTGAATATCAAGAAGTTTTATCGGGTAGAGCCGATGTATCATTGACAAGTAAAGTCGATGCTATGAAGCTGATTAATTTATACCCTGAGCTGTCAATTATCAATATTGATGAACCTAAAAATGCCAAGCTTTTTGCAATTCTATTACCAAGAGGTGATCAAGAATGGATAAACTTTATTAATCATTGGATTTCAGATCAAAAAAATAAAGGTTTTTTTAATCAAACCGCATCTAAGTTTGGTTTATAATTTTTTTGCATAAGATCAATTTGGTATACTGAAAATTTGTAAACAGCGGCTGCGAATACATAGTTAATTGTTAATACAACTAAAAACATTGTAGTAAAATTAACTTGTAGATAAAGAACTGCTACTGAAAGTCCGCAAACTGGTAGTATAATCATTCTCATTAAATTAATTACCATTTGATAATTTGGTTTTTTAAGCCCTTGAAGTAATGCTGATGATATAAAGAAAATTGGATAGCAGGGTCCTGCAAATGCAGCAATTTTTAAATAAGTGGATCCATAAAAAATAATTTCATCATTATCACTAAAAAAATACATTATGTAATCTGATGAAAAAAAAACAAATAGTCCGCAGATACCCATAAATAGAGTGCCATAAAAAATTGATCTAGTATATGTTTCATGAATTCTGACAAAATTCATGGCACCAAAATTTTGACCAACTAAAGCAAGTGTTGATGCATTTAAGCCTAATACAGGCAATAAAAAAAGTTGTTCAAAGCGAATAGCTGCACCGTACCCGCCAGCGGAGTAATCCCCATAAGTTGAAACATAAAATAATAATACAAAAACCCCTAAACCAATAAGCATCATTGAAATTGTAGCGGGAATTGTTTGACTCAATATTTCTTTTTGCAAATTATATTTTGGGATAAAACATTCAGGATTTAGAAATTTTTTTAAATTCGTCTTATTCACTTTTAAAATAATATATATAAGGCCGAAAAGCTGTGAGCACAGTGTTGCTAAAGCTATGCCCTTAATTCCCATTGCAGGGATAAAATATAATCCATAAATGAATATTGGATTTAAAACTAAATTAAGGAAAAATGTGATTATCAAAACATTTCTCAAAGACTTCGTATCCCCTCTTGAAACTAGAAAGGAATTAATAGTTAATTGTAAGAAGAATAGAGAGGCACCAAGAAAAATTATATCCATGTAATCTTTTGCATAGAATATAATTTCAGGATTTGTTTTTAAAAATTTCAGAATAGGCCCAGTTCCATAAATTCCAACCAATGTCACCAAAAATGATATGATTAAACTGGTAAGAATAGCCTGTGCAAGAAGAAGAGATGCTTTTTTTTCGTCATTTTTTCCAATAGCATTTGAAATTAATGCTGTAACGCCTATAGATAAACCTGCCGTAAAGCCAATTATTATAAAGTAAATTGGAAATGATTTCGCAATTGCTGTAATAGCATCAGGGGAAATTAATCCTGCAAACTTAACATCTACTATATTATAGAGAGTTTGAAAAAGTGTTCCAATACTTGAAGGTATTGCAATTTGCCTTATTAAAGTTGGAATATTATCTTTAATTAAGTCCATAAAATCAAGTCATACCTTCTATTTAGATATTAGTATTTTACAAATATAAACATAAAGTTAATTTAATTATTATTATTAAAACAATTTACTTTTAGTCCATATGTAGCTATAAGATCCGTCTAAAGATTACGTTTTTGTTCCTTTTTCTGGAGTAATACGAAGTCTAAATTAACTTAAAAAGGAATAACAAATATGGCTACTGGTACTGTTAAATGGTTTAATCCAAAAAAAGGTTATGGCTTTATTGCCCCTGAAGAAGGCGATAAAGATATCTTTGTTCACATCACAGCTGTTCAAGCTGCGGGTATGAAAAAATTGGATGAAGGTCAGAAACTATCATATGACGCTGAGGAAAAAGATGGAAAAGTCTCAGCAGTTAATTTACAAGCAGCAGAATAATTAAGCAGCTTTATCTATCATATCTAGCCACATCGTGAACTCATCAATGAGTTCACCTGATGGCTGGATAATTTTTACTCTTTTATCTTTAGAGCTTACTTGAGTGACAAGTGAGCCTTTACTAATCTCATCGTTTATAAAATTTATAATAGTTGCTCTAGATGCAAGGTCTGACATATTCTTCGTCAGATATTCTTTCGTGCACTCAATTTTGTTGATGTTAGAGTCGAAATAAAGTCTCATAATTTCGTAACATATTCTAATACCATAAACCGATCGACGAAAATGGCTAAGACGGCTAAAAACTTTTCTGTCACCCGCACTTTCAAAAACTTTGATCTGTTTGATAACTTGCTCAAAAATTTTTTCAGTTTTCATAATAAATCTCTTTTTAGGTTTGAATTGTATTATTAAATAGTATGGATAATTATTAATAATAATTATTTGCCAGTTTGGCGGCATATAATAAGATATAGATTAATAACCTACTGTTTTTATTGATTTAAATAATTAGCATTTATTAATGAACGAAGAAAATAAAAAGAAAGTGTGGAAACTAATACAAAAAACCGGTGACGAGTTAAAAGGAAAACTACCCGAACACCCATCACATCCAAAAGGTCGTAATCCATATGCCCACATAGCATTAGAAATTAAGAACCATTTTGGAATGTCTTATAATGAAATTTCAGATGAACGAATACCTGAGCTTGAAAAATTTATATTTTATATTCGTGATAACCCAAAATAACGAATTTTTAGGGTTTCCACTCTGGTCTTCCAAAAAAAGAAAGAAACTTTTCCTTAGCGGTTGTTGACACTTTGAAATCAGAGATCATTTGTCCCCAAAATATAAATGTTATTTTGATAGGATTGTATGTTTTGACATTATCCCTAATTCCAAATTTTACAGGCTCAATTTCCTCTGCAAAAGTTCCAAATAATCTGTCCCAAATGATTAGTAAGTTGCCATAATTCCTATCTATGTAACACTCGTTGCTCCCATGATGAACCCTGTGTGATGAAGGAGTAACAAAAATATACTCTAAGATACCTAATCTTCTAATCCATTGTGTATGCCCAATAACACCCCAGAGTGTTGAGGCAACACCAGCTACAGCTGTAATAACAGGATCAAAACCTATTAAAGGCATTAATATAAAAAAAGGTACTTTGGTTATAGGTCCAAACCACGCTTGTCTTAAAGAAACAGTGAAATTCATTTCCTCACTAGAATGATGATTCATATGAACAGCCCACATAAATCGTACTCTGTGCGAAAAGCGATGATACCAGTAATAGACAAAATCAATCATTATGAATGTGGTTAACCAAACAACCCATAACGGGAGAAGGTCATTGACTGTAATTAATCTAAATTGATATAGATATACGTATATTAAAAAAACTGAGCCTTTAGTTAGAAGTCCAATAATAAAATTACCCAGTAACAGACCAAGACCTGCGAATGTGTCTTCTAATTTATAGAACTTTAAGCCCTTAACAGATGAATAAATCGCTTCGGCTGTTATCAGCAATAAAACAATTGGTATTCCTAAAGCATATACGTCAAATTCAGTCATATTCTCTATTGAAATATATATCATTAGAACTATTTAGGGAAAGTATGAAAAATATATTAATAATTATCCTTTTAAGTTTATTTCTTGCAGTCCCCTTACACGCCGCAGGCGAAAAAGGCGGTAACGGAGGTAGCGGTGGTAACGGCGGAAGTGGCGGAAGTGGCGGAAGTGGCGGAAGCGGCGGAAGCGGCGGAAGCGGCGGAAGCGGTGGATCTTCCAGTGCTGGCCCTGGAGGTGGAAGTGGCTCTTATGGAAATTCATCTACATATGATGATGAATTAAGGCGTATAACATTTGAAATAGAAAAAAAAGACAATCTTGAAGGTGCTCTAAAAGACCTTGAAACTTATGTTTATGAAAATCCTCAAAATGCTAGTGGATGGAATCTAATAGGTTTTGCTAGTAGAAAACTTGGTAAATATGATGACGCTGAGATTTATTACAATACTGGTCTTGAAATTGAATCAAATCATGAAGGAATTCTTGCATATCAGGGCGAGTTATTTTTACAGACCAACAGATATAATAAAGCTCTTGAAAATCTAGAGAAGCTAAAAGACCTATGTAATTTCAATTGTTATGAAAAAATAGAGCTTGCTGAAGCTATCGCAGAATACGAACTAGAAAATAACCTTTAACTGGTTGATTTATTTTACTAGTCAATCTAATCTTTCATTGGTTTTCTTGAAATGATAAAAGTTTTAGTTTTTTTTGTAATTGGGGCAGCAACCCTATATTTTATAATTCGAGCTCTTGTTAATACAGAGCCAGGTAAATTATCTCGAGTAATTAAAATAATCATATTTGCAGTTATTATAATTGCAGTTGTTTTCATGTTGACAAGAGGTAACCTTGGCTTTCTTGCACCTATCATAGGTCTTGCGAGAAGATTGTTAGTAGGTTTTTAAATATAATGTTGACCATTAAAAAAAGTTTCGTAGTAGTAGTTTTCTTTTTGTCATCGCTTATTTTTTTTACATCATGTGATAGTGATCCAAATCAGTCTGCTGCATTCACCGGAGTACGGGTAATTGATAATTCTTATTCTCCTCCAGTAGTCAGAATTAATGAGGGTGGCAAGGTTAGATTTAATAATTGGGGTAATAATCCACATAATGTTATTGCCGTGGATGAAACCTGGGGGTCGTATGAAGAAATACCTAAGGGTGATTACTTAGATATTACATATGAAGCTGAAGGTTTATACAAATACTTATGCTCATTTCATGCATCACCTGATGGTGAATGGGGAATGGTTGGGTCTGTTGTTGTTGGTGATATTAATTACGAAGATTATACAAACTTTTCAAAAATGGATGTAGTTCCATCTTTCTCTGGATCTATTAGAAATGTACCTGATGATTATGAAACAATTCAAGATGCAGTTAATGCATCAAACCCTGGGGACTTAGTTCTTATTAAACCTGGGGTTTACTATGAAGAAGTTGTTGTTAATGTTCCATCAATAACAATTCGTGGCTGGGATAGAAATAACACAATTATTGATGGTGAGTTTGAAAGAGGTAATGGAGTTCTTGTTGCTGGAGTAGATGGTGTAGTAATTGAAAACATAACTGCTCGTAATGCATTGCTTAATGGTTTTTATTGGGCAACAGTAAAGGGTTACAGGGGGTCATATTTAACAGCTTATAACAATGGTGACTACGGTGTTTATGCATTTGATGCGGTTGATGGTGTATTAGAACATTCGTATGCTTCAGGTTCTCCAGATGCAGGCTTTTATATCGGACAATGCTATCCTTGCGATGCAATTGTAAATAATGTCATTTCAGAAAATAATGGTCTAGGTTATTCAGGAACTAATTCTGGAGGTTCTCTCTACATTATTAGTTCAGTATTTAGAAATAATAAAGGGGGGCTAGCTCCTAACACATTAGATTCTGAATTACTGCCTCCTGAAAGAGAGACATTCATTATTGGAAATTTAATAGAAAATAATAACAACAATGATGCTCCTGCTACAAAATCAACTTATTTATCTTTTGGCAACGGTGTTATCATTGCTGGTGGCAATAATAATATAATCAAAAATAATGTGATTGCTAACCATGATTTATATGGTGTCATTCTTACCGCGGCAGCTGATGTGAATTATTGGCCAGCTCATGGAAATAGAGTTGAAGATAATCTAATTTTAGCTTCTAACAGGGCAGACATGGCAATTAGCGGCGTATCCAATCTTGGTAACTGTTTTAAAGGAAACTATTTTAATACTTCTATTCCGCCAGGCTTACAGTCTTTGAATAAATGTGACGCTGGGTACATTCCATTAAGTTCAGATCTATCAGGTATGTGGTCGTCGCTTGCAAGAATTATTCATGCGAGTGATGGTGGATATCAACAAGGTGACTGGAGATCTTTTCCTAAACCTGAAAATCAACCAAATATGCCAATTATGGAAAAGTTGTTAAATCAAGGATATGATGAGAAAAATTTACCTACCTATATGATCAGAAAATCTGTAAAGCCAGCTGTCGAGGTTTTTCAACAATTCAAAGATGTGCTGAGTGATATTGAATTACCAGAAGAAGCAAGAAACTATTTGAACTAATAGTTTAATTGTTTAACCTATTTATAGGAGATTTTAGATGCCAGGTGTTACTTTTTTTCCATTAAATGATGTACCGTTTTTATCATTATTTTTTAACTTTTATGGCTACTATCTTCCCATATTTTTATATGCGACATGGACGTCTACTGCATTATTTGATTTATTTCTTTCAAAATACAGAGGCACGACTGGAAAAGTAATTTGGACATTTATCGTCATGTTCATTCCTCTAATCGGCTCATTAATCTATCACCTATTTGCAGCCAGGGAGTTAGATGTCACGATTAGGGCGACCATGATCTTTGGTGGTATTGGTATTTTAATAATTGTTTTTCTCTATCTCGGTCTTGCCCTTTAATCAATAGAAGTGATATTTGACACAAGAATTACTCCAATAAGAAGAGATTTAGCATCAATTGCATACAAGGCTATTGTAAAAAGAAAAAAATATGTAACGGCAAAGCTGGCCACAGTTAAAAGTACATTTACTCCACTTTATTCAAATAAAGGTTCAAAATTAAGCACCCAACTATTGTATGGTGAAGAGTGCGATGTCTTTGAAACCAAAAATGGATGGTCTTGGATTCAGTCTCGAAGAGATAATTATGTTGGATATACTCCTACAATTAATCTAACGAGAAAAATCTATAAACCTAATTCAAAAGTTATCTCCTTAAGAACAGTTATTTATACTAAGCCAGATATTAAAAGTGTTACAAAAGGTTACTTAAGTTTTAACTCATTAGTTGAGGTAATTAAAATTAAGGGAAAATACTCTTTAATAAAAAATTTGGGCTGGTGCCCAAGTCTAGATCTAGTAAAGATTAAAAGTAGTAAATTCAACCATATAGATTTGTCAAAGCAGTACCTAGATACTCCTTATCTGTGGGGCGGAAGAGACTCAATGGGCATAGACTGTTCAGGGCTAGTCCAAAATCTTCATCAGATTAATAATAGGCCTTTTCCAAGGGATACAGATATGCAAGAGATATTTGTAACAAATGAAGTCAAGTATGAAAAAGATCTCAAAGCGGGAGATCTAGTATTTTGGAAAGGGCACGTTGCGATGATGATTGATAATTCGAATATCATTCATGCAAATGCTTTTCATATGAAAACAGCGATTGAACCATTAAGTACAGCGAAGAAAAGGATATTAAAATCAAATGGTAAGATAAAAAAGCTTGCGAGATTGTAAATTAATTGAATGAAAACTTATTTCTAATAAACCAAAGCAAAATCAATGAAGGAATTACCATGACAGCGGTAATTATAAAGAAAACACCCCAATCACCCTGCAACCAGTCGACTAATGATCCTGATGATGATGCCATTAGTGTTCTTCCAGCTGTTCCAAGCGATGCCAAAAGGGCATATTGAGTTGCGGTATATGTTCGGTCAACAAGTAGCGAAATAAAAGTAACAAAAGCCACAGTTGCAAAAGCTGCAGCCAAATCATCAAGTAATACCGCGGCAGCAAAGAGTAAAACTGATTTCTCAGACCATGCCATCACACTAAACATTATGTTTGTAATCGCCATTGCAATTCCTGAAATGAATAGCGCTCTAACCACACCTGATTTTATGGAAAACCAACCACCCAATAATGTAAATACAATTGTTGTTATCCATCCAAGTCCTTTTGAGTAAATTGCAATATCAGATTTTGAAAATCCCATTTCGTCGTAAAATATAATGGACATGCGTCCCAAAAATGCCTCACCAATTTTAAATAAAAATATGAACCCAATTATTAATAGACTGATGGTTAACCCATTTTTTTTGAAGAAACTAATTAATGGACTTACGATAGTACTTACAAACCAAGCTGAAAATTTATTTAATTTTAAACGATCTTGGTCACTCTTTTGAGCAATTTGCCTTCTATTCGATAGATCTTCTGGAATAAATAAAAGTCCAATATTAAAAAAAAAAATGATTAAGCAAATGAACAGAAAAGTTAATTGCCAATAATTAGCTAGGCCTTGCTGTTCAAAATAATCAGCAACAAAAAGTGTGAGCATTCCACCTATTTTATAACCCGTCCACCAACCAACCACAGCTATTGATGCGCCAGCTGCCATTGATGCTTTTTCATTCTCACCTATTTGCTCAATTCTTAAAGCATCAATTGTTATATCTTGAGATGCCGAGGAAATAGCTATCAATAATCCAATTAAAATAATTAATTCTAAATTTGTAACAGGATTGAGAGTTGTCCAAATAAATAGACATACCAGTATTATTGCTTGTAAAGAAATGATCCACGATTTTCTGTGGCCAATTTTTTGAGTTAAGGTAGGAATTTTTACACGGTCAATGATTGGAGCCCAAATAAAGTTAATTGCATATACACTAAAAATTAGACCAGCCCATCCAATTGTACTTCTCGATAATTCATAATCTTTAAGCCAAAGCGAAAGAGCGCTTCCAATTATCACCCAAGGAAAGCCACTAATTGCTCCGAGTAGCAAGATGCGCAACATTCTATTATCAAAATAAATTGATAATCCTACATTTTCTCTAGTCATTAAATATTAGAATAGGTAATAGTGCTAACTAACGTCAATCAATATATTGAAGATTATTTAAACTTATTCAATGGGTGCAGGATTATCGCTGAAACTTCTTAAATAAAGTATGACGTTCGCTCTATCTTTTTCTTTTTTTAGACCCACAAAAGACATTTTTGTACCTTCAATATATTTTTTGGGATTTAAAAGGTAACCGTTAAGTTGCTCGTATGTCCAGTTGCCACCATAGGCCGCCATTGCGTTTGAGTATTTATAATCCTCTTTTGAACCAATATCTTTATTTACAATATCCCAGAGCGCTGGCCCAATTTTATTTGCTCCGCCTTTTTCTACAACATGACACTGTGAACATTTCTTAAAGACCTTTGCACCTTTTTCTATATCCGCTGATGCAAGCAGAGTTTGAATTGGTATTTCAGGTTCCGCTGTAGCAGTGTCATCTGCCATTGCTGCTGATGCAGATACTACTATATCTTCAGCACCTTCAACTTGATAGGCTGCTACCTCGGGTTTTTCAACATGATATAAAATCTCACTGAAATTTGCTAAACCGATAAATACAAGGGCCACAACTAATACACAGGCTACGATTTTATTGATTTCAAATGAATCCATGATGTCTCTTGACGTAATTAGATAATTATTTAAACAATAACCGAATTTAATCAAGTTTTTATGCGTCTTCTAGTCGCATAATTTATTTATGATAAGCCAAGAAAACACAGCGATAATCATCCCGGTCAGATTACAAGCGAGCAGGCTACCAAATAAGCCTTTGCTCGACATTGCTGGCAAACCAATGATCCAACATGTTTGGGAGTCAGCCATTGCTTCTGATTTGGGTCGAGTAGTGGTTGCTACAGACAGTGATGAAATCGCCAAGTGTATTGAAAGTCTTGGGGGTGATGTATGTATGACTTCTGAAAATCATCAGACAGGTACTGATCGTATGCATGAAGCGCTTCAAGCAATTGATCCAGGTAAAATGACTCATTACATCATTAATTTACAAGGCGACTTGCCTACAATTAACTCGATGGCTTTAGAGAAAGTTTTAAATTTATTATCATCAGAAGAAAATGAAATAGGCACACTGGTCACCCAATTTGAAAGAGAGGAAGATCTAAAGAAAGAGCAATTTGTAAAAGCAGTCTGTAATTTATCTGGTAGTGAAACTGAATCTTATGCAGAGAATTTTGTAAGAAAACAAGGAGATTATGATTCTAAGAACCTTTTTCATCACATAGGTATTTATTCTTTTAAGAGAGATGCTCTAGAAAAATTTGTCACTTTGTCTCAAACTGATCGAGAAAAAAATGAAAAATTAGAGCAATTAAGAGCACTTGATAACAATATGAAAATAAAAATTGGTTTAATTGACTTTTTACCTCTCGGAGTTGATACTCCGGATGACTTAGAAGAAATTAGAAAGATATTAAGCAAATGAAAAAAATAGCTTTCCAGGGTGAACTCGGAGCTTATTCACATCTTGCGTGCATTGAAGCTGCGCCTGATCACAATCCTGTTGCGTGCAGAACATTTGAGTCTGCCATGGAGCAAGTTAATGCATCAGAGTGTCATTTAGCCATGATACCAATTGAAAACTCGGTCGCGGGCAGGGTAGCGGATATTCACTACTTACTTGGTGGATACGATTTAAAAATATATTCAGAACACTTTCAAGAGATCAATCATCAGTTAATGGTAAAACCAGGCGCTTCCTTAGATACAATTAAAAATGTACGTAGTCATTCTATGGCTATTGGACAATGTCATGCTGCGATAAAAAAATATAATTTAGATGTCATCATAATGGCGGACACCGCAGGTTCTGCCAAATTTATTAGTGAACAAGGAACAATGGAAGATTCAGCGATTGCCTCAACACTTGCAGCTGATACTTATGGATTAGATATAGTAGATACAAATATTCAAGACATGAAAAATAATACAACTCGATTTTTAATAATGTCAAAAGAACTTCAACAAGAAAGAAACGAAAACTTGTCATACCTGACAAGTTGCATATTTGAAGTAAAGAGTGTTCCTTCAGCTCTTTATAAGGCACTTGGAGGTTTTGCAACTAATGGGGTCAATTTAACTAAATTAGAGAGTTTTATTGTTGATGGTGATTTTAATAAAGCTCAATTCTATATTGATCTAGATGGCCACGCTGAAGATCAATCGGTAAAAGGAGCTTTAGAAGAACTATCCTTTTATACTGAAAAACTGAAAGTCTTGGGTGTTTATCCAAAACATTCATATAGAAATAATTAGTTTACTTATTGTGCATCCAAGCAACAATTAATTGGTGAGCTACAGCCATTGCAGGAGGTATCCATATTCTGTCAGGGCTTTTACCAACGAATATACGATTTAAGTCTTCTCGAGATAACCAAACTGCATCTTCAATTTCATCCTGATCTAAATCAGTTGTATCACCATCTGTTTGACAGAAACATGCGATCATTAATTGAGAAGGAAATGGCCATGGTTGGGTAAATTTATACTCAACACTTGTAACATTTAATCCCACTTCTTCTTTAACTTCTCTAATAACTGCATCTTCGATGGTTTCACCAGGTTCTAAAAAACCTGCTAGTGCTGAGAACATTCTGGGTGGAAATATTTTTTGGCGACCGAGTAAACATTTGTCTTTAAAAATAGGAAGCATGATTACGACGGGGTCAACACGAGGAAATAATTCTACGTTACAATTTTTGCAAATTTTTTTGCAACCTGCATCAACAGTTTCAAGTCGGGAACTTTCACATCTGGTACAAAAAATATTGGATGAATTCCATTCGACCATCGACTTAGCCTGAGCAAGAATACCTGTGTCTTCCGGGGAAATACTCTGCGCTATCGATCTTAAATCAATAAATTTACAGTTAGGAAATGCAGTTTTGTCGAAGTCTGTGTTACTTTTTGATAAATCTATGGCGTAGTAGCTTTTATTTTTTAACTTGCCTAGGAAAAGCAAATAAGCATCTTCAATAAAATTTTTTATTTGATCATATGTGGCTAAAAAAATTGTTGAATTTGAGCCAGGTTCACTGCTCACGAGTATCAATGGTTTCCCTGTGTGAAAAACAACAAAACGTGTTTCATTGTCCAATAAATTTGTTTTTTGCCAGTCTTTATCGCTTCTAAAACCTGACATTCTATCGAGAGGATTATTTGCAAATATTATTTTGTTCATTAATTTATTATTTATTAAACAACATTTTATTTTCGTTATGATACAATATTTTGGGAGATTGAGTAGACAAGTTATTCGCCAATCCGGTCAGGTCTGAAAAGAAGCAGCCGTAACGAAGATATTTGGGTTACGTTGATCTCCCACTAAAGATTAGTGATTTTTATGTCCGAAACAAACAACATACCTATTCCATTAAAATATAGACCGCTAAAGTTTAGTGAACTTATTGGTCAAGATCTCATGTCTAAGACAATACAAAATGCAATTGAGATGAATAGAATTGCCAACGCTTATTTACTCACAGGGGTTAGAGGTGTAGGAAAAACAACTACAGCTAGAATTATTGCAAAATCACTAAATTGTTTGAACATAACGGAGCAAGATAACAACGAGCCATGTGGGGTTTGTGACAATTGTAAAGCGATAACAGAGTCCAGAAGTGTTGATGTTTATGAAATGGATGCAGCATCGCGCACTGGAATAGCTGATATAAGAGAGCTGATTGAAGGCGTTCAATACTCGCCCGTATCATCAAAGTATAAAGTATATATTATAGATGAAGTTCATATGTTATCGACCGCAGCCTTTAATGGATTGCTTAAAACATTGGAAGAGCCGCCACCTCATGTGAAATTTATTTTTGCAACTACTGAGGTAAGAAAAATACCTACAACAATACTATCAAGATGCCAAAGATATGATTTAAAAAGAGTTGAACCTGATGATTTAGTTATTTTTTTAAAATCCATATGTGAAAAGGAAACTGTTGAGTTTGAAGAAGGTGCATTGAAAATTATCGCAAGAGCTGCAGATGGATCTGTAAGAGATGGCCTATCTATACTTGATCAATCTATTGCATTTTCAGGTAAGCATATTTCTGAAGAGCAAGTAAAAGAGATGATCGGTTTAAATGATCCAACCAAAATTTTAGAACTAATCAAATTTATTACTGCTGGTCAAACTCAACAGTCACTTGAAAAAATAAATGAACTTTATGACAACGGAGCTGACCCATCAATGATTGTAAAAGATCTAATAGAAACTGTTCATAGTTTGACTATGATTAATATTGATGCAGCTGAGGGAGTTAAAAGCTCACTTACTGACAGTGAATATAATGCAGTGCAAGAGGTAGCAGGAAATCTTGATGTATCCACTCTCTCAATGATCTGGCAAATGCTTAATAAGGGATTGCATGAAGTTACAGACTCATTTTCTCCTATAACTTCTCTTGAAATGTTGATCATTAGGATCATTTATTTAAATGATATACCGAAACCTAATGAATTAATAAGTGAACTAAATAATTTGGTTGAAAAAAATGACAATAAAATACAGGATAAATCAGGAGAAACATTTTCAGAAATGGATCCAAAAGTAAAAGAAATTATTGATTTCTTTCCTGGAACTGAAGTTGAACAAATTGAAGAGAAATAAATATGAACAATTTTAATAATATGATTAAGCAGGCCCAAGACTTGCAAAAAAAAATGGCTGAGGCTCAGGAAAAGGTAGAAACACTAGAAGCTGAGGGTATCTCAGGTGGAGGAATAGTTAAAATAACTATAAATGGAAAAAATAATGTAACTTCTGTAAACATTGACGAAACAGCGATAGATAAAAATGAGAAAGAAATTTTAGAGGATTTGATAGTTGCAGCTTTTAATGATGCGCGAGACAAAATTCAAAGAAAAATCGCGGATGAAATGAGTTCTCTTACCGGTGGTATAAAACTTCCTCCAGGAATGAAACTGCCTTTCTAGTATGAAATCTCGTATATCTAATCCAGAAATTGATAAGTTAATACTTTTAATTAGTAAACTGCCTGGTTTTGGACCTAAATCTGCAAGCAGAGCAGCGCTTCATTTAATAAAGAATAAAGAACAGTTAATGGTCCCACTCGCTGAGTCGCTTTTATCATCGAGTGAAAACATTGTTACATGTGAAATTTGTGGAAACATCGATGTAAATTCTCCATGCATGATCTGCACAAATGAGGGTCGATCTAAAAATCAAATCTGTGTTGTTGAAAATATCGCAGATCTATGGGCACTTGAAAAATCTGAAGTATTTAACGGACTATACCATGTGTTGGGTGGTAATCTATCTGCTATAAACAGCATTGGGCCCGATGATTTAAATCTAAAAAAACTTATTGATCGAATTGAAGGCGAAAAAATTGACGAAGTCATATTGGCTTTGAGCGCGACCGTTGATGGTCAAACAACCGCTCATTATGTAGCGGATACGTTATCAAAACACAGTGTTGAAGTGAGTCGTTTAGGACACGGCGTACCTGTTGGCGGAGAGTTGGATTATATGGATGAAGGAACTATTGCCGCTGCTCTAAGTGCACGACAAAAAATTTAGTTTTATTGTATTTTCTCAATTTTTTTATTCAATCTTGACCTTATATATAAGTTAGCCTATCTAAAGATTATGACAGTAAAAAAGATTTTAACTGCTCCAGATCCGTTTTTAAAACAGATTTCAAAACCAGTTGATGAAGTAACTAAAGAGATCCAGGATCTAATGGATGACATGTTGGATACCATGTATGACGCACCTGGAATAGGTTTAGCAGCGGTTCAAATCGGCGTTCCTTTGCGCGTAATTGTGATGGATATAAGCTGGAGAAATGAAGAGGGTATAAAAGAGCCCCTTTATTTTGTTAACCCTGAAATTACAGTAAAAACAAAAAATCTTTCAACGTATGAGGAGGGATGTTTATCGGTCCCAGATCAATACGCAGAAATTGATCGTCCAGAAGAATGTGAAATAAACTTTCTTGATTATAACGGAAAAAAGTCGACTCTAAACGCTAAAGGATTATTAGCGACTTGTATCCAACATGAAATGGATCATCTTGAAGGAATTCTTTTTATTGATCATTTATCAAATATGAAACGCAACATGATTGTAAAGAAGCTCATCAAAACAAGAAAACAATCAAAAAAAGAACGAATCGTCGCTTAGATAAAATGAAAAATTATCGCATCCTATTCATGGGCACAGCCCCATTCGCAGTACCATCTTTAAAAAAAATTGTTTCTTCAAATAATCATTTGGTAGGTGTATATACATCTCCCGCAAAAAAGGCTAACCGAGGAATGAAATTATCAATTTCACCAGTGGCAGAATTTGCTGAAACAGAAAATATAGAAATTAGCTCCCCTCCTTCGATTAATTCATCAGAGGAATTAAAAAAACTACAAGAAATGAATTTGGATATGATAATTGTTGTTGCTTATGGATTGATATTACCTGAAGAAGTAATCAATTTACCTACACTTGGTTGTTTTAATGTACATGCATCTTTACTCCCTCGGTGGAGGGGTGCTGCACCAATTCAAAGAGCAATGATTGAAGGTGATCAGACTACGGGCGTTACAATTATGAAAATGGATAAAGGTCTTGATACAGGTGATATTGGGCTGCAAAAAGAAATAAAAATAGAACAACAAAACTACAGTGAGTTAGAAAAAGAACTCGCAAATGAAGGAGCTGAATTGCTTATAAATTTTATTGATAGATTAGATGGCTCTATTCAGTTTGCGAAGCAAAATGATACGCAGGCCTGTTATGCGAGGAAAATACAAAAACAAGAATCTTTAATAGATTGGACTGAAAATGCTGAGAAAATAAATAGACGCATAAATGCTTATAATCCTAGCCCATGCGCTTGGTTTTCACTAAATAATAAAAGAATTAAAATACTTAAGGCTGAGGTAATTCATGAGAAAGGTGAGGCCGGAAAGATTATGAATAAAGAATTTTTAATTGGTTGTGGTATTAATTCAATTAGACCGTTGCTTCTCAGAGTTGAAGGTAAACAAGATTGTACAATCAATGACTTTCTTTTAGGACATAAAATTGAAGTTGGCTCTTATATTCAATGAACAGGTACAAAATAAAAATTGAGTATGATGGCACCCCGTTTGTCGGATGGCAAAGACAAGAAAATGGACAATCAGTTCAAGGGTGTATTGAAAAAGCAATAAATAATATATTTGAGGAAAACATAACTA
The DNA here is from genome assembly GCA_902619105.1 of uncultured Pelagibacteraceae bacterium. GTDB lineage: Bacteria > Pseudomonadota > Alphaproteobacteria > Pelagibacterales > AG-422-B15 > CACNXQ01. Next base: position 189,582 of record CACNCV010000003.1, read on the forward strand.
TCTTTGGGGCTGGTAGAACAGATGCAGGTGTTCACGCAATGGGGCAGGTTGCTCATTTTGATGTTAGAGAGAAATTACTTGAACCATATGTAATTAAGAACGCATTAAACGATCACTTGAGGCCGTTTCCAATTTCCATATTAGAAGTAGAAAAAGCACATAATGATTTTCATGCAAGATTTGATGCAACTCAGAGAAAATACCTTTATAGAATAGTAAACAGAAAGTCACCACTCACTATTGAGAAGGGAAGAGCTTGGCAGGTACATAAAGACATTGATGTTGATTTGATGAAGGAATGTATTTCTTCAATTGAGGGTCAGCATGACTTTACAACATTCCGTTCGGCCCATTGTCAATCTGATAGTCCAATAAAAACTTTAGACAGCCTAAAAATTAGCAAATCAGAAGAAAATATCTATTTTGGTTTCACTGCAAAATCATTTCTGCATCATCAAGTTAGATCAATTGTTGGAAGTTTAAAGCTAGTTGGAGAAAAAAGTTGGTCATCTGGTGACTTTGAAAAAGCGTTTAATTCAAAAGATCGCTCTAAATGCGGAGCACTTGCTCCTCCTGAGGGATTATATTTCATGGAGGTTAAATACTAATTATTGTGAGCAGTTTTCAATTGTTTGAACATTTATATCTAATTTTTCTGCGGTGTTACCATAAAAGATCCCTCTAATTGGCGCCGCATAACTTGCATCTAAGCCGCATGAAACTCGAATATATCTTTCATCAGGACAACATTGATTTGTAGGATCAAATCCAACCCAACCAAGTTTATCTATATAAAGTTCAGCCCATGCGTGTGTAGCTTGAAATTCAGAGTCATTTCTATTTTTATGCATGTAGCCATTTACATATCTTGAGGGAATGCCCAGATATCTAGCAGCAGAAATCATTATATGTGCTTGATCTTGGCAAACACCCTTTTCTTGATCTATTGACATAGCTGCAGTTGTGTTCGTATTGGTGGTATACGGTTCATATTTAATTTTTTTCGCAATTAAGAGCATTAAATCATGAGCAATAGTTACAGTATCTTCATTTGAACTATCTTTTGAGGCAATAGAAGCTAGCTCTTTTATTTTATCATTTGGTAGTGTTAAAATTGTACTTCTTAAATAGACATATGGATCTATTTTATCATTCAAACTTTCATACACTCCATTTGTATCAATTGTTTCAACTTCACCTTTAACTACAAATTTAATCTCCTTTTCTGATGGCTCACCTTTGAAGTTAATTATATTATTCCCCTCTCCATCTCTAAATATTTCGCCTCCAGATTTGTTATTTCTTTTTACAGTCCAATCCAATATTTTAAGACCATTATAGGGTGATGGAGTCAACTTTGTTGTTTGAATTAACCCTAATAGGTTATCATCGTATTCATAATTTGTTGTATGATTGATTGTAAGTAACATAATCTACCTAAAAAAATGATTTTGAATTTGATTGTCCAAGAAAGATATCTTCGATACAAAATTGGTCACATACTCATGCAAACCATATTCAATAATTGATTCGACAGTTTCGTCTTTCACAGAACTATGAACTGATTTAAGGCCAGAGTAAATATCACTTATTTTATCAGGACTGCATTTCAAACAATTAAGATGATAAACAATATTATTTATACAAAAACTTAAAGAACGTGAACAATCATTATTAAGTATAAAAAAATGAGCAATTTTTGTTGAGGTAACGTCTCCATCATAAGCCCATCTAAAAGCGCGAAATGAAGATAGTGATCGTAAAAGTATAATCCATTGTAAATTATCAAGATTTCCCCCTATATAATCAGCAGTGGGAAGTAGTACAAAATATTTTACATCGAGCAATCTTGCAGAATTATCTGCTCGTTCAATGAATGTACCAAGAAATATAAAATGATATCCGTCATTTCGTAATAATGAGTTTGCTGATCCCCGAAACATATTTACTTGTTGAATAGTCCATTCAGTAAAGTTTGGTAGATCAGCACGAGTAAATTTTTTATTTTTTAACTCCAATATCTCTTTGTATGACTTATTAATCGCAACCCATGCCTCAGGTGTGAATGCAGTCCTCACTAATAGAGCATTATTTCTAGCTTTGGATATACAGCTGTATACTGAGGAAGGGTTTTCTTCATCAAAAAAAATATAATCCTCAACATTTTCCTGATTTATTTCATTGTATTTAGTAAAATAACCCTGAGCAGCACCTGCAGCTGATAATACTGAGTCCCATTCATTGTGATAGCCTTTAGGGTTAGGAAACAAGGACATTCTATAACCCACATCAAGAAGGCGTGCCATAGTTTCTGCTCTTTCCATATATCTACTAATCCAGTAAAGATTCTCTGCTGTTCTGCTTAGCATGTTAATCCGCGAGGACCCAAGTGTCCTTTACTCCTCCCCCTTGTGATGAATTTACTACATACGATCCTTTATTTAATGCAACTCTTGTTAATCCCCCTGGGCATAATTGTACTTTTTCTCCAACTAGACAGAATGGACGTAAATCAACTCGTCTTCCTGAAACCTCATTATCTATTAAAGTTGGTGAGGATGATAAGTCTAATGTTGGTTGAGCAATATATCCTCGAGGGTTACTTTTTAGTTTAGTAGAGAACTCTGAAATTTGATCTTTAGTTGATTTAGGTCCAATTAACATTCCATAACCCCCTGAACCATCAACTTCTTTCACCACAAGTTTTTCAATATTTTCTAATACATAAGTTAATTCGTCATCTCTTTCACATCTCCATGTTTCAACATTATCTAGAATAGGTGTTTCACCAAGGTAAAATTTTATCATTTCAGGGACAAATATATAAATAGCTTTGTCATCTGCGATACCAGCACCAGGAGCTGAGCATATATTCACACCACCTGTTTTATAAACTTGAGTGATCCCCGGGACACCAATGACTGAGTCCGGGTTATAACAAAGAGGATCTAAAAATTCGTCATCAATTCTTCGATAAACAACATCTATTTTTTTTGGTCCATCAACTGTCTTCATATAGAGCAAATCATTTTCAACAAAAAGATCTTGTGACTCCACCATTTCAATACCCATTTGGTCGGATAAAAAAGTATGCTCGTAATATGCACTATTTAAATGACCTGGAGTTAATAGGACAACTGTTGGTATACTGCTATCACATTTTTTTGGGGCAAGACTCATTAGCGTCTGCAATAATCTAGTAGGATAGTCATCAACTCGTAAAACACGATTTGTGTGAAATAAATCAGGAAACATTTTCATCATGATTTCTCTATTTTCCAACATGTATGAAACACCAGATGGTGTACGACAGTTGTCTTCTAAAACATAAAACTCATCTTTTCCTGTTCTGACTAAGTCAACACCAATTATTGGACTATAAATCTTTCTTGGAGGTGAAAAGTTGATCATAGACTGGTCATATGACGATTTTTTATAAACAATTTCTTTTGGAATAACCCCCGCCTTAAAAATTTCACCACTATTATAAGTATCGTGAAGAAAAGCATTTAGAGCTTTTGCTCTTTGTAAAACACCTTTTTCTATCTTTGCCCATTCGTAGTTTGTAAGAATTCTTGGAATTAGGTCAAAAGGGATGATTCGTTCAGTCATATCATCATCTTTGACCGAAAAAGTAATACCAATTCTTTTAAAATGAGACTCAGCTTCAAAATTCTTTTGGCTAATGACTGTGGATGACATGGTTCTCAACCACGAATTTACTTGTAAGTAGTGCTTTCTTATTTGAGCGTCATCGCTATACATTTCATCAAACATGGCCACATACTAATCAAATAGCTATCAATATTAATTTTATGCCTTTGCCAAATTGACATGTTATTCCCCTCCCGAATTCAGCAAATAATCTGTAATGAATGATCATGAAAAAAATTTTTGAGCAATCATTTAACTACTTTCTTAGAGCTTTCCCAGTAATCTTGACTGTTTACTTTCTTTTTCAAATAGCTGGAGCAATTATTTAGGTATTTATTATGTTTGGAACTAGATGGAATTTTAATCCTTCCCCCCTTAAATTGGATATAGCTTTGACCATCATGTTAATGTTGCTAATAGTATAATACCTAAATAGCTCTAAAATTGATAAATAGTTGATTTTTATTGGAAGTACTTAGTGATTATAAGACTGTAAATGTCTTTAAGCTTAGTTATGTCCTCAGTTTTTACATTTTCATCAATTTGGTGTGCGGTCTCTCCAATAAGTCCAAACTCTGCTACTTCGCAGTAGTCTTTAAAAAATCTTGCATCTGATGTTCCACCTGTTGTTGTTAGTGAAGAATTCATTCCTGTAATCTCATCAACAGAACTTTTCACTATCTCTGTAAATTTACCTTTTTCAGTTAAAAATGGTTCTGCTGAATTGTTAAAAGTTATATCAACTTTATAGTCACTATTATTGATATTTTTTGAAACAACTTCATTGATCATTGATTGAAGACTCTCTTTTGTGTGATTAATATTGTAGCGAATATTAAATATTCCAGTTGAGGTTTGTGGAACAATATTAGTCGCACCTTCACTTGACTCGATTTTAACAATTTCCATATTTGATGGCGGAAAGTCTTCTGTACCTTTATCAAGCTCTAAATTACACAGTGTATTGAGTATTGATGTCAGAGGATTTATTGGGTTGAGAGTCCATTCTGGATAGGCAACATGACCTTGTTTCCCTGAAACTTTAATAGTCGTGGTAATACTGCCTCTTCTTCCAATTTTAATCATTTCACCTAAATTACTTGGGCATGTTGGTTCCCCTACCAAGCAACTATCTATCTTTTCTCCATTTTTATAAATTTCTTCTAGTACTTTTCTTGTCCCATTGATTGCAGGACCTTCTTCATCATTTGTAATTAAGAGACTTATGGTGCCTTTCATCTCATTATTCTCTAGGTATTCTCTTACCGCTGAAACAAATGCAGCTATAGCAGATTTCATATCGCTCGCACCACGGCCATATAACTTTCCATTTTTTTCAGTGGCCTCAAATGGATTTGAATTCCATGCATTTTCATCACCAACTGGAACAACATCAGTATGACCTCCAAAACACAAATGTGGAGCACCACTACCAATTTTTGCGAATAAATTATCTACGTCAGGTGTATCAGTATCACTAAATAAATAACGATTGCATGTAAATCCCATGTCAGTGAGCTCCTTTTGGAGTAGGTCTAAGACCCCTTCGTTATTAGGTGTAACACTTGGACAAGAAATGAGTGATTTAGTTAGTTCAACGACTTCCATAATTTATTCTCTGAGTAGGTCGTTTATAGATGTTTTCTTTCTTGTGCTTTCATCAACTGTTTTAACGATTACAACACAGTATAAACTCGGCTTTTTAGGGTCTTCATTCGGAAGGCTTCCTGGAACTACTACAGAATAAGCAGGCACTTCACCGTAGCTAATTTCACCTCTAGACCTGTTCACAATTTTTGTTGATGCGCCTAAATACACTCCCATTGAGAGAACCGATCCTTCTCTAACAATTACACCCTCGGCAACTTCAGCTCTAGCACCAACAAAACAGTTGTCTTCAATTATTACTGGATTTGCTTGTAGCGGTTCTAAAACACCGCCAATACCAACACCGCCTGATAAGTGACAGTTTTTTCCAATCTGAGCACATGAGCCAACAGTTGCCCATGTATCAACCATTGTGCCTTCATCAATATAAGCGCCAATATTTACAAAGGATGGCATCAGAACTACACCTTTGCCTATGAATGATCCTTCCCGAACGGTACCATTTGGAACATGTCGGTAGCCAGCTTCTTTCCATTGATCCTCATTCCAATCAACAGTTTTACCTTTCACCTTGTCATACCAAGACGTATAGGGTCCTTTTAAAATTTTATTATCATTTATTCGGAATGATATAAGAACGGCTTTTTTTAACCACTGATTAACAATCCAATCATTGCCATTTTTTTCTGCAATTCTAAATTCTCCATTATCAAGTTTTTTTATAACTTCATTTACAGCATCAGCGATGTCTGTATCGTTAGGAGAAATTTTAGTAATATTTTCCCAAGCACTTTCAATTTTATTTTTTAATTCTGTATTATCACTCATTTCTTTATCAGTGTTCCTGCACCTTTCGTGGTTAAAAGCTCCATAACCACTGCATTTTGTTTACGACCATCGATTAAAGCAACTCCTTTTGCCCCATTTTTAAGGGTATTGAAACACGCCTTAATTTTGGGAATCATACCACTTTTTATAGTGCCTTTTTTTATGTATTGAAATGCTTTTTTACGATCCAGCTCGGTAATTAATTTTTTGTTATTATCCATTACCCCTTCTACATCTGTCAAAAGTAGAAGCCTTTCGGCTTTGACTGTCTCCGCGACAAACGCAGCCGCAGTATCAGCATTAATATTTAGCGTATTTTTATTTGTATCGTATCCCAAAGGCGCAATCACTGGTATTTGATTTTTACTGAGCGTTGCTTGAATTAATGATTTATTAATTTTTTTGGGCTCTCCAACAAAACCAATATTCCCATTCATGGCTATTTTTGAATTGATGATTTTTTGTCTTATTCCATCAAAACGTTTTGGTTTACCGCCATATTTTGTAATTTCATTTGAAATAAGTTTATTGAGATCATTGGCTAGAACTGTCTTTACAACACTTAAAATCTGTTTTGTTGTAACCCTTAAACCTTGGTATTCTTCATTCTTAATTTTTTTCTTTCTCAATTGACTTTCAATTTGCGGCCCTCCACCATGAACAATAATTACTTTCATTCCCAGTTGGTTCAGAAGAGCAATATTTTTTGCAAATGATTTTACTAAATGAGGTTTTGTAAGAGCATAACCTCCGTATTTGATAACAATTATTTGATTTTTATATCTTTTTATAAATTGGTCTGTGCCTTCAAAATATTTTTTTCCAGATGGCCAATATTTCTGTAAAAGCTTAGAGCTTTCACTCACATTATGTTTTATAGACATTTTAATTTGTTTTGACCGTGGTTCTTTTATTGATTATCCACTGCTGAATAATTGAGAGTACGTTATTTGTTGTCCAATAAATTACAAGACCGGCAGCAAATTGTGCTAAGAGTATTGTTATAAAGAGCGGAAAGAACATGAATATTCTTGCTTGTATTGGATCGGGAGGAGCTGGGTTGAGTTTTTGTTGTATGTACATGGTTAAGCCCATCAACACTGGCCAAATCCCTATAATCATAAATGATGGCGGATCCCACGGTATGAGACCGAAAAGATTAAATATGGTCGTTGGATCCTTTGCAGCAAGGTCTTGTATCCATCCATAAAAAGGGGCATGTCTCATTTCAATTGAAACAAATAACATTTTATAAATCGCAAAGAAAAATGGGATTTGAATAAGTATTGGCAAACATCCTGAAATTGGATTTACTTTTTCCTTTTTATACAAAGCCATCAGCGCCTGTTGTTGCTGCGCTCTATCATCTTTATGAAGTTCTTTAATTCTTGTCATTTCAGGTTGAAGCATTTTCATTTTGGCCATGGATATGAATGACCAGTTAGCAAGAGGAAAGAAAACAATTCTTGTAATAACTGTTAATATGATGATAGCTAGACCAAAGTTTCCTGATAATTCAGAAAAGAAGTAAATTACGTTGAATAAAGGTTTTGTGAGAAAATAGAACCAGCCCCAGTCAATCGCTAAATCAAAATTATAAATCCCATAATCTTCTTGATATCGATCGATGAGTTTTGCTTCTTTAGCACCAATGAATATTTGACTCTCAACAATGTGATCGCTGCCAGCTGCAACTTTGGTTGCATTAAGAGATCTATAGTAAGCGATGTATCCGTTATCATAGGTATAAATAGCTTTGAATGATTTATTCTGATCTGGAATGAGCGCAGCTAACCAGTATTTATCTGTAATGCCCACCCAACCATTATCACTTTCAAAGTTAAGTGTTTCTTGATCATCTTTTAGGTCGTCGTAATCTATTAATTCAAGTTTTTCTTGTAAGACGCCAAGCAACCCTTCATGCAGAATAAACATGCCAGATAAAGAAGGCGCCTGCTTTCTTGTTACCTTACTTGCGTTATTTATAATAATTTCTTCATTCGAATTATTTTTAACTTCTTGTGTAATATCAAATAAATAGTCTTCATCTAAGCCAATTGTAGTTATAAATGTCTGGCCAGTTGTATTGCTCCATTCAAATTCAACTTCGTTGTTCGATGTAAGAGTAGCATTGCTATTAGACACTTTCCAAATAGACTCGGCATTTGGTGTTTCAAAATTAGCGTCTTGATTTTTTATCCATCCAAATGTTACTTCATAACCATCATAAGTATCAATTGGTTGTAAAACTCTAATTTTTTCTGAAAACTCCTCTTGAGTTTCATTATATTTTTTGAGAACAATGTCATCAATTCGTAGACCTTTAAGATTAATTGACCCAACAATGCTGCTCGTTTCAATCTTTACTCTTTTATCAGCACTCAGTGCCTCGTCTAAACCAATATTATCATTTTCGGTAATACCCAGAGATCGCTCAATTTCATCAATGGCTTCCATATCAAGTTCATTTGAGTTCACCTCTGACACGTCACCGCTTTCTATTTCTCCATTAAGTATTTCTTGCTCAGGCGCTTCAAAGAAAAAACTCCAGATAAATAGAACACCTACCGAGAGTATTATTGCAAGTATTAGATTTCTACTTTCCATAGGTTACTTCTTTTCTCTTGGAACAGGATCGTATCCTTCTGAACCACCTAAAAGTTTTATTGGATGACATTTTATTATTCTCTTCATACCTAAATAGGTTCCTTTAATTAAACCATACTCTTCAATTGCCTCTTTTGCATACTCAGAGCATGTTGGCATAAAACGACATGATGAGGGAAAATATGGAGAGATTAATCTTTGATATAATACTATCAGAAATATAAATATTGATTTCATTTGTTAACTATGAATCTTTTTAATTGCTGTATTCATTTCAAATTCTAGATTTTTAAAATCTTCAATAAGTGAATTCTTTTTACCAATAATTACGTAATTCCAATTTTCAATACCATATTCCCCAATAATTTTTTTTGCAATTACTCTTAGTCGCCTCTTTATTTTATTTCTAACAACAGCGTTTCCATTTTGTTTTGAAACTGTGTATCCAACTCTTACCTCATTACACGATTTATCCTCGTAAGCCTGTAATAAAAAGGATTTACTTCTATAGAAGAGCCCACTTTTAGCTTTTTGAAAATCCTTAGAGGATTTTAATGTCTCTAATTTGTTCATTGAATATCTTGTTCTAAGCTGAGAGAACTTTTCTGCCCTTAGCACGGCGCCTAGCCAAAATAATCCTTCCATCTTTAGTCGCAGAACGTGCTCTGAATCCATGACGTCTTTTTCTGACTAAGTTGCTTGGTTGAAACGTTCTTTTCATAATTCTATTTTGTTAGGTGATTGGCTTATAAATTGCATTCTATTGATAGTCAATTAATATTCATTAAATAAGACATATGTTTAAAAATAAGTCATTAAGGTTATTGGGGATTGGTCTCGCTATCGTTCTTATTTTATATTTTCTGGGAAAATATAACCCTATATCCATGGAATTCTTAATAAACCAACATGGATATATACAGGATTATATTGTCTCATATCCGTCACTTTCAGTTGTTATATGCATCTTAATAATTGCAGTAATGATTTCTTTAATGGGGCCCATAACTCCAGTGTGTATTTTAGCAGGATTTTACTTTGGCCTATACGTAGGATTACTCATCGCGATAATTGGTGAAATCACGGGAGCAGTAATTGTATTTTTGTACGGTAGATATTTATTTAAAGCCTATATTTTAAAACAATTCGGTGAAAGATTTAAAAAGTTCAAAGATGGTTTTAATCGCAATTCGATAAGCTATTTACTCTTTATAAGAGTAATAGGTGGAGTTCCATTTGGAATACAAAATTTACTTCCAGCTGTCTTGGATATGAAGTTTAGAGACTATTTTATAGCAACGATTTTTGGCGTTATTCCCTGGGCATATATTTTAGTGAGTATTGGAAATGGAATTCAAAATATTATGGAAACGCAGAATTTCTCATCAAGTGATATTTTAAAAATTGAGTATTTACTTCCTGTTTTATTGATAAGTATAATTGTAATAGTTCCTGTAATTTACAAATTTATAAAAAAAAGATTTTTGGTTTGATTATAAGAAAATAAACTATAATCAACTTATATGCGCCGGTGGCTCAGCTGGATAGAGCACCAGACTACGAATCTGGGGGTCGGGAGTTCGAATCTCTCCCGGCGCGCCATTAAAATTTATGTTTAACAAATTATCAAATACACAAAAGGGAACCTTACTTGCATTTATTGGAGTAATGATTGTAACTCCAGACTCATTAATTATTAAACTCGTATCAATTGATACATGGAACCTTTTATTTTATAGATCTCTGTTTCCTGGAACTGCATTATTAATTGGCTATTTTGTTTTCTTCAGTTCTAGAGCTGTACCGGATTTTATGAGTATCGGAAAACCAGGGCTATTAAATGCAGTCTTTATAATGGGATCTAACATTACATTTATTTTAGCTTTAGCGAATACAGATGTCGCAAACGCTTTGATAATGATTAGTCTTGTACCGATAATTGCGTCAATATTTTCATTTATTTTTCTAAATGAAAAACCTCAATTGATCACTTGGATTTGCTCTCTTGGTTGTTTGATTGCTGTGCTTTATATTTTCTATGAGTCATACGAGCTTAATCGATATCTCGGTGATTTTTATGGACTCTTATGTGCTACTTTTGTTGGAGCAAGCTTAACCGTAATGAGAAGTTCACCAGATATCAATTTTGTACCGTCATATATATTAGGAAAGCTTTTAACAGCTTGCGTAGCAGTATTCTTTGTTAATAGTTTCATAATTAATTCAATTGATTTAATACTTTTATCATTAATGATCATAACTGTTGGGGTGTCTTTTGTATTTATAAGTATTGCGCCACAATTTATTAGTTCTCCTGAAGTAGGAATTTTCTTTTTACTCGAGACCGCCTTAGGTCCTTTATGGGTATGGTTTTTTATCAGTGAGGCACCAACTGAAAAAACCTTGATTGGTGGTATTTTTATTATAATTATTATATTTATTCACTCATACTATATGATTAGAAAAGAACGCTCAGAACGGATATGATAAAAAAATTCTCAATTTTATCTTTGTTACTTCTTATCTCTTGCGCCCAACCGCAAACACAGCTTCCAGATTACAGTACAACAATAACTGAAAAAGAAAGAGATATACAAAACCAAATGTTCGCTGATTCATGGCTTGATACGTATTTACCATTTTCAACTATGGGCACAGATATATTGTTCAGCGCTTCAGATTTATGTGCTGAAGATGATCGAATTTTTGCACTGGGCATGAATCTTGCAAATGAGTATTCAGCATATGAAAGTATCAGAAAAGAAATAAATAAAAGTCTTGCATTAGGATCAAAATTAAAAGTTGTGAGTTTAGGCACTAACTCGCCTGCAAGTAAAGCGGGTATTTTAGTTGGTGATGAGATTTTGGAAATAGACGGTGAAAGCTTAATTCAGGGAGAAGATGCATTTAAATCTTATATTGAAAAGATTGATAAAGAATACCAAAAATTATATGAATTTAAGATTCTTAGAGAGGGCGAATTTAAAAACATAAAAATCAGAAGCGAACAAAGATGCCGTTTTAATTTTGTCATTGATCTTGATAACAATACTTTCAATGCGTTTGCAAATGGCGAGATCATGGTTTTTTCACTCAGGATGGCAAAGTGGTTAATACAAAATGAAACCGGTGCAGCAATTGTTTTCGCGCATGAACTAGGTCATAATGCCAATAAGCACGTTGCAGATAAAATTCAAAATGCAAACACAGGTGCTTTGCTTGGCTTATTAGTTGGAATATATGTTGGTCTGCCACAAGACATGATGGAAATGGGTCAAAGCATTGGCGCCACTGCTTATTCAATTGAATATGAGAATGAGGCTGATTATCTTAGCATGTATATTTTAGCAAAAGCGGGTTATAACTTAGATGATGCTGTAAATTTTTGGAGAAGATTTGCCGTAGAAGTTCCTAATTCAATTTACTCAACTGGAGGAACTCATCCATCAACTGCAGAAAGATATGTAAGAATGGAGTCAACAATAAAAGAAATTAAAGATAAAATAAGTAAAAGTGAAAAACTTGTGCCATCTTATAAAAAAGAATAAAAATGAACTTAATTAACGGTGTAATAATAGTAATAGTAATCTTAGTGATCTTTTCTTTGGGTCTAAGCCTCTCTCTTGAGTTTTTATTTTAAGAAATTCTAAATTTCTTTTTAATTTTCTTTCGTTCTCTTACTTTGCTTAGCGGTTGATAAGCTTGTTTATGATGAGCTTGGCAGTAGACGAATCCCTCATTAGTATTTCTTCCACAGAACTTAAAATCTATTTCCTCTGGTTCTCCAAGTGGCCATCTACATAAGCCATCCTTAATATCTTGAAATGATGTTGGATTCATCGGCTCATCAATAACAGGTGAGATATCAATTATTTTATGACTTCTTGACACATTTATTCTTTTTTTTCGTATTATAGATATCCCATTGCTCTTGCTTTTTGAGGCCATCCTGCCTGAAAGACCTAATCTGTGTGCTTTACCAATCACCGCATTTCTAGTGACTTCACCTAACTCCACTGCAATTCTGCTAGCTGTTAGACCTTCATCCCAAAGCTGTTTAAGCTTTTCAATTCTTTCATATGTCCAGGGCATAATTTCTCCTTTATAGATGGTAAATGTTACCACTACATTTTGATAAAATTCAATATAAATATACTAAATGTTGATATTATTGCTCAATCTGTGAGTATAAAAATTTATCTATAAATATCAGTTGAATAGAATATTTACTGAAATCTAAATATTAATGACATTTTAAGAAATTTAATTAAACAGACGCTATGCATTATAATCCTATAAGTATTATTACTTTATACAAAAAAGAAGTACAAAGATTTACTAAAATCCCACTCCAGACAATTGTTGCACCTGCAGCAACTAGTTTGCTTTTTATGGTAATCTTTACCACAGCGATTGGTTCTGTAAGAACAAATTATCCACTTGATAGCTTCAAAAGTTTTCTATTCCCAGGCTTGATAATGATGACCATTATTCAAAATGCCTTTATGAATAATTCTTCTTCCATCTTGATGTCTAAAGTGCAGGGCAATATTGTTGATCTCTTGATGCCGCCGCTTAATAATATTGAAATAATTTTAGCTTTTACTTTAGCTGGAATTACCAGGGGGCTAGTTGTTGCGGTTGCTTGCGCTCTCATGATGTACCCTTTCGCTGATGTTAGTATTTATAATATCTATATAATTCTTATTTTTGCTATAATAGCTTCAGCAATCATGTCTTTAATTGGAACCATCTCAGGCATATGGGCTGAAAAATGGGATCATCTTGGAACGGTGGGCAACTTTGTAATTGTTCCTTTGTCTTTTCTTTCTGGTACATTCTATTCGATAACTGTGTTACCAGGACCCATTCAAACAGCAAGTTTAATAAATCCTTTTTTTTATATGATTGATGGTTTTCGATATGGCTTTTTAGGTGTAAGTGATTCTTCGTACCTTACAGCTATTTTTATATTATTAGTAATTTTTATATCTCTTATCACAATAAATTATTTGATGTTAAAATCAGGTTACAAATTGAGACCATAAAATGACCAATGTTCTCCCAACATACCCAAGATCAAACTTAGAATTTACACATGGAGTTGGTAGCTATTTGTATACAAAATCAGGAGAGAAGTTTTTAGATTTTGGTACAGGAATAGCGGTTAATTCCCTGGGTTATTCGAATCCGTATCTAAACGATAAATTAAAAGAACAAATTGATAAATTATGGCATTTATCAAATGTATATCAAATACCAGAACAAGAAAAACTCGCACAAAGATTATGTGATAATTCTTTTGCTGATTATGCATTCTTTTGTAATTCAGGCACTGAAGCTATTGAGGCAAGCATAAAAATTGCTAGAAGATATTTTCATAGTTCAGAAAATTTGTCGCATAAAACAGAAATCTTAAGTTTTTCAGGTTCATTTCATGGCAGAACAATAGGGGCGCTTGCAGCGGGAGGTCCAGATAAACTCAGCTCTTTTAATACCACAGTAAATGATTTCAAATTTCTTGAGTTTGGTGATCATGAGCAGCTTCAGAACTCAATAAGTGAAAAAACTGCTGCAGTAATTATTGAACCAATACAAGGTGAGGGCGGTATAAGGGAAGTTCCTAGGCAATGCCTTGAGGGATTAAGGAAAGTTTGTGATGAAAATAACTGCCTTTTAATCTTTGATGAAGTGCAATGCGGTATGGGTAGAACAGGAAAATTATTTGCATATGAATGGTCTGAAGTAAATCCAGATATTATGACAATAGCAAAAGCTATTGGAAATGGGTTTCCATTAGGTGCATGCCTGACATCAAAAAAAGTTGGTGAAAAAATGGACTTTGGTTCCCATGGTTCAACTTTCGGAGGAAATCCACTTGCTTGTACAGTCGGAAATGCTGTTTTGGATATAATGCTAAAAGACAAATTTTTTAGTGAAATTAATGTTGTCGCAAAAAAACTCTATGAAGGACTTCAAAACGTGATTACGGATTTTCCAAGTGTTATTGAAAATATCAGAGGAAGAGGATTTATATTAGGGCTAAAGTGTAAAGTTGAAAATGATAAGTTTGTTAATCTAGCAAGAGAAAAATATATTCTAACCGTAAAAGCGTCAGACAATGTAGTAAGACTTTTGCCTCCAATAAATCTTACCTTAACTGAATGCGATGAAGCATTAGATAAAATAAGAGCTACTTGTAGCGAGTTAAAATAATGAAAAATTTTATAGATATAAAAGATCTCTCAAAGAGTGAATTAACTAGCTTATTAGATAATGCCTTACAAAATAAGAGGTCTAAAACAACAATTCAAAATCATCTGAACGGTAAAAATCTAGTACTGTTTTTTGAAAAAAAATCGACGAGAACAAGGCTGTCATTTGATATTGCAATAAAACAATTAGGTGGCTTCACTACAATTTTAAATAAGGAAGATATTCACCTAGGTAACGATAAAGAAAGCGTAAGTGATACTATTAATACTTTTGGGCTATATGCCGATGGACTTATTCTTAGGGTTAACGATCATAAAACGATAATGAGTGCTTCGAAATTATCTAATTTACCTGTTATAAATGCACTTTCTAACCTATCACATCCTTGCCAGTGCTTGGCTGGACTGATGACGTTATTGGAGGAGAGGGGTAGTTTACAAAAATTGAATATTGTGTGGATGGGACCTATAACAAATGTGGCAAATTCTTGGATTGAGGCTTTTAAAAAAGATTTAGGTTTCTCACTCAATATTTTTTGCCCAGAGGCATGGTTTGAAAAGTATAAAGAAAAAATGAAGGAATACGATATTTCAACTGATATAAACGATATTGTATATCATCGAATAAATGATCAAATTCTTGCTCAAGCTGACGCTGTGATGACGGATACCTGGAAATCAATGGGAGAGAATATAAAGAAACTGGATTATGATTTAATAAAAGAATTCAGAGTTACCGAAAAAGTTATGAACAAGGCTAAATCGGATAGTATTTTTATGCACTGTCTTCCTGCAAACAGAAATGAGGAAGTTGAGACAAGAGTAATAGATGGAAATAATTCAAGGGTTTGGCAAGAAGCGAGCAATAGACTTTTTGTTCAAAAAGAAATTTTAAAAGAAATATTTTGATTATTTCTTCCAAAAAGCAGGGTGAAAGATAACTAATACAGTTAATATTTCTAATCTCCCCAACAACATTGAGAATATAAGTATCCACTTCGCAGGATCAGATACGGCATAAAAAGAATTTTCTGGACCTATTGTGGCTCCAAGTCCTGGCCCAACATTGGCAAGAGAAGTTGCAGCTGCTGATAATGAAGTTACAAAGTCCAGCTCAGTCATTGATAAAAGTAAAGTAATAGTGATGAAACTAAGTATGAATATAAAAAAGAAACTCATGACTGAAGATGTTACCTCATCCTGAATCTTTCTATGATTATAGTGTGGAACAAATACACCGTGAGGATGTAAGAGCTTTTGAATCTGCATTTTTAAAGTTTCAAATAATATCTGAAATCTAAATACTTTGATTCCACAAGTTGTCGAACCAGCACACCCGCCAACAAACATTCCAAAAAAAAGTAAGTAAATTGGAAATGGTCCCCACAAATTATAATTATCTGAAGTATAGCCTGTACCAGTTATAATTGAGACAACGTTAAATGTGCCATGCCTTAAAGACTGTTCAAAATTTTTAAGATCAAATATCCATAAGTAGGAAATTACCAATAAAGAGCTTACAAGAATTATGATTAAAAAAGTTTTTATTTGGGTATCTCTAAATAAACTTTTGATGCCATTACGTGTAACCTCAAGATATATTAAAATTGGAAGGCTACTTAATATCATAAATAAAATTGCAATATATTCTGTTGATCGATTATTAAAGCTAGCGAAGGAGTCATTTCTTGTTGAAAAACCGCCAGTAGCTATCGTTGTCATTGAATGAACTAAAGACTCGAAAAGTCTCATACCGCTTAACCAGTAAGATATGAAACAAAGAGCTGTTAATGAAATGTATATTACGATTACTGCAAAAGAGACCTGAGCAGTTCTTGGTAAGATCTTTTCTGTTGTATCTGATGATTCTGTTCTGAAGATCTGCATGCCTCCGACTTGCAATACAGGAAGTATACTAATAGCCATTACTATTATGCCAACTCCTCCAATCCACTGAAGAAGTCCTCTCCAAAGTAGTATACCTTCAGGCATAGACTTAATATTGCTCAAAATTGTTGATCCTGTTGTAGTAATGCCTGACATGGACTCAAAAATTGAGTCTGTGAAACTAATATTAAGGTTTGCCAAAAAGAAAGGGAGGGAACCAAAAATACAAATAAAAACCCAAGATAATGTAGTAATTAAAAATGCATCTTGGGTCTGAATTTTATTTTCTGCAGAATTTCTTGTTGAAATAAAAAAGGTAATACCAAATCCCAGAGTAATTATTGAACTTATTATAAATGATTGCCATGTTTCGTTGCTAAATGCTAAGTCCAGAAATGCAGGTATTAATAATATAAAACTTAACGCAATCAACAAATAACCTAATACATTAAGTATTATTTTAAAATTTATCATTCTTATGATTTTAATTTTTTTTGAGAATTGATCCTTGGTTGATCATGCTGTAGAACTCTCTTCTTGTAGATGCATCAGTTCTAAACTTACCTAATAATTGACTAGTAACCATTGAAATACCTGGTGTGCCAACACCTCGTGTAGTCATACATTGGTGTTGCGCCTCAATAACCACGGCAACACCTTTTGGTTTTAAGGCTTTTTGTATGCAATTTGCAATTTGTGCAGTGAGCTTTTCTTGGATCTGCATTCTTTTCATATATATCCTAGTAATTCGAGCAAGTTTACTAATACCAACTACTCTTTTATTTGGAAGGTATGCAACATGTGCTGAGCCAATGAATGGTGCAATGTGGTGTTCGCAGTGAGACTCAATTCTAATGTCTCTGAGCATAATTATTTCGTCATATCCCTCAAGTTCATCGAAAGTTTTTTTTAATAATTCCTCTGGATCTTCATTATAACCTGCAAACCAGTCCTCGTATGCTTTAACGACTCTTTTTGGTGTTTCAAGCACTCCTGGTCGTTTAACATCCTCGCCCACGTATGCCATAAGAGTTTTAACAGCATCTTCTGCTTGCTGCCTTGTTGGTTTAACTACTTTTCTTTTTTTCATAAATTGCAGAGTGAGTACTATATGAAAAACTATAAAATTTATAGTTTTATTATTTGATAGATTTATTAATCAGTAAATTTAAATCAATATTGTCAAAAAATTGTTTATTTTTCAGCGAATTGTACGATATATATGCTAATGTCAATATCATGTTACTAAATAGCCAAATTAGTGAAAACTCGAAAGCCTGGCCAATTTTGGAAGCTAGAAAGATCATTAATCAAATCCAAAAAAAAAATAAGAAAAAAATAAGACTTCAAACAGGCTATGGGCCAAGTGGACTTCCACACATCGGGACTTTCGGAGAAGTCGCTAGGACCACCATGGTGCTAAATGCTATAAAAGCTGTATCTGACTATGAAGTTGAATTGATTGCTTTTTCGGATGACATGGATGGATTAAGAAAAGTTCCTGATAATGTTCCTAATCAGGAAATTTTGGAAAAAAATTTACACAAACCTCTAACCTCGATCCCAGATCCCTTTGAAACATCTAAGAGTTTTGGAAACCATAACAATGAGATGTTACAAGCATTTCTTGATAAGTTTGGTTTCAAATATTCTTTTAAGAGCGCGACAGAGCTTTATGAATCAGGCTTCTTCAACGACCAATTAATTAAAGTTTTAAATTCTTATGATGAGATTAAAAAAATAATATTACCAACATTAGGAGAAGAAAGAAAAAAAACTTACAGTCCTTTTTTGCCAATTTGTCCAGAAACAGGACATGTACTCGAAGTTGAAATTATTTCAATTAATACTGAAAAAAATACCGTTGTGTATCTTCAGAACAACAAGGAAATTGAACAGTCTATTTTAGATGGTAATTGTAAATTACAATGGAAAGTGGACTGGGCAATGAGGTGGTGTGCTTTAGATATTGATTATGAAATGTATGGTAAAGATTTAATACCAACTTTTCAACTTTCATCCAAAGTATGCCGTGCTTTAGGACATCAACCTCCTGAAAATTATTTCTATGAATTGTTTCTTGATCAGAATGGTGAAAAGATTTCAAAATCAAAGGGAAATGGTTTGAGTATTGAAGAATGGCTATCTTATGCTCCCAAGGAAACATTAAGCTACTTTATGTACCAAAATCCAAGAAGAGCAAAAAAACTATTTCTTGATGTGATCCCCAAATCAGTTGATGAATTTTTGAGTCATCTTAATAAATTTAAGGATCAAAATGATGAGGAAAAAATTGAAAATCCAGTTTGGCATATCATGAATAGTCATAATCATATTGGTTCAATACCTATCTCTTTCAATTTAATATTAAATTTAGTTTCAGCTAGTGGAAAGAGTGATCCAGATTTCATTTTAGATTTTATAAAAAAATATGATGATTCAGTTATCAATTCTGATCATAATTTTATGTTAGAACTTATAACTGGAGCAATATCATTTGAAAAGAATGTTAATGCCGACAAAATTCAGTTTAAAGTACCCAGTGAAGAAGAAAAAAGTATTTTTTTAGATTTAATTAATCGAATTGAGCTTTTGCCAGATAATGTTGATGCTGAGACTATACAGACCGAAATTTATCAAATTGGTAAAGATTATAAGTTTGATAATTTAAGAGACTGGTTCAAACTTATTTATCAGGTTCTTTTTGGCAAAAGTGATGGGCCAAGATTTGGCACTTTTATTGCTATCTACGGCATAAAAGAAACAATACAACTTATTAGAGAAAGAATAAAAGTGAGCAAGTGATGAGTTTGTTAACCGGTATGCTTCAGCTTTTGCCACCAGAGACTGCCCATAACGTCACAATAAAATTAACAAAATATGGAAGTCCATTACTAAGTAAAGGTTTTCAAGATCAAAGTTTGCATACTAATATAAAGGGTCTCAGCTTTAGTAACCCATTAGGGATTGCTGCAGGTTTCGACAAGAATGCTGAATTGATAGATCCTTTACTAAAGATTGGATTTGGATTTGTGGAATGTGGAACTGTTACACCGAAGCCACAATATGGAAACGCAAAGCCAAGAATTTTTAGGTTAAAAAAGGACAATGCCATAATTAATAAATTAGGTTTTAATAACAAGGGAGAAAACAGGTTTGTAAAGAATCTTATGTCCGCAAAAAGAATAGGTGTTGTGGGATCAAATATTGGACCAAATAAAGATACTAAAAATTTTATTGATGATTATCTAAAAATTTATAGAAAGATTTCAGTTTCTTGTGATTACGTAACCATTAATGTTTCATCTCCAAATACTGAAACCTTACGGGAATTGCAAAAAAAAGAATATCTTGAAGTACTTTTAAGAGACATTTCTCAAATTAGGAATGAGGAAACCAATAGAAAACCAATCATGCTAAAAATTGATCCAGATAATACACATGATCACTACAGCATGATTCTTAATCTTGTTAATAAATATAATATCGACGGAATTATTGCTACAAATACTTCACTTTCAAGACCAGAAATTTTACGAGATCTCAATAAGAAAAGAGACGGTGGATTATCTGGCACTCCGATAAAAGATTTATCAGACAAAGTTTTAAAATTTTTATATCGAGAGACAAATCAAGAATTAATTTTAATTGGTGTAGGTGGAGTTGGTAGTGCATTAGACGTATATAATAAAATCAAACTTGGTGCATCATTAGTACAAATGTATACTTCACTCACTTATGGAGGCCCACAACTAATAAATAAGATTTTGATTGATCTTGTTAAACTTATCAAAAATGATGGGTTTGTAAATATTTCAGAAGCTGTCGGTGTTAATAATAAATGAATAAAACCATTGATCTTCCTTTTAACAAAAGAAAGAGGCAGATTAACAAACAACAGAATCGCGATTCCATAATTTTAGCTTCGAGAAAAGTTTTTACTGAGAAAGGGCTTGATAGTTCTAATGTAAGAGAGATTGTATCTGATGCTGGTTTAGGTTCTGGAACATTCTATAATTACTTTGATGATAAAGTTGAAGTTTTTTTAGTGATTGTAAACAGGCTTATTAACGAATTTAGTAATTTTATCATTCCTGAAATTAATAAAGCTAAAACCTTTGATGAATTAGTCAGTATTGCTTTTAATAGCTGGTTTAATTGGATATCTAATGATGAAGAAAATTACATTTTTTTCAAAAATAACAAAAAATATATATTAGATCTTAAGTGGTTGAGTCAAAATTCGAAAGAATACCAAAATTTTAATAATAAACTGCTAGAAGTAACAGTAAAAATGTCAAAAATTATTAAATTTCCTCAAAATGATATTTCACTTATGGTAACATCTGTCGTTGCTGTTAGCGTTAATCTTGGTGATCAATTATTGGAAAGAAACGATTTGAATCCGTCTGAGGTAAGCTTGTTTGCAACTAAATTATTTTTAAATGGACTTTAGCTTAAGATGACAAAAAGTATTTTTATTACAGGAGCAGCATCAGGTATCGGTAAGGCAACCGCAATATCTTTTGCAGAAAATGGATGGAATGTAGGACTTTTTGATATCAATCAAGAAGGCCTGAAAGAGGTAGCCGAAATCATTGGTCATAATAAATGTATGTATCAAAAGTTAGATGTGACTAATATTGAAGAATGGATTCAAGCAGAGAAAAGTTTCTCACAATATACAGGTGGTAGATGCGATATATTTTTTAATAATGCAGGTATAGCGAACTTTGCAGGAGCTTTTGAGGATATAAAAATTGAGGAAATGAATAAAATCATTGATGTAAACTTTAAAGGTGTTGTTAATGGATGTTTTACAATGCTTGAAATTTTAAGGAGTACGAAAAACAGTATGCTACTTAATACAAGTTCAGTCGCGGGACTTATTACAGCGCCAGGTATATCAGTTTATGGAGCAACAAAGCATGCGGTAAGCTCACTTACCGAAAATCTGAGTATTGAGTTTGAGCGGTATGGGATTAAAGTATCTGAAATTAACCCCTGGTTCACCGAAACGCCAATCTTAGATGCTGAAGCTGTTACTACAGGCGCAAAAAGTCAATTGGACCGTGAATTTGTCAATCAAAAAACAAAAGTTTATCCAGTTGAAAAGGTCGTAAGCTCAGTTTGGTCTGCTTATGATTCAAGTAGAATACATCATCCAGTTGGCTTTGAAGCAAAATTTGCATCCTTTTTTATGAGACACCTTCCATCGCTCATAAGGGGTCTAAGCAAAAAGCTTTTTAAGGATTCTTTTATTTAGACAGACCTTTTTGCTTTATCAGCATCATTTGAGGCTTTAATCATATTTCTGAGTTGTTCCCACTCTTGATCGGTTACATCTTTTAACATTTCATAGAAATTACCCGCATGATTTAACCATTGTGCCCCATCAATTGTAATGATTTCTCCTGTTAAATAATCAACTCCATCTGCCATCAAGAATGTTGCTAAATTTGCAAGCTCACTAAGCTCCCCAGTTCTTTTCATTGGAATTGATTCCATCATATTCGCACCTTTGCCACCTGGCGCTAATCTATCCCACGCACCTTTGGTCGGAAATGGTCCAGGCGAGATAGCATTTAATCTTATGCCTCTATTCCCCCACTCAGCTGCAAGAGATCTAGTCATTGTCGCTAAACCAGACTTAGACATTGCTGATGGTACTGTATATGGACCACTGCTATCGATCCATGTCGTTAAAATAGAAATTATACTTCCTTTTAGATTTTCAGCTAACCACCTCTTACCTATCGCATTTGTCATGTAAAAAGTTCCATTGAAAACAATATTAGAAATAGCAGTAAATGCTCTTGGAGATAAATCTTCTGTTCTCGAAATAAAATTTCCTGCAGCATTATTTAATAGCCCTGTTAGCGGTCCTTCGCTCCAAATTTCATCGACCATATCTTCTATTGCTTCAGGAACCTTAATATCACATGAGATTGATTTTACAGATCCCCCATGCATATTCATAAGCTCTTTTGCCGTTTCATCTAAAACTGACTTTCTTCTGCCACAGATATAGACATCAGCACCTAGTTCTAAATACCTTGTTGCCATTGCTTTACCAAGTCCTGAACCTCCACCAGAAACTAAAATTCTTTTATTTTTCAATAAATCTTTTTGAAACATATTTACTCCTTTATCCAAATTGCGCTAAGAATGGAAAATACTTTATAAAAAAGAAAGCCAATTCTTGAATTCTGTTTGTTAGTATCAGGATACCAAATAAAATTAGTAAAAGACCAGTAAAAATTTCGATTAATCTTATATAATTTCTTATTCTTGATAAAAATTTCATAAAGCTGTTTATTGCATACGCTGCTATTAGAAAAGGTATGCCTAAGCCAGCTGAATACAGCATTAGTAAAACTATTCCATACGTTACTGTCTCTGAGCTTGCTGCTATCGATAAAACACTTCCTAGAATAGGCCCAATGCAAGGTGTCCATCCAAATGCAAATGATAAACCAATTACATAAGAGCCGACTATACCTGGTCTATAGCTTTCAATTTGGTATCTCATCTCTCTATTTAAAAATGGTATTTGCACGAGTTGCATAAAATGAATACCAAATATGATAATTATTATTCCTCCAGCAATACGTAAAATATCGAGATATTCATAAACAAAGCTACTTAGTAAAGTTGCAGAAGCGCCTAAGATTACAAATACAGTTGAAAACCCAAACACAAAACTTAATGAAAAACTAAAAACCTTTTTTTTAACGTCATCACTTTGGTCCAATTGTAATTTATCTAAACTAGTTCCCGCCATAAAACACAAGTAACCTGGAACAATTGGTAATACACATGGAGATAGAAAACTAAGGAGTCCAGCTAGAACTACATATAAATATGATATCTCAGTCACTATATTCTTCTAAATCTTTTAAATATTTCAGCACCACTCCAGCCAACAATTATTGCGATTATCAAAGAAATCAATCCGTAAAAGAATGGATAGTTTTTTGAAAATGAGTAGATTGCCTCCTCAATTCCAACTCTAGTAACCATAAAGTTGTAAGAATATTCCTGAGATACCTCATTATCTATAATTAAATGAAGATTAACAGTGTATTCTCCTACAGGAACAGTATTCGGAATATCAATATAAGATCTGAATAGATTTCCATCAATTATTTCAATTTCATCTGAAACTTGTTTGTACAAACTATCATTTTGTTTTGTTCTAATTAGAGCATTATAGAATTCCTCTTTTTCCTTTTCATTTATAATACTTCCCCAATCAGTAGTAAGTAAGCTCCAATCAATCATCTCTGATTTTTTCTTCTCAAGTAGTCCAATTTGATTATTTATTAGAAATTCATCTGTAAGTTCAGATGTACTTGAAAGATAATAGAAACCCGGCACATCTCTGAAAGTTACACTTTTAGAATTCAACCAAAAACCGAAATATGAGTCTTTCTTTCTTAACGCAACATCCTCAGGAGGGCCGACAACTTCTATAAGTATGTCACTTTTACTATCTCTTGACTGAGATGGATCAGAATAAAATGCCCCAAAAACGAGAAGCTCTTCACCAGAGAAATTTGCGTCTATATATATTTCTTCCTGGTCTGAGCCAATTACAAGTGCAATTGAAATTGATGGCGTCAATACACCAGTCAAAAAATAAAATAAAATAATTAATTGTTTGATCATCAGAAAACTAATCGTATTACAGATAAATTAAAAATTTCGTCAGGCTCTACTAATAAATCAAGCGCAATTTTAGTTGCAACACCAAGCACTATTATAGCCAGTAAAGCTCTTATTTCTTCACCTCTTAACTTATTGGCCGCCAATACCCCTACTTGAGCACCAATTACAGAAGAAAGTATTAAAAAGAAAGCTAGTACCGCATCTACAGCAAAAGTAGTAGTTGCATGCAGAATAGTAACTAGCGCAGTTATAAAAATAATTTGAAATAATGATGTTCCTATTACTTTTGAGGTAGGCATTCCCAAAAAATAAATCATCGCAGGGATTAATATGAAAGCACCACCAATTCCCATTGTTGCTGATAAGATACCAATTACAAAACCAATTATAATTGGAGGAATAACACTTATGTATAATTTAGATTTATAAAATCTAACTTTGAAGGGCAATCTATGCGCCCAGTTATGATAATGAATTTTTCGTTTAACACTTTTTCTTCTTATTCTATCTCTTATTACTTTAGAGCTTTCAATCAGCATTGATAGACCTATACCTGTTAAAAGAGCAAAATATAGAATTGAGATCACAGTATCAATATGACCAATTGCAACAAGTCTACTGAATATCCAAATGCCCAAGATTGATCCAAAGAAGGCGCCAATAAGCAATACTGCTCCCATTTTAAAATCTACAAGACCTTGTCTCCAATGACCTAATGTTCCAGAAATTGAGGATGCAACAATTTGGTTTGCTGAAGTTGCTACTGCAACATTAGTAGGTATGCCCATGAATATTAATAATGGGGTCATTAAAAAGCCTCCACCTAAACCAAACATGCCTGATAGAAATCCTACAACTCCGCCTAAAGACAATAATAGAAAAATGTTAACTGAGAGCTCTGCAATAGGCAGATAAATACTCATAATTCTAAACTTTTCAGACTTTCCCCTTCGATATAGCCAACAAAATTAGAAATTTGCAATTTATGAGACAAAGGTTATATATATTTAAACTACAATAAATATTCTTAAACCTATGTCGTACAAAAGTCCAATAGAAGATTTCAAATACAATCTTGCTATGCTTAACTATGATGAGGTCATTGCTGGTATAGAGAAGTTCAAGGAATATGACTCCGAAACACTCATGAGCGTTGTTTCTGAAATTGGGCGCCTTAATGAGCAAGAAGTACTAGATAGTAATAAAATTGGCGACAGAGAAGGCTTAAAATATGTCACTAATGGAGCAGAGGGTCCTGAAGTGCACACCCCTGAAAGATTTAAGAAGTTGTATGATGCAGTAAAGGCCTCAGGCTATGTTGGCGCTACCATGCCCACTCAATATGGCGGTGGTGGAGCTCCGTTCACGACTGCAATACTTGCAGGAGAGATCGGTATTGCCGCTAATATGGCATTCTACATGGGTCCAGGATTAAGTCATGGAGCAATGAAGACCATCTTAAAAAAAGCTACAGAGGAACTTAAAGATAAATATCTACCCAACATGACTTCTGGTGAATGGATGGGTACGATGTGCCTTACAGAACCACAATGTGGGACTGATCTCGGTTTAATAAAATCAACTGCAATTCCTAAAGATGATCATTTTGAATTAACAGGCCAAAAAATTTGGATTTCATTTGGTGAACATGACTTAACAGAAAATATAATTCATCTTGTGCTTGCAAGAACACCAGATGCACCCGAAGGTATTAAAGGAATAAGTTTATTTCTTGTACCAAAGCGACTAGATGATAATTCTCGAAATACAATTTATTGTGGCGGTTTAGAACATAAACTTGGAATTAATTCATCACCAACCTGCGTCATGAATCTTGAAAACGCAAAAGGTTGGCTTGTTGGAGAAAAAAATAAAGGAATGGAAGCAATGTTTCTGATGATGAATGATGCGCGTCTAAAAGTTGGACTGCAAGGTATAGCAATGTCTGAGATCTCATACCAAAACGCCTTAGAATTTGCAAAAGAAAGAAAACAAATGAGGTCCGTTGTCAAGGATAAGCAAGACAAAGATAGTAAGGCTGACAATATAATCGTTCATCCTGACGTAAGAAGAATGCTAATGAATGTAAAGGCAACAACTGAAGCAATGCGTGCATTATGCATTTATACAGCAATGAAAATTGATCTTGCGGAAGATCATCCTGATGAAAAAGTACGACAGGAAGCTGATGATTTTGCCGCGTTAATGACACCAATAATTAAAGCTTACTGCACTGATAGAGGTTTTTTAAATTGCTCAGAATCTTTACAAGTCTTAGGTGGTAGCGGTTTTACAAAGGAATATCCTCTCGAACAGTACATGCGAGATGTAAGAATTACAATGATATATGAAGGTACAAATGGCATTCAGGCGTTAGACCTAGTTGGAAGAAAATTAACGATGCATCAGGGACGGTTGTTACAAAATTTCCAAAAAGAAGTGCAAAAATTTCTGTCTGAAAATAAGGATAATGCAGAAATATCCTCATTTATTAAACCTCTCGAAAATGCTCTTAATGAAGTTACTGCTTCAACAATGTGGTTAATGCAAAACGGCATGCAGGATCCTGAAAATGCCCTTGCTTCTGCCACTGATTACCTAAATTTAGTAGCTCTATCGTCGATGACCTATATGTGGGCGCGTATGGCAAAATTCTCTATCGGCAAAAATGAACCAATTCATAAAAATAAAATAAAAACTGGAACTTATTTTGTAGAAAAGATTATGCCAGAGCTAACTATGTACTCAAAGAAGGTGCAAGCTGGCAAGTCTTCAATGATGGATATGGAAGTTGCAGAGTTTTAATTAAGACCTATATCCTAATTGTCTTGCAGCTAAATCGTACATTATTTCTTCTGATCCACCACCAATTGCATTAACCCTTACTTCTCTATAAATTCTCTCAACTTTTCCAGGTCCGCTATTAGCTCGAAGATATCCTGCTCCACCTAATATTTGCATTGCTTCTCTTGCGCATAGTTCCATCGCTTTACTCGCATGCACTTTCAGCATTGCCAAGTCTGCAATTGGACTTTCACCATTCATTACTCTCCAAGATAGCAATTCTGTCCAAGCCCTTGATGTTTTAACTGCTCTGTTCATATCAACGAGTTTATGTTTTATAACTTGATTATCAATCAACGGCTTACCAAATGTTTTTCGCTCTTTTGCCCAAGCT
The DNA here is from genome assembly GCA_902619105.1 of uncultured Pelagibacteraceae bacterium. Taxonomy (GTDB): domain Bacteria; phylum Pseudomonadota; class Alphaproteobacteria; order Pelagibacterales; family AG-422-B15; genus CACNXQ01. Next base: position 217,230 of record CACNCV010000003.1, read on the forward strand.
ACTGCTTCATCAATACAAATTTGAGAGTATGCATTCATACCAGCTGCCATACCAAGTCTTTCTTGACTGAAGTTACTCATTACGCCAATCCAGCCGCTGTTTTCTCCACCAATCAAATTTTCTACAGGTACTTTACAATCATCAAAGTAAAGTACAGCTGTATCAGAGCTTAGCCATCCCATTTTTTTTAGAGGAGTTTGCGTGAAGCCAGGCGTATCCTTTTCAATTACCAGAACTGAAATTCCAGTAGCACCTTCACCACCAGTTCTCACTCCAACTACATATGTATCAGCACGCATTCCACTTGTAATGAACATTTTTGAGCCATTAACAATGAAATGGTCGCCTTTTCTAACTGCTTTAGTTTTCAAACTTGCAACATCTGATCCTCCCGAAGGTTCTGTCATTGCAAGAGCTGCTATTTTTTCTCCTCTTACCACCGGGGGAATAAATTTTTCTTTTTGTTCTTCTGTACCCAAAGATTGTATCAATGGTATTGCAATATTGTGCGATAAAAGACTTGCTGAAACACCGCCACATCCATGGGCGAATTCCTCGGCTGTTACGATACCGTGAAAAATATCAATACCTTCTGTTGTACCGCCATACTTTTCATCATAGCCCATTCCCATTAGACCTACATCAGCAGCTTTTTTATAGAGTTCTCTTGGAAACTCACCAGCTTCTTCCCATTCTTCAACAAAAGGAGCTATTTCCTTTGAAACAAATTTTCTTACTTCTTCTCTCCATGCATGATGAGACTCATTATAAAAAAGAGGTTCTTTACCCTCAGAAATTCCAACTTTTGGTATCATATTATTTCACTAACTCCATTTTTAATTACCATTTTATCACGTTCTTTGACTTTGCACTGATAATAAACATTATTACCATCTTTCCACATTTCTGTAACTATTGTTTCTCCAGGATATACAGGTGAAGAAAAACGACAATCAAATCTTTTAAGTTTCTTTACATCTCTATCGCAGACACTTTCTATAATTGATCTGCATGCTATACCGTATGTGCACATGCCATGTAGAATTGGCCGTTCAAAACCAGCAGACTTTGCAAAATTTGGATCAGAGTGCAATGGATTGTAATCACCAGAAAGTCTAAAAATTAATGCTTGATCAGGTTTGGTATTTATTTCATGCACATAATCTGGTTTACCCTCAGGTCTTACTAATTCTTTTTTTGGAGACTCAGGTCCACCAAAGCCACCATCCCCCCTAGCGAATGTTGTACTAACGAGCTTACAGATTTCCGTATTATCTTTTTTAAGATTTACAGTTGTTTCAACCTCAATAATTGCACCCTTACCAGGACCTTTATCATAACAACCTATAACTTTTGCGTTGGATATAAAATCTCCTGAGACAGGTAAAGGATTAGTTACTGATAATCTCTGTTCACCATGAACAACCATAATGAAATTAATATTTGTCTTCAGCAATAATGGTGAGTGATATTGAAAATTAGTAGCCATTGACGGCAATGCAATTTGTGAATTTTCATAGACAAACTTTAATTCATCTAAATTCATTGGGTTATTCCCAAGACCGACGCCTAGACTATAGAGAATTGAGTCTTTATCAGTATAGGAAACTTCAATATTTTCTGAAGTCATGGACATTATTTCTTCGTAATTAATAGCCATTTTTTATGTATTTCTCTAATTTTTAAATGTATATATACTTTATATAGATCACTTATCTAAAGCGAGGAAAAAAACATGCCAAAACCCTTTGATGTTGAAATAAATAATTCAATTGCTCATATCAGGTTCAATAGGCCTGAAAAAAGAAATTCAATGAACGAGGATTTCTGGAGATTATTTCCAAAGGAAGTTGAAGAGCTAGATGATAGTGGTGATATTAGAGCTTTAATTGTATCTTCCACGGGACCACACTTTTCCGCTGGAATAGACCTTAGCATGTTTAAAGATGATGTTGTTGAACACGAAACAAACCAAGAGCTTGGCAGAAGTAGGGGGTATTTTATTCAACAGTTAAAGTTTCTGCAACGTGCCGCATCATGTTTGGAGGATGCGAGATTTCCAGTTGTTGCTGCTGTCCAAGGAGGATGTATTGGTGGAGGTATCGATTTAATCACTGCCGCTGATATAAGACTTTGTACAAAAGATGCATTTTTTTTAATTGAAGAAATAAATGTTGGTTTGGCAGCAGATATTGGAACTATACAAAGATTACCAAAAATTATACCTGCTGGTATAGCGCGTGAGTGGACTATGATGGGAGAAAAGATATCTGCTGAAAGAGCAAAAGAAGTAGGACTTGTGAGCTCTTTGCATGATAGTCATGAAGAAATGATTGATAGTGCTTTTGAAATGGCTGAAAAATTAGCATCAAAAACACCACTTGCGATGTGGGTTACAAAAGAAGTTCTCAATTATTCAAGAGATCACTCTGTTAAAGAAGGTTTAGATAATGTAGCGCTTTGGAATGCAGCTACGCTTCATAAAGAAGATGTAATGACTACAATGATGTCAAAAATGCAAAAGAAAAAGCCAGAGTATAGAAATTTAAGAGATAAAAATTTCTTGAAACATAAATCAAGTAAATAGTATTTTTAATAAATTAAATTTTAATGAGATTTAAAAAAGGCATTATTCTCGCTGCCGGCAAGGGGACTCGACTTTCGCCTGCAACAAAAGTAACAGTGAAGCCTCTTCTGCCTTTATATGATAAACCTTTACTTTATTACGCGTTATCAAACTTAATTAAGGCTGGTGTTCGCGAGGTACTATTTATATCTCAAAAGAAAGATATACCAGAATTTAGAAAACTATTTGGCTCGGGAAAACAGCTTGGCATGAAATTCAGTTACACATTTCAAAAAAAACAAGTCGGAATTCCTGATGCAGTTAATATTGCCAAAAGATTTATTAATAAAAAACCATTTGTTTTAGCCTTAGCTGATAATTTATTTGTTGGTAAGAGCTTTACATCAACTCTAAAAAAAGTTCAGTCGCTCAAGGATGGAGCTGCTGTTTTAGCTGTAAAGACAAAATATCCACACAAATCAGCAGTTATTGAATACGATAGAGAAAAAAATATAAAATCAATTATTGAGAAACCAAAAAAACCAAAGAGTAATCTTACAATACCCGGTCTTTATTTTTATGATAAGGACTCCATATCAATTGTTAAGGATTTAAAGCCCTCCAAAAGAAAAGAATTAGAAATAGTTGATGTTCATCAATCTTATCTAAGAAAGAAGCTTTTAAATGTTTTTACATTAAAAAAAGATGTTAAGTGGTTTGACACTGGTGATGCTGAAGAAATGCTTGAAGCTTCAAACTATATTAACAAATATCAAATAAAAGAAAAAAAGCTATTTGGATCTATCGAAATGGACTCATACCTAAATGGATGGATTACAAAGAAACAACTTAGAATTCTTATTAATCAAATGCCCGACTCAAAGTATAAAGAAAAATTAAGTTCACTTGCTTAATGTTTGATAAAAATTCATTAATAAATTTGTTAAAGTCAAATTCTATTAGTTACAAAATTACTGAACATAAACCGCTGTTTACAGTCGAAGATTCTAAAAATCTCCGAGGTTCAATTGATGGCGCGCATTCAAAGAATCTTTTTTTGAAAGATAAAAAAAATAATTTTTTTTTAGTAAGTTTTATTGAGGATATTATAGCTGATCTAAAAAAAGCATCAGTACCTTTAAACTCCAAAAAATTATCCTTTGCAAATGAGGATTATTTAATGAATATTCTAGGTATCAAACCTGGATCAGTATCTCCGTTTGGATTATTAAACGATAAAGAAAAAAAAGTTAAATTTTTCTTTGATCAAGAGTTTATGGAGTATGAAATTGTGAATTTTCATCCTTTAATCAATACGTCAACAGTGTCGATAGCTCCGAATGATCTGATAAATTTGATTGAACAGCATCATTCAAAAGTCGAATTTATAAAGATGAGAGATTTTCAAAAATGACTCTAAGAAAAGCAAAATTTATTAAAACCAAGAAAAAAATTAAAGCGAATGTTTTTGATTTATATTTTGATGAAGTTAAATGGGTAAATGGAAACAAAACTTTTAGGGATCTTATTGTACACAATGGTATAACTTGTATTGTTCCAATAATTGATAAGAAATTTATAGTTTTGCTCAAACAATATCGATACGGATCAGATCAAATTATGCTTGAAGTCCCAGCAGGGACTATTGACCCAGGAGAAAGGCCATTAAGTTGTGCTAAAAGAGAATTAATTGAAGAAACCGGTTATCATGGAAAAAATTGGAAAATGATAGGCAAATACTTTTCAACCCCGGCATATAACACTTGCTTAGTGCACTGCTATCTAACTCATTGCTATAAGAAGAGTGAGACAAATTTTGACGAAGATGAGGTTATTGAGACAAAAATTTATTCAGTCCAAGAAGTAAGAAGACTACTTAAAACTAATAAGATTAATGATATGAAAACTTATATCAGCCTTGATCGATTTATGAATTATTATTGATTTAATATTTTCCAAATACCTGAGGCAGATAAAATAATTTTATCTTGTGAGATCAAATTACCCTCAATAAAGACGAGTGATTTCGTAGTTCTTGTGACCTTAGCGTCACATTCAACAATATCATCCTGAAGACCTGGACTTACAAAGTTACAATTCAGTGAAATAGTACTGCACGGTTTTTTTCCACACGCAGCAAATACCATAGATCCTAAGAAAATATCTGCTAATGACATAGAGTAGCCACCATGCGCAATACCATGAGCATTGAGATGCTTATCCAAAATTTTAGTAATGAATTTATATTGGTTATTCTCTTCTTTTTTAAAATACATTGGCCCAACTAAGACATCGAAGCCAGCATGCCATCCAAGTTTTTTGTATCCTTCTGGAACCCAGCTTGGTGCTGATACTTCCGTCTTTAACATGACCATAGAGAATCTCCCTAATTCAAAGAATGCGACTTTCTAAACTTCATTACGGATATGGTCAAGCAGAATAAAGAAAAATATTTGCCAAAATTGAGGGTATTTTTGATGTATTTTTAAATAAAATTAAACTTTTTTTTTTATATAAAAAGTCTATCTTACGGTTTTCTAAATATTTATAAGGGCAATATAGTATGAGAGAAGCTGCAATAATTTCAACTGCAAGGACTGGATTAGCAAAAGCTATGAGAGGTGGATTTAACAAAACTCACGGCATTACAATGGGAGGCCATACTGTTAAACATGCTATTGAAAGAGCAGGAGTTGAAGCTGGTGAAGTAGAAGATGTAATTTTTGGATGCGGACAACCAGAGGGAGCAACAGGTCATAACATTGGAAGAAATGTTGCAATTGCAGGTGGATGCCCCGTAACTGTGCCAGGTACTACAATAAATCGTTTTTGTTCATCAGGTTTACAATCAATAGCGGTAGCTGCTCAAAGAATTATTGTTGATGGAATTAAAGTAGCTATAGGTGGGGGAGTTGAGTCAATATCAATGACACAGCAAAACATGAACATGAAACATCTTATTGAGCCTGAACTTCAAAAAATTTGTCCAGCATTATGGATGCCTATGATTAATACTGCTGATGTTGTAGCAGATCGATACAAAGTAAGCAGAGAATACCAAGACGAATATTCACTACAAAGTCAACAACGAACAGCTGCAGCTCAAACTGCAGGAAAATTTAAAGACGAGATTGTTCCTTTAACGACAAAAATGGATGTAATGAACAAAGAAACAAAGGAAGTTACAGAACAAGAAGTAACAGTTGATAAAGATGAGTGTAATCGACCACAAACTACACTTGAGAGCCTTGCTGGTTTAATGCCAGTCATGGGACCTGATAAATATATTACTGCGGGTAATGCTAGTCAGCTGTCAGATGGAGCATCTTCATGTTTGTTAATGGATCTTAAAGAAGCAGAAAAAAGAAATATTGAACCTATGGGAATTTTTAGAGGACTTTCTGTTGCAGCTTGTGAGCCCGATGAGATGGGTATAGGACCAGTATTTGCTGTACCAAAACTCCTAGAGCAACACGGCTTAAAGGTAGATGATATCGATATATGGGAACTGAACGAAGCATTTGCAGTTCAAGTTTTATACTGTAGAGATAAGCTAGGAATTGATAATGAGAAATTAAATGTGAACGGAGGATCAATTTCTATTGGACACCCATATGGTATGACCGGCTCTAGAATGACAGGACATATTTTAATCGAAGGTAAGAGACGAAACGCTAAATACGGTGTTGTAACAATGTGCGTTGGTGGCGGAATGGGAGCAGCAGGTCTTTTTGAGATTTTATGATAGATACAATTAAATACATTGAAAAAATAGCTCTGGTAATAATTATTTTTGCTACAGTTATAGCTATTGGCTATGAAATATATGCAATGTATGAAAAAAACCTCGTTGAACTTGCAGACTTACTTTTGTTATTTATTTATCTCGAAGTTATACAAATGATTAGAGAATATTGGACACTAAATAGAATTAGAATAAGTATACCGCTGTTTATTGCAATTACTGCTGTTGCACGTTTAATAATCTTACAGGGCAAAACTATGGATCCAAGCATGTTGCTTTACGAGGGTGGCGCCATTTTATTGATTGCCATAGCTGTTCTTATATTAAAAGCAAGAAAGCTTAAAATATTCGCCGATGTTGACGACTAAGATTGTTAAAGGATTAGTACTTCCATTTTTGGTTGTCCTATTAATAAGCACATCTGCATTTTCACTTACTGATGAGGACGAACAAGAGATTATTTCTGTTGTAAGTCAGCAGCTGCAAGCATTTCAAAATGATGATTTCGAAAAAGCTTATTCTTTCGCATCGCCAATTATTAAGAAAATATTTCCAAGTCCAAAAGCGTTTGGTGAAATGGTTGTAGGTCAGTACCAGGCCGTTTATCGTCCCAAAAGTGTGAACTTTGGCAAGATATCACTTAGAGATGGAGTACCTTCCCTAGAAGTATATTTAGTTGATCCTGAAGGCGAATTCGTAACTGCAATTTACTCAATGCAGCAACAAGAAGACGGTAAATGGCTTATTAATGGTTGTTTTCTTACTCAGGCAGAGAGTAACGAAATTTAGGATTGAGAGTTTCTGATAATTTGTTCGTAAAATTTTAGACTTTCTTTGCTTTTTCTTTTTAAAGTATCTCTATTCACCTCGATTAAACCAAAACGCGGTTTGTAGCCATATATCCATTCAAAGTTGTCCAGAAATGACCAATAGTAATAACCTCGAATATCTAAACCGTCATCTAAACAGCTTTGAAGTCCTTTTAATGCTGTAGTGATATATTTTATTCTTTGATTATCATCATCTGTGCCAATCCCATTTTCAGTCACAATCATTGGGCAATTTATTTTTGGAGCAACATACCTCAATACATTTTCTAATGACTCAGGATAATATTCATATCCCATAACAAGCATATTTTCATCATTGACGTTAGGTTTCATGATGCCCTCAGGACCATAGGTGTGACGTGTATACGTTTGAATACCAATGAAATCGTCATCCTTAGTTTGATCCAAACACACATCCACTGTTTCAGCATGAGCAATGTCGCGTGTTTGTTCGCCTCCTTCTGCCGCTTGGTAATCCATAATTGAAAGCGTAATACCAACAGGCTGATTTTTTGTAAGTAGACCTTTAATAACTGGAAATGCTTTTACATGCGCCGCCATCATACAGTCACGTATTTTATAGGGATGGCCAAATAGAAAAGGGCCAAAATTATCTAGAGTTGACCCGCATGATTTAGCAGCATCTTCAACAAATGGCATGATAGTTTTCATTCCTTGTTCAGGGTAGCTAGGAAATGTGTGTGCAAAACATGCAGTTAGATTTGCCTCATTTATTGTACAAACCGTATCTATACGGTCACCTAGCTCTTTTGTTACAAATTCAGCATATTTAACATATAAATCTGCGTTTTCCTTTTTTTCCCAACCTCCTTTAGCTGTAAACCAAAGCGGGGAAGTGAAGTGTTGGAATGTGACGCACGTTTGAAGATTATTTTCATGACAACAATCCAAAACTTTTTTGTAATGATCAATTGCTTCTTTTGAAAATTCTCCCTCGGACTCTTCGATACGAGCCCATTCAATAGATAGTCTATAGGACTGTATTGCGTGAGATGACATAAGCTTAATATCTTCCTCGTATCTATTCAATTGATCACAAGCAATTCCTGACGGTTCAGCAAATGTGGTATTTTTTGTATTTTCAAGCAGCCAAAAATCTGAGTTTGTATTATTTCCTTCTACTTGATGGGCAGCAGTCGCTGTACCCCATATAAAGTCTTTTGGTAAATTAAGTTTCATGATTATATAAATTTAGCATTTGGATACCCATCAAGAATATACTTTTTAAGTTCTTCAACCAGCTCTTTTTTTACTAAAGTTACGATTGCCCCACCAAAACCAGCTCCAGTAAGTTTAGATCCTAAAGCGCCAAAGGAATTAGATAGATCAACCAACTTATTTAAATTATCAGTTGAAACTCTATAGTGTCGTGATAAAGAAATATGACTTTCTGTCATTAATTTTCCAAATTCTTCAGCTTTATTATCTTTTAAATATTGAGCTGCTTTTACAACTCTCAAATTTTCCTCAATTACATGTTTACTAACATTAAGCTCTTCATCTGAAAGTAATTGAATATCATTTTCATCAATTTTTGTTTTTGTACAGAGACTTTGAATTTTCATTTTTTTTGCAGCATTGAGACACAATTCTTTTTTTTTGTTAAACTCACTATCTGATAAAATCCTTTGTGTGTTGCTATCAATTATTAGAAATTGATAATCTTGAAAAATTGGTATCAATTCATAATTTTTATTAAAGGTATCAAGAAAAAGAGCTTCATAATGATTTCCTAAGACCGATACAAATTGATCCATAACTCCACCGCCCACACAAACAAAATCATTTTCAACCTCAAATGCTAAATTAATTAAATCTTCATCTGCTAAATTTTTTTTAAAATAGCAACTTAGCGATTTTAAAGTACTAACGGTGATTGCAGCAGAGGAAGACAGACCGACCCCCAATGGAAGGCTGCTTTTGATATGAATTGAGATATTGTTAATCTTAACTGAAAATTTCTTCTCAAAATAAAGACATGATCCAATAACGAAATCTGCCCAATTATTTCTTTTTTCGAGTTTCTTAACAATTAGAGAGTCCTTATATTTATCTGATACTATCGAAATAGATTCACTATTTTTATTTTCAACGATCTCACAGATAATTGAGTTCTTAATTTGTAATGGTAAAACATGTCCACCATTATAGTCTAAATGCTCCCCAATGAGGTTAACTCTGCCAAATCCCTCACCAATCGAGACTGTGTTCATAACTTAACTTTGTCTTTGTTTTAATTCAGAAAATATTCTTTCATAAAAGTTACTGTCGTACTTATTAAAGTACGTAACTATTATTGCTATAGTTCCGGCAACGGCTGGAAAAATATATCCCATAATAAATAGACCATTCAATGTTTCTGGACTTTGATCTATTGCATTTGCCACATAGTCTGTACTTTCAAGAATTACTCCAGCAAGCCATGCACTAAAACCAACACTTAATTTAAAAACAAATACGTGAGCTGCGTTTAAGACTCCTTCAGCACGAAATCCAGATTTCCATTCACCATATTCGATTGTGTCAGCTATCATTGACCAGGCCATGACACCTGCCATACCGAAACCAATGAAGCCAAAGGTTGCAATAAAAGCTAATAACCAAAAGTTTTCATACCCAGTAATATAATAGATTATTAAATCTGTGATTACGTAAAGAAATGTTCCAATCATGAATAAAGTCTTTTTCTCAAACCTATGTTTTATTAAGTTAACTAAATATGCACCTAACATAATTTGTAAAATTACTCCAAGCAAAATTGGACTAAAGTAAGCCTCTAATTGAAGATTATATTTTACAAAATAGACAACTGTTAGTTGCTTGATATTATTTGCAACCCAAGTTGTTAAAAGTGCCAATATTACGAAATGTAATGGATAATTGTTAAATACCATTTTAGTAACTTTTTTAATACCAATGGTTTCTTCATATGGCTTTGAATAAACTTCTTTAGTATTAAAAAAACATAGGAATGCAAAAATAGCTCCAAGGACTGCTAAACAACCTACTACAATTGGAAATCCGAACTGTGGTGAGCTAAAAAGGCCAACTAGAGGCAATGTTAGAACTGCAACAGCAATTGATCCAGAGCTAGCTCCTAAATATCTAAATGATGCGAGTGATGTTCTTTCATCTCTGTCTTGAGTCATCGCCGGAATGAGCGATCCAACTGGAATAGCAATGATTGTATATAAAGTGGTAAATGTAATGTATGTAAAAAGTGCCCAATAAAATTTACCCGTTTGTGACAAATCAGGTGAGGTAAAGCATAAAATAATCATTATTAGCGCAGGTACTGATCCAAACAAAATATAAGGTCTGAATTTCCCCCATCTGGTCGAAGTATTATCTGCAATATACCCCATAATCGGGTCAGTAAATGCGTCCCAGATTTTCGCTAAAAAGAAAACTAAGCCAGCATTTGCAGGCGATAATCCAAAAATATCTGTATAAAAAAATAGTAAGTAGAAGACAGTCAGTTGCCACATTATATTAATGGCAAAATCACCACCACCGTAAAACAATTTTGATCTAAAACTTAGTTTCATAGGGCATCATATATTGTTTCAACTAATTTAAGTGCTCTTTGATCACCGAGCATGGATCCAGTTAATAAATTCATTGTGTATGCGCAGCTAATTCCATTTTCAGGATCCCCAAATGCCATAGAACCGCCCCATCCAGTATGACCAAATGCTTTACTGCTTTTACCAAATAATTTTCCACCACCGACACTATAACCTGCATGTGACCACTGCATAGGTGACTTCATTACATGATCGTCTCCACTTACAGCAACTGTAGTAAGAGTTTCAAAGGTATTTGATGAAATAAATTTATTTGATAAATGCGATAAGAAAAAATCATAAATTTTTGCAAGTGATCCTGAATTAGAGTGACAGTTCATAGCTGGAATTTCCGCAAGTCGCCATTCAGCTGTATTTGCTGTTTTTGTTCTGTTTGCAGGATTAAGAAACGCAGTAATTAGATACTCATCTACATTTGTCGGATCACTGAAAGCTTTCCTTAGGCTTTCAGAACTAATTAGTTCAGCAATATTGTCATGATATGCTGAAGGTGTACCTATAAAACATTTGGTTTCAAGAGGACTATTCAGTAACTCCTCCAAGTTCTTACCGACTGATTTATTGGTCACTCGTTTAATTAATTCACCAACTAAAAAACCGATCGTTTTTGGATGATAACATATTTTTTCATCAGCTTTATGATATGGTTCTTGATTTGCCAACAGATCAACTACATAGTCCCATTTGTAAAAATCGGTTTCATCTATAGGCTGTCTCCATCCATACATCCCTGCTTGATGGGAGAGTAATGTTTTTACTTTTATACTTTCTTTTCCGCCGTTCGCAAATTCAGGCCAGTAATCAGCAACATTTTTCTCTAAATCTAGTTTGTTTTCATCAATCAATTTAGCAACAATCATCGCAACGATACCCTTACTGGTTGAGTGGATATTTACTATTGTATTTTGGTCCCACTTGTTTTTTTTATCACGATCCCGATAGCCGCCATAAAGGTTCACCAAAACTTCTCCATTTTGATAAACGGCAAATGATGCACCCACCTCCTCATCATTTTCTAAGTTTTTCTTGAATAATTCGTAAGTGTTTTCGAACTTTTTATTAAACTCACCCAATTCTGTTATCTCATTTTCTGTAGTCATTTATAGTGTCATAAGGCTTTTATTTATATATTCTGCAGTAGATTATATGACAGAGCAGAATAACAAAACATATTTAATAGGTTTTATACTGGCACTATCTGCTGGTTTGATATGGAGTTTTGGAGCTCCTACCGTTAGGTACATGGTAGATGCTCAGGTCTATCAATGGCACTACCTTTTTTATAGAGGTATAGTTGTAGCAACAATTTTGTTGATATATTTGATTTATAACGAAGGAATTTCTTTCTATCATAATTTTAATAGAGTTGGATCATCTGGCTTATTGGGTGGTATTGGTCTTGCTGCAGCTTTTATATTTTTTATTTTTGGAATGACTTATACCTCTGCGGCTACCACATTATTTATGATTGGCACACAACCATTATTTGCAGGGCTCTTTGCATATATTTTTCTAAAAGAAAAAATTGGCATCACAACTGCGATAGCATGTTTTGTATCTTTGTTTGGAATCTTTCTCATGGCTTATAATGACTGGTACGCAGGAACCTTTTTAGGTTGGGTATTTGGTTTATTCTGTTCTATTGGATTTGCAATATTTGCAACAACGCTCAGATGGCAACCAGACACACCTAAATTTACAACAATCATTATTGCTGGTATTACCTGCTCACTTTTTTCAATGATTATGATTGTTTTATTTACTGATAGTTACTCAATGCCGTTACAAAATATTTTATTAAGTATGCTACATGGAACTTTAGTTGGGATTGGACTTATACTTTTAAGTTTAGGTGCGCGCTATCTGCCTGCAGCAGAATTTATGTTACTTTCTTTAACAGAAGTTGTGGGAGGAGTAATTTGGTGTTGGATACCTTTATTTGGAGTAAACGAAGTTCCCTCAAACATAACTTTAATGGGCGGCTTGGTAATTATTATTGCTATAAGTTTTTATGCTTTTGGTTCTACAAAAAAAACTACACCTCCAACACTATAGAAACGTATGAGTGATATTGATAATGTTAATTGGAATTATCCTACCCCAATATGGTTTGGTTTAGGCCGTTCCCTAGAGATTCAAAATGCCTTAGAAGCTCAAGGTATGCAAAATCCTTTAGTTGTAACCGATCCAGAATTTACCTCTAATAAAAACTTTATAAAAATTATTGAATTATTGAAAAATAATAAAATCAAATATTCAATTTTTTCAAATATCAAAGGAAATCCAACAGGTAAGAACGTAATGGATGGGGTTGAACACTTTTTGTCTAATAATAACGATGGTGTAATAGCGATCGGCGGAGGCAGTTCTCTTGATGCTGGTAAAGCAATTGCATTCATGACAAAACAAAAAGAAAATCTGTGGTTTTTCGAAGATATTGGGGATAATTGGACAAGGGCAATTACAGATCAACTTCCAAAAGTAATTGCGATACCAACTACGGCTGGGACTGGTTCTGAAACAGGCCGCGCATCACTTATTTTGGACGAAAGTGATAAAACAAAAAAAATAATATTTCATCCCTCGTTCTTACCAGACCTTGTAATACTTGATCCAAATTTAACTTTATCTCTTCCACCTCATCTCACAGCCGCAACAGGTATGGATGCTTTAGCTCATTGTTTAGAGGCATACTGTGCTAGAGGTTTTCATCCTATGGCGGATGGTATTGCACTAGAAGGGATAAAGAACGTGAGGGATAGTCTTCTAAGTGCTTATAAAAATCCTGATGATATCTTTGCAAGATCGAAAATGTTAGTAACATCATCAATGGGATCGACTGCATTTCAAAAAGGACTAGGAGCAATACATTCTCTTTCACATCCTATAAATGCAGTTAATGATATTCATCATGGTCTCTCGAATGCAATATTTATGCCATATGTACTTAAATTTAATGAACCGATTATAAGTCAGAGGATACAACTTTTAACAAAATACTTAGAATTAGAAAATTCAACATTTGACGGATTTCTGTCGTGGATATTGAGGCTAAGAGATGAACTCGCTATTCCTCATACTCTAAAGGAGCTTAATCAAGAATTTGATTTTGAGCTACTTAGTGAAATGGCATTGAAAGATCCATCCACTGGACCAAACCCACGCGATATAAGTCTTGATGAAATGAAGCAACTTTACATTAACTCATATGAGGGTATTCTATAAGTATGATCAAAACAGAAAAACTAGTTTATGGATCTGCAAATTCTAGTGTGCAATTTGAAGGTTCAATAAGTTATGAAGATAGTTTTGATACACCAAGACCAGGAGTTCTCGTATGTCATGCTTATGGAGGCCATTCTGATTTTGATATTAAGAAATCAGAACAACTTGCTGAGCTTGGGTACTTTGCATTTGCTATGGATTTATATGGACATGGAAGAAGAGGTTCAAATCCCCAAGAGTCAATGGAGTTGATGAATGAATTTAATTCTGACCGAGTATTGCTTCAACAAAGAATGATCCATGCTTTTGAAACCCTCAAGAATTTTGATAAAGTTGATGAAAACAAAACCGGAGCAATTGGATTTTGTTTTGGAGGAAAATGTGCACTTGATTTGGCTAGGGCAGGCGAAGATGTTAAAGGTGTTGTTAGTTTTCATGGGTTATATGACGCACCAACGGCAAGTTCAGGAAAGCAATTAAAAGGAACAATAAAAATTGACTCATCGATTTTAATTCTACATGGATATGATGATCCAATGGCCACTCCACAAAATATGATTGATTTAGCTGATGAATTAAATTCAAAAAAAGCAAATTGGCAAATTCATGCTTACGGCAATGTTGGTCATGCTTTTACAAATCCTGAAGCTAATGATCGAAACTCAGGATTATTCTATGATGCGCATGCCGATCAGCATTCATGGCGAGAGATGTCTAATTTTTTTGAAAAAATTTTTTCTTAAAATTATTATTCAGACTTCCAATTGATATTTTTCATTGAATTAAGATAATTCTTAAATTCTTTTATCAATTCAGAGCTTGGTTTTACTGTTTTTCGTCTTTTATCGTTCTCTGTTTTCTCTAAATGTATGAAACCTCTGTCACAAGCCTCATTAATCATCATAGATGACTTAGGCCGAGATGTATGGAAGAGTTTTGTCTTTAATTCTTCAACACATAGCTTTTCTTTATTTTGATGAGCTGACATTACAAGGAGCATCATATGATAATGAGACGGTGTTTTTCTGAAAAAGTGCTTACTAGAGCGGTGTGAGGTTCCTATTTGTTCTTCCCAAAATCTGAGGAGTGAATTAGTTGCGCTCATTGGAAAAATCTTACAGCAAAAAGATCAATCGTCTAATTAAATTTTCAAAAAAATTGATGGATTTCTTTTGTCCTTATTGAATATTCGTAATGGTGATATCCTCTGACTCTATCGGCAAGATTGCCATCGTACCATCATCCGCTAATGTCCAATTGTCTGGACGTACCTCATTAACACCTCTCACAAAAATTATTTTCGCAATGAAATTTTGAGGAGCTGGTGTCAAATGATAGAATATTAGCTCCTTGACATTAGCTTCATTGGCAGCTTGGGCGGCCTCAATTGGAGAGGCATGATAATCCTGAATATCATAAAAGACAGTAGATAATAAGGGGTTTGTATCTTCTGAAATTTCTTCTAATCTTCCTATCATATTATGAGACAGAGCGTCATGAAACAGAAGGTCTGCATTTTTAGACTGTTCAACTAAGTTTTCACTGTAGTCGGTATCACCGCTTATTACTATTGACCTGCCCTTGTAATCAAAACGATAGCCTAGTGAAGGATCAACTGGAAAATGTTCAACTTCAAAAGCTGTTATTTTAAGTTTACCATCATCATAAATAACTGGATCATTTAAATTAATTATTGTTGTATCAAAACCAGCAAAATCAGAAGGTGCTACTTCTTCTCCATGATGAAGAGTTCTCCACTCGGTATCTAGCTCATAAGCTTTTGTTATTCCCTCAGTAACGAGATTGGTACCCAATGGTCCATACACTGGTAGTTTTTTACCTCTATTTTGAGTTACCCATGAATAGAGGTGAAAGTCAGCTAAATCAGAAATATGATCTGAATGTAAGTGAGTTAATAAAACTGCATCTAAGTTACCAAGATTAATACTCCAATTTGTAAGGTTTTGCCTGCTACCATCCCCAGTATCAACCACAAACATATGATCGGGAGTTTTTATCATAATACAGGGCTCTGCCCTTCCTTTACCCGGTAAAGGCCCTCGTGATCCACAAACAAGACCAATAATATAATCACCATCAAAAGTTACTAATTTATCCTGATTATTCCATTGTCTATTAAAATCAAAATCTATCAAAACATTTTGAACAGTAGTAGTTCTTATTCCAACAACTGCAATAATTAATATTAAAATTGCAGCAATCAAAAAAAAATAAATTTTTTTCATATTTATTTACTAGACATTCTCTTCGATGTAACGAGCAACAAAATAATAAGTAATATTTCAATTATAATAAATTGAGTTGCAAAGGTTGCATCATGTGCTAACCATGAGATCACTCTAAATAAAGCAGTAAAACCCAAAAGCATCGCTGGCGCGTAAAACCAAATATCTCTTAAGGTATAAACTGCAAGTATCATCATCACCCCAATACAAAAAAAATAGCTTCCTACATCACCAATAAGACTACTTCGACCTAATCCTTCAGGAATTTCTAATATACCAAAGTTAGCTCCAGCTTCGTAAGGAGAAATTACCCAGAGAAGGCCAAGTATAATAAATATGACTCCGTTAATAGTATTCAAAACAACTAACAATCTATTCATAATCTTTCCCCTTTAATGTTATTAAATAATGTTTATTCATATTATAATCAAGAATAAGATGAACAATGTAAAAATACATATTCTAATTAGATGAAATTTATAAGTCCTTTACCCACCGAAGCCAACAACAATTACCAAGGTTTAAAGCCTGCACTTTGGTTTTTTTATTTATATCTCCTCTTAGTAGCTTTCAGGTCGTTTACACATATGTTTGCTCAAGATGCGGGCCTAAATTCAATAGCCTCAATTATAATTTTTCCAGAAGTTAATAATTTAAATCCTAATAGTGTAATTTATTTTATAGGCTCCTTATGGGGCAGTTCGCAGATCGTTGTATTATTTATATCAATTATATTTCTAATAAAATACAAAAGCCTTTTGTCATTAGCCTGGTTAGTTTTTGTACTCGATAATATATTAAGAATAATAACTATGACGATGCACAGCTTAGACCAAAATTATCTCAATTCAACTGCTCCAGGAGGTTTAGTTGGGACAAGCGTCATGTTATTTGTTACACTTTTTATGTTTTTTATCTCGATCATTGAAAGGAAACAGAAATGAAAGTAGAAAATCGTGTTTTTCCAAACAGAGAACAAATGAAGGGTTTTTTTGAGAATACCGATGATAATGAGCCAATATACATGCTCAATCTACTGAAATTTAAAGAGAAAGCAGAATATAGAGATGGGAGAGAAACCAACTTGACTGGAAGAGAGGCTTACACAATTTATGCTGAGTTTATGGATAAACATCTAAAGGAAATTGGAGGAGAATTAGTTTTGCATACAGATGTAAAACGTTTAGCGGTAGGTAAAGTTGAGGAGTTATGGGACGTAGTTGCTATTGCAAAATGGCCTTCAAGAAAAATAATGGGCGAAAATATGATGCCCAATGACCCAGAATATCTTGAAGCTTATCAGCATCGTGAAGCAGGATTAGCAGGCCAATTAAACATTGAAACAAAAGTCATTAATGATTGAATTATATACTTCACCTACACCAAATGGGTATAAGATTTCTGTAGCTCTTGAGGAGCTTGCAATACCATACAATGTTCATGTTGTGAATTTACAAGCCGGTGATCAAAAGAAGCCAGAATTTTTAGCAATGAATCCAAACGGACGTATCCCTGTAATAGTTGATACTGAAAATGATAACCTTTCAATCATGGAAAGTGGTGCGCAACTAATTTATTTAGCTGAGAAAGCAGGCAAACTATTGCCTACAGAGTCAATTGCTCGTTCAAAAGTCATTCAGTGGTTAATGTTTCAGATGGGAGGGATTGGTCCGATGATGGGGCAGGCCAATGTTTTCTTTCGTTATTGGCCAGGAGAAAAAATACAACCAGCAATTGATCGCTATCAAAACGAAGGAAGACGCTTGTTTGAAGTTATGGAGACACGTTTAAAAGATAATGAGTATCTCGCTGATGATTTTAGTATAGCTGATATTGCAAATTGGTGTTGGGTAAGAACATATAAATGGTCAGGTGTGAATATCGACGGTCTTGAAGGTGTAAAAAGATGGATGCAGATGATGGAAGATAGACCGGCCTGCAAAAAAGGTGTTGCAGTACCAATTGATATTATGGAGTTGATGAGAAATATGAAACAGTCAAAAGATCTAACTGATACCGGTTCAAGAATAATTCAGAAGTAGGAGAATAAAAATGAGTTTACCAAATCCATTAGTTGTTCTTGGTGGCGTCGGCTCACCCTATACACGTAAGATGCTTTCATATCTTAGGTATAAACGTATTCCTCATAAAATGATTTGGGGAGACCCTTCAAAATATCTTGATCAAGAGGGTATTGAAAAGCCCAAGCCTGGATTACTACCAACATTCGTCCTGCCTGATGAAGATGGAAATTTAAAAGCTGTAACAGATTCGACTCCGTTAATAAGAAGAATTGATGAAGAGGTTAGTGAGCGGAGTACTATTCCATCTGATCCTGCACTTGCGTTTATAAATTATTTAATCGAAGATTTTGCTGATGAGTGGGGAACTAAATACATGTTTCATTATAGATGGCATGATCAAAAAGATGCTGAAAATGCAGGAACAATTTTACCTCTTCAAACTGTAGGAATGATGCCAAATGAAATGTTAGATAATTTAAAAGGGATGATCAGCAAAAGGCAGATAGAAAGATTATGGGTGGTAGGTTCAAACAATGATACAGCTCCTATCATAGATGCAAGTTTCAGACGTTTATTGGGTATACTTGAGAAACATTTCACATCAACACCTTATTTGATAAGCAATAGACCCTCATCAAGCGATTTTGCAATTTATGGTCAACTGTCTCAACTTGTAAACTTTGATCCCACGCCAAGAGAAATTTGTCATGAAGTATCTCTTAGGACAGTCGCATGGGTTGGTTTAATTGAAGATCAATCTGGTATTGAGGTAGATGATGAACAATGGGGATCAATTGATACTTTGCCGTCAACGGTAAAGGAATTACTTGCAGAAATCGGTAAGGGTTATGCGCCTGCGCAGCTAGCAAACGCTAAAGCATTAGAAAATGGCGATAAAGAATGGCAAGCAGAGATTGATGGATGTCTTTGGAAACAAAAATCATTTCCTTACCAGGCAAAGTGTTTAAAGTGGCTTAACGAAGAATATAAAATGCTTGAAGATAATGATCAGAAAAAAGTAAATGATCTTCTTGAAGACACTGGATGTGAAAGGTTAATATTTGAGACATGAAAGTAGATTTATATTTCTCCTTTAGAAGTCCATACTCTTATTTAATATTACCGCGTATCGTTTTGTTAAGAGATAAGTACGGTGTAGATATAAATTTTAAACAAGTCTACCCATTAGCAATAAGAGAGCCAGAATTCTTTAAAGGTAAGAACTTATTTACATATTTTCTTCTAAAACGATTTGATTATTTTTTACAGGCAAAAAAACTCGGTATGGTATTTAAAAAACCAAATCCAGATCCAATAAAACAAAATATGCTAACCGGTAAAATTTCTGATGACCAGCCACGTATATTTAAGTTATGTCATTACTGCCAGGCAATAGAAAAAGATAGACAACTTGATTTTGCCGTTGAAGTTTCAAGCAAAATTTGGAGTGGTATGAAAAATTGGAATTCTGACGACTCAATTTCTGAGTCATCATCAAAATTAGGCTTAAATCATAATAATATTGAAAAAAAACGAACAGAAGCTGAGCAAAGCTTGATTGGTGAAATAAAACTAAACCAAAAGGAACAGTTAGAAGCAGGTCATCATGGAGTTCCATTAACAGTCTATAAAGACAAGTTTTACTTTGGGCAAGACCGATTTAATGATCTTTTAAGAGCATTAAAAAAAGATGGACTTGAATTATAGTATATTTAACGAATTGTCTTAACTTTTATTGAGCTGAAATCCCTCTTATCCTCTCAGATCTTCTCCTTAACAACTCAGTCACAATCAGGATTAATGTTGAAAGCACAATTAAGCATGTAGCAACAGCCATGATCGTCGGGCTGAGCTGCTCTCTCAAACCAGTCCACATTTGAAGTGGGATAGTTGTAAGATTTCTATCTCCTCCTGCCACGAATAGAATTACGACAATTTCATCAAACGAAGTTACAAATGCAAATAAAGCACCAGAGATAATACCAGGTGTTATTAGAGGTAATGTAATCTTAAAAAAAGTATTGGTTGGTGTGCTTCCGAGACTTGATGCTGCACGCGTAATACTGTCATCAAATCCACTTAAGGTTGCGGTAACTGTTATTACAACAAATGGTGTACCTAAAATAATGTGGGCAATGACAATGCCAGGAAAAGTTGCAGCTAATCCTAGTTTTGCCAATGAAAAGAAGATAGCTGAGCCAGAAATAATTAGTGGAATAATCATTGGTGAAATTAATACACTCATGATTAATTGTTTGTAAGGCATGTAACGACTGCTTAGGCCCAGTGCGGCAACTGTTCCAAGAACGGTTGCTCCAATTGTTGAGAAAAATGCATAGTAAACACTGTTTCGAGCCGCTATTCCCCAAGGATTTTTTGTTCCATAAACCATATCTTCATACCACCTAAGTGAGAAAGCTTCTGGCTGCAATGCAAGCATACCGTCAGAAAAGTGGATATATTGCTCAGCATTGAATGATAGTGGTATGATCACAAAAAGAGGTGCAATCAAAAATACAAAAACTGCAGTACAAATTACTAAATAAGAATAATGCCAAACTCTGTATCTCATTTCTGTATATTTTGGTAATGCCATATTATCCAAGCCTCATGTTATCTATGCCAACAATCTTATTGTACAGCCAGTATACCACTAGCACTGCTATTAAAAGAACTGTTGCCATCGCCGTAGCAAGAGACCAGTCTAGTGATTGCTGCATGTGATATGCTATTCTATTACTAATTAAAATTCCCTTCGCTCCACCAACCAATGCAGGTGTTATGTAATAACCAATCGCTAAAACAAATACTAAAATTGATCCTGCACTTATTCCAGGATAAGTAAGAGGGAAATAAATCTTTCTAAAAGCATGAAAAGGTGTTGCACCCATTGACGTTGCAGCGCGCATTAAACTTGGAGAAATAGTTTTCATAACGCTGTAAAGTGGTAAAACCATAAACGGTAATAAGATTTGTGTCATTGCAATGAATGTACCTGTCATATTATACATAAGTTCAAGCCTCGACTCATCTGCAACGATTCCCAATGACACCAAGGTATCATTTAATACTCCCTGCTTTTGCAATAAAACCATCCAACTAGAAGTTCTAACTAATAGTGATGTCCAAAAAGGCAATAAAACACATATCATCAGTAAATTGGAATAACGTGTTGGAAGAACAGAAAGTAAATGAGAAATTGGATAGGCTAAAATAAAACAACAAAATGTAACACCGACTGCTACAAAAATTGTTCTAAGCCACAAGGTTACGTTAATTCTTTTCTTTTCTTCAATTCTTTCAATAGAGCCATCAAATTTTTGTTCAAAATCAAATGTTGTTAAATACTTTCTAAAATGATAAGCGTCTGTACCTCTTTTCATTGCAAGCCAATACTCGATATCGCCCCATTTTTTGTGAACATCAATGAACTGTTCTAAAAAATTTCCATTTTCATCAAAGTTTTCTAACTTTCGAGAAGTTTTCTTGATTAAACTTGTAAAACCACCTTTTTCATAATTGAGACGAGTAGCGATCTTTCCATGATATTTATTCTCAACAGCTGTTTTCAACTCATAATAAAATGTAGAGGTAACATCTTCCCCTGGCATTTCACTTCCATCCCAAGTTTGCATAACTTCGTGGGTTTCAGATAAAAATTCATTCATCTGAACATTATCGATACTCCTTCCAAGCATTTGAAAAATTGGGATTACATAAGTAAAAACAATGAAAAACAATAAAGGAGCTGCCAGTAAAAAAGCTGTTGTTCTGCGACGTCTTTCAACTTTTTTTAATTTTATGGATAAAAGCTCACCATCGGAGGTTCTGATTTCGGCAGTCATATGTGTAAAAGAATACTGAATTTGAAAGACTTGGGCAACCCATAGGTTGCCCAAGTTTTAGACTTTATAAGTTAGCTTTCCAAGCTTCCCAAGCGTCGTTGATTTCAGTGTTGTTATCAGCGTACCACTCTGGGTTCATTAGAACGTAGTTCTCTGTGTTAGCTGGAGCAGTAGGCATGTGAGGCATAATCTCAACAGCACCTGCTTGCTCAGAATAGAACCATGGCTCATCTGCCATGATCACATCAAGAGAAGAGATACGGAAAGGTGCATAAGCAATGTGCTTTGCACTTCCAGCTAAACCTTCAGAACTAGTGAAGTACTGAAGAGCTTTCATAGCTTCATCTTGGTTTGGTCCACCTTTAACAAGTACGAAGTACTCATAGTCAAGGATCTGACCATCCCATACCATTTTCATTGGTGAACCTTCGTTCACGATAGCATTGAAGTGACGTCCGTTCCAGCCAGTAGCCATAAGAGCTTCACCAGAAACTAACTGCTCAGGTGGTTGTGCACCAGCTGACCAGAAAATACATCCACCTTTAGGGTGTGTGCAAAGTTCTGATAATTTATCTAGAGCTCTGTCAATTCCATTATCTTCCATGTAATCATACACATCAGAGGCAGGAACACCATCAGCAACTAATGCAAACTCAAGGTTTGACATTGCGCTAGAGTATAGTGATCTTACACCTGGGAAAGTATCTGGATCAAAGAAGTCATTCATTGAGTCAGGATATCTTCCTGCGAAGTTTACATTGTCAGTGTTGTAAGCATAGTTCCATGAGTAAAGAATATTACCCACAGCACACTTACTAGGCATTGGAGCAAAGAAATCGTCACTTGCTTTCATACCGTTAACACCTGCAGGGAAGTCGTTATCGAAATCGAATTCTACAAACAATCCTTCGTCACAACCGATAATTGTATCACGTGCATACACATCGATAATGTCCCAAGTAATTGCTCCAGACTCGACCTGAGCTTTAATTTCACTCAAACCTCCACTGTAGTCGATCCAGTTTACTTGAACGCCACTCATTTCCTGATATGGGTCCCCGTAACCTAGCTTTTGACTTTCTGTATAAGCGCCTCCCCATGACACCACGTTTACTTCCGCGGCTGTAGCCATAGATGGAGCCACTAATAAAGCAGCCAAAGAGATTAGTTTAGTTAATCTAGACATGATTAATCGTCTCCTTTTTTTATATAAAGAAATATTACACAAGGCCTTGAGCAAAAACGCAACAAAAAAAAAGATTATTTTTCAACAAATTAATGTTTAATCTACATGTAGTATCAAAGAATTAGTAATCTAAAGCTCTGCAGTCATGAGATGACCAGCCAAGGTCTAATTTATCACCTACGTTAAGCTTTAAATCACTGCTCGCGTTCGGGACTTTTAAAATAAAGTCGTCATTACCAAGAAGATTTACACGCACCCTAGTATGATCTCCATGATAAATAATTTCACGAATCTCACTTGTGAATTTATTCTCAAGTTGTTCATTCGGGTCAATACTCACTCGCTCAGGTCTTAGAGAAATTCTTGACTTTTCTCCTGAAGAGCTCACAGCAATAGGATTAGCAACAATAGTTTCACCAGAGTCAGTTTCAATCTTTGCTGAGCCAGATGCAATTTCTTTCACAGTCCCAGTGAAAGTATTATTTTCTCCAATAAAACTTGCAACAAACGAATTTACAGGCGTTTCATATAATTCATTTGGCCCAGAAAGCTGTTGAACCTTACCGTCGTTAAAAACAGCAATTCGGTTTGACATAGTCAATGCTTCACCCTGGTCGTGTGTGACATAAACAACAGTCACTCCTAATGACTCGTGAATATGTTTTAATTCATACTGCATACTCTCTCGTAAATTTTTATCAAGAGCTCCAAGAGGCTCATCCATTAATACAAGTTTTGGATCAAACACAAGCGCGCGAGCAACAGCAACTCTTTGTTGCTGACCACCAGATAGTTGAGCGGGCATTCTGTTTTCAAAACCAGTTAATGAAACCATTTTCAAAGTTTTATTAATTCTCTCTTCGATTTCTGATTTATCCACTTTTCTTACTTTTAAAGGAAAAGCTAAATTTTCATAAACTGATAAATGCGGAAACAAAGCATAATTTTGAAAAACCATACCAATTCCACGTTTGTGAGGAGGAATATTATTGATTGGAAGTCCATCAAAATATATTTCGCCATTTGTTGGAGTTTCAAAGCCAGCAAGCATCATGAGAGTTGTTGTTTTGCCTGAACCTGATGGTCCAAGTAATGTTAGAAACTCACCTTCTGCAATATCTAAGTCGAGACCTTTAACAACAAGCTCTTTTCCATCATAACTTTTATCAACCTGTTCAAATTTAACAAAATCAGACTTTTTTGAATTCATGTCGGTAAGACTAAGGTAAAAATAGTTGGGAATCTAGGAATTTTTGAACTAAATTAAAGCTGACCTTATTGCAAAAATAGATCAGTATTTAACAAGAAAGACTCTAACTTATGAAAAAATACCAGCACTATATAAACGGTGAATGGACAGATGCCTCAAGCAAAGACCTCATACCAGTTTTGAATCCTGCAAACGAGGAAATAATTGGTGAAATAACTTGCGGTAAAGATGAAGATATTAATCAAGCTGTAGAGTCCGCTAAAAAAGCATACGAGTCTCGAATTCTTGTGGATATGAATCCGATGGAACGAGCAAAACTTATGCGACGCATTGCTGAAGAGCTTCGCAAGGTCAGTAAAGAAGGTGGAGCATTACTTTGTGCCGAAAATGGGAAACTACTTGCTGCGTCTGAATATGAGTTTGTTGATGCCGCAAACTACTTTGATTACTACAGTGGTTTAACAGATAAAATAGAAGGCCAAACTATTCCTGTAAATAGTCAGGTCATGGATTACACAATCTATGAACCTTATGGTGTTTCAGGTCACATTGTTCCATGGAACTTTCCAATTTCAATGATTGCTCGTTCTTTGGCATGTTCGTTTGCTGCAGGAAATTCTACAGTCATTAAACCTGCTGAGCTGACACCTTTAGCTACAACATCGTTTTTCGCTCAGGCAATTCATAATGCTGAAGTTCCAAAAGGCCTAATAAACATAGTCACGGGTTATGGAAGTGAAGCTGGAGCTGCGCTTACTGCCCATCCGGACGTTGCACAAATAACTTTCACTGGATCTGTAAAGACTGGAAAAGCAATTTTACACGCAGCTGCTGAAAGAGCTGTACCTGCAGTTGTTGAGTTAGGTGGAAAATCAGCTGCAGTTGTTCTGCCAGATGCGGATATTGATAAAGTTGTTAATGCAACCAAAGTTGGAATTTTCAGCCAGGCTGGACAAATCTGTTCTGCAATGTCGAGAATGATCGTCCATAAATCTATAAAAGATGAAGTGCTTGAAAAGTTATCAAAATTAGCAGCTTCAATTAAAGTTGGCCCTGGCGATGAGGAAGGTGTCGATCTAACGCCTGTTATATCTGAAGAACAGTTACAAAAAGTTGAAAATTATGCGCGTTCAGGTTTGCAAGCTGGAGCTAAAGCAGTTTCAGGTGGTAACAGAGTAGATAGAAAAGGTTTTTTCTTTGAACCCACAATTTATTCAGATGTTAAGCCAGATATGACAATCGCACAGGAGGAAATTTTTGGACCATTCTTATCTGTTTTAGATTATGAAGATCATGAAGAAGCAATCCATATTGCAAATGACACAGATTATGGTTTGGCAGCTGGTGTATTCACTAAAGATGTTGATATGGCTACAAAAACTGCTTCACGTTTAAATGGTGGTCAAGTTTATGTGAACAGTTGGTTTACAGGAAGTATCGCAACTCCATTTGGAGGTTATAAACAATCAGGTTACAGCCGTGAGAAAGGTCAACAAGCAATTAAAAGCTACTTGCAGCTGAAGAACGTTGGTATACAACTTTAAATATTAATCGTTATCTCGAAGACCGGCCCCAGCCCCAGTTTGTTTTGATTGTTCTGTTTCCTCAACAAAGGTCTCTGTTGACATTTGATATAGCTCATTCCAAGTTTTGCTGGAAAAACTATCTTCATTTTCTAAAATATTAATTTTCACTGTATTAGCTTTTTTAATAATTAAAGATTTGATTTGATGATCAGCAAGTACACATGTGTTTAGATTGCATTCCACATTAATATCATCAATAGAAATTTCAATTCTCTTACCAATTAAATATGAAAGTTTATTTACAAAAGGTAAAAGTAATAATGGATAATCCAGGTTTATAAATTTTAATGCTTTTATTCCATCTACAGATTTGTAGTTATCAATTAATTTTAATCCTGTATAGATAGGGCAAAGACTTTTATCATTCAATTTATTAGTTTTTTCAATTTGCTTTGGACCTTCTGGTTCAATGCCTTTGATGGTTTTAAAATAATTATTTAAATTTTCTACTCCTGAAATTCCAAACATCTCTATTGAACTTATACATTTTCCAACTTCTTCTGCCACTCCCCATGAATAACCAATCGCTTTTGCAGCTCTCTTTGATATGGTATTAATTTCACTTGATGATTGCATTAATTGTAAATCCATGTGTCATTTGATTTGTTTATTTCGTGCATCAATGGTGCTCCCTGATACATGCAAATTCTCAGCCACTTGTCTGATCGAGGATCAAATTTTTGGGCTCCAAAAAAAGATAATTTTAGTCTTAGCATATCAATAGGCATCAACTCTGCACCAATGGAGTTGTCTTGAATTTCTGCGTAAGGCAACTTTTCGACAATGTGGCATCTTCTAACAACATGTCTTAGGTCACTATTTTCCTCTAAAAATATAGATAGTTCTTCATTTTTATAGGATGATAATCTTGCATGAAGTTCTTTAATATCTCTGGCAATTGCTAGAGGTTGCTCTAATTCAGATCCTGGCTCATCAAAGCGGCTCGCCAGTCGAGGCTCTTCCTTATTTTTTGAAATATACCAAAAATTTTCATTACTTTTATCAATTGAGAAGTCCATTCTAATTATATCTGGATAAGATTTTTCAATTGATGATTTTAATTGATCTGTGCTTTTATTTGTAGGTATATCAAAATAATGATCTTCATCAGAGCTCATTTGAGGAACTAGCAAATTAATAATATTATCGTATGGTTCCATCATAAGGGAAACAATATATTCTACACCTTCATTAGTTAAATTTTCTTCCACCCATTTATACATCTCATCCCAAAAATATTCTTTATTAACAGTTATGTTATTTAGACAACTCTTCTCAAATTTTTGAATATCTTCTTTTAGTTGATTAATTTTAACATTTTGAAATTCACTATCTGTGCTCCAATTATTTATATTTTTCTTTGAAAGCTCTAAGAATTTTTTAAACATTTCAAAATCATCATTTGATACATTTTTAATTTCTCTAATCTGCCTCAAAGCTTCCTCTCTCACGTAGATCCATTGGTGTAGTAGAGCTGGATGATTAATAATAAAGGGAGCCATGCCAAGGCCTGTTGAATTGCCGATACCAAGTTGTCTGGATAATTCAAGATCTAGTTTAACAGATTGATTTGGATTCTTTTTATGAGCAATGTGATTGACTTGATCAAAAGTAAACTGACGAACCAGATAAACAAGCATCATTTCAATTCTAAATGGACCATTTATTTCAGGACGATCTTTAATTCTATATCTATCTGCTAATCCAAATTTACCTGATCCATAAACCGCAGTAGTTCTATATAAGTAGCCTACTTCAGAAAGTAGTTTTTTATTAGGTTGAATTCCATTCGATAGGCTATCAATTACATGGTTAAAAACTCTTACGGAGCGATTTGCTCTTGATAAAGCAAGTTCTTTAAATGAACATCTTCCCACTTCTTGTTTTGGAACATTTTCACGAAGTCTTTCAATATCATCCTTGCTAGGAAGTCCATCATGAATTACGAATGCTGCATCCCATTTAGTGGCTATTACTCGATCAGATCTTTCAGTGTCATCTAACTTGTTTGCAAAGCATACAAGAGAGTATGTGCGCTTTTTATTTGAAACAGAATATACTGCAGTTCCATAACCATCTTTATCAAGCTCAAAGATCTCGCTTTTAAACTCCCAATCCTTGAACTCTCTAATAAAACTTCTTAAAAATGATAGCTTAGATTGATGAAAACAACCTAATCTACTGAGCTTCATGATTTGGTTTGGATCTCTGTGCTGAACTTTTATTACCATATGTTAACCAATATAGTTTTTATAAAAATTAAACCAATTATTGCCTAAGATGCCATTTGTCTCATCTTTATTAAACCCCGCACTTTTTAATCCTCTCTCTATATTGTCAAAGCCAGTAGCATTTCTGAACCATTCCGGTTGTTTTGGAAAAGCTGCCTTATCTTTTGAGCCTTCACCATAATCTTTTGTCTTAGTCCAAGTTCCGTTTCGCATCCATTCTACCACTGAGTCAGGTTGGTTTAAGCATAAATCAGATCCAATACCAATGTGTTCTGCTCCCATAATGTCTGCAGTTCGGGCAACCATTTCACAAAAACTCTCAAGAGTACAATTTGTACCGTTCGACAGGTGATGGGGATAAAGTGAGAGTCCAATCATTCCATTTGATTGACCCAGTTCTTTAAGCAATGTTTCAGATTTATTTCTTTTTGCCTCATGCCAGAAGGAAGGGTTGGCATGTGTTATGGCAATTGGCCTATCTGAAATTTCAATTGCATCCAAAGTAGATTTTTCTGCTGAGTGTGACATGTCAACTATGATTCCAACACGATTCATTTCTTTAATAACTTCTTTTCCCATTCTAGTAACGCCGCTGTCATTTTCTTCATAGCATCCTGTTGCCAGTAAAGATTGATTATTGTAAGTTAATTGCATAAATACTGTTCCCATTTTGTGAACAGCTTCAACCAAATTTATATCATCCTCTATAGGCGAACAGTTTTGAAAACCAAAGAAAATAGCAGTCTTATTTTCCTCATTAGCTATTTCAATATCTTCATATGACTTGCCGTGAAATATTAATTCATTGAATTTTTCAAAATAAGTGTTCCATTCATAAATATTTTTTTGAACTTCATCGTAGTCTTCATGATATGCAATTGTGACATGAACGGCGTCTAATTTTGCCTGTCTGTTAATTTTAAATATCTCTTCATTCCAATTGCAATATTGAAGATTATCGATTCTATAATTCATAAAGTAGTTTTTGAGTTATAACTCTTACTTATCTCTTACCAAGGGTCCAATGCAAACAAATAAATTGTAATTTTTACCTAATTTTCTCTATTCTGACTAGAAAACTGCGACAATTTAAGCATGGTTCATTCTCTGTAGATCTTTTAATTATCATAGAAAATACTATATTGAATTTGGATACTAATAAAAAATATGTACACACCGATTAATCAGTATATTGAAAGACTTGAGAACATCTCATTTGATGTTGATAAATTAAATGAAGCTGTCAGTGAATTAATCAAAATCAGACCTTTTGAAAATTCAGAACAAAAGCCAGGCATGCTTAAGTCAAATGCTATTTGCCTTAATTATGATGAGAAAGAGTTGGATGAGTGGTTTGGGGGTAATATTAGAGGTAAATATTGGACAAAACCAGACTCTTCATTTGAAGAAATGGAGAGGGAGCCATTCATTGATGAAACAAGGTACACGCTCTTTAACCCGAAATTAAACAATACTTACTTCAAGTATGTATATGAAAAAATAAACGAGTTTTTTGAAATAGGTAGATGCCGTGTGATTAAAATGCCACCACGCACCACTTTAAGCTGGCATAGAGATCCTGAAAGAAGACTTCATATTGCAATCAAAACAAATTATGGAGCTCGAATGTTCATTGAACATACTGGCCATCACATTCCTGCTGATGGAAATATTTATTTAACTGATAACACTAAATATCACACAGCTATTAATGGTGGAGAAGAAGACAGAATTCACTTGGTTGCTACCGTTCTAGGTACGAAATAAAGTTAACAATCGATTATATTCTTACGAACCCAACTTATTTTGTTTGCTTCACCTACTTGACTAAACTCATTTAACTCACGTCTCTTCAATTTTACATACTTTGAGACAACTGTTGCGCCGATTGACTTCTTAACAACTGCGTCATTGCTAAATTTCTTAATAGCGTGCTCTAGGCTTTTAGGAAGTTTTTTTATCCTTTTTAGTTTGTGACCTTGTGTATACATATTTATATCAAGCCGTTTTCCAGGGCTGCGTTTGTTTTTTATTCCATCCAGACCCATTGCTATAATTCCTGATTGAAGCAGGTAAGGGTTAACAGCGCCATCTGCAGCCCTAAACTCAAATCGTCCTTCATCTGGAATTCGTATCATATGTGTACGGTTATTTCCTGAGTACGTCACAGCTGTTGGAGAATAAGTTGAACCAGAGTTTGTTGTTTTTGCATTTAATCTTTCATAACTGTTTAAACACGGATTCAGCCATGCAGCAAAAGAGTCTACTGACTTCATAATACCGCCAATGAATTGATAACCCATTTTTGATAGACCTAGCTTGTCAGAAGTATCGTGAAATAAGTTTTTTTTCTTTTTTTTATCCCATATAGATACATGTGCATGACAACCATTTCCTGTAAGTTGAGTAAATGGTTTAGGCATAAATGTTGCTCTTAACCCGTGCTTTTCAGCTATAGATTTTACCATAAATTTGAAGAATACATGACGATCTGCTGTGGTTAGGCAATCAGTATAATCCCAATTCATTTCAAACTGACCATTTGCATCTTCGTGGTCATTTTGATAAGGCTTCCAGCCCAATTTAATCATAGAGTCACAAATTTCACTTAACACATCAAAACGTCTCATTAAAGCGGCCACATCATAGCAGGGCTTTAAAGCATCATCGCGAGTGTCAGCGACTTCACTGCCATCTTCATTTAAGATAAAAAATTCACATTCAACGCCAGTCTTCATCGTAAGATCTAACTTATCTAAATTTTCAATTTGGTTTTTTAAAATCACACGGGGACACTGATCCATCAATTTATTGTTCATGACCAGGTCACTTGCTAACCAGCCAACATCAGGTTGCCAAGGTAATTGGATAAGACTTTCTGGATCAGGTAAAGCAAACATATCAGGTTCAGAAAATGAGAGATCCAAGTGTGTTGCAAAGCCACCAAAGCCAGCACCTATTTTCTGCATTTCTCCAATAGCTCGAGTTGGCACGAGTTTTGCCCTTTGCACTCCAAAAAGATCAACAAATGTGACAAGGAAATATTTGATTTTCTTTTGCTTTGCGATTTTTTCTAAGTTTTTTACCATTGAAAGAATTATGCGCAGCATTGATGATTATTCAATAGGTAAATGTTAGTTGATATTTGAGGAAAAAACCCATATTGGGTATAATTAAAAATGAATCCTAATTTAAAAAAAATTCGAGACTCTGTCATTGAGCACACCTTAAAGTTGGACAATGATCAACTTGCACTCTTATTGTTAATTCAACTTTCTCGCCATCAAAATCTATTTATTCACGAACCGTCTGACTGGGAAGATAGTCCAACAGGTTGGATTACAAAAGATCAAAGACTGCAAGACGAAGTAATTGCAATTTTATCTTTTATAATTCTTTTTTCATTTACAAACGCATATCACGATGAAAATTTATTCAAAGAATATAGAAATGAAATTTTAGCGATGCATCCAGAAGATTTTCTTAATAATTCAATTTATCAGTCATCATTTAATCGATTCATTGGAAAAAAAATAACGATTAATTCACTTTCAACTCATTTCAATATTCCAAAAGAAAGTATGAGAAGATATCTAAATTCAGTTTTAGAAAGTGGTTTAATTATAAGGGATTCAAAATATGGATATCTAGTAAATTTTGACGCTTATCAAGCATATATATTTACGAATTCACTAAGTAATATTTACAAATCAGTCATGCGCTCCTTGAATGATTTTATAATAAATCTAGAAGATTATTTTGAAATCAAGTTTAATTTAAAGCCTCTAACTTCAGTCAATACAAAAAAATTTTCTCAGTCTAAATGGAACAGAGTACGATTGCATTTATATCACTTCTGGGTACGAATTCTTACTTTGGAAGGGAGCGATCAATCACTTTTACCAGCTGATCGTATAATACTTTCAGCTGCAGTATATTTTAAAAACAGACACGGTATATTAAAGTATAAATCTATTGAAGATTTATATGAGAGTGAACATCTTCTTCCAACAAACCTATCTTCAATTTCTGAGGCAGCAAAAATGCCACGTGAAACTGTAAGAAGATCAAGTAAGAGATTAATTGAATTAAAACATCTTGAGAAAAAAGGCAGAAATATTTATCGGATTAATTATCCAAAACTCAATGGAGAGGTAGATATTTTTTTAAAATTTAAAGAATTAACTTTTACTGAAATGATGAACTTTTATTTCAATATTTATGACGACTTAACGAATTAAATTGAGCACATTAGAATGACTTCTTCATTACAAGTAAGTTCAGCGTCAACAATTGAGCTATTCTCTGAACTTAATTGAGTATCAAGTTCTTCTAGCATTGACTTAGCCTCAACCATTGGAACTGGCCCGATTATTACCGAAAAGTCATTTTTATCAAATTTTTCTACATTAATATCATATTTGAGGAAACGGGTATCAAAGCCCATTAAATCGTATATGTAATTCATTAAGCTATTCGCCGAGTTTCCTCGAGTATACGAACCGATCTTAATATAAGCATACTCTGCATTTGATGAACTTTCTGAAAGATCATTGTCAGTTTCGGCTGACACTTCACTTGCTTGAGCACTGAAAGAATTAGTTTCAGTATCAATACTTGTATCGACAAGTTCATTTAAATTTTCTAAAGCCTCTTCAGCCTCTTTAGCTAACTTTTCCTCAAGTGCTTCTTGAGCAGCTTTTTCTTCTAACTCTTTTTGTTTATTTTCTTCAATTAATTGAGCTAATTCTTCTTTTGCATCGTTTGCCTCAGAGGTTAGTTGCTCGTTATCAGATAAAAGTTGTTTGTTATCAGCAAGAAGCTGTTCATTTTCTTGCATAATCTTTTTTGTTGGCAAAATATTATTTTCTTCAATTACATTAGCACTTGTTTCATTTGTAGTTATAAATTCTCCATCAGTATTAGCATCGGCACTTTCATCAAAGATTTGGTTATTAAACTCTAGTGAGTTCTGTTCTTCATTCAATTGGTCAAGCGATCCTTCAAGTAACTGATCAACCGAGTCTAGAAGGTCATTTAGTTCCTCAGCTGATACATTGCTAAATTCGTATTCTGCTTCAATTGACTCTGGCAGCGTTTCTTCAACTTCTATTGCTTCTTCAGCTTCAACAGTTTCAAATGAAACTGCTTCCACTTCTTCATCTGACAATATTTCATCTTCATTACTTAATCTGGTCATTCGCGCAAGTTCTTCTCTTGCTTTCTGACTTTCATTTGCAAGGAAAGTTTCTTCATCAACAAATCGTAGAACAAAATTGTCCTCAGCTGATACCAGAGCGTTTGCAACTGTCATTTTAAGTTTTATACCTGATACATCCTCTGGTGGGTTGCCAACTATCGATAAGTCTGATGTTAGAAATGCAAGCCATCGAGGCAAATCACTATCGTCTTGCTGTGTAACTGAGTATCTTAATTTACCTGGACCAGTAATATTAAACGTATCTTTAGATATCTTAAATTTATTACTTGATTGTTTTGTATTAATCGGGTCTGTGATCACTAGAAGCTGTGGGTTTTGATCATTTAAAGGAATATTTACTGCCGCTTGATAAGTTACGCCCCATTCAGCTAAATTTGCTTTAATGCTATTTCCTAATTCCTCGATTGATAGGTTTTGATGATCTACCGGCAATATGTCTTTACCAATTGATGCGTAAATCTGACCAATGCTGTGCTGCATCTCAGAGAATGCTAAATCTTTTCTTAGCTCTGCGACTAAAAGACTTGCCTCTTCTCGAATAACTTCAAGCTCACCAAATCTTGAGACTTTCTGAGCATTTTTGACCTGTTTACTTATTCTTTCAGCAACGTCTAAATATCTTTGAGCTGTATCATATTCCTCAATCGCTAGGTCATAATTGATATTGGATAAATGGACCTGTGAAAGCACTGTCATTGCAATAGCTAAATGACGTTCAGCAACTAATTCTTGATTAGCTTTTGAAGCTTTTCTTGCTGCTCCGATTGAAAAAATATCAAATAGATTGCCACCAACGGAGTAACCATATTCTGTGGTGTCTTGATTTAATAAATATTGATTGCTTTGATAACCGTAAGCTGCATTGAATTTAAGACTGGGAATAAGTGCCAGCATTGCTGCTCTGGTATCTTTACTAGAAATTCTCTTCTGGTATCGGCTTTCCATCAGCTCTGGTCTTGAAAGTAGAGCAATTTCTTCCATCGACTGAATGTCCATATTGATGTTTGTTAAATATGTATCATTGTCAGCGAGTGAAAATTTCTCACCTGGCAACAGCCCCATCAATGTTGCAAGCTCATTTTTAGAATTTATCAGAGCTCGTTGTTGTGTTTGAAGTGTTCTTTGAACATCAAGTAATTCTTTTTGATAAAGCAATGAGTCCATTGGAGCTGAAATAAGAAGTTCCTCAATGTATTGAGAATCAGCAAGCGCGTCTTCTACTCTTTTTAGAAGAGGATTAAGTTTTTCAAGGAGATTTTCAGATGCTTGTGCTTTCCAGTATGACCTTATTATGTCTCGAGTGATATTTTGAATTGATTTTCTCTCAAGTTCTTTAGCTATCAAATATCTATCAGCTTGTTGACCAGCTCTGATATAAGAAAGACCAAAATCTAGTGCGTTCCATGTAAATTCAACATTTCTTGTTTTTAATAATTTATCCCTTGAAACAGTATATGACTGGCTTCCGTTAAGATCTGGAGCTTTACCCTCATCATTTTCTACTCCAACACTTGTTGAAGGCTGCAATTCTGTAAACTTTGAATAGCCTGCTTTAAGGGCAATATCAGGAAGCATATCAAATTTTTGCAAGTCTCTTTGGCTTTGAGAGAGCGCAGACTCCATAACACTTATTCTTAAATCGCGATTGTTTCTAACTGCAATTGCAATTGCAGTATGCAAATCGATATTTTTTAACGATGCATCAATTTCAAGTTCAGCAATCTCTTCAGCAATTGAAATGCTTAGTGACTCTGCATCAATTACTTTTGGAGATCGCGCACAAGCAACGAGCGCCAAACATATGAAAACTATAAATAATTTTTTTATTGGGTTGACCATTTAGTTGTTTTTATAAAAACCAAGATACTGTCATAACGGGTAACCGTATCCGGCGCAAGTAATACCAAACTTTAGTAATTTCAGTGTATATATAACCGCCCATTTTGGGTTTTTTTAGCGATCTTGCTACATTTAGTAGCATTACTGCTGTATATAGAAAAGGTATATTTATCAATAAATTACTAAATTTTATTTATATAAATTAACATGACCAAAAAACTAATTCAGGCACTTGAACCACGCATGATGCTCGATGGAGCTGCGGTTGCGACTGCAATTGATACCATCGACGATTTAGCAAATGCGAACAAAACTGATTTAGATAAAAAATCAAAAGAAAATAATTTTAAAACTGACCAAGATACAAAACTTCCTTTTGTAAATCGTGAAATCATTAATCAAAACACACGAACAAAACAATTTGTGTTCATTGACAGTGCGGTTGATGACATCGAAGTTTTAATTGAAAGTTTTGATGACAACACTGAAGTACACATCATTCAAAGTGATGTGGATGGTTTTAAAAAGATGCAAAATATTCTTGCTGATGAAAAAAATATTGATGGCATTCATGTTATTGGTCACGGTAGCATTGGTCAGATTGCATTTGGCAATGCGATTTTAAACAGTGAAACATTAAATGAGTACAAACAAACTCTAAAAGATATTGGCGCAAGTCTCAGTACTGATGGTGATATTCTGTTCTACGGTTGTAACATTGCAGCTGATGAAAGCGGTGAGATTTTAATTAAGCAAATTGCTGAAATTACTGAAGCTGATGTAGCGGCATCAGACGATGTAACGGGTAAAGGTGGCGACTGGGATCTTGAAAAGCATACAGGTATTATTGAGACTAAAAATATTCATGTTGAGAATTATGCTCATTCACTTGCAAATGGAGTAGCTTCAACCGATGCAGATGTAGTTGAAATTCACAGTGCTACAAATTATCGAGCAAGATGGTCAGGCGATAATTCTGGTGGTCAACAAGATCCAAGTTCTGATCGATTTATTATCTCTCAAGAGAGAGCTGATGTAACAGGTGGAGCAGGGACTTTAAATTTTGACGTATCAGGAGCAAAGAGTTCACATACACCAAGTGCCAGTGAACCAGTTCATGTATATTTACTTTTCTCAAATGATGACACAGATAGCAACAGCCGTCGATCCGGTTCAAGAACAGGTGTTGTGACTTTTGAAAACGATATTTTAGGTGTCTTTACTAGTCCTTACAACACG
Source organism: uncultured Pelagibacteraceae bacterium (assembly GCA_902619105.1). Lineage (GTDB taxonomy): Bacteria > Pseudomonadota > Alphaproteobacteria > Pelagibacterales > AG-422-B15 > CACNXQ01. Next base: position 253,831 of record CACNCV010000003.1, read on the forward strand.
ATTGCTATGACAGGAATTTCAAAATCAGGCGCCTCATATCCAACAGCAAGTTCGGACAAAATCGGAATGAGGGATTTGGAATATAAAAATGATAACGCGCCAGGACAGCAGGGGAATAAAGACTGGTTTAGAATTTATAACTCAAACAGATCGATTGAAATTGGAACAAAAAATGGTCTTAAAGGAGACTTTATTCGTGTCATTACTAGAGCTCCAGTTGGAAACAATGGCCCTGATGGTAATAACGACACGGGGGCAGTCAATGAGGATGCTACTGTTTCAGTAACTGCGGGCAGTGGTGTTTTATCAAATGATACAGATGCTGATGGTGATACACTATCCGTAAGTGCAATATCAGGCGGCTCCATTGGATCAGCTCTAAATGGTACATACGGACAGCTAACTATAAGTGCAGATGGCAGCTACACTTATATCGCAAATAGAGATGCTGCAGACCCTCTTGATCCAGGCGATACAGTAACAGATACATTTACATACACAGTATCTGATGGAACTGATACAGATACCGCAACACTCACGATTACTATTACTGGAGTTAATGATCCGATAACAGCTGTGAATGATACAGATGCGGTGAATGAAGATGCAACAATTAATCGAAGTACTTCGAACTCTCAAGAGTTAGATCATGACGACACCGACCCTGATGCCGATGATGCGTCTGGTAGCTTTACAATCACTGCAATCAGAACAGGAAGAGAATCTGCAACCAGTGGAACAACTGCAGGCACAATAGGACAGGCTCTAAATGGTACGTACGGTGTATTAACTGTAGCTGCAGATGGTAGCTATAGCTATGCCGCAACCAGAAGCGGAGCAGATGGCCTAGCGGCAGGTGCAACAGCAATTGATTATTTTACCTATACAGTTAGGGATCACTCTAGCAGTCCAAATGATACAGACACTGCTGAACTTGCAATAACAGTAACAGGAGTAGGTCCAAGTGCGAGCAATGATACTGGTAGTGTAAATGAGAATGCAACTTTAACAGCAAATGCTGGTGCAGGTGTAATTGCAAATGACACAGGTGGCGACACAGAAAGTCTCGCGGTTACCAACATCAGTTCAAATGCTACTGGAAATAGTGGCAACGCTACTCAAGGTGTTCTTGGAACATACGGTACGCTCACTGTCGCAGCTGATGGCAGTTACACTTATGTTGCAAACACAGCAGCAGCCGAAGCACTAGATGCAGGTGACGAAGTCGCAGATATTTTTACTTATACAGTTAAAGATGATGATGATGTTAACGCAGATACTGCAACTCTAACGATCACGGTAACAGGTGTAGACGATGACCCAGTTGGAAATAATGATACAGGCGCAATCAACGAGGATAAAACCCTAACTGTTAGCTCAGGAAGCGGAGTATTATCAAATGATACTGATGCAGATGCCAGTTCAACTCTCACAGTTTCTGCAATTTCGGGCGGTACAGTTGGTCAAGCGTTAAATGGGACCTATGGTGTTCTGACGTTGAGTTCAGATGGTAGTTATACTTATGTTGCAAATGGCAGAGGTGAGGATGCGCTCGCAGCTGATGCCACAGTGACTGATACATTTACTTATACCGTAAGGGATGATAACGGAGGAACAACTGATACAGCAAATTTAGTCATCACTGTAACCGGGGTTGGCCCCCAAGCAGTTGCCGATACGGGTTCTGTCAATGAAGATGCCACTTTAACAGTAAATGACGCATCTGGTGTAATCAGTAATGATGATGATAATGCAAGCTTCGATGTTGAAAGTTTAGCCGTAACCGCCATTAATCACGCCGCTACAGGAAACAGTGGTAATGCTGCACAAGCTGTTACGGGTACATACGGTGTTTTAACTGTGGCAGCCGACGGTAGCTATGAATATGTTGCAAACCAAGCAGCAGCTGATGCTCTTGACCCTGGTGATCAAGTTACTGATGTATTCACTTACACCGTTAAAGATGATGATAATAAAAATGCAAGCATTGCAACGCTAACCATTACGGTGACTGGTATTAATGATGATATTACGGCAGTCAATGACACAGACGCACTAAATGCTGGTGCAACAATTACTCGAAGTACATCAGATACTCAGGAATTAGATCATGATGATACCGATCCAGATGATGATGATGTGTCAGGATCATTTAC
>CACNCV010000004.1 GCA_902619105.1 uncultured Pelagibacteraceae bacterium
TTTACTTTGTGTATCGTATTGGTAATCAATTGATAATCCATCATTAATTATTGTAAGTTTATAATTTTTTAGTGACTCAGGTATTGTCTTAACTGTTTCATGTAAATCAATTGTTAGAGTTTTCTGCCCTAAACTTTTTATTAAATTGGATGTTTCATCAACTACTATCATTTCACCTTTATTAATGACCGCAACTCGATCAGCTATTGCTTCTGCTTCTTCTATATAATGAGTTGTCAAAATTATTGTAACACCTTTATCTCTTAAATTCTTAATGACTTCCCACATGTCTTTTCTTAATTCGACATCAACACCAGCTGTTGGCTCATCAAGAAATAAGACTGAAGGCTCATGAGAAAGAGCCTTAGCAATCAAGACTCGTCTCTTCATTCCACCAGAAAGCTCATTAATTTTGGAGTCTTTTTTATCCCACAAACTTAAATCTTTTAGTATTTTTTCAATATGTTGAGGATCACGAGGCTTACCGTACAAGCCTCTCGTATAGGATACATTGTTATAAACAATTTCAAATTGTTCTAAGGTCAGCTCCTGGGGTACAAGTCCAATTTGTGACCTAGTTTTTCTATAATCTTTAATAATATCGTAGTTACCAACCTCAACTGTCCCAATACTTGGTGTTACAATTCCACAGATAATACTAATCAAAGTTGTTTTACCTGCACCATTAGGTCCAAGAAGTGCAAATATTTCATTCTGTTTGATATCTAAATTAATATTATTGAGAGCCTGAAATTCATTACTGTAAGTTTTAGATAAATTTTTTACCGAGACGACATTTTGCATCGGTCCCTTATACCAGCAAATTTTTGAAAATAAACACTTCTATCTTGTTTTGAACATATTTTTATCAAAATTGAGCCTTGCTTTTTAGCTACATTTTTATCAAACATGAAAAAGTCGAAGATGAAACCTCAGTACATTAGAAGACAATCCTACAACGGTGAGTCGACTCTCGTGATTATTCCTTCAACCACAAAGCTTAAACTTTCTAGAACCCCTAAACTTTTATCAAGCTTTGTGATCGCGACAGGTTTTCTTGGCTTGATGTTTTTCTCCATTAGTGGCTAAAATCCTTTCGGTGCGTTTGTACTGGTACCGAAAAGATTAAAAATTTACTTCATATCAGATAATATTTGTTGTCTCGTATTCATCTTTTATCTAGAATTTTAGAGAATAAACAGGGGAAGAAATTATGTCAGTTTTAGATCGTTTCAGTGAAATCAGTTCCAAAATTTATATGGATGGTAAATTTTATAAAAGTCAATCATCGGAATCTATTGATGTAATCGACCCAGCAACTGAAAACAAAATTGGAGAAATTCCTGAAACATCGCAATCTGAAATTGATGAAGTTGTATCTATTGCAAATAAAGCTCAAAAGGCCTGGAATCAAAAATCACCACTTGATCGAAGTCATGTTCTGCATGAGGTTGCAAACAAGATGGGTGAAATGGCTCCACTATTCGCTGAAGCACTGACAAGAGAAATGGGAAAACCTTATAAAGAATCAATGGATGAAGTTCATTGGAGTATTCACAATATTCGTTTTTATGCAGAGATGGGCAGAGGTGAAACAGGAAAAGTTATAGGCTCTGCTGTTGAAGGACAGTTTCATTACACACTCAAACAACCTTTGGGTACATGCGTCTTAATCTTACCATTTAATTATCCAATGGTATTACTTGCATGGGAAGCAAGTGCTGCTTTGGCTGCGGGGAATGCTGTCATCATCAAGCCTTCACAATACACATCTCTAACTACACTGTTATTTGCTGAAGCTTTCAAGGCTTTACCAGATGGATTGTTTCAAGTTGTAACAGGTGAAGCTGCAGCTGGAAAATCATTGGTTGAACATAAAGATACGCACATGGTTGCATTTACAGGAAGCGTTCCAGTTGGGGTAAGCATTGCCTCTAAATGTGGTGAACTTATGAAAAGATCTTTAATTGAAAATTCAGGTAATGATCCTTTTATTGTTATGCCTTCAGCTCCTATGGACATCACGGCTCGAGCTGCAGCGTTTTCTGCATATATGAATTGTGGACAAATATGCGTTTCAGCTGAAAGATTTTTTGTGCATGAAAAAATTCATGATGAGTTTGTTGAAAAATTAATTGAAGAAACAAAAAAGATTAGAGTTGGTAATGGTCTTGATAAAGTTGATATGGGACCTATTGTTTCATCAAAAGAGAGAGACCGATACGAGAATGTTTTACACAAAGCTCTAGATGAAGGTGCAAAAGCCGTTGAGGGAGGAGGGCGACTAAGTCAGTTTAATAAAGGCTGGTTTGTTGCACCAACTGTGCTGGTTGATTGCAATGATGAAATGAGCATATTTAACAATGAAAGTTTTGGTCCAGTAGCGCCGATTTGTAAAGTATCAAGTTTTGAAGAAGCAATGGAAAAAGCAAATAACTCTAATTATGGACTTGGCGCTAACATTTATACAAAAGATTTATCAGAGGGAATTCGTGCCTCAGAACAATTCCAGGCAGGGATGGTCTGGGTAAATGCACCTTTGCTTGATAATGATGCTGGCCCATTTGGTGGAACGAAGCTTTCTGGTATGGGTCGACAATTAGGTGCGGAGGGATTGGAGACATTCAGAGATACCAAAACTGTGATGATCGATCCTGATTGTCAGCCACAAGATTTCTGGTGGTTTCCGTATTCTGACGAGGAAATGTATAAGAAATAAATTGAAAATTTAAAAAGAATTTTTATTTAACTTAATACATTTTTATGAGAACAGTTGTACTAATTATAGTTGCATTAATTATTGCTTTTTTTCTATATCAGGCCTTTAGTAATCAAACGATAGAAGAAGAAGTTGCTCAAGCTCAAAAGCCAATTCATCCTGAAACTATAGTCGCTTATCAAAATAATTGTGCTTCTTGTCACGGGGTTAATTTACAGGGTCAAGAAGGTTGGCAAAATACTCTAGATGAAGATGGACATCGGCTAGCACCACCATTAAATGGTACTGGTCACACGTGGCACCATTCACCAGAATATTTATTTCAAGTTATTAAATATGGCTTTCCAAGTTTCGATCCAAATTATGAGGGAAAGATGCTTGGCAATGATAGTTTAAGTGAAGATGAGGTTTGGCAGCTGATTACTTACATCAGACAAGAATGGCCAGTACAAATACAAGATGTCTATAACAGTAGATATGAGTAAACGCTGTTACCAGTCAAAAAACCCATGAACACCAGTTTCTCCACGGTAATATTCAATATTACTTGCAGCCATCTCATAGCCGACAACTGCAAGGTCCTCGATATTTTGGGTTTCTATTTTCATTTTTCCAGTAACATAAACAGGTTCCCACCACGCTAAACCTTCCCATGGGTTTTCTGCTTCAACATAAACCAGTTGATTAGGTGCTGGAGGTGGAACATGAATGCATGCTCCAATATATGGAACCAACAGAAAGCTATTCACTCCCCGTCCAAATGTATCTAAAGGAAGAACATATCCTGGTATTTTAACTTCTTTATCAACCAAGCTTTTGTTGAATTTTACTTCTCCGGGACTAAAGACTGAAGTCCATGGAATCAAATCATCCCAGTCTATTTCTTTGGGAACAGCATATGCGGCGGTTGTGATAAATAATAAAAGCAATATTAAATATTTTAATTTACTCATCAGATTTTGATTGTCATTCCATCATTTATTGAAAACCAGTACGCCCTAATTGCAGGCAATAAGCTGACTAGTATAGATGCAAAAATAAATGTCATAAAAACATACATATCTCGTAAAGATAACATTTCAACATTCACCAAAATACCATAATTATAATCGATCCAAGGTTGTAAGATAGATAATGAGAAGAATAATAAAATAACACTTAACAATATACTAAGCACTGAAATAAAAATTGCCTCAAGCATCAAGAGCCCAACAACAGTTCTAGGTGATGCTCCCATGGCCCTCCAAATTGCCATTTCTCGTCTTCTTTCACTTAAACTTGAAAACATGATAGCTGTCATGCCAATCAATGTTGTAAATATGACAACAATTGATATCCCCAACAATAAATTTTCAACCACACCAACAACACGCCAGAGTTCCTGCAGCGCTGCACCAGGTAGAATCGCTGTCATTGCTTCTTCAGGGTACTCATTAATCCATCGTTGAAGATTAAAGATTGTTAATTTTGATTTCACTCCAATGAGAGCGGCGGTAATATTTTCAGGAGTAAGATCCATTTTTCGGATTTCTTCAATGGGCGTTTCTTGCCCAGGAATTTTTGCTCCAGTAGACCAATCAACATGTATTGCTTCAATTGCGGCCAAACTCACAATCACAGTATTGTCTACTGGCGTACCCGTTTTTTCTAATATTCCAGAAACTCTGAATGGTTGATCGTCATGCTCTGAAAATGATTGAAGGCCATGTGCTACGATTAGTGGCGTGTCTATGGCATATCCTAGTTTTTCAGCTACTCCAGCACCCAACACTACGTCATAAAGATCTTCAAATAAGTATCCTTTATCAATATTAATTGATTGACCACCTCTATACTTATAACGAGCAAAGAAGTCTTTATTTGTTCCCATAACCCGAAAACCTTTATGGCTGTCTCCAAGTGAAATTGGTACTGCCCAATCAACTTCTTCTTTGTTCACAACATCCAAGTAGCTTTCCCAGGTGATGTTATTGGTAGCATTGCCAATCCTAAATACAGAGTAGAGCATCAACTGAACTGAGCTTGCTCTTGCACCAATAATTAAGTCTGTTTGAGAAATTGTATCTGTAAAACTTGTGTATGCAGATGTTCTTAATTTTTCTACACTCATATAAAGCATCAGAGAAAAAGAAATTGCAATAACGGTCATGCCTACAGTTACTAATCTTGCGTAGAGAGAGCTCAATGAAAGTTTTAACAACATATCTAATCTTCTCGGGTTAACACTTCATTGATATCTATTAATCGATCAAATCGTTCAGCAAGCGATCTATCATGAGATACCATAAGTAAAGTTGATTTGTTATTCGAAATCTGTTCAAACATGAGGTCTAAAAAAATTTGTTGTGCATCTGTATCTAGCGAAGATGTGGGTTCATCTGCAATAACTAAGGAAGGATTGCCTATCAATGCTCTTGCCACGGCTACTCTTTGTTGCTGCCCAACGCTAAGACTACTAGCTTTATATTGATTAATATCATCAGGTAATCTCAATTGTTTGCAAAGATTTAAGGCCGACTCTCTTTGATTAGTTACATTAGCAGATCTTACTTTTGAGAAATAAAGAGGCAGAACAATATTATCTATAACATTTGCATATGGGAGCAGATTAAATTGCTGAAAAATAATACCTATATTATCTGCTCGATGCTCATCTTTAGTTTTAGAAGAAAGCTTATTTATCGTACTTCCATTAATTGATATGCTTCCACTTAAAGGATTTAAAAATCCACAAATTAATGAAAGAAGAGTTGTCTTGCCTGAGCCACTCTCTCCCAATAAAAGAACCTTTTCACCTTTATTGATCTCGAAATTGGGGACAAATATTTTAAAGCTACTTTTTTTTGACCAATGAAATCTTACAGAGTCAATTTTAATAATATTTTCATCCAATTAGATTTTTCCTTTTAAGTCTATGAAAGGCTTATCTCCTTCCACTTCAAAACTCGTGGATCCAACTTCAGATACAAATTGTATTTCAAGCTCTCCAGAGTTAGGAAAAGTAGTAAAATATGGAAAGTCTATTCTGTCAATTTCTTTTACATTACCGCATGTAAATGAATAGTGAGCAACAAACTCATTATGAGCTTCTTCTTCATGCTCATCATGATCATGCTCATCTTCGTGCTCATGCTCATCTTCGTGCTCATGCTCATCTTCATGATCATGTTCATCTTCATGATCACGCTCATCTTCATGATCACGCTCATCTTCATGATCATGCTCATCTTCATGCTCATCTCCCTGATTTATGTCAATTTCAGCATCGACTAAATTACAATTTCCACTGCTAGATAAAGTAAAGATGTTTTCAAAATCTTGAAATTTGGAAAGAGCTGTATTTACCAATGCTATATCACTATCACTTTTTGCTTCATACTCGAACCCAACAATATCTGCGCCAGGTATCATAAACTCTAGATTTATGGCACTGCCTTCTACAGCAATATTTAACTCACCGACCCCATGTTCATGCTTGTCAACTTGCCTTGTTTCTTCTGCGGCTGCAACTGACATCATCGCAGACATTAATAGTGAATAGTAGATACTTTTTTTCATTTTATCTCCTGAGAATTTTTTAAAAATCTTATTGAAAAAATATTTAGGTGTCTAGAAAAATGTTATTTTATAACATTTATATTTTAATGCTTCGTATTTTCAATTTGTTTATTTTTACAAGATTTACAAGTTCCAAAAAACTCTAAATTATATCCATCAAATACTGTTCCATCTTTATCTCTAAAATCTTTTAAATTTTTAAATAGTTTTGGATCATTGATTTCAGAGACAATTTCACAAGAATTACAAATAGAAAAAACAGTTTTATGGGGTGTGTCACAGTTTGAAATTTTACAAGCAACAAATGAATTTTGACTCTCAACTCGATGAATTTTTCCAATTTCAATTAATTTGTCTAATGCTCTGTAAACTTGGGGAGGTGCATTAATTCCTTTTTTTTGAACATTAGATAAGATTGAATATGCTTTAACAGGCTTTTTATTCTTCTGAATGAAGTCCAAAACAATTTTTTGATTTTTTGATAATGATTTACTCTTCTTATCCATAGTTTCTTTTTTTGATTCCTATTAATGATAAGATAAATAAAATTAGCGCAACTACAACTATTGTTGGTCCCGAAGATGTGTTAATTTCAAATGAAGTATATAATCCAATAAACACTGATAAAAGACCGCCAATAATTGATAAAATAACCATCTGTTTTGGATTATTAGATAAATTACGAGCCATTGTTGTAGGGATAATCAGCATTCCAGTAATTAGTAATAATCCAACCATTTTTATTGAAATCGCTATAAGTGCGGCTAGCAAAATCGTGAAAATTGCATTTACTCTCTCCGGATGCATGCCCTCGGCTTCAGCGAGCTCATAATTTACTGTTGAGGCAAACAACGGTTTCCAAATAAACCATAAAACTAAAAGAATAATGGCTCCACCAATCCAAATAGCAAGCAAGTCATTTACATTTACTGAGAGTATATCTCCAAATAGAACTCCCATAATATCGAATCGAATAAAAGATAAAAATCCCAGTATTACCAATCCCACTGCTAATGAGGAATGAGATAACAAACCTAACAGAGCATCGCTTGGTAAGTTAGTCGTTTTCTGTAATCTTAATAACAGAAGAGCAATCATGGATGATACAGTAAAAATTGTAAGTGATATGTTTAGATCAAATGCAACAGACAACAAAACACCCAGTAGAGCTGAATGAGCTAACGTGTCACCAAAAAAAGATAAACGTCGCCACACAACAAAGCATCCTAGTGGACCAGTAACAAGAGCAATTCCAATTCCTGCTATTAAAGCTCTGAATAAGAAATCATCAAACATTATTTTTTACTATGTCTCCATCAGCAGTGTGTACATGGTCGTGGTCATGTTCATATATTGATAATAGTTGTGATGATTTGTCACCAAATAATTCTTTGTAGTGTTTATCACGCGCCACATCTACAGGTGTCCCTGAGCAGCAAACATGACCATTTAGACAAACAACATAATCAGTAGCCGACATAACTACATGTAAATCATGAGAAATCAGAAGAATACCACAATTCAATGTTTCAGATATCTTCTTAATGAGTCCATACAAGGCAACTTCACCAGCAAAATCAACTCCCTGCACTGGTTCATCTAACACTAAGAGTTCAGGTTTTTTTGCAATAGCTCTAGCAAGTAGTACTCTTTGGAATTCACCCCCAGATAGGTCTCTGAGATTTCTCGATATTAAATGATCAACACCAGTTAAATTCAAAGCATCATTTATCTCTTGAGGTTTTAAATCTTCTGTTAAAACCATAAAATCCAAAACCCTAATGGGTAAAGTCCAATCTATTGATACTTTCTGGGGGACATATGAGATCTTTTTAGTGAACGTCTGAACATTTCCCTCAATTTTTTTATGAAGACCAAGGACAATTTTTGCTGTTGTTGATTTTCCTGAGCCGTTGGGACCAATAATTGTAACTATTTTACCCCTATGAATTTCTAAATTAACATCCTTTACAAGCCATTTGCCGCTCTTCTGAATCCCTGCGTTAGTGATTTTTACAAGGACGTTTGGATTATTGGTCATTAAAAACTTGCTATTAAAAATTTGTTATATTATAACACTATACTCAATTATTAATGAAAGCAATTATACTATGAAATTACAACATAAATTTGGCCTATTACTATCATCTCTATCTTTATGCTCCTTTATTTCTTCTGCTGAGGCTGAACCAAAAGTTGTAACATCAATAAAACCAATACATTCACTTGTAAGTTATGTTATGGATGGTGTTGGACGTCCTGATCTGCTTGTTGACGGAAGCTCTTCTCCTCACACATTCCAATTGAAACCCTCACACGCTACAATGCTACAAGAAGCAGATATCGTTTTTTGGATCGGAGAAGACTTAGAGTCGTTCTTGGAAACACCTCTTGACTCGATTGCTGCCAGTGCAAAAAGAGTAACACTCATGGATTCTGATCAGATTGAGCTTCTAAAATTTAGAGAAAAAAATGTATTTGATGATCATCACGATGATCACGATGACCATGATGAACACGAAGATCATGCTGATGAACACGAAGATCATGCTGATGGACACGATGATCATGACGAACACGACGAACATGACGAACATGACGAACACGACGAACATGATGAACACAATGAACACGAAGGTCACGACGATCATGAAGAACACGCTGACGGACATAACGATCATGATGAACACGAAGGACATGATGATCACGGTCACCATCACGGTGAGCACGATATACATTTTTGGCTAGATCCAGAAATCGCAAAAACAATTGTAAGTATTGCTTCAGAAGAATTATCTGAAATTGATCCTGCCAATAAATCAATTTATTCATCCAATGCTGCGAATGCTATTAATGACCTTGACCAGTTAATAGACAATACAAGATCAAAAATAAATAGTGATGCAAAATACATTGTGTTTCATGATGCCTATCAATATTTTGAGCAGAGATTTGGTATTGAAGTAATTGGTGCTCTTACTGTAAATCCTGAGGTGTTGCCTGGTGCGAAGCAACTTGCAGAAATAAGAGAAGTTATTGAGCATGAGAGTGTTAATTGTTTATTTTCAGAGCCTCAATTTAACCCAAGTATTGCAGAAACAATTGCAAGTGATACTGGTATAAAGTCTGCAGTTTTAGATCCATTAGGAGCTGAATTGGAGCCAGGAAAAGATCTTTATTTTGATCTAATAGGTGACATGGCATCTTCATTTGAAAATTGCTAATTCTACAAAATATTTTTCATGAGCTTATTTAAAGCTGACAATCTAGAATCTTTAAAAGAATTCAAGGATACTGACTATAAATTAGGTATATTGGAGCGTGAACAACCTGAGGGTGCAGGTTCTTTCTTTCAAAAATTAATGAAAAATGACTTTGGAATTGAGGGCACTCTTAGTTCAATTAATTTGAAAGAAGATTTAAAAAATTTGGTCCAGGAAATAATTCCTAACCAGTTAAGTTCAACTGAGTTTTATAATTATTGGCTTGCAGATATGGAAACCGTTTGTAGAATATTCTTACTGATTGAAAAAACTGACACACTTTGCTTTTGGCTTGGGACAAAACGAGAGTGTAGACGTTATCATGTTGATAACGTACCAAGACGTCTTTTGGTCACTTATGCTGGACAAGGTACAGAATGGATACAAAATCAGGATGCTGACCGTCTAGCCTATGAGGCAGGTGAACCAAATGAAAAGATCGTTAGAGATAAAAGTAAATTACATTTCATTGATAAATGGAACATTGCAATATTTACCGGTGGTAGCAATGGTATACTTCATCGCACACCTGATTCTGCTCTAAATGGTCCTTCAATATTAATGAAACTTGATCATCCGGAGTATTTAAATTCTGTATATTCTTCAGAAGTTCTTAAATTAAATTAGATTAAATTAAATCAAACTTTTTTTTCTCAAAATCATACGTCTCTATAGATCCAGATCCAATATCATTCCAAACCCCATAAAGCATAATTTCACCTGACTTTACTTCAGTATTTATAAAGGGATATTTACTTAAGTTCTCTAATGATACGATAATGCTTTCTTTCTCCATGTACTTAACTTTCTCATCGTTTCCTTCGCCTGAAATGTTATCGTATACTGGTTTTAGTAACTTAAGCCAATTAGAAATTGATGAGTTATCATCAAAATTATTTTCATAACACATATGATACCCATTCTTTATACCTCCACATCCTGAGTGCCCAATTATAATAATATTTTTAATATTTAATGCCTTTACACCAAATTCGATAGCTGCAATTGTTCCGCTATGCTCCGTTAATTGACTATAGGGTGGCACTATATTAGCAATATTTCTATGAACTAGCATTTCACCAGCTTTTGATTTGAATATAGCATTCGGATCAACCCTTGAGTCTACGCACGATATGATCATGTATTTAGGTGACTGACCTTCTTTTGCAAGTCTTTCAAAGTGATCTTTTTCTTGCGCGAAAGAGCTTTCTTTCCAGTCTCTGTATTTATTGATTAGATCTTTTGGTAACATTCACTTATTTATTTTTTATCCAAATAGGTGAAGACCATGCCATCTCACGCGTAATTTTTGGATAATTTTTAGCAGGTTTTTCATCAATTCTAATACTATCATAAGTTGACCAACGACATGTAGGATTTTCGATAGCTCTTGCATAATAAAATGTATTTTGATCAGGTGTATACTCAGTATCAGTCCAAATTACTTCTAATCGATCAGATCCATAGTTTTCATCGAAAGAACAATTTTCAAAATTTACACTTGCTTTAGTTTCCTTACATTTGTTGTTTCTATTATTTATTTCTCTATCATCACTACAAATCACGTCGTAAACAACTTCATTTATTTTTCCATTCTCAGACCATCCTTTGATAATTTGAATTTTGTCTAAAGGTGCACTCAACGTGTCTCTCTCAGCAGTGATATAAAATTTAGGTTGCTGCATCGAACCATTCATTACTGTACTTCCCATTGGATGACCATTTTTATAAGACTCAGCTATTGGGTCTAATGAGTTTAGTAATTCTTCGGTACCATTGAAATTTAGAAAAAATCTTAATTTAATTCTCGTACCACTGGTCGCATACACTTCTTTTTTTTGCATTGCCTCAAACAATGTATCTCTATTATTTTCCTCAGCCCAAATTGCGGCTAGTCCGCCTGGATTATTTACTAGTTGAGTTAAAAGTAAACCATCCTTCACTCTCACTTTAGATGGTCCAACAAAACTAGTGCGACCTCTGTAATCCCATTCCTCAGTATCCCCAGGATTTGAATTATGTGAGTCAGAACTACCAATCATACCAAAATCAAGTGGATTAAAGCCTATTTTATCTTCGAGGGTCAGTCCAATTTTTAGACCATCGCGCGCCATAGAAGTTTCCTGAATACAAAGAGTATCATTATCTTTTTTACACTTTGGATAAAACTGCTCAATATCGCATTCTTCATCTGTGCTTCCAAAAAATGTACTGCACTCAGAACTTCCTTTATCTTGAAAAATTTCAACTAACGGTTCGTTATCATTTCTGAGTTTCCAATCATCAATTGTATATTTATCATTGTCTATGGTGTGATTTGCAAACGCATATCCCCATGATCTATTACCGTTGTGCGGTATTGTCATAAATTCACATGGATGATTGCAGTTTTCTATCAATTTTTTCCACAAATCAATGGCAGTATGTGCATCAAACAGCGAATAAGCTTTTTCTGGAACTGTATTATTTTTAAATATGACGTTCCTGTGATTGTATCCACCATCAGGTAACGTAGGTGAATATTCGTATGCAACGAAAGTTGTAAATTTTCCAGGCTCATAATGAAGATCTGCAGCTTTTATAATTTTATCCCATGTTGATCTTACAAAACGCTTTTCTTTTTCCTTATCTCCTATTGCTTCGGACATGATACTGACCGGTGGTCGCGCAACAGAAGTATCACGCAGACCAATAAAAAAACGATAGCTAGGGGACTCCAGTCTTTCACATGTAAGTCGTGATTCATCAGTAATTTCTGGGTCAGCACAACTTTCTTGAAGTCCAAATGTTTCTGCGTGATCAGTAACAGCTGCAAAGTCAAGTGGTCTTGAAATTTGCATTGTTTCGCCAAACATATTCTGCATTGGTTCACCTTTTGCAAAATTATAAGTCTCTTCTAGGCCGTAACGATTTCCAAAAATATATGAGTCGAATGATAAACTGGAGTGAACATGAAGATCACCAAAGTATACATTTTTATTTTTGCTTGGCTTTTTAAACTCAAATGGTTCAAAAATGGTTTGCTTGGTAATATTTTCTCTTTGCTCTTTTGCTTCTTCGGATAGTTTTTGAATATCTTCCTTTGACAGGACAGGTACATTGTATAAGTTGTATAAATAAAGAGAACCAATTAAAATCAAAAAACCTAATGTACTGAGTAGGATAATCCAATAAATTTTTCTCATAATATCTAGTCTTAGACAATATAAGGGTATAAAATTTTTACAAGCATGTCAGAAGGATATATTTTAAAAAAAACTGAAAAATCTCTACCTTTAAATTGGTATTTCAATCAAAAGCAATTTGATAAAGAGATTTCAAAAGTTTTGTCTAAAGAATGGCTATACGTTTGCCACGTGGATACTATTTCAAAACCTTTATCTTTTCACACAGTTGAAATTAGTAAATTTAATATACTTATTGTTCGTGATAAAGAAGGAGAAATAAATGCTTTTTATAATTCATGTAGTCACCGAGGTTCAATTTTAAAAAAAGAAAAAAGTGGCAAACTAAAATCAAATTTACTAGTTTGCCCATATCATCAATGGTCATATAACGCTAGCAATGGAAATTTAGTTAGAACTACATCTATTATTGATCCTAAAAATTTTAGAAAAGATGAAAATTGTCTAACAAAAGTAAAAATTAAAGTTTGGAATGGGTTAGTTTTTATTAACATGAATAAAAACGCTAAATGGAATGCAAAAAAAGTATTTCCAGATTACAGTGATGCTTTTTCTCAATTGAATGTCAGTGACTACCAAATTGGCCATACCTGGAAGAAAAAAATAAAGTGTAATTGGAAAATATTTTGGGAAAATTATAGTGAATGCTTACATTGTCCCAACCTTCATCCTGAACTATCTGACCTAGTCCCTATTTATGGAAGAAGGTTAGTAGATATTAAAGATGATCCAAACTGGAAACGTTTTACTCATCATGATGATCCAAAGTACAAAGGTGGAATGAAAAAAGGTACTGAAACTTGGTCAATGAATGGAAGCGCACAAGGTCATCGAGTAGAGTACTTGGAAAATCAAACCGATTTTCCTGGTTACATTTACATGACTACTTGGCCTTCTATGTTTTTAGCAATATTTACTGACCATATAAGAATGGTTCGTATTCTTCCTTTATCAGAGGAACTTACAGAAGTTACGGCAGAGTGGGTATTTAGAAAAGAAACTCTCAAAGATAAAAAATATTCAATGAAAAATGTTGTTGATTTTGCTGTATTAGTCATGAAACAAGATGCAGAAGCTTGCGAACTGAATCAAAAAGGCATACATAATCCAACAAGAAAAAATGGAACATTAATGCCTGAAGAGTATGAAATTAGAAGGTTTCACAGCTGGCTAAGAAAAAAACTATAAATTATTCCAAATGAATTCAGTTACACAAAATTATGAGAAGGAAATGCTTGAGTGGCGTCATGATTTTCATGCGCATCCTGAGCTAAATTTTGACTTAGATATAACCTCATCAAAAGTTGCAGATATTTTAAAGAGTTTTGGACTGGAAGTACATGAAGGCATAGGTAAGACCGGAATTGTTGCTGTTCTCAAAAATGGAAACAGTAATAAAAGTATTGGTATTCGTGCAGATATGGATGCATTACCGGTAACAGAGGAAAATGACTGCACGTATAAGTCTAATCACGAAGGTAAAATGCATGCGTGTGGTCACGATGGTCATACAGCAATGGCTCTAGGTGCAGCTAAATATCTAAGTAATACAAAAAATTTTAACGGAACTGTTTATTTTATTTTTCAACCTGATGAAGAAAAAACTCAGGGAGCTCAAGCAATGATAGATGATGGGCTGTTTGAAACGTTCCCAATGGATGAGGTATATGCTTTTCATAATTTGCCCGGTATGGAACTTGGAACCTTTGCAACAAGAGCAGGAACTATCACTGCAAGCGAAAGTTTATTTAAAATTGAATTAAGAGGTCAGGGAGGTCATTCAGCCTTGCCACACATGGGCGTTGATACTATTACAGTAGGTACTCAAATAATAACAGCTCTTCAATCAATTGTTTCGAAAAAAATTAATCCAGCTATGAATGGTGTTGTTTCAGTCACAAAATTTGAGTCTGATGGCAATGAAAATATACTGCCCGGTCATTCTATCATTTCAGGTGATGCACGTGCGTTGTCACCAGAAGCCAATCAAATTATTGAACGCAGCATGAAAGATATTGTAGATGGAACGGCGAAAGCACATGGTGTCGATTATGATTTTAATTACCTCACAAGAACAAACATGACAATTAATTCTAGAGATCAAGCAGCTTTTGCAAGTAAGGTTGCAGCTGACCTATTTGGAGAGGATAAAGTAGATGGAAATTGTGATCCAAAATTATTTTCTGAGGATTTTGCCCAGATGCTAATGGTTAAGCCTGGATGCTATATTTTAATTGGAAATGGAACAGAAGGAACTCATGGACAATCTTTACATTCTTCAAATTATGATTTTAACGACAAGCTTCTTGTCATTGGTTCATCATTTTGGTCTAAACTTGTTGAAGAAAGACTTAATGATTAATGATATTTTCTAAAAGTGAGTATATTGAAAGACTAAATAAAGTAAAAAAATCAATGCAAGAAAAGGGTATTGATTTATTAATCTCTCAAGATACAGCAAACATAAATTACCTTACCGGTTATGATGCATGGTCTTTTTATTATGCTCAATGTGTAATTATACATATAGACTCAGAAGAACCTTTACTTTTCGTACGTGATCAAGATGCTGGAGGGGCATTCCTTCAAAACTGCTGGTCACAAGAAAATATAATTGTATACGCTGAAAAATATATACATACATGGCCAAATCATCCTTATGATTATTTGATTGAAATAATTAAAAATAAAAATTGGGACAAACTTTCAATTGGACTTGAAATGGACAGTCATTATTTCACGGCATTTTGTTATAAAAAATTATTAGATGGGCTTCCTGATGCCACGTTGAAAGATTGTGAGCGCCTTGTGAATTGGGTACGATTTGTGAAATCAGATGCTGAAATTGATCTAATGAAAAACGCCGCTTTAATTACTGATAAATCAATGCAAACTGCAATTGATGTTATCAATCCAGGTGTTAGACAATGTGATGCAGTTGGAGAGATACAAAAAGCAATGTTTTATGGAACTCCAGAGTATGGAGGAGAATATTCAAGTATAGCAACTTTACTTCCAACTGGAGCTGGGACTTCTGCCTCACATCTAACGGCTACGCAGGAAAGATTTGTTAAGGGCGAAGCAACAATAATTGAAATTGCCGGTGTTTATAAAAGGTATCATGCACCACTTGCAAGAACAGTTCTGCTTGGAAAAGCAGAACAAAAAAAAATTGACGCCATACATGCAACTAATGAGGCGCTAAATGAGGGTATATCAGCCATAAAGCCAGGCAATACAGCAGATGATGTTGCGCAAAAATTTTGGGCAGTATTAGATAAATACGATATCAAAAAGGAATCTCGGACTGGATACTCTATTGGAATTGGTTATCCACCTGATTGGGGTGAGCACACAATAAACATATCAAAAGGTGATCCAACTATTTTACAGCCAAATGTAACCTTTCATATGATTGCTGTTATGCAATTTGGTGATTGGGGAGTAGAGGCAAGTCACTCATTACGTGTTACAGAAAGTGGCTCAGAAAAGTTTTCAGATTTCTCAAGCGATTTATTCATAAAAGAGTAGCAGATAACTGGGAATGAGCGTCCCTTGTTTTTACTAGAGAATCCATTAAATATTGTATAAAGTAGCGCAATTCACGGAGTTAATTATGGGTATTCATCACGATTATAAATCAAAACGTGGGGAGAGAGCGATGGCCAAGCAGCAGAAACGTGAGGCTAAGTTTTCTGATAACACGGATAAAAAAGAAGAAGAAAAGCTCATCAAAGAATTAAAAAAAGCAGGGTTAAATAAAGATGAAATCAAACAATTCCTCGAAGGAAGAGCAAAAGGATAAAAAGCTCGACAGCACAGAAAGGCTTGCTGAGGCACTAAGGCAAAATTTAAGAAAAAGAAAAGAGTTTCAAAGAAGGCAAAAGAAAGAAGATTAATATGACAATCATGTCGGATAACTGGATAAAGAAAAAAGCCTTGGAAGAAGGAATGATTGAACCGTTCGTTGATGGACAAAAAAAAGAAGGCACAATTTCTTTTGGTCTTTCATCATATGGATACGATGCAAGAGTTTCAGAAGAATTTAAAATTTTTACCAATGTAGATTCTGCTTTAGTCGATCCAAAAAACTTTGATGATAAGGGGTTTGTAGATCGGCCAGGTAAAGAATGCATAATTCCACCTAACTCATTTGCATTAGCAAGAACCGTTGAGTATTTTAGAATTCCTCGCGATGTTCTTGTAGTTTGTTTAGGAAAATCAACTTATGCAAGATGTGGCATTATCGTAAATGTTACTCCTCTTGAACCAGAGTGGGAGGGTCACGTAACTTTAGAATTTTCTAACACAACTCCATTACCTGCAAAAATTTATGCTAATGAGGGAGCGTGCCAGTTTTTATTCTATAAGGGAGAAGCGCCACCAGAAGTTTCATATAAAGATCGTAAAGGTAAATATATGATGCAAACAGGGGTTACTTTACCTAAGCTTTAAATCGTTCATGCAAAAGATATTGATAAATGGAGGAAACCTTCTCCAGGGTTCTGTTCCTGTCAGTGGATCAAAAAATGCATCTCTCCCAATAATGGCCGCAAGTATTCTTACTAATGAAAATTTAGAACTCGAAAACGTACCTGATTTAGTTGATGTAAATACAATGTCAGCAGTTTTATCATCGCTTGGTGTCAATGTTACAAAAAAAGATGTTAATACAAATCGTCTTACACTTCGTTATTCAGACTCTGAAAGTACAATAGCGGAGTACGATTTAGTTAGAAAGATGAGGGCTAGTATATTAGTTCTTGGGCCATTACTTGCGCGTAAAAGGCACGCTAGCGTATCTCTTCCAGGGGGGTGCGCAATAGGTGCTCGACCAGTAGATTTGCACATAGATGCATTAACAAAACTTGGCGCAGCGTTTGAATTAGATGGTGGATATATTAAATGTAGCGCTCCTAATGGCTTAAAAGGAAATAAAATTAATTTTTCAAAAGTATCAGTAGGAGCTACTGAAAACATAATTATGGCTGCATCGCTTGCTCAAGGAGAAAGTGAAATTAGAAATATCGCAGTTGAGCCTGAGGTTATAGATCTTATTGATTGTCTTAATAAGATGGGCGCTAAAATCGAATTAGGAGAAAACAGAAATGTTCACATTCAAGGCGTTGACCAGCTCCAAGGTGCTGTCCACTCAATTATCCCTGATCGCATAGAAGCAATCACATATATAATTGGAGGAACTATAATTGGTAACGATCTCAAGATTACAAATCTGAACCTTGAGCATATCAGCAATGTATTGGAATTATTGAATGAGCTATCTATTAATTACTCAATGGGTGAGAATAGCATTATTGTTAATCAATCCGAGATCTCTGATGGTATTGATATTAGCACAATGGAATATCCAGGGTTTCCAACTGATGTACAAGCACAAATGATGGTTTTATTATCTCTTGGAAAATCTAAATCACAAATAACTGAAAACATTTTTGAAAACAGATTCATGCATGTTCCAGAACTAAACCGTATGGGCGCTAATATTGAAACCAAAGGGAAAACAGCAGTTATTAATCCATGCAAAGGGTTTATTTCAGCTCAAGTCATGGCAACTGATTTACGGGCCTCGGTAAGTTTAATTTTAGCTGGATTGGTTGCTAAAGGTGAAACAACATTGAACCGAATTTATCATCTTGATCGAGGTTATGAGAAAATAGAGAAAAAATTGCAAGCTTGTGGTGCAGATATTCGGAGAATAAATTAGGATAAATGAATCTTAATGCAATTGATACTGACGAGCTAAAAATTATCTCAACCATACTTCAAGACGGACTTATTGAAGTAAACGATATCAAATATTTGCCATCAATTAGGTCATTTTTTCTTATGATTACTAGATTTATGTGGGAGGAAAAAATAGTAAATAAAGTAGATCAAAGAATAAAAGCAGTACTAAGCTTTGAAGATGTTTTATCGGTTTACTCAAAAAATATAGATCAATTGAACAAAAATAAGACACTAGAACTCGTAACTTTTAATTATTATCCTAACAATTCTAAAAATATAGAAATTGAATTGCTTTTCAAAAATGATGCAATTATAAAGCTCGAAACTGAAATAATAAGATGCAAGTTAGAAGATCAGGGTGAACCCTGGAATATTGAAAAAATAGAGAATGACAAAAATAATTAATTCTGTAGATCAAAATTTTGAGAATGATTTTAATAATCTTCTCACAATGAACAGATCAAGTGACTCGGACGTTACTCAGACTGTGGCAGCGATCATTGAAGATATTAGAAAAAACGGAGATGAAGCGCTTTTGAAATATACTCATCAATTTGATAAAAATAGCCTTGATATTAACAACATATTGCTTGAAGAAGATGAAATTGAAAGGCAATCACGTGACGTGCCGAGTGATCTTTGTGATGCGCTTAAAGTATCAATGGATCGTGTTCGCACTTATCATGAAAAGCAATTACCGAATGATTTAGTTTATGAAGACAATCTTAACTCAAAGTTAGGATATGTTTGGCGTCCAGTTGAGTCAGTGGGTGTTTATGTCCCAGGTGGTACTGCAAGTTATCCAAGTACAGTAATTATGAACACAATACCAGCGGTTGTAGCCGGTGTTGAAGATATCACCATGGTTACACCAATGACTAATACCGCTATAAGTTCTTCAGTGTTATATGCCGCAAAAATTTGTGGAATAAAAAAAATATACTGTATAGGAGGTGCCCAGGCTGTTGCTGCTCTGGCATATGGAACCAAGACCATAAAACCTGTTAATAAAATTGTTGGACCAGGCAATATTTATGTTGCTGAAGCAAAAAGACAAGTTTCAGGTTTCATAGGCATCGATATGTTTGCCGGCCCATCAGAGGTAGTCATTATTGCTGATGAAAAAAATGATCCAAAAATTGTTGCAGCCGACCTCATTGCTCAAGCTGAACATGACCAAAGCGCACAAAGTATACTTTTAACAACCGATCAGAAATTAGGAGATGCTGTAAATAAAGAAGTCGAGAACCAGATAGATTCCCTTCCTCGAAAGGATATAGCGGCTTCAAGCTGGGAAAATAATGGAAAGATAATTATCACTCAAAATCTTGAAGAAGCTGTTTTATTATCTAATAAATTAGCACCAGAACACTTGGAATTATTAGTTGATAATCCGGAAGATATTCTTAAAAGAATAAAAAATGCTGGAGCAGTTTTTATGGGCCGTAACACACCTGAGGCACTTGGAGACTATTTAGCAGGTCCAAGCCATGTACTTCCCACTTCTAGAAGCGCTAAATTTTCTTCTGGACTATCTGTTTTTGATTTTCTCAAAAAAATATCACTTGTTGAATTTTCAAAAGAAGGTATTGAACAAGTTGGAGATAGTGCTATTAAAATCGCAGATAATGAAGGTCTTGACGGGCATTCAAGATCAATAGAATATAGGCTTACAAAAAAATAATTTATGTCAAAAGAAGAAATACTAGAGTTCAAGGGTAAGGTTACAGATTTACTTCCCAACGCAATGTTTAAGGTAGAGTTAGAAAATGGCCATGAAGTATTAGCACATACAGCAGGAAGAATGAGAAAAAATAGAATCAGAGTACTTGCCGGGGATGAGGTTCTTGTTCAGGTTACACCTTACGATCTAACCAAAGGCAGAATAATATTTCGATATAAGTAGTTTGAGATTATTTTGAAGCTAATTCTAGGCAGCGCATCTCCACGAAGACTTGAGTTATTGGCAAAACTTAACATTAATCCAAGTGAGATAGTTTCCCCAAATATAGATGAGTCCATTAAAAGTAATGAGCTACCTCTTCAATATTGTAAACGTATAGCACATGAGAAACTAAAACATTTTCAAAATAAGTATAAAGACTCAGTAATTTTAACTGCTGATACGATTGCCTATACTGGTAGAAAACTCATAGATAAAACAGATGACGAAAATATTGC
Organism: uncultured Pelagibacteraceae bacterium; assembly: GCA_902619105.1. Classification (GTDB taxonomy): domain Bacteria; phylum Pseudomonadota; class Alphaproteobacteria; order Pelagibacterales; family AG-422-B15; genus CACNXQ01. The sequence goes on from CACNCV010000004.1 coordinate 20,655, forward strand.
TTATAAAAACTTACTTCGACTATCGGGAAAAAGACATAGAGTCAGCACTTCCATTTGTATAAGAAATCTAGAAAATAGAATATTTAAAAAAACCGTTACGACAGTTGTTAGTTTTAAAGTATTAAGCGGTCAAGATATAGAAGATTATATGAAAACTAATGACTGGCAAGGTGTTGCAGGGTCATATAAAATTCAAGGGATGGCAGAGTCTTTTATCAAATCCCTAAATGGATCTTACTCAAATGTAGTCGGTTTACCCTTATTTGAAGTCAAAAATCTCCTTATTTCAGCTGGATATAAATGATTGAATTAATTTTTATTTATAATGCAAAAAGTGGTATCGGAAATGCCTTTATAGATTGGGCGCATAAAATAATATCGCCAAAAACTTATGACTGCAACTTATGCTCAATTACATACAATAATTTAGGTAAAGAAATAAAGTGGAAAGAATTTCTTAATAATATAAATGCACATAGCCGATTTTACTATATTGATCATCTAAAAGAACTTGATTTTGTTGATGAGAAAACAGAGCTACCATGTGTTTTTATTAATGAGAAGGATGAATTTAAATTAATAATTAATTCCCATGAGATGAATTCATTTGATAATGTTGACCAATTAATCAGTAGATTAAAGGTTTTTCTGGATTAACTGTATTCAGAATATTTTCTTTGCACGAATTAATGTTATAGAATAAAAGACTAGGATCACTAATTAAATGGCTCGATAGCTCAGTTGGTAGAGCAAAGGACTGAAAATCCTTGTGTCGGTGGTTCAATTCCACCTCGAGCCACCACTTATGCAGCTGTAGCTCAGTTGGTTAGAGCGCCTGGTTGTGGTTCAGGAGGTCGGTAGTTCGAATCTACCCAGCTGTACCAGTAATTACTTTTTTTACAGGTAGAGTTAATACAATCAGAAACATAATTATCATCACAAACCCAAAAGCTAAGTAGAGTACACCAAATTCACCCGTTAAATTATAGCTTCTCGAAATCATGATCAGTGCAATAGGACCAACTGTAAAAGATACAATAAATTTAATACCGTAGACTAGGCTTTGATATTTTTCAGGTGAAAATTTTGCAAGTAATAAATTTTCTGCAGGCAGTATACTTGAATTAAAAGCAACGATTGCAAGACTTATTGCAATTAACCAGTAATTTGAAAGACTAACAATTAAGAGCAAGAGGAGTCCTTGGCCAACTATTCCAATTGAATAAATCAGCTTTTCAGAATATTTATCTGTTAAAATACCTCCAACATAATTCATTAAACCACTTACAATATATATCGCGGCAACTATGTAGCCGATATCTGAAGTAGATAAATCAAGACTATCAGTAAGTCTGATATCAATTGCCTTTGGAAGACTTGTCTGAAGAATTTGATAAACAAAGCTTAAACATGTAATACTTAACAGCATAATAATTGCAATTTTTAGCATCTGATTTTTTTCAGGATTATCTTTAAACTGCTCTGAAGATATATTCTTTAATGATATTTTTCCTGATTTAAGATGATAGGTTAGACTTAGTCCAACTACTAATGAGATCAATCCGGGCAGCATAAAGGCAGCTTGCCAATTAAATTGTTCAATTAATACACCCGCAAAAAAGGCACCTAATCCAATGCCTACTCCCCCAAAAATATTATTAAAGCCAAGCGCTTTACCAGTTTCCTTTGAAGTGTTAACAACCCATGAAATTCCAGCGGGGTGATAGATAGCGCAAAACAATCCAAGCAATGATAAACTGATAAATAAAGAAACTTTATTTCCGCTCAAGCCACATAATAATGAACTAATTCCCAAGCCAATGAACATAATTGCAATCATTCCAGAACGACTCCATCTGTCACTGATCCATCCAGCAGGAAGGGCTCCCAAACCCACAAGTAAAGATCCTAAAAACCAAAGATTTAGTAATTCATCGTAGCTAAGCTTCCAGTCGTCTTCAATTGCTAGAACTATAACAAAATAGAATGCAGCAAACATATGCATTAGTAAGTGACCTAAGGCGGCATACGTGACTGTTAATTTGCTATCATTTTCCATAACTACTTTCGATAAAAATAGTGCAATTATTATAAACTTTAAGAAAAATTTAAAATTATTTGACTTTTATTAATAAATAAGGCATTTCAGCTCCATGTTTAAATTTAAACATCATCACTATCATATCTAAGTTCGCTGAAAAAAACAATCAGCGGGCAATAACCCCTTTTTATATTAAATAAACACACTTTGTAGTATCTTACTTACAGTGGGAGTAAAATGAGTAAAATTAAAAATAATCCAAAGGCAATTTTGCCGAAGGGTTTTAAAGACAGTGACATTGAAATTTTAAATCTTAGAAAAAAAGTTTCTAAGATAATAGAGAAGGAATGTCTAAAGTATGGATTTATTGAATTAGATACATCCACAATTGAATATACTGAGAGCATTGGTAAGTTTCTTCCTGATGTAGACAGGCCTAGTGGAGGTGTATTTTCATTTCAAGACGATGATGAGAAATGGCTATCACTGAGATATGACTTAACGGCCCCCTTAGCAAGATACGTAGCTCAAAATTATCAAGACCTCGTTAAGCCATTTAAACGTTATCAATCAGGACTAGTTTGGAGAAATGAAAAACCAGGACCAGGTAGATACAGAGAATTTTTTCAGTTTGATGCTGACGTAGTGGGAGTTGATTCAACACTAATTGATGCAGAGCTGTGTGTAATGGTATGTGATATTTTAATTGAGCTTGGCCTAAATACGTCACAATTTGAAATAAAATTTTCAAATCGGGAAATTTGGACAGAACTTTTTTTGAACTTAGATGTTAAAGAGGACGATTTACCAAAAATTCTTAGAGCAGTAGATAAAAAAGATCGATTAGGTATAGAGGGCGTTAATGAGTTGCTTCAAAAAGGAAGAAAAGATGTATCTGGTGACTTCATGGAGGGCGTGGGCTTAAGCGAGACAGATGCTGATAAAATTATTTCTTTTATAACCAATTCAAACCAATCAAACGCCCAGATGGAAGAATTCAACTCCTATATAAAAAATTTCCCAGATTATCCAATTCGTTTTGACTCATCAGTTGTTCGCGGTCTCGACTATTACACTGGAATGATTTTTGAAGCAGAGCTTCTTGTTGATATTAAAAATGAGAAAGGCGAAAAAATTGTATTTGGATCAGTTGCTGGCGGTGGAAGATATGACAGACTTATTTCAAGATTTGGGAAAGAGGATGTTCCAGCTACTGGTATATCTATAGGTGTTGATAGATTAATTGTAGCGTTAAATCAATTAGACCTTTTAGATAATAAGAAAAATCCATTAGTGGTAATTGCAAATTTAGACAATCAAAATATGCCGGATTATATTTCAATGGCTAAAGAAATTAGAAATGAAGGTATTGCATGTGAAATATCATTTGGATCTAAAAATCTTGGAAAGCAATTAAAGTATTGCGATCGCAAAGGTGCGGATATTGTGATCATTGCTGGTGATGAAGAGTTAAAAAAGGGTGAAATATCAATTAAGGATTTAAATAAAGGTAAAGAGGTTTCAAAAGATATTGTCGATAGAGACAAATGGAAAGAGGCAAAAGCTGGACAACAAACAATTAATCGCTCTGACCTGATGACAGCATTAAATGAAATTTTGAATTAAAATAAAATGTCACTTCAAGAATTAAATATCAATTTAAAGAATTATTTTATTAAGTCTGGATTTAATTATATTGAACTTCCATTGCTGTTTGATGCGGATATATTTTTTGAAACTTCAGGTGAAGAAATTAGAAGAAAGATGTATTCGTTTACTGATACTTCAGGAAAAGAAAAATGTTTGAGACCAGACATGACTGTACCAACATGTCAAAATTTTATTGAAAGTAATAATAAATCCAGTGAGTCAAAGTTATGTTACAGCGGTCCTGTATTCAGATCATCCAATGAGTTATCAAATAATTCCATTGAATTAAATCAGTCTGGTATTGAGATCATTTTTTCTGAAAAAAATTTAAATAATATACATGAGATGGATGCGTACATTTTAAAGACAGCTGAAGATACAATGTGTCAATTAAATATTGATAACTATAAAATTAAAATTGGTAGCATTAAACTATTTAATCAGTTTATCAACAAATTAGAGCTGCCAATTAGATGGAAACAGAGATTAGTAAGACATTTTTTTAGAAGAAAATATTTCGGGAGTTTACTTGATAGGTTGGGTGAAGGTGTAGGGTATGATAATGAAAAAAAGCATAGCATGCTTCAAGAAAAATTTAATATAGATGACGTATCTGACAAAGGCTTGACAGATTTAATTAATAAACAAAATGCTCGAGGATTAGGTGCTCGAACTGTTAAGGAAATAGTTGATCGATTTCAATTAAAAAGCCTTAATGTAATAAGTCAGAAAGATGGAAAAAAAATTGTTGATTTAATAAATAATTTTTTAAAATTAAGTTGTAACCTTTCGGAATTTCCATCACTGCTTCGCGAATTTACTAAATCAAATAATGTTTCTTCGTTTGAGAGTGAAGTAGAGGAAATGGAGAATTTTGTGAATGCTGTATCAGAAAAAAGTAATATAGAAAAATATTATTTTGATAATGACTTTGGTCATTCAATTGAATTCTATGACGGCATGATGTTTGAAATTTATAATCCTGATAATCAAAGTGAATTAATTAGTGGAGGGCGGTATGATAAATTGCTTATAGATTTAGGCTCTAAATCGAACTTATCAGCAGTAGGATTTGCAACTAATAATAACAATATAATTGAGCTGATTTAGGAATGAATATACAAAATAAACTTCGGATTGCATTGCCAAGTAAAGGTAGATTGAGAACAGACATGGAGTCTTTGTTTGAAGAAAAAAAAATAATTTTTAGTAATCTTGAAAATGATAGAGAGTATATTGCAGCAATAGAGGGTCTTGATAATGCAATTGTTTATTTCTTAAGTGCTAAAGAAATTACAAATCGACTTGATGAAGGATCCATTCATGTTGGTTTAACTGGTGACGATTTAGTACAAGAAAAAATAACTAATTATAACCAGAAGGTTTCAAAAAAACTTAAGTTAAATTTTGGTAAAGCAAATTTAGTTGTTGCTATACCAGAAATATGGATTGACGTAATGACAATGGCCGACTTAGAAGAAATCTGCCATTTGCACAGAACTAAATTCTCTAAAAGACTAAGAGTTGCAACAAAGTATAAGAATTTAACAAATGAATATTTTTCAAATTGTGGGGTTGTTGATTATAGGACTGTAGAAAGTGATGGATCAACCGAGAGCGCTCCATTCAATGGCTTTGCAGAAATAATTACTGACATCACATCATCAGGAGAAACATTAAGAGCTAATAATCTAAGAGTACTTGATGATGGACTTATACTAGAGTCGTCTGCAAACATTTTTACTTCAAATGTAGCTGAGTGGAATAAAAATTTAGAAAATACACTCAATTATTTTATAGATAGGATTTCATAAAAAAACCCGGCTAGGCCGGGTTTTTTTAGATTAGCTTTAATGAGCTCAACTTACATCATGCCGCCCATGCCACCCATTCCACCCATGTCAGGCATTGCAGGAGCCGCTGCAGCTTTATCTTCAGGTGCATCAGCTACCATTGCTTCGGTAGTGATTAAAACACCAGCTATCGATGCTGCATTTTGTAAGCTAGTTCTTACAACTTTAGTAGGGTCGATAATTCCTGCTTTAAACATGTCCACAAACTTATCGGTTTGCGCATCATAACCTTCTGAAGCAGATTTACCTTCCTTAATTTTTCCAACAATTACCGAACCATCAACACCAGCGTTATTTGCAATAGTTCTAATTGGTGTTTCTAAAGCACGACGCACAATATCAACGCCTGCTTTTTGGTCGGCATTTGCTGTTTTAACTTTATCAAGAGCACTTGCAGCTTTTATCAATGCAAGTCCACCACCGGCTACGATACCTTCTTCAACAGCAGCTCTGGTTGCATTTAATGCATCGTCTACTCTGTCTTTTCTCTCTTTAACTTCAACCTCGGTTGCACCGCCAACTTTGATGACAGCTACACCGCCAGCAAGTTTAGCTAGACGCTCTTGAAGTTTTTCTCTGTCATAATCAGAAGTAGTCTCTTCAATTTGTTTTCTGATCTGAGAACATCTGCCTTGAATGTCAGCTTTTGTACCAGCACCGTTAACAATTGTTGTATTTTCCTTGTCAATGCTAATTCTTTTTGCAGTGCCAAGATCATTAACAGTTACATTTTCTAATTTAATTCCAAGGTCTTCGGAGATGACTTGACCGCCAGTTAAAATTGAAATGTCTTCCATCATTGCTTTTCTTCTATCACCGAAACCAGGCGCTTTCACAGCAGCAATCTTCAAGCCGCCTCTTAATTTATTAACAACTAAAGTAGCTAGAGCTTCGCCCTCTACATCCTCTGCAATAATTAAAAGTGGTCTTCCTGCTTGCACTACCGCTTCTAGAAGAGGAAGCATTGGCTGTAAATTTGTTAGTTTTTTCTCATGCAAAAGAATATATGCATTTTCTAAATCAGCGGTCATTTTTTCCGCGTTAGTTACAAAGTATGGAGATAGATAACCTCTATCAAATTGCATACCTTCAACGACATCTAATTCAGTTTCTAAACCTTTTGCTTCTTCAACAGTAATGACGCCTTCGTTACCAACTTTGTCCATTGCTTTAGCAATCATATCTCCGACCTCTGCTTCGCCATTTGCTGAAATAGAGCCGACCTGAGCAACTTCCGCGCTTGTTTTAACTTTTTTAGAAGAGTCTTTAATTGCATCGCTTGCAGCTTCAATTGCAGAATCAACACCTCTTCTTAAATCCATAGGATTCATACCAGCAGCAACAAATTTTAAACCTTCAGTAACAATCGCTCTTGTAAGTACGGTTGCTGTTGTCGTACCATCACCTGCAACATCATTGGTTTTGCTTGCAGCTTCTCGTACCATTTGAGCACCCATATTTTCAAATTTGTCTTTGAGCTCAACTTCTTTAGCAACAGAAACACCGTCCTTTGTACTTTTTGGTGCACCAAAAGATTTGTCCATAACTACGTTTCTACCTTTTGGGCCTAAAGTAACAGCCACTGCATCTGCTAATACATTGACACCTTTGAGCATTTTATTTCTAGCCTCTGTGCCAAAATGAATATCTTTACCCGCCATTTTTTTTCTCCTTAGTTAATATTTATTTTTTCTTTTTTGATTTAGATTTTGTATCTATAACGCCCATGATGTCTGACTCTTTCATAATACAGAGTTCTTCACCATCAACCTTTACTTCTGTTCCAGACCACTTACCAAAAAGAACGATATCGCCAACCATTAGATCAAGCGGTGTTACTTTACCATCTTCACTTTTAGTTCCATTTCCGACGGCTACAATTTGGCCTTCTTGAGGTTTTTCCTGAGCAGTGTCTGGTATGATAATACCGCCTGCCGTTTTCTCTTCAGTATCCAGTCTTCTAACGAGTACACGATCGTGTAAAGGTCTAAAATTCATGTCTTAATCTCCTAAATATGTTTGCACAAAGCTTAATTACCTAGGCATATAGTGATCTAGGGCAAGTGTGTCAAGGGGTGGAAAAAATTTTGGAATTATTAAAAAAACGAGTATTTTCAATAATTTGCTATTGTTCTGATTCACCGCCATCAATTACGATGTTTTGACCAGTCATAAAAGATCCAGCTTCAGAAGCCAAATATACTGCAGCGCCTGCAATTTCGTCAGGCATTCCTATCCTTTTTAAAGCTGCTTTGGCAGTCATAGATTTTAAAATACTCTCGTTCTCCCATAAAGCTCTGGCAAAATCAGTTTTTATTAAACCGGGTGAGATACAATTTGCACGAATATTATCTCTTCCATATTCCACTGATATATTTCTTGCCAACTGGGAATCCGCAGCTTTTGATATAGCATAAGCACCCAACATGCTGTTGCCGCGCAAACCTGCGATCGAGGAAATAATTATAATTGAACCATTTTTCATTTTGATCATATCTGGGAGTACCTCATTACAGAGCCAAAAATTACTTTGCACGTTTGACTTCATTATTTTTTCAAACGCCTCGTCAGGTATATTATTTGATGGTCCAAAATATGGATTGATTGCAGCATTACATACAAGAGTGGAAATATTGCCACAGAAGTCTAACGATTTTTTGTAAAGATTTTTTAATTGCTCTTTGTCCGAAATATTACATGAAATTGCCGTTGCATGTCCCTCTCCAAATGTATCATTTATCTCTTTAGCGACTGCTTCACATGCATCAAGCTTTCGACTTGTGATAATGACTTTTGCACCATGCTCTGCCATTCTGTAGGCTATAGCTTTGCCTATTCCTCTCGAAGATCCTGTGATTATAGCATTTTTACCTTTTAGGTTAAAAAGTGTCATTTAATAAAATATCATAATAATTTATAAGAAGATTATAAATTTATAGGATAATTTCAATATAATTATGGAAATTAAAAAAATCGTAAGTGCTACTGAATTTTCACTTTCTTATAGAATCATACTTTGTGATCTTTGGGGCGTTATTCATAATGGTGTTGAAGTATTCTCTAATGCAAAATCCTATCTTGAGGCAATGAAGGAAAATAATATTGATGTTTATTTGATTTCTAATGCCCCGAGACCTGAAGCAGTAGTAAGAAATGGATTAATAAATAAACTTAATCTCAATCCTGAATTATTTAAAAAAATTTATACTTCAGGCGATACAGGCACGCAGTACATAAATTCTAAAGTTCATGGACAATCATATTATCATTTGGGACCAGAAAAAGATTATGATTTGTTAGAAAATATTAATATCGAAAAAACTAATGACATAGAGTCCTCAGAATTTGTTGTCTGTACAGGCTTATATAATGACAACGATGAACACCCAGAAGACTATAAAAATATTTTTGAGGATTTTCTTAAACAAAATTTAGAAATAGTATGTGTTAATCCAGATGAAATAGTCTACCGAGGTCAGGCTCGCATATATTGTGCAGGCGCTCTTGGAAAATATTACGAAAAACTAGGAGGTAAAGTAACTTACTACGGAAAACCTTATCCAGAAATATATGATTTTGTAATGACTGATTTATTGTCTAAAGATACAACAAATAAAAAAGAAATATTAGCTATAGGCGATAGCCTTAAAACAGATTGCTTAGGGGCACACAACTCGGATTTAGATTTTTTATTTATAAAAAATGGTATTCATAAAACTGAAATTGCAAATGATGACGATTTAGTAAGAATATCAAAAGCTAATTTACCTGAAACTTGCAAAACTCTAATGTATACTGAAATTTTAAATTAATTAAAAAATGAAAGTTTTTAAAAGTTTAAATAGAAGATCATTAAATTATACAAAGAATTCTGTATTAATTATTGGAAATCTTGATGGAGTTCATAAAGGGCACCAATCAATAATTAATTCAGCAAAAAAAATTGCAAATAAACAAAAAACAAAAATAGGTGTGTTACTTTTTGATCCGCATCCACGGAAATATTTTAACAAAAATATTAAAAGTTTCTTATTAACAGAGTTGAACGAACGTCTCGAAATCTTAAAATCTTACGGTATCGATTATGCAATAATAATAAAATTTAATAAAAGAATATCCTCTATGACACCTAATGACTTTTGTAAAAAAATATTACTTAGAGGAATATCAATGAAATATATTTTAGTTGGTAAAAATTTTAAATTTGGTAATAAACGATCAGGCGACTATAAGTTTCTTCTTAATTTTGGTAAAGAAAATCAATTTTACGTAAACCCAGTGAAATTATTAAAAACACCAAATCATCTTTTTAATAAAACAAAGATGAAAATATATTCGTCTACAAATATTAGAAAACTTATTTCAAACGGTAATGTAAAATTGGCAAAAAATTTTTTGGGAAACAATTTTAGTATAACGTCAAAAGTTATAAAAGGAGATCAACGAGGCCGAAAAATTGGTGTTCCAACTGCTAATCTAAATATAAATGAATACGTGGCACCAAAATATGGAGTATATGCTATTGAAGCCTCATTCCTTAAAAATTCAAAGAAAAGAACTCTGAAAGGAATTGCGAATTTTGGTATCAGACCAACATTTCATAAGAACACTGAAATTTTAGAAGTTCATCTATTTAGATTTAAATTGAATATTTATAATTCTTTGCTAAAAGTCGACTTTGTTGAATTTATAAGGCATGAAAAGAAATTTTCAGGAGTAGAGGCCTTAAAAAAACAACTAAAATCAGATATATCTAAAGCACAGAAAATTCTAAATTAAGCAAAATGAACACTACAAATGATAAAATAGACTTTAGTGAAACTCTATTTTTACCAAAGACATCTTTTGCTATGCGTGCTGGCCTGCCTGAGCAAGAGCCAAAAATTCTAGATGGATGGTCAAAGGATAATATTTATAAAAAATTAAGGGAAAAATCAAAAAGTAGAAAAAAATTCGTATTACATGATGGCCCTCCTTACGCTAACGGCCATTTACACATGGGGCACGCCCTGAATAAAATACTAAAAGACTTTGTTATAAGATCACAACAAATGCTTGGAAATGATAGTTCTTACATTCCTGGCTGGGATTGTCATGGCTTGCCAATTGAGTGGAAAATAGAAGAACAATATAGAGAACAGGGAAAGAATAAAGATGATGTCGATATTATAAAATTTAGAAAAGAATGCAGAGAATTTGCTGAAAAATGGATTGATATACAAAGAGAAGAATTTATTCGCTTAGGAATAAATGGAGATTGGTACTCTCCCTATACTACAATGTCATATGAGGCAGAGTCTATAATTGTAAGAGAATTTTTTAAGTTTCTTGAGAACGAAAGTTTATATCGTGGGTCAAAGCCTGTTATGTGGTCAACTGTTGAAAAGACTGCATTAGCTGAAGCTGAGATTGAATATAAAGAACATAAATCAACAACTATCTGCGTGAAGTTCCCAGTAAAAGAGAGTTCAGATGCAAATTGTCAAGATGCATCCGTAATTATATGGACTACAACTCCATGGACAATTCCAGGAAACAGAGCAATTGCTTACAGTAAATCAATAACGTATTCAATGTTTGAAGTAGTAAGTTTAGAAGAACACAGTACTTTACAAGTTGGAGATAAAATTATAATTGCAGATGAACTTTTAGATAATGTAAAAGTTCAATGCAAAATTAGAGAATTAAAAAAAATATCAGAAGTAAAAAACTTAGACAAAATTATTTGTAATCACCCTTTTAAAAAATCTGGTTATGATTTTGAGGTAAGAATTTTTGATGCTGATTTTGTTACTTTGGAGCAAGGCACGGGTTTTGTTCATATAGCACCAGGCCATGGAGCTGATGACTATAATTTGGGTATTACAAATGGTATCGAAGTACCTGATACAGTAGATGAAAATGGTGAATACTTTTCCCACGTACCCTTATTTAATGGTAAAAAGATTTTTAATGAAGATGGATCAGATGCCGATGCAAATGTAGCAGTTATCATTGAGCTAAAAAAGCATGAAAATTTAGCAGGTAAGGGTTCATTGCGTCATAGCTATCCTCATTCATGGAGATCAAAAGCTCCTGTCATCTTTAGAAATACTCCACAATGGTTCATCAGTATGGAAAAAAATCAATTGAGAGAAAAAGCGTTGAACGAAATTGAAAAGGTTAAATGGTATCCAAAACAGGGAAAAAATAGAATTTATTCAATGATTGAAGAAAGACCTGATTGGGTAGTATCAAGACAACGGGCATGGGGCGTACCTTTATCTATCTTTTACAATATTAAAACAGGAAAGCCGCTGGTTGATAAAGAAATAAATGAAAAAATTATTAAACTTTATGAAAATGAAGGGTCAGATGCTTGGTTTAAATATTCAAAAGAAGAATTATTAGGTTCAAATTATAATCCGGAAGAATATAAAAAAGTTAATGATATTTTAGATGTATGGTTTGACTCAGGCTGTACACATGCATTTGTTTTAGATGGAAAAAATGATCAAATCTGGCCAGCATCTATTTATCTTGAAGGAACAGATCAACACAGAGGTTGGTTTCATTCATCACTTTTAGAATCTTGTGGAACAAGAGGAGTTGCGCCTTATGAGTCTGTTTTAACTCATGGATTTATACTTCATGAAGATGGCTTAAAGATGAGTAAATCATCATCCAATACAGTATCGCCAGCAGAGGTCATTGAAAAGTCAGGTGCTGACATACTAAGGCTCTGGGTAGCAAGCAGTGATTACTCTGAGGATTTAAAGATCGGGCCTGAAATCATAAAAAGCAACATTGATAGCTATAGAAGACTTCGCAATACACTTCGTTTTATTTTAGGTAATTTATCAGATTTTGACCAAGACGAGAAAGTATCTGTGGATGAACTTGATGAATTAGATTTATATATTTTATCAGAATTAGAGAGTTTAAAAAAAGAAGTTATCTCAAACTATAAAATATTTGAGTATCAAAAAGTTTTTTCTGCGATATTTAATTTTTGTACAAACGACTTATCATCTTTCTATTTTGATGTAAGAAAAGATACTCTTTATTGTGATTCAAAAAATAACAAAGTAAGAAAATCTACTCGCACTGTTCTAGATATTTTATTTCACGACTTATTAAGTTTGCTTGCACCAATACTTTGTTTTACCACTGAAGAAGCCTGGCAAAGTCGATTTGGATTTGAAAACAGCATACATGAAAAAGATTTTCCAAAATTAAATGATACTTTAATAAATAAAAATTTATCAACTAAATGGGCAGTGTATAAAAAATTAAGAAAGGTCATTAACGGAGCAATCGAAGTGAAGAGAAAAGAAAAAGTTCTTGGATCCAGCCTTGAAGCCTCTGTTAAACTTTACATATCAAAAGATGAAATCGAAAAGATTGACCAAAAAGTATTAGAAAATATTTCAATTATTAGTGAATTAGAAATTGTAAATGAAAAGCCCTCAAGTGACAGCTTTATATCTGAACTAGATAAAGACATCGGAGTGCATGTAAGTAAAACCGATGGTGAAAAATGTGAGCGCTGTTGGAAATATTTTTCTAATTTAAAAGGTAACGTTTGCGATAGATGTCAAGAAGTGCTTAGTAAATGATACAAACCATTGGAAGATTTATATTTTTAATACTAGTTATTTTTGCAGCTGATCAACTCTCAAAGTTTTATGTAATCAATGTTTATAACATTGATGTATCAAATCTCAGTTCACAATATTTAACATCAATAAATAAATATCTTAATTTTCACTTGATATGGAATAAGGGCTTTGCATTTGGAATATTTCAAAATGAAATTTCGATGGTTAATTATATTTTTATGTTTGTTATGGCCATAATTGCTATAGCAGTATTTTTTTATGCAATAAGTATTAATAAAAAAATTTATTATTATGGATTTAGTTTAATTATAGGAGGAGCGTTGGGTAACTTGCTCGACAGATATCAATATTCTGCCGTATTAGACTTTATAGATTTACATTATAACAATTATCATTGGTATGTATTCAATATAGCTGATATAAGTATCACGCTTGGCTGTATTTTGATTATTTTACTTGAGTTGTTCTCAAAAAAAGAAAATGATAAGACCGTTAAAAATGATACGTAATTATTTAATTATATTTTTTTTATTAATTTTTGCTGCTTGTACTAATAATACAGTCAGAGATTACACATCATTAAAGCAAAAAGCACTAGAGATACCTCCTGATTTTGAACTAACCCCACCAGTTGTTGGTGAAGAGGAAGTAGAGGAGGCCGCGCCTACAGGTGAGTCAGCCGAAGATATTCAAGACATCATTACACAAGACTCATCCACCAGCGTGCCTAGTAATGCCGATACATCATCCTTAGACGAATTTATTGATAATAATTTTGGAAACGAGGATCAAAATATAAATAATTCGACTTTACCTGAGGATCCTATTAATGACGTAATTGAAGATCCACTTGTTGAAAGCAATGAATTAGACGTTGTAACAAATGACGATAGCATTTTAGATACAACTGATAATATTGGTTTAAGCGAGGAAGAGTTTTTGGAAGGAATATCAAACACAGATGAAATTACAACACTTCCTGAAGAAGATCAGCTTAAACCCGAAATAATTGATGAAACAATGTATGATGATGCTCCTAGTTTTGATGAAAACGAAGATTTGAATGATCTTCTTAACAGGGTGGATGACTTACTTAACTCATATTCAAATTAATTATTCTATAAATGTTTAAGTTTTTTAGAGATCCTAAATGGTTTTTATGGGCATACATCGGTTCAGCTATTATCTTATCATCTCTGTGGGTTCAGGTTCAAATTGATGTAAAAATTAATGAATGGTTTGGTGAGTTTTACGACATGATACAGGAAGCATTGTCTGCTCCTAACGCCATTACAATTGAAGAATATTGGGCAAGTTTATTATCCTTTATAACACTAGCGGGAATGTATGTAGCAGTTGCAGTCCTTGTAAGTTATTTTACTAATCACTTTTTATTTAGATGGAGAACTGCCATGGTTGAGTGGTATCATTCTGTCTATGATAAGGCGCGTAAGATTGAGGGCGCGTCACAAAGAGTTCAAGAGGATACCATAAAGTTTTCAAGAATTATGGAGTCTCTTGGTACAAGTTTGATTGAAGCTTTAATGATCCTGGTAGAATTTATGCCAATACTGTTTGGCTTGAGTATTGGAATTCCAATATTTTTCTTTGGTGAATGGGAGTATGGTCTAGTCGTTGGTGCATTATTATGGTCTATAGGAGGAACATTATTTTTAATTGGACTTGGTTTAATTTTAAGGCTTGTTGGTATTGAATACGATTTACAAAAACAAGAAGCGGCATACAGAAAAATGTTAGTAATTGCTGAAGATGATGAAACAGTAAGACCAAAAACCCTTGAGGAATTATTTGATGATGTAAGGCAAATACATTTTTTAAGTTATATAAGATATCTATATTTCGATATTGGTCGTATTGCATTTTTACAGGCAAATGTTTTATCAGCTTATGTATTTTTAGCCCCTGCAATTGTTGCTGGGGTAGTTACTCTTGGTGTAATGCAGCAAATAATCAGGGCATTTGGTAGAGTTGAGGGGTCAATGCAATATCTTCTTAAAGCCTGGCCAACAATTATTGAACTTGCAAGTGTTTATAAAAGATTGAGAGAGTTTGAAAGACAAATAGATCAAGCAACCGTAACAGCTGGTCAGGAAGTGCGATGATGAATTATCCATTTCTTGATTTTGATAAGCTTGAAAACTTATATTCCGAATCGTTAGGGATACTGGATCAAAGCTTTAATAAAATTTTAGTAGTCGGTATCGGTGGCTCTTCTCAGGGATCAAAAGCAATTAATCATTTTTTAAATGAAAAACGTGTTCAATATGTTGATCATTTAAATTCTGTTAAGATTAATGAATTGTTAAACAATACTCAACTAGATGAGACTGGTTTCATTTTCATATCAAAATCTGGACAAACATCAGAAACGTTAACCATCTTTGAATACATGATCAAAAAACTAGATGGAAATATTGATTTTTCAAAAAATTTCTATTCGTTTACAGAAAATGTGTCTTCTCCACTAAGAGACTTGTCTATACAAAAATCAATAAAAACTATTGAACTAAGCAACGAAATTGGAGGCAGATTTTCAATTTTTAGTAATAATAGCCTTATCCCCAGTTTTTACTTTAATAAAGATCTGTGCAATGAGTTTTTAAATGGAGGAAGAAAAGCATTAGAAGATAAAGACCAAATAAAGAATATGGCTGAGGAAGATTTTAAAAGAATAAAAAATGGAAAGAATATATTTGCTTATTTGATTTATGGTGATGAGCTTATTGAAATTGGTAATTGGCGAAAACAATTATATGCGGAGTCATTAGGAAAAATGGCCAAAGGTGTTTTACCTGTAGTATCTGAAATGCCAAAAGACCAGCACAGTCTTTTACAGCTATATCTAGATGGACCCAAAAATATTTTTTTTGAAATTATGGGTATGGAATACTCAAAAATGAATTTGATTAATATCACACTTTCAAATCATCTTGATGCCATGAGTAAATCGTTATCAAAGATAAATGAGAATACTAATAAATATATTTTTAAAGATAAAGATATGAGTAAGATCGGCCATTTTTTTGGATCAGAAATGTTAAGAGTTATCTATCTTGCTGAATTATTAGAAGTTGACCCTTTTACTCAAGATGCAGTTGAACTTCAAAAAGGTTATTTAAACTAATTTAAAAAAACTAAATTTTGAATTACCTAGTTCTTTTTCACGTAAAAGTACTATTTCTGAAAGTTCAAAATGTTTAGATTTTTTTTCTTCCTCTAAGATGATTATACTCTCTTTATCTAATAAATTTTTTTTGATAATATTTTTAATTGCTCTGAGTCCAAGATTTTTTCCATACGGTGGATCTATATAAGCAAGATTAAACTTTGTAGCTTCAGAATACTCTTCAAATGAACAAGCATTTTCAGATATAACAGCTATCTTTTCCAAATACCCCAGCTTGTTTGCGCTTTTATAAATTATATCTATCATTTGTTGATTGTTCTCTACCATGGTTGCGTGTTTAGCACCACGTGACAAAGCTTCAAAGCTAAATGAACCAGTGCCAGCGAAAAGATCAATTACTTTTGCTTCTTCAAGACTAAAGTTAATTTTTACCAATTCTTTTCCATGCGTTAAAAGATTAAAAATAGTTTCCCTATTTTTGTCTGAAAGTGGTCTTACATCTTTACTTTTAAAGCTAAATATTGAATGACCTTTTCTTTCTCCGCTAATAATTCTCATTTTAAGTAACTTTTTTTATTTCCCCTTTTTTCAAACTTCCAAGCTTAAATTCCCCATAAGTTATTCTAATTAATCTTGTGACTGTAATATTCAAAGAATCAAAAATATTTCTAATTTCTTTATTTTTACCTTCAGTAAGTGTCATTCTTATCCATGAGTAAGTATTTGTTTTGCTAATGAATGATGCTTTTATAGGTTTATATTTTACTTTTTTATACGTATAACCCCTTAATAGGGTATTAATAAATTTATTATCAATAAAGCCTTGTATTTTTACCTTATAAACCCTTTCAAAATTATTTTTGGGTAATTCCATCTTTCTTTTGAAGCTACCGCTGTTAGTCAATAGTAATAGCCCCTCTGAGTTGTAATCAAGTCGTCCAATTGAAATTAAATTATGATTTTTTTTAGGTATATATTCATAAATAGTTTTGCGATTTTTTGGATCTGATTTCGTTACCAAGCATCCTCTTGGTTTGTTGAAAATATATATATCATTTAATTGCTGATCAGATTTTAGGTTAATAGGTTTATTGTCTATTTTTACAATACTGTTGATACTTATTTGAACTCCTTGTTTTGTCACCAATTCGTTATCAACAACAACTCTTTGCTCATCGATGAGTTTATCTATTTCTCTTCTCGAAAAGTTAGTTGACTGTGCTAATAATTTATTAATTCTTACTAATTTTTGTTGTCTCAAAGTAGGCATGAATTAGGATTGCTTATATTAATTAAATATTTATGACACAAAATAAATTCATGGCAATGGCAATTGAGGAGGCAAAAAAAGGCTTAAAAATTGGAGAAATACCAATTGGATGCGTTATCACTAATAAGGAAGATAAAGTTTTAGCCCGGTCTCATAATTCAGTGGTTAGCAGAAAAGACCCGGTAGGTCATGCTGAACTAAACGCCATAAGAGAGGCGTGTGAAATGATTAACTCTGATAGATTGGTTGATTGTAATATTTACGTGACTTTAGAGCCATGTATTATGTGTGCCAGCGCTATATCAAAAGCTAAGCTTAAGAGGTTGTATTATGGTGCAGATGATTTAAAATATGGCTCGATAAATGGTAACTTAAATTTTTTTATATCAAAAAATTGCAATCATTTGCCAGAAATTTATGATAATATTTCAAAAACTGACTGTGAAAACTTAATAAATAATTTTTTTAAAGGTAAAAGATAATGAATATATCGCCAAAAGCAAAAGAAACTACGGATAGATTGAATAATTTTATGGATAAGCACGTTTATCCAAACAACGAAACATATCATAGTCAGATCGAAAATTTTGGAGCTGACAGATGGCAGGTGGTGCCGGTGATTGAAGATCTTAAAAAGGAAGCAAAAAAAGAAGACCTTTGGAATTTATTTTTACCTGAAAGTGACTATGGGCATGGCCTTACAAACGCAGAGTATGCACCAATGTGTGAAATCATGGGGAGAGCAATGTGGTCTGCGGAAGTTTTCAATTGTTCTGCTCCTGATACCGGTAATATGGAAGTTTTAGTTCGATATGGAACAGATGAACAAAAAGAAAAGTACTTAAAGCCATTATTAGAAGGTGAAATACGCTCTGCTTTTGCCATGACAGAGCCTGCAGTCGCTTCATCAGACGCAACAAATATTGAAAGTGAAATAAAAAAAGAAGGAAATCAATATGTCCTTAATGGAACAAAATGGTGGACTTCTGGTGCAATGGATCCAAGGTGCCAATTTTTTATCTTCATGGGAAAAACAGACCCAGATAATCCTGACAGACATAAGCAACAATCCATGATACTGGTTGATAAGGACACACCGGGTATCAAAATAAAGAGACATTTGCCTGTTTTTGGTTTTGACGACGCCCCTCATGGACATGCTGAGGTTGAATTTAAAGACGTCAAAGTTCCTCCAGAAAATATGCTTTTAGGCGAAGGCAGAGGATTTGAAATTGCACAGGGTAGGTTGGGACCTGGACGAATTCACCATTGTATGAGAACTATTGGCCTTGCTGAAGTTGCACTTGAAGCAATGTGTAAAAGACTAATGAGCAGAAAGGCTTTTGGCAAAGAAGTGGTAAGGCACTCTGTTTGGCAAGAGAGAATTGCTGATGCTAGAATTAATATTGAGATGACTAGACTACTAACATTAAAGGCCGCAACTATGATGGATGAAGTAGGAAACAAAGTTGCAAAAAATGAAATAGCCATGATTAAAGTAGCTGCACCAAATATGGCATTAAAAATTATTGATGACGCAATTCAAGCGTTTGGAGGAGCTGGAGTAACAACAGACCCACACCTAGCACAAGCTTACGCAGGAATGAGAACTCTGCGACTAGCGGATGGGCCAGACGAAGTGCATAGACTTTCTATTGCAAGAAATGAATTAAAAAAATACTTATAATTTTGATAAAAAAGAAGAAAACCTACCAGAAAGATAATTACGGAAGATACGTTAAGTCACACGAATTTGATCGCTATTGGGATGAGTACCACAATCTGGAAGATATTTCGATGAAAGAGTCAATAAGACAAAGGAAAGAGCGAGAAAAAAATATAAAAAATTCTAAATAGTTTTGTCCAAAAACTCTATTAATTTTCTTACCTCTTCTATGCTATTGTAATGAACCATAGAAACTCTAACTACCCCATCATTTGGCTCAATGCCCAAACCCTGCAAACATCTCCAGGCATAAAATTCACCATTTCTAATGCCAATATTATTTCTTCCAGCCTCCTGGGCTACATGCAATGAGCTTTTATCTTTAACAGTGAATGATACAGTTGGCATACGATCACATCTAGCATGTGTTTGTTTGCCAATCATTCTTATATTTTTTTTTATTTTGAGGAATTCAATGAGTTCTTTCATTAATACCTCTTCATGTTTGGATACCAATTCAAAAACTTTTTTACCTTTGCGATGAAGATCTAAATTATTTTCGCCAAAATGATGATCATATAAAGTTTCGTAGTAATCAGTTATACCAGATAAACATCCAAGTTCCTCATGATTAGGACCACCTGGATTAAGTGTATATGGTACACTTCCTTCCAAGAATTCATGATTCAGATTTTTTGTTTCAAGTAATAAATCTCTCTTACCATATAACAGTGCTAAATGTGGTCCATAAGTTTTGTATAGGCTAAAACCATAGAAATCTATATCGAGATCTTTTAAATCCGCAATATCATGTGCCATGTAAGCTACACCGTCTCCAACAACTTTGATATTATTCTGATGCGCCAATGTAATGATATCTTTTAGATTATTAATTGAAGCAACAACATTAGATGTGTGACAGACACAGATAAATTTAGTTTTTTCTGTTATGAGATTTTTTAATTCATCCAATTCTAGTTCAGCAGAGTCAGGGTTAAACTTCCATTCATTTATTTTGATACCGTGTTCTGATAATTTTCTCCATGCACCAATATTTGCTTCATGATCTTGATTTGTGACTATGATTTCATCCCCATCGTTAAGCCACGATCTCACAGCATTAGATAGTAAAAACATATTCATGGTTGTAGATGGTCCAATCATAAATTCATCATTATTGATATTTAGAAGTTCAGCAATTTTGCTTATGCTATTATCCATTTCGTTACCTGCTTCAATCGACGGACCAAAGTCGCCATACGGCTGTACTTTTTTAGTCGTCATAAAATCATTTAACTTTTCAATAACCTGTTTTGGCACGTATGTGCCACCAGCATTCTCAAAAAATGCAAACTTTGAAGTTTTAGGGTTTTGAAAAACAGGGAATTGTTCTCTTACAAAATTTATATCCAGCTCTGTCATATTAATTATTTTGCTGCCTCTTCCACAATACTCCATCCTAATTTTCCTAATATTGGAACAAAGCTCTCATAGTTTTTAGCTTCTGAACTTGAGGCTGTTCCATCTCTTACTCTACCAACAATTCCTTGCGCAATTCCAGCCAGGCGGAAAATGTTATATGCCATATAAAAATCCCAGTTTTCAATTTTACTTCTGCCTGTTTTTTTGTAATACATTTCAGCGTACTCATGTTCAGAGGGAATATTAAGCTCTTCTAAGTTTGATCCCATCATTCCGAGACCCTTCGCTGCAGCAGGCAGTCGCCATGACATCATGTGATAAGTAAAATCTGCTATAGGATTACCGAGTGTAGATAGCTCCCAATCCAGTATAGCCATAACTTTATTATTTTGTTTATCAAATATCATATTATCAAGACGAAAGTCTCCATGTACAATTGTAGTTTCATTATCTTCAGGAATATTTATTGGCAACCATTCTATTAAATTATCCATTTCATTGATTTTTTGTGTTTCAGAGTCTTTATACTGTTTGGTCCAACGATGAATTTGTCTTGCCATGTAATTTTCGTGTTTTCCATAATCACTTAGCCCAATTTTTTGAAAATCAACGTTATGAAGTTTTGCAATCGTATCATTCATAGATAAGTAAATTTCACGGCGTTGATTGTTATCTGAGTCTGGCAATAAAAGTTCCCAGTATATGTTTCCATCAACATGATCCATTAAAAAAAATTGTGTTCCAATGACGTTTTCATCTTCACAGAAACAATAAGTTTCAGGAACTGGCACATCAGTCTTGCCAAGTGCAGTGATGACTTTATATTCTCTATCTACGGCATGTGCAGATTTTAGTAATTTACCAGGAGGTTTACGCCTTAACACATAGTTTTTTGTTTTATCCTCAATCAAATAAGTAGGATTGGATTGCCCCCCTTTAAATTGCTTTATACTTAGAATATCAAACTCACTTCCAATTACTTTTTTTAAGTAATCATTGAGATTACCACTATTAAAAACTAACTTTTCATCAACCTCCTTAGTGCCAGAAAATATTTCGTCACGAGTAGTCATTTAATTGCTTTTTTTCCTATATCTCTTCTGTAATAACCATCTGGCCAATCCAGCTGACCGATGTAAGCATAAATCATATTTAGAGCATCTCTTAGATTTTTATTTTTTGCTGTTACGGAAAGAACTCTACCTCCGTTCGCTAGAAGGTTATTTCCATCATGTTTTGTTCCTGCATGGAATACTTGAAATAGATCATTACTCTCGAAATTTTCATAGCCAATAATTTTTGTATTTTTTTTATAGTCGCCTGGATAACCTTTTGCTGCCACAACCACTGTAGCACTATTATCATCTTCCCATTCCAATTTAGTTTTACTTAGACTGCCTTCCAAGCAATTTAGAATTAATCTAATTAAATCATTTTTCATTCTTAGCATTAACACCTGACACTCTGGATCACCAAATCTAATATTATATTCAACCAATCGGGCATAACCATCTTTAATCATTAATCCAGCATAGAGAATACCTTTATAAGGATGTCCATTTTTTTTAAGAGCTTTTAGAGTGGGTGTAATAATTTCCCTGTCTACTTGTTCTTTTATTTTAGGTGTAAAAATTGGCGCAGGTGAATATGCCCCCATTCCTCCAGTGTTTGGCCCTGTATCATCTTCACCTATTCTTTTGTGATCTTGAGCACTTTCTAATGAAACAAAATCCTCACCATCACAACAAACAAAATAACTCGCTTCTTCACCATCCATAAATTCTTCAATAACTACATCCATATTTGCCCCAAACTTCTCGTCAAAAATGTCATTTATTGCTTGTTCTGCCATTCCCTTTGTGTCCGCAACAGTAACGCCTTTCCCAGCTGCTAGACCATCAGCTTTAATTACAATAGGTAAAGGCTGTGCATTTAAATAGTTTATAGCTTCTTCTTTATTATTAAATCGAGCATAGTCAGCTGTTGGTATCCTATTTTGTTTACAAAGATCTTTCATAAAACCTTTGGATCCTTCTAACTGCGATGCATACTTATCTGGTCCAAAGATTTTTATTTCTGTCTCTCTAAAAAAATCAACAATCCCTTCAACCAATGGCACTTCAGGGCCGACAATGACTAATTCTATCATTTTAATTTTACAGAAGTCGTATATTTTCTCAAAATCTGTTTGATCAATTTGTTCACATTCAGCAAGTTGGCTTATTCCGTAGTTTCCAGGTATTGCATAAATAGATGAAACCAGAGAGCTCTTAGATATTAAGTAACATAACGCATGCTCACGAGCCCCACTGCCAATCACTAAAATTTTCATAAAGTATATTTTTGATTTTCTTGTTATATTAGCACATTAATATTTAAATTAAATGGTAAGAGAGAACATCAAAGAATATACAGTTACTGAAATTTCAGCCTCAATTAAAGAGACCCTTGAGGATAACTTTGGCTATGTCAAAGTGCGTGGAGAAGTATCTGGTTTAAGCAAGCCAGCATCGGGCCATGTATATTTTAACCTTAAAGATGAAAATGCAATTATAAAAGCGATTGCATGGAGAAGCACTGTTGCAAAATTAAGCTTTATGCCAGATGAAGGCCTTGAAGTAATTTGCTCTGGGAGACTTACAACTGGTTATTCAGATAGATACCCAGGAAGATCCGACTATTCCATTATTATAGACTCAATTGTACCAGCGGGAGAGGGTGCACTAATGGCATTGCTCGAACAAAGAAAGAAAAAATTAATGTCTGAAGGTATTTTTGATCAAGATCACAAAAAGCCTCTTCCATTGTATCCTGAAACAATTGGTATTATTACTTCACCAACAGGAGCAGTTATAAAAGATATTATTCATAGACTTGAAGATAGATTCCCGTGTGATGTTATTCTTTGGCCAGTTCCTGTTCAAGGAGATGATGCCGCGCATTTAATAGCAGATGCTTTAAACGGGTTTAATAATTCTCTGAAAGGGAGCGAATTTAAAGTTCCAGATTTAATTATTGTAGCCCGAGGTGGAGGGAGCATAGAAGATCTCTGGGCATTTAATGAGGAAATTGTTGTAAGAGCTGTATTCGCCAGTGAAATACCTGTTTTATCTGCTGTTGGACATGAAACAGATACAACACTTATTGATTTTGTGTCTGATCTCAGAGCGCCAACTCCAACTGCAGCAGCAGAGTTGTGTACACCTAATAAAGATGAGCTTTTAATCAATTTAAAAGACCTTCAAAAAGACCTTCGTGATACAATTAATAGTAATTTAGAAAATAAATTAAGTTCATTTAAAAATCTAAGTGATAAGTTGCCAGTCTCTTTGAAACTATTTATAAAAAGCCTGTTATCAGAATTTAAAGAAATTACTCAGTCACTTAACTATCGTATTTTAGAGGAACAAGTAAATAATTTTCAACAAAAACTGATTTCAAAATTTGATAAATTAAATAGTTCTACAAACTTATTTTTAGAAAATATGCGCAATCAAATTAATTATAATGAAAAGTTATTAGAAAGTATGAGCTATAAGTCAGTCTTAAATCGAGGATACTCTGTTACAAAAAACTTAAAAAATAGAGTTATAAAATCTAAAAAAGATATAGAAAACGATACAAAGATAATTATTGAAACAAGCTTTGCAAAAATTTCTGCTGAAGTGAAGGAAATTAAAGATGAATAATTTTGGGACAAAAGCTGAAATTGTTCTTAATCATGGTCATTTTCAAGTTAAGACACCCGGTGATTTTGTGGAATGTTCAATAACGGGAGAAAAAATTACACTTGAAAATCTTAAGTATTGGAACGTAGAGCTTCAAGAAGTCTATGCATCTCCTGAAGTTGCACTTAACAGATATAAAGAGCTTAATGGTCTTAATAAATAGAGTTTTTCTTCTTTTATTTTGTTTTAACGTATGTGCGTTTTCATCTGAACTTTCTAAAAGTTTCCCACAAGGAAGTCTTGTTATAGGTCAAAATAATGAAGCAAATGAGATCTTTGTTGATGGAGAGCCGATTAAAATCAGTCATGATGGATACTATGTTTTCCCAATATCTCGAGAGCAGATAGAACCAATAAATGTTACGTACAGCAACAGTGATGGTATTTTCTTAATCCACCAAATATCTATCGAAAAAAAAGATTATGATATTCAAAGAATTGATGGCTTACCTGAACAGATGGTTACGCCTCTTGATGATAATATCATAAAGCGAATTATTGCTGAAAATGAAGTAATAACAGAAGCGAAGAAATTAGACATGGATTTGACATATTTTAAGGAAGAATTTATTCAACCAACAACTGGCATTATCAGTGGAGTTTTTGGCAGCCAAAGAATTCTTAATGGTAAAGCAAAAAGCCCACATAGGGGTATTGATATTGCTGCTGATGAAGGAACACCAGTAATGTCTTGTAATGAAGGAATAGTTATTCATGCTGAGAGCGATTTATATTATACCGGAGGCACAATAATCATTGATCATGGTCATGGAGTAAAATCTATTTATGCCCATTTGTCCTCAGTAAATGTTGCAGTGAACCAAAAAGTTAGCAAAAAAGATATAATAGGCAAAGTAGGATCAACAGGCAGGTCAACAGGACCACATCTACATTGGGGTGTGATGGTTTTTAATACTTACGTTGATCCACTATTACTACTAGAAAATTAAACAAAAATCAGTCCAGTTTCCACCTATTATGAAACCAGAAATATTGTTCTGGGTATTTCTTAATCATACTTTCATAATAAGCAATAATTATCTCCGATATTTTCTTAACGTTATCTGAAGTATCTTCATAATCACTGGCATGTATTGATTGATGAATTTCAAATTCATATTTTCCATCATTCTTTCTTACTGGCCATCCTAGAAATATTTTACACCTAGATTTTAGGGCCAGTTGAGCGGGTAGAGAAGAAAACTTCATTTTCTTTCCAAAGAAATTAAGATTAATACCTGACGATAATTGAAGGTCAGCTAACAGAGCAATTGACTCACCATTTTTAAAATTATTAAGTAATTGTTTTGTACCTATTCTATTTTTACTCAAGCATCTAAGGCTATATTTATCTCTAAGATCCTTTAAAACGTAATTTATTAGAGGATTGTTAGGTTCTCTAACAATCGCAGATGTTCGATGCATTGTCTTTCTTATCGACATTCCTGGTATTTCCCAATTTGAATTATGAGCTGATATGATAATTGATCTCTCGCTACCTGAGAAGGCTTCTCTATAATGGTCATTTTCAATTACATTAATTTTATCTTTTAATATTTTTTTGAGATGTGAATATTCAGCAACCGTATACCCCAAATTTTCCCATACTTTTTCTGCGGTTGATTTAATCCATTTTTCATCTTGATCCTTAAAAGCAATTCTTAAATTTTTTTTAACTAATTTGTTAATAGAAAATAAGGGGCCTAAGCTTGTTGTTATGCTTACACCTAGTTTTCTTGCTACAGAAAGAGGTAGTAATTTGAATATAAAATAGAATATAGCAAATAGAATAAATTCAGATGGATATCTAATATACTTTTTTATAAAAATCTTCATACGTATCAATTAACCATTTTGTGGATGAATTCGTCTATGTTGGAGAATTTTATCTTCACTTTTAAACATTCAATTCCTTTTCTTTTTTCTTCAGGAATTCTTACAAAATCTTTTTCAGTAGTAATGAGGAAAAGGTTATTATCTGAAGCCATTTTTTTGAGATGGTCTAGTTCATCTTCTGTAAAAAAATGATGATCAGGAAATTCAACTGTTTTAGGTACATTACAACTATTATTGATGAGAGTATCAAAGAAGCTTTGATTGTTACCAATACCACTAAAAGCCAAATATTTTTTATTTTTGTCGATATATAATGGTTCAATAGAAGCGGTGAGAGTATCAATTTTTATATCATTATACATACTTTTTATTTTTGTTTTATCATCACCAACAATAATTAAAAATTGAGCTCTTTTTAATGCGGGCTTGATTAATTCTCTTAATGGTCCAGCCGGTAAACATAACCTGTTTCCAAAACCACGCTCCCCATTAACCATCAAAATATTTTTATCTTTAAAAAGAGACTTATCTTGGAAACCATCATCAAGTAAAATAAAATCAGGGCTGATATCATTTAAAATTTTATTTACAGCTAACATTCGATTTGTTGAAATATAAGTGGGTACATGATTTGAAAAAAGCATTGCCTCATCGCCTACTAAAGTTGCAGAGTCATTTGGTGATACTTTTTTAAATGTATGTTTTTTACCACCGTATCCTTTTAATAATACACAAATATTTTTTTCTTTATTTTTTAAATACTTAACAATTTCTAAAAGAGTTGAGGTCTTTCCAGTGCCACCTACATTTATATTACCAACACATAAAATTGGAACACCAATTTTGAGCTCAGTTTTAAATATTCTGAATAAATAAAAAATTAAAATGTATATTAAAGATATTGGAAAAAGTATGTAGGAGACCAATCTATAAAAAATTTTGTTGGAATACCATATATTCAATATTATTTTTTCCATGTTCAATTATAAATATTGGTAAATAACTTTCAGTACTTTACTTACTGTATCATCACCCTCTTTTTTTAGTCTATTTATATTAATATCCTTATTTACAGATTTTGGTTTAGCTAATGCTTCTTTAACGTAATGTTCTAGCTGGCGTTCATTTTCTACCTGTTGAGTAAATTTTAATTGATTAAGAACGTCGTAAACATCTATGAAATTATCAATATTTTTGCCATGGTATATTTTTTTACCTAAATAAGCAGCTTCTATGGGATTTTGTCCTCCATGTGGCACTAAACTACCACCAATAAAAACGATGTTTGCTAAACTGTAAAATATATTTAATTCTCCAATAGTATCAGCAAGATATAAATACGTTCGATCATTGATCTTTTGCTTCTTTGATCTGATTGATAAGCCAAGTCCTTTAGATGAAGAAAAAAACGATTTTCTAGTTACGTGTCTTGGCACAATAATTGTCAGAAGATCTTTAACCGTTTTTTTTAAATTAAGTGTAATATTTTTAATTATTTCTTCCTCTCCAGGATGTGTACTAGCCGCAAGAAATATTTTACGTTTTTTTGTGAGGGATCTTAGTTTTTTTAATTCATCTGATATTATCTCATCAGGTTTATAAGCAAATTTAAGATTGCCTGTATTGATGGTATTTTTAATGCCTAATTTTTCATAAAAAAAAGCACTATCACTATTTTGTGTACAGCATGCAGAAAAATTAGAAAAAAGTCTTTTTGACAGTCCACTTAGCATTGACCATCTCTTAAAACTTTTAATAGTCATTCTTCCGTTAACAATTAAAGAATTAATATTTCTTTTTTTTAACTCAGTTAAAAAGTTAGGCCATATCTCTGACTCGACAAATACAGCTAGAGATGGGTTCCAGTGATTAAGAAATTTATTTACATAAGATGGAATATCAAATGGAATATATTGATGAATAATTTTTTTCGATAATTTACTTTTGAGAATATTTGCTGAAGTAAGAGTGCCTGTCGTAAGAATTATTTGATCAATAGATTTATCAGAGTTTAATTTACTTAATAAAGGTAATATTGATAAGCTCTCACCAATACTAGCAGCATGGAACCATATAACCTTACCTTTTTTTCTCTCAATATCACTTGTTCCATATCTTTCTGTTATTCGTGCTCTATCTTCTTTACCTTTTGAAATTCTAATAAGAATATAAAAAGCTATAAATGGTCTTATGAATTTGGTAATTAACTTATAAATGTAATAAGGTAGCATTATTTATTGTTTCTATTTGCTCTTTTAGTTAAACTATACATTGTACTTTCTAATTTACTCTTAATCTGATTAATATTTTTTTCATTTTTTAAAGCTGGAAGTGGTTCGCCCCAAATAATTGTTATTTGGTTAAATGGTTTTGGTATAATAAATTTATCCCAAGTATTTAGTACCCATTTTTTTTTAAAACCTATTCCAACAGGAAGAATTGGCGAATTACTGAGACGAGAGATATTTAAAATACCATCACTAACCTTATGGCGTGGTCCTTTCGGTCCGTCAGGTGAAATACCGATTGAGATGCCTTTTTTTAATGATCTTATCATTTGGCGCGCCGATAAAAGCCCCCCTTTATTCTTAGTTTTTTCAGCTTTATGAGTTGAACCTCTAATAGCTTTAAACCCAAGGTTTGATATGAGTTTAGCAATTATATCACCGTCTCTATGTTTAGAAATTAATACTTTTATTTCTAATTCACTTTGCCATGTAAGTGGGCACATTAAAAGTTGATCATGCCAAAATGCATAAATAAAGGACTCATTTTTTTTGAATAATGACTCAATATTTTTTCGATTCTTTAGATTTATAGTGGATGTTTTATATACAAATAATACGTACATTGATCCCAGAAAGGATACTAATAATTGGGTAAGTTTAAATCCAGCAATGTATTTTATCATTAGACTTTAAAATTCACGCTCATAGAGCTTTTTATAAACCCCATCTTTATTTAATAATTCTTCATGAGTACCAACCTCGGCAACATTACCCGAGTCCAACACAATTATTTGATCTGAATTTATAATCGTACTGAGTCTATGAGCAATTACAAGAGTAGTTCTATTTTTCATTAAAATACTTATTGCATTCTGAACAAGGTGTTCAGACTCTGTATCCAAACTTGATGTTGCCTCATCAAGTAAAAGTATGGGTGCATTTTTAAGAAAGGCCCTTGCAATTGAAATTCTTTGTTTTTGACCACCTGATAGACTGTAACCTTTTTCACCTACTACAGTATTGTATTTATCTGGAAGCTCATTTATGAAATCATGTGCCGCAGCTGCTTTTGCAGCTTCAATGACTTCATTGTTAGTCGAATCAGGTTTGCCATATAGAATATTATCTCTTATAGACATATCAAATAATATGGGTTCTTGACTGACTAATGCGATAGAGGATCTAACTGAGTCAATCGTTAGTTCTTTAATATCTTGATTATCGATTTTAACATTCCCTGTATCAGGGTCATAAAATCTTGGTATAAGATTTAGAATTGATGATTTACCTGATCCACTTGGGCCAACTAACGCAGTCGTTTTACCATGCGGTATATTTAAATTAATTTCTTTTAATGCAGAGTTTTTTTGCCCTTCGTAGGATAAAGTTACGTTTTCAAAAGATATTTCTGATTTGCTAAGAGACAGCTCTGGTGCGTTAGAAGCTTCATTAATATAGCTTTTTTGGTCGAGTAATCCAAACACTCTAATTGCTGCTGCAAAACCCTCCTGTAAGGTAGCATTAATTTGAGCAAGCCGTCTTAGAGGCTGAAAGGCGAGCATCATTGCTCCTAGAAAAGAAACGAATTCATTTAATGCCAACTCACCTTGAAGACCCCTTAAGCCAGCATAATATAAAGCCCCAGCAATTCCAAAACCTGCAAGAAATTCAGCAAAAGGTGAAGCTGCACCTCGAGCATTTGCACCTTTTAGTATTTTTGTCATTCTTCTAAACACCGAGTCGCTAAGTTTTTTTATTTCTTCATCTTCTTGTTGGTAGGCCTTAACAATACGAGTACCGTCTAAATTTTCGGACAGAATTGCAGCAAGTGTACCAGTTTCTTCTTGGCTTTCAGTCGAAGCCTTTTTTATTCTTTTGCCGAGTCGCCTTGTAAGAATACCTACAAGAGGAAAGGCTATTATTGAAATAGTTGCCAATTGCCAATCTTGATAATACATGACACCTAAAAGACAAATAAGTGTAAGCAAATCTTTCACACCATTTGCCAGACTACTACTTACAGAGTCCTGTAATAAAGTGACATCATATAAGAAATTAGAAATTATTTTAGCTGAGTGAATTTTATGTAACCATGCCAGATCAGCATTAATAATCTTTTTAAATAATTTAATTTGTGTATCAGCAATTATATTTTGCGCTACCCCATTTAGTAATACGATTTGTATATAAGTCGCTATGCTTTTAATCAATAATGTTAGAATTATAGCAATTGGAATTAACAGAAGCATTGACTCATCTTTATCAAGAAATATTTTGTCAATTGCAGGATCAAGTAACCATGCAGTGGCACCCGTAGAAAGAGCAATAATAATCATAAAGAAAAGAGAACTAAAAAGTTTTAGGGCGTAGGGTCTAATGCTATCCCTAAACAACCTATTTAGTATTTGTGATCCAGTCATGAAGACGTATTCATAATACTATTATCAAAAATTTAAATCTAAATATTGATAAATGGCTTAAATTCTTACTTTCCTGCTAGGGTCATACTCTCAATAAGCACCGTTGGAGCATTGGTACGATATTTAAACTCTAGATCGTTTGCAGCTGATAAATTCATGAAAATTTCTTTTAAATTTGAGGCGATAGTTACTTCACTAACAGCGTGTGTGATCTCACCTTTTTCAATAAGCATCCCACTTGCTCCCATGCTATAATCACCAGTGACTAAATTTACTCCCATACCGATTAATTCAGTTGCGTAAAATCCATAATTAATTGATGACAAAATATCATCATAACTTTTTAAACCATTTGTCATATATAAATTAGATGTAGATACACCAGGGGGAGAACCAACTGATCTTGATGCATTTCCAGTAGTCTTAAGCCCTAATTTTTTTGCAGTTGATGTATTTAAGATCCAGGTATTGAGTTTACCGTTTGAAACTAATTCTCTTTTCTCAACTTTTACACCTTCACCATCAAATGGCTTAGATCCAAGCCCCCTATTAATTGCAGGATCATCAATAATTGTTACATCTTTATTAAATATTTGTTTTCCCAAACTATCTTTTAAAAAACTTGTACCTCTAGCAATTGATGTTCCCGATATTGAACTTGCTAGATAACCAAGTAGATCATTACTAATTCTCTTGTCAAAAACAACAGGCAATTTTGTTGAACTGATTTTTTTTGCATTAAGTCTCTTGAGAGTTTTTTCTGCAGCCGTTAAACCAATCTCCTTTGCACTTGGTAAATCACTAATATGTCTTTTCACAGCATATTCGTAATCCCTTTCCATGTCTTGGCCCTGCCCTGCAAGAACTGAGCAAGATACAGAACTGCTTGATGATTGATATCCCCCTTGGAAGCCATTACTTGTTGCAAGAAAGAACTCTCCTTTAGAAGAAGAAGCACCAGCGCCTTCAGAGTTTGTAATTCCTTTGACTGACAAAGCAGCATCTTCACACTCTTTAACAGCTTCAATTAATGTTTCGGTATTTACTTCTTCTTTCTCGAACAAATCTAGATCTGGTGCATCATGTTCAAACAAGGAACTATCTCCAAGTACAGCAGTATCATCA
The DNA here is from genome assembly GCA_902619105.1 of uncultured Pelagibacteraceae bacterium. Taxonomy (GTDB): domain Bacteria; phylum Pseudomonadota; class Alphaproteobacteria; order Pelagibacterales; family AG-422-B15; genus CACNXQ01. The sequence goes on from CACNCV010000004.1 coordinate 52,643, forward strand.
ATTGGTGCTAATTTAGCCATTTCAACACATTTTGTAACAAGTTTATCAACATTATCAGTCTCAATGTCCGAAGATGAAACAAAAGCCTGGCGTTGGTCAACTAATGCTCTAATACCGATTGTTTTTTCGTTAGACTCATCTAGATCCTCTATTTTCTGAAATCTACAACTAATTGACTTACCATGAGACTTAGCAAGCACAACGTCACAATCAGATGCTCCAGCTTTGAGAGTTAAATCTATTATATTTTGAGCTGTTTCTTCAAAATTCATAATTATAAAATACCTATAAATAGGGTTAGAGCAACTATCAATCCTAAGTATTGATTACTTTTAAAAATTCTTAAACATTTACTTTTATTATCTACATCTAGTCTTTTTATTTGGTAAAACAAATGAGCAACAACAAAGATCAGTGAAATAAAAAAGTAGATATTCTGATCATGCAATAGTCCGAATAAAATCAAACACAATGCCATCAAACTATAGAAAATGATGATCCACTGCTTCGTATTATCACCAAACAAAATTGCAGTAGATTTTATTCCGATATTTAAGTCATCCTCTCGATCCTGGTGTGCATATATTGTGTCATAGCCCAAAGTCCAAAAAATACCAGCAAGATACAATAACATAATTTGAGTATTTAATTGATTTTCAACAGTGGCATATCCGATCAAACAGCCAATGTTAAATGTGACTCCTAAGAAAAGCTGCGGCCAATAAGTTATTCTTTTCATTAAAGGATAAAAAATAAACAACACAAAAGAAATTAAACCAATGATAATGGCGAGCAAATTTAGAGATAGCAATATGGTGAGACCAATTAAATTAAGTATTGAAAAAATTATGAAAGCTTCAAAAGAAGAAATTGTACCGCTAGCGAGTGGTCTTTGAGATGTTCTTGATACATGTTTGTCTAGATCTTTATCAAAAAAATCATTAATAATACATCCAGCCGATCTCATAACAATTGATCCGATTGCAAATATAAAAAATAAGTAAATATTGCTCCATAAGTGCTGGTAGGAATTTGAGGCAGCAAGCACGCCCCAAAAACACGGCAGCATTAGTAGAAAAAAACCAACGGGCTGCTCTAGACGCAATAATTGTGAATATTTTTTCAACTTATCTTTATAAAATAAATAATGATATAACCAATATATATATGAAAAAAATTAAAAACAGAATTTTTGTGGATAAAAAAATAAATTCGAATGATCAAATTATTCTTGATGCTGACCAGATACACTATTTGAAGAGTGTCCTGAGAACAAAAAAAAATGATTATGTTTCTGTTTTCAATCGTGAACTACTTTTTTTGACTAGAGTCATTGATATTACAAAAAAAACATGTGAATTAGAAATAATTGATCATGAAAAAATCAAAAGTGAAAATCATAATATAACTCTATTTTTTTCCCCGATAAAACGGACACCTTTAGAAATCATGATACAAAAGTGCTCAGAAATTGGAATTTCAATTTTTCAACCAGTAATTATGGATAGAACTAATATTAAGAATATCAATTTTGAAAGACTGAATCTTATTGCTATTGAAGCGTGTGAGCAGTCTAATCGAAATAAAATACCAGAAATTAATAAACCTATATCATTTGCTTCAATGATTAATGACAACTCTCTAGCAGATTATTTATATTGCTCGCTCGATAACAATAAGGAAAATATAAAAAATATAAAACTGACCAAAAACGAGACTGTTGGTATAATCATAGGACCTGAAGGAGATTTTTCAGCTAAAGAGTATGAAAGTTTGAAATCAAAGGAAAAATCTATTGGCGTTACACTTGGACCAAATATTTTAAAATCAGAAACTGCTGCAATTACCTCTACTTCAATTATTATGGACAAAATTTATAATGCTTAGCAAGAGTGATCTAATAAAATATTTTGAAAACGGTATTAAGAACACCTCTGAAATTAAAATAGGTACGGAGCATGAAAAATTTATTTACCACAAAAGTGATCTAAGTTTAGTTCCCTATAGCGGCGATGTAAGTATTAACTCAATTTTTGAAGACTTTATCCAGGATGGTTGGAGACCGGTAATAGAGAACGAAAATATTATTGCACTCAATAAAGATAGGGCAAGTATAACTCTTGAACCCGGCGGTCAATTTGAATTATCAGGAGCACCTCTAAAAACGATCCACGACACTTGTAAGGAAATAAATAATCACCTCGCTTTCACAAAAAAACTAGAAGAAAAATATAAAATTGGTTTTTTAGGACTGGGCTTCTTTCCAATTGGTGAGTTAAAAGATGTGCCAATGGTTCCAAAGAAAAGATATTCAGAGATTATGACTCCTTATATGAAATCAATTTCTGAATTAGGCCTAGAAATGATGTATCAATCAGCAACAGTTCAAGCTAATTTCGATTATATATCAGAAAGTGATATGCAAAGAAAAATTAATGTATCTGCATTCATTCAGCCAATTGTGACAGGCTTATTTTCAAACTCACCATTTAAAAATTCAAAGCTTTCTGGTTTTGAAACTTACAGAGGATATGTTTGGACAAAAACTGATCCAAACAGAACTGGTATTCCAAAGTTTTTGACTGAAAAAACTTTGAGCTTTGAGGAATACGTTGATTATGCCTTGCAAGTTCCTGTATATTCAATCATTAGAAATAATAATTACCACAATTGTACAAAGTATACATTCCAAGATCTTTTGGATGGAAAAAATAATCAATTTGCGCCTGATGATATTTTAATTGAAGATTGGATAAATCATATCTCTACTATCTTTACTGAAGTAAGGTTAAAAACTTTTATTGAGATGAGAGGTGCTGATGCAGGAAGTTATAATACACTCTGCGCTTTACCAGCTTTTTGGACAGGCATTTTATATCAAGAAGATGCATTAGAAGAAACTTTCAAAATGATTAGTGAATTTAAATATGACGATTTAATTGAATTTAGGGGTCATGTTTTATCAAATGGACTCAATTCTTTATATAAGAACAAAACTGGTTGGGAATTAGCAGGGAAACTTTTGAATATCTCATTTGAGGGACTCAAGAGGCGAGGTAAGAAAAATTTATACGGAGATGATGAAACCGTTCACTTAGATTATTTATTTGAAGTAATCGATAAAAAAGAAACTGCATCAGAAAAAGCTAAAAAACAATATTTTCAAAAAGATAAATTGAACATACAGAAGCTTTTTGAAGGCGAGTCTTTTTAATTTTTTTCGATATAAATTGATTGAGAAGGAAAAGCGAAGCCAGCACCATTTTTTTCAACAATTTCTTTTATTTCTAAAGCTAATTTTTCCTTGATCTCTAACCATTCCCCCCAATTTGTAGTTGTTGCAAAACAGTAAATTAACAAATCAATTGAGCTATCTGAAAACTTTTCAATTCTTACAAACAATGGCTGTTCAGAAGATTTAACAAAATTACCATCGTTAGTGATGTAGTCATCTATTTCATCTCTAATTTTTCGCAACTGGTCACGAGTTGTTCTATATTCTAAGCCGATATTCCAATATATACGTCTACTTTTCATATTGCTGAAATTTGTGACGGCATTTTCAGCAAAATTAAAATTTGGAACCATAACGGGTGAAGAGTCGAATCTTCTAACTAATGTGGACCGAAAACCTATTTTTTCTACTACCCCTTCAACAATATTTTCAACTTTAATCCAATCTCCATTTTGAAATCGTTTCTCTAATAAAATTAAAATACCTGATATCAGATTTTTAAATAAATCTTGCGCACCCAAAGCTACAGCTACACTGAGAAGTCCAAGTCCAGCAAGAATTGGTCCAACCTTTATTCCCCATATTTCTAAAACTGCTGCTGCTCCAATTACAAATATGAAGAATTTTAGAATTCTTACCCCCCAATCGATAAGATCATTAGTTAGCAATTCACCCAATTTGTGAACAAATGATGAAATAGGATCAATAATTTTGTATAAAAACCAAAATATTTGAATTGTGATGAGTGAACGATTTAAATTTGCAGCAAACAGTTCAAGAGTTGTATTTAAATTTAAATATTGAGTGCTTATATATACGCCAATTACTAAAGGAAAAAATCTGAGAGGGCCGTCAAAGGCCTCAAGCATAGTATCGTCAATCTTAGTCTTAGATTTTTTTACAACAACTTTTAATCTACCAATCACAATTTTCGAAAAAACTGATCTTAAAATTGTAAATATTAAAAGAATTACTATTGCGACTAAAATATTGTTCAGATCAATGCCAAAAACTCCTTGGTTCCATACAGATGACACTAAATTTAAAAAATTTTCCATTGGCTAAACATACCTTATTTGTTTTGTTAAGAACAGATTTAGTTAGGTGAGAAAATTATTAATTTCACTTGCAACATCCTCAGTTTTTTCAAGTGGGAGCATGTGCGATGTATCATCAATAAAACAAATTTCAGTTTGAGGATTTAATTTTTTTATTCTGTTTTGGCTTGTCTCATTACAGACAACGCTATTAGGTGTAAGTATAATCTTAATTGGAATATTAATTTTCTTTAAATCGAACCAAACCTCGTGCGAGGTAAGTTTAAAGCAAGCCGATTCCCAGCGTGGGTCACATTTTAAAACGTATTTATTTTGGTCATTTTTTTTAAGTCCATATTGCACATAGTCCGTTATTATTTCTTTACTGATATTTTTAAAAAGAGGCTTACTTGAAAAATATTTATGAGCTTCAGCTTCGCTATTCCACAAATTACGTCTAATCAAAGCATTCTTTGAAAGAGGACTTGCTAAATGAGCAAGATTAACAATCTGCAAAAGCTTGTATGAAATGATATAACGCAATGGCAATATGACTGGATCTATAAGAATAAGTTTCTTTACTAATTTAGGTTTTGAGAGAGCGAGCAGCAAACTTGCAGTACCCCCCATTGAATGCCCAGATAAAGTCACTGGCTCATTATGTTTTTTAACTAATTGCTCTAAATCATCTCTGAAAGTATACCATGATTTTAGTTTATTAGAGTCTGCCATCAAATCGGTTTCGCCATGACCACGCATATCATATGTTATAACCTCGTACGAGTTATCAATTTTATTTAAGAGATCAGTATATGCCTGCCCACAGAAACCATTAGCATGAGAAAAATATAGTATATCGTTTGTTTTTTTTGATCTCCTGTACGTTACGATATTACCAGTGTCAATTTTGACATTTTCTTTAATCATTATTTTAATGACATGACTCGTTATATTTTTTGAGTCTGTAATAATTATATGGAAGCGGGGTAATGAAACCCGCAAGCAGCATAAAAGGAATTATTGTAATAGTAAGAACTCCGCCAGCAAATATTAAATCTGTAGCATTCATAGCTATTTCCATGCTAACCATGCTGATAAAACTCATTTTAAATGCAATACTAATTGCTTCAGCAAAAACAAAAGTTCTCATTAGAATAATGGTTTCTAATATAATGCTTGTAATCAAGCCATTAAGTATTGCGAGCAACATCACCACATATATAGATAATGAGTGATCAATGATTTGAAAGTAATAAATTGTTCCAAAGTCACCAATACTGCAACCTATCAAACACCACATTGTATTATAGCTTGCTTTTTGCCAAGTATGTTTACACGTCCAGCTAATATCAAACATGATTTTTTAAAAATTCTTTTTTTCTTTCTTGAGTGTCTTCTATTACTAACTGCTTTTCAGAGTTGCTCATTTTTACCCAATTAGTTATTTCAAACTGCTCCCTAAAACAACCAATGCAAACATTCCCATCCATGAAGTCTTTCTTATATTTACAAATTTTTACACATGGACTACCGATATATTCAGTGTTTTCTTTAAATTGGGCCATTTGCTTAATAAATTAAACTTTCAGCTTGATTTATTTATATATTTCAATAAAAAGCAACATCAATTCCAAATATTCTTATGGCACGAATTACTGTTGAAGATTGTATAAAGTTGGTAAATAACCAATACGATTTAGTCATATTAGCCAAAGAAAGAGCTGTTCAATTAGGTAGAGGAGCTACTCCAGCTGTTGATCCTGAAAATGATAAAAAACCTGTTATTGCTCTTCGAGAAATTGGAGAGTCAAAAATAACTGCTGAAGAGTTAAAGGAAAGTATTGTTTCGAAGCTTAGACAAATACCTGATTATGAAGAAGAGGAAGAATTGGAAGAAGTTGATAATGATACTTTCAGACAAATGTATCAAGGTGGTTTATCAAAGTCAGAAATGGAAAAATCGGCTACGAGAAAATTTACTGCTCGTTCACCAAGAGTAGAGTCTAGAGCAAAGCCAATTGAAGAAGTTATTCAACCACAACCATCCTCTGATGAAATAGTTCCAAGCGATGATGAACTTGAAAAAATTGAACAAGAAAATTCTGAAATTGATATGATGAATGATGTAGAAAGTTCAGAGTCAGCAGAAGAGCCTACATCACCAAGTGAATCCATGAATGTATCTGAGGTTGAGGAAACTGAAGTAAACAGCATTGAAAGAGAAGAGGTTTTAGAAAGTATCGATATAGCTTCTGAAACTGAGACAGTAACTCAAGAAGAAAACGATACAAAAGATTAGTAGCTATCATGAATTTTGATTTTTCAGATGATCAAAAACTCCTACGTGATCAAGCTAGAAAATTTTTATTCGATAAGTGTGATCGTAAATCAGTAAGAACAATTCTTGATGACGATCAACTGCATTATCATAAAGAACTATGGTCACAAATATCTGAAATGGGTTGGACTGGAACTGCAATTCCAGAGGAATATGGTGGACTTGGTCTCGGTATGTTGGAACTATGCGTCATAGCAGAAGAATTGGGAAGATCTCTAGCACCCACACCATTCTCATCCTCAATATATTTATTTGCAGAATTTATTAAAAACTATGGATCTGAAGATCAAAAGAAAAAATTCTTACCTTTGATTGCATCAGGAGAAAAAATAGGCACGTTTGCCCTATCCGAAACAAATGGGACGCCAAAACCATCAAATGTAAAAACAGAATATTCATCAGAAAAAATTAATGGCTACAAATCACCTGTAAGTGATGGAGAGACAGCCGATTATCTAATAATTGCTGCCAACAGCGATAATAAAGGAAATAGAAATTCACTTTCATTATACATAGTTGATTTACATCAAGATGGAGTAAGCAAAACAAGCCTTGAAACAATTGATCCAACGCGACCTGCGTGCAGTATTAAATTTGAAAATGTAAAAGCCGAAATGCTCGGTGAGCAAGGTATGGCATGGGATATGACAGAAAACATATTCAACAGAGCGGCAGTTTTGTATTCTTTTGAGCAAGTTGGAGGAGCGCAGGTTTCTCTGGATGAAGCAAAAAAGTATTCAATGGAAAGATTTGCTTTTGGAAGACAAATTGGTTCATTTCAGGCTTTAAAGCATAAAATGGCAGATATGTATGTTAAAATTGAATTAGCTAGATCAAATGCATACTATGGGGCATGGGCTTTGAGCACTGACTCCAATGAATTACCAGTTGCGGCAGCTGGCGCAAGAGTTAGCGCCTCTGATGCCTTCAATTATGCTGCAAAAGAGAATATTCAGATTCATGGAGGAGTTGGCTTTACCTGGGATTATGATTGCCACTTGTTTTATCGTAGATCAAAACTACTTTCTTTAAATATTGGCAGTACAAGACAATGGAAAGAAAATTTAATTTCAAATCTTGAGAAAAGGAATATAGTTTAGTTATGGACTTTAATGATTCACAGCAGGAAGCTGCATTTAGAAAAGAAGCAAGGGATTTTCTTGAGGCAAATGCAGAAAAAAGATCAATAATTTCTGATAAGCCTAATGATAAAAGCCCTCAGATTGCTGTTGCAGGAGCTCCTGAAACAGTAAAGGGTGGTAAAGAAGCAGCTCAGGAGGCTTTAGAGCGAGCTAAAGTATGGCAAAAGAAAAAAGCTGAAGCAGGGTTTGCTGCTATTTTATGGCCAAAAGAGTTTGGTGGATATGGTGGATCGCCTATACAGCAAGTTATCTATTCTCAAGAGGAACATGATTATTTAGTTCCTTCTGGCTATTTTGAAATTGGAATTGGTATGCTTGGCCCGACAATGATGGTATGGGGAAAAGATGAAGATAAAAAAAGATATTTACCTAAAATGATTACAGGTGAAGAAATATGGTGCCAGCTTTTTTCAGAACCTTCAGCAGGATCAGATTTAGCTGGAATTAAAATGAAAGCTGAAAAAGATGGCGATGAGTGGGTTTTAAATGGTCAAAAAGTTTGGACATCTGGTGCACACTTTGCAGATTATGGAATGATAGTTGCAAGATCTGATCCATCTGCCTTAAAACATAGAGGCCTTACTTATTTTTATTTAGATATGAAGACACCTGGTATCGAAGTTAGGCCAATCAAGCAGATTTCAGGCACATCAAATTTTAATGAAGTATTCTTCAACGATGTAAGAATACCTGATAGCCAAAGATTAGGTGGAGAAGGTGAGGGCTGGAAAGTTGCGCTTACTACTCTCATGAATGAAAGACTTGCTGTTGGAGATCCTCCTGGACTTGACTTCGATCAAATATTTGAAGCAACGAAGGAATTAGAAGTGGAGGATGGTCTTGCAATTAAGAACAGTGAAGTAAGACAAAAAATGGCTGACTGGTATGTTCAATCTCGTGGTTTGCAATACACAAAATTTAGAAGTATTACTGCTTTGTCAAAAGGCCAAACCCCTGGCCCAGAGCTATCAATAAGCAAACTTGTTACAGCATCAAAAATGCAAGATGTTTCAGCCTACGCACTTGAATTAATGGATTCAGCAGGCATGGTTCATCATGATCAAAACCCTGTATTAAAGAACTTATTTCAAAATGGATACTTTTTCTCTGCGGCAATGAGAATTGCTGGTGGTACAGATGAAGTTCTTCGAAATATCATTGCAGAGCGAGTTCTTGGGTTACCACAAGATGAAAGAGCGGATAAAAAAGTTCCATTTAACGAACTTCCTTCTGGCAAAAACTAAGCTCTAAGTGTTTACAACGATATTTAGCAATGTTGCCTCTGGCGACTTGCTATTTTCTGTAATGTTATTGGTAAGCACTGGTATTTTTGCTGGATTTATTGCAGGACTTTTTGGAATTGGTGGAGGTGTAGTTGTTGTGCCTGCTCTATACTATATCTACACACTAGCAGAAGTAGATGAGAGCATAAGGATGCATTTAGCTGTTGGAACTTCTCTTGCAAATATTGTACCAATTTCAATTATATCAGCCATAAATCATCACAGAAGAGGTTCAGTAAATTTAGATTTTTTAAAATTTATTTTTTTGTCGTTATTGATCGGAGTGATTTTTGGTTCGATAGCAGTATCATTTCTTGAAGGCAGCAGCCTAATACTAATTTATTCTATAATTTTATTTTTTGTTGCTCTTCAATTTTTCTTTTGGAAAGATGAATGGAGATTTGCAGATAAATTTCCAAACAATTTAAAAGGTCATGGCTATGGATCAACAATTGGTTTTTTATCCGTAATAATAGGTGTTGGTGGCGGCTCAATAAGTATACCTATCTTAAAACTTTATAACTTCGATATACACCGTGCAATTGGAACTGCTGCTGGTATTGGAACAATAATTGCTGTTCCTGGTACAATTGGTTTCATCATAGCGGGAATTCAAAACAATGTATCCTTACCTCTTACTTATGGATACGTAAGTTTTGTAGGTTTAATTTTAATAACGCCCATGACAATTATTGGCGCCCCTTTAGGAGTAAGATTTGCCCATTATCTTTCCAAAGGTAAATTAAGCTTTATTTTTGGTTTATTTATTTTATTTATGTCCATTCGCTTCTTTATTGAATGGACATCACTAACATCATAGTTTTTGGTCAAATTCTCCAACTTTACCAGTTTCATTTAAAAGTGTGTTTATGTATTTAAAAATCATTTCAACTTCTTCATTTGAATCAAGGCTCTCAATAACTATAACCAAAGACGGCTTATTTGACGATGCTCTGATTAATCCCCATGAACCATTGGATAAACTAAACCTGATACCATTTACCGTATTTGTTTCAACAATTTCACAATCGGTAACTTTTGTTTTATTTTTTTGGTCTTGAATTATTTTTTCTGTTATTTCATCAACGACCGCATATTTTTCCTCATCCTTGCAGAAAGGCGCCATAGTTGGAGATTGATAGGAAGTATTCAACTTTGAATATAGTTCCGACATACTTTTATCTTTATGGTGATCTAAATATTCAATCACCATAGAAGCTGATCTCAAACCATCATCAAAGCCCAGTCCTAGAGGTTTACTAATGAAAAAATGACCACTTTTTTCAAAACCACATAAAGCATTTATTTCATTAATTCGCCTTTTCATATGTGAGTGACCAGTCTTCCACATATCAACAGTACAATTATTTTTTTTCAAAATTTCATTATTAAAAAATAATCCAGTCGATTTTACATCAATAACAAACTTGGAGTTAGCATGTTTCTCAGATAAATATTCTGCTAACATTAAACCTATCTTATCAGAAAATATTTCATTCCCTTTATCATCAACAACTCCCAACCGATCGCCATCACCGTCAAAAGCAAATCCAACATCCGCATCGTTTTCTTTTACGTTTTTTGACAGATCATTTAGCATAATTAAGTCTTCCGGATTAGGATTATAATTTGGAAAATTAAAGTCCAGATCACAATGCAGCTCAACCACCTCACAACCAAGACTTCTTAATAATTCAGGAGCGAATGCCCCAGCAGTTCCATTGCCACATGCAATTACAACCTTTATCTTTTTATTAATTGATTGATTATTTTTAAGATATTCTAGGTATATTTCGCGTACACTTGATCTAAATTCATAATTCCCATTTTCTTCTGCCTTAAAATCATTTGAATTATCAACAATACCTTTTATTTCTTTTACTTCATCAGGACCAAATGAAAGTGACTTTTCAATCCCACATTTTATACCAGTCCAGCCATTTTCATTATGGCTTGCCGTGATCATTGCAAGACTATCAGTGTTCAAGTAATGCTGCGCGTAATAAACCATTGGCGATAGTGCTAAACCTATATCGATAACATTTAACCCGCTTGTGATAAGTCCTTTTGCTACGTGATATTTAACTTCACTGCTGTACGATCTATAATCATGACCTACAACAATTGAGGATCCCCCTCCTTTTTTTTGGGAAATATATTTTCCTAGACTAAAACCAAATATTTCAAGACCTTTTTTATTGATTTCATCTGGATAAAGCCAACGGACGTCATACTCTCTAAATCCATTTGGAGATATTAAGTGAGTTTCTAATTCTTCATGAAAATTAAATGTAAGAGGCTTTTGATTATCAAAAATATCCATTTTAAGCTTGATTTGTAATTACAAATATACAATAGTTTTTATGTTGGTTCACGTAAAGTGAATAACAGGGAATGAAGTTAAATGCTTCAACTGTACCCGCAACTGTAACTAAAGAGTTTAAATACAGATGCCACTGAGTTTTCGGGAAGGTGTATTTAAATGTTGAAATAGAAGTCAGGAGACCTACCAACGGAAAATTTAGTCATCCACAGGTGATCGGGCTAATCATTTGGACACAATTTGTTTGCGGTGACTTTTAACTGGAGGCAAATTATGTTTAAAAAAACACTTATCTACACTTTATTTTTTATTTCTGTTAATACATTGGTATTTTCAGATACTCCTGAATTACTCATAACGCCAAATTATGATCAATACACGCGATTATCATCTGGATTATCAGGCACGAATATAACAATTATTAATTCAAATGATTTAAAAGCGAACCAGAATGAAAATTTGCCGCAGATTCTAGAAAATTATTCAGGAATAGAATTTCGAAGACTGTATGGTGGAGTTGATGGAACAAATTCATCAATTGATATGCGTGGATTTGGTGAAGCATCAAAATCAAATTCTCTTATTCTAATTAATGGAATTCGATTAAACGACATTGATATGTCAAATGTAAACTTTGCAAATATTCCAATCGAGTCAATTGAAAGAATTGAAATCACTAGAGGAAATGCGGGTGGTACTTTATATGGATCAGGTGCTGTAGGAGGTACAGTCAATATTGTAACCAAAAATGAAATACCTAATAATAAAATTGGCTTTTCTATAGGGTCATATGACAGACATAAGTCAAACTTTTCTTTTGGTACAAAAATTAATAACAATAGCTCAATTAATCTATCGGGGTCTGTTTTACGAAGTGACACTTACCGTGATGCAGCAGAATTCTCAAATGAAAATATAGTATTAAATTATCAAAATAAAATTGAAGACTTAGTTTTTAATATAGATATTTTTTCTTCCAGCCGAGATCAAGATCTTCCAGGGCCGCGTGTTAAAGGTGGGGCAGTTTATAATTATCATTTTTGTAATCGTTATGAAGATAGTAAAACAGCAAAACATATTGGGGGTAATTATGATGCTAATGGAAATAATTGTAATACCACTCAAAGAGATGACTATTCAAACTATGAAAACAATAGGATTAATGCAGGTATAGAATATAAGCTGGATGTTGAGAGCAAATTATATCTGAACTTAGGGTATAAAAAAAAGCAAGATAAAGCATTTCTAGCAGCTAATCAGAATACGATTGATACTCCTAACAATGGAGATAGATATTTGAATACCGAAATTGATGGAAATTTATTCAATTTTCGCTACGAGAATAGATCGCCTAGAAGTGATTACTCAAATGTGTTTACTGTGGGCGCTGACCATGGACATTCTTTTTATAATTCAAAACGACACAGAAAAGAAACTGAGAGAGTAGGGCACATATATTATGCTGATTTAAAATCACAGGCTTTATATTTCCAAAATACAACATTATTTAATGAAGCATCTCTATCTATATCATTTGGCGCGAGGTACGAGATTACTGATTTTGGTGGCAACAATACTGTTGATCGAAATGTTCTTGGGTTTGTTAACGCATGGGACTCAACTGAACTAGCAATTTATTCAAAGCAAACAAGCAATGATGCATTTAATCTTGGCTTTGAAAAGGAGATCAACAAATTTGTATCAATTTACGGAAACTACGCAGAGTCTTTTAGAGTGCCTAATATAGACGAGCGAATAAAAGCAACGACATCTGGATCATTTGAATTAAAAGATCAAACTTCTGATAGCTTTGATGTTGGATTTATTTTGTCAAATACTAATTCTAATTTAAATGCAAGTTACTATCAGATTAATACGCTTAATGAAATTCAATATAACCAATCTGTAAATACTAATCTTGATCCAATTGAAAGAGAGGGTGTTGATCTTATGTTTGAATATCAAATAGATAATAAACAAAAACTCATAGCTTCTTTCAATTATGTAAATGCTGAATTTACTTCAGGTTCACTGACTCCTGGCACTGGTGGAGATGATTTTTGTTTTTACGACAATACAACTTATTGTAGTAATTCATCTACATGGAAAAACTTAATGGGCGGCGGAACAACGTATGACTTAACCGGTAAAAAAGTGCCACTGGTTTCGCCAATTTCATACAGTATTAAATATGCCAATGAAGTTATAGATAATACGATCTTAAATGTAATTATGAAATATTCAGATGAGAAGTATGTTTCAAATGACCAAGAAAATATTGAGCCTAAAATTCCTGATTATTATCTTGTTGATACATATTTAAGTTCCGAATCAGAAAATTCTATTTTTACAGTAGGTATTAATAATTTTTTTAATAAAAAAATTTATGATTTTGCAGTTTCAAGTACATTTCATGATGATAATCATTATGGTTTACAAAATGTGTATCCATTACCAGATAGAAATGTATTCATAGATTATACATATACTTTCTAATAAATAACTTATATAAGTAAAATGATGAGTCTAAATAAAAATTTAATACTTGCTACAGGAGTAATAATTTTATTAGCCTTTAGTAGGATAATCCCACATCCCCCAAATTTCACACCTATTTTAAGTATGGCTTTTTTTGCAGGAGCCATTTTAGATAGAAGATTGTTTGCATATTTTGTTATTATTAGTTCTATGCTGATTAGTGATCTGTATCTCGGTTTTCATTCAAGTATGCTAGTAGTTTATTTTGCTATTAGCCTTAGTGTCTTACTTGGAACAATTATTCACAAACGTTTAAATATAATAAATGGGTTATTAGGTATAAGTGGCAGTGTATTATTATTTTATTTAATTACTAATTTTGCTGTTTGGTATGGATCTGGAATGTATACCAATAATTTACAAGGACTTATTGAATGTTATATTTTAGCTCTTCCATTCTTACAAAATACTATTTCATCAACTATGTTGTATTCTCTGCTTGCCTTTAGCGTGTATTATTTGGCAGATAAATATATAAATTTTAGATTAAAAAGAGTTTAAAAGTTGGTTGAAAACGAAATTTTTTAACATTATATAATAATACTTTTTAAGGAGTTTCTATGGATACTGCATTTTCACAAGAAGATTTAAAGTTTCAAAGTGAAATAAAAGAATTTATTAAATCTAATTACCCTCAAGAGTTAAGAGACTCTATTAATTCTAAAAGGAGACTTGGCAAGGAACTCTCTAGAGAAGATCTTACAGCTTGGCATAAGATTTTAGGAAAGCACAATGGTTGGTCAGCACCAAGTTGGCCTAAACAGTATGGTGGTGCAGAATTTACTCCTACACAAAAATATATTTTCGAGCAGGAATGCGCAAAAGCTGAATGTCAATATATTATGCCATTTGGAATAAACATGGTTGGTCCAGTGATTTATACTTTTGGAAATGAGGAGCAAAAAGCGCAACACTTACCTGGAATTTTGAGTGGTGAAGTTTTTTGGTGTCAGGGTTACTCCGAGCCTGGCTCAGGTTCAGACCTTGCTTCATTAAAAACAAGTGCTGTAAAAGAAGGTGACCATTATATCGTTAATGGACAAAAAACTTGGACTACGATGGCACAGTATGCAGATTGGATTTTTTGTTTAGTAAGAACCAATCCAGATGCTGAGAAACCTCAACAAGGCATTTCATTTCTTTTGATTGATATGAAAACTCCTGGTGTAACAGTTAGACCCATCAAGCTAATGGATGGATCTCATGAGGTGAATGAAACTTGGTTTGATAATGTCAAGGTTCCAGTTGAAAATTTAATTGGCCAAGAAAATATGGGTTGGACATATGCAAAATTCTTATTGGCCCATGAAAGATCGGGTATTGCTGGTGTTGCAAGATCAAAAAAAGCTATTGAAAGAATTAAGCAGATTGCAAGCTCTGAAATGTCATACGGTGAACCTTTAATTCAAGATCCAGCATTCAAAGCAAAAATTGCAGCTGCAGAACTTGAGCTATCAGCACTTGAATACACAGAATTAAGAACACTTGCAAAAGACTCCGCAGGTAAAGGTCCAGGTCCAGAGTCGTCTCTTTTGAAAATTAAAGGAACAGATATTCAACAAGCCGTAACTGAGTTGGCTATGGAAGCGGTTGGATATTATGCAAATCCTCACCTTGGTACAACTTTGAGCAATGAATACGTTGGTCCAGACTATGCTACCAACCTTTCAGGAACATATTTTAACTTTCGTAAGGCATCCATTTATGGAGGATCTAATGAAATTCAAAGAAATATCATAGCTAAAATGGTCTTAGGACTTTAGTAGCTTTTGACATATTTACTGCCATAATTTATAACGCATTCCTATGAATTTTGATTACACTGAGGAACAAACCTTGCTCGACAATATGGTTACTTCTTTTGTAAGAGATAATTATGATTGGGACACTCGTTGCAATATAGTCAAATCAGAAGAAGGATGGAAAGAAGAAAATTGGAAGCAATTTGCTGAACTTGGTCTTCTAGGTGTTCCATTTGAGGAAGCTTACGGAGGACTTGGTGGAAAAGCTACTGATTTAATGATTGTAATGGAACAATTTGGAAAAGGGCTTGTTGTTGAACCGTATTTACCAACTGTAATATTAGCTGGTGGATTGATATCAAAACTTGGATCTGAGGAACAAAAGAATTCAATCATACCAGAAATAATTTCAGGCAATGTAAGATGTGCGTTTGCATATGCTGAACCTCAAAGCAGATTTGATTTAAATGATGTAAAAACGTCAGCTGTACTTAATGGAGATGACTATGTATTAAATGGTTTCAAGTCGGTGGTATTTGGAGCAGGCATGGCTTCGCACCTTATTATTTCTGCAAGAACGGAAGGTGAGCAAAGATCTGAGTCTGGGATTACGTTATTTATTGTTGATACAAAGTCTGAGGGACTTACACTCCAAAATTATCCAACAATTGATGAATACAGAGCCTCTGAAATTATTATAGAGAATCTAAAAGTTTCAAAAGATAGTGTTTTAGGAGAAGTTAATATGGCTTACGATGCGATTGAGGAAATTGTAGATATAAGCACTATTGCTGCATGCTCTGAAGCAGTTGGTATCTTGCAAGTTTTAAAAGACTCTACAACTGAATATTGCAAAAATAGGAAACAATTTGGACAGTCAATTGCTAAAAATCAGGTTATACAGCACCGTCTTGTGGATATGATGATTGAGTATGAACAGGCTAAGTCAATTCTTTACATGGCAGTTACAGCAGACTTGACTAATTCGGATGATAGAAGAAAAGCAGTGTCAGCTGCTAAAGCACGTATAGGTAAAGCAATAAAATTTGTAGGCGAAAGCGCTATTCAATTACATGGCGGTATGGGCGTGGTTGATGAATATAT
The DNA here is from genome assembly GCA_902619105.1 of uncultured Pelagibacteraceae bacterium. GTDB lineage: Bacteria > Pseudomonadota > Alphaproteobacteria > Pelagibacterales > AG-422-B15 > CACNXQ01. The sequence continues at coordinate 69,385 of CACNCV010000004.1, forward strand.
GGTAAGCCACTATTTCAAAAGAGCGACAATGATTGGAGTATTATTTGGTAATACTGATTATCATATGAAAAGATATATGACTCTTACCCAATCAGGTATTTCATCATCTGACGAAGCAATTTCAGTCAGTGTTACCTAAATAAATTTTATTCAGCGAGTTTTTTAAATATGTGAGCTGTATGTTCTGCTCCTGTTTTGAGCGCCTTACCACCATCCATATTCGATGCTTCAGCCCACTTTTCAGCTAACATATCTGCATTAAGTTCATCGCCTTTAAGAGCAACACCTTGTGAATGAACTATTTCTGCAGAAGCAAATACACCAGCACCGGCTGATATCATCGCACCATTCGGTGCGTCTTCTGATGCCATAAACATGACTGCAGGTGAAACAGTTTCAGGTTTTAAACTATCGAAAACTGCATCTGGCATTCCTAAATTTTCTGTCATTCGTGTTGCTGCTACAGGAATTAGAGAATTTACTTTAATATTATATTTCATACCTTCAATTTTAAGAGTATTCATAAGTCCAACAACTCCCATTTTAGCAGCTCCGTAATTTGATTGTCCAAAATTTCCAAATACACCAGATGAAGAAGATGTCATGATTATTCTTCCATAATTTTGTTCTGTCATAATTGGCCAAACGGCTTTTGTACAATAAACAGAACCCATCATATGAACGTTTACTACAAATTCAAAATCATCAAGTGTTACTTTTGCAAACGACTTGTCTCTCAAAACACCTGCATTATTTACTAAAATATCTACACGACCAAAGGCAGCCATTGTGTCATCAACTAATTTTTTCACGCCTGCTTTGTCAGTTACACTTGATCCGTTAGAAATTGCCTCACCACCCATGGCTTTTATTTCATCAACTACTTTATCAGCAGCTTCACTTGATCCACCAGTACCATCAACAGAACCACCTAAGTCATTTACGACAACTTTAGCTCCTCTTTTTGCAAATTCTAATGCGTGACATCTTCCAAGACCACCACCTGCGCCTGTGACTATTGCAACTTTATCGTTAAAATTAATTGTCATGTATAACTCCTATTCGATTAATTCCGTTAATTGAGAAAAATTGTTTATAACTAAATCAGCATCATTGTAAATATTTTTATTATCAGTATATCCATAGCCCACCAAAACAACTGGCATATTTGCATTGTGACCAGCATTTAAATCTGTTGCACTATCTCCAATCATTATTGACTCATTTTCACTTACACTTAATTTTTTACATATTTCAATCAATGGAAATGGGTCAGGCTTACTTTTTGCAAACGTATCTCCACCAACGAGATAATCAAAGTAATGCAAGACTCCAAGTTTTTCTAATAACATATTGCTGAGCTTTTCCATTTTATTTGTACAAACTGCCAACTTTAATTTTTTAGATTTTATGAGCTTTAATACCGTTTCAACATTTTCAAATAATACACTATCGTCATCAATATTATGAGTGTAGTGAAGCAGAAATATTTTTAACATCTCATTTATTTTATTTTCATCGTGAGGAATATTTTTAGTAACCACTGTTCTTCGAATTAATTCGCGAGCTCCGTAACCAACTAAGTTCCTTATCTCCTCCAATGTGACTAGTGGTTCATTCAGCTCTGAAAGCATATAATTCAGTGAGTTCTTAAAATCTGGAGCTGTATCAACTAGGGTTCCATCTAGGTCAAATATGAAGAGTTTCTTATTTTTTAAATTCATTTTATTAGTAAATCTCTGAAATAAAATTTTACGATACAATTAATGGCATATTGGTTATTTTCCAAAAAAAATTCAATGAAAAATTTAGAAATAATAATACTTGCCGCTGGTAAAGGCACAAGAATGAAATCATGCAAACCCAAAATATTTCATGAATTGGGCGGTAAGCAAATAATTGATTATGTGATCGATGCATCAATTAGATTGAAGCCAAAAAGAATTCATCTAGTTGTAAACAACCAAATTAAAAATAATTTTAAATCTAATAACAATTTAAATATTGTTATTCAAAAAAAACAGAGTGGTACTGGCGATGCAATAAAGTCTGCTATAAAAAGTCTTGAAAAAGACTCAGTCACTCTAGTTCTTTATGGTGACGTTCCTCTTATAAAACATAAAACAATTATCAAAGTTTCAAAAATTAAAACAAACACAGTTAACTTATTATGTTTCAATAGAGAAGAAAGAAATAATTACGGTAAAGTTATATTAGGTACTGACGGTTTGATCAGTCAGGTGATTGAGCAAAAAGAGCTAAAGAAAAATGAAAATTACTATTTATGCAATTCAGGAATCTTTGCTATCAAGACAAAGCTATTAAGCTCTTTGTTACCTAAATTAAATAATAATAATAAGAAGAAAGAATTTTATTTAACTGATATATTTAATTTGGCATTTAAAAAAGGTGTAAAAGTCAATCCGATACAAACCGCAGAGTCAGAAGTTATGGGCGTAAATGATAAAAATGATTTAGCGATGGCTGAAAAAGAAATCCAAAATGAATTGAGATCAAAGCATCTTACTGCAGGCGTGACCATGAGAGACCCTGATACTGTATATTTATCGAAAGATACTAAAATTGGAAAAGACGTTACAATTCATCCATTTGTTGTCATCGGCAAAAACGTCGTTATTGGTAACAATACTGAGATACACGCATTCAGTCACATAGAAGATTGTAAAATTGGGAAAGAAGTCAGTATTGGACCTTATGCAAGAATAAGGCCAGGCACAAAAATAAATGATAATGCTAAGGTCGGTAATTTTGTAGAGATCAAAAATTCAAAAATAGATAAGGGGTCAAAAGTTAATCACTTGTCATACATAGGTGACACAGAAATAGGTAAAAAAGTTAACGTGGGGGCTGGAACTATTACTTGCAATTACGATGGTGCTTCAAAATTTAAAACAGTTATCAAAGATAAAGCATTTATAGGCTCAAACTCATCTTTAGTAGCCCCGTTAATTGTAGGTAAGAATGCGTATATTGGTTCTGGTTCAACTATAACAAAACATGTAGTTGAGAACAGTCTTGCGGTTGAAAGATCATCTCAAAAGACAGTAAAAAATTGGTCAAATAAAAAAGGGAAAAGGTAATGTGCGGTATCATTGGTATAGCTTCTAAAGAGAATGTGTCTTCGAACATTATAAATGCATTAAGGAAATTAGAATATCGTGGTTACGATTCTGCTGGTATTGCAATAAACACTGCTAAGAAGATCAATCAAAGAAAAGTAAAAGGCAAGCTTGATAATTTGATTTACGCTCTTCAGAAAGATCAATTTGATGGCAATACGGGAATAGGTCATACTCGTTGGGCTACTCATGGGGAACCTTCTGATAAAAATGCGCACCCCCATTCATCAACCACGGTATCACTTGTACATAATGGAATAATTGAAAATGCTGCAGAATTGAAAAAATTAAAGGAAGTAAAAGATTATTATTTTGAGTCAGATACTGACTCTGAGGTAATTACTGCGTTATTAACGTTTTATCTAAAGGAGGGTCTGAGCCATCTTGAGAGTGTTCAAAAGACAATTTCTTTTCTTAAGGGATCATACGCACTAGCAATTATTTTTAGTGATAGTGAAGACACCATTTATGGAGCTAAAAATGGAAGTCCACTTGTTGCAGGTACAAATGGAGTTGGTAATTCAATAGGATCTGACTCGATTGCACTAAGCTCTGTTGCTAATAAAGTATGTTATCTGGAAGACGGGGATATAACAGTATTAAATAAAGAAAGCATAGAAATTTATAACCTGGAGGGTGAAAGAGCGAATAGAGAATTTATTGAAATAGGAATTAACGAGTCAGAAGTTTCAAAAGGTCCTTATAAACACTTTATGGAGAAAGAAATACATGAACACCCTCATGCAGTAGGTGAAACATTTCGACAATTTATAGATTACGATAAAGCTACAATCGCAATTTCAAATATTAATTTAAATTTTGACAAAATTTCAAAGATTTATCTGATTGCTTGTGGAACAGCATATTACTCATGTTTGGTTGGAAAATATTATTTTGAACAACATGCAAGGACGCCTGTTGAATGCGATATGGCATCAGAGTTTCGTTATCGTGATCCGGTAATTGATCCAGATGCATTATGTATATTTGTGTCTCAATCTGGTGAGACCGCCGATACTAAGGCCGCATTAGATTATTGTAAAAAACAAAAAATTCAGACATTGAGTATTGTAAATGTAAAAAATAGCTCAATAGCTAGAGATAGTGATCACTGTATTTATACTAAAGCGGGAGCAGAAATAGGAGTTGCTTCAACAAAGGCATTTACAGCTCAACTTTCAGCACTTTTATCTCTGTCAATTCATTTAGCATCAGTAAAAAAATTCATTTCAACTGAGGAAAATAAAAAATTATGCAAGGAGGTTATGCAAGCACCTCTATTGCTTGAACAAGCAATTGAGAGATCTTATTCACTAAAAGACACAGCAAAAGCAATTATAAATGCTAAGGGTGTAATGTATCTTGGCCGCGGTACTGCGTTTCCATTGGCATTGGAAGGAGCATTAAAGTTTAAAGAAATATCATATATTCACGCAGAAGGATATCCTGCAGGTGAAATGAAACATGGTCCACTTGCTCTAATTGAGAAAGATTTGCCAGTTGTTTGTATTGTCCCACCGGGTCCACTTTTTCATAAATCAATTTCAAACATACAAGAAGTTATTGCTCGTGGAGGTAAAATATTAATGATAACAGACGATGAAACATTAGAGTCAAATTCTGAAAATATTTGGGAAGTTTTTCGTTTACCAAAATGTCCTAAATCAATTGAAGCAATCGTTTATTCAGTTCCCATTCATATGCTTGCCTATTACACGGCAGTTGAGCTTGGCAATGATGTCGATCAGCCAAGAAATCTTGCTAAGTCTGTTACCGTAGAATAATTTATTGACACAAAAACTGACAACGTATTATCTTTGTTTAAATGTTGTCAAAAATAAGCACTCTTATTTTTTTATTTTTTTTTAATGCAATAAGTTTCATTCAAGCATACGAAGTATCACCAGGTATTTTGAGAACGCCTGACACACAATTTGAAAATCTAGAAGATTATCCGTTTGATCCAAATTATATTGAAATTGACGGTTTAAGAATTCATTACCTCGACGAAGGGCCTAAAGACGGTGATCCAATTTTGCTTCTTCATGGCTTGCCGACTTGGAGTTATCTATTTCGAACAATGATACCGGTTTTAACTGACGCAGGTCATAGAGTTATTGTTCCTGACTTAGTAGGATTTGGAAAGTCAGATAAATTTATTTCTAAACATGATTACAGTTATGAGTTTCATATCAACACTATGAAGGCGTTGGTTGGGCAACTTGATTTAAGAGAAGCCACATTCTTTGGACAAGATTGGGGAGGCATGATCGGACTTAGGGTTGTAGCTGAGATGCCTGATCGTTTTGCAAGAGTTGTTGTGTCAAATACAGGCATGGCTGCTAGAGATGGAATAACGGCATGGTTATTTGAAAATTTCGTAAAGTTTATGGTCTGGTGGAATGGAGAGGTCACTTTTGAGGAACTTAAGACAGCCGCCGATAAAGCACTAATGTTGGAAGAGCCATCACCACTTGAAGGTATGAGAATGTTTTCAAAATGGATTGCACACTCGTATTACTCGGATGATATGGATGTATCAGGAATTATTTCTACCTTTGGGCGTTTAGAGTTATCTGATGAACAAATCAGAGCTTATGAGGCTCCGTATCCTTCAGGTCAATATAAAGCAGGAGCTCATGTCATGGCTTATTTTATACCAACACAATTATCCGAGAATGAGAAATACTGGAAAGATGTCTATGAAAAATGGGATAAACCTTTTCTTGTGGCGTTTGGAGGTAATGAACGGATAACAATAACTATGAAGGAAGATTTTTTGACTAGGATACCGAACCCAACTGTTGTTACTTTGGAAGGAGTTGGACATTTCTGCCAAGAAGAGGCCGGTCCTAAACTAGCAAACTTAATAAATGATTTTATTCTAAAAAACTAGAAAATATAAAATTTATACCTATTATAAATTAAACTTTTATTTAAAATTAAACGTATGACAGTAACTTTAAGATCAGATGGAGATGTTTCAATCATTCAAATGGATGATGGAAAAGTTAATGTATTCTCTCCTGATATGATAAAAAATTTTAGTGAAATATTAGATCAAGTCCCAACTGATAAAGGGTCTGTTTTAATAGCGGGTCGAGAAGGGATGTTTTCTGCTGGGTTTGATTTAAAAGTTATGATGTCAAGTCCAGAAAATGCAGCTGATATGGTTAAAAGTGGTTTTAACTTATTATTAAAAATCTTTACTTTTCCAAGACCGATTGTTGCGGCTTGCAGCGGACATGCAATCGCGCTTGGCGCTTTTTTACTTTGTAGTTGTGATCACCGTATAGGAATTAAAGGTGACTTTAAAATTGGAGCCAATGAATTAAGAAATAATATGATTATTCCAACACCAATACTTGAACTTGCAAAATTTAAATTGACAAAACCGCACAAGCAGAGAGCGCTATTAAATGCGGAAATGTATTCAATAGAAGATGCTATTGCTCCAGGTTATTTAGATGAAGTAACTGAACATGAAAAGTTAATGGAGCTTGCATTGGCTAAGGCAAAAGATTTAGCAACACTCGCTCATCCACAATATCAGCAAACCAAAAAACTCGATCAGGAAGATGTAGCGGCAAAAATAAGTGCTGGGATAGATACCTTAGGATCAATAAACTAAGTAAAATCAATGTATTTTACTGAAACTCTAGTATTTTACTTTATTTAGTACTATAAAGCCCGCAAAACGAATATTTAAAAAATATGAAGAAATGGTCTGTTAACAGTTGGAGAAATTACGAGGCTAAGCATTTGCCAGAGTATCCAGATGTAAAGAAATTAGAAAAAACTGAGGATCAGTTAAGATCTTACCCGCCGCTTGTTTTTGCAGGTGAAGCAAGAGATTTGAAAAGGAATCTTGCTAAAGTTTCAGAGGGTAAAGCATTTTTACTGCAAGGTGGTGATTGTGCGGAAAGTTTTGATGATTTCAATGCAGATTATATAAGAGATACATTTAAAGTATTATTGCAAATGTCAGTCACATTAACTGCTGCAGGTAATTGCCCTGTCGTAAAAGTTGGAAGAATGGCAGGTCAATTTGCAAAACCTCGAAGTGCACCGAAAGAAGAAATAGATGGCGTTGAGTTAGATAGTTATAAGGGCGACATTATAAATGATATGGATTTTACTGAGGATGCGAGAGTTCCTGATCCTGATCGTATGATCAGAGCATATACCCAATCAGCTGCTACTCTTAATTTATTGAGAGCTTTTGCTAAAGGTGGATTTTCAGATTTAAATAAAGTTCATCAATGGAATATGGGATTTGTAGATGAAAGTTCTCAAGGAAAGAAATTTAGAGAACTAGCAAATAAAATTTCGGACACACTATCTTTTATGGAAGCTATTGGAATTTCTTCAAGAAACACAAAACGTCTAAGAAGTGTTGACTTCTTTACAAGTCACGAGGCTTTATTGCTTCCTTATGAAGAATGTCTGACGCGACTAGATAGTACATCAGGTGAGGTTTATGACACATCAGCCCACATGGTTTGGATTGGTGATCGTACCAGACAGCCTGACGGAGCACATGTAGAATTTTGCAGAGGAATTAAAAATCCAATTGGAATTAAATGTGGACCATCTTTAGATCCTGAGGAATTGAAAAAGCTTCTTGATATTTTGAACCCTGAGAATGAGGCTGGAAAAATTACATTAATTTGTCGATTTGGTTCTGAGACTATAAATGAAAAGTTACCTAAGCTTATACAACCGTTTTTAAATTCAGATCACAATTTAGTTTGGTCTTGTGATCCAATGCACGGTAACACCATGAAAGCTAATTCAGGCTTTAAAACGAGGCCATTTGAAAGTGTTCTTAAAGAAGTTGAGACATTTTTTGATATTCATCATCAAATGGGAACGTACCCAGGTGGAGTACATTTAGAAATGACAGGTCAAAATGTAACTGAATGTATTGGTGGCGCTCAAGCCATTAAGGATGAAGATCTTTCAGCTAGATATCATACCCATTGTGACCCAAGGCTGAATGCAAATCAAGCACTTGAACTTGCATTTTTAATATCTGACAAGCTCAGAGAGTCCCAAGAACCACATAATTCAAAAATTACGATTGCTAAGTAATTGCGACTAAATTATTTAGTTGTAAGATCAGTCAAATGACAGAAAAAACCTCCATATTAATTGTTCAGTCCAACCCACAAGTGGGAAATATTGACAAAAATAAACAAATTGTGATTGATCATATTGAAAACAACAAATCTGATCTCATAATTTTCTCTGAATTAATGCTTACAGGTTACCCGCCAGAAGATTTGGTTTTAAAACCAGCTTTTATGGAAAAAGTTAACAATGCAATTTCAGGTATTTTGAATTCTTCTAAAAATAGTAATTCAACAATAATTATAGGCACTCCTTTTATGGAAGAGAGCAAACTGTTCAATACAGCTCTTGTAATTAATAAGGGTAAGATCTTACATAAACATCATAAAATGGCTTTGCCAAACTATGGGGTATTTGATGAAAAAAGAATTTTCTCAAATGGAGAGCAAGTCAGCATAATCGAATTTAATGGAATTAAATTAGGTCTATTTATTTGTGAGGACATATGGGTGAACGATACAATTGCTGAGATAGATAAAAATGAAATTGATTTGGCGGTATCATTAAACGCATCCCCATTTGATATAAATAAAATTGAGGAAAGAGAAAAGAAGGCACTCAGTTTTGCAAATTCTATTGATGCTCCTTTGATTTATGTAAATCAAGTTGGAGGTCAAGATGAGATTGTTTTCGACGGATCTTCCTTCTTATGTGATCAAAAAAAGGTAATTTCTAGATTTAAATACTGCGTTGAAGAAAGCAGGAAATATACATTCAACCTCAACACTAAAACTTTTGATATTGAAGAAGAGGCGCCTCTCGGTAGTGACAAGCACGATATTGTCTATTCCAATCTTATGCTTGGGCTAAGAGACTATGTTGAAAAAAATAAATTTCCAGGAGTTGTCATTGGCATTTCAGGAGGCATAGACAGTGCATTTAGCGCGGTTGTCGCAACCGATGCATTAGGACCTGAAAGAGTAAAAGGCATTTTAATGCCATCTCAGTTTACAAGCGAGGAAAGTAATGAGGATGCAAATCAGCTAGGCAAAAAATTAGGTATCGAGTTAATAAGTGTTTCTATAAAAGATATCGTGAATTCATACGATAGCACTCTTTCAAATTTATTTGCGGGTAAAGAAAAAGATATTACTGAAGAAAATATTCAATCAAGAACCAGAGGTGCAATATTGATGGCCTATTCAAACAAGTTTGGCCATATGGTAGTTACTAATGGCAATAAATCAGAAGTCTCAGTTGGATATTCAACTTTATACGGAGATATGTGTGGGGGGTTTTCAGTAGTCAAGGATATTTATAAATCTGATCTATATAAACTTTCCGAATGGAGAAACGAAAATCTTCCATCATTTTCAGCAATTAAAGCAAAGGAAGTTATTCCTAAAAATATTATAACAAAAGAGCCCACTGCTGAACTTAAAGAGGATCAGAAAGATAGCGACTCACTACCGCCCTATGATGTCTTAGATAAAATTTTGTACTTACTTGTTGAAAAAGAAAGTTCAATTAACGAGATTATTTCGAAAGGTTATGAGCCAAGCTTGGTTACAAAAGTTCAGAATTTACTTTATAATTCTGAATATAAAAGGCGACAAGCTGCTCCGGGTGTAAAAATTTCAGAGAGAAATTTTGGGTATGACAGACGATACCCAATAACAAATGCATTCAGAGATAAGGAAAAATAGATGACAACGATAACAAGATTTGCGCCTAGTCCAACAGGATTATTGCACTTGGGCAATATCAGAACAGCCCTCATAAATTGGTTGTATGCTAAAAATAGTGGTGGAAAATTTATTCTTCGAATTGATGATACCGATCAAGAGAGGTCAAAAGATGAATACATTTCTCAAATAAAATATGATTTGGAGTGGCTGGGAATAGACTACGACGAGACTTTTAATCAATCTTCTAGATTTGAAAGATATAAAGAACAATTCGAAAAATTAAAATCTGATGGCAGGATATATGCTTGCTATGAAACTCCTGAAGAACTTGAGAGAAAAAGAAAGCTTCAGATGGCTGCCGGTGGAAAGCAAGTGTACGACCGTTCTGCATTAAAATTAACGGAGCAACAAATAAAAGATTATGAGAATGATGGAAGAAAACCTCATTGGCGATTTCTTCTTCAAACAGAACGCATGAAATGGAATGATTTGTTAAAGGGTGAAATTGATATTGATTTGACAAGCTTATCAGATCCAGTTTTATTTCGAGAAGATGGTGTTCCACTTTATACATTCAGTTCTGCTGTAGATGATATTGATTACAACATTACTAATGTAATTAGAGGGGATGATCACACTAGCAATACCGCTGTACAAATTGAAATCATAAATGCATTGGATGAAAATAAAATTTCATTTGCACATCATGCCCTTTTAAAGGCATCTACAGGAGACAAACTATCAAAAAGAGACAATGTAATATCAATCGATAGCTTCAGAAAAGATAATATTGAGCCCATCTCAATTCTCAGCTTACTAGCAACGATTGGAACTTCAAATTCAATTGAACTAAAGAGAGGGATAAAACAAATCATTGACGAATTTAAACTTGAGACAATTTCAACATCACCAGGACGCATTGAAATTGACGTCCTAAAGGCACTTAACAAAAAACAAGTACAAAAATTTGATTATGAGGAAATTCAATCAAGACTTACTGAGATTGATGAAAATGTTGATAAAAAGTTTTGGGACACCATAAAAGGTAATTTGGAAACTGTTGAAGAAATATCTTCTTGGACTGACATTGTATTTAACAGCAAGCCTGCTGAGTCTGATGATAAAGATTACATAAAATTAGCATTGGAGTTAATGCCAGAGGAACCTTGGGATGATGATACTTGGACCACATGGACGAATGCCATAAAAGAAAAAACAGGACGCAAAGGCAAAGAATTGTTTCTTCCATTGCGAGTAGCATTCACAGGACTGACACATGGTCCAGAAATGAAGCTTCTCATACAACTAATTGGTAGAGATAAAATTGTTGAGAGGATTCAGACTTAAATGGACTTGATGCTTTACGATACATTTACCAATTCAAAAAAGAAGTTTGAACCAATTGATCCAAATAATGTGCGAATGTACGTATGTGGGCCAACTGTTTACGATTATGCGCATGTAGGCAATGCTCGACCAGTTATAGTGTTTGATATTTTATTTCGATTACTCCAAAAAATTTATGGCAGTGAAAATGTAACTTATGTAAGAAACATCACTGACGTTGATGATAAAATTATACATGCAGCAAATGATCAAAATGAAGACATTGGAATACTTACAGAAAAGACAATTAATTATTTTCATGACGATGCGAAATATATTGGCGCTTTAAAACCTACATTTGAGCCAAGAGCAACCGAACATATACCCGAGATGATCGAGTTGATTGAAAAACTCATATCAAAAGAGTTTGCATATGTAGCGGATGGCAATGTTCTTTTTTCTTCAAATAAATTTAAAGAATATGGAAAACTCTCTGGTAAGAATTTAGATGAAATGGTTGCTGGTTCGCGTGTAGGTGTAGAAAGATATAAAAAAGAAGAATCTGACTTTGTATTATGGAAACCTTCAAAAGAAGATGAGCCCAGTTGGAAAAGCCCATGGGGAGATGGGAGACCTGGCTGGCACATTGAGTGCTCTGCAATGAGTGAAAAACTTTTAGGGGAAAATTTTGATATTCATGGAGGAGGTCAAGATTTAATATTTCCACATCATGAGAATGAAATTGCCCAAAGTGAGTGTGCAAATAATATTAAATTTGCAAATTATTGGGTTCACAATGGCTTTGTCACTGTTGAAGGTAATAAAATGTCAAAGTCTGATGGTAATTTTGTAACTGTAAATGAGTTAAAAGACAGTTTCCAAGGGGAAGTTATTAGGCTTACCATGATATCAACTCACTACAGACAACCTCTGAATTGGACCAAGGATAACCTCAATGAAAGTAAAAAGACATTAGATAAATGGTACACATTTTTGAGCAATTTTAATGACGATGAATTAAAAGATACAAATAATGATAATGAAATTATGGAAACATTATTGGATGATATGAATACACCTAAAGCTATTAGCGTACTTCATCAAAAATTTAAAGACTGCCAATCGGGGGATAAAGGCTTAGTAAGCAATTTTTTATATTCAGCAAATATGCTTGGACTTTTAAATGACAAACCATCTGAATGGCTTTCCTGGAAAAAGGAAAATTTAAATATTAATACCGCTCAAGTTGAGTTGCTTATTGCTCAAAGAAATGAGGCACGATCAAACAAGAACTTTGATGATGCTGATAGGATCCGAGATGAATTAGACAAAATGGGAGTCATACTTGAAGATCAAGGTGGCGAAACAACTTGGAAAGTTAAGTAAGTGAAAGAAAAGTTATACATATTTGATACGACTCTTAGAGACGGAGCTCAAACTTATGGTGTTGATTTTAATGTTGATGAAAAAAAACTTCTCGCAAAAAAATTAGATGAGCTTGGTGTTGATTATATTGAGGGTGGATGGCCAGGCGCAAACTCAACTGATACTAAGTTTTTTAATGAAGATTTAAAATTTAAAAACTCAATGTTTACTGCGTTTGGCATGACTAAAAAATCTGGTCGCAGCGCAGAAAATGATCCTGGTTTGGCTGCAATGATAAATATTAATGCGCCTTCAGCATGTGTTGTTGGAAAATCTTGGGATTTTCATGTAGATCTTGCGCTGGGAATTACCAATGAGGAAAATTTAGAAAATATTGGAGAGTCGGTAAAATTTTTAGCAAAAACGAAAAAAGAAGTACATTTCGATGCTGAACATTTTTTTGATGGTTATAAATCTAATCCAAATTATGCAATTGAATGTCTTAAAGCTGCAAAGTCAAATGGTGCACGGTGGCTTGTTCTTTGTGATACGAATGGAGGAACTCTTCCACATGAAGTTGAAGATATCGTATTGAAAGTTTCTAAAGAAATTTCTGGAGATCATCTTGGAATTCATGCACATAATGACACAGGTAATGCAGTCGCCAATACTCTTGCAGCTGTAAGAGCAGGTGCAAGACAAGTTCAGGGCACGATAAATGGTTTAGGTGAAAGATGTGGAAATGCTAATCTAATTTCACTGTTGCCAACATTTGCTTTTAAAAATGAATTTGAAAACAAATTTGACTTATCAATTAATAGAGAACGACTTAATCTTTTAACCGAGCTTTCAAGGCTCCTTGATGAGATCTTAAACAGAGTTCCAAATCGAACGGCACCTTACGTTGGTTCTTCTGCTTTTGCGCATAAGGGTGGATTACATGTTTCTGCGGTCAATAAAGATCCAAAGACTTACGAACACATCAATCCTGAACTTGTTGGCAATCAAAGGCAAATTATCATCTCTGAACAATCAGGAAAATCAAATATTTTATCAAAGTTAAAATCAGCAGGAATAGAAGTTAATGAAGACGATAAGACAATTCAAAAAATCTTAGATCGAGTAAAAGAAAGAGAATTTAATGGATACTCTTACGATGGCGCCGATGCTTCTTTTGAAATTCTTGTTAATAAAGTACTTGGCAATATGCCAGAATATTTTGAAGTAATTAGTTTTAATGTGAATGTACAAAATTCAGGTGAAGAGGGGCAGACCATGTCAGAAGCTTCTGTGAAATTAAAAATTGATAATGATGAAATTATTGGTACCGGTAAAGGAGTTGGTCCAGTCAATGCATTGGATAATGCCCTTCGAAATAATTTTAAGTCAAGCCGTTACGCTGAGTACATAAACGATTTATCATTAATTGATTATAAGGTTCGAATTCTCAATACGGGTACCGATGCGATAACTCGAGTTTCAATTGAAAGTTCCGATGCAAATAAGAAAAGTTGGTACACGATAGGTGTTTCAGAAAATATTATTGAAGCATCTTTTAGAGCGCTTATTGATAGTGTTGAATTTAAATTAATGAAAGAACAAGTAAAAGTTTAAATTCAAATGAATTTTGATAAAATTTCAATTATTCTTGTTGATACTCAATTACCTGAAAATGTCGGTCTTGTTGCTCGCTCTATGTATAATTTTGGTTTCACTAATTTAAAACTGGTATCACCTAAACTCGAATGGCCATCAGAAAAAGCACTTGCTGTAGCTGTAGATGCTAAGAACATAGTTGAAAATATCAACGTATATAGCTCTCTTCGAGAGGCGTTGAGTGACACCAATTATTCAATTGGCTACACAGCACGTCTAAGAGATATGAGTAAACAGTTTAGTGACAATTCTAAAATTATCGGTGAAATAAAAGAACAGAAAATTAATGATAGTATCGGTGTTGTTTTTGGCGGCGAAGCTTCGGGACTTACAAATGATCATTTGTCACTTATAACAAAATGTGTGACCATTGATACGCATGAAAATTTTTCATCTCTTAATTTATCTCATGCAGTCAATGTATTTTGTTATTCATTATTTTCTAAAGTATTTAAAACGGAGCAGTTAGTTGATAAGAATTCTGAGCCTCATGGAAGTCAGAATGATTTGATGTATTTTTTTGATCATTTAGAAGAAGAGCTTGAATCTAGAGGTTTTTTTCAACCTGAAGAAAAAATGCCAAAAATGAAGCAAAACCTAAGAAATATCTTTCATCGTGCTGATCTCAGTGAACGTGAGATAGCAACACTTAGAGGGGTTGTGACAGTGCTTACAGAATATAGAAAAACTAAGGAAATTTAGCTTTCAGGTTTGACATTGGCGAGGAAACCAGTATAAACCACGGATCATCAAATATGACAAAAAGAGTTGCACAAAAACATAAAATAGACAGACGTCTGAGTGTTAACCTATGGGGCAGACCAAAAAGCCCATTCAACCTAAGAAAATACAGACCCGGCCAGCATGGACAAAAGCATACAGGTAAATTGTCTGATTATGGTGTTCAGTTAAATGCTAAACAAAAGCTAAAAGGTTATTATGGAAACCTCAACGAAAGACAATTCCGTAATTGTTATAAAGAGGCCATAAGACAAAAAGGTGACTCAGGTGAAAACTTAATTGCTATTTTAGAACGCAGACTTGATACTATTGTTTATCGATCAAAGTTTGTACCAACTGTATTTGCTGCTAGACAATTTATTAATCATGGGCATGTCAAAGTTAATGGAAAAAGAGTTAATATTGCGAGCTGTCTTCTTAAAGAAGGTGATGTTGTCGAAGTCAAAGACAAATCTAAAGAGATGGCATTAGTAGTTGAGTCAATGAAAAGCCAGGAAAGAGACATCCCAGGATACATCACAGTTGATGAAAAAAAATGTTCTTCAACTTTTGTAAGGACACCTCAGTTTGCTGAAGTTCCATATGCAACTCAAATGGATCCGAAACTAGTTATCGAGTATTACTCTCGATAATATTAAAATGAGTGCATCGCACTGGTTTTCCAAATCTTATACTGAAGCTAAGAAACGGTTTAATGAGTCTGTTAACCAACTAGAATCACTGGGTCACCAAGTTCAACGTGATAGCTTATCATTAGATTTAGTAGGTCCTGATGGAGAGGATCTAACAATAGATATCGCAGTTCTTGGATCTTTAACAAGTAATAAATTATTGTTATATACCTCTGGTATACACGGTGTTGAGGGTTTTGCCGGTTCAGCTATACAACTTTCAGTTATTGATATGTTAAAAAATCAAAAACTAATTGAGGATTATTGCATAATTTTCGTACATATCATTAATCCTTTTGGTATGGCTTGGCACCGAAGAGTCAATGAAAACAATGTTGATATGAATAGAAATTTTATTAACACGCATAGCGGTGAGCCCGATGGTTACAAAAAAATAGATAAATTTTTAAATCCAAACTCAATACCAAAAAAATTTGAATTATCTTTTTATATAGATGGAATAAAATTAATTTTGAAATATGGTTTCACCAATTTCAAGCAATGGTTTGCTCAAGGTCAGTACACAAGGCCATCCAGCCTGCAGTATGGAGGTGATAAACTTCAAAAAGGTCCTAAATTATTAATTGATTGGTTGAGAAAAAACTTAAAAGAAACACAAATGATATTTGGTATCGATTTGCACACTGGGCTTGGTAAATCTGGTTACGATACTATTTTAATTTCAGATCAAATTAATGAAGTTGATTATGAATTGCTGCAAAATTTATATGGAAGTCATATAGCACCGTTGGATCCAAATAAGGGAGTGGGCTATCACGTAACAGGCGACATTCACTCTGGAATTTCATCTGAATTTCCATCTATTAAGTGGCTTACAATTACACAAGAATTTGGAACTTATGGACCTGTAACAGTTTTTAAAAATTTAAGAGCTGAAAATAGATGGACACAAAATAATAAACTTAATGATCCGATGGATATAATGGAACATTGGAGTAGAAATAATTTATTACGCACATTTAATCCAGACAATAGGAAATGGCATGAAAGTTTAATTGCGCGAGGAAAGATTGTATTTAATAGAGCAGTCGAATATCTTATTTCAATAGACTAATCGTGCGCAATTCCTTTTGTATCAAAAACTGATGCTAACTCTCCACTTTTATGCATGTCTAAAATAATATCGCATCCTCCAATAAACTCGCCCTTAATGTAAAGTTGCGGAATTGTAGGCCAGTTAGTGAAATCTTTTATACCTTGTCTTAGTTCGTCACTTTCCAAAATATTTACGTCTTTATAATTTACGTTCATAAAAGAAAGAGTATTTACAACAGCATTCGAAAAACCGCATTGAGGCTGGTCCTTTGTTCCTTTCATGAAGAGAACTACATCGTTTTGATCAACAATGTTTTTTATTTCATCTTGTACATTATCAGTCATGAATGAAGAATTAACTGCTTTTTATAATTATTCAATAATAATTTTGAGCCCTTTAGGTCAAAATTCATTGAACCATTTTGTATGATGGTCAATTAAGCTTGATAATTCAATCTCTCCAATTGAATTAATTGATATTGATGTTCCTCCAATTTCTCCAATTCTTTCTATTTTGACTGCACTCTTGCTTGCGTCAACTTCTATTTGTTCAAGTTTATTTTGTGAGACCTCAACCAGATACCTAGCTTGATCTTCGCCAAAAAAGAATCCGTGAAGAAAATCTTTTGTTATATCAATTTTTATACCTTGCATACCTGAGATACACATTTCAGCAATTGCAATAAGAACACCACCTTCACCAACATCATGAACAGATTTTAGTAATTTGTTAGCGACGCAATCTAAAATGAATTTTCCATTTTTTAATTCATCATCCAAATTAATTGACGGGGTACCACCGTCTTCTTTATTTTGTATAATTGAGAGATAATGACTATTGCCTAAATGATTATTGCTTTCCCCAATGAGGCATAAAACATTACCTTCATTTTTAAGATCTATTGTCATTGTATTAGATAGATCTCTAATCAGTCCAACTCCACCAATAGCGGGAGTAGGATAAATCCCTTCACCATTAGTTTCATTATAGAGTGATACATTCCCTGAAATGACAGGATAATTAAGCTTACTACAAGCATCTCCCATGCCACGAATGCATTCTACAAATTGTCCCATGATTTCTGGCTTTTCAGGATTTCCAAAATTCATACAATCTGTAATTGCAATTGGTTCAGCTCCGGATGCAACAATATTACGCCAAGTTTCAACAACCGCATGCTTTCCTCCTTCATATGGATTATGTCTGCAGTATGTTGGTGAACAGTCTGTACTGATCGCTATTCCTTTGTTGGTTCCATGCACTCTGACAACAGCTGCATCAGAACCAGGTCGTACAACTGTATCTGCCATCACCATGTGATCATATTGTTCCCATATCCATTTTCTGCTGCATAAATTTGGATGGCTGATCATTTTTAATAAATCGCTTAAGATATCCTTATCTTCAAAATCCTTACTTTCGAAACTAATTAGGGGAGAAGGGTCATTGACAATATAATCTCGCTGATACTCTGGCGCATCTTCTACCAAAATATTAATTGGTATACTTGCCTGCTCTTCACCATCCATATGTAATATTAATTTTTTTGTATCTGTAACCTCACCAATTATTTCAAATTCAAGATCCCATTTTTTAAAAATGCTTCGGGCAAGCTCTTCTTTATTGGGTTGAATAACCATTAACATTCTTTCCTGACTCTCCGATAGCATGAGCTCGTAGGCAGTCATGTTAGCTGCTCGCATAGGAACCTTTGATAAATTTATATCAATCCCTACATTTCCTTTGGATGCCATCTCAATAGATGATGAAGTTAAACCTGCTGCTCCCATATCTTGAATTGCTATAATTGCATCCTCTTTCATAAGTTCTAGACAAGCCTCAAGTAATAATTTTTCAGTAAAAGGATCACCAACTTGAACAGTGGGTTTTTTTTCTTCAGAGTCATCATCAAATTCTGCTGATGCCATAGTTGCACCATGAATACCATCTCTACCTGTTTTTGAACCAACATACACTACTGGATTTCCTATTCCTGCAGCCGCTGAATAGAAAATTTTATCTTTTTTTGCGATGCCGACCGTCATAGCATTAACCAATATATTGCCGTTGTAGGATGGATGAAAGTTTACTTCACCTCCAACAGTTGGAATTCCAATACAATTTCCATAACCTCCGATGCCACCGACAACGCCTGAGACTAAATGCTTTGTTTTTGGATGATTGGGATCTCCAAATCGAAGTGCATTCATATTTGCTACAGGTCTTGCACCCATAGTAAAAACATCTCTTAAAAT
>CACNCV010000005.1 GCA_902619105.1 uncultured Pelagibacteraceae bacterium
GGTTAAGAATCCATGGAAATCTGTAAATTCTGATAATGAGCTTGTTCCAGGAGGATCATCTGGAGGGTCAGCAGCGGCAGTTTCAGGTGATCTTTGTGTAGCCTCTCTTGGAACAGATACTGGAGGCTCGATTAGACAGCCAGCTTCTTTTACAGGTACTGTTGGTTTGAAACCTTCATATGGAAGAGTATCCAGATGGGGAATAGTTGCATTCGCATCTTCATTAGATCAAGCGGGACCAATTACAAAAACTGTTGAAGACGCTGCAATCTTATTAGACATTATATCGGGTCATGATGAAAAGGATTCAACTTCTTCGGTTAATCCAAAAGAAAATTATTATGAAAATTTAAATTCAGACATAAAAGGGATGAAAATTGGAATACCAAAGGAATTTAGAAGTGACAAGCTTCCAGCTAGTACTCAAAAAAGCTGGGATGAGTGTGCAAATTTACTAAAAACTAATGGAGCAGAAATAGTAGATATTAGTTTACCTCATACAATGAGCGCTTTGCCCGCTTACTATATTATCGCACCTGCAGAAGCTTCATCAAATTTAGCTCGCTATGATGGAGTAAGATATGGACTAAGAGTCAAAGGAAATGATCTCATTGATATGTACGAAAAAACGAGATCAGAGGGATTTGGTGATGAAGTAAAGAGAAGAATATTAATTGGCACATACGTGCTATCATCTGGATATTATGATGCTTATTATATTAAGGCACAAAAGATTAGATCATTAATAAAAAGTGACTACGTTGAAGCCTTTAAAAAAGTTGATGCGATTCTCACTCCCTCAACACCCTCAACGGCTTTTGAGATTGCAAATGAGCCTTCTGATCCAGTACAAAACTATCTAAATGACATTTTTACTGTTCCTGTAAATCTAGCGGGTTTACCAGGTATATCTATTCCATATGCAAATGATGAGAATAATTTACCAATTGGCTTACAACTGATAACAAATTCATTTGAAGAACAAAAATTACTCAATGTTGCTAAAAATATTGAGGAAACTATAAATTATTCAGAAACTCCAGAAAAATGGTGGCTCAAATGATAGAGGGTTGGAATTTAGTTATTGGAATAGAGATTCATGCTCAAGTTAATTCAAAATCTAAACTATTTTCATCATCACCAACCGATTTTGGATCTAAACCCAATAGTCAAGTAAGTTTAATTGATGCAGCAATGCCAGGTATGCTGCCTGTAATTAATAAATTTTGTATTGAGCAAGCCGTTAAGTCAGGGATTGGATTAAATGCAAAAATAAATAAAAAATCTATTTTTGATCGTAAGAATTATTTTTATCAAGACTTACCACAAGGCTACCAGATATCTCAGTATAAGGACCCAATAGTGGGAGAAGGATTTGTTGAGATAGAAACTGAAAACGGTCAAAAGAAAATAGGAGTTGAGAGACTTCATTTAGAACAAGATGCAGGTAAAAGTTTGCATGATCAGGATCCAAACTTCACCTTTGTTGACTTGAATCGTTCAGGAATTGCTCTAATGGAAATTGTATCTAAACCTGATATGAGCTCACCAGAGGAGGCCGTTGAATATGTTCGAAAAGTACGAAGTATTCTAAGATATCTTGGTACATGTGATGGAAATATGGAACAAGGATCTCTAAGAGCCGATGTAAATGTTTCTGTAAACAAGCCAGGAAACGAATTAGGTACAAGGTGCGAAATCAAAAACTTAAACTCATTTAAATTTATTCATGCAGCTATTGTTTATGAAGCAAAAAGACAAATAAAACTTATTGAGCAAGGAGAAAGTGTTAATCAAGAAACAAGATTATTTAATACGCAGTCTGGTGAAACGAGATCAATGAGGTCAAAAGAAGATGCTCATGATTATCGATATTTTCCTGATCCAGACCTTTTGCCACTCACTTTGGATGATGACTGGATTAGAGGTTTACAAGACTCAATACCAGAATTGCCAGATCAAATAAAAGAGAGATTTATTAATGAATATTATCTTAGTTCTTATGATGCAAATATTATTGTTTCAGACAAAGCAACAAGTGAATATTTCGAAGACGTTGTAAAGAACAGGAATCCAAAACTTGTAACAACATGGGTTACTGGAGAATTATTTTCAATACTAAATAAAAAAAATCTGATTATTGAGAATAGTCCTATTACTTCAAAACAACTTGGTGAACTGGTTGATAACATCGAAAATGGTAAGATTTCAAACCGTCAAGCAAAGGAAGTGTTGGAGGAAATGTGTGAAAGTGGCAAAGGTGCGTTAGAGATTATTGATGAAAAAGGTTTATCCCAAATTAGTGATGAAAATGAAATAGAAAGCCTAGTTGATAATGTATTAAATTCAAATCCAGAAAACGTTAAAAAATATAAAAATGGAAAAGATAAACTTTTTGGTTTTTTTGTTGGTGAGGCCATGAAACTTTCTAAAGGTAAAGCTAATCCAAAAATAGTTAATGAACTCATCAAGAAAAAGTTATCACAATAAAGTAATTTCTTTTAATCAATATAAATTTGATATATTAAAACAATGTGTGGAGAGATGGGTGAGTGGTTGAAACCGGCTCCCTGCTAAGGAGTTGTGCGGGCTTATACTCGTACCGAGGGTTCGAATCCCTCTCTCTCCGCCACACTAATTTTATTACGATTCTTTTTTCTTACTTGGTTTAATTAAGGTTTTTCCACCAACATAAGCACGATTAAGATTATTCGTTAAAGTGTACTCAATTGGTTTCAATCCATTCTCAATAAATTCATATACTTGAATATTTTCCATTACTCTTTGAACATAGTTTCTTGTTTCTTTGAAAGGTATCAACTCTATCCAATTTTCACTTGTTATGTCATCTTTTCTTGGGTCCCCATATTTTTTTATCCATCTTGAAACTCGTGATTCACCCGCATTATAAGCCGCAAGAGACAAAATGTATGAGCCATTGTAGTTTGAGAGTAATTTATCTAAATAAGCGCTTCCTAAAATTACATTATACTTTGGATCTTCAGTTAATTTACTCTTTGCATATTCAAGCTTTAAACCCTTTGAGACCCTTTTTGCAGTATACGGCATAAGTTGCATTAATCCTTTAGCTCCTGCATAACTTCCAGCTTTAGGATCAAACTGACTCTCTTGTCTTGTTACAGAATGTATTAGACTTTGTTCTGGAAAAATAATTTTTCCAAATTCAGGTCTTTCAATTTGAGGAAAGCTTAGAGGGTCAAGAATTGTGTGGTTATAATATAAAATTTTACCTGCTTGAACTGCAAAATCATGTCTGCCAATGTCATTTGCAGTTTTGACAGAATTTACAGAAGTACTAAGATTGTTACGATCAGCAAGATCCCAAATAAATTTTTTAACCAATTTAGGTCTATCAAATTCATTTAATAAAGAGATTGATAAATAAACTGGTCGATTTTCTTTATAATCAGTGTTGTTAGCATCGGAATACTTTACAAGCAATGGATTAAATAATTTCTTTTCTGATAATTTGCTCGCCGCGAGCTGACCATAAAAGGTAAGACTGTACAAAGAAGCCTTTTCATACCAGCTTTGCGATTTTGTAGAACTACCAACTTCCTCTAACGCATTTCCCATCCAATAGGCGGCTCTTGCTTTTGAGATTGGTCTTGATGAAACATTCCAAATTTCTTGAAAATGAAGATAGGCTGATTCTGGATTAGCTAAAAAAGTAAGAGCTATCCAACCAGCTAACCACTCAGCCTCAGCAATATCTTTACTTTCATTCAAACCATGATTTATGGCAAGCGCGTATGCAGTTTCATATTCATGACGGTCAATTAAACGCCTAATAAGAAAACTTTTTTTATTCCAAAATTTGTCTGGGCGAACTAACTCACTTGAATTTGATTTATTGATATCTAATAATAATTCAAGCGCAGTATCATATTTTCTTTTTTTTATACGCCAATTGATTCTATCATAAACAAGCCCAGGATCATTTTTCAATTCATCGGGAACTAGTTTAATTAGATTATCTACACCACCTGCAAATGAAATTAATCCTATCCTGGCTTCAAATAGTTTTTGATAATCATTATCAACATATTTTATCAATCTGGCTGCAGTCCTATATTTTCCGTTCCACAGTAATTTATTTATTCTTCTTAGGTGATGTTCTTTATTTAAAATACTTTTATAAGTTTTTATGATTTGAGATTGTTCTTTTCTTGTGAAACTACCATCAATATAACCGTCAATAATAAGTCTCTTTCCTTCTTCAGATTTGCCGCTATTTAAAAGTGCATTACCTAGATAAATTTGACCCCAGCCTGTTTCTGGAGGATTATTGCGAAAGTAATTTATTAAATCATCGTAATTATCTCTAAATGTGATTTTTGTTTCAGCTTTAAGTTTTATTTTTTCTATTTCAGGCCAATTTGAATTTTTCTTAATATATGTTTTGTAATCAGAAAATGTTAAATTACTTGCGCCATTATAATATCTAAGCCAGTTTAATGTTTCTTTTGCCGTTTCATTATTAATATTTTCGCTTATTCCAACTACACGATCCCATTTATATTCATCTGCCTTGTCGAGCGCTAACTCAAATAACTCATAGTCTTTATTGCTCAACAATTGAGAGAGTGCAGGCTGCACAGGTTTTTTTATTGGGATCGAGAACCCAGGTCCCGGTAATTCAACGTATAGACTTCTCTTTATAGGCGTTATTTCTCCAAAAGAAGATATTCCTGAAATAAAAAATAGACTTACTACAAAAATGATTAATTTTTTCACGAAATAGTTATTTGTTTGATTTGCACAAGTATATTTATGATTAAGGTTTTTTTAAATAATTAAAAGTGCTATTGTAAACAATGTTTAAAGGATCTCATACAGCATTAATTACGCCTTTTGACGGTAAATCTATTGATGAAAAATCATTTAGGTCTCTGATAGATTTTCAAATATCAGAAGGTATACATGGACTGGTTCCTGTAGGCACAACAGGCGAGTCTCCAACTCTAAGCCATGAAGAACACAAGTTAGCAGTTGAGATATGTGTTGAAGAAACAGCAAAACGTGTACCAGTAATTGCAGGAACAGGATCAAACAACACCGAAGAAGCCATCGATCTTACCATACACGCTGAAAAAGCAGGTGCTGATGGAGCTTTAGTGGTAACACCATATTATAATAAACCTACACAACATGGTTTATTCTCACACTTCGAGGCAATTAGTAAGGCCACTACACTTCCAATTATTATTTATAATATTCCTGGAAGATCAATTGTTGATATGAATACAAAAACAATGAGGGATTTGTTTAAAATTAAAAACATTGTTGGAGTAAAGGATGCTACTTCAGATATACCAAGAGTTTATGAAACGAAAAAAACAATAGGAGAAGATTTTAATCAATTAACAGGAGATGATGCAACTACTTTAGCTTTTATGGTTTACGGTGGTCACGGATCTATCTCAGTGACGTCTAACATTGCCCCAAAATTATGTTCTGAATTTATGAAATATTGTTTAGATCAAAATTTTGCTAAAGCTTCTGAGATAAATGACAAACTGATGCCGTTGCATCATGCTTTATTTGTTGAGTCCAGTCCTGCCCCAGTAAAATATGCAGCTTCTAAGCTTGGTTTATGTAAGGATGACATAAGACTGCCGCTCATAAGTATATCAGATGAAACTAAGCAATTAGTTGATAAAGCTATGAAGCACGCATCATTAATATAGTCTTGCAAATAGCAGTTCAAAACAGAAAAGCAAAGTATAATTATACATTTGTTGAATTATTTGAGGCAGGAATTGAACTACAAGGTAGTGAGATAAAATCGCTTCGAAATGGAAGAGTTGAGATAGCCGAGTCATATGCAAGGGAAGATAATAGTGAAATATTTTTAATAAACTCACATTTCTCGAAATATTCTAATGCCTCATATCTAAATCATGTTGAAAACCGTCCACGAAAATTACTTTTACATAAAAAGGAAATAAGAAAAATCATTGGAAAATTAAATAAAGAATCACTAACTCTGATCCCAACAAAAATATACTTCAATAAAAAAGGTAAGGCAAAGTTGGAAATTGCTCTTGCTAAAGGAAAAAAAATACATGATAAAAGAGATGCTAAAAAAAGAAAAGATTGGGTTAGGGAGAAAAAAAAGTACGGATGATTTACGCTTTAGGAATTGGTACAAATTCTAATTCAAGATTTGGTAATAAATTAAATACACTTAAATTTGTTTTAAAAGAGTTGGAGCGTAACAATATCAAAGTAATAAAAAAGTCCAAATTATATTCATCGCCACCTAAATATTTTAAAACTGCTGCCGAAACTTTTTTAAATGCTGCTTTAGTTGTTGAAACAAAATTAAAACCTAAAAATTTACTAATAATTTTAAA
This sequence comes from uncultured Pelagibacteraceae bacterium, assembly GCA_902619105.1. GTDB lineage: Bacteria > Pseudomonadota > Alphaproteobacteria > Pelagibacterales > AG-422-B15 > CACNXQ01. The sequence goes on from CACNCV010000005.1 coordinate 6,381, forward strand.
AAAAATTGAAAGAATCACTGGAAGATACGCCTACCGTAAAAATACTTCTCGAACTTGTGATTTGGATATTCTTTTGCTTAGTAAGTCCAGCAGAATATTGATTAATGAGAAAAAAAATTCTATTGAAATTCCACATCCTAGACTTCATGAGAGAAATTTTGTATTAAGGCCTTTAATGGACATTTGTCCTGGATGGCTCCACTCTGAAAAAAAATCATCAATTATGAGGCTTCATAAAAGCTTGCATATTGAAGATAAATTATACAAAGTCTCTAATACTTTATAAGTAGTCAATTATTTTGGGCTTCACTTAGTAAATAATGTATGGTTTATAGTGCATTATGGCACAATCAACAGTCTATAAACCTGCAAAACCGATTGATAAAAGTCTTGATTCTAAATTAATAGAAAAAGCTTATACTTTTGCAGTAGAGTGTCATAAGTCACAAAAAAGACATTCAGGAGATCCTTATATATCTCACCCAGTTGCAGTTGCAGATATTCTATTAAACTTAAAGTTAGATACTTCCACAATTATAACAGGCCTATTACATGACACACTTGAGGATACTCTTGCTACAGAAAATGATATTGAAGAAAAATTTGGAAATGAAGTTCTTCAATTAGTAAACGGCGTTACAAAACTTTCAAAAATTGAAACGTATACTGAAAATAAATTCCAGGCTGAAAATTTCAGAAAATTAATTTTAGCAATGTCGAAGGATATCAGAGTTTTGTTAGTTAAGTTAGCTGACCGTTTACACAACATGAGAACGATTCAATTTATTCCACAGGAAAAAAGACGACAACGTATTGCATCGGAAACACTAGAAATCTATGCCCCTCTTGCTGGAAGATTGGGGATGCATGAATTCAAAGATGAGTTGGAAGATTTATCCTTTCAAATTTTAAATCCATCTGCATATTCCTCATTGATGACAAGAATTGAGTATTTAAAGAAAGATAAATCTAATTTAACTGATAAAATAAAGACAAGGATCTTTAGTCTTTTAGAAAAAAATGAAATTGATTGTCAAATAATAGGACGTGAAAAAAAAATCTTCTCTGTATGGAATAAAATGCAGAATAAGCAAATTGCCTTTAGACAATTGTCGGATATTTTTGCTTATAGGATTATCACTAATAGCATTGAAGATTGTTATAGTATATTGGGTATCATTCATAACCGGTGGTCAGCTGTACCTGGCTCATTTAAGGATTATGTATCGACACCAAAAATTAATAATTATCAGTCAATTCATACAACGATTGTCGGCCCTGAAAGACAGAGAGTTGAACTTCAAATTCGAACGAATGAAATGAACACTATAGCAGATAAGGGTATAGCGGCACACTGGAGCTATAAAGAGAATTATAATTTAGTTGATAACTCTTCTTCAGATCCAGTTAATGTTACTTGGTTGAGAGATTTAGTAGAAATATTGGACAGTGGTGGAAGCTCTGAGGACTTACTTGAAGCTACAAAATTAGAAATGTTTCAGGATCAGGTGTTTTGTTTTACACCGAAAGGTGACTTAATTCATTTGCCTGCAAATTCTAACTCAATTGATTTTGCATATGCCCTTCATTCTGAAATTGGAAATCGTTGTGTTGGATGTAAGATTAATGGAAAACCTAGACCCTTATTTACAAAACTTCAAAATGGAGATGAGATTGAAGTACTAACATCAAAAAAACCATCTCCATCTGAAACTTGGGAAAATATTGTTACAACTGCAAAGGCGCAGTCATCAATAAAAAGATTTTTTAAAAAGCAAGAAAAAGATGAATTTACAAGTCTAGGGTTAAAAATATTACACAAAGTCACTGGTAGAAATGAAGATATTTCAAACACAGAAATTAGTAATTTTGCAAAAAGTTTTAATAGGAAAAGTCCTGAGGAGTTTCTTGTTGCAATTGGTAAAGGAAGCATAAAGCCACATCAACTATCAAAGCTTAAGCCCCGTTCAACTTTATCATTTTTTTCTCGATACAGAAGAAGAGACACAAACGATAAGATGCCTTTAGAGATAAGTAACTTCCAACCTGGAATTGCAATTCATTATGCAGAATGTTGTTTCCCTTTACCCAATGAAAATATTTTGGGACTTACATCAGAAGATTCAGGTGTAATCATTCACTCCAGTTTATGTAAGGAGCTAGATAAAGAAACAAAAAAAGAAGATTGGATCACTGCTACGTGGAAAGATGTAGATCCAAAGCAGTATTTTTCGTCAAGAATAAAAGTTTCAGTTAAAAATGAACCCGGATCTTTAGGTAAATTAGCAACCATTGTTGGAAGTGCAGGCGGCAATATAACTAACCTTAACATATCTGAAAAAGGTGATGATTATTTTGATATGATTTTTATTATTGACGTTCATAATCTTGATCATCTGGATAAGATTATAGAAACTCTCTCAGAGGTGGATATTGTAAGTTCTGTGAGTAGGCTATTGATAAATTTATGAAGACTGAAAAAGAAATGAAAGAATTTTTTGAAAAAGTAGAAGCTATTCAGAATGGACATTTTATACTTTCATCGGGAAAACGATCCAAAATCTACTGTCAGTGTTCAAAGTTATTTGAAGACCCTCGAAATGGAGAGATGGTCTGCGAAGAGTTAAAGCACAGGGTGCAAGAAAATATTGGTGATGAGATTGATTATGTGATTTCTCCTGCTTTAGGAGGTCTTCTCGTAGGGTATGAGCTCGCAAGATCTTTAGGATCTAAATTTATATTCTATGAGAGAGTCGATAACGAGTTTGAATTGAGGAGAGGCTTTAATATTAAGGAAAATGTAAACGTCTTATTCGTTGAGGATGTAATTACAACAGGGAAATCAACAAATGAATGTTTAGAAAAACTAAAACCCCTAAATGTTAATTTATTAGGCATCGCAGCAATCGTTGATCGTTCAAATCATAAATTATTTAAAGATCACAATATAATATCAGTCTTAAAACTAGATATTCCAATTTATGATCCCAACAACCTTCCAGACGATCTTAATAAAATACCTGCAACAAAACCTGGTAGCAGAGTAATATAAATGACCCTACCTCGTCTTGGTGTAAATATTGATCACGTAGCAACTCTTAGAAATGCCAGAGGAGAAAACTATCCAAGCCCATTAAGAGCTGCTCTTTTGTGCCAAGAATATGGAGCAGATGGCATAACTACGCATCTAAGAGAAGATAGGCGTCATATAAGAGACGATGATATTAATGAAATTATTGAGAACATTTCCATTCCATTAAATTTTGAAATGGCACCAACCGATGAAATGGTTGACATAGCAGTAAATGCAGGTCCGAATGCATGTTGTATTGTTCCAGAAAAAAGAGAAGAAATAACCACTGAAGGCGGAATAGATGTAAGAAGTAATCATAATATACTCGTACCAAAAATTGAAAAGATAAAAAAAAATAACATAAGGGTCTCCTTGTTCATAGACGCTTCAATGGACCAAATCAAAATGGCGAAAGAGATTGGCGCTGACATTGTAGAGCTTCATACGGGAGAATTTTGCCGTAAAATAAATTATAAGGAAGATGCTTCATCAGAACTTGAACGAATTAAAGAAGCAGCAGATTTTAGTAATAGCATTGGACTTGAATTACATTTTGGTCACGGAATAACATTCGATTCTGTAGGGGAACTATCTAAGATAAAGGAAGTAAAAGAGTTTAACATTGGACATTTTATCATTTCTGAGTCAGTTTTTCTTGGACTAGAAAAATCAATAAGTAAATTTAGAGAACTGATTAAAAAAGGAAGGGAAATTAAGTGATAGGCCTAGGATCAGATTTAATTGATATACGCAGAATAGAAAATACTCTTTCAAAGTTTGGAGACAGGTTTAAAAAAAGAATTTTTACTGAAAATGAGATAAAAAAATGTGAAAGAAAAAAAGAGAGAGCAGCTTGTTATGCTAAAAGGTTTGCAGCTAAGGAAGCGGCGGCAAAGGCTCTTGGTACAGGTTTTAGAAATGGAGTATTTTGGAGAGATTTAGAAGTTACCAATCTACCCTCAGGAAAACCTACGATTACTTTTCATGGAAATTCTCAACTTCAACTCAAAAAAATTGTGAACGATAAGGAGCCAGACATAAGTTTAACAATTACTGATGAGTTTCCTTACGCTCAAGCAATTGTAACAATTAATTAATTTAATGACCGATAAATTTCTTAGTAAATCGTGGTTTAAATCAAATTTGTTAACATTGATTTATGCATTGTTAATAGCTTTATTGATCAGAACTTTTTTATTCCAACCATTTTTTATTCCCTCTTCCTCGATGGAGCCAAACTTACTTATTGGTGATCGGTTATTTGCTTCAAAGTATGATTATGGTTACAGTAAACATTCATTTCCATTTAGTCTTGGGCCAATATCAGATCGAGTTTTATCAACAAATCCGGAAAGAGGAGATGTTATAATATTTAAACCGCCTCATACTAATTTGGACTATATTAAAAGATTAGTAGGTATGCCGGGTGATATCATTAAAGTTGAGGATGGTAAATTAATCATTAATGGTGAAATCGCTAAATATAAAAAATTAAGAGAGGATACGAAAATTTTAAAAAATGGACGCGTAGTAAAAGTAAGAGTTCTCATCGAAACTTTGCCAAATGGAAAATCATATGAAATTTATAATTATGTAGACGGATCTCCTGGCGATAATACTAATGAAATAATTGTTCCTAACGACAGTTATTTTTTCCTAGGTGATAATAGAGATAATTCAAATGATAGCCGATTTTGGGGCTCTGTAAAATTTGACAGATTAGTAGGTAAGGCACAAATTATATTTTTTTCAACTGAAGGTGGTTCAAAATTTTATGAAATTTGGAAGTGGCCTTTTGATATACAATTTAAAAGGTTGCTTAAGCTAATAAGTTAATGGCAAAAAATTTATCAATTTTAGAAAAAAAAATTTCCTACAAATTTAAAGACAAAACCCTATTAAAACGGGCAGTCACACATAAGAGTTTCAAAAAACTAGAAAGTAATGAAAATTTAGAATTTCTCGGTGATAGGGTGTTAGGATTAGTAATTTCAGAAAAACTTTTAATAGATAAACCAGGTAAACAAGAGGGTTCTCTCGACAAAATGCTAAGTAGTCTGGTAGACAGTAATGCCTGCCATGAAATAGCAAAAAAAATATCCCTTGGAGATTTTATTCTTTTAGGACAAACTGAGAAGTCATCACGCGGTAATAATAAAAAAAGCATTCTATCTGATGCATGTGAAGCATTGTTGGGGGCAATATATTTAGACTCTAGTTTTACTCAAGTAAGAAAAGTTATATTAGCATTATGGAAAACAAAGTTTGATAATATTGCAGAAGATATTATTGATGCAAAATCAAGGCTACAAGAGTGGACTCTAAAAAAATATAAAACTCTTCCTAAGTATAAAACAATCAGTAAAACTGGTCCTGATCATAATCCTAAATTTAAAATTCAAGTTGAATTTATGAATTATAAAAAAGCTATAGGAACTTCTTCATCAATAAAAGAGTCTGAAAAAAATGCTGCACTTGCTTTCATAGAGAAAAATAAGATAAATTCTATTAAATGAAGAGTGGAAATATTGTATTAATTGGACCAACAAATTCTGGAAAGTCATCTCTTGTTAATAAAATCATGGGACAGCGGGTATCACTTGTTTCAAGGAAAAAACAATCAACTACATTTAATCAAAAGGTCTATAAGAAATTCTCTGAAAACGAATTTATTATTCAAGATACTCCAGGCTTTTTTTCGACTAGAAAAAAAATTAATAATAATATCATTTCATCTCCTTTTGCAGAAATTGAGACTTCAGATTTAATTTACGTTGTCGTAGATATTTCGTTAAGAATTAATAATGAATATAAAAAAATTATTAACTCTCTGGAAAATAAAATTGAAAAACAGCATGTATTTCTAATACTAAATAAAATAGACAAAGTTAAGAAAGATAAAGTACTTAGCGCAATTAAATTTTATTCAAAAGAAAAAATATTTAATGAAATATTTCCAATCTCAAGTCTCACAGGTGAAGGAGTTGCAAATCTCATAAAATTTTCAAAGAAATTTACTATTAAAACTTCAATAAAAAGCAAGCCTTCTAGTAGTATACAGATTAAGAAGAAGCTATTTTACTCAGAAGTAACACGAGAAAAAATACTAGATAAAATACATAGAGAGATACCTTATCAGTGTGATGTCGTAACTGAAAAGATTACTAAGGCTGCAAATCAAATCAAAATATACCAATCGATTATAGTTAAAAGACAATCACATAAGAATATACTTGTTGGAAAGAAAGGTTTAATGTTGAAAGAAATTGGTCAAGCTTCAAGAAAAGAAATTGCAAGATTTGAAAATAAAAAGATTCACCTATTTTTATTTGTAAAGCTGGCTAAAGAAAAGAAAATATGAGGTGGTCTGGAACAGGATTTGTATTAGGATTTAAAAAATATAATGAGTCATCCTATATTTTAGATGCGTTTACAGAAGACCATGGAAGGCATAAGGGATTAATTAGAGGTATACATTCAAAAAACTTACGTGCAGTAATAGAGCCAGGAAATGAAGTAATGTTAAATTGGTCTGGACGTTTAGAAAGTCACTTGGGTAATTATACTGTTGAACCTATTAAATTGTGGTCATCTCATATACTGAATCGTAAAGTAAATTTGCATGGCATAAATTCTATATGTTCAATAATTATATCTACTATGGCAGAGAAACAGCAAAATGTGTTTATGTATGAAAAGTCACTAAGTCTAATAAAAGATATATGTAAAAATAAAAAAGATTGGATCAAAAGTTATATTTTTTGGGAAATTGATTTACTGTCAGATATCGGTTACGGCCTAGATTTAACTGAATGTGCAGTAACATCTGAGAAAGAAAATTTAAAGTTTGTTTCGCCAAGCAGTGGAAGGGCTGTAACCATAGAAGGAGCAGGATCTTATAAAGATAAACTATTTAAACTACCCAACTTTTTAATCAACAGATCGTCTGAATATAATAATGAAGATTTAGAGAATGCACTGAGTCTGACAGAGCATTTTTTTCGTAAGAGATTTTATGAGCCAAATAATCTTAATTTCCCAAAAAGCAGGAATCATCTAAAAATTTCAATTATAAAATGAAAATCAAAAACATTAACTTCACTGACGCGTTAGAAGAAAAGTATCTAGCATACGCACTTTCAACAATTACTCATCGAGCGCTACCAGATATTCGTGATGGGCTAAAGCCGGTTCATAGAAGGCTATTGTTTGCAATGTTTCAATTAAGGTTAAACTCAAGTTCTGGTTTTAAGAAATCAGCAAGAATAGTTGGCGATGTAATTGGTAAATTTCACCCACACGGGGATCAGTCTGTTTATGAAGCACTCGTGAGATTAGCTCAGAATTTTTCAACAAGGTATCCGTTAGTTGATGGCCAAGGAAATTTTGGCAACATTGATGGAGATAATGCAGCTGCAATGAGATATACAGAGGCAAGATTGACTGCGTTAGCAGAGTTAATGCTAAAAGATATATCAGAGGATACCATTGATTATATTAATACATATGATGGCATCGATCACGAGCCAATAGTTCTTCCATCAGCGTTTCCAAATTTGCTAGCTAATGGAAGTTCAGGAATTGCAGTTGGAATGGCGACAAATATTCCTCCCCATAACATCAATGAATTGTTTAAGGCTTTATCAAAATTATTAAAAAATCCAAATTATACTAACTCACAATTATTAAAGCTTATTCCAGGACCAGATTTTCCAACAGGAGGAGAAATCATTGATAGTGATGATGCATTGAAAGAAGCCTATGTCAAAGGAAAGGGAACAATAAGGCTTCGGGCAAGATGGAAAAAAGAAGACCTTGGAAGAGGTCAATATCAAATTATCGTCTATGAAATTCCCTATCAAGTGAATAAAGCCAGAATTATAGAAAAAATATCTGATCTTATTGATAATAAGAAAGCAAATTACCTAGAGGCAATTCAAGATGAGTCTGCAGAAGACATCAGAATAGTTCTCATTCCAAAAAATAGAAGTTTTAAAGCTGAAGTAATTTTTGAGGACTTATGTAGAAATTCAGATTTAGAAATTAGATACGCCATCAATTTTAATGCAATCAATCACAAACTCGAGCCAAAATTATTCTCACTTAAAGAGAGCTTAAAATCATTTATTGACCATAGGTTTAATGTTTTAAAAAGAAGAACAAAGTATCGATTAATTCAAACTGAGAATAGGCTTGAAATACTCAAAGGTTTTTTAATAGTTTATAAAAATTTAAACAAAGTCATTAAAATTATTAGAACAGAAGCAGATCCTGAGAAAAAGTTGATTAGTATATTTAGAATAAATAAGAGGCAAGCCGAAGCAATATTGGCAATGAGACTAAGGCAATTAAAAAAATTAGAAGAAAAAGAAATTAAAAAAGAAAATGAAGATTTGAATACATACAAGAAAGAATTAAACAAACTACTAAAATCAAAAAAAGAGCAAATAAAGGAATTAAATTCAGAATTTATAAAAAGTTTAGAAATATTTTCAAAAGATGAAAATGCTACAAATAGAAAAACTGTTGTTAATACAGAATATAAAGAAATTGACTACTCGACTGAAGAATTTGAAAGTAAAGAACCCGTAACAGTGATAATCTCAAAAAATGAATGGATTAAAACTATAAAAGGACATCAGGATGATTATACAAACGTGAAGTATAAAGAAGGAGATGCTGAGAAATTTATTATAAAATTAAAAAATAATAGTAAACTTCTGCTTTTTTCTACTCTAGGTAAATTTTATACAATTAATTGTAACAAAATTTCTGCAGGAAGAGGATTTGGCGATCCTGTCAGTCTATTGATAGATAAAAATGATAACGAAGAAATTTTATTTGCAACTACTTATGAGCAAGATAAGGAATATCTAATTACTAGTAGTGCTGGCAAGGGATTTTTTGTAAATACCTCAGATTTAATGGCGTCTACTAAATCGGGAAAAAGGGTTATGAATTTAAAAGGTAATGAAAAAGCCATCTCCTGTTTTCAAAAAAAAGGAAACTTAATAGCTGTTTTTAGTGGTGAAAAGAAAGCGGTAAAACTTCTAATTTTTGATCATTCAGAAATACCTTTAATGCAAAAAGGAAGAGGGGTGACATTACAGAAATTCAAAAGTGGAAAAACTTTGAGCGGTATTTGCTTTGACTCTAAGGAAGGTATTTTAAATGAAAATAATGGTAAAACTCTTTTGGCGGCCAATGAAATAAAAAAATGGTTGGGTAAAAGAGCTCATGCTGGTAAAATCGAACCTAAAAGTTTACATTCCAAAATTTAATATCTATCTTAGTTTTATATGGAAAACTATCCAGACAGTTACTATGCACAAAATATAGAGAAACTAAAGAAACCTTATGATCAACTAATTGATAATCATGAGTGTGACATCTGTGTAGTTGGCGGAGGCTTTTCAGGACTATCAACAGCTATTGAGGCTGCAAAAAAAGGACTAAAGGTAATTGTTATTGAGCAAAATTTATTTGGATGGGGCGCTTCGGGCAGAAATGGAGGCCAAATCTGGAATGACGTATCATGGGGTATAGACGTAATTGAGAAGAAATATGGAATTAAACTTGCAAGGCAAATCTGGGATATATCTCAAGCTTCTGTAGATTTAATTGATGACAGAATAAGGGAATTTGGCATTGAATGTGATAAAAAAAATGGGGGAATTAGTGCCGCTACTAGCGCGGCCAAACTTAGAGAGTATGAAGAAAATAGAGAGTATAAAATAAAAACATACAACTATAATAATTTAGAACTCCTTGACAAAAATAGTATCGATAAAGAAATTGGTTCATCACTTTACTACGGGGGTGTCCTTGATAAAGGGGCGGGGCATTTACATCCAATTAAATATGCATTGGGTTTGGTAAAAGCGGCAGAAAAATTAAATGTAAAACTCTATGAAAGATCTGTGGTTACTAAGATTAATCAAACAAGTCATGCGGTTGAGGTTCTTACAGATAGAGGAATGGTAAAAGCTAAAAAAATAGCAGTATGTTGTAACGCCTATATAAAAGGTCTTAATTTAGGTATTGAAAATAGAATAATGCCATGTGCTACTTATATTGTTTGTACTGAGCCATTAAGTCAAAATTTACAGAGAGAAATATTGCCAAACGATTATTGTGTAAGTGATACAAATTTTGATTTAAATTATTATAGATTATCCGAAAGCAAGAGAATGATATTTGGTGGTGCAGTAGGCTATTCACTAAAGATTGTTGAGGGATTAAAAAAAAGAACCAAGAGGCAATTAAATAAAGTGTATCCAAATTTAAGTGAATTAAAAATTGACTATATCTGGGGTGGATTAATAGCGTTAACAATGAATAGAGTGCCTGACATTGGGATGGTGAATGATAAAATTTATTATGCTCAAGGCTTCTCAGGACATGGAGTTGCATTAACTGGGATTGCTGGAAAGATTTTAGCAGAAAATATGGTAAGTGAAAAAACAAAAGAGCTCGAGGCATTTGAAAAGATTAAACACAAAAATTTTCCTGGAGGAAGATTATTTAGGATGCCTTTGCTTGTAACCATAAGCTCTATGCAAAGAATGATGGATATTTTCAATGTATAACATTCTTTTTATAGGGATTGGGAAAATGGGCTCTCCAATGGCTGGCTACCTATCAAAAAAACATGATGTTTCTATTTATAATCGTACAAAAAGTAAATGTGATAACTGGATCAAAAATTATAAAGGGAAAGTTATTGATAAATTATCAGAAACTAATCAAAAATATGATTTTATTATTTCATGTGTAGGCAACGATGAAGATTTAAAAGAAATAACCTCAATAGATAAAGGGTGCTTAAACTCTCTTAAAGAAAAGTCAATATTCATTGATCATTCGACTGTATCACCAAGAATTGTAAGAGAAGTAGAAAAAAACTTAGAAAATTTAGGTGTTAGTTTCCTTGATGCCCCAATATCAGGTGGACAAGCGGGAGCGGAAAAAGGCCAATTAAGTATAATGATTGGAGGTTCAGAGAAGGCATATGAAAGAAGTATTGAAATATTAGGATCATATGGAAAAAAAATAAAATATATGGGTACTTCAGGATCTGGTCAGCTAACAAAAATTATTAATCAAATTTGTATTGCAGGACTAGTTCAAGGCTTATCAGAGTCTATTTATTTTATGAAGCAGACCGATTTAAACCCTGATGATGTATTAGAAGTAATTTCATCAGGCGCAGCACAATCATGGCAAATGGATAATCGTTTTAAATCAATGGTAGCGGGAGAATTCGACTTTGGTTTTGCAGTTGATTTAATGAGAAAAGATCTTTCAATTGCATTTGCAGAAGCAGATACACATGGCATTAATTTAGAGGTGACTAAAATTGTCGATAAATTCTATAGCGATATTCAAGATTTAGGCGGAAATAAACTTGATACATCAAGTTTAATAAAACGTTTAATCAATTAGTTTTAAAAATTTTGAAACTTCAGGCGCATAATAAGTAATTATTGCATCTGCTCCAGCTCTTTTGAATGAAGACAATTGCTCCATAACCATAGTTTCTTCGTTAATTATACCTTGTTGTGATCCAAATTTAATGAGTGAGTACTCACCTGAAACTTGGTAGGCAAATGTGGGATACTTAAGTTCATTCTTAATTCTGTATATGATGTCCAAATAGCTAATTCCAGGCTTTACCATTATCATATCGGCCCCTTCAGCTATGTCCATTGATGCCTCCCTGATTGCTTCATCAGAATTCAATATATTCATCTGGTAAGTTTTTTTATCTGTCTTTAAATTCTTAGAAGAGCCAACAGCATCTCTAAATGGCGCATACATGCTTGATGAATATTTTGCTGCATAAGATAATATGAGAGTATCCACAAATTTATTTTTTTCTAATTCGTCTCTAATCATGCCAATCCTACCATCCATCATATCTGAAGGGGCAATTACATCTGCACCATGTTCAGCAAGCAGGATAGATTGTTTAACTAAAACACCATTAGTTTCGTCGTTTAGAATCTTACCTTCATCGCTTAATAATCCATCATGGCCATGATCTGTATATGGATCTAATGCAACATCGCACATAATACCAAAGTCAGACTTATGACTTTTAAGCTTTTCAAGAGACCTACAAACTAAATTATTTGGATTTAGTGCTTCATCTCCATATTTTGTTTTTAGCTCCTGAGGCGTGAACGGAAATACAGCTATAAGATTTATTTTATGCTCACTAGCAATATCATAGACCTCATTTAAATTGTCTATCGAATACCTATAAACATTAGGCATAGACTGAATTTCATCTTTGATATTGTTTCCTTCACATACAAAAACTGGCCATACTAAATCGTTTGAACTAAGCATACTTTCTTGAGTAAGGTTTCTAATCCATTTAGCTTGACGAGTTCGTCGCAACCTATTTTTTGGATATTTAAGTTCTGATACACTCATTTAGATTTTTTCTTTGGCAATATTATAAAAGAGCTAGTAGAGTTTATATACTCAGTATAACCATCCTTCTTTTTTGATAATCTATTTTCTAACATAGTCACACCAGAAACCCTAAGTAATAAGTAAGTCATTATTATTGGAGCAATAAAAATTAATAAATTGTTGGATAATGCAAAACAGTAAATTGTAATACCCCACCAAAATAGACTATCCCCGAAATAATTAGGGTGTCTTGAATAATACCAAAGCCCTTTATCCATAACTTTATTAATATTATTTTGATCTAATTTAAATTTGGATAATTGTATATCAGCTATCGTTTCAATAAGAATTCCTGAAAGTGCTATCAATATACCTACCCAATGGACAAAACTTAGATCAATACTAGTGTCTAAAATGCTGATTAGGGGCAATGATATAATTGGAATTAAAATTATTTGGATTAGGTAAGCTGTTAAATAAAGACCAAAATCTCCTCTAGCTTCTCTAATTTTAACATATCTAATATCCTCAGTCTTATTAACATTTCTAATTAAAAGATAGATACCAAGTCTAAAACCCCATATTGTTATTAGAAATAAGCATACTATTTCACTAACAGAAAATGAATTATTCATAACCAGAGCCAATAGAAATGAAAAAAAGAAACTAGGACCCCAGTAAATATCAATAAAATCTGCTCTTCTAGTTTTAAGGGATGATATCCACAAAATAGTGATGACGATAAAATTGAAGCCTAATATAGTTATAAAATTAAGTAACATAATTCAGTATATATATGTCTTTTAAATTTTTAGACAATTATAATTTTATTCCATTCGCACATCGTGGCGGTTCCTATGATTTTTGTGAAAATACTTTAGATGCATTCAATAATTCAATTAATTTAGGATATCGGCACATCGAAACAGATGTGAGGCATACAAAAGATAATAAGCTAATAATATTTCATGATCCAGATTTAAAAAGAATTCTTGGCCTTGATGCAAAAATAGAAAATTTAAATTATGAAGAGTTAAAAAATATAAAAATTTTTGAGACACATACAATCCCATTACTTGACGAGGCCTTATCTTCTTGGCCTGAGATAAATTTTAATATTGAACCCAAAAGTTTAGAGTCTGCATACTTATTGAAAGATAAATTAAAATCTATGAAAAATATTGATAGGATATGTATTGGTTCATTTAGTAATACTAAGATAGATATTTTGAGAAATGAGTTTAAAGATAATCTATGTTCATCCATGACTAAGAGTGAGACCATATTATTTTTTCTTAATAGATTTTTTTCTATCTATGATAACAGTATACCATGTCTTCAAATACCTATGACATATATGGGCTTTAGAATTGTTACTAGCGATCTAGTCGAGCATGTTCATAGTCTTGGAAAAAAAATACATGTCTGGACAATCAATGATGAAAACCAGATGATAGATCTAATAAATATAAATGTTGACGGTATAATGACAGATAAACCGACAACTTTAAAAAAAGTCTTACAAAAAAAGTCTCTTTGGAATTAATTATTGTATTTTTTTATATACAAGATTTAGTATAATTAGTTTAATAATATCCTATATGAGTGAACAAACTAAAGTATCTATTGCTTCAGACCACGCAGGTTTTGATCTAAAAGATCAAATAATTAAACGCCTTTTAGCTTGTGGAGTTGATGTTATTGATAGAGGACCAGATAAAAAAGATCCAGTAGATTATCCTGACTACGCTTCAAAAGTTACAAATGATATTTTAAATGAAAAAGCTCATAAGGGCGTATTAGTTTGTGGGACTGGCCAAGGGATGGCAATGGCAGCAAATAAAAAACCTGGGATTAGAGCTGCTCTTTGTTATAGCAGTGAGGTTACAAAATTAGCTAGGGAACATAATGATGCAAATATTTTGACTTTAGGCGCCCGTGTTATAGATGAAGCTACAGCCTTAAGTCTAGTTGAAACATTCTTAAATACGGACTTTGAAGGTAGCCGACACACTGTTAGAATAAATAAAATAGGATAATTATATGACTTTTTTTTCATCTCCACTTCAAGAAATCGATAACGAAATTCATGAAGCAATAAACAAAGAACTTTCAAGACAACAAAATCAGATTGAGTTAATTGCATCAGAAAATATAGTTTCAAAAGCCGTATTAGAAGCTCAAGGATCTGTATTAACAAATAAATATGCAGAAGGGTATACGGCTGCCCGTTATTATGGAGGCTGTGAATTTGTTGATATTGCTGAGGACCTTGCAATTCAGAGACTAAAAAAACTCTATAAATGCGAATATGCTAATGTGCAGCCTCATTCAGGAGCGCAGGCTAATGGCGCGGTTATGTTAGCTCTAATAAAACCAGGAGATACAATTTTAGGTATGAGCTTGGATGCTGGTGGACATTTAACTCATGGGTCAGCACCATCCATGTCAGGAAAATGGTTTAATGCAGTTCAGTATGGATTGGATGATGAAGGGTTGATAAATTATGATGAAGTTGAGTTGCTCGCAAAAGAACATAAACCTAAAATAATAATTGCAGGAGGAAGTGCTTACTCGAGAATTATAGACTTCAAAAGATTTCGTGAAATTTGTGACATGGTAGGAGCATATCTGCATGTAGATATGGCTCACTTTTCAGGATTAGTTGCGGCTGAAGAGTATCCTAATCCTATAAAATTTGCAGATGTTGTTACTTCGACAACTCACAAAACTATAAGAGGTGCTAGAGGTGGCATGATTCTGTCTAATAATAAAGACTTAGGCAAAAAATTTAATTCAGCTGTATTCCCGGGGTATCAAGGTGGACCTCTAATGCATGTAATAGCAGGTAAAGCTGTTGCCTTTGGTGAAGCTCTAAAACCAGAATTTAAAGAATATATAAAACAAGTTATTAAAAATGCTCAAACTCTTAGTCAAACACTAGTAGATGGTGGTCTCAAAATTGTTTCTGGAGGTACAGACACGCATCTAATATTAGTTGATTTAACCCCAATGGACCTGACAGGCGATGCAGCTTCAACAAGTCTTGAGGAAGCTCACATTACATGTAATAAAAACGGAATACCAAAAGACCCGAAACCCCCAAAAATAACTTCTGGAATCAGATTGGGAACTCCTGCTGCTACAACAAGAGGTTTTAAAGAAAAGGAATTTGAAACTGTTGGAAATTTAATACTTGAAACGTTATCAGGATTAAAACAAAACCCAAATGACAATAGTAAAGTTGAAAAAATAGTAAAAGATAAAGTGATAAATCTCTGTAATCAATTTCCAATTTATAATTAGGTGACAATATGAAGTGTCCATTTTGTGGAAATAATGATACCCAAGTCAAGGACTCTCGTGCAACGGAGGATAATTCTGCCATAAGAAGAAGAAGGTTTTGCTCTGCATGCGGTGCACGCTTTACAACATTTGAACGTATACAATTGAGGGAACTGACTGTTCTTAAAAAATCAGGTAAGAAAGTCCCATTTGATCGTGATAAACTAGAAAGATCAGTGCAAATAGCTCTAAGAAAAAGACCAGTTGACAATGAAAGAGTTGATAGGATGATTAGTGGTATAGTTAGAAGAGTTGAGAGTCTAGGTGAAACAGAAGTTTCATCAGATGTGATAGGTGAAATTGTTATGGAAGGATTGCAAAGTATTGACTCTGTTGCATATGTTCGTTTTGCATCAGTCTATAAAAATTTTCGTGAGGCAAAAGATTTTGAAGAGTTTTTAGGTGTAATTTCTTCGACTGAAGATTAGGTTAGCATTTGAGTGAAAAAAATTACTTTAGAATCGCTGAAAGAATGGCACTTAGGGCTATTGGTACAACGTATCCAAACCCTCCGGTAGGAGCAGTAATTGTTAAGAATGGTATAATTTTGTCAAGAGGTTGGACACAGCCAAAAGGTGTTCCTCACGCTGAAATTCATGCAATAAACCAAATTAAAAATAAAAAAGATATTAAAGGTGCTAGTTTGTATTGCACTCTAGAACCATGTTCGCATCAAGGCAAAACCCCTCCTTGTGTTGATAAAATTATAGAACTTAAATTCGCAAAAGTGATCATCTCTCAGGTTGATAAAAATCCCCTAGTTAATAATAATTCAGTAAAAAAGTTAAGATCAGCTGGTATAAACGTTATTATTAAAAATTTTGGAGATAAAGTTGAAGAATTAAATAATATTTTTTTTAATTCAATAAAAGATCGTAAGCCATTCATAACACTTAAAATTGCATCTACAGCTGATGGTAAGATTGCGACAAATTTATACGAAAGTAAATGGATCACTAATTCAACTTCTCGAATGTTTGGCCATAAATTAAGATCGTTGAACGAATGTTTGATTGTAGGAACTGGCACAATAAAAAAAGATAACCCCATATTAGATTGTAGGCTTGAAGGATTAAGTGAGAGGTCTCCTGATGTATTTGTTTTAGATAGAAGACTAGATTTAAAGCGTAATTTAAAAATTTTTAGCAATAAATACCGTCAAATATATATTCTTCATTCTGATAAAATGAAGAAAAAAATTTTAAATTCAAAGAATATAAAGTATATAAAAATCAAAGAAGTAAATAACGTGTTAGATATCAATGCTGTCATAAGAAAAATATCTGATTTAGGGTATATGAGAGTATTGGTCGAAGGAGGCTCAAAATTATCAGCCTCTTTATTGAATGAAAATCTAATTGACGAAATAGCTTGGTTTAGGGCGAGTAAAATAATGGGAAATAAAGGTATTAATGCTATTTCAAATTTAGATATTGATAGTATTGAAAATTTAAAAAAATTTAAGTTAACTAGTGTTAAATCAATTGATAATGACCAATTATCTATTTACAGGAAAAAATAATCCATGTTTTCGGGAATAATAGAAAATATAGGCACTGTTAAAGAGTATAAAAAACTAAAAGACTATCGGCTTGTACTTGATACCAATCTTAACTTTAAAGATGTAAAAAAAGGAAGCTCAGTTTGCTGTAATGGAGTATGTTTAACTGTTATATATAAAAAAAAATTATCTAAAAAAACAAGACTTAGCTTTGATGTTTCAAAAGAGACAGTAAATTGTACAAACTTTAACCATTTAAAAATAGGCGATCTAGTAAATATTGAGAAATCTCTTAGAGTTGGAGATGAAATTAGCGGGCATTTTGTTTTTGGACATGTAGATGATACTGCTTCATTAGTATCATCAATAAAAATTGGAGACTCTTACGAGTTAAAATTCAAAATTTCTAAAAAACTAAGTAGGTTTATCGCAAAAAAAGGGTCTGTTGCTATTAATGGTATTTCTCTCACTATCAATAATTTTAAAAAAGGTGAAATTTATCTTAATATTATTCCTTACACATGGAAAAAAACAAATCTTAATAAATTAAAAGTAGGCGATAGAATAAATCTTGAAGTAGATATGCTTGCAAGATATGTTACGCAAAACCTTTGACCTATATTTCTTATGAATAATAAATTTATATCATCTATTGAAGAAATTATTGAAGACCAAAAAATTGGTAAAATGGTAATTATGGTCGATGATGAAGACCGTGAAAATGAGGGTGATTTGATCATTCCTGCGGCAAAAGTTGACGATAAAGCAATAAACTTTATGGCAACTCATGGCAGGGGTTTGATTTGTTTATCGCTAACAGAGGATAGAGTAAAGGAACTTGATTTACCTTTAATGTCACAAAATAATGATTCACGCGACTCCACTGCATTCACTATATCCATAGAAGCAAAAGAGGGTGTTACTACTGGTATTTCTGCGCAAGACCGAGCTGTAACAATCCAAACTGCAATTGATCAAAATAAATCTAAAAAAGACATTATGAGTCCAGGTCATGTATTTCCATTGGTTGCCAGAGACGGAGGAGTATTGATGCGAGCTGGTCACACTGAAGCATCAGTTGATTTAGCTAGGCTCAGCGGGTATACGCCAGCGGGAGTTATTTGCGAAATAATGAACGATGATGGTACTATGGCTCGAATACCCGACCTCATAGAATTTTCAAAAAAGCATGGCATCAAAATAGGAAGGATAGTGGATTTAATTTCACATAGAAGAAATAAAGACAAGTTTATTAAAAAATCTTATGACTCAGAGATAAATTTAGACTCAGGTGGTAAATTTAATATCAAAATATATGAATCCCTCTTTGATGGGACTGAGCAAATTGTACTAACAAAAGGAGATGTAAGTGATGGAAATCCGATTATGGTCAGAGTGCATGTTACAGATTATTTTGATAACTTATTTGGTAACTACGGAAGTGATGATGCTTCATTGCACAAAGCTATTAAGATTATTGAGAAGGAAAATAGAGGAGTAATTATTTTAATCAGAGATACTGGTAAATCTATAATCAATAATTTAATTACAAACCAATCAAATTTAGGAAATCAAATACAAACTACAAGCGACGAACTTAGAATTTATGGCATGGGAGCGCAAATCCTATCAGAAATTGGAGTAAAAAAAATGATACTTCTTACGAATACTGAATGGAAATTCATTGGCTTGGATGCTTTTGATATAGAAATTATTCAGACAAAATTTTTAAGTACTTTAAATGAATAAAAAATATAAATTCTTAATAGTAGCCTCAACCTTTTATCCTAAAATAACAGAAGGTTTATTAAATGGTGCTGTTACTGAATTGAAAAGACTAAATTTTAAATATGATCTATTTAGGGTAAACGGATCACTAGAAATCCCGGTTCAAATTTCGATACTTCTTAAGAGAAAAAAATACGATGCAGTTATTGCAGTGGGCTGTATTATTAAAGGCCAAACAGATCACTATGAGTTTATTGCAAATGCAATTACAAATTCACTGATTTCAATTTCTGTTGAAAATAGAATTCCAATTTCAAATACTGTTCTTACTTGTTCAAGTGTTAAACAAGCAACTGAGCGATCTTCAAAAAAACTCAATAGAGCAAGAGAAGCAGTTTTGGCAGCTATATCAGTTTTAAAAAATTAATTTGATGTCTGACATAAAATCATATCAGAGGCTATTAGCTGTTCAGGCTCTCTACGAGTCTACGATTAATAAAAAAGGGGTGAACGATTCCTTTGATGAATTGATACTTCATATTGTCAAAAATAGTGATTTTAAAAATAAGATAAATAGTTCCAAACTATTACTTACTAAAGAAATTTTTCAAGGTGTATTTTCTAATTTGAAAGAAATAGACTTAATATTGAGAAGTTCGCTTAATAATAAAAGTAAAGCCCAATCATTTGATAAATTACTATTATCAATCTTTAGATGTGCGATATATGAGATTGAAGTAAAAAAACAAATTTCAAAGAAAATTGTAATTTCAGAGTATTTATTGATATCAAATCATTTTTTTGGTATTAAAGAGGCTACGCTTTTAAATGGGGTACTTGATAACCTTAGGTAAAATTATACTAAAATAAAAGTTGCATATTTACGTAATTTTTGGCATTTTCACCACCAGCAATAAACAATTAAGGACAATAGACATGAGCATATTAAACCTAATTATTTTCTCAGGAATACTATCAATTATTTATGGTTTTTGGGCTGGAAATTCAGTTTTAAAATCAAACCCTGGTAGTGAAAAGATGCAAGAAATTTCATCAGCAATTCAAATTGGTGCCCAAGCTTATCTAAATAGACAGTATACAACTATTGCTATTGTAGGTGCAGTTATCTGTGTTCTTTTATATTTGTTTTTTAGAGATTTTTGGGTTGTTGGTGGTTATTTAATCGGTGCAATACTATCAGGTGCGGCGGGCTATATAGGAATGATAATTTCTGTTAGAGCTAATGTTAGAACAGCTCAGGCGGCTAGTGAGAGTTTAGGCAAAGGTCTAAATGTTGCTTTCAAAGCAGGTGCTGTAACTGGAATGCTTGTTGCTGGATTGGCATTATTATCTATATCAGTTTACTACGCCATTTTAGATTCTTATTCTGTATCTGAGGAAACACTCAAGCATGCGCTTGTTGCCCTAGGGTTTGGTGCATCACTTATTTCAATATTTGCAAGACTTGGCGGTGGAATTTTTACTAAAGGGGCAGATGTTGGAGCTGATTTAGTTGGCAAAGTTGAAGCGGGTATTCCTGAAGATGATCCTAGAAACCCTGCAGTTATAGCCGATAATGTTGGCGATAATGTTGGAGATTGCGCAGGTATGGCCGCTGATTTATTTGAGACTTATGCTGTAACAATTGTAGCAACTATGGTTTTAGCAACAATATTCTTTTCTGGTGAAATAGCCCATATGATGACTATTTATCCTATGGCGATAGGTGGAAGCTGTTTGGTGGCATCCATTATAGGTACTTTTTTTGTAAGACTAGGGTCCTCTCAAAGCATTATGGGGGCGTTATACAAAGGTTTTATAGCTTCAGCAATACTCTCATTGATTTTTATTTATCCAGTAACTCAAATAGTATTAGGCGACATGTCAAAAGAATTTACTTTTGGTGATACTACGTTTTCTGGAACTTCTCTCTATATTTGTTCAATAATTGGAATTGTAATTACAGGACTTCTTATTTGGATAACTGAATATTATACAGGAACAAATTATAGACCCGTTCAAAGTGTTGCAAAAGCATCTACAACTGGTCATGGAACAAATGTAATTCAAGGACTAGCGGTTTCTATGGAGGCAACAGCACTTCCGGCATTAGTTATTGTAATTGGTATCGTAATGACATTTCAGTTGGCTGGTTTGTTTGGAATAGCAATTGCCGTGACCGCAATGCTTGCACTAGCTGGAATGGTCGTTGCGCTTGATGCATATGGTCCTGTTACAGATAATGCAGGCGGTATAGCAGAAATGTCAAATTTAGATGAAAATGTAAGAAAAACTACAGATGCGCTTGATGCAGTTGGAAATACTACAAAAGCAGTTACAAAGGGCTATGCAATTGGTTCAGCAGGGTTAGGTGCGCTTGTTTTGTTTGCAGCGTATGTGGAAGATTTAAAATTAGTTGAATACTTAACACCTGATTTTAGCCTGGAAAATCCATATGTCGTCGTCGGATTATTAATTGGTGGGCTATTACCATATTTGTTTGCATCAATGGGAATGATGGCTGTCGGTAGAGCAGGTGGCGCAGTAGTTGAAGAAGTTAGAAAGCAATTTGCTGATAATCCTGGTATCATGACGGGTGACTCAAAGCCTGATTATTCTCGATCAGTTGACATGCTTACTCGCTCAGCAATTAAAGAGATGATAATTCCGTCTATGTTACCTGTATTGTCACCAATAATACTATTTTTTATTGTTTCAATTGTTGCTGATCAGAATGCAGCTGTTTCAGCAGTAGGCGCAATGTTGCTCGGTGTAATTGTTACAGGTATTTTTGTCGCAATCTCAATGACTGCTGGCGGTGGCGCTTGGGACAATGCTAAGAAATATGTTGAGGATGGAAATTTTGGCGGAAAAGGCTCAGACGCCCATAAAGCTGCAGTAACTGGCGACACAGTTGGAGACCCTTATAAGGATACTGCTGGCCCAGCAGTAAATCCAATGATTAAGATTACTAACATAGTTGCACTATTGTTACTTGCCGCTTTGTAGTATTTATTGTCCTCTAGTAAAAGCTTCGTAAAGTTGGTCGGTAATGCCATACGCGTCCCTTTTTACTCTTGTTTGGTCTGATGAAAATGCTATTTGATTGAAATCATCTTGAGATAAAATCGTTTTATCAACCAATGTTCCACCCGAATCAAAAGAAAATCTATATATATTTAGAAATAGCATCCGATCATCTTCTAATACATTGGTTTCTTTCAGTGAAATTAAATATATCCAAACATCATTAACATCAATAATTTCTATTGAAGGCGACCCCATTGCTTCATATATTTCATTTCTAGTTGTATTATTAACTGTAAATTTTGATATCTTATCAGATGATGAGAGTAAATCATCGATGAGGTAACCGTGCTGTTTACTGATAGGAGAGCAGCTAAGTAATAAAAAAAAAGCAATTGAAAACTTAAAATATTTAATCATTAATTATGATATTTCAAAAAAAAAATAATTACGTAGAAAAAATTTATCAGAATATTGTAAAAATATCGAGATCAAAATTCTTTTATATCGAATTAGATTTAGAGGATAGTTTTGAAACTAGATTTGATCTTATAATTTTCCATTCCTTCATAATATTCTACTTTTTTAAATCAAATAAAAATTCAAAATCTGAAATTTCTCAAAAGCTCTTTGATGTTATGTTCAGTGATTTTGAGAACAATCTACGTGAAATGGGATTTGGTGATATAGCAGTTAACAAGAAAATGAAATTATTTGTTAGAGCTTTTTACGGAAGATTGGCGCAATATAGTAAAAGTATTGAATTGATATTCGATAAAGAAGATAAAACGTTGCTTCATGAAACGATTTTAAATAATATTTACAGAGGTAACACAACTAGTGAAGATAAAGTTAAGTGGTTTGTTGATTATATGTATAAAAATATCGTGAGATTTCAAAGTATTTCCGAAGATGAAAACTTACGTAATAATTTTGAATTTACTAATATAAATTAATCTATTTTGGATAAAATTTTTACATTATCTGTTGATATGTTAGGTAGTGAAACAAGTACCTTTGAAATCCTAAAAGGACTAAACAATTCTCTTTTGAGAAATATAAATTTAAAGTTTTTATTATTTGGAAATAAAAAAACAATAACTGGGAATATAAGTAAATTTAAATTATTGCAGGAATCAAGTGAAATTATAGATTGCGATACTTTTATTTCAATGGAAGATAAACCATCTGATGTTTTGAAATCAAAAGAGTCCTCAAGTATGTTTCGTGCAATCCAGTCTGTAAAAAATGGAATATCAGATTCTTTGATCTCATTTGGCAATACTGGCGCGTTAATGTCACTTTCTTTGTTAAATATAAAAACATTACCCAAAATCAAGAGACCAGCAATTGCCTCTATCTGGCCGAACTTAAAAGGTGAGTCTATTGTTCTAGACTTGGGAGCAAATACTAAATCTAGCTCTCAATATTTGATTGATAATGCTATTTTAGGATCAAGTTTAGCATCTATTTTGTTTAAAATAGATAACCCGTCTATTGGTATTCTTAACTTAGGCAAAGAAGACATTAAAGGTAGCGACGATATAAAAGCAGCTTCAGACTATCTCAAGAAATTAACTCTTAATAATGTTTTAAATTATTTTGGCTATATTGAAGGTAATGATATATCAATTGGCAAAACGAATGTTGTCGTTACTGACGGATTCACTGGAAACATTGCCTTAAAAACAGCCGAGGGAACCGCTAAATTATTTCAAAGTCATCTTAAAGACGCATTCAAAAGCTCACTAATTTCAAAACTAGGATATTTTTTGGCCTCTATTCCACTAAAGTCTGTTAAAGAGAGACTTGACCCAAGAGTGCACAATTGCGGCATTTTTATGGGATTGAATTCACTTGTAATTAAATGTCATGGTCAATCTGAATATAGAGGTGTTTCTTATGCTACAGATATCATTTATTCATTATTAGTTAATGATGTTAATCAAAAAATTGAGAAATTTCTTGATAAAATTCATGAGAAAATAACAATTTGAATACTAAAAAAAATAATTAATTTATTGTTATAACTAATTAATTTTATATAATTTTTTTAATATGGAAAAAACCACTACTAGATCTACACTAAGCGAAGCTGTGTTTAAAAATGTGGGACTATCTAGAAATGAGTCGGCAACACTAGTTGACTCGGTATTTGGAGAAATATTGAAAAGTCTCATAAATGGTGACGATGTGAAGATCTCATCATTTGGAACTTTCGTTGTCAGACAAAAAAAAGAAAGAATTGGAAGAAACCCGAAGACTGGACAAGAGGTACCAATCACAGCCAGAAGCGTTGTAACTTTCAGAGCCTCGAATGTGTTAAAATCAAAAGTTAATACAAAAAATAGAATGAAAGTTGGAGAATTAAGTTAATGAATGTAAAATCACCTGAAGCATTTAGAACAATTAGTGAAGTTTCAAGAGATTTGTCCTTACCACAACATGTGTTGAGATTTTGGGAAACTAAATTCGCTCAGATAAAGCCAATCAAGAGAGGTGGGGGTAGAAGATATTATAGGCCTGAAGATGTAAAACTATTAAGAGGAATTAAGAGCTTATTGTATAATGATGGATATACAATACGTGGTGTCCAAAAAGTTATCAAAGAAAATGGCACAAGACAGTTGTTAGATATAAATCAAAAAAATAAAGTCTTTACAGAAAATGAAAATAATAATAGTGAGTCTTTGAATCATAATAAAATTAATCACTATAGTTTAAGCGATACTAAAAGAAAAAAACTTATAAACGTTTTAGATGATTTAGTTCAGCTAAAAAGAAAATTGGATACAGATAAATAAATAATGGCAAAAAAATCAACAGTTAAGGTTCGGCTTGTTCCAGAAGATAAAACTGATAGTAAATTTTATTACTATGCTAAAAAACCAACTGCAGGCCTTAAAGCCAAAGATAAATTAAGAATGAAGAAATATAATCCTGCAACTAAAAAGCACGAGTGGTTTGTTGAAAAAAAATTGCCACCACACAGTAAATAGCTACTTCTTAAAATTTTTCTTCTCAAAATTTATAAAATTTTGAATTATTGACATCCAAATATCACTAATAAGCTTTGGATTGGCCCCAAGCTTTTTTGAGTGGCTTGCAACTTTTTTTTTAATTTGATTTATTCTTTTTCTATCAATAATTTCTGATTTTCTAGTTTTCAGATCAAGAGCCTTACTTACCAACCTAGATCTTTTAATCATTAGAGGTAGTATTTTAGAGTCAACTTTATCAATCTGTTTTCTAATTTCTCTCATTTTTAATGAGTTATTTTTTCTTTTTATCATCTTTTTTTAAAGGGTCTTAAAATATACATAGAAGGAAAAACCCATATAATACCTAATACAAAATAAATGATAAATTCTAATAGCCAATTATTAAAGTTGATTTTAACTAAAAAAGCCATAACTAATAAACAGTATAAAAACATCATTAATATAAATAAAACAATACTGAGTAATTTTTTTGTTTTTAACATATTAAATATTTAATAATTATGACAATGAAAATCAATATATTTTCGATTTGGTTATTATCTCTAACATTATCTATTTGTGTGATAATACTTATTGGTGGATATACTAGAATATCTGACTCGGGTCTATCAATTACGGAATGGCTGCCAATTTCTGGAGTAATGTATCCTCTCAATGAAATACAATGGCAAATAGAGTTTAGTAAATATCAGAAAATTGACGAATTCATGCTTGTAAATAGTACAATGACACTAAATGAATTTAAATTTATATATTTTTGGGAATGGTTTCATAGATTCTTTGCGCGATTAATAGGGCTATTATACTTAGCTCCGTTAATATATTTACTTATAAAGAAAAAAATCCAAAATTATTATTTTATAAGAATATTTTTAATCGGTTTTTTATTAGGCGTTCAGGCTGTAATTGGTTGGTATATGGTACAAAGTGGTCTGATCGGAAGAGTTGATGTAAGTCAATATCGTTTAGCGATGCATCTAACCATGGCTTTTATTATTTTAGGAATTACATTTCAAACACTTTTAGAAGTTAACATAAAACATATTAATTATAAGACAGACTCTTATAAAACTTATAATGAGTACTTATTCCTAATATTATTATTATTTATTTTTCTGCAAATTGCCTATGGCGCTTTTGTCTCTGGTACACATTCAGGACTATTGTTTAATACTTGGCCTACCTATAATGGCGATATTTTTCCTCTAATCGAAAATAATAGTATTAGAGGAATTATTAATTTTTTTGAAAAAGGAGAATACATAATATTTATCCACCGAACTTTTGCTTTATTTATTTTACTGTTTGTTATTTACATCAATTATGATTTTTATAAAAAAAATAATGATATTAAAAAAAATTATTTATTATTAATATTTAATTTTACTTTTATCTTACAGATTTTGCTTGGCGTACTAATGACTTTTCAGAATATTCCTTGGTATCTAGCACTTGCTCACCAAGGGAATGCTATTATTTTGTTTCTTGTGACAATATCGATGTGGATGTTAAGCAAAAAGTCTCCTCAAAGCAACTATGCCCGAAGAGACTATTAAATAAAATCTATGCTGCATCAAGAGCATTTTTGAGGTCTTCGATAATGTCATCAATATGTTCTATGCCTATTGACAACCTCACATAACTTGGATTTACACCAGCTGACTCCATATCTTCATCTGATAATTGGGAGTGAGTTGTGGAAGCTGGATGTATCGCCAAACTTCTTGCATCACCAATGTTGGCAACATGATAAAACATATTCAGGTTATTTATGAACTTTTCACCACTCGCCTTACCTCCTTTGAGTTCTATGCCACATAGTGCGCCGTGACCTCCTTTGAGATATTTGTTAGCTCTTTCGCCTGCTTCTCCCTCATCAAGACCGGCATATATAACTCGTGAAACCTTATTATGGCTTGAGAGATACTCCGCAACCTTTGCAGCATTGGAACAGTGTTTTTCCATCCTTAAAGATACAGTTTCTAAACCTTGAATTATTTGAAAGGCACTTTGAGGAGGAAGAGCGGGACCTAAGTCTCTTAGCCCAACAAATCTGGCTCTTACAATATAAGCAATAGGACCAACAGCTTTAGCAAATTCAGTCCATATCATACCGTGATAACTTGGATCAGGATTATTAAGCATAGGTTGTCTCTTAGGGTCTTTTGCCCAATCAAATTTACCACTATCAACAATGATTCCACCAATTGTTGTACCATGACCACCTATGAATTTTGTAAGTGAATGCACAACAATAGTTGCGCCATGTTCAATTGGCTTACAAATAACTGGCGCTGCAGTATTATCGACAATGAGAGGAATATTATATTCATCCCCAATATCCGCAACTTCTCTAATTGGAAAGACTTTTAGTTTAGGATTAGGTAAAGTTTCAGCATAATAAGCACGAGTATTATCATCTGTCATTTTTCTAAAACTTTCAGGATCTGTTGGGTCTGCAAATCTGACTTCTATTCCTAAATCCTTCATCGTATTGGCAAATAAATTCCATGTTCCACCATATAAATCTGTAGAACTCACTATATTATCTCCCGACTTTACCAAGTTTTGAATACTCAGCATTGAAGCTGATTGACCAGAGCTTACACATAGAGCACCCACGCCACCTTCCATTGCAGCGACTCTTTTTTCGAGAACATCAACTGTAGGGTTCATTATTCTTGTATAAATATTACCAAAATCTTTAGCTCCAAATAAGTTAGCTGCATGTTCAGTGTTATGAAACTGATATGAAGTTGTTTGATAAATTGGAACAGCTACTGACGTTGTAGAAGGGTCACTTCTGTAATCACCTCCATGTAATGCAATTGTTTCAGGGTTTACAGAATCTGCTGGATTAAATTTATTTTTTGCCATTTTTTTACCTCTATTTATATTTTCTTCGAGTTTTACAGCAAATAAAAAAACCGCATCATAATACTATGTGCGGCTGATGGCTTAGCTGTATAAGTCCGCAAGCTGTATTAAACTCGACAATATATTGAATAACACTCTATGACTTATGTAAAGCGTAATAATTATAAATGTATTATAATACCATTAGTTAAATATATGAATTTATTATATAAATATATGTTGTTGACATATTTTACTGTATTCTTTAATAAACATCAGCATGACTACATCCAAGATACTAAAGCAAACTGCGTCTTTAAGAAAAGAGGACATAAAGAAAGACTGGCTATTAATCGATGCAAAAGACATAGTCTTGGGCAGATTAGCTACAAATGTCTCAAATATTTTAAGAGGTAAGCATAAACCAACATACACTCCACATGTGGATTGTGGAGATAATGTAGTTATTATTAATGCTGAAAAAATTAAGCTCACAGGCAAAAAACTCGACGACAAAAATTATTATAGGCACACTGGATATCCTGGGGGAATTAAAAGTATCAATGCTAGAAAAATATTAGAAGGAAAATTCCCAGACCGATTAGTTAGACTGGCCGTTAAACGAATGATCCCTAAAGGACCACTTGGAAGAAAGCAACTGTCAAATATGAAGGTATACATAGGTGACAAACATCCGCACGAGGCTCAAAATCCTAAAACATATAACATAAAGGATGTAGTTTAAATGAATGAAACGATGAATAATAATTCTGAGGAAAATTCAGCAAAACCAGTATTGGATAATCTAGGAAGATCGTATGCTACCGGAAAAAGAAAGAATGCTGTCGCAAGAGTCTGGATAAAAGATGGTTCTGGAAAAATATTAATCAATGGTAAGGATGTTGATAAATACTTTTTAAGACCTGTACTAAATATGCTAGTTAATCAGCCACTTGAATTAACAAATAAAAAAATGAATGTTGACACAACAGTTACAGTTAGTGGTGGTGGAATGTCTGGTCAGGCTGGTGCTGTCAGACATGGAATTTCAAAAGCTCTAACTTTGCTAGATCCAAACTTAAGACCAATCCTTAAAACTGAAGGATTACTTACGAGAGACTCTCGAATTGTTGAAAGAAAAAAATATGGTAGACGTAAAGCACGTAGACGTTTCCAATTCTCAAAAAGATAATTTTTTTCAAACTTCTATTTTAAACTTAAAAATTAATTATGAAAAACGTAGCTATATTAGGTGCTAGTGGTTTTGTTGGACAAGAAATAATCAAAATTTGCTTCAACCATCCCTATGTTAGGATACTTGCTTTATCTGCAAACAAGTCAGCAGGTGAGATAGTTCAAATCCATGACTCTGCCGGTATACAAACACCACTCAAATACAAAAGCTATGAAGACATAAATTTTAGCAGCATTGATTATGTATTTAATTGCTTGCCAAATGAAAATCTTCACAAAAGAAGTGATCTATTGAAATCAGATGTCAGTATAATTGACCTTTCAATTGATTTTAGACTTGATGATAAAAATGAGTATGAGAACTGGTATGGCTTTAAACACGGCAACTTTGAGGTAAACGATGAATTCCAATATGGATTAACAGAGTTTAATAGAAATAAGATAAAAAAATGTAAGCATATTGCAAACCCTGGCTGCTACGCAACTAGCATTTTAATCCCACTTATTGAATTGATAAAACAAAATGCAATTAAAACCGACGATATCGTTATTGATTCAAAATCAGGTTACTCAGGTGCAGGTAAAACAAAGGGAAAAAAAGAGTTAATTAAGGAAGTAAATGAAAATATCAGAACCTATGGTATTGGTGATCATAAACACATAGCTGAAATAAACCAAGAACTAAGTAAAATTAAAAATATTCAAACTGAAGTTTTCTTTGCGGCTAATATTTTACCTGTTGAAAGAGGTATTTTGAGTAACATTTATATTGACACAAATGAGGTATCTCAAAATGATATTTACGATATATTACAAAAAAGATTTAATGATGAGCATTTTATACAATTGCTACCAATGGATGAAATTCCTTCTTCAAGGGACGTAGTTGGTACCAATAACTTAGTAATAGGATTAAAAAAAGGATATAAAAAAAATAAATTATGTATTGTTAGTGTTTTAGATAATTTGGTAAAAGGAGCTGCTGGACAAGCTGTTCAAAATTTTAATCTTATGAATGATTATGATGAGAGGTTAGGACTAGAATGAGAAAAAGAATAATAATAATTTTTAATTTATTTTTATTTTTATTTACTTTCAATGCCTGCTCGTCTGCAAAAAATTTTTCTTTTTATGAGTTTTTTATTAACCCAAATGCTGCAGAATTGATTTTAGATGATCAAGAAAATGCTCAGAAACCAGATCTAGAGAGCGTACCAGAAAAGGTTGAAATTGATGAGTAAAACTTATGGTGTTGGAATCGCAGGACTAGGAATAGTTGGATCGGGATTTCTCAAACAATTAAAAAATTTTAAAACACCCTCTCAAAAAACTGCAAATATTAGTGTAATTAAAATTGCTGTTAAGAACTTAAGAAAAAAAAGAAGTTTATCAGTCAAGTCTCTACCGTTAACAACTGATACAATGTCATTAGCAACAAATGACAATGTAGATATTTTAATTGAGCTTATTGGTGGCTCAAAGGGAATAGCATATAAAGTTGTTAAAAAAGCACTCCAAAATAACAAGCATGTAATTACCGCTAATAAAGCTTTACTTGCAGTACATGGAAATGAGTTATCTAAAATTGCTGAGCAAAATAATGTTTGTCTCAATTATGAAGCAGCTATTGCTGGTGGTATACCAATTGTAAAAGCTGTAAGAGAAAATTTGCGACTTAATAAAATAAATAAAATTTATGGTATTTTGAATGGTACTTGTAACTACATTTTAACAAAGATGGAAAATAATGCAGGAGATTTTAAAAACGTATTAAATGATGCTCAAAAAAAAGGTTTTGCTGAGTTAGATCCAACGTTTGATATCCAAGGTATTGATGCAGCTCATAAGATCACATTGTTATCAAGTATTGCTTTTGACATTCCTGTAAACTTTAAAGCTACTTTTATAGAAGGTATTACTAAGATTGATAAATATGATTTTGTTTTTGCAAAAGAATTAGGATACTCAATAAAATTGTTATCAGTTGCTTCTCAAAAGTTAAGTAAGATCGAACAAAGAGTTCATCCATGTTTTGTTAAACTAAAATCAGATATTGCAAAAGTGAGTAACGAGATTAATGCTATTGTAGTAAATGACTCAGTAATTGGAAAAAATATTTTTGAAGGCCCTGGTGCTGGAGCTGGACCAACAGGGGCCTCTGTTATGTCAGACCTTATGGACATTATAAGAGGTACTTATAATTATCCATTGGGCGTATCAATAAATAAGAAAAAGAAGTTAAAAATTCAGAAAATTGATGATTTGTCGTTCCCATATTATTTGAGAATTACAGCCAAAGATAAAGCCGGGGTAATGGCAAAAATTTCAAAAGCTCTATCAAAAAGAAAAATTTCGATTGAAAGTATAATTCAAAAGCCATCGAAAAGGTCAAATTTTGCTGAAATTATTTTGATAACGCACACGGTGAAAGAATCTTCGCTTTTATCATCTATTAAACAGATAAAAAGATTACCAGAAGTAAGCTCATCTGTTAAATTTATCAGAATTGAAGATTCGTTATGACCGTAATATCA
>CACNCV010000006.1 GCA_902619105.1 uncultured Pelagibacteraceae bacterium
TGTTTGTACTAGAGTTTATACAACTACCCCTAAAAAACCTAACTCAGCATTACGAAAAGTTGCGAGAGTTAGACTTACAAATGGATTTGAAGTTACAAGTTATATTGGCGGTGAAGGTCATAACTTGCAAGAACACTCAGTAATATTAATTCGAGGCGGTCGTGTTAAAGACCTGCCAGGAGTTCGTTATCACACTGTAAGAGGAGTTTTAGATACCCAAGGTGTAGGTGAGAGAAAACAACGTCGTTCATTATATGGAACGAAGAAACCTAAATAAATGTCTAGAAGAAGAAAAGCTCAAATTAGAGAAGTACTACCAGATCCAGTTCATGGAAGTAAAGTTCTTACAAAATTTACAAATGCTATTATGCTTGATGGCAAGAAAACTGTTGCAGAGGCCATAATAAATAAATCATTCACAAATATTGAAAGCAAAACTGGTGAACCTCCAATGAATGTTTTCAACAAGGCAATAGAAAATGTAAGACCACTTGTTGAGGTAAGATCACGTCGAGTTGGTGGAGCAACTTACCAAGTCCCAGTTGAGGTTAAAAGTAACAGGTCGCAAGCTCTAGCAATTAGATGGATTGTTAATGCAATAAGAAACCGTAAAGAAAAAAGTTTAGTTGATAAATTAAGTTCTGAATTATTGGACGCAGCTGGTAACAAAGGATCGGCAATAAAAAAAAGAGAAGATACTCATAAAATGGCAGAAGCCAACAAAGC
Organism: uncultured Pelagibacteraceae bacterium; assembly: GCA_902619105.1. GTDB lineage: Bacteria > Pseudomonadota > Alphaproteobacteria > Pelagibacterales > AG-422-B15 > CACNXQ01. The sequence continues at coordinate 727 of CACNCV010000006.1, forward strand.
TTTTGCACACTTTAGGTGGTAATATGACAAGAGAATACTCACTGCAGAAATACCGTAATATAGGAATCATGGCTCACATTGATGCAGGGAAAACCACTACTACAGAAAGAATACTTTATTACACTGGTAAAAGTCACAAAATCGGAGAAGTTCATGATGGTGCAGCTACTATGGACTGGATGGAACAAGAGCAAGAAAGAGGAATTACAATTACCTCAGCAGCAACTACATGTTTTTGGAACGATCATAGAATTAATATAATTGATACTCCAGGCCACGTTGACTTTACTATTGAAGTTGAGAGATCACTCAGAGTTCTTGACGGAGCTGTTGCAGTCTTTGATGGTGTAGCTGGTGTTGAACCTCAGACTGAAACTGTATGGAGACAAGCGAATAGATACAAGGTTCCAAGAATGTGCTTTGTTAATAAGATGGATCGTACCGGGGCTGATTTCTATAAATGTCTTGATATGATTAAAGACAGACTTCAAGCAAACGCTTTAGTTTTACAAATCCCCTATGGAAGTGAGTCTGATCTTAAGGGTGTTATTGATCTTGTAAAAAATAAAGCAATAGTTTGGGCAAATGAAGACCTTGGAGCTAAATATGAGTACACAGAGATCCCAGAAGAATTAAAAGAGACGGCTGAAAAATATCGATCTGAAATGGTTGAAATGGCAGTTGAGCAGGATGAAGAGGTTTTAGAAAAATATTTAGATGGGGAAGAGCCTAATGAAGAAACTCTTAACCGTTGCATTAGAAAAGGTACTATCAATTTTGAGTTCGTTCCAATTTTAACAGGCAGTGCATTCAAAAATAAAGGTGTACAACCACTTCTAGACGCCATCGTAAACTTTATGCCAGATCCTAGTGAGGTACAACAAGCTATGGGTAACATACCAGGCAAAGAAGAAGAAGAAATAAGAAAAGCATCAGATGAAGAGCCTCTTTCTGCATTAGCATTTAAAGTTGCTAACGATCCTTTCGTAGGCTCTCTCACGTTTACAAGAATCTATTCAGGAAAGTTAGAAGCTGGTTCAACAATTATGAATTCTGTTAAAGGTGATAAGGAAAGAATTGGAAGAATGCTACTTATGCATGCAAATAACAGAGAAGATATTAAAACTGCGTATGCTGGTGATATTGTTGCGATAGCAGGGTTGAAAGATACCATAACTGGTGAAACTTTATGTGACTCTCAGAAGCCAATCATATTAGAGTCAATGGATTTTCCTGATCCAGTAATTGAAATTGCTGTTGAACCAAAAACAAAAGCTGATCAAGAAAAAATGGGAGAAGCGCTTGCTCGACTTGCTAAAGAAGACCCATCTTTCAGAGTAACGTCTGATGATGAATCAGGGCAAACTGTTATTAAAGGAATGGGAGAGCTTCATTTGGATATTATTGTTGACCGAATGAAACGAGAGTTCAAAGTTGAAGCTAATGTAGGAGCACCACAGGTTGCTTACAGAGAAACAATATCTAAAGAGGTTGAGGTAACATATACACATAAAAAACAAAGTGGAGGAGCTGGTCAGTTCGCTGAAGTAAAAATCATTGTTGAGGGATGTGAACCAGGAACAGGAAGATTATTTGAAGACAAAATTAAGGGAGGTAATATTCCTAAAGAGTATATCCCAGGAGTTGAAAAAGGCATTGAGGGCGTTGCTGATACTGGCGTCATAGCCGGCTTCCCTATAATTGATTATAAAGTAACATTAATCGATGGAAAATATCACGATGTAGACTCTAGTAGTTTAGCTTTTGAGATAGCTGGAAGGATGGCATTTAAAGACGCTTGTCAAAAAGCAGGCCCAAAACTTCTTGAGCCTGTTATGAGAGTTGAGGTAGTTACGCCTGAAGAGTTTATGGGAGATGTTATAGGCGATTTGAGTAGTCGAAGAGGCCAAGTTAGTGGAAGTGAAGCTAGAGGTAATACAACAGCAATTAGCTCAATGGTGCCTCTTGCCAATATGTTTGGCTATGTCAACACATTACGGTCTATGACTCAGGGAAGAGCTCAATATTCAATGTTTTTTGATCATTATGAGCAAGTACCTCAAAACGTTCAAGATGAGGTAAAAGCAAAATTTGCATAAGTAATTAAAATGGAAAATCAAAATATCAAAATAAGATTGAAGGCTTTTGACCATGGTGTACTCGATAAATCATCAGTAGAAATCGTTGATACTGCTAAAAGAACCGGAGCAATGGTGAAAGGCCCAATACCATTACCCACCAATAATGAGAAGTTTACAGTTCTTCGATCTCCCCATGTTAACAAAAAAAGTAGAGAGCAATTCGAGATCAGGACTCATAAGAGATTAATAGAGATAGTCGACCCAACGCCACAAACAGTCGATGCACTAATGAAATTAGATTTAGCTTCAGGAGTTGATGTAGAAATCAAATTATAAGATATGAGATCAGGCATTATAGCAAAAAAAATTGGAATGAGTAATTTGTACACACAAAGTGGAACAAATATTCCAGTTACTGTACTTCATGTTGAAAATTGTAAAATTATTGATCGAATTACATCAGAAAATGAAAATTCAGACAAGGTATTGGTTGGTGCCTGCAAGTTAAAAAAAACATCAAAATCACAGAAGGGCTTCTTTGATAAAAAAAAATCAGATGCTTATAAATATCTTAGAGAGTTTGAAATTAGTAAAGACCAAGAGATTAAAAGTGGAGATGAATTGAAAGCAAGTCATTTCAAAGAAGGTCAATTTATTGATGTATCTGGTTACACGAAGGGCAAAGGATTTGCTGGAGTAATGAAACGTCATAATTTCTCAGGCTTGAGAGCCTCTCATGGTGTTTCTGTTTCACATCGAAGCCATGGATCTACGGGCCAGTGCCAAGATCCTGGTAAAGTTTTCAAAGGAAAAAAGATGGCGGGACAATACGGAGATGTTCACAAAACTCTTCAAAGCTTACAGGTTGTAAAGGTTGATGACCAAAAAAATCTAATCTGTGTAAAAGGAGCTACGCCAGGCTCAAGGGGAACTTGGTTAGTTGTTGAGGACTCAATTAAAAAAGATGGCATCAAAGAAATCGAAGCCACACCAGTAAAATCAGAAAAAGAAGTTAATAAGGAAAAATAAGTAAATGCAAATTGACATGCACAAAATAGATGGAAAAAAGAGTGGGTCGGTCAATTTGAAAGATCAATTATTCAATAGTAAATCTGATTTAAGTGTTGTTGGCTCTTTAGTCAGATGGAATGAGTCTAACCAAAAACCTCTAAGAGCTAGGACTAAAAACAGGTCTGAAGTAAAAGGAACAACACAAAAGCTAGGAAGACAAAAGGGAAGTGGAGGAGCTAGGCACGGCTCCAAAAAAGCAAATATTTTTAGAAGTGGTGGAATGGCTCATAACTTAAGAGGAGTTCGTTCATTAAAAAAGATGCCAAAACGAACTAGGCAGGAGGCTTTGAAGCATATTCTTGCTGATAAACTCAAGAACAACAATTTGATAATTGTTGAAGAACTTAAAATTGCAGAGCCAAAGACAAAAACACTAGTTAAAAGCCTCTCAGATTTAAATGCTCACTCTGCGCTCATATTAGAAGGCGATAAACCTGATAATAATTTTGCATTAGCTTCAAGAAACTTAAAAAACATAAAGTATTCAAGCATAAATAATTTTAATGCACTCGATTTACTTGGATTTGAAAAATTAATCATGAGCAAGAATGCTTTAGAAATGCTTGAGAGTAGGATTAATTAAGATGGTTACAATTAAAGATTTTAAAACGATAATCAAACCTATTATTACAGAGAAGTCCTCGATGGGTTCAGAGTATAATCAAGTTACATTCCAAGTTCAGAAAACAAGTTCAAAGAAAGAGATTAAATTAGCAATTGAAAACATTTTTAAAGTCAAAGTAAAAAAAGTAAATACCTCAATCGTTAAGGGCAAGCTTAAATCATTTAGGGGTTCTCTTGGTAAAAGGTCGGATTATAAGAAGGCATTCGTTACCCTCGAAGATGGTCAAACAATTGATATTAATGCGGGAGTATAAATAAATGGCACTTAAAAAATTCAGACCTAACACGCCCGGAACCAGAGGACTTACTCTAGTTGATAAAAAAGGATTATGGAATGGTAAACCAGTAAAATCACTTACCACTGGTATCTCTAAAAAAGGTGGACGTAATAATACAGGCAGAATCACTATGAGAAGAAAAGGTGGAGGGCATAAATCAAAATATAGAATAATTGATTTCAAAAGAAATAAGATAGATGTGAGTGCGACTGTGGAAAGAATAGAATATGATCCAAATAGATCTTCATATATAGCATTGATTAAATATGATGACGGTATTCAAAGCTATATATTGGCCCCAAAAGATATAAAGGTTGGAGATAAAGTAATTTCTGGATCAAAAAAAGAAATTAGAAATGGAAATTGTATGCCCATGTCTGACATACCTGTAGGCATTGACATACATAACATCGAATTAAAATCAGGAAGCGGGGCACAATTAGCAAGGTCTGCGGGCACATCAACCCAAATAGTTGGAAAATCTAATGGTTATGTCGCTATTAAGTTGCCTTCAGGGGAACAACGAAAAATTAGAGAAGAATGTCGAGCTACAATAGGTGTTTTATCAAATATTGATAAAAAAAACCAAAAGCTTGGTAAGGCCGGTAGGAACAGGTGGCTTGGTATAAGACCATCTGTCAGAGGAGTTGCGATGAATCCTATCGATCATCCACATGGTGGCGGTGAAGGTAAAACTTCTGGTGGAAGAGATCCTGTAACTCCATGGGGTAAACCTACAAAAGGAAAAAAGACAAGAAATAATAAAAGAACTGATAAATTTATTATAAAAAGAAAAACGGATAAGAAAGCAAGAATAGAGGTATAAATGACAAGATCTGTTTGGAAGGGACCATTTGTTGATAGCCATTTATTAAAAAAAGTAAAAGCGGCATCCGATTCTGGTGGCAATAGTGTCATTAAAACTTGGTCCAGAAGATCAACTATACTGCCAGAATTTGTGGGTGTAAATTTTGCGGTTCACAATGGCAAAAGATTTATACCTGTAAACGTTACTGAAGACATGGTTGGCCATAAACTTGGAGAGTTTTCTCCTACAAGAACTTTTAATGGCCACACAGGTGATAAGAAAACGAAGTAATTATGAGACAACTTATAAGAAAAGATAACGAAGCGTACGCAATTCAAAGGAACATGAGAGTGAGTCCTTCAAAAGCTAATGCAGTTCTTGAAATGATTAGAGGCAAAAAGGCATCTGAAGCGCTTAACTTGCTAAAATTTTCACCCAGAGGAGTTGCTAAAAATATTTCTAAAGTTTTAAATAGTGCAATTGCTAATGCTGAAAATAATCATCAGTTAGATATTGACATTTTAAAAGTTACCGAAGCTTATTGTGGTAAAGGCATGGTAATGAAAAGATGGAGAGCGAGAGCAAAGGGAAGACCAGGTAGAATTAATAAATTTTTGACTAACGTCACAATAAAAGTTTCTGAAGATCAAGTAAAAGAAGCAAAGAAAGAAAAGGCAAAATAGTATATGGGTCAAAAAGTAAATCCAATTGGGCTAAGGTTAATTCTTAACAAGAAATGGCAATCTAGATGGTATGCTGGAAAAAAAGAATTTGGATTGTTCTTGCAGGAAGATTTAAAGATTAGAGCTTATCTTGAGAAAAAACTTAAAAATTGTGCTGTAGCAAAAATACAAATTGAACGGCCTGCAAAGAAAGCACAGGTTACAATATATTCGGCGCGTCCAGGTCTTATTATTGGAAAAAAAGGTAGTGATATTGAGAAATTGAAGAAAAAAATCTCTGAATTTACTTCCGATGAAGTTTCTATAAATCTTGTGGAGATTAGAAAACCAGAAGTAGAAGCACAATTAATTGCTGATGGCATAGCTGAACAACTAGAAAGACGTGTTTCATTTCGAAGAGCAATGAAACGTTCAGTTCAGTCAGCAATGCGCTTGGGAGCAGACGGAATTAGAGTGAATTGTGGAGGTAGACTTGGAGGAACTGAAATAGCAAGAACTGAGTGGTATAGGGAAGGTAGAGTGCCTTTGCATACTTTCAGAGCAAATGTAGATTACGCTGTCGCAACAGCACAAACCACATATGGTTCATGCGGAATAAAAGTTTGGATATATAAAGGCGATATAGATGATAATGCGCCTCATGAATTAGATAACAACCCAAATAAATTAGGATAGATATGTTACAGCCAAAGAAAACAAAATATAGAAAAGCACATAAGGGTAGAATTAAGGGAGTTGCAACGTCAGCGACAACGCTTAATTATGGGACATATGGTTTGAAAGCTTTAGAAGCTGAAAGAGTCACAGCTCGTCAAATTGAGGCTGCCCGTGTTGCAATGACAAGATTTATGAAAAGAGCTGGAAGAGTGTGGGTTAGAATATTTCCTGATGTTCCAGTTTCAAAAAAGCCTACAGAAGTAAGAATGGGTAAAGGCAAAGGATCACCAGAGTATTGGGCATGCAGGGTTAAACCAGGAAAAATTTTATTTGAAGTTGATGGCGTTTCACAAGCAATTGCAACAGAGGCTTTTGGACGCGCTTCATCTAAACTACCTATTAAAACTAAGGTAGTGGAACAGTTAATTAAATAGAGGCTTTATGAAAGCAGAAGAAATAAGAAAAAAAACAATAGATCAATTAAAGACTGAGTTGAAAAATTTATACAAGGAGTCCTTTAACTTGAGATTTCAAAAGTCCTCGGGCCAGCTGGAGAATACGTCTCGAATTTTTAAGGTAAGAAAACTGATTGCAAGAATAAAAACAATAATGAAGGAAAAAACGGTAAACTAATATGCCAAAAAAGATATTACAAGGAACTGTTATTAGCAACAAACAAGATAAAACAATAACAGTTTTAGTTGAAAGAAAATTTAAACACCCAGTGTTAAAAAAAGTGATTAGAAGATCAAAAAAATACAGCGCACATGATCCCGATAATCAATTTAACGCAGGAGATAAAGTAAGAATTATGGAGTCTAAGCCAATTTCAAAACTTAAAAGATGGGTTGCAATTAGTTAAATGATACAAGTTGAATCTCGATTAAATGTTGCGGATAACTCAGGAGCCAAAGAGGTTTTATGTGTTAAAGTTCTTGGTGGATCAAAGCGTCGTTTTGCATCTGTTGGAGATATTATCGTAGTAACTGTGAAAGACGCAATACCAAAAGGGAAGGTTAAAAAAGGAACTGTCCATAAAGCTGTAATCGTAAGAACTAGGAAAGAGTTGAAAAGAGTTGATGGAAGCACAATTAAGTTTGATACAAACGCCGCTGTATTAATTAATAATCAGGGTGAACCGGTAGGGACAAGAATCTTTGGCCCTGTATGTAGAGAGCTACGATCAAAAAAACAAATGAAAATCATTTCACTAGCACCGGAGGTCTTATAATGAGCATGAGATTAAAAAAAGGTGATCAAGTTACTGTTAACACAGGCAAGGATAAGGGAAAAGTTGGTGAAGTGATGAAAATATTAGGTATGAAAGCAATTGTTAAGGGCGTGAACATTTCAAAGAAACATCAAAAACAAGATCAGAAAAACGAAGGTGGAGTTTTGAATAAGGAGATGCCAATTATGCTCTCTAATTTAATGCCAGTTGATAAAAAGACCAACAAAGGAGTTAGAGTTGGTTATAAATACTTAAAAGACAATAAAAAAGTGAGAATTAACATCAAAACGGGAGATCAAATCGATGGATAATTATACTCCACGTTTAAAAGAAATGTATGTGAATACGATAGTACCAAAGCTAAAGAATGATCTTACCATAAAAAATAATCTTGCGCTGCCTAAGTTGGTAAAAGTTTCATTAAACATGGGCCTTGGAGAGGCAGTAAATGATTCTAAAGTAATTCAACTAGCTTCAGATCAATTAGCTTCGATAGCAGGTCAACAACCTTTAGTGACAAAAGCAAGAAAATCAATCGCTACTTTTAAAATCAGAGCTGGTATGCCTTTAGGAGTAAAAGTTACTTTAAGAGGTAACAGGATGTACGAGTTTATTGATAGACTCGTTACTATTGCTCTTCCGCGTATTAGAGACTTTAGAGGATTGAAAAAAAATTGTTTCGATGGAAGAGGCAATTACTCTTTCGGAATTAAGGAATGTACAGTTTTTCCTGAAATTAATGTGGATAAACTCGATAAGGTGCGTGGGCTAGATATTACAATAAATACTTCAGCTACAAATGATGAGCAGGCATTGTTATTATTAAAATCTCTAAATTTTCCAATTAATGATTAGGTAAGAATATGGCTAAAAAAAGTTCGATAGAAAAAAATAAAAGAAGAATAAAGCTGTCTGAAAAAGACCTGCAGAAGAGAAATAAACTAAAATCTCTTATTATGGACAAAAAAACCTCTATTGATGATAGGTTTCAAGCTCAACTAAAACTTTCCAAACTGAGAAGGAATGGTGCGAGAACAAGAGTTCGAAATAGATGTGAATTAACAGGTCGTCCAAGGGGTTACCATAAACGAGTAAGATTATCTAGAATCGCCTTGAGGGATCTTGCATCTAAAGGTCAAATCCCTGGAATGAATAAATCAAGCTGGTAGAAAGGAAGAAATATGTCATTACAAGATCCGTTGTCAGATTTATTTAGTAGAATTAGAAATGCACAAATGAGGTATAAACCAATTGTTAGTTCCCCTGTATCAAAGTTAAGAGAAAATATTTTGGAGGTACTTAAGAAAGAAGGTTACATAAGAGGATATGCTCGAACAAAACACTCATCTGGCAGGGAAGAGCTTGATATTGAACTGAAATATGATGAAAAAGGTCCAGTAATTTCAGAAATTACAAGAATTTCAAAACCAGGCAGGCGTGTTTATTCTGGTGCTGGTAGGATACCGTATGTACATAATGGCCTTGGAATTTCAATTATCTCAACTTCAAAAGGTGTTATGACGGATGCAGACGCAAGAGACCAAAAAGTAGGCGGGGAAATTATTTGTAGAGTATTTTAATTATGTCTAGAGTTGGATCAAAAGAAATAAATATACCTGAAAGCGTAAAAATTAATCTTCAAGATGGATTAATTTCAGCTGAGGGCCCATTAGGTAAACTTGAGTCTAAGTTAAATTCTCAAATCGAAGTAATTGTTGAGGGTCAAAAAATTACAATGAAACCCAAATCTGATGACAAAACTTTAGTTTCTTTCTGGGGATTACAGAGAAATTTAGTAAATAATTTAATTATTGGTGTAAGTGAGGGTTTTACAAAAAAATTAGAAATGAATGGCGTTGGATATCGTGCAGCCTTAAAAGGTAAAACTCTTGAATTATTGCTTGGGTATAGTCATCCGATAAACTACGATATTCCAGAAAATATTACAGTCACAGTAGATAAGCAAAATAATATTGAGATCAAGGGTCCTGACAAGCAACTTGTTGGACAAACTGCTGCTGAAATTAGAAATTTCAGGGGGCCTGAACCTTATAAAGGCAAGGGCATAAAGTATGCTGATGAATATATAAATAGAAAAGAAGGTAAAAAGAAATAATGTTATCTCCAAAAAAACAAAAAAGATCAAGCAGGGTCAGGTTTAAGCTAAAGAAAAATAATAAATCTCGCATGAGACTTACTCTTTATAAGTCCTCACAGCACTTGTATGCACAAATCGTTGACGATAATAAAGGTATTACTGTTTGCAGTACCTCAACTCTAAAATCAGAAAAAAATAAAAATTCATGTAATGTTGCGAGTGCAAAAATATTAGGCAGTGAACTTGCTAAGACAGCAGCTGAAAAGGGCGTTAAAGATGTTTACTTGGATCGTGGTTCAAATTTGTATCATGGAATAGTAAAAGCTATTACTGATGAAGTAAGATCTGGGGGTATAAATTTATAGGAAAAATTATGGTGAAAGAAAACAAAAACAAAGATCAAAATGGTATTGATATTAAAGACAAACTAGTAGCAATAAACCGTGTTACGAAAGTTGTTAAAGGAGGAAGGCGATTTGGATTTGCAGCATTAGTTGTTGCTGGCGATGAGTCTGGTAAAGTTGGTTTTGGTCATGGAAAAGCAAAAGAAGTTCCTGAGGCCATTAAAAAGGCAACGGACTCAGCTAAAAAAAGTTTGGTTAGAATCCCACTGAGAGAGGGTAGAACACTTCACCATGATATAGTTGGAATACACGGTTCATCTCGTGTTGTAATGAGATCTGCGCCTTCAGGTACAGGTATTATCGCTGGAGGATCAGTTAGGGCAGTATTTGAATTATTAGGCATACAAGACATTGTTGCAAAGTCAGTCGGTAGCTCAAATCCTTATAATATCATCAGAGCGGCAGTAGATGGACTAAAACAGCAAAAATCACCGAAGATAATTGCTGCAAGGAGATCTAAAAAAGTCGGCAACATTACTTCAGCAAGAGAAACGACATGACTCAAAAATTAAAAATTACATTAAAAAAAAGTACGATTGGTTCTCAAAAGGGACAAATAGCGACGGTAAAAGGACTAGGGCTAAAAAAAATTAACAGCAGTGTCATAAGAGAAGCAACGCCTGAAACATTGGGCATGATTAAAAAAATTAAACATTTATTAATTACGGAAAATAATTAAATGAAATTAAATCAAATTGATAAAAACAAGAGCTTTAAATCAAAAAAGAGAATCGGAAGAGGTATAGGCTCAGGAAAAGGTAAAACCTCTGGAAGTGGTCACAAAGGACAAAAAGCTCGTTCAGGTGTTGCTATTCACGGTTTTGAGGGCGGGCAGATGCCTTTACATAGAAGATTGCCTAAATTTGGATTTACAAATTTCACAAAAAAACAATATTTTGAATTAAACCTTGCTACACTGCAGAAATTGATCGATAAAAATTCCATTAACGAGTCAGAGATTATAAATATTGCGCTCTTAAAAAAGTTACGTATTTTGAAAAATAAAGATAAAAAATTTCTAAAAATTCTCGGTACAGGTGAATTAAAATCAAAAAATATAATTGAGTGTAGTAAAGTAACTAAGTCTGCAGAAGAAAAACTTCAAAAACTTGGTGTTGAATTAAAAATAAGTAAAGCAATTTAGCGAAATGGCTTCAGCAGCTGAAAAATTAGCGTCAAATTTCAACTTTAGTGTCTTTACTAAGGCAACTGAATTGAAGAAAAGAATTTGGTTCACTTTAGGTGCTTTAATAATTTATAGATTTGGCACATATATACCTTTACCTGGAATAGACATTGAGCAATTAAAACTTCTTGTTGAAACTAATCAAAGCGGAATTCTTGGAATGTTTGATGTTTTCGCAGGCGGCGCAATCAGTCGAATGGCTATTTTTGCATTAGGTATCATGCCATATATATCTTCATCAATTATTATGCAGCTTATGACAAGTGTCTCTCCGCATCTGGCAAGTTTGAAGAAAGAGGGTGAGCCTGGTAGAAGAAAAATTACTCAATATACAAGATACGGAACTGTTTTACTTGCTTTATTACAAGGATATGGGATTTCTGTTGGGTTAGAGTCAGCGGGAAAAGTTGTTACAGACCCTGGACTATTTTTTAGACTTTCAACAACAATTACATTAACTGGCGGAACTGTCTTTTTAATGTGGCTAGGAGAACAAATAACCAGTAGAGGCATAGGAAATGGAATATCGCTCATTATTTTTTCTGGTATTGTAGCTGAGATACCTAGTGCCTTAATAAATACACTTACATTGGGTCGTCAGGGAACAATCTCAACTCTTACACTTGTTTTACTTTTAGTTATGATTGTAGCTGTAGTTATCTTTATTGTTTTTATGGAGAGAGCTCAGAGAAGATTAATAGTCCAGTATCCAAAAAGACAGATGGGTAATAAGATGTTTGCTGGAGATAGCACACATTTACCTCTTAAACTCAATACTGCAGGAGTTATACCGGCAATATTTGCTTCATCTATTCTGTTGCTACCAATTACAATTGCAAATTTTAATGTATCTGCAGAGCCTGGATTGTTAAATGATATCGCAGCATTACTTGGTAGGGGCCAACCTGCATACATGCTTATGTATGCTGCAGCCATTATATTTTTTGCATTCTTTTATACTTCAATTGTATTTAATCCAGTTGAAACAGCTGATAATCTAAAAAGACAAGGTGGCTTTATTCCAGGAATTAGACCAGGTGAAAAAACTGCTGAGTATATTGATTTTGTCTTATCCAGAATAACAACCATTGGGGCACTATATTTAGCATTTGTATGCATACTCCCGGAAATTTTAATTGCACAATATTCAATCCCATTTTATTTGGGAGGTACATCACTACTCATTGTTGTGGTTGTTGGTATGGATACTGTTGGACAAATTCAAAGTCATTTGTTTGCATATCAATATGAAGCTCTAATAAAAAAATCTCGCCTAAGAGGCACAAGAAGGTGAATTTAGTTTTATTGGGACCCCCAGGTGCTGGAAAAGGAACACAGGCAAATTTAATCTGTGAAAAATATAATCTAAGTCACTTATCTACAGGTGATCTGCTTAGGACGGAGATAGCTAATAAAAGTGAAATTGGGGTTAAGGCTAAACAAATCATTGATGAGGGAAAACTAGTTTCTAACGATATTATAATTAATGTTATTAAATCATTTTTTAATAATAATAAAAATTTAAGTGGATACCTACTCGATGGCTTTCCCAGAAACACAGAGCAGGCTAAGCTTCTAGATAAATTGATGTTAGAACTTAAAGACAAGATATCATGCGTAATTCAGTTAGATGTTGATGAAAAACATTTAAAAGACAGAATATTATCCAGAAGTAAAGAAGAAGGAAGATCCGACGATAATGAGGAAACTCTCTTGAAAAGACTCGAAACATATTTCAATGAAACTATGCCTTTAATAAAATATTATGATGAAGCAAAACTGCTTAAAAAAGTCAGTGGTGTAGGTGAAATTATGCATATAAATCAATCAATTAACACAATTATAGATCATCTTTAATATGCTTGACCAATTGATTAATAATCCTATAATCCCGCAATCTCTCAAACCAAAAATGTTAGGTCTTTATTAATGGCTCGTATTGCTGGAGTAAATATTCCAACCCAAAAGAAATTAGGAGTTGCTTTGACCTACGTGTATGGAATTGGTGATAAGATTTCAAAAGATGTATGTTCTCAGGCAAATGTAGATGCTAATACTAGAGTTCAAGATTTATCTGAAGCAGAAATAAAAAATGTTAGTGATGTTATTTCATCATCATTTTTAGTTGAAGGTGATTTAAGAAGAGAGGTATCTGGAAATATCAAAAGATTGAAAGATTTAGGTACGTATAGAGGTGTAAGACATAGAAAAAATTTGCCATGTAGAGGTCAGCGTACTCATACAAACGCTAGAACTAAAAAAGGAAAAGCTATTGCAATTGCTGGAAAGAAAAAGGTTACTAAATAAATATGGCTGAAGCTAAAACTATAAAAAAGAAAAAACAAAAAAAGAATATCATATCTGGATTAGCGTATATTAATGCCACATTTAATAATACTATGATTACAATTACCGATGAGCAAGGCAACAGTATTGCATGGTCGTCTGCGGGAGTAAAAGGATTTAAAGGATCAAGAAAGTCCACACCATACGCTGCACAAATTGCAGCTGAGGATGCTGGCACAAAAGCAAAAGAGTTTGGTTTAAAAAACTTACAGGTATTTGTTAAAGGACCAGGCGGAGGACGAGAGTCGGCACTACGAGCATTACAAGCAGTGGGATTCTATATAACTTCTATAAAAGATACTACACCAATCCCTCATAATGGTTGTCGTCCACCAAAGAAAAGAAGAGTTTAATATTTATTAAAGGAAAAAAACTATGAGTATTATTAATAATTGGCAGGCATTAATAAAACCTTCAAAACTAAAGCTAATCAGCGATGAAGACACTCAATATAAAGCAACTTTAATTGCGGAACCTCTTGAAAGGGGTTTTGGATTAACACTTGGAAATGCTCTTAGAAGAGTGCTGTTGTCATCACTACAAGGTACTGCTGTGACAGCTATTAAAATAGATAATGTTCTTCATGAATTTTCATCTATTGATGGAGTAAGAGAAGACGTTACAGATATAGTGTTAAATATTAAGTCCCTATCTTTAAATATGCATTCTGAAGGTGTAAGAAAAATGAATCTCAATGTAACTGGTCCGGGTGAGATTACTGCGGGTATGATAAATACACCATCTGAAATTGATATTATAAATCCAGAGTTAGTTATCTGTAATCTTGATGACAATACCGAATTTAATATGGAGCTTACCGTAGCAAAAGGTAAAGGTTATGTTGCTGCTGAACATAACAAGCCAGAAGATTCTGCAATAGGCCTTATTCCGATAGACTCCATATTTAGCCCTGTTAAACAAGTTTCATACAGTATAGAAAATACTAGAGAAGGAAAAGTTTTAGATTATGACAAGTTAACAATGTCAATTGAAACAAATGGATCAGTATCTCCTGAGGATGCAATTGCTTTTGCAGCACGAATAATTCAAGACCAATTGCAATCATTTATTAATTTCGAAGAACCTGAAGAGATTCAGGAAGAACCTGATGCATTGGAACCTCAATTTAATAAAAATCTTTTAAGAAAAGTTGAGGAGCTTGAACTTTCAGTGAGATCAATGAATTGCTTAAGAAATGATAATATTATTTACATTGGAGACCTTGTTCAAAAAAGTGAAATTGAAATGTTGCGTACACCCAATTTTGGTCGTAAGTCTCTAAATGAAATAAAAGAAGTACTAGGCACTATGTCACTATATTTAGGCATGGAAGTACCTAATTGGCCACCTGAAAATATCGAGGAAATGGCAAGAAAGATTGAAGATCCATATAACTAAAAATGAGACACGGAATTGCAAAAAGAAAGTTAAATAGGACATCATCGCATCGGATAGCGATGCTTGAGAACATGGCTGTTTCTCTAATCAAAAATGAGACTATTAAAACCACACTTCCAAAAGCTAAGGAATTAAGACCATTTGTTGAAAAAATTATCACTCTAGGTAAAAAGAATAAAAGTTCATCTAGGGCAAATGCTTTTAACTCGCTTAGAGATAAAGAAGCGGTAACAAAAGTTTTTGGAGATTTATCTGAAAGATTCAAAGATAGAAGCGGTGGCTATTGTAGAATTGTAAAAGCCGGTTATCGATCAGGTGATAATGCGCCTATGGCTTACATCCAAATTCTTGATCAAGAAAAATAATATCCAATTAATAATAAGTTGATTTATCTAAACATATAAATTTAGATGAAATCCAAAAAAACTATAATTGTTGATAGTGCTTCTAATGGGGTGAGATTAGACAAGTTTTTAAAAGAAAAATTAAATATTCCTTTTTCATTACTTCACAAAGAGCTCAGAAAAAAATCAATCGAAGTAAATAATAAAAAAAAACTTGGGAGTTATAGAGTTAAACAAGATGATATTGTTGATGTTTTCAAGGAATTCAAATTAATTCATAAAAATAAACCTTCAATTAAAATACCCAACATACTCAAGAGAAAAATTAAAAGTTCAGTAGTTTTTCAATCCGACGACTTTATTATTATTAATAAATGGGCTGGAATACCATGTCAACGTGGATCAAAAATTAATCTATCAATTGATGATCTACTTCAATTTTTTAATACTAAAGATAGTCATCCTAAGCTAGTTCATCGGCTTGATAAAGACACAACTGGTCTATTGATAATTGCAAAAAATTCTAATTCAGCAAGGTACTTTCATAAAATTCTGTCTAACCATAAAATAAAGAAAACTTATTATGCAATAGTTGAAAAAAAACCAAAAAATAGAGAGGGAATACTTAATGATATGCTTCCCAAAAATAAAAAAAATGTTTCCGCTGAAACAAAATATCAAATAATAAAAAAACTGCCTAGAGAATATTTTCTTTTAAAATTAAATCCTCAATCAGGTAGAAAACATCAAATCAGGCAACATTGTTTTATGAATGGTTTCCCAATCCTTGGTGATAAAAAATATTATATTGAACGTAATCAAATAAAATTTTCTAATTTATTTCTACATGCTGGCGCTTTAGAATTCATTGATATGAATAATAAAAAAGTCAAAATAGAGACTGAACTCCCAAATCACTTTAGAAAATACTTATAAATTGATAATTCAGAAATATTATATAATATAGTTACTTCATGAGTGATATCATCAAATTATTAGAAAAAAAGCGCGAAGAGGCTAAACTGGGTGGAGGAAAAAGACGAATTGACTCTCAGCACGCAAAAGGCAAATTAACAGCAAGAGAACGAATAGAGGTACTTTTAGATCAAGACACTTTTGAAGAGTACGATATGTACGTGGAACACCGTACTAATGACTTTGGCATGGCCGATCAGAAGTATGCGGGTGATGGTGTGGTTACCGGTAGTGGAAAAATAAATGGAAAATTAGTATACGTTTTCAGTCAAGACTTTACAGTTTTTGGGGGCTCATTATCTGAAGCTCATGCAGAAAAAATATGCAAGATAATGGATATGGCAATGAAAGTTGGAGCTCCTATTATTGGCATAAATGATTCTGGTGGCGCACGTATTCAGGAGGGCGTTGCTTCTTTAGCGGGTTATGCAGAGGTGTTTCAACGAAATGTTCTTGCCTCTGGAGTTGTTCCTCAAATTTCAGTAATTATGGGTCCATGTGCTGGTGGAGCAGTGTATTCACCTGCAATGACAGATTTCATATTTATGGTTAAAAATACCTCATTCATGTTTGTGACTGGTCCAGATGTTGTAAAGACCGTGACACAAGAAAATGTTACGCAAGAGGAATTGGGAGGCGCTAAAACACATACTTCAAAGTCCTCTGTAGCTGATGGAGCATTCAACAATGACATTGAAACACTCCAAGAAGTAAAAAGTCTTATTGACTTGCTGCCTTCAAGCAATCGGGAGAAATCTAAAAACATTAAAGATAGTTTTCAAGACCTAAGTCCAGATTACTCTTTAGATACCCTTGTTCCTGAAAACGCAAATAAACCATATGATATGAAGGAACTAATCAATAAAGTAGTTGATAATAACTATTTTTTTGAAATTCAACCTGACTTTGCAAAAAATATTATCACTGGCTTTGGTAGAATTGAGGGAAGAACAGTCGGATTTGTGGCAAACCAGCCTTTAGTTTTGGCAGGATGTCTTGATATAGACTCTGGTAAAAAAGGAGGCAGGTTTGTAAGATTTTGTGATTGTTTCAATATACCAATTGTAACTTTTGTTGACGTACCGGGTTTTTTGCCAGGAGTATCTCAGGAACACAACGGTATCATTAAAAATGGTGCTAAGCTTTTATACGCTTATGCTGAAGCAACTGTTCCCAAAATTACAATAATAACTCGTAAGGCTTACGGAGGTGCATATGTCGTAATGGCTTCAAAGCATTTGCGGGGTGATATTAATTATGCATGGCCAAGCGCAGAAATTGCAGTTATGGGTGCAAAGGGAGCTACTGAAATTTTGTTCAGAAATGAAATTAAGGATAAAAAGAAAATTGATAAGAGAACACAGGAATATACAGATCAGTTTGTAAATCCATTTATTGCTTCAAAGAGAGGATTTATAGACGATGTAATAAGACCACATTCAACACGTCGTCGTATAGCGACAGCACTTGAAAATCTTAAAGACAAAGAATTATCTTCTCCCTTAAAAAAACACGATAATATACCATTATAATTAATGATTAAAAAAATTCTAATTGCGAATAGAGGAGAAATTGCGTGCAGAGTTATACGTACAGCAAGAAAGTTGAATATCAATACGGTAGCTGTTTATTCTGATGCTGACAAAGATTCTTTGTTTGTGAAACAGGCAGATGAGTCTTACCATATAGGAGGCTCTCAGCCAGCTGAGTCTTATTTAGATATTAATAAAATCATTAATATTGCAAAAAAATCAAAGGCTGACGCAGTTCATCCAGGATACGGATTTTTATCTGAAAATGCAGCTTTTGTTAAAAGACTGGCTAAAGAAAAAATAAAATTTATTGGACCCAATCCTAATGCTATAAAAAAAATGGGAGACAAAATTGAGTCTAAAAATCTTGCAATAAAACTTAAATTAAACGTAATACCCGGTCATACCGCTCCAGTAAAAAACTCAAAAGAAGCATTAAAAATTTCAAATAAAATTGGATACCCGGTCTTGCTAAAAGCATCAGCTGGAGGTGGCGGTAAAGGAATGAGAATAGTAAGAAAAAATAGTGAATTAGAGGAAAATTTTAATGCTGCAAAGAGTGAGTCAAAGAAAAGCTTTGGGGATGATCGCGTGTTTATTGAAAAATATATAGAGCAACCAAGACATATTGAGATACAAATTCTTTGTGACAAACATGGAAATCAAGTTCATTTAGGTGAGAGAGAATGCTCAATTCAAAGGAGATATCAAAAAGTTATTGAGGAGTGCCCATCGCCATTTGTAGATGAAGAAATGAGAAATGAAATGGCTGCACAAGCTTTAACCCTTGCAATGGAAGTTAAATACGACTCAGCGGGGACCGTAGAATTTGTAGTAGATGCTAACAAAAATTTTTATTTTCTCGAGATGAACACAAGACTTCAAGTTGAACATCCTGTTTCTGAGCTTGTTACAGGCGTAGATCTGGTTGAACAAATGATTTATTGCGCAGATAATAAAAAGTTAAATATATCACAAAAAGATATTAACCTTAAAGGCTGGTCAGTTGAGTCTCGTATTTATGCCGAAGATCCAACTAAAGATTTTTTACCTTCAATTGGTAGAGTGACTGAATACATAGAGCCATCAAAAATCGAGGATAAAGATCAAATTATTAGAAATGATACAGGAATAAATCCTGGATCTGAAGTTTCTTTATTTTATGATCCTATGATATCAAAGTTAGCGGTTCATAGTAAGGATAGAGCAACTGCAATAGACTTAATGATCAAGTCACTGCAAAATTACTACTTATCAGGAGTTGAAAATAATATTGAATTTCTGATTTCAATTTTAGATGACAAAAAATTTAGAAACGGCAAAATAAGCACAAATTTTATCAAAGAAAAATTCCCTAAGGGTTACTATTCTAATCATAATTTAAGTGAGTATAAGAAACACAGAATTGCAATTTTTGCCCAGGTTTTATTTATATTCCAATTACAAAGCAAGATACTAACTTCAAGTGATTTTGTAATAAAGGTAGGAGAAGATTTTCTTAACCTCAAAGTTACAGAGTCTAAGTTTGAAAAAGAAAGATTTTATGGAACCTTTAAAATAGAAAAAAAAGAGTATGAGATTGAAACATCTATAAAGCTAAACGAGAGGTTATGTCAGGTAAGTATAAATCATCAAATAGAGTATTTTAAATTAAATAAACTTGTAAACCTTAACTCTTCGGATGTCAGTTACTATGATTGTAGATGTCAGACCATAGTTTTAAGTAAGCAACATGAAACTTACATAAGGCTTATGCCAAAAATAAAATTAGAAGATTTATCAAAAAAATTAATTTCTCCAATGCCTGGTCTAATCAAGTCAATAGACGTATCTGAAGGACAAAAAGTCAAAAGTGGAGATCAATTGCTAATCATTGAAGCTATGAAGATGGAAAATATTTTAAAAAGTGAAAAAGACTGCGTAATTGATAAAGTTCTCATAAAGCCAGGTGATAGCGTGGGCGCTGATGAGGAGCTTATTCTATTTTCTAAATAGCCAAAGTTTTTAATTTGCTCTGAAAAATATCTCTATCCATGTAGCCCTGTCTAAAGTAGCGACGATTTTTAGTATCTTTATATGCACCCCTTCCATGCAATACACGATAATTATCTAAAATTAACATGTCACCTGGTCGTTGTTTAATGCGAATATTATTTTTTTTATCCTTAATTAAATCCCATAACTTTCTTCTTGCATTAACATAATTGTCTATTTTTTTATTTTTATCGAATGGAATTAATTCAGTTCTATTGTTGTACCTTACTTGTATTACATTATTCATATCATCTAACTCGATCAGCTTACATTTATTTTCTAACCAGGCATTTTCATCTTTATATCTAAAAAAGGTATTGAAAGTTGTAAGCGTATTAAAGAATTGTTTATGTCTATCTCGCAAAATTCTTGCAACATTAAAACCGTCAACTATTGTATTTTCTCCACCTATTGAAGCGTTTTCTATGCAATGTAAAAAAATATAACCTTGTGTAGGGAAGCGATATGGATTGTCAGTATGATTCTCGAGTGCTCTTGTTGTCATAGTTAAGTCATAGGCTTTTTTTATGTTTTTTACATCAGCAATACCACCCCAATTTGTTTTTTTAACTGGCCCAATAAGTTTCATAAGTTCATTTAAACCATTCTTAGTTTTTGGAATATTTCTGACTAAACAAAAACCAAATGTTTCAACAGATAATAAAATGTCAGATAACATTTTTTCATTTATTAGCAGAAAGTTATATTTTGGAATTTTAATACTTTCTTTATTCCATAAACATTTTTTGGACTTGAATTCTTCAGATTCTAGTTGATTGTAGAGATAGTCAAATTGATACGAATGTTTTGAATTATCTGAAAATTGAATTTGTAAAACATTTTTGTTTATTTTGGCTGATTTAACGTATAAATGTTCATCTATCTCCGCGGCTTCTATTAATAGTTGATTAGTATAATTATCTCTTATCTCGCTGTTCGTACTATGCTCATAAAGCCATTGAGCATTTACTTCATAGTTCTTATTTTTATTTTTGAGATTGATAGTTTTTTTATTATTTTTTACAGAAGTAAAGTTCATTTTAATTAAAATATTTAACTAGAGTTTTTTCTATTGTTTTATCAATTTCCATACTCTCTATATTATAACCTAAATCTGAAAAACTAGTGACAAATTTGCTACTCATTCCGCATGGCTTAATACCTTCGTAGTGACTTAAATCTGGATTTATATTTATTGAAAAACCATGGTAAGTAACCCATTTTTTTACCTTTAGACCGATACTGGCAATTTTATAGAGTTGACCATTATCTTTTTTAACGAATACTCCATGATGATCAGGTATTGCTTCTGCAACAATGTGAAAATTACTTAAAATTTCTATGATCAATTTTTCAAGTTGGTTTACAAAAAACTTAATGTCTTTTTTTCTATTATTTAAATTTATCATAAGGTAGACAACTCTTTGTCCAGGGCCATGATAAGTATATTTTCCTCCCCGATTAGTCTTAATTACAGGTATTTTATTGTTATTAAGAAGGTCACTTTTATGATCAGTAGATCCTGATGTATATATCGCTGGATGACTTAAGAGCCAAACTAGTTCGTCATTCTGGTTTTTAATTATTTCATTCACTCTATTTTCCATATATTTAAGACTTTTTAAGTAGTCTTGAGCTGAATTATCGATCTTAATTTCCATGTTTTTCTGGATAATAACCTAAATTGATGTACATGTTTTTATTATGAATAATATTGTAAATGAAACTCCTCAAAATGAGAATATTACATTTAATAATCAATTAATTAATGATGTAATAAATTTTTGCAATAACAAAGAAAAAGATAAACTAACCAATATTATTTCTCCTCTTCATCCAGCAGATTTGGCTGATCTCTTTACTTTTCTTAGTAAAGAGCAACGATCTTACATTCTTAATAATCTTAGTGAAGACCGCTATACAGATGTTCTTGCTGAGCTAGATGACACTATTATTGATGAAACAGTTCAAGAATTAGAGGATACTAAAGTAGTTCGCTCCATTAGTGAGATGGAGACAGATGATGCAATTAACCTCATTGAGTCTTTGGAGCCAGCAGCTCAAAAGAAAATTTTAGACCAAGTAAACCCCACCGAGAGAGAAATTTTACAAGAAAGTCTTAATTACCCTGAAGATACTGCTGGAAGAAGAATGCAAAAAGAATTTGTTTCAATGCCAGGCTTTTGGACAGTAGGGCAGGCCATTGATCATTTAAGAGAACAAATTGACTTACCCGATGAATTCTACGAACTTTTTATTGTTGACCCGAGCAATAAACCGTTGGGGAGCGCTTCAGTTTCTAAAGTTCTGAAGTCACGTAGAGATACAAAATTAAATGAAATTTTAGAAGAAAACCCAAAATTTGTTAAGGCATCTATGGATCAAGAAGAAGTAGCACTTTTCTTTGAGCAATACTCTTTGGTGTCAGCTGGAGTTGTCGATGACCAAAATAGATTAATTGGAAGAATTACGGCAGATGATATTGTGTGGGTTGTTCAAGAAGAAGCAGAAGAAGATATTTTGAGGTTGGGCGGTGTTTCAGAAAATGAGATGAACCAATCCATTGGAAGATCAACGAGGCGACGATTTATATGGTTATTTCTAAATTTATTAACCGCAATTCTTGCATCTTATGTAATAAGTCTGTTTGATGCCAGTATTGAGAAAATGGTAGCATTGGCGATTTTAATGCCAATTGTTGCATCAATGGGTGGTAATGCAGGAACACAAACGTTAACACTAACCGTGAGAGCTATCGCAACTAAAGAATTAGTAGATAACAATAGAAGAAAAGTATTTTTCAAAGAAATTGCGATATCAATATTAAATGGAATATTATTTGCGATTATAACAGGATTTGCCGCTTGGATTTGGTTTTCTGATCTTAGTTTATCTATAATTGTTGGAGCAGCAATGGTAATAAATATTTTATCTGCAGGTTTATTTGGTTTCCTAATTCCTTACATTTTTAATAAAGTTAAGATTGATCCTGCTTTGGCATCAAGTGTATTTGTAACTACAATAACTGATGTGTTTGGATTTTTATCTTTTCTAGGGCTCGCTTCAATTTATTTATTTTAGATTTTTATATTGTCAATTAATCGAGTATTACCTATTTTAGCCGCAATAAATATTCTTGATTTATCGCTTATTTTTTTTCGAACAGAGAGATCATCATTTAATACAGTCAGATAATCAATTTTATCAACACCATGATCTATCAAGTCTTTTTTTGTGTGATTAAGTATTTTATTAATCTTTAACTTGGTTCTAATCAATGGTGGTAATTTTTTAAGTAATTTGTTGATTTTAATAGCAATTTTAAATTCCTGATCACTTAAGTAGCTATTTCTTGATGAAAGTGGAAGCCCATTTCTATCCCTAACAGTTTTAACACATATAATCCTTGTATTTAATTTTAATGACTCAGTCATTTTTTTAATTACTAAATACTGTTGATAATCTTTTTCACCAAAAAATGCCGCGTCTGGCTGCACTATATCAAAAAGTTTAAGTACAATATTTTTTACACCTGGAAAGTAATTTGGCCTTGATTTACCACATAGTCGTTTCTCAATTGCAAACTGTGGACAATTATGTTTTGTTTTATGGGAGAGAATGTGTTTTTGTATTGGAGTAAAGACAATATCAGCGCCGTATTTTTTTAAAACTTTAAGATCATTTTTGAGCGTCCTTGGGTAATCTTTATAATCTTCTTTTGGTCCAAATTGTGTAGGGTTAACAAAAATACTAACTACAACAATTGATTTAAGTTTTTTTGACTCCTTTACTAATTTTAAATGTCCTGCATGTAGAGCTCCCATTGTGGGTGTTAAGTGAATTTTAAAACCATCGCTTTTATATCGATTTAGGATTTTATCGAGATATTTTATACTCTTAACTAATTTCATTATATATATCTTCAAAAATAATATTATCTGCAAACTTCTTTGACAAATTATACTTTTCCATATTATTAATTGTCCAAGTTAATAGTGTAATATTTTTCTTCCTTATACTTTGAATATTTCTCATACTTATTTTTTCTACATCAACCGCTAAAAAATTAATGCCGAGATGAGAAATCTCTTTAAAATCGATGTTATCATTACTGGTTATCAGGCCTGTTTTATAAAATGGAGCATTGATTTTAAACCATTCACACATTTTATAATCAAATGACTGCAAAGCAATTTCCCCATTGTAAGCTCGAATTATTTCGATTAACCTTTCTTCAATTTCAGGATTAAAACCAGATTTTATTTCAATTAAAATAGGTGTTTGGCCATCTACTAAATGCAGCATCTCATCGAGTGATGGTATTTTACAATCTGTGTCTAAAAGCTTTAGTTTTTTAATTTCGTTTGTACTTAGATCATTAATATTAGAATTTATTCCACACATCCTTTTTAAATCGTAATCATGAAATACTATAATTTCTTTATCCTTAGATAAGACAATATCACATTCTATTGCAAGGTTGTGTTCCATTGCATTTTCAAATGCTTCCAAAGAATTTTCAATGATTAATTTTTTATCATGAAGCCCTCTATGGGCAATCGGACGATCAAGAAAAGGTTTCATTATTTCAGAATTTCAAATATTGATGCAACTTCAACACTAGCATTTTTTGGAAGAGAGTTTGCTCCCACCGCAATTCTTGAATGCTTTCCTTTTTCTCCCATAATATCGCAAACAACATCTGATGCACCATTGATGACTAAGGGATGGTCAGAAAATGAATGATCAGCATTTACGTAACCAGCAACATGAATACAATTAAAATCACTAAGTTCACATGAAGGGTTTAGTTGATCTAATATAGACAAAGTATTAAGCATACATATGCGTGATCCATATGATGCCTCCTTAATATCAGTTTCTGATGGAACTTTACCAGTTATAATTTTTTCATCTTTTATAGGAAGTTGCCCAGATACATAAACTAAGTTGCCTATTTTTTTAAATGGCAAATAGTTCCCAAGAGTTACAAGCTTAAATTGCTTATAATCTTGTTCTACTTCGAGTATTTTATCCGCTAATTTCATTAATAAGAAAATTATATATATCTTTCCAACTATATGCACGAAAATCTGCCTCTTTCGGTGAAACTGCAAGTTTAGATAATCGTTCATCAGATATGTAGTGAATAGTTTTAGATCTTGATACTTCTTCTTTTACGGAGGATATGTGGGGAGCTAAATCATCTATAAAAAAAACTTTTTCTTTAAAGTCTCTAATTAATTCTCTAACTACCAACCCTTTTGGTCCGTTTCCAGCAATTATTTGAAGATTAAGACCATTCTTTTGAAAACAATGCTTTCTATCATCCAAATATTTGAATGGAATATTAGTCAGCACTAAGATTTGAAAATTAGAGTCCAAAAGTTTATTGATAAAGTGTATTGATCCTTCGACAAAAGTTATATCTTTTGATTCTGTTCGAAAAAAATCGTCTAAATATTCAAGTATAACTTCATTAGATGCAACTTCATCAGTTCCTTTTTGTTTTATATTTCCAAAAAGAGCGTATGAAGTTAGATCGTACCAAAATCCTTTTTTTTCTAAATAAATTTCAAAGCATTTTACAAAATTTAATAAGACTTCATCAGCATCAGTTATAAGCAGTGGTTTATCCTTTAAAAGGGCAGCTTTGTTTATTTGCTTTTGAAGGCCATCAGATAGCTTATGTGACACTAATTACTTAACTTCTATCAATGTAAGTTTTGTTTGCGTATATTGGCCAAGAGCTTCCAGAGATTTATCTCTTCCAGAACCTGACTGCTTGTATCCACCGTGAGGTAAAGACATATCTCCATCGCTCAAACTATTTATCAGAACTTTCCCACTTTTAATTCTTTTTGCAAGCTTATGTACTTTATTTAAATCATTAGACCATATCATTGCATTAAGTCCATAATGAGTATCATTTGCTATTTGTAGGGCTTCATCTTCATTTTCAAAATCTATGGCACATAATACTGGTCCAAAGATTTCCTCTTTAGCAACAGTCATTGAATTTTGAACATCTTTAAAAACTGTAGGACTTACATAGTAGCCACCTGAGTCTTGAAGCACCTGATCACCACCAGTTATAACATTCGCACCTTCAGACTTGCCTGTATCTATGTAATGCATGATTCTTTCAGTTTGTGTTTTATCGACAATTGAGCCCATTAAAGTGTTTGGATCAAACGGATTACCTGGCATCCACGGTTGTGAGTAGCTTACAACTTTTTCTAAAAATTCATCTTTAATCGATTTTTGAAGCAGCAACCTTGAGGGCGCATCACACACCTGACCACTGTTTCCAAACATGCCATCTGCTGCCATTTTTGCAGCATGGTCTAGATCAGGTGCATCTGCAAATATTATATTTGGAGACTTTCCACCACACTCCAGTGAAACTCTCTTCATGTTAGACTCACCTGCGTAAGATAAAAAATATCTTCCAACTTCTGTAGATCCAGTAAAACCAAGTTTATCAACATCCATGTGAGTCCCTAATGCTTTTCCTGCAGTAGGACCATAACCTGGCACTACATTGAAGACTCCTTCTGGAATCCCAGCCTCCATTGCTAGTTCGGCAACTCTTAGTGCAGACAGAGGCGATTGTTCTGCAGGTTTTAAAATAAAACTATTTCCAGTAGCTAACGCAGGCGCAAACTTCCAACAAGCCATTAATAAAGGAAAATTCCAAGGAGTTACCGCTCCAACTACACCCAGTGGTTCTTTTGTGATAGTGGCAATCAAATTATCACTTGTTGGAGCTACATCATCATAAAGCTTATCAATTGCCTCAGCATACCATTTTGTGCAATTAATACATGCAGCTATATCGCCTGTTGCTCTTGTTATTGGCTTTCCCATATTTAAAGTTTCTAGTAAGCCTAGCTCTAAAATATTTTTTTTCATTAAGTCAGCGAAATTAAAGAGAATTTTTTTTCTTTTTGAGGGAGCCATCCTAGACCATGATCCTTTTTCAAATACATCACGCGCAGCTTTTACAGCTTTGTTTATATCTTCAATGTCACACTCCGCAACACTAGTTATTACTGATCCATCAACAGGGCTAATGCTCTCAAACGTTTTGCCTGTTACTGAATTTGTATAGTTTCCATTAATAAATGCCTGATTTTTAAAATCCAGAGATGATTTTTTTTCCATCACATCATTTAGAGCGAGAGCCATAGTTAACCTTTCGACTTGTTAATAATTTAATTTTTGTAAAGATTATAAAGATACAGGTTTTTTTATTTTTTAGAAGATTTTTTCTTTTTCTTACCTGTTTTTTCTAGTTTTTTTTCAATCAAATCAATAGCTTCTTCCATTAGAATTTCTTCAGGGTCAATATTATCGGGAATTGTGGCATTAATACTTTTATATTTAATATAGGGCCCGAACTTCCCTTTCATCACTTTGATTGGTTTTTTATCATCTGGATGTTCTCCTAAAGTTTTGATTTCAGATGAACTTTTAAGTCTACCAGGCTTTGCATTAGCAAGCAGAGAAACTGCTCTATTAATACCAATATCAAAAATTTCAGAATTATCTTCAAGGCTAGCATTTTTATCGCCACAATTAATGTAACCACCATAGCGTCCATAATTCACAGTAATAATTTCTCCTGTCTCAGGGTGACCACCTATCTCTCTTGGTAAACTTAATAGATATTGAGCTTTTTCTAAATCAATTGCAGAGGGGGAAATTCCTTTAGGTACCGAGGCTCTTTTTGGTTTTTCTTTTTCAACGACGTCGCCAAGCTGAACGTATGGACCAAATCTTCCATTCAATAATTTTATATCCTGTTCTGATTCAGTATCTTTTCCAAGAATTGTATCTTCAAATGCTTCTTTAATTTTTTTATGAGAGATAGGTCTAGTAAACTTACAATCGGGATAGTTGGAACAGCCTACAAACGCTCCAAATCGACTTACTTTAAGACTTAGTTCACCTTCACAGTTTTCAGAAGGGCAACTTCTTGATATTGCCTTTTCACCATTACTTCCTTCTTTTTGCTCAAATATATGGGACTTAAGAATTTCATTTAAATTATCCAATATATTAGTAATTCTCAAATCAGTAACATCACCAACATTTGTAGAAAAATTTTTCCAAAAATTTTCTAAGAATTCAGTCCATTTTATTTTTCCAGAAGTAATTTCATCAAGTGATTCTTCCATTCCAGCGGTAAACTCATAATCAATGTATTTTGAGAAAAATCCTTTAAGAAATGCTGTTATCAATATTGCTCTATCAACAGGTACAAACCTATTTTTATCAAGTTCAACATAATTTCTTGTTTTTAGAACAGATATTATACTGGCGTAGGTTGAAGGTCTTCCTATGCCCAATTCTTCTAATTTTTTTACTAAACTTGCCTCAGAGTATCTAGGGGGTGGGAGTGTAAAATGTTGTGTTTCGGTTGGTGAAACTGACTCTATCTTCATTCCTTTCGAAATAGCGGGTAATGTAACCTCATCCTCATCTTCCTCATTTTCATCTTTTTTAATTTGTTCATCACTTTTTACCTTAAACTCACTATAAATATTTAAAAACCCATCAAATTTTACCACAGAACCATTTGCTCTTAGTTTCAATTCATTCTTTTCAGAGCTGATATCAATAGCTGTTCTTTCAAATACAGCAGAACTCATTTGACTTGCAAGGGCCCTTTTCCATATTAATGAGTATAATTTTAAACTATCTGTATCTAAATATTTTGAAACCTGATCAGGTGTTAATTCAATATCAGTTGGTCGAATTCCTTCGTGAGCTTCTTGAGCGTTTTTAGCTTTTTTTGATTTGTAAGTTCTTACTTCATTAGGGCAATACCCATTCTCAAAATTTTTTTTCAAATAGTTTCTATACGTTTCAATGGCTTCTTTAGATATATCAGTGCTATCAGTACGCATGTAAGTTATTAAACCAACTGTTTCACCATTAATTTCAATACCTTGAAATAATTTTTGTGCAATTTGCATTGTTCGAGAGGCGCCAAAACCATAAATACTTGATGCAGTTTGTTGAAGTGTTGAGGTAGAAAAAGGTGGTTCCGGATTCCTTGATGCTGGTTTTTTTGTAATATCTATTATTTCAAATTTATTATCCGAGAATAAATTTACAATTTTTTTCGCATCATCTTCAGACTTAAAGCTAAATTTTTCTACTTTTTTACCTTCTACAGAAAGTAAATTTGCTTCTATATTAAAACCATCCTCAAATCTTACATTGCCTTTAATTTTCCAATACTCTTCAGGTTCAAAAGACTCAATGGCAAGTTCACGTTCACATATCAATCTTAAGGCAACTGATTGAACTCTTCCTGCTGATTTAGCTCCCGGTAACTTTCTCCATAACACTGGTGATAAATTAAAGCCAAATAGATAATCCAGTGCTCTTCGAGCTAAATAGGCGTCTACAAGATCAGTATCAATATCTCTTGGATTGGCAATTCCATTTTTTACTGCATTTTTTGTGATCTCACTAAAGACCACTCTCTTGACAGTTTTATCTTTTAATAATTTTTTCTTATTTAATAGCTCAACAATATGCCATGCAATTGCTTCACCTTCTCTATCCGGGTCAGTTGCAAGATAAAGAGTAGATGCATCAGCGCTGGCATCATAAATTTCTTTCATATGTTTCTTTGAAGTTGAAGAAACTTCCCATTCAAAAGCAAAATTATTTTCTGGATCTACCGAGCCATTTTTAGATGGCAAATCACGAACATGACCAAAGCTTGCAAGTACATTGAACTCACTTCCTAAGTATTTATTTATTGTTTTAGCCTTAGCTGGGCTTTCTACTATTACTAAATTCATATTCTTATAAACGCGCTCTTTAATATACTTTTGTGAGCTTTGTCAAATTTTCACAAAAAATATTTTATAATTGGCAGAATATAAGGCTTAATACAATTTCTTTTCTTCACGCTTTAATAAGCGATTTATATTTTCATGATGAGAAAAGATCATAATTAGATTTATAATTAAACACATAAAAGAAACATTGAAATCAAAATAAAATAATGAAATTAACGAAATTAAATTTGCGGAAATCAAACTTGCTAGTGACGAATATCTATAAATTACAAAAATTATAATCCAACTTATTCCAAGAGCTAAAAATAAATAAAAGTTAACTGCAAATATAATTCCCATAAAAGAAGCATATCCTTTACCTCCTTTTAAATCATCAAGCCATATAGGAAATATATGACCAAATAGAATAAAAGTTCCAGATATAAAAAGTAAATTATCATTGATTGCCAGAGTAAGGGTTATTGGTATTAACGCTTTAAAAAAATCAACTAATAGTGTAATTCCTGCAGCTGAAAAGTTTCCTGTTCTTAGTACGTTCGTAGCCCCAATATTTCCTGAGCCAATACTTTTAAGCTCCCCTAAATTGAATAACCTTGATACCAAAATACCAGTTGGGATTGATCCTAGAAGGTAGGAAAAGTAAATTATTAAAATTATTTCGAATATCATTTTACCATAATTGACAAACAAGCCATACGAACAGCTACTCCATTTTCAACCTGTTCAGTTATCACTGATTTGTTTACATCATCAGCTAGTTCATTCTCTATTTCTACACCTCGATTTATTGGACCAGGGTGAAGCACTAGTACCTCAGGCTTTGCTAATTTTAACTTTTCATAAGTAAGTCCAAAACTTTTAAAATAATCGTCTGCTGATGGAAGATTTAAATCTTTTATTCTTTCATTTTGGATTCTAAGCATCATCACTATATCAGCATCTTTTATGCCCTCTTCTAAATTTGTGAACGTTTCAACATCATATTTATCTAAATCTTTTGGTTTAAAATAATCAGGAAATACGAATCTAACTTTTGATTTCATTTTATTTAGAAGATAGTAGTTTGACCTTGCTACTCGACTATGTTCAAGATCACCACATATTGAAACTGTGATATCATTAAGCTTTCGATTGTGATTCATGATTGTATAAGCATCAAGCAATGCTTGTGTGGGGTGTTCATTAACACCTTCTCCAGCATTTATAACAGGACATTCTAATATTTTAGCAATTTCTTTTGAGGCATCATTTTCTCCATGTCTGATAATTACAAGATCAGGGTTCATTGCTCCTAAAGTTTGAGCGGTATCAAATAAACTTTCACCTTTTCTTAATGAAGATCCTTCAATATTCATATTAATTACATCAGCGCCTAATCTTTTAGCAGCTATTTCAAAAGAGATTAGTGTTCTTGTAGAGGGTTCAAAAAAAAGATTTATAATTGTTCTACCTTTTAAGATCGGTATTTTTTTATCCTTTTCCTTGTTGTGCTCTTTGAAAATTTTACTGAGTTCTAAAATATTATTTATATCTTCAATGCTGAGATTTTTTATGCCATGCAGATGGGTTTGAGAGATTTTAGGGATTTTAATGTTTTCAAGCATTAATTTATTCTTTTAATATAATTTAATGCACCTTCCAAGATAAATGCTGAAGCGAGACTATCAATTTCTTTTTTTTCATTATGGGCTTTTTTTCTGCTTTTAGAATTATCTATATATAACCTGTCCACAGCAACAGTAGAAAGTCTTTCATCCCAAAAAGAATAAGGAATATTCAAAGACAAATTTATAGCTCTTGATTTATCACGGATTGATTGAGCACTTTTTCCCTCACTTCCATCCATATTTAATGGCAGTCCAATGATGAGGGCTTTAACGTCGTGAAGTTTAACTAGCTCATTTAATTCTTTTAGAAAGTCTTTCATATTTGAATATTTAATAGTTCTTAATGGTAAAGCCCCCGTCATATCCGATGTAGAAATTGCAACTCCAATTCTTTTACTGCCAATATCCAATCCTAGAATTTTATGATAACTTTCCACTAATGACTTAAATTCTGCGATATCTACTTCTTTTTTTGTTTCATTAGTCATTTTTTGACTGTATATCATACATTAATTTAAGTTAGTACCTCATATAAATATGGAATTTGATAAGAAAAGTCTTTTAAAGCTTGGAAAGTTAGCAAGAATTTCAATCAGTGATGATAAACTCAATAATCTTAGTAAGGATCTTAATTCAATCTTAGAATTTGTTGATCAGTTAAAAGAAATTAAAACTGATCAAGTTGATCCGACATCTAATTCCCTTAATCAAAAATTAGAAGTTAGAGATGATAAAGTGGATACTAAGAATAGTGCTGAAGATATATTAGAAAATGCACCTGAAAAAGAAATGGACTTTTTTGTTGTTCCAAAAGTGATCGAATAATGAAAGATAGTTATACATTAAAATCGCTGGCTGTTCTTTTGGAAAATAATAAAATATCATCGAAAGAGTTAACTTCAGAGTATTTAAAAAATATTGAAAATGGTAAGGAGTTAAATTGCTATAATACTATATCACAAGAGAAAGCTCTTATTGATGCTGAAAAGTCTGACGACAGAAGAAAAAGTCGAAATCTCAGAAGTAAGTACGACGGA
>CACNCV010000007.1 GCA_902619105.1 uncultured Pelagibacteraceae bacterium
ATTGAAAAGGATGCAGACTTAGGGTTTGAATTATTAAGACTTAATACTGAAATTTTAGCTCATACACTAAAAGAATTGGGAATTAACACAAACACAGCGCCAGTTTTAGATTTACCAGCAGCAAATGAAAGTGGTGTAATTGGAGATCGAGCTTTTTCGATAAATGAAAGGACCGTCTCTAAAGCAGGTAAGATAGTAATTGAAACAAATAATAAATTCGGCATAGCTTCTGTGATTAAACATTTACCTGGGCATGGCCGAGCAAGAGTTGACAGTCATTTTGAAATGCCTGAAGTAGATGAAATTGAAGACGAACTTTTAAGTACTGATTTTAAGCCTTTTCAGAACAACTCCGACGCATTATTAGGTATGACGGCACATATTTTGTTTAAGTCTTTAGACGATCAAAATATTGCTACTTTTTCAAAAAAAATTATTGAAACAATAATAAGAAATAAAATTGGCTTTAAAGGGCTACTGATGACCGATGATATTTCAATGAAAGCTATTTCAGATGATGTTGATATAGCTGCTTTAAAATCACTTAGTGCCGGCTGTGACCTTGTTCTTCATTGTAATGGAAACATCAATGAAATTAATAAGATAGCTGAAAGAATTAAGAATGAAGCTGAGCCTATTTTAATACCTGACGATCTTATCAATATCTATCAGACAAAATCTGATTTCGTACATGAAGAAAACATAAAAGCCTACGAATATCTAACCAAGCAGCTTTGATGTATTTTATCGTATATAAACATCATCTGTTATATAATAAAAGAATCAAAAAATTGAAAAATGGAAGATATTTCAAGTACTTATACTGAACAGGAAGCATCTAATCAAACTAGCCCAGATGATTTGATTGTAAACTTGGGAGAATTCGAAGGTCCCCTAGATCTGCTGTTAACATTAGCTAAATCTCAAAAAGTAGATTTAATGAAAATTTCCATTCTCCAACTCACAGAGCAATACTTGGAGTTTATAGAAAAAGTTCGTAATCGCAATTTAGAGTTGGCGGCTGACTATCTTGTTATGGCAGCTTGGATGGCTTACTTAAAATCCAATTTGTTAATACCAAGAGAAGAGTCAGGTGAAGAATTGAGTGCTGAAGAAATGGCAGAAAGATTGAAATTTCAACTCAAGAAACTTGAAGCGATCCGACAAGTTTCTCAAAAATTAATGAATTTACCAAAACTTGGTACAGATTTTTTTAATAGAGGGATGCCTGAAGGCATAAGGTTGATACGAACGCCTGAATATTATCTGGATTTATACGATCTTTTAAAATCATATGCAGATCAAAGGTACAGAACTGCCTACTCATCGATGACTATTGAAAGACCGCCTGTTTTTGCAATGGAAGATGCGCTTGTTAGACTTCAAAGAATGATAGGTGATGTACCAGAATGGACTCGGCTTGAGAAATTTTTACCACATGAATTTTCAAATGGTAAAAGCGCTAGATCAGGTGTTGCAGGAACCCTGGCTGCAGCAATGGAACTTGTAAGAGAAGGGGTACTTGAAGTACAGCAGCTGGTTCCTTTTGGACCAGTATTTTTAAAAAATAAAAAGGACGATGAATTCATTAATTAAATAAATTATGTCTGATGAAGTAGAAAAAAATAATGTCATGAATTTTCCATCTGAGGATATGGACAATCTTAGAATTCTCGAGGCTCTTCTATTTGCAGCAAATGAACCCCTTGATGCAGAGAGTTTAAAGGCAAGATTGCCGAAGGGAACAAATTTAAACAAATTACTAAATTTAATTGAAGCTCAATATAAAAATAGGGGAGTTAATCTGGTCAAAACTGGCAATAAATGGAGCTTTAAAACTGCCACCGATCTTGCACCAATGATGAAAAAAGAAAAAATAGTTCAAAGAAAACTATCAAAGGCTGCTACTGAGACTTTGGCAATAATCGCCTATCATCAACCTGTTACAAGAGCTGAAGTTGAAGACATAAGAGGAGTTCATTTTAGTCCTGGAACTCTTGATGTTCTTATGGAGTTAAACTGGGTAAGGCCAATCGGTAGAAAAAAGGTACCAGGAAGGCCCATTATTTATGGTACAACTGAGAGGTTCTTAGAGTACTTCCAGTTAGAACAAGTCACAGATTTACCTGGACTTGAAGAATTAAAAGCGGCTGGTCTTTTAGAAAGCCGCCTGCCTCCAAATTTAGACATTAGAGAACCAAAAGAAATTGATCACAGCCAGATAGAACCATTCGGAGAAGATGAAAATATAGATGATCTGATTCAAAGTGGACATGAGGCAGAATAGAAATTAGCCTTAAATTGTGAAACGTCTATTTAAAGCAATCCTGTTTGCAAACATTTTTTTTTATATTTGTACTTCAATATCTTCAGACCCGTTACTGCCAGGTGGCAAAACCTCAAATGAGGTTGAAAATAAAAATAGTTTTTCACTGGTTGCAAGAAATTTAGGAGATAATTTAAAATCAATTTTCTTGTAGGAAATGCTTTATTTGAGAGAATTTGGGAAGATGCAAAATTCTCAGAAAATATTGCAAGAGATGGTTTAGGGCCTTTTTTCAGTGCTCGTTCGTGCGAAGCATGTCATATTTCTGATGGACGAGGACATTTGCCTATAGATGAATCTGATGACGCTGTATCTGTTGTTATTCAAATTTCAAAAAATCAGGACTCAATTTCAGATGGTATTAAAAATCTACCAGATCCCATTTACGGAAATCAAATTAGTGAATTCTCGGTTGAAAGTATTCCAAGAGAAGCGGACATTGTTATTAATTATGAATATGTTCCAATATCTTACAATGATGGTCGTATAGTCGAATTAAGAAAGCCTGTAATTAAAATTAGAAATTTT
The DNA here is from genome assembly GCA_902619105.1 of uncultured Pelagibacteraceae bacterium. Classification (GTDB taxonomy): domain Bacteria; phylum Pseudomonadota; class Alphaproteobacteria; order Pelagibacterales; family AG-422-B15; genus CACNXQ01. The sequence goes on from CACNCV010000007.1 coordinate 2,855, forward strand.
AATTACGGAGATATCAATCAAGATACAAACTTTTCAGCAAGAATCGCACAACCAATGATTGGTCTAGGTTTAATTGAAAACATTAGTGAAACGGATATTTTGATAAATGCAGATGTGAATGATATAAACGGTGATGGAATATCTGGAAAAGCAAATATTGTTTGGCATAATCAAAAAAATGATTATTCCCTTGGTCGGTTTGGCTGGAAAGCATCTCAACCTACGGTTTACCAACAAACTGCTGATGCCTTTTTTCATGACATGGGTTTATCAAATAAACTTTTTGAAAATCCATTTAACTGTACTGATGTGCAATTAAGCTGTCAAAATGCAGTCAGTGGAAATAGCGAAAGCTATGATGGCTATGAAGTTTCTAATGATCAATTGGATCTAGTAGTTTTTTATTCATCGCAACTTGGTGTGCCAGTAAGAAGAAACGTGAGAGATATTAACGTGGTTAAAGGTAAAGAAATATTTTTTAAAATTGGCTGCAATTCTTGTCATACTGAGAGATTTGTTACAAAAAATGAGAGTACACATCAAAATTTAGCCAATCAAATCATATACCCTTATTCAGATTTTTTGCTGCATGATATGGGTGAACAGTTGTCTGATGGTGTTAACGAATTCAATGCCAGTGGCTCTGAATGGAGAACGCCGCCTTTGTGGGGAATAGGGTTGACATCAGTGGTATCTGCAGAATATGGATTTTTACATGATGGAAGGGCTCGAACAATTGAGGAGGCTATATTATGGCATGGCGGGGAAGCCTCTAGAGTGTTAGAAGAGTTCAAATCTTTAGATAAAAATCAAGTAAATCAATTAATTAGCTTTATAAATTCATTATAGACACAAATTATCAAAGTGCGTCATATTTGCTATTGATAATCATTCTCAATAAGTTATATAGAATGAAACTTAGTATCATTCTAAAGAAGGGGAAATTTTATGAATTCAGTATTAAGATTCTTAGCAATAGCTGTAATTACTTTTGTAACAGTTGGCAGTTCATTCGCTAATGAAGTTAATTTGTATACGTCAAGGCATTACGACTCAGATGATGCATTATATCAAAAGTTTACGAACGATACTGGCATCAAAGTAAACGTTATTTCAGGTAAAGGAAAAGCATTAATGGAAAGACTTGCTTCAGAAGGAGTAAATTCTCCTGCTGATGTCTTCATTACCGTAGATGCTGGTAATCTATGGAAAGTTCAAAAAGATGGAATGTTTCAAAGTATCAGCTCAGATACTATCAATTCAATTGTACCTGAAAATTTAAGAGGTCCAAATAACGAGTGGGTTGGAATAGCTAAACGTTCTAGAGTAATTTATTATAATCCAGTAAATGTTTCCGCAGAGGATATGGAAGGGCTTACGTATGAAGATCTTTCAGATCCAAAATGGAAAGGTAGAGTTGCAATAAGAAGTTCTGGTAATATGTATAATCAGTCTTTAGTTGCTTCACTGATTGCCAATAATGGTATTGATGCTACTGAAAAGTGGGCGCATAGATTTGTAGGCAACTTTGCAAGAAAACCTGAAGGTAATGACAGAGCGCAGATTATGGCAGTTGCAAATGGCGAAGCAGATGTTGCTGTAGCAAATAGTTATTACATTGGTTTAATGTTATCCGGAAAAAAAGGTGAAGAACAGCAAGCTGCAGCAAGAAAAGTTGAACTTCATTTTCCTGGCCAAGATGGACGAGGTGCTCATATTAATGTGAGTGGAGCTGGTCTTATGAAAAATGCTCCAAATGCAGGTAATGCTGTTAAGTTTATCGAGTTCCTGCTTAGTGAAGAAGCTCAAAGTCACATAGTGAATAACACTTATGAGTTTCCAATGCTTGAAGGTGTTGCACCTAGTGATTTAATAGCTCAATTTGGTTCTGGTTTCAAAGAAGATCAGACTTCAGTTGCAAGCTATGGCGAATTCAATCCTGAAGCTGTTAAGTTGATGGATAGAGTTGGTTGGCAATAATTTAATGTCAACCAGGTTGAGGTAATTTGGTCACCGTCTTTTCTTCTCATTAGTATCCAAGGTCAAATTGCCTCAACAAAAATTAAGGTTATATTAGAGTTTATTGGATAAATAGTATAGGAAACAGCAATTATTTATGAAGTTAGATCTTTGGCAAGTTACACCAGTTGCAACATTTGCAATTTTTATTGCCCCAGTACTTATTGTGCTTTTCAGTTTAGCTGGTGATTACTCTGACAACTGGACACACTTGTACAATTACGTGCTGATTGGATATATAGAAAACTCATTTTACTTAGTTATTGGCGTCTCAATTATGGTTACCATAATTGGTGTCGGCACTGCCTGGTTAGTCACCAACTATAATTTTACAGGAAAAAATATTTTTGAATGGGCGCTAATTTTACCACTTGCTGTACCACCATATATACTTGCTTACACTTTCACTGGTTTATTCGATACCTTTGGTACAGCGAATAATTTAATAAGGGATCTTTTTGGGCTCGGTGCAGATTTTATTTTTTTTCCTAAAGTAAGAAATGTTCCTGGAGCGATTGTAGTATTTTCCTTCACTCTGTATCCATATGTATATCTTGTGAGCAGAATGGCCTTTATAAATCAATCTAGATCAATTCTTGAAGCGGGTAGAACTCTTGGACTTGGTAAACTAGAAGTATTTTATAAATTAGCTGTTCCAATGATTAGACCAGCAATTATTGGGGGTCTCATGCTCGTAATCATGGAAACTTTATCTGATTTCGGAGCAGTTGATCACTTTGCCATTTCAACTTTTACAACTGGAATATTTAGAACATGGTACGGCATGTATGATATTGAAACCGCAAAGCAGTTAGCTTCATTGTTACTCATATTTGCAATTCTATTAATTATATCTGAACGTTACTCCAGAAAAAATGCTAGATATTCAAATGCCAGCTCAGTCTTTAAGCCGCTTTATTTAACTAGACTGAAAGGTAGTTCAAATATTTTAGCAATATTAATTTGTTTCGTTCCAATCTTTGTCGGTTTTTTATTGCCTGTGATGGAACTTGGGTACTGGGCATTTAATTACAAGTTAGATTTTTTTAATGATAAGTTTCTTACGACTGCATGGAATACATTTTACTTAGCAATAATAGCAGCTTTCTTATGCAGTCTATTAGCTGTGCTTATAAATTTTTCAATTAGATATAAAAAAAATAATTATCTGAAGTTTATGAGTTCCTTTTTGACTGTTGGTTATGCGGTGCCAGGTTTAATACTTGCAATTGGCGTTATGCAGCTACTTACATTTTTAGACAGAAGCATTGGAGATTATTATTTTGATTTTGTGCTTACAGGTAGTCTAGTTGGATTAGTTTTAGCTTACATAATAAAATCCTATGCGCTCTCAAGTTCTACGATTGAAGCTGGATATCAGCGTATAAATATGAGAATTGATGATGTAGCAAAAACACTTAAAACATCAGGCTGGTCTCTTTTATCTTCAGTTCATTTGCCATTATTAAAAACTAGTTTTCTAACAAGCATGTTATTGGTAGTTTCAGAAGTCATAAAAGAACTTCCCGCAACGCTTATTTTGAGACCATTTAATTTTGATACATTAGCTGTATATACTTATATATATGCAGCAGAAGAAAGAATGTACGATGCTGCTGCACCTTCTATTGCAATAGTTATGGTAGGGCTTATTCCAATAATAATATTGACTAGAATGATCAGAAGTTCTAGACCTGCATCAAGAGATTAAAAATGGATATAATTCTTGAACTAAAAAATATAAAACACAGCTTCACAAGAGATAATGAAGTTTTAAAAGATGTTTCTCTACAAGTAAATCGAGGAGAGATAATTACAATCTTAGGACCCTCTGGATGCGGCAAAACTACTTTGCTAAGAATTATTGCAGGTCTAGAAGAACAATCAGCAGGAACAGTATCGATAGATAATGAAATTGTTTCAGGGCATTTAAATCATGTAAATACTGAGGAACGAAATATTGGATTGGTTGTTCAGGAAAGAGCATTGTTTCCACACCTCTCGATTGTGAATAATGTAAAATTTGGAATAAAAGGTACGAATAAAAATAATACTGAGAGGGCTATGAGTTTATTAAAGTTATTTAGTGTTGAGATATATGCAAAAAACTATCCTCATGAAATATCAAGCGGCGAACAACAAAGGGTTGCATTGGCAAGAGCTATGGCGCCAAATCCAAAAATTTTGTTAATGGATGAACCTTTTGGAGCTTTGGATAAGGAATTAAAAGTAAGATTGAGATCTGAAACAAATAAAATTCTTCGTGATAACCTCACTACAACTATTATTGTTTCTCACGATACTGAAGACGCGCTAGCAATGTCTGATAGAGTTTTAATCATGAAAGATGGTAATTTTATTCAAAATGGCAAACCTGAAGATGTCATCTCTATAAGTTCAACCGCATCTCAAAAAAACCTTATTTAATTACCTTTTATTTGATGGTAATTTTTAACTTTTACTAATAAGGTATTAATATATATATATTATTAGAAATAATTGAGGAATAAATGGGTATTAGTTTTTGGCAAATATTAATCGTTGTAGCGCTTCTTGTTATACTTTTCGGTAGAGGAAAAATATCTGAATTAATGGGTGACGTAGCCAAAGGTGTAAAAAGTTTTAAAAAAGGCATCAACGACGATGATGAACCAAAGTCAATAAATAAATCAGACGAAGACTCCAAAGATTAACCTTAAGTAATTGTTATGTTACCTGGTATCGGAGGAGTAGAGTATCTTGTCATTGCAGCATTAATTATCATTTTTGTTGGACCGAAAGATTTGCCAGCAGTATTAAGAACTTTTGGCAGGTGGTGGGGTAAAATTAGAAACTTTTCAAGAGAATTTAGATCTAGTATCAATGAGATAGCAAAAGAAACAGGCGTAGATGATATTAAGTCTAAAGTTGAAAATACAAATCCCAAAAACTTTACAGACGAGATGCGTGATTCGATAAATAAAAATATCATTCAGTCAGAAAAGCAGAAAAAAGAAAATGAGTGATACAAATGAAACACTTGATGAAGGAAAGCAACCTTTAATTCAACATCTTGTAGAACTTAGAAGCAGACTTATTAAGTCACTAATTTTGATTACTGTTATGTTTGTTGTTGCATATATCTTTGCAGACACAATTTATAACTTTTTAGTTCAACCATATGCTGATGCTGTACAAGGTGAATCTGGCAGAAGGCTTATATTTACTGCTTTACACGAAACCTTTTTTACTTATTTAAAAGTAGCACTATTTGCCTCTATTTTTGTTTCTCTTCCATTTATACTGATACAAATTTGGATTTTTGTTGCACCTGGTCTTTATCGCAATGAGAAAACTGTTGTTATTCCATATTTAATTGCAACGCCAATATTATTCTTATTAGGAGCGGCATTGGTTTATTATTTTATTATGCCACTTGCCATCAAATTCTTTCTATCTTTCGAATCGATTGGTGGCCAAGGAACATTACCAATCCAATTAGAAGCTAAGGTAAATGAGTATTTAAGCTTAATTATGCGTCTGATATTTGCATTTGGTATCAGTTTTCAACTACCAGTTCTTTTGACATTATTAGCAAGAGTAGGTTTTGTCAGTTCTGAAGGATTAAGAAAAAATAGAAAGTATGTGATTGTAGGAGTTTTTGCAGTAGCGGCTATTTTAACACCACCTGACCCGATCTCCCAAATAGGGCTTGGAATACCTATATTATTGCTGTATGAAATTTCAATATTTGCTGTAAAATTTATCGAAGGGAAAAAACCTAAATCCGAGTAAGACATGCATGACATTAAGAAAATAAGAGAGAATCCCTCAGATTTAGATGAGTTATTAGCCAAAAGAAAACATCCGCCAGTTTCAAATCAAATAATTGAATTAGATGAAAAGAACAGGAAAATTATTGGTGAGCTTCAAGTTATTCAAGAAGAGAGAAACACCAAGTCAAAGCTCATAGGAGAATATGCAGCTAATGGAAAAAATGATGAAGCCGCTGAGTTAAAGGCGGAAGTTGCAAGCTTAAAAGATAAAATGCAGGATTTAGAGAATAGTCAAAGAGAAAAACAAGAAGAACTTAATACTGTTTTATCTTCTTTGCCAAATAATCCAGCAGATGATGTGCCAGTTGGTGATGAAAGTTTAAATAAAGAGATTAAGTTGGAAGGTACTAAAAAAGAATTTTCTTTTACTCCAAAAGAACACGATGAATTAGGCGAAAACCTCAACATGATGAGTTTTGAGCAAGCTGCAAAAATCTCTGGATCAAGGTTTGTTGTACAAAGTGGCTTGATTGCTAGAATGGAAAGAGCAATATCTAATTTTATGTTAGATCTTCATACAAATGAATTTGGATATACAGAGATGAATGTTCCTATACTTGTTAAAGACCAATCAGTTTATGGTGTGGGACAGCTTCCTAAGTTTAAAGATGATTTATTTAAAACAACCGATGACTATTGGCTTATACCAACGGCCGAGGTTCCTCTTAGTAATATGACTAGAGAGTCAATTATTGATATTTTAGATTTACCTAAACGATATGTATCTCATACGCCATGTTTCAGATCTGAAGCTGGCGCAGCAGGAAAAGATACAAGAGGCATTATGAGACAACATCAATTTTATAAAGTTGAGCTTGTTAGTTTAACATCAGAAAGTCAGTCTAAGGATGAACATGAAAGAATGTTAAGTTGTGCAGAGGAAGTTTTAAAAAGATTAAATCTTCATTATAGAGTTGTCATATTGTCTTCTGAGGATATGGGTTTTGCTGCACAAAAAACATATGATATTGAAGTATGGTTGCCTGGTCAAAAAGCATACAGAGAAATATCTAGTTGCTCTAATTGTGGAGATTTTCAAGCAAGAAGAATGAACTCTCGTTACAAAGAAGGTAAAGAAACTAAATTTTTGCATACATTAAATGGATCGGGTTTAGCCGTAGGACGAACCTTAATATCTATTCTTGAAAATTATCAAAATGAAGATGGGACTATTCAGGTGCCAGATGCTCTTATTCCATACATGGGTGGAATAAATCAAATTTCAAATTAATTCATCTATATGTCAGTTATTAATCTTAATGAAGCGAGGATATTGATTACAAATGATGATGGAATATCTGCAGAGGGTATTAAAATACTAAGAGCTATTGCTAGTGAATTTTCAGATGATGTCTGGGTCGTTGCACCTGAACATGAAAAAAGTGGTGCATCACATGCTTTGTCTTTTCAAAACGAATTAACACTTAAAAAGTACGAAGAGAAGACATTTTCAGTTAATGGTACTCCTAGCGATTGTGTTGCAATTGGTATAAGCAATGTTTTAAAAGATAAAAGACCAGATTTAATTCTGTCAGGTATCAATAGTGGCTGCAATGTTGGAGAGGATGTTACATATTCAGGTACCATTGCTGCAGCAATGGAAGGTTTAATTAGACGCATTCCATCAATTGCAATCAGTCAAAATTATGAAGCAGGCAAAAAAAATCAAATTGTTTGGGACGCTTCAAAAAAATTTTTAAAAAATATTTTACTTGAACTTACAATTCTTGGCTGGCCAAATAATGTCTTCATGAATATTAATTTTCCATATTGCACAGCTGATTTAGTTAAAAGCATACAGATAACAACACAAGGAAACAGGGAAACTGACGACTTGATAATTAATGAAGTTCAGAAGTCAAAATTCAGATTCGGTTTACGAAGGCGGCTTGAAGAAAATGTTAATCTAAGTATTCCTCCACTAAATGAAATAGTTGAGGGATATATGAGTGATGTAGAAGCGCTGGCAGATCATCACATATCAATAACACCTCTTCATTTAGATCTTACGCATCATAAAAGTCTTAGTGATTTAAAAAAAGGTTTAAAAACTGATCTAAATTAATTATTTAGTTCAAAAATATTACCTAAGTATGTATATTGCCTAAGTTATTTTAAGGGAGAATTTCATGGAACAAATGCTCATTCAACTAATGCCATTATTCTTAATATTTGCGATTTTTTATTTTTTATTGATAAGACCTCAGCAAAGAAGAGCAAAAGAACATCGAGAGATGGTTGCTGCTGTTCAGCGAGGAGACAAGATCGTCAGCTCAGGAGGAGTAAGAGGAAAAGTAGTTAAAGTAATCGGAGATACTGATGTGGAGGTTGAAATATCCTCAGGAGTAAATGTTGTAATGATTAAATCAACAATTGCCGAAGTAGAGAAAGTAAATACATCACAATAAATTTTCATGCTGTACTTTTCAAATTTAAAAATATTTTCAGTATTGGCTGTAATCATAATTACTTTACTTTTTGCTGTTCCCAATTTTTTTGGGAAAGATCAATTAGAAACATTTCCAAATTTTTTTCCTAAGCAACAAGTAAACCTCGGCTTGGACCTTCAAGGGGGCTCACATTTATTGTTAGAGGTTGATACCGAAGAAATTATAAAGGAGAGAGTAGAAAACCTTAATGCAGACGTTCGAAGAGTCTTAAAGAAAAACAATCTTAATTATAGTAATTTCAAGGTTTCAAATGAATCCCTAAAATTCATTGTTGAGGGTTTTAACAGTGAAATTCAAAAAGAAATTTCCGAGCTGTCCATGAGTAACTCTCAAAATATTCTTACAATGGGAGATCAAACTAATCTAATTATTACCCAAGAAGAAAATACTGTTCAGATAAATTTTACTGAAGAATTTATAAAACAATCTGTTTCGAATGCAGTTGCCCAATCGTTAGAAATTGTTCGAAGGAGAATAGATGAACTTGGCACAAGAGAGCCATCAATACAAAGACAAGGATCATCCAGGATAATAATTCAATTACCAGGCATTGATGACCCAGACCGTATTAAGTCTTTACTGGGCCAAACTGCTAAACTTACTTTTCAATTGGTTGATACTTCTGTGAATTTCGACCCTTTTAATCCCTCAAAGGCACCAATTGGCTCAGAAATTTTGGCATCTGATGCGGATGAAGAGTTTAAATACATTGTAAAAAAGCGAATTATGGTCGGAGGTGAAAATCTTGTTGATGCGCAACCTGGTTTTGACCCTCAAACAAATGAACCAATTGTATCTTTTAGGTTTGATCGTATAGGTGCAACAAAGTTTGGAAGGGTTACACAGCAAAATGTGGGCAAACCTTTTGCGATTGTACTTGATAATAAAGTAATAAGTGCGCCAGTAATAAGGGAAGCTATTTTGGGTGGTTCTGGTCAGATTTCTGGTGGTTTTGACTCAGAAGAGGCAAATGATCTTGCTATTCTTTTGCGAGCTGGTGCTTTACCTGCTCCACTAATTATTTTAGAAGAAAGGTCGGTTGGACCTGATCTTGGCGCTGACTCAATTGAAGCGGGTCAGTTTGCAGCAATAATTGGTTTTATTGCTGTCATTATATTTATGATATTTGTCTATCGATATTTTGGCCTGCTAGCAGATATAGCATTAATTATAAACTTATTTATGGTCCTTGGCGTTTTATCTTTGTTTCAAGCAACTCTAACATTACCTGGTATCGCTGGAATAATATTAACAATTGGAATGGCTGTGGATGCAAATGTTCTAATTTTTGAGAGGGTAAAAGAAGAAATTAGAAATGGATCGAATATGATGAATGCTGTTGAAAACGGGTATAAAAGAGCTTTATCAACTATATTAGATGCAAATATAACAACATTGATTGCAGCTATAATATTATTTTTTATGGCTTCGGGGCCAGTGAGAGGTTTCTCTATTACATTGGCTATAGGGATCTTTACATCAGTTTTCACTGCCTTTACTTTCACAAGGTTACTAATTTCACTCAACGCTAAAAGATTAAAACCAAATTTTGTAGGTCTAAGTAAAAATGCTTAATATATCTGGAACACAAATTAATTTTTTAAAAGTAAGGGTAATTACCTTTATTCTTTCTGCAATATTGATATTTCTTTCAATAGGGGCTTTTTTTGTAAATGGATTGAATTTTGGAATTGATTTTAAGGGTGGTACACTTATTGAAATCGAAACATCTCAAGAAATAGAAATTTCTGGTTTAAGAGATAACTTAAATACTCTTGAATTAGGGGATGTTCAAGTTCAAGAATTTGGATCAAGTAAAAATTTACTAATTAGAGTAGAGCAACAACTAGGTGGAGATCAAGTTCAACAAGATGTTGTTCAAATAGTAAAAGATAGCTTAGGATCTTATCTTTCAACCGATATTAATTTTAGAAGAACTGAGGTTGTAGGGCCTAAGGTTAGTGGAGAATTAATACAATCTGGTGCTATTGCAATTTTAGTCGCTGTATTTGCAATGCTTGTTTACATTTGGTTTAGATTTGAATGGCAGTTTTCACTTGGAGCAGTTCTCGCACTTGTTCATGACGTCATATTAACCATAGGTGTTTTTTGTATAACTCAATTAGAGTTCAATTTACCCATCATTGCTGCAATACTTACTATTGTTGGATACTCTATGAACGATACAGTTGTTGTGTATGATAGGGTCAGAGAAAACTTAAGAAAGTACCGTTCAAAGGAAATTACAGATTTATTAAATTTGTCAATTAACGATACTTTATCAAGAACAATTGTAACTTCTGTGACTACGCTTTTAGCTTTGTTATCGTTATTCATTTTTGGAGGTGAAGTGATTAAAGGGTTTACGTTTGCAATGATTTGGGGAGTTATAGTTGGAACCTATTCATCAATTTTTGTAGCAGCGCCATTACTGAGATACCTTGATGTAAAACGTGAGTGGAATACGACGTCAGCAGTAGACTCAACTAGATAATTTAGTAAAGATTTTGTGCAACTACCATTGCTAAAAGCATAGGAATGGAAAGCACGGTGTTTGTTCTTGAGAATAGCATTGCTGTTCTAGCTGATTTTGCTTTTGTATCTGCATCAACTTCAACAATTCCCAATGCTTTCTTTTGATTTGGCCAAATAACCATCCATACATTATAAGCCATTATTATAGCAAGCCACATACCAATTCCTATTGTAAGTTCTTTACCATTAAATCCATAAGCCAATGTAAATGTAAGAGCATTGACTGATCCCTCATGTCCATAATAAAGAGCTAAAGTTGTAAGACCTGTAATCAATGTTGCCAAAGCAGCCCATCTGAACCAGAAAAGAGCCGCAGGGGCAATAACTTTTCCTATCGCTGGTTTTTGCTCATCAGGAATATTTGGCATATTAGGAATCTGTACGAAATTAAAGTAATAGAGGAGGCCAATCCACATGACTCCAGATATGACGTGAAGAAATCTCGAGAGTGAGGCCCAATATAGTTGGTCAAAGCCACCATAGTGGCCTGTAACCATAATGAGCAAAAGAATTGCTAACAAAGTTCCAAGAATGACTGTTCTTTGCAATGATTGTAATATTGATGCCATTAACGATTCATAGCATGTTTTATACGTGTGTGTAAAATATTTATGTGACTATTTGAGAATTTTATTTAGATACTGTCCTGTATAACTTTTTTTGAGTTTTGCAATATCTTCTGGTGAACCACTTCCTATTATTTCACCGCCACCGTCACCACCTTCTGGGCCCAAGTCAATGATCCAATCAGCTGTTTTTATGACGTCTAAATTATGCTCTATCACAACAACAGTGTTACCTTGATCTACTAAAATTTGGAGTACCTCGAGTAGTTTCTTAATGTCATGGACATGAAGTCCCGTAGTTGGCTCATCAAGTATGTACAAGGTTTTGCCTGTGGCTCTTTTTGAAAGTTCTTTTGAAAGCTTAATTCTTTGCGCTTCACCACCTGATAAAGTAGTAGCTTGCTGACCAATTTTTATATAGCCAAGCCCTACATTTTGAAGTGTATCGAGTTTCTTTTTAATCATTGGGATTGCTTCAAAAAAAGAACATCCTTCTTCAACTGTCATATCTAAAATATCTGCAATACTCTTATCTTTGTACTTAATTTCAAGCGTTTCTCTGTTGTATCTTTTGCCCTCACATTCATCGCAAGTGACATATACATCAGGAAGAAAGTGCATCTCTATCTTAATTACACCATCACCTTCACAAGCTTCACATCTACCGCCCTTAACATTAAATGAAAATCTTCCAGCTTTATAACCTCTAGCTTTTGATTCTGGCAAACCGGTAAACCAGTCTCTTATAAAAGTGAAGGCTCCGGTATAAGTTGCGGGATTTGATCTTGGGGTCCTTCCAATTGGAGATTGGTCAATATCTATAACTTTATCAAGTTCTTGAAGACCCTTTATTTCTTTGTGCTTTGCAGGTGTGTACCTTGACCCGTTTAACGTTTGTGCGACTGACTTAAAAAGCGTATTAATTGTTAAAGTTGATTTACCGCTACCAGAAACTCCGGTAATACAAGTAAGTGTTCCAAGAGGAATTTCGCAGTCGACATTTTTAAGATTATTGCCCTCAGCTTTTATAATTTCTATATATTTATTATTTAGTGCTTTTCTTCTATTGTTAGGTATTTCAATTTTTAGTTTACCAGATAAGTATTGACCAGTTATGCTATTTTGATTTTTCTTAATTTTAGTAACATTACCCTCAGCAACTACTCTTCCACCATTAACGCCAGCAGCCGGTCCCAAGTCAACTACATGATCAGCTGTCGTGATTGCCTCTTCATCATGCTCAACGACAATAACTGTATTTCCAAGATCTCTTAATCTTTTAAGAGTTTTTAACAATCTTTCATTATCACGCTGATGCAAGCCAATCGAGGGTTCGTCTAGCACATAGAGAACTCCTGTCAAACCTGATCCAATTTGTGATGCAAGACGAATACGTTGTGACTCACCGCCTGATAAACTACCCGAACCTCTTGAAAGAGTTAGATATTCAAGACCTACATTATTTAAAAAAAGTATCCTTTCATTGAGTTCCTTAAGAATTCTAAATGCAATTTCTTTTTCTTTTTTAGTTAATTTTTTTTCAAGTTTCTGAAACCAAATAACAAGTTCTTTAATAGATTTGTCGCATACTTCACCTATGTGCAGCTTGTCTATCTTTACAGCCAATGCAGTCTCTTTTAGCCTAAAACCATTGCATGCATGACATCTTACTTCACTCTGATATCTCTCAATTCTTCCACGCATCCAATCACTTTCTGTCTCTAGATATCTGCGCTCAAGATTATTGATTACTCCTTCGAAAGGCCTTTCATACTCATATCCGTCATCATAAGTAAACTTTAATTCTGTTTCACCAGAGCCATAAAGAACTATGTTTTGAATTTTTTTTCCAAGTGATTTCCAGGGTGTATCAAGTGAAAATTTGTATTTTCTAGCTACAACCTTTAAAATATTTCTAAAATATCCGTATCTCGAGACTGGCCAAGGAGCAAGTGCATCCTCATTTATTGAAAGGTTTTTATTTGGAACAACTAAATTAGGATCAATTGATAAATCGGTACCAATTCCATCACACTCTTCACACGCTCCATAAGGATTATTAAAAGAAAATAGCCTTGGTTCAATTTCGTCAATTGTGAAACCGGATACAGGACAAGCAAATTTTGATGAAAATAGTTCATTATCTACTTTACCATTTTTCATCTCGAAGTTTTCAACGATCACCAATCCATCACTTAAATTGAGGGCAGTTTCGACACTATCCGCCAACCTGTTACCCATTTCATCGTTTAGTACGATACGATCTACTACAACCTCGATGTCATGTTTCTTTTTTTTATCAATTTCAGGTAAAGAGTCGAATTCGTATAATTCCCCATCAATCTTTACTCTTTGAAAGCCCTTCTTGTGCAATTCTTGTAATTCTTTTTTGTACTCACCTTTTCTTCCTCTGATAATTGGAGACAATATTAGAAACTTTGAACCTATTTCTCTTTCTTTTATTCGATCAACTATTTGGGTCACTGTCTGACTTTTAATGGGTAATCCTGTTGCAGGAGAATAGGGTATTCCAACTCTCGCAAAAAGAAGACGAAGATAATCATACACCTCAGTAACAGTACCAACTGTTGACCTAGGATTTTTTGATGTTGTTTTTTGTTCGATGGAAATTGCGGGACTTAACCCTTCTATTAAATCAACATTTGGTTTTTGCATCATTTGCAAAAACTGTCTTGCATAAGCTGATAAGCTCTCAACGTATCTTCTTTGGCCTTCAGCATAAATAGTATCAAATGCAAGGGAAGATTTACCTGAGCCAGACAAACCAGTTATTATTGTCAGCTTCTCACGGGGTATTTTGACGTTAACATTTTTTAAATTATGTTCACGGGCTCCTTGTACTGAAATTGTCTTACTCATAAGAATTAATTAATCTTAACACTCCTGATTTAAAGATAACCTGTGCATAAACAGCAAAATAGGGATTTTTGTATATACAGTGCATCAATATCTGGATAAATTACAGTATATGGCTGCTAGTTTAAATAAAGTAATGCTAATAGGTAATCTTGGAGCAGACCCTGTAATTCGTCAGACTCAAGATGGGAAAAGGCTTGCCCAACTTAGCTTAGCCACATCCGAGTCATGGAAAGACAAGGCAACAGGAGAGAAAAAAGAAAAAACCAGTTGGCATAGAATAGTCATATTTAACGATGGTTTAGCTGGTGTTGTTGAGAGTTACCTTAAGAAAGGTTCAAAAATTTACATTGAAGGCCAACTACAAACTAGGAAATTTACAGATCAGAGCGGAGTTGAAAAATATACGACGGAAATAGTTCTTGGAAACTATAATGGCACACTTACCATGCTTGACTCAAGGAACTCAGGAGGCGGCGATTCAATTCCAGATATGGGTTCAGATATAAATCAAGACATGGGAGACAGTGCTCCACCTGACCTTGATATAGACGACGAAATACCCTTTTAAGTCTACTTTTTTCAATCGAAAACTGGGCAATTTTCTGATATAATAACCTTAATTTTTATAACAAAATCGTGCTTATTTTTCCTATTTTTTAGGGATTTTTAGCGCTTCAATAGGAAATAGAATTGACTGATTCCAAGGATCAAAACGAAGATCTTAAAACAGGTAAAGAGCAATCTGTAATCCCCATATTAATCGATACAGAAATGCAAAATTCTTACCTCGATTACGCTATGAGCGTAATCGTTAGCAGGGCATTACCCGATGTTAGAGACGGACTAAAACCAGTACATAGAAGGATTTTATATGCAATGCATGAGTCAGGCTATGAGTGGAATAAACAACATAGAAAGAGTGCTCGAGTTGTCGGCGATGTTATTGGTAAATACCATCCGCATGGAGATCAAGCTGTTTATGATGCGTTGGTCAGACTTGCCCAAGACTTTTCAATGAGCGTACCTCTATTAGATGGTCAAGGTAATTTTGGATCAATGGACGGTGATAGGGCTGCTGCAATGAGATATACGGAAGTTAGAATGGCAAAAATTGCTAGCTTCCTTCTTGAAGACATAGAAAAAGAAACGGTCGACTTTAGACCTAATTATGATGAAACTGAAAGTGAGCCATCAGTTCTTCCTGCAAAATATCCAAATCTGCTCGTCAACGGTGCAGGTGGTATAGCCGTTGGTATGGCGACTAACATTTTACCTCATAATTTAGGAGAGGTCATTGACGCTAGTATTGCTTACCTTGAAAATACCGACGTAACTTTTGAGGAAATAAATCAAATTATAAAAGGCCCAGACTTTCCCACTGGCGGAACAATTATTGGCATAAAAGGGATAAAAGACTCTCAGTCATCAGGTAGAGGCTCAATCATTGTTCAGGCAAAATCAAACATAGAGGAATTTAAAACAGATCGAGAGGCAATCGTTTTTACTGAAGTACCTTACCAAGTAAACAAATCATCTTTGCTTGAGAAAATAGCTGAACTTGTCAGAGATAAAAAAATTGATGGTATAAGTGATTTAAGAGATGAGTCTGACCGCCAAGGAGTAAGAGTTGTTGTTGAATTAAAAAAAGGGGTAATATCACAAGTTGTATTAAATAAATTATATAAATTTACTGCACTACAAAGTTCTTACGGTGTTAATTCGTTGGCGTTGGTAAACGGAAAACCAAAATTAATGAATATAAAAGAATTCATTCACCATTTTATAGAATTCAGAAAAGAAATTATCAGAAACAGGACACGTCATGATCTCGGCAAAGCAAGAGATAGGGCCCATGTATTGATTGGCCTAGCAGTTGCTGTTGCTAATGTTGATCAAATAATAGAAATAATTAAAAGCTCCAAAGATCCTAATGAGGCAAGAACCTCGCTTCTTAAAACTAAGTGGCTAAGCAAGGATATTGATGATTTGTTAAAGTTAGTTGATGACCCAAGGCAAATTAAAAATGAAAAAGAAATTTATTTAACAGACGAGCAGGCCAAAGCGATATTAGAGTTAAGGTTGCAACGTTTGACTGCTCTAGGCAAGGATGAGATCAAATCAGAATTATCAGATCTTTCCAATCAAATAAACAAATTCCTCTCAATATTAAGGGATACGGAGGTATTGAATGATGTAATAAATGTTGAGCTAAATGAAATAAAAAAACAATTTGCAATACCAAGAAGAACAGAAATAAATGAAGGTGAGGCTACAGATATTGATCAAGAAGACCTAGTTCAAAGAAGTGATATGGTCGTAAGTGTAACAAACTCAGGTTATATTAAAAGGGTTCCTTTAAATATGTACAGAGCACAGAAAAGAGGTGGCAAAGGAAGAGCGGGAATGAAAACCAATGAAGAAGATTTTGTAACTCAAGTTTTTACCTCAAGTACTCATGACAATATGTTGTTTTTCTCGTCTGGAGGAATAGCTTACAAACTTAAGACATGGAAGATTCCTGAATCATCACCCCAAGCTAAGGGCAAAGCAATAATCAATCTCTTAAATCTTAAAGACACTGAAAGTCTATCAAGTATCCTTGTGTTGCCAGAAAATAAAGAATCAAATGAAAATGAGTATTTAATATTTGCTACATCGGACGGCAGCATCAGAAAAAATAGTTTAGAAGATTTCAAAAGGATTCAAGCAAATGGTAAAATTGCAATGAAACTAGATAATAATAATGCAATCGTAGGTGTAAAACTCTGTAGTGATGAAGACGATATTTTACTATCAACAAAACATGGAAAGTGTATTCGAACTCCTGTTTCAAAATTGAGAACAACTAAAAGTAGAAGTTCGGTGGGTGTAAGGGGTATCAGGCTAACAAAAGATGATAAAATTATTTCAATTTCTGTCATTTCTCATACTGATGTATCGTCAGCAGAAGCAAAAGCTTACTTAAAAATGATTTCAAAGGAAAAAGGAATGCAAGAAGAAACCGAGAGTGACGATAATGATACTGATAACTCTGTTTCTGACATTGAAATATCTAAGGATCGATATGATGAATTAAAAGCGAGAGAACAATTCATTTTAACCGTTACTGAAAATGGCTTTGGCAAAAGATCTTCTTCTTACCAGTTTAGAGTTTCTAATCGCGGTGGATCGGGCATTATGTGTATTGCGACATCAGATAGAAATGGCGATGTTCTAGCTTCTTTTCCAGTCAATAATGATGATGATATAATGCTGATAACTAAAACAGGTCAATTAATTCGCTGCCCGGTAAAAGATGTTCGCGTAGCTGGCAGAAATACGCAGGGAGTAAGTATATTTAAAACAACAAAAGAAGAAAAAGTTGTTTCTGCAAGCAGAGTTGAGCTAGATAGCTAATAAATTACTAGAGGTCTTTAAATAATCATTATATATTCCCAAATATGAGTAGAACTGGCATATATCCTGGAAGCTTCGATCCCATTCATAAAGGGCACATTGATATTATCAATAGGGCTACAAAACTTGTTGATAAATTATATATCGCAGTTGCTGACAGCCCGCATAAATCACCTTTATTTGATTTAGATGAAAGAAAAGAAATGATAGAAAATGAGTTTTCATCAAATGATAAAATTGAAGTAATTGCATTTGATAATTTATTGATTGATTTAGCTAATTCGCTAGATGCAAAGATACTCATAAGGGGTCTTCGTGTTGTTTCTGATTTTGAATATGAATTTCAGATGTTGGGTATGAATAGACAATTAGATAATAATATTGAAACAGTATTCTTGATGGCAGACGCTCAACGGCAATCAATTTCCTCTAATTTTGTAAAAGAAATTGCACGTTTGGGAGGAAATATCAGTAATTTTACAAATAAATTTGTTGAGCAAAAATTAAAAGATAAATTCAAATAAATAAAATGAAATTAATAAGAACTTTAATCTTTGTATTTTCATTTTTTATAGCGTTAATCGCAGAAGGAGTTGTCATGGCAAATGATCCAGAAAATTCAATCCAAATAGAGCTGAAAGATGGTAATGTAATAATAGAATTACTACCTGATATTGCTCCAAATCACGTAAATAGAATTAAAGAACTTGCAAGAGAAGGCTTTTATGATGGAGTACCCTTTCACCGTGTTATAGAGGGCTTTATGGCTCAAACTGGTGATGGCGAAAATAGAAATGGAACAGGCGGATCAACCAAACCTGATTTGAAAAATGAATTTGGTGATACACCTCATCTTCGTGGAACAGTATCAATGGCAAGAACAGCCGACCCGGATTCAGCTAATAGTCAATTTTTTATATGTTTTGCCGAGGCTCCACATCTAGATGGCCAGTATACTGTTTTTGGTCAAGTCGTAGAAGGGATGGAGTTTGTTGACAAGATTAAACGAGGAGAACCAGGCTCTGGAAGTGTAGATGACCCAGATGAAATGATAACTGTAAGGGTCATTTCAGATCTATAATTTTCATGAAATTGAGTCAATTTGACTTTGAACTACCAGATAATCTGATCGCTGAAAGACCATGTGAGCCTCGAGAAGAATCGAGGATGTTGGTTTATAAAAATGAGATATCTGATACGAACTTCAGTAAATTTAATGATTATGTTGGCCATAATGACTTGGTTGTAATTAATAACACAAAAGTTATCCCTATTTTCCTTGAGGGATTTCACTCAAAAAAAAACATTAAGGTTACGCTTCATAAAAAACGATCAAGCAATAAGTGGCTTGCATTTTTGAAACCTGCAAAGAATGTAAGTGAAAACAGTATAATCAGTTTCAATAATGAGATCTCTTGTACAATTAGAAAAAAATTAGATTATGGTGAGGTTGAATTAGAATTTAATTGTAGCGAGGAAGAATTTGATAATTATTTGAACCAATTTGGACTTATGCCGCTGCCACCATATATTCAAAAAAAAAGGAAAAGTGATAAAAAGGATTTTACTGATTATCAAACTGTGTATGCAAAAGAAAAAGGTTCTGTAGCAGCTCCTACTGCTGGTTTACATTTTAATGATGAAATAATAAACAAACTGGTTGAGAGTGATCAATTAGCTGAGATTACTTTACATGTTGGGGCCGGTACGTTCTTGCCTATAAGAAACGAGGATTTTGATAATCATGTAATGCATTCTGAGTATGGTATAATTGATGAAAAAACTGCACTGAAAATTAATCAATGTAAGAAAAAAGGTGGAAAAATTATTGCTGTTGGAACAACAACACTAAGACTTTTAGAAAGTGCCGCAAAAAATAATGTAGTAGAGAAATTTAATACAGAAACTAATATATTTATAAAGCCTGGATATAAGTTTCAAATTGTTGATATGCTATTGACTAACTTTCATTTACCAAAATCTACTTTATTGCTATTAGTCTCCGCATTTGCAGGCACTGAAGAAATATTTAAAATCTATAAACATGCCGTAACAAATAAATACCGTTTCTTTTCATACGGTGATGTTAGTTTACTATTTAAGAAATGAGCGATTTTAAAATACTTAAAACAGATGGAAATGCCAGAAGGGGTAAATTAATAACCTCTCATGGGGAGATAAATACGCCTGCTTTTATGCCAGTTGGTACAGCTGCAACCGTCAAAGGTGTCTTTACAAAGGACCTAATTGAAACAGGCTCGGAAATCCTTTTAGGAAATACTTATCATCTAATGCTCAGACCAGGATCCGAACTAATAAAAGAGTTCGGCGGGCTTCACAAGTTTATGAATTGGGACAAACCTATACTCACAGATTCTGGTGGATACCAAGTATTTTCTCTATCTAAACTAAGAAAGATTAGTGAGGAAGGTGTTAAGTTTTCATCACATATAGATGGAAAAGAAGTAATGCTTACTCCAGAAAGTTCAATGGAAATACAAACTAACTTAAACTCAGATATTGTAATGGCGTTTGATGAATGTACAGCTTTTCCTTGTACCCATGATCAAGCAAAAAACTCAATGGAATTATCTATGAGATGGGCAAAAAGATGTAAAGATTATTTCATAGAAAGAAATAACAACAAATTATTTGGCATCGTTCAGGGAAGCGTATTTGAGGATTTAAGAAAAGAGTCTGTAAAAACTCTAGAAGCAATAAATTTTGATGGTTATGCAGTAGGGGGTCTTGCAGTAGGTGAAAGCCAAGCTCAAATGTTTGAGGTACTTGAATTTACTTCGCCTCATCTACCTGACGACAAACCACATTATTTAATGGGTGTGGGCAAGCCTGATGATATTCTTGGTAGTGTTGCTAGAGGAATTGATATGTTTGATTGCGTATTGCCAACTAGAAGTGGTAGGAATGGACAAGCCTTTACTCGTCATGGACCAATTAATATTAGAAATGCAAAATACAAAAATTTAGATGATCCAATTGATAAAAACTCAGATAATCCTGTATGTAAAAATTACTCTGCTGGGTATATACATCATTTATTTAATGCAAAGGAGATGCTAGGTGGCATGTTGCTTTCTTTACACAATATATATTTTTATCAGAGTCTTATGGCAGATATTAGAAAATCTATAGAGGAGGATCGCTTTATGTCTTTTTCAAAAGAATTTTTTGAAAGCTATAAATCTTAGTTACTTACCTTTGAATTCAGCTTTTTTCTTTTGAATGAACGACATTACTCCAATTTTGCTATCCTCAGTTTTGCCAGCAATTGTTTGTGCTGAGCTTTCCGCAGCAAGCTGACCTTCAAAGTTATTCGAAAAACTATCCCAATACAATTGTTTAATTAATTTTAAAGCTACAGTAGGTCCTGAAGCTAATTTTCTTGCTGTACTCATTACTTCTTCCATTAGTTTGTCATCTTCAACAACATGATTTACAAGGCCCCATTCAAGAGCTTTATCAGCTAAAACTTTTTCACCAATTAATGAAAATTCCATTGCTCTTGCCATACCTATTTTTCGTGGAATTACGTACGTAGAGCTAGCATCTGGTACAAGTCCTATAAATTTAAACGCTTGATAAAAGTATGCAGATTTAGAGGCATAAACTAAATCTCCAAATACACCCAATGAACAACCTGCGCCAGCAGCCACTCCATTAACAGCCGTAATCAATGGAACATTTAGATTTTTTAAATCTATTAAAAAAGGATGGTAAACTTTTTCTAAGGTTTCTCCAGGATCTATATTATCACCTAAGCTTGCTCCTTCAACAAGGTTTGCGCCCGCACAAAAACCTCTTCCAGCTCCTGTTAGGACGGCACATCGAACTTTTAATTCTCCACTATTTATAGATTTTACTTGCTTATGAAGCTCTGAAATCATGTCCATAGAAAGTGCATTTAGCCTTTCAGGGTCATTCAGCGTTAAAATAGCTATATCATCAACGATTTCAGTTTTTAAAACATTGGTCATTTATTAAGTATTACATGCATATGAGAAAACAAAAAAGTATATTTTTTTGTTATTTTGGATTAGTTTATAAAACTTGTTTAACAAAGGATAAAATATGGGATTAGGAAACGTATCTATAGGGAGCACTTATCCAGAAGTAAGTAGAGAAGAAATGCTCTCAAAATTAAATAAATTAAAACAACCATTTTTAAAAAACTTCAACCCAGATTTAAATGTACGTATTGATCGTATAAAAAGAATACAAACTTTAGTTGAGGAAAATATAGATGCTTTTCATGACGCATTAAGATCTGATTTTGGCACACGACATGAGCAGTTAAGCCTAATGGCTGACACAATGCCTGTAATTAATAATGCAAAAGACGCCTTAAAAAATATTAAAAGATGGGTTAAGCCAGATAAGCGAAAACCTAACTTCCCGTTAGGATTACTTGGCGCAAAAGCTTATGTTCAATTCCAGCCTTATGGAGTAGTTGGTGTTATTTCTCCTTGGAACTTCCCACTAACTCTAAGTATTGCGCCTTTAATAGAAATATTTGCGGCTGGAAATAATGCAATGATGAAGCTCTCAGAGTTCGTTCCAGCAACCTCTGAATTAACTGAAGAACTTATTAATAAATTTTTTAGTGATGAAGAAGTTGTTATAGTAAATGGAGGTCCTCAAACCTCGCAAGATTTTGCAGGATTACCATTTGATCATCTGCTTTTCACTGGATCAACAAATGTAGCTAAAAAAGTTGCATCTGAGGCAGCATCAAATTTAGTACCGCTTACTCTTGAATTAGGTGGCAAGTCACCAGTAATAGTTGGTCCAAATGCCAAAATGAAAAAAAGTGTTGATAAGATAATGATGGGAAAGCTCTTAAATGGAGGGCAAATTTGCATATCACCTGATTATGTAATGGTTCCTGAGGGGCAAACAGATGAATTTGTTAATCATGCAAAATCCCATGTTAGTGAAAATTATCCAACGATAAAAAATAATCCAGATTATACATCCATAATTCATTTGAATCACTACGAGAGACTTCGTGAATTAGTAAAAGATGCTGAGTCAAAGGGAGCTACTATTGTAGAAATAAACCCTGCAAACGAAGACCTTTCGCAACAAGAGCACCATAAAATATTACCTACTTTAGTTTTAAATCCAACGGATGATATGAAGATTATGCAAGAAGAAATATTTGGACCTTTATTGCCAGTAAAAACATACAAAAGCTTTAATGAAACAATAGAGTTCATAAATAAGAACCCTAAAGCGCTTGCAATATATTATTTTGGCGATGACAAAAAAGAAATTGATACTGTATTAAACAATACTTCATCTGGTCAAGCGGTTATAAATGATGTCTTATTCCAATTTTCTATGCATGATCTACCTTTTGGAGGGGTTGGTCCTAGTGGAATGGGCTCTTATCATGGTTACGATGGCTTTAAGAACTTTAGTCATAAGAGATCAGTTCTGAAGGGTCAAAGTATCTTAGATGCGGGTAAGATGATTACAGCTCCATTTACTGAATCTACGGAAAAAAATATAAAAAGGTTATCTTAGAGAATACTCTCAGCTGCTATTTTTTTTGAGTTTTCGACAATAAACTTAAATCTCAACTCAGGTTTTTTGCCCATTAAAGAATCTACAGATTTATGAGTTTTCTTTTTGTCTTTTGATGCAATTTGAACTTTTAATAAGGTTCTATTTTCCTGCGACATAGTTGTCTCTTTCAATTGAGCAGGCATCATCTCACCTAATCCTTTAAATCTATTAATGGTAACGTCTGAATTTTTAAATTCTTTTTTTATTATTTCATCTTTATGCTTATCATTTACAGCGTAATACGTTTTAGCTCCTTTAGATATTTTGTATAAAGGAGGCACGGATAAGTACAGATGCCCTTCATCAATTAGTTTTGGAAATTCTTTATAGAAGAATGCCATCAATAAGGTGGATATATGAGCACCGTCAACATCAGCATCTGTCATAATTATAATTTTTTCGTATCTAATATCTTTGCTATTAAATTTATCTCCTCGCTTACATCCAATAGCTTGCATTAAATCAGTAATTTCTTGGTTTGCATTTATTTTATCTCTTCCAGCACTGATCACATTTAAAATCTTACCCCTTAAAGGTAAAATGGCCTGTGTTTGGCGATCTCTTGCTTGTTTTGCCGATCCACCAGCCGAGTCTCCTTCAACAAGAAAAATTTCAGTTCCTTTATTTCCATCAATTGAACAATCAGCAAGTTTACCTGGTAAGGTTGTTTTTTTTCTTTTTATATTTTTTTCTATGATTTGATTTGACTTGGATTGTAGTCTTAACTGTGATCGATTAAATGCGTATTGAAATAATTCTTCTGCAGATCTAGTTTTTTTTGTAAGCCATTGTTCAAATAGTTGTCGTGCTTTCATTTCAATTTTACGACCAGGCTCTATACTTGATAATTTTTCTTTTGTCTGACCTTGAAACTCAGGGTTTTCTATAAAAGCAGATAAGATTGATCCAGATGAACCAAAGAGATCTTCTTGATTAATTTGAGATGATTTTTTTTCGTATTTGATTTTTGAAAAATCTTTAAATGCCTTATAAATTCCTGACTTGAAACCGCTTTCATGAGTACCGCCCAATGGGGTTTTAATAGTGTTACAATAAGATTCATTTATAGGTTCCATCAAATCAAACCAATTTATAATTCCCTCAATTTTACCACTATCAACATCTATCTCGGTGTTGAAATAAAATGGATCTTCAAAAATAGGGTCATTGGGCGTACAAAGATTATTTAAATAATCTTTAATTCCATCGGAGTAATGTAGTTTATCTGATAATGGAATATTTTTTTTGGCGGTTGCCTTACTGCATGACCAATGAATTTCAACATCTGGTATAAGATAGGCTTTAGCTTTTGCCATATTATATATAATTGAAGCATCAAATTCTATTTCCTTGCCAAAAATTTCTGGGTCTGGTGAAAATACTATTTTTGTACCCTTTTTAAGAGGACCTTTTGCGGATGCTTTTAATTTATTTTTAGGAGAACCTTGACTATAAGTTTGTACAAAATATTTTTTATCTCTTGCAATTTCAAGAGTAAGTTTTTTAGATAACGCGTTTACAACAGAAATTCCAACGCCATGCAAACCGCCAGAAGTTTTGTAATTATTTTTTGAAAACTTGCCCCCAGAATGTAGTGTTGTCATAATGACTTCAACTGCAGGTATTTTAAATTTTGGATGCTTATCAACAGGAATACCTCGCCCATTATCAGAGATTTCAATCGTGTCCTGGGAAACTAGCTTAATTTCTACCTTATTTGCAAAACCAGCAACAACTTCATCCATTGAATTATCAAGAACCTCGCTTACCAGGTGATGCATTGCCATTATATCTGTTCCCCCAATGTACATTCCGGGTCGCTTTCTAACCGGTTCTAAACCTTCGAGGACTTCAATATCTTTTGCGGTGTAAGATGTGTTTGAATTTTTTATTGTCTTTTTGGATGAACTCTTCTTTTTAATTGATTTATTTTTCTTTGATTTCTTTCTCATAACAAACAATACAACTAATAATAGATTCTTTACATTGTGTAATATTTATTTACTCTAACAGCATGAATTTATTAGGATTTTAGTATGCCGGTTATTGAGTCAAAAATAATGATTAATTCAGAGTCCTTCAAAAAAAATCAGGAGGACCATCAAAAGCTTATTGATGAAATTAGAACTTTAGAACAAAAAATAGCAGATAATTCCGCTAGGTCTAAGGCTAAGTTTGATAAAAGAGGTCAGTTGCTGCCTCGTGAAAGATTAAAAAGACTATTAGATCCTGGTAGTTTTTGGCTTCCATTATCCACCCTTGCTGGTTACAAGATTGGCGATGATGATGGCGATAAAAATATTGGATGGGGAAACTCTATTAGCGGTATTGGTTATGTTGCAGGTGTTCGTTGCATGATTGGTGTTTCAGATGCGGGTATTAAAGGGGGAAGTGCATCTGCGATGGGCACTGAAAAGGCGTTAAGAGGCGCTCAAATAATTTTTGAAAATAAATTACCTTTTATTCAGTTAATAGAGAGTGCTGGTGCAAATCTACTGAGACAGACCGATATGTTTATTAAAGGCGGTAGAAGTTTTGCCAATCTTTCTAAAATGTCAGCAATGGGAATTCCGACAATTGGCGTAGTTCACGGTTCATCAACTGCAGGTGGAGCTTACCAGACAGGCTTATCAGACTATATAATTGTAGTTAAAGAAAGATCAAAAATATTTTTAGCTGGTCCTCCTTTATTAAGAGCCTCGCTTGGTGAGATTGCTACTGACGAAGAAATTGGTGGAGCAGATTTACATTTTGCAGTTTCCGGACTTGCTGAATATATGGCAAACGATGATGCACATGCAATCGAGATTGCAAGAGATGTAATGAAGAATATTGGATGGAATAATGATTTCATTTCTACTCAAAAGTCTGAGTATGATGAGCCCGTTTATTCACCTGATGAGTTAACAGGGGTTGTTCCAGTTGATTATAAAACCCCGTATGATTGCCGGGAAGTGATTGCAAGAATTGTTGATGGTTCTGATTTCCTAGAATTTAAAGAAGGCTGGGGCAAAACCCTCATAACAGGACATGCAACTATTCAAGGTTATAAAGTTGGAATTTTAGGGAACAATGGACCGATATTTTCTGAAAGTGCTAATAAAGCTACTCAATTCATACAAATTTGTTCTCAATCAAATACGCCGCTAATTTTTCTTCAAAATATAACCGGCTTTATGGTGGGTACTAAAGAGGAAGCAAAAGGAATGATAAGACACGGATCAAAGATGATACAGGCGGTTACTAATTGTACCGTTCCTAAAATAACACTCAGGATTGGAGCCTCTTTTGGTGCGGGAGAATATGGAATGGCGGGAAGATCTTATGATCCTAGATTTTTATTCTCATGGCCTAATGCAAAAATGAGTGTGATGGGTGGGGAACAGGCCGCTAGAACAATGGCTCAAGTTGCTCTTGAAGGCGCTGAACGAAAAGGTCAAGATCCCAAAAAAATATATGGAGAGAACCTTGAAATGCTTGAAGGTATGAAGCAAAAAATAATCGATCAGTACCGTGAGGAAGGTGAAGCAATATTTTGCTCAGCGAGATTATGGGATGACGGAATTATTGATCCAAAGGATACAAGAAAGATTTTAGGTGAATGCTTAAATATTATCAGCGACGGCGATAAGAGAGAGTTAAAACCAAATACTTTTGGCGTTGCAAGAATGTAATTAATTTTTTCCTGGAAGAATATCAAGATATTTTGAAATAATGCCTAGCATTACTTCATCTGATCCACCGCCAATTGAACCTAAACGTCCATCTCTATACGCTCTTGAAATAGGTGACTCATCCATATAACCCATTCCACCCCAATATTGTAAGCACTCGTCGTTAACTTTTCTAGAAAGTCGTGTGGCTTTTAGCTTTGACATTGAAGCCAATTTTGTACAATCACCACCATTTACATGTATCTCAATTCCTTTCCATGTAAGTGCTTTTAAAGCTTCAACCTCCGTCATCAGCTCGGAAAGTTTGTAATGAACAATCTGATTGTCAAGAATAGGCTTACCAAATGTCTTTCTTTGTCTTGTATAATTAATGGTCTCATTAATAGCTAATTCACAGCCAGTATAGCCAGCAATAGCTGCATAAAGTCTTTCTTCTTGAAACTGCATCATTTGATAAATAAAGCCTTTACCTTCTTCTCCGACTAAATTTTTCTGCGGCACTCTTACATCGTCAAAAAATATTTCAGCAGTATCAGACGAATGCATACCCATTTTTTTTAATTTACGATTAATTGTGACACCCTTTGCCCTCTTGCCATTTTCCTTAAGGGGCACACATATAAGAGATTTATTTAAATGCTTATTCTTACTGTCAGTTTCAGTATTTGCAAGCATACACATCCAGTCTGCTTGAGTGCCATTTGTAATCCACATTTTTGATCCATTGATTACGTAATCATCACCATCCTTAACAGCATGAGTTTTAATAGCAGCCACGTCAGAACCAGCGCTTGGTTCAGAGACACCAAGGCAAGAAACAAGATCTCCGGTAATAGACGGTTTTAAAAATTCATTACATATTTCTTCACTGCCGAAGCGCGCCAATGCTGGAGTTGACATATCTGTCTGTACACCAATAGCCATTGGAACACCGCCGCATTTAATATGTGCCAATGCCTCATTAAGAACTGCTCCGTATGAATAGTCTAATCCAGACCCACCG
>CACNCV010000008.1 GCA_902619105.1 uncultured Pelagibacteraceae bacterium
AAGGTCACCCTTTAGAATTCAACTAATTGTCACACACTAAAATAGTTTTTGTATTCAATAGGGTGAGGAGAGTGTTCTAGATCATATACATCTTCCATTTTCAGGTCTATATATGCATCAATTTGGTCATCAGTAAAAACTCCACCTTCAGTTAAAAAAGCTCTATCTTCGTCAACCGCCTCAAGTGCCTCTCTAAGAGAACCGCAAACAGTTGGCAATTTTTTAACCTCTGCCTCTGGTAATTCATAAAGATCTTCATCGGCTGCATTTCCTGGGTCAATTTTATTTTTTATACCGTCCATCCCTGCCATTAGCATTGCTGAAAATGCCAAATAAGGATTTGCCGAAGGATCAGGAAACCTTACTTCAACTCTTTTTCCTTTCGGATTATCTGAAACAGGTATCCGACAAGAGGCAGATCTGTTTCTTGCTGAGTATACAAGTATTACAGGGGCCTCAAACCCTGGTATCAGTCTCTTATAACTGTTTGTGCTAGCATTCGTAAACGCATTAAGTGCCCTTCCATGTTTTATTATCCCACCAATGTAGTGCAATGCCATCTCGGATAAGCCTGCATATTTATCTCCTGCAAATAGAGGTTCACCATTTTTCCATATGGATTGGTGTGTATGCATTCCAGTTCCATTATCACCTTTAACTGGTTTAGGCATGAATGTAGCAGTTTTACCAAATGCATTAGCGACCATGTGTACACCATACTTATAAAGCTGCATAGCATCGCCCTGTTTAAGTAAAGTATCAAACTTAAGTCCCAATTCATGTTGACTTGGAGCAACTTCATGATGATGTTTTTCCATCTTCAGTCCTAAATTTTTTAATTCTTCAAGAAATTCTGTTCTTATATCTTGTGCGCTATCAACAGGCGGTACAGGAAAATATCCTCCTTTAACACTTGGTCTGTGTGCTAAGTTGCCACTTTCATAAGTGCGTCCAGAATTATATGGACCTTCAGTACTATCAATTTCAAACATTGATTTGTTCATATCAACTTGAAATTTTACATCATCAAATATAAAAAACTCTGCTTCTGGACCCATATATATAGTATCGCCAATTCCACTTGCTTTGACATACTCTTCTGCTTTTCTTGCAGTTCCTCTAGGATCTCTCTCATATGGTTCCTTTGACACTGCATCGAGAACATCACAAAATACAATTAATGTTGGTTGGGCTGTAAAAGGATCCATTACCGTTGTAGTTAAGTCCGGTTTTAGAACCATGTCTGACTCATTTATAGCTTTCCAGCCAGATATAGAGGATCCATCAAAGAAGACTCCGCTGTTTAGGAGATCATCGTCTACTGCTGTACCGTCCATAGTTAAATGTTGAAGTTTGCCTTTTGGATCAGTAAATCTCATATCGAGATACTTGACTTCACCATTTTTAAATTTTTTTAGTACTTCGTTTGCAGTACCCATATGATCCCCTAATTATGGAATTTATTTAGTCAAAGTCCCAACTATATGTGATACAATTTTGTATGGATCAGCATTCGATGCTGGCCTTCTATCTTCAAGATACCCATTCCAATTATGTTCAACAGTATAAACTGGAATACGTATACTAGCACCTCTATCACTTACACCATATGAAAATTTATCGATACTTTGTGTCTCGTGAAGTCCAGTAAGCCTCATATTATTGTCAGATCCATAAGCTGCAATGCCCTCTTCATGAACCTTTCCAAGTTTGTCGCACATTGATGTAAATAATTCTTCTGATCCAGAAGATCTCATTTGTTCATTAGAAAAATTAGTGTGCATACCAGAACCGTTCCAATCACCAGTTTTTGGTTTTGGGTGAAAGTTCACTCCAACGCCGTGTTCCTCAGCAGTTTTCATGAGCAAATATCGGCTTACCCATAAATCATCAGCTGCTTTAATACCTTTTCCAAAGCATTGATATTCCCATTGGCCAAGTGCAACTTCTGCATTAGTTCCAGTAAGCGTAATCCCAAGATCTATACAAGCTTTTAGATGTGCATCTGATATCGCTCTACCAACAACATTGCCCGCTCCAACGCCACAATAAAATTCACCTTGCTCTCTTGGTGTACCGTCTTCCCAGCCAAGTGGTTCACCAGTTTTAGCATCAGTTAAAAAGAATTCTTGTTCAAAACCAAACCACCATTCGTCGGAAACAACTTCTGCTGCCGCAGCTCTAAAGTTTGATGGATGAGTTGTATGGTCTGCAGTCTGTACCTGTGTCATTACTATATCGTGTCCATTTGGATTAGAATAAGTTTGAACAGGAAGAAGAAGACAGTCTGAGCTTCCTCCCTCTGCTTGTTGAGTAGATGAACCATCAAATGACCAGTCCGGTGCTGATTTTTCTTCGGTTGCTTTTACTTTACTTCTCATAAAAGGCTCTGGTGTATAACCATCAAGCCATATGTATTCATAAGTTTTCATATCTGACATTAATTTCTCCCTGAATTAAGTTTATAATGCGTCCGAACCAGTCTCGCCTGTACGAATTCTCATAACTGTTTCAATGTTAGAAACAAATATTTTACCATCACCAATACGATTTGTGTTTGCTGAAGCCCTAATAGCTTCGACGGCCGTATCGACAAGATCATCTTGTAAGATTATTTCTAATCTAATTTTCGGAAGAAAATCACCATATTCAACACCAGTGTTAACTTCAGTAAAACCTCTTTGTCTACCTAAGCCTTTGGCTTCAGATATAGTGATCCCACGCACCCCAACTTTTTCAAGTGCTTCTTTAACATCATCTATCTTAAATGGCTTTATGACAGCTTCGATTTTTTTCATTATGAGTTAACTCTTAAGTTTTATACATTAATTTTCTGAAAGAAGTTAAAATTAATGATAGAATGTATATATAATGTTTTTATGCCAAATTGACATATAGATTTAATTATAAGTAGAGGTAAATTTTACATATCTTTATTTAAAACATGCACTTATAGGCGATTTCTAATAAATGACTCAATACATCCTTACTAACAAAGAAATGGCAAAGGCCGACCTTTTAACTATTGAATCTGGTATTTCTAGTTTGGATCTGATGTTTAACGCGGGAAAGAAAGTTTTCAACAATCTTCCCGTTCAAAGAGGTAAGAGGGCGCTCTTTATTTGTGGTCCGGGAAATAATGGTGGCGATGGCTATGTTGCAGCTGATCTTCTTTTCAAACAAGGTATGGAAATTGATATTTATTGTCCTGTTAGTAAAGCCAAGGAAAGTAATGACAATTTACATTATAAACAAAAACTTAATAAATCATTATTTGTTTTCAAAATTAGAAGTTTATCAAATTATTGTTATGTAGTTGACGCTTTGTTTGGTACGGGGTTGTCAAGAACAATGTCAAATGATTTAAGTTCTTTAGTTAGTAAAATTAATCAATCTAAATTAGATGTTTATTCTGTAGATATTCCATCTGGCATTAATGGCGATACATCCGCTGTTCTTGGAGAAGCTTTTAAAGCTTCAAAAACAATTACTTTTTTTAATACAAAAAAATGTCATTATTTGTATCCTGGAAAAAAATATTGTGGAGAAATAGTAGTTGAGGATATTGGAATTAAAAAAAACGTATTAGATAAAATCATGCCGAATATAAAAAAAAATGATCCATCATTATGGATTAAGAATTTTCCATTTCCAGTTTCAAGTGATCATAAATATTCAAGAGGAATGCTTGTAATTAATACTGGTCCTCAATTTCAAACTGGAGCAGCTCGATTAGCTGGTCGATCAGCTATGCGCGTTGGGGCAGGAGCAGTAACAATGGTCTGCGATGAAGAAACAGCAAAAATATTAGAACCACAAATCTCAGTTGAATTATTATCAGTGATAAAAGAAAAAAATGATTTTCAAAAACTTTTAAAAGACAAAAGAGTTTCAAGTGTCCTCATAGGTCCTGGAAATGGAGTAAATGATGAAACAAAAGCAAGAGTTTTAATGGCGCTGGCTTTTGTGGATCATTGTGTAATTGATGCAGACGCAATTACATGTTTTGAAAATAATCCAGAAGAATTATTTATAGATACTTATCCGCATACAATACTCACACCTCATGAAGGTGAATTTAAAAGACTATTTGGGGAAGGTATTGCGTTAATGGAAGATAAAGTGCTCAAGTGTGTTGAGGCAGCCAAATTAGCAGGAAGTATAGTTTTACTCAAAGGCGCTGATACAGTTATTGCTGACCCTGAAGGGAATGTTGTAATAAATGCAAGCGAAGCTCCATATCTAGCAACCGCAGGATCAGGCGATGTTCTTGCTGGAATCATCGCTTCACTTGTTGGAGATAATAAGATGAATGCTTTTGATGCAGCTTGCGCTGGAGCATATATTCACTCAAAACTTGGAGAAATGATAGGTCCGGGGCTAATTGCAGAGGATCTTATTGACAACATCCCCCTGATGATTAAAAAGCTGCATTCGTATGTTGCAGAAAGTAAATAAAATATCATCTCTTCTAATTTTTTTCCTTACATTTAGTTTGAATATAAGTTTAGCAGAGGATCAGGTTTATAAATTTAAATCCAAAAAGACTGATTTCATTGGGTCAGTAGCAAAAGAAAAAGACGGTTCAAAAACTATTTCTTTTGTCGGCATTCCCTTTGCAAAGCCTCCAGTTGATGACTTAAGATGGAAAGCTCCAAGAGAATTAGATCTGATGCCTGATACATTTGAAGCTAAAACCTTACCTAATCGATGTATGCAAGTTAGTAATTTTTATGACTCAATGGACGGTATTGAGGGAGGTTCAATAATTGGATCTGAGGACTGTCTTTATTTAAATATTTATCTTTCAGAAAAGGCATACAACAGTAAAAAGAAATTACCAGTCATGTTTTGGATACACGGAGGTGGAAATACGTGGGGTTATTCAGCTTCAAACTTGTATACTTCAGGCGATTTCATAATGGAACATGATGTAATTTTAGTCACAACAAACTATAGATTAGGTCCTTTTGGATGGTTTGCTTATAGCGGTTTAAATGAAGACTCAGATAATGAACTTGATCAAAGTGTAAATTTTGGAACTCTAGATATTATAAAATCACTTGAGTGGGTAAATGAGAATATTTCAGATTTTAATGGCGACCCAAATAATATTACTATTTTTGGTGAGTCTGCTGGAGCTAGAAATGTAATTTCACTTATGACTTCACCTTTAAGTAAAGACTTGTTTCAAAGAGGAATTTCTCAAAGCGGTTACCTTGGCTCAGACTCTTTAGACTTTGCAGAAAACAATGAAAGAGCGGGATCAAAAAGTTTATTAAGACACTTAATCAAATCAAAGAACACATCAATATCTGATGAGGAGATTTCAAATTTCATGAGCAATCAGATGCTTTCTGTCGACCTTTTAAGAACTGCAGATGCAAACGATATTATTTCATATTATAGGCCAAGACCTGATGCAGCTGGATTAATTGATGTACCGAATGTAATACCTGATGGAGTAGTAATTCCAAATAAGGGAATTTATGGAGCTTATAGAGATGGTGATATGTATGATAAACCTATGATATTTGGTTCGACACGAGATGAAGATAAACTATTTATGTTTATGAACGATGAATATGTAAATAGGCCATTATCTTTTTTAAGTCCAATCTCAGAGTATCTTGATTTATATGTAAAGCCCAAAGATCCAAAGTATTATGATATCTATGCTAAATACATGGCAGAGTCATGGAAATATGGGGCAGTAGACCTGCCTTCAGACTTTACATCAAATTACAAAAAATCAAATGTATATGCTTATCGATTTGATTGGGATGAACAAAATGTCTATTTAGGTGTCGATTTGCCCAATCTACTAGGCGCCGCACATGGAATGGAGTTAGCATTTATTTTTAAATCAGATGGTTTATTAGGCGAGAGCTCAGATGCGATAAATGACATCATGTATAATAAAAATAACAGGTCCACTGATTTAGAGCTCTCTACAAAAATGGGACAATATTGGGTAAATTTTGCTTACGATGGGAACCCAAATAGCGCCCCATATGATATGTCTACCGAGTGGAAACCATGGAATAAATTAAATAACAACGAAAGGTTTATCGTATTTGACTCTGTTAACGATAAGGGCATTGCAATGTTTAATAATACTTTATCAGCAAATTCAATTCTTCAGGGAATATCTAGTGAGAGTATAACTGTTGATCAAAAGTGCAATATAATTGATAAAATGTTTAATAGAACAACTCTTACTGACGAGGAAGTGGATGAAATTTACAGAACCTTTATGAGCGGCAAGTGCACTAGAGCCTAAATTTTATTTAGCTCAACTTTATAGTCATCAACGATAGTTATTTCCTGAATACCATCAATGTGCATCTTAAATTTCTTATATTCTTCTTTTTCTTTAACTTTTTTTCGAGCTTCTTTTTCATCTTTCGCGCAGACAAAGATATTGGTATGTCCTTCGTAAAAGCCATCTGAAATATTAGGATCATAAAAACCTGTATGGACTTGAAACAATTTCATATTATTTGATAATTAGATCATGAAAAAAGAAAACTTACCATCGAAAATATGCCCAGTTTGTAATCGTCCTTTCAATTGGAGAAAAAAATGGAGATTGAACTGGGACAGAGTAATATACTGTTCAAAAAAGTGTGCTGGAATAAAAAAGGCTTAAACAATATTTCTTTTTCTACCTTTGTAAAAAGAATTTATATTTTTTATTAATTGATTGATTGCTTCTTGCAAAGTTTCATTTGATGCCCATGCAGTATGGGGTGTCCAAATAAAGTTTGCTTGGTTTAATATGCCATAATATGCGTGAGACTTTTTAGGTGGTTCGCTAGTTGTGACATCAATTCCAGCTCCTGCAATGATTTTTTGTTTTAATGCTTTTGTCAGATCAATTTCATTTACTATGCCGCCTCTGGCAGTGTTAATTAGGATCAAATTTTTTTTCATTTTTTTTAATTCTTTAATTGTTATCAGATTTTTTGTTTTATCAGTTAAAGGACAATGAATAGATAAATAATCAAGAGATGATAAGAATTTTAAAAATTGAGTTTTTTTATAATTTCTTACTGAAAAATAACTAATATTCATTCCGAACGCTTTAGCTATTCTTCCAACTTTCATACCAATAGAACCTTTGCCAATGATACCCAATGTTTTTCCATGTAGGTCATTTATTTCTCTGCTAAGTAATGCAAACACCTTTCTTTTTTGCCAAAGTCTTCCGCCTATATCTTTCTCAAGACCTTTAATATTTTTAGAAAGCGAAAGCATAAGAGTTACAACGTGCTCAGC
The DNA here is from genome assembly GCA_902619105.1 of uncultured Pelagibacteraceae bacterium. GTDB lineage: Bacteria > Pseudomonadota > Alphaproteobacteria > Pelagibacterales > AG-422-B15 > CACNXQ01. The sequence goes on from CACNCV010000008.1 coordinate 7,282, forward strand.
AACTGAAATAGATGCATAGCCTCTTAGATTGCATATATATATGTTATTTTTTCTGCAGTACTCAGAGTCAATTATATTTGTTCCCGTGGCAGTTATCGCAATTAGTTCTAAATTTTTTGCACCAGATAAATTATTTTTATTAAGTTCTATTTTATTAGTAATAACAATATTTGCATTTTTTATTCTATCAACTATTTGGGAAGGAGTTGTGTGGTTAAAATTAATCCACTTATGTTTAAATTGAACTTTTGGTATCTTTATTGTCTTAGGAAATGTTGATCTATCTAAAAATACAATTTTCTTTTTCATGTTTTATTAAGATATTTATCTATTTCCATTTTTACACCTTCTTCAAAAGTTAATGGTGAATAAGAAAAATCTTTATTAGCTTTTTGCCATGAAAATACTCTATCCTCATTCATTCTTACTATCTGCTCAGTATTAATAGAAATATTTATAACAGGTATAATATTTAATACTTTGACAATTATAAATGATAACCAAATTGGAATATGTATTATTATAATTTTTTTTTCTAAATAATTTGAAATAGTTTTTATCATTGATAGATATGAGATTTTATTTCGTCCTGAAAGGTTATAATTTTTTCCAATAGTATTTTTTTTGTTTAAAAGTACAGAATAGTAAGCCTCACCAAGATCCTTGCAGTGTACTGGCTGTAATAATGTCTTACCTGAGCCAAATACAAAAAAATAATTATATTTCTGTATGAATTTAATAATTTTCCATATTTTTCTATCTCTTTTCTTATCACCGCCTGTTAGAGGGTCTTCGCCAGTTCCGTATATCAGAGATGGCCTTAGTATTGTTATTTGAGAACGATTTGTCAGCAGACTTTTCTCAATAGAAATATAATTTGAACTAAGTTGTTCATATTTAGAATAAACTGCAGCAGTGTGAACACATATAAACCAGCTTACCCCAACTTTTGAGCCAGCATTGACTATGTTTTGAGAAAATTTAATGTTTGCAATGTGCAATACAACTTCAATATCTTTCATTGAATTTGCTAAAAAAACCACATCGCTCATATCGCCATATACAAAACTCAAATCAAGATCATATTTTTTCAAATGCTCTATATTACTGGATTTTCTAACAATGCACCTAATCGGATGTTTATAATTGTTCTGACTAAGTTTTTCAAAAAAATATTTCGCAGAAGGTCCCGAGCAACCGGTTACTAGAAGCATAATATAAAATTTATAACAATTTAATTGGTAAATAAATATTTTATTTATTGACTAAAATTAACATTAATATCATTTTGTTTCTAAATAAAAATGAATATAAATAAAAAAAAAAAATTCGATCAATACTTAAATAATCAAAATCTTAACTTTATTAATCGTTACTTGCACAGTATTCGATATAAATATATTTATGAAATATTCAAAGACTATCAGAAATCAATCGACAGAAAAATTAATATAGTAGACATAGGTTGTGGCCATGCACACTTATTTGAAATATTAAATTCATCATTCAATATTGAATATTTTGGTATCGATAAATCACCTAGATTTACAGATCATTTAGAATCCATGAAAAATAAAAATAACAATTTCAATTTCATAAATGATTATGCTCAAAATCAATCAGAATTATTTAAGCGGGCTGATATAATTGTATCTCTTGAAACCTTCGAACATGTTCCAGATGATCAAATAACAGATTTGATTACTGAAATTGGAAGAGTGAGGCCGGATATTTTTTTCACCTCTGTTCCGAATGAGGTCGGGCCAATTGTCTGGGTTAAAAATATTTATAGTGCACTAATAAATTATGATAGACACAAAGAATACAATTTGAAGGATACTTTTTTTTCTGGAATTGGTATGTTTCACCTTGTTAGAGAACATAAAGCTGGGCACAGAGGATTTGATTGGAGAAAATTACATAAACTGATAAATAAAAATTACGAGGTTTCTGTAATATTGACATCTCCATATAAATTCGTGCCAAAAATGTTGTCGCCGTCTATTTATTTTGTTTGTAAAAATAATTAATTTACAAAAAAATAGATGTAAACTCCTGAGAAATAGTCTATTTTGCATTTTCTATTAATCGCGGATATGGTGGAATTGGTAGACACGCTGGTTTTAGGTACCAGTGAGGCAACTCATGGGGGTTCGAGTCCCTCTATCCGCACCAATTTGTTAGTAAGAAGATAATATGAGTTATAAAGAAGTATTGAATAAGGGTTTGAAAAGAGCTTATGAGTTTACAATTGCATCTGTAGATTTTAACGCAAAGCTAGAGTCTAAGATTGAGGAAGTAAAAAAATCAGTAAAAATTGATGGCTTTAGACCAGGTAAAGTTCCAAATAATATTATTATGCAAAAACATGGTGATGCGATTAATAATGAGGTTTTAAATGCTGTAATAAATGAAAATGTCTCAAAAATAATTCAAGAAGGAAAGCATCGTCCTGTTTCTCAGCCTAAAGTTGATTACAAAGATAAAGAACAAGAAAAAAAAGATGTTGATAAAACTTTTAAAATTGAGTTTGAAGTTTTTCCGGAAATAAAGTTAGCCGATTTCAGTAAAATAGAAATTGAATCAACGTCGGTAAAGCTTGATAAAAAAGAAATTGATAAACGAATAGAGCTAATTGCTAAATCTCAAAGAACATATAAAGAGCAAGGCAGTGATTACAAGGCCAAGAAAGAGGACTCTGTGTTATTAGATTATGAAGGAACCATTGACGGTAAGAATTTTGATGGAGGTAAAGCAGAAAGCCAGACAATTGTAATTGGCTCTGGACGATACATAAAGGATTTAGAAGATGGCCTTGTGGGTCTAAAGAGTGGAGATAGTAAAAAGATAAACGTCAAATTTCCTGCAGATTATTCAGCAAAAGAATTACAAAATGCTGATGCTGTGTTTGATTGCAACATTAAAAAAATTAGTTCACCCGTTGAGTCAAAGGTAGATGATGAATTAGCAAAATCAATGGGCGCAACTGATTTAAAGGATCTAAAAAATAAGGTCGAAAATCAAATGCAAAGTGAGTACTCAGATCTAACAAAAAATCTTGATAAAAAAGTACTCTTTGAAAAGCTCCAGTCAGCGCACAAATTTGAGTTACCTGAAGATCTTATAAATGTTGAATTTCAGAACTTATCTGCAAATTATTTAAATTCACAAAGTCCATCATCGATAGATCATCAAAAGGAAATTAAAGATAAAAAATTAACTCCTGATAACGAGACTAAATTTAAGGAAGATGCAAAAAATAGAATTGAATTGGGATTAATTCTTCAAGAGGTTGGGAAAGTAAATGAAATCTCAGTGACGCCAGAAGAGATGAATAAAGCCCTTTTTGAATATGCAGGCAATTTTAAAGGACAAGAACAAAAAGTGATTGATTATTATAGAAATAATCAGGATGCAGCGATGCAACTTCAAGCTCCTTTATATGAAAATAAAATTGTAGACTTTATACTGTCGAAGGTTAAATTGAAAAAAAAGGACGTTGATGTTGATTCGTTTATCAAGATGTATAATAACGCCAATTCAGTTGAAAATACTGAAGTGAAGAAAAAAACGGCAAAGAAAAAGACAGTTAAGAAAAAAACTAAGAAGTAGTAATGATTGATAATAAAATTTTTGATCAATTGGTTCCAATGGTCGTTGAACAGACGGGAAGAGGGGAACGTGCTTTTGATATTTATTCAAGATTATTAAAGGAAAGAATAATATTTTTAGTCGGGCCAGTTAACGATCACATGGCCTCTTTAGTTTCAGCCCAGCTTTTGTTTCTTGAATCTGAAAATCCCGAAAAAGAGATATCATTATATATAAATTCACCTGGTGGAGTTGTAAGTGATGGATTGGCAATTTACGACACAATGCAATTTATACAGTCTCCAGTCTCAACTCTTTGTTTTGGACAGGCTGCTTCAATGGGCTCATTCTTACTCGCGGCAGGTGAAAAAGGGAAAAGGTATGCTTTACCTAATAGCCGCATAATGGTGCACCAGCCATCTGCTGGCTTTCAAGGTCAAGCAACTGATATAGAAATTCATGCGAGAGAGGTTTTGGCAATGAAAGCAAATTTAAACAAAATATACGCAAAACATACAGGCCAACCCGTTGAAGCAATCGAAGAGGCGCTTGAAAGAGATAATTTTATGTCACCGGAAGAGGCTCAGAAATTTGGCATAATTGATAGCATTCAGGAAAAAAGAGTTGAGCCAAAAACTGAGAAATAGCCTCAAATAGTCAATTTAATCCACTGTTTATAAACACTTTTTTTTTAAATTAATTGTTTTTTTTCTACAGAAATGTTTTTCTTAGTAATTATTGATTCGCAGATTAATAAAAACTTGAATTATGAGTGAAAATAATAACGATAATAAAAGCAAGAATACGCTCTATTGCTCTTTTTGCGGTAAGAGTCAGCATGAGGTAAAGAAGTTGATTGCAGGGCCAACTGTATTCATATGTGATGAGTGCGTTGAGTTATGTAACGATATCATTCAAGAAGAGAATAAGGAAACCAAGGCAAAATCATCAAGTAGAATTCCAACTCCTAAAGAAATCTGTGCAACTTTAGATGAGTTCGTAATAGGACAAAAAGATGCCAAGTACAATTTGTCTGTTGCTGTGCATAATCATTATAAAAGAATTGAGCATTCCAATTTCAAGTCAGATGTAGAGTTATCGAAATCAAACATTCTCTTAATTGGACCTACAGGCTGTGGCAAAACTCTATTGGCCCAAACTCTAGCACGTATCTTAGATGTACCATTTACAATGGCAGATGCCACAACTCTTACTGAGGCTGGATATGTTGGAGAAGATGTTGAGAATATCATTTTAAAATTATTACAGGCATCTGACTATAATGTTGAAAGGGCACAAAGAGGCATAGTTTATATTGATGAAATTGACAAAGTTAGTAGAAAATCTGAAAACCCATCAATTACAAGAGATGTTTCAGGTGAGGGTGTACAACAAGCATTACTTAAAATAATGGAAGGAACTGTTGCTAGTGTACCACCACAAGGCGGAAGAAAACATCCACAGCAAGAATTTTTACAAGTGGATACGACAAATATTTTATTTATATGTGGTGGAGCTTTTTCTGGGTTAGACAAAATAATTAACAAAAGATCAAAAGGGTCAGGTATTGGATTTCAAGCAAATGTGAAAAGCTATGAGGAGAAATCTGGAGGGAACAGTCTAAAACATTTGGAGCCTGAAGATTTATTGAGTTATGGGCTGATACCTGAATTTGTTGGAAGACTTCCTATTGTCACAACTCTTACAGACTTAGACGAAGAGTCACTAGTAAAAATTCTTCAAGAGCCTAAGAATGCACTGGTGAAACAATATCAAACATTATTTAACATGGAAGATGTTAAACTAATACTTTCAAATGAAGCTCTCAGTGTTATCGCAAAAAAAGCAATTGAGAGAAAAACAGGTGCAAGAGGACTTAGGTCTATACTAGAGAGTATCTTGCTCGATACTATGTTTGAATTACCATCCCTTGAAGGCGTTGAAGAGGTCGTGATTAATGCAGAAGTCGCAGAGGGCCGTGCTCGTCCGCTCTACACTTACACAGACGGCAAAAAAGCTTCAGAAACAAGCGCTTAGCTGGCAAATCTTTTATTCCTTGAAAATTAGGAATTTATACACATTTAAAGAGTAGTAGAAAAATAAATAACTTTACTAGTTTTAGTATTGATCATCTTATTGATAAAAGGATTATCGAGTCGAATATGATTGAAAATAACATTCCAGTCTTGCCATTAAGAGACATAGTTGTGTTTCCTCATATGGTGGTTCCATTGTTTGTTGGTAGAGACAAATCAGTCAAGGCGCTTGAAAAAGTGATGGCTGGTGACAAACGGATCATGCTCATCACTCAAAAAAGTGCTTCAGTGGATGACCCAAAAAAAGACGATCTGTTTGACTTTGGAACAATTGCAAATGTATTACAGTTATTAAAATTACCTGACGGTACAGTTAAAGTTCTTGTTGAGGGACTGCAAAGAGCTTCGATTAATATGTTTACTGATAATGAAGATTATCTAGTATCCAACATTGATCTTATTGATGAGAACAATGATAGCTCAGATAAAAAATTAAGAGCATTATCTAAATCAATAACAGATCTTTTTGATAAATATGTAAATTTGAATAAAAAGATTCCACCCGAAGTAATTGGAACAATAAATGAAATTGATGATTTAGCTAAGTTGAGTGACACAATTGCATCACACCTGTCAATTAAGTTGTCTGATAAGCAAGAGATATTGGAAGCTATCGACCTCACTGAGAGATTTGAAAAGATAATGAATTTTATTCAAGCAGAACTCGATGTTATGCAAGTTGAAAAAAAGATTAGAGGTCGTGTAAAAAATCAAATGGAAAAAACTCAAAGGGAATATTATCTAAACGAGCAAATGAAAGCCATCCAAAAGGAACTTGGTGAAGGTGATGATGGTAAGGATGATATTCAGGAATATGAGGAAAAAATCGAAAATACTAAGCTTTCAAAAGAAGCGAAAGAAAAATGCTTCTCTGAAATCAAGAAGTTGAAATCAATGAGTCCAATGTCTGCGGAATCCAGTGTTATAAGAAATTACTTAGATTGGATATTAACAATTCCTTGGGGTAAAAAAACCAAAGTTAAGAAGGATATTAAATTTGCAGAAAGTGTTCTTAATGAGGATCATTATGGTCTTGAAAAAGTTAAAGAGAGAATACTTGAATATTTGGCTGTACAGCAAAGAATAAAGAAAATGAAAGGTCCAATTTTATGTTTAGTTGGAGCTCCAGGTGTAGGTAAAACTTCCTTGGGCAAATCAATTGCTCGAGCTACGGGAAGAAAATTTGTAAGAATGTCACTCGGTGGAGTTAGAGATGAGGCTGAGATTAGAGGGCACAGAAGAACTTATATAGGATCTTTACCAGGAAAGGTTCTCCAAATGATGAAGAAAGCAGGATCATCTAATCCATTATTTCTATTAGACGAAATTGATAAGTTAGGAGCTGATTACAGAGGAGATCCTTCGTCAGCTTTATTGGAAGTGCTTGATCCAGAGCAAAATAATTCATTTAACGATCACTATCTGGAAGTTGATTATGACTTGTCCGACACAATGTTTATTACAACTGCTAATACATTAAGAATGCCTCCTGCACTTTTAGACAGAATGGAAATTATTAGAATTGCAGGCTATACAGAAGATGAAAAAGTAGAAATTGTAAAACAACATTTAGCACCACAGATGTTAGAGAAGCATGGCTTAAAGAGTGGTGAACTTATTCTGGATGATAGTGCGATAACTGGATTAATAAGATATTATACTAGGGAAGCAGGTGTAAGGAGTTTAGAAAGAGAACTTGCTAACCTCGCTCGTAAAACAGTCAAAAAAATTGTAGCAGGTGACATTGGATCACTAACAATAAACGAAGATAACCTGCATGAGTTTGCAGGTGTTAGAAAATTTAAATTTGGTGAAATTGATAACGACGACCAGGTTGGGATAGTTACAGGACTTGCTTGGACAGAAGTTGGTGGTGATATATTGCCAATAGAGTCGGTTATAATGCCTGGAAAAGGCCGAATGACTATTACTGGAAAATTAGGTGATGTA
>CACNCV010000009.1 GCA_902619105.1 uncultured Pelagibacteraceae bacterium
ATAGCGGAGATACGGACATTGCAACCCTAGTGATCACTATCACAGGATCAAATAACACAGCACCAGTCGCATCAAATGATACGGGTGTCATTATTGAAGATGGCACACTAACTGTTGCAGACGGGGGCTCTGCAGTTACAGGTACTGATAGCAATAACAACAATGAAACTGGCGATACAACAGGCGATGTTTTGGTGGGTGATACAGACGCTGATGGTGATACCTTAACTGTTTCTGGTATTTCAGGCGGCTCAGTAGGAAGTGCTGTGACAGGTACTTTTGGTACGCTTACAATTCAATCAAATGGTAGTTATAGTTATGTAGCGGATCAAGCAGCAGCTGACGCACTTGATCCAGGTGATACTGGAACTGAAACATTTACATATACAATAAGTGATGGAAATGGTGGATCGGATACGGCAACACTAACCTTTACAATAATTGGCGCTGACGATGATCCAGTTGGAGTGAATGATACAGGATACATTAACGAAGATGCGACTTTAAGTGTTTCAGATGGCGGTTCTGCAGTAACTGGTTCTGATAGCAATAATAATAATGAGAGCGGTGATACCACAGGGGATGTTCTAGCAAATGATACAGACGCAGACGGAGATGCAAGTCTTGTTGTTTCAGCAATTCAAGGTGGAACTTTAGGTCAGGGTCTTGCAGGCACTTATGGTACTCTAACTTTAAATGCAGATGGTAGTTATTCATATGCAGCAAATCAAAGTGGTGCGGACGGGCTAGCAGCAAATGCGACAGCAACTGACGTGTTCACTTATACAGTAAGTGATGGTGCAGGTACAACAGACACAGCAACACTTACAATTACCGTTAAAGGTGTAGGTCCTGTCGGTTCAGCAGATACGGCTACTGCAACTGAAAGTCAGACATTATCAGTCAATGCGGCAGGTGGAGTATTAACAAACGATACTGGTGGAGATACGGAAAGTCTTGCAGTTACTAATGTGTCCTCAAATGGCACAAGCAATAGTGGTGCAGCAGGAGCTGGAGTATTAGGCACTTATGGTACATTAACAGTAGCTGCTGATGGTAGTTACACATATGCAGCAAATACGGCTGCGGCCGAAGCTTTAGACGCGGGTGACTCTGTTACTGAAGTCTTCACATATACTGTGAAGGATGATGACGATAAAAACTCATCTACTGCAACACTTACAATAACCATAAATGGAGCTAATGATGCAATTGTTGCCGTTGATGATACCGATAGCGTTAATGAGGATGCAACTATTAGTCGAACAGTAAGTGATCCGCAAGAATTAGACCACGATGATACGGATGTTGATGGAGATGATACAAGTGGAAACTTTACAATAACTGGTATCAGAACGGGTTCAAAGGATGGTACAGGGACGACTGGTACAGTAGGCGCGTCATTAACAGGTGAATACGGAACACTGACAGTGAATGCGGATGGATCATACACCTATGTTGCTGATCAAACAAAATCTGATGAAATTGTTACTGGACAAACAGCAACAGATACATTCACGTATACTGTGAGTGATGGAACGGCTACGTCAACAGCAAATCTTACGTTCACAATTACAGGGATTAACGATAATGATCCTGTAGCCGTTGACGATACTGATACTGTTCCTAAAGGTGAGACAATTACAAGAGCAGCTAATACAACATTTGCTCTTAATGCAGACGATACAGATGCAGATGGAGAAACATTAACAATTACTGGAATTAGACTTGGGCAATCAGAAGGTGGCGGTGACCCAGGTACACTAGGTTCTGGACTTGTAGGAACATATGGTACTCTTACTCTTAATGCTGATGGAAGCTATAGTTATGTTGCTGATCAAGCTGCAGCAGATAGACTTAAACGAGGAGAGAGCGCAATAGAATATTTCAACTATACTGTATCAGATGGAACTAATGAGGATATTGGTGTGCTTGCAATTACAGTTACTGGTAAAAGTGACCCACCAGAGCCAAATGCTGATACTCTTGCAATCGATGCTGGAGCAACTGGAACAAAAAATGCTTCAAAAGGCGTATTAAGCAATGATACTGATCCAGATGGTGATACCTTATCTGTACATTCTATAAGAACAGGTGAAGAGTCTGGCACTGGTACAAGTGGAACAGTAAATACACCTACACCTGGGGAAACTGGTACTGCCTTATCAGGAACATATGGTGATTTAACGATGTATTCTGATGGAAGCTATGAGTATAAAGCCAATAATGCAAAGTCTCTAAATCCAGGGGAAACTGCAACGGAATACTTTACTTATGAAGTAACAGACGGGGAAACTCCTGTTAAGGAACAGATCGCCATTACCGTCACTGGAGTCAATGATCCTCCTGAAGTTATTAATCCAGTAACGGTTCCAACTGTAGTTACTGGACAAAAACTTGTAATAAGACACAAACAAATTTTTGATGACCCTGATAGAGGAATTTACGACATAGCTGAATACAAAATTATTGATCCCGAAACAGAAGCAGAAACAAGTCTGCCGGATGGGCTTTCATTAAGAGAAAATAAACTTACTGGAAGACTAACTACGCCAGGCACATACACTATTACAATTAGAGCAATCGATGGCGCGGGACTTTATGCAGATCATACCTTCACCATCACTGTTATTCCTAATGTAATTATGGAATCAGATGATAATACACCAGACCTGCCACCAGAACCTCCTAAGCCTATTAAAATTAAGCCTGCAAAAATTCAAGAAGTAGTTAATGAGGCGAATATTGTTATTGATGATGAAGGCTTCACTCTTGATACTATTTCAATTGCAGATACTGCATCTCTAACCAAACCACTCAAGTTTAACGGTGGTCTTCGATTGATGGATGCAGTTGCAAATGAGACAACTGGCAGTGAAGATACTGATCTGAGAGTGGGTGTTAAATTAAATGACGATAACCAGAAAAATGTTGAATTGTATTCTGGCCAACTTTCAAATGGTGATGCATTACCTGAATGGATTAAGGTAAATCCAGAAACTGGTGAGACAACTGCTGAAATGCCCGACGGTGTTGAAGAAGTTGAAGTTCAGTTAGTGGCTTTAGATAAAGATGGTAACACACGTGATATTAATATTGTCTTAGATAAAGCAAAGATTAAGGGTGACCAAGAGTTTACCAGAGGCCTTGGTGATCAGACTAGGGTTGTTGTTGATAATGATGCAAACGTAAATCTGATCAGAGAGAATAATAATTCATCAAGTAATACAGCAAATAATAATTTGAACGCCCAAACAGATTTTGAAGGCACAATGAAATTAAGCGGTCTTCAAATGGATGCAGGTCAATTTACAGTCGATGTGATTGATGACAATCAATCAAATGTAAAAATGTACAAAGCTGAGCTCAAAGGTGGTGGCACACTACCTGATTGGATTACAATTGATCCAGAAACTGGGAAAATAGCAGCCGACCCTTCAAAAGGTAGAACAGGCTCTGCAGCTCCAGCATTTTTAACTGAAAGCCTCCAAGTTCTTGAACTGAAAATTATTGCTGAAGACGAAGATGGAAAAGAAAGAATTATTGAAGTTGAGATTGATCTTAATGAAATAACTGAAAACGAGTCAGATGGTGAAAATTCTGAAACAAACGATGAAATCTCTTTCATTCCACTTGATGAACAATTAAAGCTACATGCTAAAGCAGCAGATAGCTATGGCGAAAAGATTGTATCTCTAGTAAGTTAATAAATACCTTTATGAACAAAATTGTAACATTTGCGGTAACAGTGTGCTGCATATTATTGCCTTATAATTTGTCAGCAGAGGAATATTCCACACGTGTTTTAGTAACCGCGACCGAAGAGGCAACCCTCTCAAGTGAACTTGCTGCAAAAGTTGAATCAATTCCAATTGATGAAGGATCAAAATTTAAAGAGTCTGATATTTTAATTAAATTTGATTGCTCATTTTTTGAAGAACAAAGAAAAGTTGTTGAAGCACAATTAGAGAGTGCAAGGGTAACTTTAAAGAGTAATCAAGATCTTGCCTTGATGAGATCCATTGGTGAATATGAGGTTCAGTTGTCAGAAATCGATGTAAAACGTGCAGAAGCTGAATTACAGATTGCTAAACTCAATACGGATCGATGCGTAATTAAAGCCCCATATGATGGCAAAGTTTCTAAAGTTTTTGTAAACGAGTTTGAAAGCATTGAAAGGCAGCAGCCATTGGTTGAAATCATTGGTTCTGGAATTCTTGAGGCTAAACTGATTGTTTCAAGTAAATGGCTGGCTTGGATTGTTGAGGGTTATCCAATGAAAATCAGCATTGATGAAAATGGGCAATCATACAGCGCCAAAATTCATACTATTGGCGTTGATATTGATCCTGTTAGCCAAACCATCGACATTACTGCAAAATTTGATGAAAATTATGATACATTACTGCCAGGCATGAGTGGGACAGCAACGTTTTGAATGATAATACTTCAATAAAAATAGCAAGATTAATTACTCTTGAGAAAAAATTTCGGACAGCAGAAAACTTATCCGAACTCGGATTCGTTTGTGCAAATGAGTTAAGAAGTGTTGTTGATTATAATTTTTTATTTTTTCTCACGAGATCAGCTACAGGCCGACAAAAAGTCCAAACGATCTCAGACATTTCAGTCGTTGATAGAACTGCGCCGACAGTTACTTTTGTTGAAAGATTAATAAATAAAAAGAAGGTTGAAACGGGAGCCTTTTCAGAAGTTTCAATTAGTGATTTAAGAGAAGATGGTTCAAATTTAGACTTACCTGAAAATTTTCCAAACGAGTTAATGGTTGTTCCACTAATTTCAAGAACAAAGGGCGATTTAGGTTCTCTAATTATTGTACGATCTGTTAAAGTATCAAATACAGAAAAAGAACTGCTGCAACACATTGCTGAAACATTCAGTCATGCATTGGATTCATTTTTATCTCGAGGATCGATTTTATCCTTTTTTGGTAGAATTTTTTCAGGTTGGTTAAAGTGGCTAATATTATCAGCAATTGCACTTGCAATGTTTATGCCAATTAATATATCCGCAGTAGCTCCAGTTGAGGTTATCGCTAAGAATCCATCAGTTGTTACATCGCCAGTTAATGGTGTAGTGAAAAAAGTATTAGTTAACACAAATGATGCTGTTGATATTGGTATGGAGCTTGTAAAATTAGATGATCTTAATTTTAAATCTCAATATGAAATAAACTTACAAGAATTAGAAGTTGCTGAAGCAGAATTGCTGAGGGCTAAACAATCCTCTTTTACAAACGATGAAGCAAAAGCAAAGCTTGTTGAACTATCAACTGAAGTTGCGTTGAAGAAAAAGCAAGTTGCTTATGCCGAGGAACAGTTAAAATATTCTGTTATCAAAGCGGAGGTTTCGGGAGTTGCTGTTGTTGAAGATTTTATTGATTGGCAAGGTCGTCCTGTAAATATAGGTGAAAAGATATTAACGATTGCCGATTCAAACGAAGTTGAATTCTTAATTTACCTGCCAACTAAAGACTCACTTTTTATTGAAAAATCAGCAAGAGTTAAGGTTTTTTTAGACAGCAGCCCACTTAGCTCAATTGAGGGAAAAATATTAAGAACTTCTTACAAACCTGAATTAACAGCTGAGAATATTTTAGCTTATAAAATACACGCTAGCCTTGAGGATAACATTGAGCCACCGCGTATTGGATTACGAGGATCAGCAAAAATTTACGGAGATCGGACATCTCTTTTTTATTATATTTTTAGAGTTCCAATCAATATCAGCAGACAGTTTTTAGGAATATAAATGATTGTACCGTCTATCCGACAAGATTTGAAACTAAGTGAGGGACCAAAGAAAGAAGACGGTTCAGCGTCGTGGCTTCTTTATGACTCATTGAGAAATAAATACTTTTCAATCAACAAAAAAGCATTTGATCTTCTTAAAAATTGGTCAAGTGGAATTGAGACAACAGAATTTATTGAAAAAATAAAAAAAAGTAATCTTTCTATAACACAAGAAGAAATTGAAGAATTTATTAGTTTTTTAAACCTCAATAATTTAACTATTAAAAAAACAGGTGATGAAGTTAAATCTTTAGTTGTTCAAAAAGAGAAGCTTAACAAGCATTGGCTGTTAAAAATTGTTCATAATTACTTGTTCTTTAAAATCCCTTTATTCAAACCAGGAAATGGTCTTGAAAACAGTTTACCTTTTGCGTTGTTTCTTGGATCGCAAACCAGCAGACTTATAATTTATATACTGGGAGTCATTGGTATTTTTTTAACAATCCAAAACTATGAAACATTTTTAACAACATTTTCTTATTTCTTTAATGTTAATGGCTTGATTTTGTTTAGTATAACGATTGTTTTGGTAAAAGCCTTGCACGAACTTGGGCACGCATATGTTGCCACTTATTATAAATGTAAAGTTTCTTCAATTGGTCTTGCAATGCTGGTTTTTTTCCCCTTCTTGTACACAGATACAACCGATGCATATAAATTAACTGATCATAGAAAACGATTGCTGATTAATTTTGCTGGCATGTTGACTGAATTGCATCTTGCCCTTCTTGCTACATTTGTTTGGGCTGTAAGCCCTGAAGGGGTTATCAAAAGTGCTTCATTTTTTATTGCGACTTCAAGCTGGATATCATCACTTCTTATTAATATTAGCCCGTTTATGCGATTTGATGGTTACTATGTGCTCTCAGATTTTCTTAAAGCGGAAAATCTTCAACCGCGCTCTTTTGCTTTAGGTCGATGGCAAATTAGAGAATGGATCTTTGGATTTAAATTCCAACCACCGGAACAACTCATGAGTCAAAGACGGTGGACTTTCATCATTTACGCTTGGATGACATGGATATATCGCTTCTTCATATTTATTGGAATTGCTTTATTGGTTTATTATTTAACATTCAAAATTCTTGGCATAATTCTGTTCATTATTGAGATTGTTTGGTTCATTTTACTACCAATTTGGAGAGAAATTAAACAGTGGTGGGGACTTAGAAGGTACATGCGTTTTAATTGGACTTTTTTTAGATCAATTTTTATTTTCTCAGTATTTTTGGCAGCAATGTTAGTACCATGGCGAAGTTCACTCAGTCTTCCTGCAGTGATTGATCGAGGCGAAGTGGTTGATATCTATCCAACAGAAGACTCTGAGATAAAAGAAATTTTTGTTATCTCGGATCAACAAGTCGAAAAGGGTGATTTAT
>CACNCV010000010.1 GCA_902619105.1 uncultured Pelagibacteraceae bacterium
TATAGTCTTCCATTGCAATTATTAATTCCTTAATATTTTCTATTTTTGTTTGGGCAGAGACATTTTTATCATTTTTAAGCATATTCATATAACCAGACTCATCGAGCAGTATTTTTAAAATGTCATAAAACTGCATATTATCGATTGACGATTTTCCTCTATCGATAACAGAAATGAATGCTTTTAAGCTTTCAGATATTTTTTTGGTAAATTCATCTGTATCAACCATTTCTTTTGATGCTTGATACAATGAAATTCGTTTTTGTTTTGCGTAAGATAAAATATGATTAAATGATTTTTCTCCTATGCCTCTTTTAGGGACTGTTAAAGCTCTTTCAAATGCTACATCGTCTTGACTTTCATAGACCAGCCTGAGATATGAAACAGCATCTTTTATTTCTGATCTCTCATAGAACCGAATACCACCTACAATACGATAAGGAATTGAATATTTAATCAGAGACTCCTCTATTTCACGTGATTGAAATACTGCCCTTACTAATATTGAGATATTATTCAGGTCAGGGTTATCGTCACTATACCTCATAATATCCTGAGCAACTAAATTGGCTTCGTCTCTACTTGAATTAACTAAATGTAAATATATGGGCTCTCCATCACCTTGGTCCGAAACAAGCTCCTTGCCAAGTCTATATTCGTTATAACTAATTAATGATGATGCAGACTTAAGTATATTGTTTGTTGATCGATAATTTTGTTTAAGTCGTATTACCTTTGCATTTTCAAATTCTTTTTCAAATCGAAGCATATTATCAACTTCAGCGCCACGCCAACTATAAATTGATTGATCATCGTCTCCAACACAACAAACATTTTGATGCTGAGAACCAAGAAGTTTAAGCCATTTATATTGAGCAGCATTGGTGTCTTGATATTCATCTACATGAATATATTTAAAATTATTGCTATAACGTTTGTGGATATCAGTTACTTTAAAAAGATTGATACATTGTAAAAGCAAGTCACCAAAATCTAAGCAATTAATTTCAAACAACCTTGTTTGATAAATTTTATAAATAGAGAGACTCTTTTCATCGACTAAATTATCTAGTGATTCAGATTTTATATCATTTGGATTAAGAGCTTTGTTTTTCCAATGATCAATTTTAGATTGTATTAATTTTGGTGAAAACTGAGATTGGTCTAAGTTTTCAGCCTTTATGATTTGCTTGATCAGGGAAAGCTGATCATCCTTATCAAGTATCGTAAAACTTTGTTTAAGACCAATTACCTCTGCGTGGTTCCTAATTATTTTTGCTCCAATTGAATGAAAGGTTCCCATCCAAGGCATCTTTTCCATATTTTGACTTACCAGTTTTTGAACACGTTCGGACATTTCTCTGGCAGCCTTATTAGTAAAGGTTACGCAAAGAATCTGAGAGGGGAATGCTAAGTTATTATCTATGATATGAGCAACTCGCGTAGTAAGTACTTTAGTTTTTCCAGTTCCAGCTCCTGCAATAATTAGATTTGGACCCTCGGTACTGCAAACAGACTCATATTGTAGTGGGTTAAGACTTTCTAGGTAATTTACTTCAGTCATAACTGACCCTTTAAGTGATTCAGAACATATAGTCTAATTGCGCTTGATAAATTGGAAGTGTTTTTCGTCTTATCTATTTTTGAGATTATTTTATCTGGAGTAGTATTTTCTTTTTTGCTTAGTTTTAATATTTCTTCCCAAAATTCAGTTTCAAGAAATACACTTGTAATGTGGCCATCTATCTTGACAGTGCGCTTATTGGAATTGGGCATGAACGAACTATGTAGAAGAAATCATTTTTGATGGATTGAGAAGAGACTTCATCTTTCTTACATCAATATATTTTAGGATTTTATTTGCCTCAATTAGCGTAATATTTTTCTTATGTGCAAGCTTTGCGAGTTCTGCAGCTTTTTCGTATCCAATCTCAGGGGCAAGTGCAGTCACAAGCATTAAAGAGTTCTCAACACCTTCTTTTATATTTCTTAAGTTCGGTTTAATTCCCTTTAGGCACTTATCGCAAAAGTTTGTAACCCCTGAGGATAATAAATTGATTGCATTAATTATGTTAAAGCCAATTACTGGTTTAAATGCATTCAGTTCAAAATGACCTTGAGTTCCTGCCATTGATATTACGTTATGACTACCCATAACCTGTAAACAAGCCATTGTTAAAGCTTCACTTTGAGTTGGATTTACCTTACCAGGCATTATAGATGACCCAGGTTCATTCTCAGGTAAATTTAGTTCTCCTAGACCTGATCTTGGGCCAGAAGCTAACAGCCTAATGTCATTTGCTATTTTGAAAAGATCCGTTGCAATAACATTTAATACTCCCGATAGTTCTACAAGAGAGTCATGAGAGGCTAAGGCTTGGAATTTATTGCTTGCAGGTTTAAATTTAATTTTATTAATTTTACTTATTTCATTTGCAACGAGTCTATCGAACCCTTTTTTTGTATTCAGACCAGTTCCAACGGCCGTCCCCCCTTGGGCTAAATAATTTAAGTTAGTCAGGGCTGTCTTCAGTCGTTTAATGTTCATATCAATTTGAGATTGATAACCTGAAAACTCTTGTCCAAGTGATAAGGGAGTTGCATCTTGCAAGTGTGTCCTACCAACTTTAATGATATTTTTCCATTTCTTAGACTGGCTACCTAAAATTTTTTCCATTTCAGTTAAAGCTGGAATAAGTTCGTCTGTAACTTTTTTTGACGCTGCAATATTAATTGCAGATGGAAAACTATCATTAGTTGATTGACTTTTGTTGACATGATCATTCGGGTGAACTGGACTATTTGTCCCAAGTTTTCCGGTAAGTTTTTTATTGGCAAGATTAGCAATAACTTCATTTACATTCATGTTAGTTTGAGTTCCAGATCCAGTCTGCCAAACCGAAAGAGGGAATTGATCATCATGCTTCCCAGCAAGAATATTTTTTGATGAGCTAATTATTGCATTTGCTATTTTAGGAGCTAAAGACTTTTGTTTTTGATTTACTTTCGCGCACGCCATTTTTATTGTGACTAGTGCATGTATAATCTCTATAGGCATCAAATTATTGCCAATTTTAAAATTCTTTAATGATCTTTGAGTTTGAGCTCCCCAAAAATTACTATTTGAAACTTTTATTTTGCCGATACTGTCTTGTTCTTGTCTTGTTTTTTGACTCATTTGAATTGTAGTATACTACCTTACATATATATATGGTAACGATTTAAGTTTTTTAAAGGCCAAGTGACGAAAAGTGGGAGACTTCTGTTGCCCGGTGCCTCCCGAACCGCGCTTACCTAATTAGATTAAGCAGCGAGCGCTAATTCATCGTTAGCATTTATAAAATAGCCCGATAACGGTGGTACAATACCGAGAGAAAAACTTACCTTTAAGCATTCGTCGATCCTATATCACCCCCTAATTTATGGTGGAGGTGCCGGGTACCGCCCCCGGGTCCGTAATGGGTATTACGCAAGCCGTTTATCCCTATAGCTGGGATATCCCCAGCAATCTGAATATAGTTGTATATTGAGACTTTTTAAAGAGAGTAATCTTAATATAGTATGTGTTTATTATTTGATTCAAAAAAATGCCCGTAAACAAAGAACAACTTAAAGAAATTGAAGCCTTAAGGTCTGAAATATCAGAGACAGCTCGTGTTACAGCCCCTGAATTAGAAGCAGTTTTGTACAAGCCAATTGAAGTGCTCGATCATGGCTTTATTCGTGTCATTGATTATATGGGCGATGACAGTTCAATAGTGCAGTCAGCAAGAGTTTCATATGGAAAAGGCACAAAGAAAATTTCAAATGACAAAGGACTTATTAAATATTTAATGAGGCACCGTCACTCAACCCCTTTTGAAATGTGTGAAATTAAATTTCATATTAAACTGCCAATTTTCATAGCTCGGCAATGGATACGACACAGAACGGCAAATGTTAATGAGTACTCGGCTCGCTACTCAATTCTTGATAAAGAGTTTTATATTCCATCAGCAGAAAACCTAGCTGCGCAGTCTGCGATCAATAATCAGGGTAGAGGGGATGCCTTAACAGATGATGAAGCCTCTAATGTTATACAAATACTAAAAAAGGATGCTGAGCAAACATACTCTAATTACGAAACGCTATTAAATGAGAGCTCTGAGGGCAATATCATTGATGAAAGTAAGTCTGGGATTGCAAGAGAACTGGCTAGAATGAATCTTACCCTTAATACTTATACACAATGGTACTGGAAGATTGACCTGAATAATTTATTGCATTTTCTTGCTCTAAGAGCTGATGATCATGCACAGTATGAAATACGTGTTTATGCGGATGCGATGTTAGATATTGTAAAAAAATGGGTTCCTCTTACTTACGAAGCATTTGAAGATTATAGAATTGGTGGAACAGAACTCTCCGCCAAAGAGGTAAATCTAATGAAAAAACTTCTAAAAGGAGAGAAAGTGTCTTTTGAAGAAGAAGGTCTGTCCAAAAGAGAATGGAGCGAACTGCAAAGAAAGTTTGAAATTAGTTAGTATTTGCTAATTGTTCTAATTTTAATCGTTTTAATAAATTCTCGGCCAATTCAATAAACATTTGGCTCACTTTGTGATCTGGCACTAAATCTGTTAGAGGGTGACCTTTTTCGCACTGCTCAAGAAGCAATGGATCATGAGGAAGATTTGCGAGTATTTCATAATCATATTTTTCAGCAACTTCATTTGTTTTACTTTCACCGTAAAGTTTATATTCTTTGCCTGTATCAGGTGCCAAGAAGTAACTCATGTTTTCTACAATGCCAAGAATGGGGACTTTAGTTTTTTCAAACATCTTTAACCCTCTGATTACATCAATTAAAGCAATATCTTGAGGCGTAGTAACTATTAAACTTCCAGAGATTTTTAGTTTCTGAATCAGGGACAGTTGAACATCACCTGTGCCTGGGGGCAAATCAATGACCATAATATCTGCAGCCCCCCAATTTACTTTATCAATCATTTCATTAATTGCTTTCATGACCATGAGACCTCTCCAGATGATGGGATTTTCATCATTGACCATGTAACCCATAGACATTGTCGATAGTCCATATCGATTGATTGTTTCAATTTTTTGTCCATCAGAATGAGGCTTTTCATTAATTCCAATCATTTTTGGAATTGATGGACCATAAATATCAGCATCAAGTAAACAGGTTTTTAAACCAAGTGATTTAAACGCGCACGCAAGATTCGAAGCGACTGTTGATTTGCCGACTCCTCCTTTTCCGGAAGCAACTGCAAGAATATATTTTATTTGATTAGTGCCAACACTATTTGTTTTGTTGTCTAAATTCACTTCACCATTTGCATGTGTTGAATTTTCCCTATGTAAGGTTGTGATGATGTTAACTTTAGTTACACCTGGAATCTCTTTAAGTGCTTTTTGAGCATCCTCAAAAATTTTTTCATTTTTTTTCTGATCATTTTCTTTGAATTCAATAATACAATCTATTTTTCCTTCACTCACAGATACATTTTTAACCATACCCAGAGCCACTATATTTTCTCCCGCATCTTCGTTAACAACTTGTCCAAGGAGGTGTAAAGCTTGATTTTCGAGAGTTTCTGCCATTTTTTTGATCTTGTATTTACGTAATTAATTACAATATATCATAGTATAAGTGTAATTAATTGCTTTTAAGCATTTTTACCATATATAGGTAATAATTCTAAATTATATGTCTTGGTCTGATAATAACAATAACGATCCTTGGGGTTCTTCGGGTAATGGAAGCGGTAGGCGTGGTCCAGGTCCCAACATGGATGATGTGATCCGCAACGCACAGAATCGCTTCAAAGGAATGATGCCAGGTTCTTTTTTTGGAAAGCTAGGACCAATGGTTATCATTGGTATATTAATACTTATATGGCTTGCGAGTGGTTTTTATAGAGTTTTACCGGACGAGCAGGGCGTAGTTTTACAATTTGGAAAGTACACCAAAACCACACAACCTGGACTAAACTATCACTTACCATATCCTATAGAGCGTGTATTCACACCCAAAGTAACCAAAATAAATAGAATAGATGTTGGTTACAGACAAAGTCCAGATTCTAGAGTCACTGCTATTAGAGATGTAGAAGAAGAAAGTTTAATGTTAACAGGTGACGAAAATATTGTTGATATTGACTTTTCAGTATTCTGGTTAATCAATGATGCGGGTAAGTTTTTATTTAATGTTCAAGCTCCCGAACTTACTGTGAAAAGTGCTGCAGAGACTGCAATGAGAGAGTCTATCGGGCAGGGTGGCCTGCAATCTATTCTTACAGAAGGAAGAACAGAAATAGAGGAACAAACTAGATCAATTATACAAGAAATTTTAGACGAATACGGTACGGGCATTACAATAACACAAGTGCAAACTCAAAAGGCTGACCCACCAGCACAGG